>NZ_BPWJ01000004.1:0-660351 GCF_040362985.1 Duganella caerulea | reverse complement strand
GTTCTTCGGCGTGTCGCACAGCTCCTACAACGCCACGCTGGCTTACGAAAAGGGTCCGGTCAGCGCGCGCTTGTCCTATGTATGGCGCTCCGCCTTCCTGGCCAAGAACGAGGCGGCGTTGTTTGCCAATCCGATTGGTATCTGGCGCAGTCCGGAAAAGAGTATCGACATGCAGGTCTCCTATAAAATCAACGACCGGATGTCGGTCGATATCAGCGGTGTCAACCTGACCAACGAAATGCAGCAGCAGTACTACCACTTCGGTAGTGCCGGTACGCCGCAGTTGACCAATTTCGGTACGCTGCAGACCGGACGTTCGGTCTCGGCTGCCTTGCGCTGGCAGATGTAAGCCTCGCTGGACAGAAAGGGCGTTGCCTGGTTCACGCCGGCAACGCCCTTGTTCATTTTACCTGTGCCTATCGACAGCGGCCCGATCTGGAGTTGGGACGCCTTGGAGGCCAGGTACGTGGTATTTGATCAGGGCGACACAGCTACCGTCACCGACGGCAAGTGGCGGTGGAATGGTATCGAGGGTATCAACTTCTTTATAGACGAATCGCATATAGCCGCCTTTGCAGTGGTGGAGTACGGCAAAGGCATTCCTTATCCAGCTGACAGGGGCCGCTTTGAGCGGCAGCAAAGGTCAGGCCGCGAACGCGGGGCGGCGAGATATGTAGACCGGAATCGCCGAAATGCCAAATTCGTTAGACTGAAATTGCGGGTGCGAATTACAGACCGGATTAGACCGATTCAGCTCCAACCAGACCGATTTAGACTAAGTTGCGATTTAAGCGGGATTACAATGGCGGTCACCGTACACCGACACTCAGGAGTTCCATGAACCGCTTCGTCTCTTTCGCGCTGGCAGCCATCGCCGCCATCGCCGCCGTCCCCGCGCTGGCCGCGCAACCGGCCACCGTCCGTCTCGATTACATCCACAGCGGTAACGCGCTCAACGAAAGCTACGCGATGGAGCGCGTGGTGATCGAGCCGCTGCCTTGGCCGGGCGACATGCGCCGCACCATCGACGACACCAACCGCGGCAACAACATGGTCGAAGTGGTGGACGCCAAGACCGGCGAGCTGCTGTACTCGCGCGGCTTCTCCACCGTGTTCGCCGAATGGCGCAGCACCGACGAGGCGGCGCACGCCAGTCGCGGCTTCCAGGAATCGGTGCGCTTCCCCAAGCCCGACCATCCGGTGCGCGTGCGCATCCTGAAGCGCGACGACCGCAACGCCTTCTCGGTGGTGTGGACCGCCGATGTCGACACCGATGCGATGGACGTGGTGCGCAAGCAGGTGCCGCCGGCGTCGATGGCGGCCGCGCCCAAGCCGATCGCCATCCGCGTCAACGGCCCGTCGCCGGACAAGGTCGACCTGCTGATCCTGGGCGACGGCTACACCAGGGCCGACATGCCCAAGTTCGAGGCGACCGCGCGCAAGCTGGCCGACCACCTGTTCGCCACTTCGCCGTTCAAGGAGCGCGCCAAGGACTTCAACGTGTGGGCGCTGGCGCTGCCGACCGAGGAATCGGGCGTGTCGCGGCCATCGACCGGCGTGCATCACGCCTCGCCACTGGGCACGCGCTACGACATCTTCGGCAGCGAGCGTTATGTGCTTACCACCGACAACCGCGCGCTGCGCGAGCTGGCGCAGTACGCGCCGTATGAGTTCATCGAGATCCTGGTGAACAACGAGACCTACGGCGGTGGCGGCATCTTCGGCCAGTTCAGCACCGCGGCGGCGGGCAACGACTGGGCCAACTACCTGTTCGTGCACGAATTCGGCCACCACTTCGCCGGCCTGGCCGACGAGTACTACACCTCGCCGGTGGCCTACCAGTCCAACGGCACGCGCCAGGAACCGTGGGAGCCGAATGCGACCGCGCTGCGCGATCCGGCGCATCTGAAATGGAAGAAGTTCGTCAAGGACGGCACGCCGCTGCCGACGCCGTGGCCGAAGGAGGCGTATGAAACCGCGTCGCGCGCCTACCAGAAGGAGCGCACCGCGCTGCGGGCGGCCAACCGGCCGGAGGCCGAGATGAGCGCCTTGTTCCGCAAGGACCTGGAGTCGACCAACGCGCTGTTCTCGAAGGACCCGAACTTCCACACGGCGGGCGCGTTCGAGGGCGCGAACTATGAGGCCAGCGGCTATTACCGCCCGCAGATGCAGTGCATTATGTTCGACCGCAGCGAGCGGTTTTGCGCGGTGTGCGCCGACGCCATCGGCACCATCATCGATTTGTACTCGCGTCCGGGGGCGGCCAAGTAATTCCTGTTTGGTACGATACCGTACAGAGTGGTTCAGCTCATCGGCATATTCTGGATGCCAGCAACGCATCCCGTTGAACTTTGAGAGGAACCATCATGAACAAAATTATCGCCACCCTGATCGCCGGTCTGTTCGCCACGGTTGCCTATGCCCAGAACACGCCGGCCACGGTCAAGGCTGAAAATGAAGCCAGCAAGGACGTCGCCAAGGCGCAGCAGAAGGAGTTGAAGGCCGACGCCAAGGCCGACAAGAAGGCCGACAAGGCTATCGCCAAAGCCAACAAGACCAATGACACCGCCGCCGCGCACGTCGAAGTGGAGAAAGCCAAGGCCAACGAAAAAGTAGCCAAGGCCGATCCGGAAGACAAGGCCAAGGCGGAAGCCAAGGGCGACAAGGCGGTGGCCAAGGCTGAAGAAAAGGCCAACAAGAAGGCCGTGAAGGCCGACGCCAAGGCGATCAAGGAAACCGTTGACGCGACCGCCGACAAGGCCATCGCCGCCAACAAGACCGACGCCGTCAAGGCCAAGTCCGCGGCCGAGGTCAAGGAAGCCGCCGCCAAGCATTAAGCTACGCACCAAACTGCAGGCAGCATGAAAAAAAGCCCGCCGGCGTGAAGCCGGCGGGCTTTTTTTGTGCGCACCGTTCCTAGATGATCGGTGTCAGCGCGGTGGGCTTGATCCTGGTCGCCAGCGCCTTGCCTTTGCGGGCGCGCTTGCCGAAGTGGACCGCCAGCGCGGAGGCCGAGAGCCGCTCCTCCTGCGCCTTGCCGCCACGCCCGATGCCGGAGACGATCACGCCTTTCTGGCTGATCGGCTTGGCCGCGATCAGGGTCTCCTTGTCGTCGAGCTCCATCAGGATCACGCCGCGTCCGCCGTTGGTCAGCACCTTCATCTCGTCCATGCCGAACACCAGCACGCGCGCGTTGGCCGACAACACGGCCACCGCGCTGGCGCTGTCGGCGATCACCGCCGGCGGCAGCGGCACGTCGCCGTCCTCCAAGGTGATGAAGGCCTTGCCGCCCTTGATGCGGCTGACCATGTCGCCGGCCTTGGCGATGAAGCCGAAGCCCGCGCTGGTGGCCAGCATCAGCTGCGTGGTGCCGCTGCCGGCGAAGTAGTGCTGGATGCGGGCGCCGGACGCCAGGTCGATCAGCGTGGTGATCGGCACGCCGTCGCCGCGCGCGTTCGGCAGCGCGGCCACCGGCACCGAGTACACCTTGCCGTTGCTGCCGAAGGCCAGCAGGTTGTCCACCGTGCGGCATTCGAAGGCGCCGTACAGCGTGTCGCCGGCCTTGAAGGTGAATTGCGCGGCGTCGTGGCCGATGCCGGTGCGCGCGCGTATCCAGCCTTTTTCCGAGATGATGACGGTGACCGGTTCGTCCACCACCTTCTGTTCCACCACGGCTTTCTGGGCTTCCTCGATCAGCGTGCGGCGGGCGTCGCCGTAGGTCTTGGCGTCGGCGTCGATTTCCTTGATGATGGCGCGCTTCATCGACGATGGGTTGTCGAGCAGGTCCTGCAGCAGGCCTTTTTCCTTGCGCAGCTCGGCCAGTTCCTGCTGGATCTTGATCGCTTCCAGGCGGGCCAGCTGGCGCAGGCGGATTTCCAGGATGTCCTCGGCCTGGATCTCCGACAGGCGGAAGCGCTCCATCAGCGCCGCTTTCGGTTCGTCCGAGTTGCGGATGATGTGGATCACTTCATCGATGTTGAGCAGGATGGTCTCGCGGCCCTCCAGGATGTGGATGCGCGCGTCGACCTTGCCCAGCTTGAACTGCGTGCGGCGGGTGACGGTGGCGAAGCGGAATTCGATCCACTCGCGCAGGATGTCGCCCAGGCCCTTCTGGCGCGGACGGCCGTCGCCGCCGATCATCACCAGGTTGATCGAGGCCGACGATTCGAGCGAGGTGTGCGCCAGCAGCAGCAGCATGAATTCGGTCTGGTCCTGGTTCTTCGATTTCGGTTCGAACACCAGGCGCACCGGCGCGGCGCGGCCCGATTCGTCGCGGATGGTGTCGAGCGAATTGAGGATCAGCGACTTGAGCGCCAGCTGTTCCGGCGACAGCGCCTTCTTGCCCATCTTGATCTTGGGGTTGGTCAGCTCCTCGATCTCCTCGAGCACCTTCTGCGACGAGGTGCCCGGCGGCAGTTCGGTGACCACCGCCTGCCACTGGCCGCGCGCCAGTTCCTCGATCTTCCAGCGCGCGCGCACCTTCATGCTGCCACGGCCGCTCGCGTACATGTCGCTGATCTGCGACGGCGGGGTGATGATCTGGCCGCCGCCCGGGAAGTCCGGGCCGGGCATCATGGCCATCAGTTCGCCGTGGCTGATCTTCGGGTTGCGGATCATGGCGACGGCGGCCTGCGCCACCTCGCCCAGGTTGTGCGACGGGATTTCCGTCGCCAGGCCGACCGCGATGCCGGAGGCGCCGTTGAGCAGCACCATCGGCAGGCGCGCCGGCAGCAGGCATGGTTCCTCGGTCGAGCCGTCGTAGTTGGCCTGGAATTCCACGGTGCCCAGGTTGATCTCGTCGAGCAGCACCTTGGCGATCGGCGTCAATCGGGCTTCGGTGTAGCGCATCGCTGCGGCGCCGTCGCCGTCGCGCGAGCCGAAGTTGCCCTGGCCGTCCACCAGCGGGTAGCGCAGCGAGAAGTCCTGCGCCATGCGCACCATGGCGTCGTACACCGACTGGTCGCCGTGCGGGTGCAGCTTGCCCAGCACGTCGCCCACCACGGTGGCGGACTTGCGCGGCTTGGCGGTGCTGTTCAGGCCCATTTCGTTCATCGCGTACAGGATGCGGCGCTGCACCGGCTTCTGGCCGTCGCACACGTCCGGCAGCGCGCGGCCCTTGACCACTGAGATGGCGTAGTCGAGGTAGGCGCGTTCGGCGAAGGTGGACAGGGTCAGCGTGTCGCCGCCATCGCCGTCGCCGCCGTCGCCCAGCGGACCGCCGCCGTCGCCGCCATGGCCGCCGCCGTTGCCGCTGCCGCCGGCGCCGCCGCTTTCGCCGCCCATGCCGCCGAAGACGCTGGCGCTGCCGTGATCGCCGCCGGTGCCGGCATGCGCGGCGTCGTCGGCCTGCGCGTCGATGTCGCCGGTGTGCGCGGCCTGCGCCGCCGCCGGAGCGGATGCTGCCGGCTGCGCGGGCGCGGCAGGCTTGCCGGCGGCTTCAGGCGACGCCGGTTCGTCAAAGAGATTTGCTTGAGTCATAGTTCGGTTCTAATTAGATGTCTGCTTCGGCTTCGTTGCCGTGTTCTTCGATCCAGGCGCGGCGCGCGGCCGCTTCGCCTTTGCCCATCAGCATATTGAAGCGCGCGGCCGATTCGCCGTGGCCGTAGCCGCCCAGCGACACCGGCAGCAGCCGGCGGGTGTCCGGGTTCATCGTGGTTTCCCACAGCTGCTCGGCGTTCATCTCGCCCAGGCCCTTGAAGCGCGAGATCGACCAGGCGCCTTCCTTCAGGCCGTCCTTGCGCAGCTTGTCCTCGATCGCGGTCAGCTCGCCGGCGTCCAGCGCGTACAGCTTCTGGATCGGCTTCTTGCCGCGCGCCGGCGCGTCCACGCGGAACAGCGGCGGGCGGGCGATGCAGATGTTGCCGTTGGCGATGAGGCCGGGGAAGTGCCTGAAGAACAGCGTCAACAGCAGCACCTGGATGTGCGAGCCGTCCACGTCCGCGTCGGACAGGATGCAGATCTTGCCGTAGCGCAGACCGGACAGGTCGGGCGTGCTGTCGACGCCGTGCGGGTCGACCCCGATCGCCACCGAGATGTCGTGGATCTCGTTGTTGGCGAACAGGCGGTCCTTGTCGGTCTCCCACGAGTTGAGCACCTTGCCGCGCAGCGGCAGGATGGCCTGGAATTCCTTGTCGCGGCCCATCTTGGCCGAGCCGCCGGCCGAGTCGCCCTCGACCAGGAACAGCTCGGTGCGGGTGGCGTCCGACGATTCGCAGTCGGTCAGCTTGCCCGGCAGGACCGCCACGCCGGACGACTTCTTCTTCTCGACCTTCTGCAGCGAGCGCAGGCGCGACTGCGCCTGCTTGATGACCAGCTCGGCCAGCTTCTTGCCGTAGTCGACGTGGTGGTTCAGCCACAATTCCAGCGCCGGCTTGGAGAAGGTCGACACCAGCCGCACCGCGTCGCGCGAGTTCAGGCGCTCCTTGATCTGGCCCTGGAACTGCGGGTCCAGCACCTTGGCCGACAGCACGAACGAGACGCGCGCGAACACGTCCTCGGGCAGCAGCTTGACGCCCTTGGGCAGCAGCGAGTGCATCTCGACGAAGTTCTTGACCGCGCCGTACAGGCCGTCGCGCAGGCCCGATTCGTGGGTGCCGCCGTTGGGGGTGGGGATCAGGTTGACGTAGGATTCGCGCACCACGGCGCCCTGTTCGGTCCAGGCCACCACCCAGGCCGCGCCCTCGCCCTCGGCGAAGCCCTCGGCGTCCGGCGTGGCGAACTGCGCGCCCTCGAACAGCGGGATCAGGGTCTCGCCGTCGGTGGCCTGGGCCAGCGCCTCGGTCAGGTAGCCGCGCAGGCCGTCGTTGTACTGCCAGGTTTGCGATTCGCCGGTCTTGGCGTTGGTCAGCGTGACGGACACGCCCGGCAGCAGCACGGCCTTGGAGCGCAGCAGGCGCTGCAGCTCGGTCTGCGAGATGGCGGGGGAGTCGAAATACTTGGCGTCCGGCCAGGCGGTGACGCGGGTGCCGGACTTCTTGCCGTCGCGCGGGGCCACCACGGACGACAGCGGCTCGACCACGTCGCCGTGCTCGAAGGCCAGCTTGTGCAGGCCGGTGCCGTCGGGCTCCTTGCGCCAGACGGTGATCTCCAGCCGCTTGGACAGCGCGTTGGTGACCGACACGCCGACCCCGTGCAGGCCGCCCGAGAAGGCGTAGGCGCCGCCCGAGCCCTTGTCGAACTTGCCGCCCGCGTGCAGGCGGGTGAAGACGATTTCCACCGTCGGCACGCCCTCTTCCGGGTGCAGGCCGACCGGGATGCCGCGGCCGTCGTCTTCCACGGTGATGCTGCCGTCGGCGTTCTGCGTGACGATGATGTTTTTGCAATGTCCGCCCAGCGCCTCGTCCGAGGCATTGTCGATCACCTCCTGGATGATGTGCAGCGGATTCTCGGTGCGGGTGTACATGCCCGGGCGTTGCTTGACGGGTTCGAGCCCCTTGAGGACCCGGATGGATGCTTCGCTGTAGTCGGAAACTGGTTTTTTAGTGGCCATACGTGATCAAGCTGATAATTTCGATACTGGGTTTATGTACAGTTTTATGCGGACGTTTGCGTATTCTATCCTCAACCGGGCTGAATCGCGGCAAAAAAACCGCGCGGGGCAATTTATACACGATGTTTACAGGCCCGGCCCGCCTTTTTAGACCGTTTTTACGGGGGGGCCGATAAGCTGTTTGGTATCGAAACGACAGAAAGACGGGCTCCCAGCATGAAGAAATTGATATGCGCCGCGGCCGTTGCCGCCGCTTTTTTGGGCACGCAGGCGCGCGCGGAGGACGCTGCGCCGGCCGCCAAGGCGGACAACGAAACCAGCTTCAACGCGGCGGTGGTCAGCGACTACCGTTATCGCGGCATCTCGCAGACGCGCCTGAAACCGGCGCTGCAGGGCGGCTTTGACTACACGAATAATCCCACCGGCTTCTATGCCGGCACCTGGCTGTCGACCATCAAGTGGACCAAGGATGCCGGTGGTGGTGGCGATGTCGAGTGGGATGTCTACGGCGGCAGGCGCGGGCAGCTCGGCGCGGACCTGGCCTACGACGTGGGTGTGCTGGCCTATGTTTATCCTTCGAACGGACTGGCGCACGCCGGCGGTTTCGCCAACGCCGACACCACCGAGGTGTATGGGCAGCTGGGTTACGGCCCGGCGTATATCAAGTACTCGCATTCGGTGACCAACCTGTTTGGTTTCGTCGACAGCAAGAACAGCGGCTATGTGGACCTGGGCGCCAACCTCGAGGCGGGCGAGGGCTATACGGTTAATCTTCATGCCGGCCACCAGAACGTCAAGCATAACGGCGCGGCCAGCTACAGCGACTGGAAGATCGGCGCCACCAGGGACTTTGGCGTTGTGACCGGCGCGCTGGCGGTGATCGGCACCAACGCCGGCAGGACCGCCTACGCGTCGCCGGCCAACGGCAAGTTCCTCGGCAAGGCCGCGCTGCAGCTGACCATCAGCAAGGTGTTCTGACCGGGTGCGCGCCCCGATCATGGGCGTGTCGATAAAGCGTTTTCATTCGAAGGCGACGTCCTCCAGCCGGAAGCGGAACTTGCGGCGTTCGGGCTGCGTCCAGCCTTGGCCGGGCATGGCGTCGCGGGACGGGGTGGCCTGTTCGGCTTGCGCGGCTTGCGCGGGCGGGCAGGGCGCGGCTTGCGCGTGCGCCGGGATGGCTGGCGCGGCGGGCGCCTCGGGACGGGGGCGGGTGGCTTGGTTGGCGGCGGCCTGTTCGCGCCGCAGCCGGCTGGCGGTTTTGTAGAATTTGTCGCCGGGACGGCGGATGTACAAGTCGTTCCAGGCGTTGCGCACGCTCTCGGCGTGCAGCGCGGCGAACTGGTTGGGCGACAGCTCGCGCCCCTGATGCACGATGGCGTCGCCTTCCACGATGGCGCTGTACCGCTCGCCGTGGATGGTGCAATGTATCAGCGTGCCTTCCGGCAGAAACAGCGATTTCCATTGGTAGCCGCGTACCTCGGCGGCCGCTTCGGCCGGCTCGCGTTTCTGCTGCGCGGCCAGCCAGAATTCCACCGCCTTCAGGACGATCGCCGACGGGTCTTGCGATTCGCCGTTCACGCCGGCCTGTTCGATCAGGTCGAGCAGGGTATGGGTGGGGACTTTTACACTCACTGTACTCTTCATGACTGCGTTCTCCACTGGTTTGGACTCTTTCCTACTCTTTTAGACCAGCGGACAGAAAGAAGGTTCAATCAGTAGGATCCAGTCCAAAAAGCAGTAAATTCCAGAGCAGGGACTTCAAAACAGCACCCCATACACATACTCCCGCCGGATTTTTACGGTTTGTTTACACCCCGTCCCCAAGTCTTTACACAATCTTTAGACCCCAATCGCTAACCTTCTCAGTATCAAAACAAGACCTGTGAGGGGTGTGATGGACATAGTTTTTATCGGCGCATTGGTGGTCTTCTTTGGCGCGATCGTGGCGTTCGCCGCCGGTTGCGACAAATTGGGAGGCAAGCAATGAACGCCTTCTATCTGATTGGAGCGCTGGCCGCAGCCGGCCTGCTGGTCTATCTGGTGGTGGCCCTGTTGAAAGCGGAGGATCTGTGATGACGACCCAATCCATCCTCCTGCTGGTGGTGTTCCTGGTCGCGCTGCTGGCGTTGTCGTACCCGCTGGGCATCCTGCTGGCGCGTGTTGGCGACGGCGGCGCTGCAGTCAGCCCAATGCGCGGTCTCGGCTGGCTGGGCAAGATCGAATCCCTGTTGTACCGCACCGCCGGCATCGCCGGCAAGGACGGCAAGGTCGAGGGCCAGAACTGGAAAGCCTACGCCATCGCGCTGATGCTGTTCAACGGCCTGGGCGCGCTGGCGACCTACGGCCTGCAGCGCGTGCAGGCTTTCCTGCCGCTTAATCCGCAAGGCATGGCCAACGTCAGCGCCGATTCCTCGTTCAACACCGCGGTCAGCTTCGTCTCCAACACCAACTGGCAGGGCTACGGCGGCGAAACGACCATGAGCTACCTGACCCAGATGCTGGTGCTGGCCGGCCAGAACTTCTTCTCGGCTGCCACCGGCATCGCCGTGGCCTACGCGCTGATTCGCGGCTTCTCGTCGCGCTCGGCCAAATCGATCGGAAACTTCTGGGTCGACGTCACCCGCTCCATGCTGTACGTGCTGCTGCCGCTGTCGTTCCTGTTCGCCGTGTTCCTGGTGGGGCAGGGCGCGATCCAGAACTTCTCGGCCTACAAGGACGTGGCCCTGATGGACCCGGTCACCTACACGCAGCCGAAAGTCGACGCCGACGGCCAGCCGCTGAAGGACGCCAAGGGCGAGCCGGTCACCGAGACGCTGACCACCTCGACCCAGACCATCGCCATGGGCCCGGTCGCCTCGCAGGAAGCGATCAAGATGTTGGGCACCAACGGCGGCGGCTTCTTCAACGCCAACTCGGCCCACCCCTACGAGAATCCCACCGCGCTGACCAACTTCGCGCAGATGCTGGCGATCTTCCTGATCCCGACCGGCCTGTGCTTCGCCTTCGGCCGCATGGTCGGCGACCAGCGCCAGGGCTGGGCCGTGCTGGCCGCCATGACGCTGCTGTTCGTGGCCTGCACCGTCACGGTGATGGGCGCCGAGCAGCAGGCCCACCCCGCGCTGCAGGCGCTGGGCGTCGACCAGTCGGTGAGCGCGCTGCAAGCGGGCGGCAATATGGAAGGCAAGGAGGCGCGCTTCGGCATCAGCGCCAGCACGCTGTTCGCGGCCGTGACCACGGCCGCCTCGTGCGGCGCGGTCAACGCCTGGCACGACTCCTTCATGCCGATCGGCGGCATGATCCCGATGCTGCTGATGCAGTTCGGCGAGGTGATCTTCGGCGGCGTCGGCTCCGGCCTGTACGGCATGCTGATCTTCGCCATCATGGCGGTGTTCATCGCCGGCCTGATGATCGGCCGCACGCCCGAATACCTGGGCAAGAAGATCCAGTCGTATGAAATGAAAATGACCTCGATCGCCATCCTGGTCACGCCGACCCTGGTGCTGGCCGGCACCGCCATCGCCGTCATGTGCGACGCCGGCAAGGCGGGCATCCTCAACCCCGGCGCGCACGGCTTCTCGGAGATCCTGTACGCGTTCTCGTCGGCCGCCAACAACAACGGCAGCGCCTTCGGCGGGCTGTCGGCCAACACGCCGTTCTACAACACCATGCTGGCCATCGCCATGTGGTTCGGCCGCTTCGGCGTGATCGTGCCGATCCTGGCGATCGCCGGCTCGCTGGCCGGCAAGCAGCGCCTGGAGGTCAACTCCGGCACGCTGCCGACCCACGGCCCGATCTTCGTCGGCCTGCTGGTGGGCGTGGTCGCCCTGGTCGGCGTGCTCAATTACGTCCCGGCGCTGGCGCTCGGCCCCGTGGTCGAACACCTGCAGCTGTTTGCCAAATAAGGAATCACCATGTCACAAGCTACTCACAAAGAGATGCCGCTGTTGTCCAATCCTCCCGCCGGCAAGCTGCGGCTGTTCGACTCCGAGCTGCTGGTGCCGGCCATCGTCGACGCGTTCCGCAAGCTGAGCCCGCGCGTGCAGGTGCGCAGCCCGGTCATGTTCGTGGTCTACGTCGGCAGCATCATCACCACGCTGCTGTACGCCCAGGCGCTGTATGGCCAGGGCGAGGCGGCGCCGGGCTTCATCCTGGCCACCAGCATCTGGC
This sequence comes from Duganella caerulea, assembly GCF_040362985.1. NCBI lineage: Bacteria > Pseudomonadati > Pseudomonadota > Betaproteobacteria > Burkholderiales > Oxalobacteraceae > Duganella > Duganella caerulea. Next base: position 648,695 of record NZ_BPWJ01000004.1, on the reverse strand, counting down.
TGTGGTTCACGGTGCTGTTCGCGAACTTCGCCGAGGCGCTGGCCGAGGGCCGCAGCAAGGCGCAGGCGGCCTCGCTGCGCAGCCTGAAGCAGTCGGTCACGGCCAAGAAGCTGGCCTCGCCCAAGCACGGCACCACCTGGCTGCCGCAGCCGGCCGCCGAGCTGCGCAAGGGCCACTTCGTGCTGGTCGAGGCGGGCGACACGATCCCCATCGACGGCGAGGTGATCGAAGGCGTGGCCTCGGTCGACGAGAGCGCCATCACCGGCGAATCGGCGCCGGTGATCCGCGAGTCGGGCGGCGACTTCTCGTCCGTCACGGGCGGCACCCGCGTGCTGTCGGACTGGCTGGTGGTCAGGGTCACCGCCAATCCGGGCGAGACCTTCCTCGACCGCATGATCTCGATGGTGGAGGGCGCCAAGCGCCAGAAGACGCCCAACGAGATCGCCCTGACCATCCTGCTGGTGGCGCTGACCATCGTGTTCCTGGTGGTGACCGTGACCCTGCTGCCGTTCTCGCTGTTCTCGGTGGAGGCGGCCAAGTCCGGCTCGCCGATCAGCATCACGGTGCTGATCGCGCTGCTGGTGTGCCTGATCCCGACCACCATCGGCGGCCTGCTGTCGGCCATCGGCGTGGCCGGCATGAGCCGCATGATGCAGGCCAACGTGATCGCCACCTCGGGCCGCGCGGTGGAGGCGGCCGGCGACGTCGACGTGCTGCTGCTCGATAAGACCGGCACCATCACGCTGGGCAACCGCCAGGCCTCGGCCTTCATGCCGGCGCCGGGCGTGACCGAGCAGCAGCTGGCCGACGTGGCGCAACTGGCCTCGCTGGCCGACGACACGCCGGAAGGGCGCAGCATCGTGGTGCTGGCCAAGCAGAAGTTCAACATCCGCGAGCGCGAGATGGCGGCGCTGAACGCGGTGTTCGTGCCGTTCACCGCGCAGACCCGCATGAGCGGCGTCGACCTGGGCGAGCCGGGCCAGCCGGGCGAACCGGGCGCGGCGGACGCCCCGGTGCGCGTGGTGCGCAAGGGCGCGGCCGACACGGTGCGCCAGTACGTCGAGGCCATGGGCCGGCCGTATCCGGCCGAGGTGGCGCGCGCGGTGGACGACGTGGCGCGGCGCGGCAGCACGCCGCTGGTGGTGGTGGACGCCGGCCGGGTGATGGGCGTGGTCGAGCTCAAGGACATCGTCAAGGGCGGCATCAAGGAGCGCTTCGCCGAGCTGCGCCGCATGGGCATCAAGACCGTGATGATCACCGGCGACAACCAGCTGACCGCGGCCGCCATCGCGGCCGAGGCGGGCGTGGACGACTTCCTGGCCGAGGCCACGCCGGAGGACAAGCTCAAGCTGATCCGCAGCTACCAGGCCGAGGGCCGGCTGGTGGCCATGACGGGCGACGGCACCAACGACGCGCCGGCGCTGGCCCAGGCCGACGTGGCGGTGGCGATGAACTCCGGCACGCAGGCGGCCAAGGAGGCCGGCAACATGGTGGACCTGGATTCGAACCCGACCAAGCTGCTGGAGATCGTTGAAATCGGCAAGCAGATGCTGATGACGCGCGGCTCGCTGACCACGTTCTCGATCGCCAACGACGTGGCCAAGTATTTCGCCATCATCCCGGCCGCGTTCGTGGGCACCTTCCCGGCGCTGAAGGCGCTCGACGTCATGCGGTTGAACAGCCCGAACTCGGCCATCATGTCGGCGGTGATCTTCAACGCGCTGATCATCGTGTTCCTGATCCCGCTGGCGTTGAAGGGCGTGCGCTACCGCGCCATCGGCGCCGCCGCGCTGCTGCGCCGTAACATCTGGGTGTACGGCGTGGGCGGCTTGGTGCTGCCGTTCGCCGGCATCAAACTGATCGACGTGGTGCTGACCATGTTCCATCTCGTCTAACCGTACGGAGTAACCATGACATCCCCCATTCGTCCCGCCCTGGTGCTGTTCGGCGCCCTGACCGCGCTGTGCGGCGTGCTGTATCCGCTGGCCGTGACCGGCGTGGCCGGCGCGGTGTTCCCGGCGCAGGCGGCCGGCAGCCTCGTCGAGGTGAACGGCAAGGCAATCGGCTCCGCGCTGATCGGCCAGTCCTTCTCGTCGCCCAAGTACTTCTGGGGCCGGCCGTCGGCCACCGGCCCGATGCCCAACAACGCCGCCAATTCCGGCGGCAGCAACCTCGGCCCGCTGAACCCGGCGCAGACCGACGCCGTCAAGGGCCGCATCGACGCGCTCAGGGCGGCCGAGCCGCAGGGCCGGCCCAACCCGCTGCCGGTCCCGGTCGACCTGGTCACCGCCTCGGCCAGCGGCGTCGATCCCGAGCTCAGCGTGGCCGGCGCCCGGTACCAGGTGGCGCGCGTCGCCGCCGCGCGCCGGCTGGACCCGGCCCGGGTGCAGGCCCTGATCGACGCCCAGCGCCGTTCGCAGCTCATGGGCTTTTTCGGCGAACCGCGCGTGAACGTGCTGGCGCTCAATCTGGCGCTGGACGCGGAAAGTGCGCATACTCGCTGAATCTGCATTTTTAGCGATCTTCATGTTCCCCAACGATAAAGAGCGGCCCGACCCGGACGCCCTGCTGGCCCAGGTGCAGGCGCTGGACCGCAAGGCTGCGCGCGGCAAGCTGCGCATCTACTTCGGCGCCTCGGCCGGCGTCGGCAAGACCTACGCCATGCTGGCGGCCGCCCGCAAGCTGCGGGCCGACGGCCAGCCGGTGCTGGTCGGCGTGATCGAGACCCACGGCCGCGGCGACACCGCGGCCATGCTGGAGGGGCTGGACGTGCTGCCGCCGCGGCAGGTGGCGCACCGCGGCAGGCGGCTGGCCGAGTTCGACCTGGACGGCGCGCTGGCGCGGCGCCCGCCGCTGATCCTGATGGACGAACTGGCGCACTCGAACGCGCCCGGCTCGCGCCACCCCAAGCGCTGGCAGGACGTCGAGGAACTGCTGGACGCCGGCATCGACGTGCTGACCACGGTCAACGTGCAGCACCTGGAAAGCCTGAACGACGTGGTGGGCGGCATCACCGGCATCCGCGTGGGCGAGACCGTGCCCGACACGGTGTTCGACCAGGCCGACGAGGTGGTGCTGGTCGACATTCCGGCCGACGAGCTGCTGGCGCGCCTGAAGGCCGGCAAGGTGTACAAGGAACAGCAGGCCGAGCGAGCGGCCCGCAATTTTTTCCGCAAGGGCAACCTGATCGCGCTGCGCGAGCTGGCGCTGCGCCGCACCGCCGACCGCGTCGAGGACGACGTGCGCGCCTACCGCGTCGAGCAGTCGATCGGCGACATCTGGAAGACCGGCGCCGCGCTGCTGGCGTGCGTCGGCCCGCGGCCGGGCGGCGAGCACACGGTGCGCAGCACGGCGCGCCTGGCCAGCCAGCTGGGCACCGGCTGGCACGCGATCTACATCGAGACGCCGGCGCTGCAGCGGCTGCCGGCCGCGCAGCGCGAGCGCATCCTCAAGACGCTCAAGCTGGCCGGGGACCTGGGCGCGGCCACCGCCGTGGTGGCGGGCCACGACATCGCGCGGGCCGCGGTGGACTACGCGCGCGGCCACAACCTGTCGAAGATCGTGCTGGGGCGCGCCCACCCGACCTGGCCGTGGCGCCAGCCGCACATCAAGCGCCTGGCGCGCCACGCGCCCGACATCGACCTGGTGGAGATCGGCGCGCCCAGCAAGGAGTCGGCGCCGTCCACCCGCGCCGGCGCGGCCGACGTGGGCCCGGACGGCGAGCCGGCCGCCGCGCTGGCGCGCAAGCGCGCGTTCGGCTACCTCGCCGCCGGCGGCGCCAGCCTGGCCACCGCCTTGCTGGCCACGCCGCTGCTGGCCTACCTCGACCTGGCCAACATCGCCATGCTGTTCCTGCTGGTGGTGGTGCTGGTGGCGGTGCGCTTCGGGCGCGGGCCGTCGGTGCTGGCCACCTGCGTCAGCGTGGCCTGCTTCGACTTCTTCTTCGTGCCGCCGCGCTTCACCTTCGCCGTGTCGGACTTCCAGTACCTGGTCACCTTCGTGGTGATGCTGGCGGTGGGCCTGATCACCGGCCACCTGACGGCCGACCTGCGCTTCCAGGCGCGGGTGGCGTCGCACCGCGAGAAGCGCTCGCGCGCGCTGTACGAGTTCGCGCGCGAGCTGTCCGGCGCGCTGCAGACCGAGCAGATCTTCGACATCACGCAAGGCTTCATCCAGCGCGCCTTCCGCGCCCGCGCCACGCTGCTGATGCCGGACGACGCCGGCCGCCTGCTGGCGCCGGCCGCCGCGCCGGCGCCGCGCGGGACCGACGCCGCCGCGCGCCAGCACCGCACGGTGCTCGACATCGGCATCGCGCAATGGGCCTTCGACCGCGCCGAAAGCGCCGGCCTGGGCACGGACACGTTGCCGGCCAGCCGCATCTTCTACCTGCCGCTGGTGGCGCCGATGCGCACCCGCGGCGTGCTGGCGATCGAGCCGGAGCAGCGGCACTGGATGCTGATCCCGGAGCAGCGCCAGCAACTCGACACCTTCGCCGCGCTGGCCGCGATCGCGCTCGAGCGGGTGCACTACATCGAGGTGGCGCAGAACGCGCTGGTCAACATGGAGTCCGAGCGGCTGCGCAACTCGCTGCTGGCGGCGCTGTCGCACGACCTGCGCACGCCGTTGACGTCGCTGGTGGGCCTGTCCGAATCGCTGGCCGGCTCGCGCCCGCCGCTGGCGCCGGCCCAGCTGGAAACCGCCACCTTGCTGCACCACGAGTCGCTGCGCATGAGCGCCCTGGTGGCCAACCTGCTCGACATGGCGCGCATCCAGAGCGGCGAGGTCAAGTTCAACCTGCAATGGCAGGCGCTGGAGGAGGTGGTGGGCAGCGCGCTGCGCGCCAGCGCCGCGCAGCTGCGGGGGCACACGGTGCGCACCCACCTGCCGGCCGCGCTGCCGCTGCTGCGCTTTGACGCCGTGCTGATCGAGCGGGTGCTGTGCAACCTGCTGGAGAACGCCGCCAAGTACACGCCGCCCGGTTCGCGCGTCGAGATCGCCGCCGCGCTGCGCGGCGCCTGGATCGACGTCATGGTGTGCGACGACGGCCCCGGCCTGCCGCCCGGGCGCGAGGAAGCCGTGTTCGAGAAATTCACCCGTGGCGAGCGCGAATCGGCCAAGCCGGGCGTGGGACTGGGGCTGGCGATCTGCCGCGCCATCGTCGACGCGCACGGCGGCCGCATCCACGCCGCGCCGTCGCCGCTGGGCGGCGCGGCCTTCGTCATGACGCTGCCGCTGGGCACCCCGCCGGCCATGCCGGACCCGGAAACCGAAGGAACCGCATGAATCCCCTGAATCCCCTGAACACCCCCGACACCGCCCCCACCGCGCTGCTGGTGGAAGACGAACCGCAGATCCGCCGCTTCGTGCGCGCCGCGCTGGAGGAGGAGGGCTGGCAGGTGCACGAGGCGGCCACCCTGCAGCGCGGCCTGATCGACGCCGGCACCCGCAAGCCGGACCTGGTGGTGCTCGACCTCGGGCTGCCGGACGGCGACGGCATCGACTTCATGACCGACCTGCGCAAGTGGTCCGGCGTGCCGGTGATCGTGCTGTCGGCGCGCGTGAACGAGGCCGACAAGATCCGCGCGCTGGACGCCGGCGCCGACGATTATTTGACCAAGCCGTTCGGCGTGGGCGAGCTGCTGGCGCGGGTGCGCGCCACCTTGCGGCGCCAGCGCCAGCCGGCCGCCGACCACGGCGGCGTGGTGCGCTTTGGCGACGTCGCGGTCGACCTGCAGAACCGGCGCGTCACGCGCGGCGGCGCGCCGGTGCACCTGACGCCGACCGAGTACCGGCTGCTGGCGGTCCTGGTCGGCAACGCCGGGCGCGTGATGAGCAACCCGCAGCTGCTGCGCGCCGTGTGGGGCCCGTCGCAGTCCGAGAACGGCCACTACCTGCGCATCTACATGGGCCACCTGCGCCACAAGCTGGAGGCCGACCCCACCCAGCCGCGCTACCTGCTGACCGAGACCGCGGTGGGCTACCGGCTGCAGCTGCCGGCCTGAGGCCGGAGCGCCCCGGCCGCGCCGGCCGCGCTAGTCGCGCTAGTCGCGCGCCAGGATCAGGTAGCCGTGGTCGCTGCGGGTCAGCAGCGCGAAGCCGCGCCGCGTCAGCATGTGCAGCATGGCCGAGCCGTCGCGGCAGGCCGACAGCAGGCGGCGGTGCTTGTAGTGGGTGCAGAAGAAGTCCACCATCATGGCGCCCACGCCGTGGCCGCGGTAGGTGTCCTCGACCACCATCGCGTGCAGCTCGCGCTGCATGCCCTTCTGCGCGTCGACGCCCAGGATCATCATGTAGCCGACCACGCGGGCGTCGATCTCGCACACCCAGAACTCGATCGGCACCGTGGCGGTGCCGCCGCTCCACAGGTCGCGCAGCGCGGCGCCGTCGACGATGCCGGCGGTGAAGGAGGCGGCCAGCGCGGCCTGGCGCACGCCGTCGGTGACGGACTGGTCGAAGCCGCCGCTCTCGCCGCCCGAGGTGGTCAGGCGGATGATGGCGTCGACGTCCCCGGGCACGGCGCGGCGGATGGCCGAGTCGAGCCGGCGGCGGTGGCGCTCGCGGCGCGCGGCCGCGCGCACCTTGCGCGCGTGGCGCAGCAGCGCGTCGCGCCGGCCGCGCAGGTACAGCACCAGCAGCGCGACCAGGCCGTACAGCGCGGCGCTTTGCGCCAGCTCGTACAGCAGCAGGGCGGGGCCGTCGTGCAGGCCGCGGGTGGTGGCGTAGTCGTACACGCGGGCCGCGCTGGAGAGCACGACAAACAGCAGCGCGCCGCGCCGCCCCAGCAGCCAGGCCGCCAGCGCGGTCGGCGCCACCAAGAAGGGCGAATAGGAGATGGAGGCGCCGGTGTCGAGGTCGAGCAGCACGATCAGCGCGGCCAGCAGCAGCAAAAAGGTCCACACCAGGCGGACGCTGGCGTGGCGCGCCACGCTGCGCAGGCGCAGCTGGATTTTTCTGGTTCGAAGCATAAACACCTGCGGTCTGTATCTGCGGTCGGGGGCCTACAGCATAAAGAAAAGACAGGCTATACGTCGTACGATACGTTGACAAGCAATGGTTTGTTTAAAATTGTAGCGCCCGCACCAGACGGCTCATTTGCTCAGCGTCCGCATCGCGCGCTCCAGGCCGTCCATGGTCAGCGGGAACATGCGCCCGTTCATCAGCTGGTGGATGATGGCCACCGACTGCCGGTACTGCCACACGCCCTCCGGCTCGGGATTGAGCCAGGCGAACTTGGGGAAGGCGCTGGTGAAGCGCGCCAGCCACGCGCTGCCGGCCTCCTCGTTGTTGTACTCGACCGAGCCGCCCGGCTGCAGCACCTCGTAGGGGCTCATGGTGGCGTCGCCCACGAAGATCAGCTTGGTGTCGGGCGGGTACTTGCGCAGGATGTCCCAGGTCGGGAAGCGCTCCGCGTGGCGGCGCCGGTTGTTCTTCCACATGTAGTCGTACACGCAGTTGTGGAAGTAGAAGAACTCCATGTTCTTGAACTCGGTCTTGGCGGCCGAGAACAGCTCCTCGGTGCGCTCGATGTGGTCGTCCATGGTGCCGCCGACGTCGAACAGCATCAGCACCTTGATGTTGTTCTTGCGCTCGGGCTGCATCTTGATATCGAGGTAGCCGGCGTTGTTGGCGGTGGCGCGGATGGTGGCGTCCAGCGCCAGTTCCTCCTCGGCGCCCTGGCGCGCGAACTTGCGCAGGCGGCGCAGCGCCACCTTGATGTTGCGGGTGCCGATCTCGCGCTCGCCGTCGTAGTCCTTGTAGGCGCGCGCCTCCCACACCTTGACCGCGCTGCGGTTGCCGCCCTTGCCGCCGATGCGCACGCCCTCGGGATTGGTGCCGCCGTTGCCGAATGGCGAGGTGCCGCCGGTGCCGATCCACTTGCTGCCGCCCTCGTGGCGCTCCTTCTGTTCCTTGAGCAGCTCGGCCAGGCGGTCCATCAATTTATCGTAGCCGAATTTCTCCAGCTGGGCCTTCTGCTCCTCGCTCAGCTCGCGCTGCATGCGCTTGACCAGCCAGTCCAGCGGGATGGCGCCATTGCTCTCGAAGGCGGCGTTGATGCCCTTGAAGTACAGCGCGAAGGCGCGGTCGAACTTGTCGAAGTGGGCCTCGTCCTTGACCAGGGTCAGGCGCGCCAGATAGTAAAACTCGTCCATCGAGGCGCCGATCACGCTTTTCTGCATGGCCTCGAGCAGGGTCAGGAACTCCTTGATCGTGACCGGGATCCTGGCGTCCTTGAGGGTGAAGAAGAAGTCGATCAGCATGTCAGCGGGTCCCGTGCAGCGCCAGCTTGTAGCGCAGCTGCGCCTTGACCTCCGGCCACTCGCCGGCCGCGATGCTGTACATGACGGTGTCGCGCACGGTGCCGTCGCGGCGCAGCGCATGGTGGCGCAGCACGCCGTCCTTCTTCGCGCCCAGGCGCTCGATGGCGGCCTGCGAGGCGAAGTTGAAATTGTCGGTGCGCAGGCCCACCAGCGCCGCGCCCAGCGTCTCGAACGCGTGCGTCATCAACAGCAGCTTGCAGGTGGTGTTGACGTGGCTGCGCTGGCGGCTCTTGGCGTACCAGGTGTAGCCGATCTCGAGCCGGGCGATGGCCGGCACGATGTCGTGGTAGCTGGTGGTGCCGAGCACCGCGCCGCTGGCGACGTCGACCACGGCGAACGCCAGCCGGCCGGGGCGCATCTCCAGCGCGGTGGCGATGTAGGCGTCGACCTGGTCCGGCTCGGGCACCGAGGTCACGCGCAGGGTCCACAGCTGGCCGTCGTGGGCGGCAGCGCGCAGGCCGTCCGCGTGCTGCGGGCCGAGCGGTTCGAGGCGCACGCCGTGCAGTTCCAGCGTGACGGGAGCGACCGGGGCGGCGGGGCGGGCGAGCTGGTGCATCATCGGTTGGCCCGGTTCATCGCCACCAGGCGCTCGAACAGGTGCACGTCCTGCTCGTTCTTGAGCAGGGCGCCGTGCAGCGGCGGCACGATGGCCTTGGCGTCCTGGCCGCGCAGCGCCTCGGGCGGGATGTCCTCGGCCAGCAGCAGCTTGAGCCAGTCGAGGAATTCCGAGGTGGACGGCTTCTTCTTCAGGCCCGGCACCTCGCGCACCTCGTAAAACGTCTGCAGCGCCTGCGCCAGCAGCTCCCGCTTCAGGTGCGGATAGTGCACGGCGACGATCTGTTCCATCGTGTCGCGGTCCGGGAACTTGATGTAGTGGAAGAAGCAGCGGCGCAGGAAGGCGTCCGGCAGCTCCTTCTCGTTGTTGGAGGTGATGATGACCAGCGGGCGGTGCTTGGCCTGCACCATCTCGCGCGTCTCGTACACATAGAACTCCATGCGGTCCAGTTCGCGCAGCAGGTCGTTGGGGAACTCGATGTCGGCCTTGTCGATCTCGTCGATGAGCAGCACCACCGGCTCGGGCGCGGTGAAGGCCTGCCACAGCACGCCCTTGACGATGTAGTTGTGGATGTCGCGCACGCGCTCGTCGCCCAGCTGGGAGTCGCGCAAACGCGACACGGCGTCGTATTCATACAACCCCTGCTGGGCCTTGGTGGTGGACTTGATGTGCCACTGCATCAGCGGCATGTCCAGCGCGGCCGCCACCTCCTCGGCCAGCATGGTCTTGCCGGTGCCCGGCTCGCCCTTGATCAGCAGCGGGCGTTGCAGCGTCAAAGCCGCATTCACGGCCAGTTTCAGGTCATGGGTCGCGACGTACTGGTCGGAGCCTTCAAAGCGTTGTGGGGCGTGCATGCGTGTCGGTCTCAAAAAGAAGGGAGTAGCGACAGTATAGGGGAGTTCGCTAGAGGAGGTGCTCGGGTGGGGCGGGCCGGACAGTGTGTTGCGGCGGCAATGATTCCCTGTAGCGTCGCTGAAAGTCTTGAGTTAGAATCGCAGATTAATAGTGCAAAAGTCAAGTTTTGCATCCGCGGTAGTATCCGATTACTTACCTTGCAAATACCATGAAAAAAATCACCGCACTTCTCGTGCTCGCAGGCCTAGCTCAAATCGCCACGGCGGCGGACATCGTGGGCAACGCCCAGAACGCCAAAGCGAAGATTGAAATGTGTATTGGATGTCACGGGATCCCCGGCTACAAGGCCACCTTCCCCGAAGTGTTCCAGGTGCCGATGATCGGCGGCCAGTCGGCCAAGTATATCGAGAGCGCGCTCAAGGCGTACCAGAAGGGCGACCGCAAGCACCCGTCGATGAAGGGCATCGCCACCAGCCTGTCGGACCAGGACATCGCCGACGTCGCCGCGTTCTATTCGCAGCAGACCGCCACCGCCACCGCCGCGAAATGAGGAGCGAGCCCATGAAAAAACTGATCACCGCCGTGCTGTGCTGCGCCTCCTTCTCCGCCATCGCCGGCGGCAACATCGACGCCGGCAAGGCGCTGGCCGACAAATACAGCTGCTTCGCCTGCCACGGCAAGGACTTCAACAGCCCGATCGACCCGACCTATCCGAAGCTGGCGGGCCAGCACAAGGACTACCTGGAGCACGCGCTGACCGCCTACAAGCGGGGCGACGGCGCCAACGGCCGCAACAACGCCATCATGACCGGCCAGGTCAAACCGCTGAGCAACCAGGACATCAAGGACCTGGCGGCCTACCTGCACAGCCTGCCGGGCACGCTGGCGGTGCACCGCTAAAACAATGGGGTCAGGTCTGACATTCGGACACGACCCCAGCTGTTCAGAGGCGGCGCCTGATCGCCTCGATGTAGGCGCCGCCGTCCGGCGGCGTGCCGTTGCGCTGGGCGGTCCAGATCATCTCGCCCAGACACTCCATGATTTCATGCTGCGCCGCGTGCGCGTCGTCGAGCTTGAGCGTGAGCGCGGTGGCGGCGTCGCGGATGCCGCGCGGCTGGTCGATCGAGATCTGCTCGTCGATCGACAGGTGCATCGACAAGTGTAAAAACGGATTGGCCTGCGCGCCGCCCACCGAGTAGTCGCGCGTGAGCGCGTGCTCGACGTCGGCCAGCAGGTCGTGGTATTCGGGATGGTGGCGCACCCAGTCGCCCGCCATGGTTTCTAGCGGCGTCAGGATCTCGTTGGCGCGCTGCTTGCGGTAGACCTCGCAAAAGAAGCGGCGCACGTCGTCGGAAGATGGATTAAACATGGCGCCATTGTACCCGCTGGCCACAATGCGCACCGCCACCACCGTATTTTCTCAACCTTGAAGGATCACCCCATGCTCGACCAGACCGCCCTCGACACCCTGTTCCACAACGCCCGCACCCACAACGGCTGGCAGGATCGCGCCATCAGCGACGCCCAGCTCGAGCAGCTGTACGAGCTGATGAAATGGGCGCCGACCTCGGCCAATGGTTCGCCGGCGCGGCTGGTGTTCGTGCGCTCGCCGGAGGCCAAGGCGCGGCTGCTGCCGGCGCTGTCGGCCGGCAACGCCGACAAGACCATGGCGGCGCCGGTCACCGTGATCATCGGCATGGACATGGAGTTCTACGAAAAGCTGCCGCAGCTGTCGCCGGCGGTGGACGCCCGCTCCTGGTTCGCCGGCAACGACGCGGCGATCCAGTCCACCGCCTTCCGCAATTCCTCGCTGCAGGGCGGCTATCTGATCCTGGCGGCGCGCGCGATCGGCCTCGACTGCGGGCCGATGTCCGGCTTCGACAACGCCAAGGTGGACGCGGCCTTCTTTGCCGGCACGCCGGTCAAGTCCAACTTCCTGTGCAACCTGGGCTACGGCGACATCGCCAAGCTGCGTCCGCGCGCGCCGCGCCTGGCGTTTGCCGAGGCTTGCCGCATCGAGTGAGGGGCCGCGGCGCGCCCATAAAAAAACGGGACAGTCAGACTGTCCCGTTTTTGTTTAGCCGATCTTCTTTTGCGGCTCGGTGGCCGGCGGCGCTTCAGCCGGCGCCGCCTCGGCCGGCCCCGTGGTGCCGCAGGGCGCCGCCGTTGCCTCGGCCGCCGGGCGCGGCGGATGCGGCTGGCGCAGATAGCGCGAACCGTGGTGGCGCCGCTCGTGGCCGTTGGCCGGCCAGGTCAGGAAGCGCGACAGCTCCTGCAGCGCGCGCTGGTAGACCTCGCGCTTGAATTCGATCACCACGTCCAGCGGCACCCAGTAGTCGTGCCAGCGCCAGGCGTCGAACTCGGGATGGTCGGTCAGGCGCAGGTTGACGTCGTTGTCGCGCGCGCACATGCGCAACAGGAACCAAATCTGCTTCTGGCCGCGGTAGTGGCCGCGGATCTCCCGCTTGATGAAGTGGTCGGGCACCTCGTAGCGCAACCAGTCGCGCGTGCGGCCGACGATCTTGACATGTTCCGCCCGTAATCCGATTTCCTCTTCCAGCTCCCGGTACATCGCCTGTTCCGGCGTTTCCCCATATTTGATGCCGCCTTGCGGAAATTGCCATGAGTGCTCGCGCACCCGCTTGCCCCACCACACCTCGTTCTGGGCGTTCAGCAGGATGATGCCGACGTTGGGCCGAAACCCTTCACGATCGAGCATATTGCACCTCAAACTTTCTGCGACCGAGCTCCCTGCTTATATTTTTGCCCACAAAACCGCGCTACGGCTGGGTTTTCGGGGTACGAAAACGGCCGAAGAGGCATCAATTGAACGCATTTGTATAAAGTATGGACGCATCAGCCAGCTAATCCTTTAAAATTAGGTTGATTATAACTCTCTCTTTTTAAAAAGAATTCACCGTATGCGCGCCTCACGATTTTTTATTTCCACGCTTAAAGAAGCTCCGTCCGACGCCGAGATCGTCAGCCACCAGTTAATGATGCGCGCCGGGATGATCAAACGCCTCGGTTCGGGCATCTACACCTACATGCCGATGGGCCTGCGGATCATCCGCAAGGTCGAGGCCATCATCCGCGAGGAGATGAACAAGGCCGCCGCCATTGAGCTGCTGATGCCGTTGGTGCAGCCGGCCGAGCTGTGGCAGGAGACCGGGCGCTGGGACAAGATGGGCCCGGAACTGATGCGCGTGAAGGACCGCCACGGCCGCGATTTCGCGATCCAGCCGACGTCCGAGGAAGTCATCACCGATGTGGTGCGGTCGGAAATTAAATCCTACCGGCAGCTTCCGTTGAATTTTTACCACATTCAGACCAAGTTCCGCGACGAGCGCCGTCCCCGTTTCGGCCTGATGCGCGGCCGCGAGTTCACCATGAAGGACGCCTACTCGTTCGACCGCGACCTGGCCGGCATGCAGGCCTCGTACAAGGTCATGTTCGACGCCTACGTGGCGATCTTCACCCGCTTCGGCCTGAAGTTCCGCGCGGTGGCGGCCGACAACGGCGCCATCGGCGGCACCGGATCGCATGAATTCCACGTCATCGCCAGCACCGGCGAGGACGCCATCGTGTACTGCGAGACTTCCGACTACGCGGCCAACATGGAGGCGGCCGAGGCGCTGCCGCTGGCCGCCGCCCGTCCGGCCGCCGCCCAGGCGCTGACCAAGACGTCCACGCCGGACGCCACCAAGTGCGAGGCCGTGGCCGAGCTGCTCAAGCTGGACCTGGCGCGGACCGTCAAGACCATCGCGCTGACGGTGGAGACCGAGACCGACGGCAAACTGGCTAAACAGTATTTCATGTTGCTGCTGCGCGGCGACCATGAACTGAACGAAGTCAAGGTCGGCAAGGTGCCGGGCCTGGCGGCGCACCGCTTCTCGACCGAGGCCGAGATCCTGGAAGTGTACGGCTGCGTGCCGGGCTACCTGGGCCCGATCGGCACCAAGGCGCTGGTCACCGTGGTGGCCGACCGCACGGTCGCCAACATGGCGGACTTTGTGTGCGGCGCCAACGACGCCGGCTACCACTACACCGGCGCCAACTGGGGCCGCGACATGGCCGAGCCGACCATCGTGGCCGACCTGCGCAACGTGGTGGCGGGCGACGCCTCGCCGGACGGCAAGGGCGTGCTGGCGATCGAGCGCGGCATCGAGGTGGGCCACGTGTTCCAGCTCGGCACCGCGTACTCGGAATCGATGAAGGCCACCTTCCTCGACGAGAACGGCAAGCCGGCGCCGCTGCAGATGGGTTGTTACGGCATCGGCGTGACCCGCATCCTGGGCGCGGCGATCGAGCAGAACTTCGACGACAAGGGCATCATCTGGCCGGCCTCGCTGGCGCCGTTCGAGCTGGTGTTGTGCCCGATGGGCATGGACCGCAGCGAGGCGGTCAAGGAAGCGACCGAGCAGCTGTACGCCGACGCGCAGGCGGCCGGCATCGACGTCATCCTCGACGACCGCGGCCTGCGTCCGGGCGGCATGTTCGCCGACTGGGAGCTGATCGGCGTGCCGCACCGCGTGGTGATCGGCGAGCGCGGCCTGAAGGAAGGCAACCTGGAATACCAGGGCCGCCGCGACACCGAAGCGACCGCCGTGCCGGTGGCCGACATCGTCAGCTTCATCAAAGGCAAAATGGCGGCGTGATCGTGAAGCGCATGCTGGCCGGGTGTGCGGTGGCGCTGGCGCTGGCCGGTGCCGCCCACGCCGGCAACCAGAAAGAGGAAGCGCTGGCCGACTCGGTGCGGCTGGCGCTGGCCAACGCCATCAAGGATGCGACCCCGCCGCAGCCGACCTTCCGCAGCGAGGCCGAGCGCCAGCGCTACCAGGGCTGGCTGGCGCAGGCGTCGGCGCGGCTGCAGCGCAAGCTGCCCGACGCGCAGACCCGCAACGAGTTCCTGGCCACCGTGTGGTACGAGGCGCGGCGCGCCGGGCTGGAGCCGGGCATGGTGCTGGGGCTGATCCAGGTGGAATCGGCCTACCGCAAGTACGCGGTATCGATGGTGGGCGCGCGCGGCTACATGCAGGTGATGCCGTTCTGGACCAACGTGATCGGCGACCGCAACCGCAGCGCCCTGTTCAACATGCAGACCAACCTGCGCTACGGCTGCGCCATCCTGCGCATGTACATCGACATGGAGGCGGGCAACCTGTACCTGGCGCTGGGCCGCTACAACGGCAGCCGCGGCCGGCCCGAATACCCGAACGCCGTGCTCTCGGCCTGGAACAACTGGAAGTAAAAAATGGGGTCAAGTCTGACATTCGGACACGGCCCCTGCCGTAGCGGGCGTTCTCGGGCATAAAACGCGGGCATAAAAAATGCCGTCGTCGCGTGAGCGAGGACGGCATCCCGGCGCGGCTGTACTGGCCGCTGCGCTTATTTCAGGTGGTCGGAAATGAGCTTGGTCATTTCGAACATGGACACTTGGGCTTTGCCGCCGAATACAGCTTTCAGCTTGTCGTCGGCATTGATCATGCGGCGGTTGGCCGGATCCTGCAGGTCGAGCTTTTTGATGTAATCCCAGACTTTTTTGGTGACTTCGGTGCGTGGCAGCGGGGCGGCGCCAACCACGGCGGCCAGGGTGGCCGATGGGGTCATCGCTTTCATGAAGGCGGCGTTCGGTTTGCGCGGAGCGGCCGGAGCGGCTGCTTTTTTCACTGCTGGCTTGGCTGCTGCTTTTGCGGGTGCTGCCTTCTTAGCGGCTGCCGGTTTCGCGGCGGCTTTCTTAGCTGGTGCTGCTGCTGGGGTTTTTTTGGCTGTTGCCATCTTCGAGCCTCCTTAACGAACACATGGAAAATTGCGCAATTGATCGCACCGGCTAATATTGGTGGTGATTTACCGAGTATGCAAGTGTTTTTCGCGTTTTTTCCCGGAAACACCACGTAAACACGGGCTTTCGCGGGGCGGCGCACCGTGGCGGCGCGCTTTTCCCTGTGCCGGCGGGGCCGCGACCCGACTTAGCGCATGCCCGGCATCATGCCCTTCATCGAGCGCATCATCTTCATCATGCCGCCGCCCGAGAGCTTTTTCATCATGGTCTGCATCTGCTCGAACTGGGTCAGCATGCGGTTGACCTCCTGCACCTGCACGCCGGCGCCGGCCGCGATGCGGCGCTTGCGGGTGGCCTTGATCAGCTCGGGCTTGGCGCGTTCCTGCGGCGTCATCGAGTCGATGATGCCGACCATGCGCCGCACCTGCTTGTCGGCCTGGTCCATGTTGGCGCCGCCGGCGGCCTGCTGGAACTGCGCCGGCAGCTTGTCGACCAGGCTGGCCATGCCGCCCATCTTCTTCATCTGGCCCAGCTGGGCCTTGAAGTCGTTCATGTCGAACTTGCCGCCGGACTTGACCTTGGCCGCCAGCTCGGCCGCGGCCTTGCTGTCGACGCCCTTGCGCGCCTCTTCCACCAGCGCCATGATGTCGCCCATGCCCAGCACGCGGTTGGCCATGCGGGCCGGGTCGAACGCCTCCAGGCCGTCCAGCTTTTCCGACACGCCGGCAAACTTGATCGGCTTGCCGGTGATGTGGCGCACCGACAGCGCGGCGCCGCCGCGCGAGTCGCCGTCCAGCTTGGTGAGCACGATGCCGGTCAGCGGCAGCGCGTCGTTGAAGGCCTTGGCGGTGTTGATGGCGTCCTGGCCCAGCATGGCGTCGACCACGAACAGCGTCTCGATCGGCTTGACCGCCGCGTGCACGGCGGCGATCTCCTGCATCATCTGCTCGTCGATGCCGAGGCGGCCGGCGGTGTCGATGATCAGCACGTCGTGGTAATGTTTTTTAGCCCAGTCCAGCGCGGCCAGCGCGATCTCGACCGGCTTGTCCTGCGCGGTGGACGGGAAGAAGTCGGCGCCGACCTGGGCGGTCACCGATTGCAGCTGGGCGATCGCGGCGGGACGGTAGACGTCGGCCGAGACGGTCAGCACTTTCTTTTTCTTTTCTTCCTTGAGGTACTTGGCCAGCTTGCCGACGGTGGTGGTTTTACCCACACCCTGCAGGCCGGCCATCAGGATGATCGCCGGCGGCTGCTGGGCAAAGCTCAGCTGCGCGGCCTCGGGGCCGAGGTCGGCGCCCATGATGGCGGCCAGCTCGCGCTGCACCACGCCCACCAGGGCCTGGCCCGGCGTCAGCGAGGAGATCACTTCCTCGCCCAGGGCCTTTTCCTTGACCTTGGCGATGAATTCGCGCACGGCCGGCAGGGCGACGTCGGCCTCGAGCAGCGCCAGGCGCACTTCGCGCAGCATCTCGGCGGTGTTGGCCTCGGTCAGGCGGGCCTCGCCGCGCATGGTTTTAACGACCTTGGCAAGGCGTTGGGTAAGATTGTCTAGCATGATGAACCCGGAATGAACAGTGGCCGCCATTTTACCCCATCGGACCGGCCGCGGGCACCGGCGGCCCTGTTATCATTTATCGCATGAACACAGCACACGTCCTCGCATCGATAGCGCTGGCGCTGGCCGGGCCGGCCGGCGCCGCCACGGTCAGCATGGCCTTCGGCGACAATCTGCCACCCTTTATATTAGCGGGCCAGGATGCCGGCATCGAGGTGGAGGTGGTGCGCGCGGCGCTGGCCTACCGCGGTCACGTGCTGCAGGCGCGCTACCTGCCGATGGGCCGGATTCCGCTGGCGTTCAAGGCGCGCACGGTGGACGCGATCATGATGGACGTCGGCGAGGACATGGCGCGCGAAGGCGGCCACTACGGCGTGGCGCCGGTGGTCTACGACAATGTGTTTTACACGCTGGCCAGCCGCAAACTGCGGATCCGCACGCCGCAGGACCTGCAGGGCCACAGCGTGAACGCCTTTGTCGGCGCGGCCGCGCGCTACCCGGGCTGGCTGCAGCCGCTGGTCCACAGCCGCGACTATGTCGAGAGCAACCGCCAGGAGGTGCAGCCGCAGCTGCTGGCGCTGGGCCGCTACGAGGTCGTGCTGAGCGACCGCATCATCTTCCAGTACTACACGCGCCTGTTGCAGAAGCGCCAGCCAGGCTTTGTGATGCCGGCGGTGGACGAGCACAGCTTCGTGCACGCCAACCCCGACGACTACCGCCCGGTGTTTCGCGACGCCGCCATCCGCGACGACTTCAACGCCGGCCTGGCGCAGCTGCACAAGAGCGGCCGCTACCGTGCCATCTACGACAAGTACCTGAAGGACTAGGCTACGGCAGCACCAGGCGCAGCAGGGCGCCGCCGGCCGACACCGCAAAGCTGTGCGGCCCGGTCGGCACGATGCCGCTCGGACGGTCCAGCCGGGCCGGCAGCGCGCCCAGCACCGTGCCCTGCGACGGCAGGCCCGCCACGCCGGCCACCACGCCGCGGCTGCCGTCGGCGGCGGTGCGCCAGATCACGCCCTGCGCCGCGTCGGCGCTGTAGACATAGCCGTCCGGCGCCGCCAGCACGCTGCGCGGGATGGCCGCGATGGTGCTGACCACGCCCAGCGGCGTGACCTTGCGGTAGGCGGCCGGGGCGCCGGCGGCGTCGCGGTCGGTCACGTACAGGTTGCCGTCGGCGTCGACGCCGTTCAACAGCGGCCAGGCGAAACGGGCCGCCGCGCCGGCGCCGTCGACGCTGGCGGGCGGGCTGGTGCTGCTGTTGTCGATGGTGCCGGCCAGCAGTTGCAGCTGGCCCGCCACCAGGCGGTACACCGCGCCCTGCGCGGTCGGCGTGCGGTTGTTGCCGAGCAGGGTGACGTACAGGCTGCCGTCCCGCGCCAGCGCCAGGCCGCCGGCGCGGGCGCTGAACGGCGTGCTGGCCATGGCCAGCTTGCTGACGGCGCCGGAAGGCGTGGTCTTGCGGACGATGACGCGGCTGCCCATATAACTGGCCGGGTTGGGATCGTCCGCGCCCTCGATCGAATAG
Source organism: Duganella caerulea (assembly GCF_040362985.1). NCBI lineage: Bacteria > Pseudomonadati > Pseudomonadota > Betaproteobacteria > Burkholderiales > Oxalobacteraceae > Duganella > Duganella caerulea. Next base: position 630,101 of record NZ_BPWJ01000004.1, on the reverse strand, counting down.
ACGTTGCCGGCGCTGTCGGCGGCCAGGCCGCCCGGCTGGTAGTAGCGCGCCGCGCCGCCCTGGCCGTCGATCGAGCGGTCTTCGGTGTCGTCGTTCAGGCCGGCCAGTGGCGCCAGCTTGCCGCCGCTGATGCGGTTGACGATGCTGTCGTAGGACAGCAGCAGGCTGCCGTCGGCCGCCACGCGCAGCTGGCCGGGCAGGTCGTTGTTTTGCCGCAGGTAGTTGCCCAGCGAAGCGCCGCGGTAGATGGTGCTGATCGCGTCCCCGGCGATCTTGCGCACGCGGTAACCGGTGCCGCCGGCGGACAGGTCGCGGTCGATCAGCAGCAGGTTGTCGTCGGCGTCGAGCGCCAGGCTGTCGGGCTGGGAGACGCCGCCGCTGGCGACCGGGCCGTCCGCGCTGGCCATCGGGTCGATCTTGACCACGGCGCTGACCGCGCCCGCCGCCGTGCGCTTGTAGATGCTGGTGTGCGCCTGGCTGGCGTAGACGCTGCTGTCGTAGTAATAGATGCTGCCGTGACGGTCCACCAGATAGCCCATGGCGGTCGACGGGCCGGCCACGTCTTTCACGCTGCCGTCCGTGCCCAGCTTGCCCAGCGCGGCGGCCGCGGCCAGGTAGACCGCGCCGCTGTCGTCGCAGAACACGCGGCGCGCGGCGGCGTAGGCCGCCGGCAGCGTGGCGACGGTGGCGATGGCGCCGTCCTTGGCCAGCGTGCGCAGGTAGCTTGCCTGCGCGCCGCGGTCGAGCAGGTACAGCTTGCCGTTGCCGCAGGCCGCCAGCGCGCCGACGCTTTCCACCCGCGCGTGGGCGCGGTCGCCGTCGGCGTGGCCGTTGACGGCGGCCGTCAGCGTGGTGACGTTGCCGTCCCTGGCCAGCAGGCGCACCGCGCTCGGGGCGCCCGGGCGGCTGTCGGCCACGTAGGTGTTGCCGTCGCTGTCGACCGCCATGTCGGCGATCAGGTCGAAGCGGGCCTCGCCGCCCTGGCCGTCGAGGATGAAGTGGCCGCCGATGGTGCCGGCCGTCAGCGTCAGGCCGGCCAGCGCCGGGTCGGGCTGCAGGGAGAGCGTGACGCTCTGGCTCACGCTGCCGGAAGTGGCGGTGATCGTGACCACGCTGGCGGCGTTGATGCGCGCCGGCGGTAGGTAGTTGATGCTGTTGCCGCGGGCGGCCGACAAGCTGCCGGCGCCAGCGTCCAGCTGACGGTGCCGGCGCCGTTGAGCGTGACGCTCAGCGGAACCGGCGTGCCGGTGGTGACCTGCACCAACGGCATGCCGGCGACCACATGCGCCGACGCGACGACCATGGTCAGCGCGGAGGCGGCCGGCGGCGTTGCCGGCGCAGCGGGATCGGTGCCCGGGCCGGCGGCCGTGACGTTGGAGGCGGGCGAAGATCCGCCGCCGCAGGCAGTCAGCGTGATGAGGGCGAGCGCGGTGGCGCACTGGAGGGCGGGGCGGAGGATGGGATTCAAGTTGGCCTTTCGGGAACCGTGTTAATTATTTAGGCAATATTGAAAATATATTATTCCACGGAAAGCTGGGGAATAAATGCGCACATTGTCACGGCGGTTGTTCCGCCCGGCGTGCCCGGCCAGGCCGGGGGCGGCGCGGCGATAGGCAAGTCACCGCCGGCTTGGTATGATCTGCACACATTAAAGTGCCACCACACACGACAGGAGAGACGGATGAAATTGAACGCCATCGGCAAGACCTTGACCATCGCCGCCATGCTGGCCGCCGCCGGCGCGGCGTCCGCGCAGGAGGTGGTCCGCCTGGGCAACCTGAAGTTCGCCCACTACGGCGCGGTTTCCTACATCAAGGAGATCGCCCCCAAGTGCGGCATCAAGGTCGAGGAGCGGGTGTTCGCCAAGGGCCTGGACGTGATGCAGGGGATTATCGCCGGCGAGATCGACGTCGGCACCACGGCGTCCGAGGCCGCCATCTCCGGCCGTGCCAGCGGCGCGCCGATCTACGTGGTGGCCGGCTTCGCCAAGGGCGGCGCGCGCCTGGTGGGCCGCGCCGACCTCAAGATGAAAAGCGTCAAGGACTTGAAGGGCAAAAAGGTCGGCGTCACGCGCGGCGGCATCCAGGAGGTGCTGCTGCTGGCCGAGCTGCAGCAGGCCGGCCTGAGCGCGTCCGACCAGCCTGGCAAGGACGTGCAGCTGATCTACCTGGCCTACGCCGATTTGAACCAGGCGCTGCTGGGCAAGAACATCGACGCCATGATGAACTCCGAGCCGCAGTCGTCGCAGTCGATCAACAAGGGCTACGGCAACGAGATCCTCAAGCCCTACGACACCCCGATCGGCGAGCCGGTGCGCACGATGGTCATGACCGAGAAGTTCTATAAAGAGAAGCGGCCGCTGGCCGAGAAGTTCATGCGCTGCTTCGTCGAGGCCACCAAGACCTTCATCGACCAGCCGGCCGTGGCCGAGAAGTATGTGCGCGAGACCGTGTTCAAGGGCCAGATCACCAAGGAAGACTTCAACGACGCGATCGGCAATTCGCCGTATTCGTACGACATCACGCCCGAGCACATCCAGGTCACCACGGATGTCATGTTCAAGACCGGCGTCGGCCGCATGAGCAAGCCGCCCGCCGCCAAGGAATGGGTCAAGACCGACCTGCTGGACGCCGCCAAGAAAAGCCTGGGCGTCAAGTAAATGGCCAAGTTCAACGCGAAGGAGGCGGGCGTCGGCCTGATCGTGCCGGCGCTGGTGATCGGCGTGTGGCAGCTGGTGTCGATGAAGGGCTGGGTCAATCCGCAGATGCTGCCGTCGCCGCTGGCGGTGCTGGAACGCTGGATCGCCTATCTGCTGCCGGTGCAGCCGTACAGCCCGGAGCAGGGCAGCTGGCTGCTGTGGGCCGTGTCGGGCGAGCTGATCGTCGACGCCCTCGGCAGCCTGTACCGCGTGCTGGTCGGCTTCGCCATCGGCGCCGCGCTGGCGCTGCCGCTCGGGCTGGTGATGGGCGCCAGCCAGACCGTGTACGCTTGGCTCAACCCGCTGATGCAGCTGCTGCGGCCGATTCCGCCGATCGCCTACATCCCGCTGTCGATCCTGTGGTTCGGCCTGGGCAATCCGCCGGCCATCTTCCTGATCGTGCTGGGCGCCTTCTTCCCGGTGCTGATGAACACGATCGCCGGCGTGCGCCAGGTCGACAGCATCTACCTGCGCGCCGCGCGCAACCTCGGCGCCAGCGGCGCCACGCTGTTCGTGCGCGTGATCCTGCCGGCCGCCGTGCCGTATATCCTGTCGGGCGTGCGGATCGGCATCGGCACCGCCTTCATCGTGGTGATCGTGTCCGAGATGATCGCCGTGAACAACGGCCTGGGCTTCCGCATCCTGGAGGCGCGCGAGTACTTCTGGTCGGACAAGATCATGGCCGGCATGATCACCATCGGCCTGATCGGCCTGATCATCGACACCGCCGTCAATAAACTGAACAACCATCTGCTGCGCTGGCACCGCGGCCTGGAGAACTGATGAACCCTCATCACATCGTTGTCGCCAACGTCAGCAAGGTGTTCCAGACCGCCGAGCGCCAGCTGGTGGCGCTCAAGGACATCGACCTGGAGATCCCGCAGGGCCAGTTCGTCTGCCTGCTGGGGCCCTCGGGCTGCGGCAAGTCCACGCTGCTCAACGCCATCGCCGGCTTCGCGCCGCCGAGTTCCGGCCGCATCCTGGCCGACGGCAAGGAAGTGCGCGCGCCCGGCCCCGAGCGCGGCATGGTGTTCCAGGAATACGCGCTGTTCCCCTGGATGACGGTGGAAAAGAACATCGCCTTCGGCCTGGAGATCAAGGGCATGCCGCAGGCGCAGATCACCGCCAAGGTGGACCAGCTGCTGGCGATGCTGTCGCTGGGCGACTTCAAGCACCGCTTCCCCAAGGACCTGTCGGGCGGCATGCGCCAGCGGGTGGCGATCGCCCGCGTGCTGGCGCTCGATTCGCCGATCATGCTGATGGACGAGCCGTTCGGCGCGCTGGACGCGCTGACCCGCCGCAACCTGCAGGACGAGCTGCTGCGCATCTGGGCCGAGCTGAAGAAGACCATCATCTTCGTCACCCACAGCATCGAGGAGGCGATCTACCTGGCCGACCGCATCGTGGTGATGACCTACCGTCCCGGCACCGTCAAGCGCGACCTGATGGTCGAACTGCCGCGCTTGCGCGATCCGGCCTCCGCCGAGTTCAACGCGCTCAAGCGCGAACTGGGCCAACTGGTGATGGAGGAGCAGCAGCGCCATCACAACGACGAGCTGCGCATGGCAGCCGTCGACTGAGCGATGGTGTAAACTGCCGGACATGCAGACTATCCTACTTTTGGCAGCCATCGCGCTGTACCTGTTATGCGCGGCGCTGCCGTCGCGCCGTGCCGGGCTGATTTCCGCCGTGACCGCCGCCGCCTGGCTGCTGCACGGCGCCGGCCTGTGGTCCGAGGTGGCCGGCGGCGCCGGCGCCATCCGCATCGGCTTCGCGGCCATGCTGTCGTCGGCGCTGTGGGTGTCGGTCGGCGCCTACTGGATCGAGAACCAGAATTTCAGCCTGGACGGCATGCGCCGCCTGGTCATGCCGAACGCGGCGCTGGCCGCCGCGCTGCAGGCCGGCTTCCCCGGCAGCGTGATTGCGCTGGAGGGCAAGTCGCCGCTGTTCGGCTGGCACATCGCCATCGCCACGCTGGCCTACAGCACGCTGACGGTGGCCGCCTTCCACGCGGTGCTGATGGCGCTGCAGGAAAAGCGCCTGCACGCGGGCACCGAGCGCAAGGGCTTCCTGGCCTCCGCGCTGGACCAGCTGCCGGCGCTGCTGACCATGGAGAAGCTGTTGTTCCGCATGATCGGCATCGGCTTTACCCTGCTCAGTTTGACGGTGCTGTCGGGGATCGTGTTCTCGGAACAGCTGTTCGGCCAGGCGCTCAAATGGGACCACAAATCGGTGTTCACCATGATGTCGTGGGTGCTGTTCGCGTCGCTGCTGGCGGGGCGCCGTTTCCGCGGCTGGCGCGGCAAGACCGCGCTGAGCTTCACGCTGGCCGGTTTCGCCACCTTGTTGCTGGCCTATGTCGGCAGCCGTTTTGTGTTTGAAGTGGTTTTGCATAAGGGTTGGGCATGAGCCGTATTATCTTTTGGCTGGCGTTGGTATTCCTGGTGATCTTCGCCATCCGCAGCAAGATCCGCGAGGCGCAGAAGCGCCACCAGCAGCAGTTCCGCGAGCCGCGGCAGCCGTCCGGCCGCGCCGCCGGCCAGTCCGCGGCCGAGGCCAGGGCCGTGGCCGAAGCCGAGACCATGCTGCAATGCGCCCACTGCGGCATCTTCTATCCCGCATCGGAAACCGTGCAGGCGCGCGGCCGCGACTATTGCAGCGCGGCCCACGCCACGCTGCCTGGCGTTTAGGCCTCCCCGCGCATGATCGCGCGCCTTCAAGCCTTGTCGGCCGGATCGCGCGCTACCTTCTGGCGTTCGCTGCAGACGCTCAACGCCACCCGCGTGGTGATCGCGCTGGTGCTGCTGGTCTACCTGAGCTTTGACAACCACGGCCTGCGCGCCTCCGGCCCCTATCTGTACCTGCAAATCTGCCTGGTCTATTTTGGCCTGGCGATCCTGTTCGCGCTGACGGCGGTCTACTGGCAGCGCCGCTTCCTGCTGCAGCTGCTGTCGCAGGTGGCCTGCGACCTGGCCGTCATCTCGCTGCTGTTCCTGGCCGGCGGCGGATTGCGCAGCGGGCTGGCCATCCTCTATTTGTTCCCGCTGGCCGGCGTGGCCATCCTGGCGCCGCTGATGCTGTCGCTGTTCTGCGCCGCGCTGGTGGCGCTGTTCATGCTGGCCGAGTCGACCTGGCAGGTGTTCATGATGGAGGGCGAGCAGCCCTACCTGCAGGCGGGCCTGTACGGCGCGGCCTTCTTCGCCGCCGTGCTGGTGGTCAACCGCATGGCGGCCCGGTTGATCGGCCAGGAGGAGCTGGCGATCCAGCGCGGTGTCGAGATCACCGTGCAGCAGGCGGTCAACCGGCTGGTGATGGCCAACGTCGGCGACGGCATTTTGGTGGTCGATCCGGACGGCCAGGTCTTCGCCGGCAATCCGGCGGCGCAGCAGATGCTGGGCATGGTCGGGCCGGAGATGACGTTCCTGCTGTCGGCCGCCGCCGCGCTGGCGCCGCTGGCGCAGGCCTACGCCGAGTGGCGCGCCGACCCCGCGCGCAGCACGGCCTACGTCACCATCAAGCCGTATGCCGAGGTGGCGCTGCGCGATGTGACGGCCGCGTGGAGCGCGCGGCGCGACTTGGCCGCGCATTTGAAGGTGCGCTTCGCGGCGGTCGACACGGCCGGCCTGGGCACGGAGCGCAGCGTGATCTTCCTGCAGGACGTGACCGGCATCGAGAATCAGGCGCAGCAACTGAAGCTGGCGTCGATGGGGCGGCTCACGGCCAGCATCGCGCACGAGGTGCGTAATCCGCTGTCGGCCATCGGCCACGCCACCGCGCTGCTGGGCGAGGATCTCGACAGCACCGTGCATCTGCGGTTGCTGAAGATCGTCGGCGACAACGTGGCGCGGGTCAACCGCATGGTCGAGGACATCCTGCAGCTGTCGCGCAAGGTGCAGCCGCACAGCGAGCCGCTGGCGCTGGACGTCTTCCTGGCCGAGCTGAAAAGCGAATTCGTCGACACCCACGGCCTGCCGCACGACATCATCGCCATCGCGGCGTCGGCCGGCACGCTGGTGCGCTTCGACGCGCTGCACCTGCGCGAGGTGGTGCTCAACCTGCTCAACAACGCGGTGCGCTACGCCAGCGGCGCGCCGGCCTCGGTGCGCGTGGAGCTGGTGAGCGGGAAGGCGCGGCCGATGGAGCTGCACGTGCAGGACGACGGCCCCGGCATCTCGCCTGAGGTGCGCGCCCACCTGTTTGAGCCGTTTTACACCACATCGAGCAAGGGGACCGGCCTGGGACTATATCTGGCGCGCGAATTGTGTTTGAATAACGAAGCGCGGTTGGACTACGAATATCGTTTTGATATCAAAGACAGCCCCGATGGGACTCCCCGCTCGCGCGGGCGCTTCGTGATCACTTTCGCGCAACCGGCGCAGACGTAGAAAGGCTGTTTGATGACTGCTAGAGGTTCCCAACGCGCCCCGCGCGTGCTGGTCGTCGACGACGAGGCCGACCTGCGCGAGCTGCTGGAACTGACCCTGCTGAAAATGGGCCTGGACGTCGACAGCGCCGCCACGCTGGCGCAGGCGCGCGGCCTGCTGGCCAACGCCGAACGCGAGTACCAGCTGGTGCTGACCGACATGCGCCTGCCCGACGGCCTGGGGCTGGAGCTGGTGCGCGAGGTGAGTGCCGCATATAAGAACACGCCGATCGCGGTGGTGACGGCTTTCGGCAGCGCCGACAACGCCGTCATCGCGCTCAAGGCCGGGGCCTTCGATTACATCTCCAAGCCGGTGGCGCTGGACCAGCTGCGGGTGATGGTCCAGTCGGCGCTGCGGCTGAACGCCGAGCCGCCGGCCGGCGAGGCGCCGTGCGCCGCGCCGCTGGACAGCCGCTTGAAAGGCGAGTCGGCCGTGATCCAGGCGCTGCGCGCGCAGATCGCCCGGCTGGCGCGTTCGATGGCGCCGATCGCCATCAACGGCGAATCGGGCAGCGGCAAGGAACTGGCGGCGCGCGAGATCCACGCCCAGAGTTCGCGCGCGGGCAAGCCCTTCATCGCCGTCAACTGCGGCGCGATTCCCGAGGCGCTGATGGAGGCGGAGTTCTTCGGCTACCGCAAGGGCGCCTTCACCGGCGCGGCCGATGAGCGCGACGGCTTCTTCCAGGCGGCCAACGGCGGCACGCTGATGCTCGACGAGGTGGCCGACCTGCCGCTGGCGATGCAGGTCAAGCTGCTGCGGGCGATCCAGGAGCGGCGCGTGCGCAAGATCGGCGCCACCGCCGAGGAGCCGGTCGATGTGCGCATCATCAGCGCCACCCACAAGAACCTGGAACAGTGCGTGGAGCAGGGCAGCTTCCGGCAGGACCTGTTCTACCGCCTGAACGTGATCGAATTGAGTCTGCCGCCGCTGCGCGAACGGCTCGACGACCTGGCCGTGCTGACCACCGCCATCCTCGAGCGGTTGGGCACCTTCGAGCACAAGGTGCGGCTGGGCGAGGGCGTGCTGGAGACCCTGCGCGGCTACTCCTTCCCCGGCAATGTGCGAGAGCTGGAAAATATCCTGGAGCGCGCGCTGGCCTTCGCCAACGACGGCGTGATCGAGGTGGCCGACCTGGCGCTGAAGGGCGCGCGCAACGCCGAGGCGCCGGCGCCGCTGACGGCGTCGCAGTCCGCCGACGGCGCCGCGTCGGCCGTGCCGCCGTCGCCGCCGTCGCCCGCATCGTCGGCGCAGGCGGCATCCGCTGCCGCATCGACTTCGGCGCCGGCATCCGCAGCGGCAGCGACAACCGCCCCGGCCCATGCCGACCCCGCGCCGTCCGCCGCGCTGCCGCATCTCGACGCGCTGCCCAGCAGCCTGCCCGACTACCTGAACCAGATCGAGCGCGACATCATCCTGCGCGCGCTGGCGCAGACGCAGTTCAACCGCACCCAGGCCGCCCAGCTGCTGGGCATCAGCTTCCGCCAGCTGCGCTACCAGATGCAGAAGCTGAACATCCAGGAGCCGGAGGCGTGAGCCGCGCGGAAGTGGGGGCGGACGGCTGGTGGCGGCCGGCGATCCGCTACGACAGCCCGCACGCCGACTGCCGCCCCGACCCCGCCGACATCACGCTGCTGGTCATCCACAACATCTCGCTGCCGGGCGGCCGTTTCGGCGGTCCGCACGTCTCCGACCTGTTCACCGGCCGCTTGGACTATAATACTGACCCCTCGTTCGCCGACCTGCGGGGGCTGAAGGTGTCGAGCCACTTCTTCATCCGCCGCGACGGCCGCGTGATGCAGTATGTTTCTGCCAACGAGCGTGCCTGGCACGCGGGCTTGTCGTCGTTCCGCGGGCGGGAGAAGTGCAACGACTATTCGATCGGCGTCGAGCTGGAAGGCACCGACGGCAGCGGCTTCGAGCCGGCCCAGTACCAGGCGCTGGCCGAGCTGACGGTGGCGCTGCAGGGACGCTACCCGCTGGCCGACGTCCAGGGCCACGAGCACATCGCGCCGGGCCGCAAGACCGACCCGGGGCCGTTGTTTGATTGGGAATTTTATCGGAAAACCTGGCAGTCGCTGCTTAATCGAAAGGCACTGGACCAGCCCGCGTTAGTGGGCGCTAGCGCTGAATTGCGCTTCGCAAAAGGGCTCCCGCAAAGTCAATAGAAAAATTGCCGTAAACGGCAAAATTTCCACTTGTCTTACCATTATCTGACCACTACAATCAGTGTATCGATTCACACCAATCACTAGATATAGTAGTTCCCATGACACTGGTTCTTAAACTATTTACAAGCCGCCAAGGCCAGTCCAACACCCATTTTATTGCAGTTTAACCAGCCAGGCAGGTTTGGCTGGCCGCTTCATTTTGGCCTTTTTTTATACAACATTACGTCGCGCAGCACTGACTGCACGCTGTTATCGGGGAGCTTAAATGCAATCTACTCAAGACATCACCATCAATCCAGCGCTGGTACCAGCAGCCGCTGCGAGCACCGCCAGCAGCCCGGTCACGGCCGCCAGCGACCTCGGTGACTACCGCATCATCCGCCGTAACGGCGCGGTCGTCGCGTTTGAACCGTCGAAAATCGCGATCGCCATGACCAAGGCCTTTTTGGCCGTCAACGGTGGTCAGGGCGCGGCTTCGGCGCGCGTGCGTGAATTGGTAGAACAGCTGACCTCCAGCGTGGTCACCGCCCTGGTGCGCCGCCAGCCATCGGGCGGCACCTTCCACATCGAAGACGTGCAGGACCAGGTTGAACTGGCGCTGATGCGCTCCGGCGAACACGATGTCGCCCGCGCCTACGTGCTGTACCGCGCCAAGCACATGGAAGAGCGCCGCGCCGCCAAGGAAGCGCAAGGCGCCGCCGCCACCATCGACGCGCCGCAAATCCACGTGGTTGAAAACGGCGAGCGCAAGCTGCTGGACATGAACCGCGTCACCGGCTTGATCAACGCCGCCTGCATCGGCCTGGAAAAGCACGTCGACGCCGACGCCATCGTGGCCGAGACGCTGAAGAACCTGTACGACGGCGTGCCGGTCGAAGAGCTGCACAAGTCCGCCATCCTGGCCGCCCGCGCGCTGATGGAAAAAGACCCGGCCTACTCGCAAGTGACCGCCCGCATCCTGCTGCACACGATCCGCAAGGAAGTCTTCGGCAAGGAAGTGGCGCAGGGCGCCGCGGCCGCCGAATACGTGACCTACTTCCCGCAATACATCGCCAAGGGCATCGCCAACGAACTGCTGGACACCAAGCTGGCCGAGTTCGACCTGGCCCGCCTGGCCAAGGCGCTGGTCGCCGACCGCGACCTGCAGTTCGGCTACATCGGCCTGCAAACCCTGTACGACCGCTACTTCCTGCACGTGCGCGACGTCCGCATCGAGATGCCGCAGGCGTTCTACATGCGCGTCGCCATGGGCCTGGCCCTGAACGAATCGGACCGCGAAGCGCGCGCCATCGAGTTCTACAACCTGCTGTCGACCTTCGACTTCATGTCGTCGACCCCGACCCTGTTCAACTCGGGCACCCTGCGCTCGCAGCTGTCGTCGTGCTACCTGACCACCGTGTCGGACGACCTGGAAGGCATCTACGACGCCATCAAGGAAAACGCCCTGCTGGCGAAATTCGCCGGCGGCCTGGGTAACGACTGGACCCCGGTGCGCGCGCTGGGCGCCCACATCAAGGGCACCAACGGCAAATCGCAAGGCGTGGTGCCGTTCCTGAAAGTGGTCAACGACACCGCCGTCGCGGTCAACCAGGGCGGCAAGCGCAAGGGCGCGGTGTGCGCCTACCTGGAAACCTGGCACATGGACATCGAAGAGTTCCTGGACCTGCGCAAGAACACCGGCGACGACCGCCGCCGCACCCACGACATGAACACCGCCAACTGGATCCCGGACATGTTCATGAAGCGCGTGATGGAAAAGGGCGAGTGGACCCTGTTCTCGCCATCGGACTGCCCGGACCTGCACGACCTGGTCGGCAAGGCCTTCGAAAAAGCCTACCTGGGCTACGAAGCCAAGGCCGCCGCCGGCGAGATCCGCGTGTTCAAGAAGATCGCCGCGCTGGACCTGTGGCGCAAGATGCTGTCGATGCTGTTCGAAACCGGCCATCCATGGATCACGTTCAAGGACCCATGCAACATCCGTTCGCCGCAGTCGCACGTGGGCATGGTCCACAGCTCCAACCTGTGCACCGAGATCACGCTGAACACCGGTCCTGACGAAATCGCCGTCTGCAACCTGGGTTCGGTCAACATGCCGGCCCATATGAAAGAGGGCAAGCTGGATCACGTCAAGCTGAAGAAGACCATCCGCACCGCGATGCGCATGCTGGACAATGTGATCGACATCAATTACTACGCCGTCGACAAAGCGCGCAACGCCAATATGCGTCACCGTCCGGTGGGCCTGGGCGTGATGGGCTTCCAGGACTGCCTGCACATGATGCGCATTCCGTTCTCGTCGAACGAAGCCGTGTCCTTCGCCGACACCTCGATGGAAGCGGTGTGCTACTACGCCTACCTGGCCTCGACCGAACTGGCCGAGGAACGTGGCCACTACCAGTCGTACAAAGGCTCGCTGTGGGATCGTGGCATCCTGCCGCAGGACTCGATCAAGCTGTTGGCCGAAGAACGCGGCGGCTACCTGGAGCAGGACACCTCGTCGGCCATGGACTGGACCCCGGTGCGCGACCGCATCAAGAAGTTCGGCATGCGTAACTCGAACTGCGTGGCGATCGCTCCAACCGCGACCATTTCGAATATCATTGGCGTGTCGGCCTGCATCGAACCGACCTTCCAGAACCTGTACGTGAAGTCCAACCTGTCGGGCGAGTTCACCGAGATCAACGCCTACCTGGTGCGCGACCTGAAGGCGCGCGACCTGTGGGACGAGGTGATGATCTCCGACCTGAAGTACTTCGACGGCTCGCTGGCCAAGATCGACCGCATCCCGCAAGACCTGCGTGACATTTATGCAACCGCGTTCGAAGTGTCGCCGACCTGGCTGGTGGAAGCCGCATCGCGCCGCCAGAAGTGGATCGACCAGGCGCAGTCGCTGAACATCTACATGGCCGGCGCGTCGGGCAAGAAGCTGGACGAGACCTACAAGCTGGCATGGCTGCGTGGCCTGAAAACCACCTACTACCTGCGTACCATCGCCGCCACCCACATGGAGAAATCGACCTCCAAGACCGGCGCGCTGAACGCGGTGGCCGTGGACGGCGGCATGTCGGCCAGCGCCATGGCCGCGTCGGCTCCGGCGGCGGCAGCCGCTGCGCCGGCGGTCGAGGAGGGCGCCGCCTGCTACCTGCGTCCCGGCGACGACGGTTTCGAGGAATGCGAAGCCTGCCAATAAGCGGGCGGCAAACGTACTAATATAGAGAGTGAACCGTCCCGGCCCGTCCGGGCGGTTCTTTTTACACCGAATTCAGAAGGAAAACACCATGTCGCTGTCCTGGGACGAAGAGGCCGCACCGGCCGCATCACAAGCTGCTGTCAATCAAAATGCGCAAGCCGCGCTGGCTTCCGGCGAAGCCAACGCCGAGCAAGTCGCGCTGCGCGTCAATGCCGACGACAAGCGCATCATCAACGGCAAGACCGACGTCAACCAGCTGGTGCCATTCAAGTACAAGTGGGCGTGGGACAAATACCTGGCCGGCTGCGCCAACCACTGGATGCCGCAGGAAGTGAACATGCAGCGCGATATCGAGCTGTGGAAGAACCCGAACGGCCTGACCGAGGACGAGCGCCGCCTGGTCAAGCGCAACCTGGGCTTCTTCGTCACCGCCGACTCGCTGGCCGCCAACAACATCGTGCTGGGCACCTACCGCCACATCACCGCCCCGGAATGCCGCCAGTACCTGCTGCGCCAGGCGTTCGAAGAGGCGATCCACACCCACGCCTACCAGTACATCGTCGAGTCGCTGGGCCTGGACGAGGGCGAGATCTTCAACGCCTACAACGAGGTCAAGTCGATCCGCGACAAGGATGAGTTCCTGATTCCGTTCATCAACACGCTGACCGACCCGGCCTTCACCACCGGCACCGTGCACAACGACCAGCAGCTGCTCAAGTCGCTGATCGTGTTTGCCTGCCTGATGGAAGGCCTGTTCTTCTACGTCGGCTTCACCCAGATCCTGGCGCTGGGCCGCCAGAACAAGATGATGGGCGCCGCCGAGCAGTACCAGTACATCCTGCGCGACGAGTCGATGCATTGCAACTTCGGCATCGATCTGATCAACACGATCAAGATGGAAAACCCGCTGCTGTGGACGCCTGCGTTCAAGGAAGAGATCAAGCAGCTGTTCCTGAAGGCGGTGGACCTGGAGTACGCCTACGCCGAAGACACGATGCCACGCGGCGTGCTGGGCCTGAACGCGACCATGTTCAAGGGCTACCTGCGCTTCATCGCCAACCGCCGCGCCACGCAGATCGGCCTGGAGACGCTGTTCGACCAGGAAGACAACCCGTTCCCATGGATGAGCGAGATGATCGACCTGAAGAAGGAACGCAACTTCTTCGAGACCCGCGTCATCGAGTACCAGACCGGCGGCGCGCTGAACTGGGATTAATCAGTACGCTGGCGGTAGAGCGACACACAAAAAGCCTGGCAATTGCCAGGCTTTTTGCTTTTTGATGGCATCTGACTCGCTTGGGGCAGAAGCTGGCGAATGAGTTCGGTCGAGGCTTCGAGACGCAGAATCTTCGCCGGATGGTGCAGTTTGTACAAGCCTTCCCTGACCTGGAAAATGTCGCATCGCTGATGCGACATTTGAGTTGGACGCACTTTTTGCAGCTGCTGCCATTTTGTTTTTCCACCGCCGCCTCCGTCGCCTGGTGGCCATCGAACTCAAACTTGGGCGCTTCAAAGCCGCCCATAAAGGACAGATGGAGTTGTATCTCAAGTGGCTGGACAGGCACGAGCGCCACTCTGGCGAGGAGTCACCCATTGGATTGATTCTGTGTGCGGAATCCAGTCATGAGCAAATAGAACTGCTTCAGATGCATAAGGATGGCATCACTGTGGCCGAATACTGGACTGAGCTGCCTCCCAAGGCGAAATTGGAGCGCAAGCTGCACATGGCACTTGAGGAGGAGAGAGAGCGTTTAACGCGGCGAGGACTATTGTTGGACCGTTCGGAGTGAGAGCCGCTCGCGGTTGGCCTCGATGACGCGGCCGATGGTCTTGATCGGGGCAGTGCGGATCGGGGCGCCCCAGGCCAGATGTACCCGCCTGCTCAGCATCAAGTGCCACCCGCGCAAACGGCGTTTGGGTTCGGCGCTGAGCTCGGGCGAGGCGGCCCTCTTAAAGTCAAACATATTGTCTCTTAACGAGGGGATGCGTCCTTAATGGCTAATATAGTGTCCCTTAACTTTGCGGCTCATAGCGCAGCGGCGAACCGCCGCAGATATTCAATAGCGTAAACAGACGTATCGGCTGACCTTCAGTCTCGGCATGCCGGCGGCGATTTCGCGCCGCCAGCCGGGAACTCATCGAGCGCCAATGGACCGCATGCCGCACGACGTCCACGCCCGATTCGACCGGGCGATGGCGGCGTCCCTCGACTCGAACTGAGTTTGGTGGCGCGGCGCGTCGACCACGCGCGACGAGGTGTGCGCGAAGCGGTGGTGACGAAGTCCGGCAGCGAGATGGCGGACGCCGTCGCCGCATGCGCGAGAACCTCGTCGCCGAGTCGATGGCCGATCGCGGTGCGGTCCGTCGGCGCGCCTTGCCACGCTTGATGAAACGCGTCGCCGCCGGCGCGAACGCGCGTCCGCATCGCCGCGAAAACGGCGAGTGGAATCGAGCGATGTGCGATCGCGCATCGCGTCGCGCGCGCGTGCGATGCGTGAGCACCGCAGTATTGTGCTTGCCATTCGCCGCACTCTGTCTCATAATCGCGACGAAATTAAAACAGTGAGTAGCGGCGGCGCGCAAGCGATGCGCAAGCGCTCTCGATTTCGGAAGCGGGTGGTGCGGATTTTTCGCCGGTGACGACGGCATCGCAGAAACCCAGGCGGCATAAGGCGCGCTTTGATGCGGTCTTTTTTTCGCGCGACAGCGCGGACGCTTTTTCGAACTCGATCGAGCGCGCACATCGCGGCGCGACGACGCAAGCGGGCATGCCGAATCGGCGTGCGTATGTGAGTTGGGCAGCTTAACGCGAAAAAAAGCGCGCGAATATCTCTCGTGCTGGTTGCGTACCGACAAGGTTTTCGTGTACTTTACGAGATTGAAAATGCGTGTTTTGAAATGTGCGGAAATTTGAAGTCGCACATGCCGCAGAAATGATCGCGATACGGGATACAGATTCACACAGATATGCACAAGACCACACTGTTTTTGTTGAGCCGTCTTTCCTGATTAGGTTCAGGTTGGGCGGTTTTTTGTTTGAAAACGAAAACCGTGCATGGCTGCGACGTAGGTCCATGGAGCTGAACATACGCCCGACCACCCGCAAAACGTCGCAACAAGATTAGTACCTGAGCGCCGTCCGGCCACGGACGGCGACCAGGTCGATGGCTGAAGTGCTGCACTCGTGAGGGGTTGCAGCAGTTCAGCTGGTGCCGAATTCATTAGCGCAAACCGTAGTCCGTTTGCGCCGATGAATAATTCGCCTGGCCTAATTCCGGGCCGGACGGGTTTAAATCTTGTAATGAATTTTTCCCATCCCCGATGAAGGAGAACTAAAAATGGCAACAGCCGCAAAGAAACCAGCAGCAAAGAAACCGGCCGCTAAAGCCGCCGCCCCAGCGAAAAAGCCTGTCGCAGCGAAAGCCGCCGCCAAGCCAGCAGTGAAAGCTGCCGCCAAACCAGCCGCTAAAGCCGCAGCTAAACCAGCTGTGAAAAAAGCAGCCGCCAAGCCAGTCGCGAAAAAAGCAGCCGCCAAGCCAGCAGCAAAAGCAGCGGCCAAGCCAGCAGTGAAAAAAGCCGCTGCCAAGCCAGTCGCTAAAAAAGCCGCAGCTAAACCAGCAGCCAAGCCAGCAGCGAAAAAAGTAGCCGCTAAACCAGCAGCGAAAAAAGTCGTCGCCAAAGCAGCAGCCAAGCCAGCAGCGAAAAAAGCGGCAGCCAAGCCAGCAGCGAAAAAAGTAGCCGCTAAACCAGCAGCTAAAAAAGTCGTCGCCAAAGCAGCAGCCAAGCCAGCCGCCAAAGCCGCCGCCAAGCCAGCAGCTAAAAAAGTCGCCGCCAAACCAGCAGCGAAAAAAGTAGCAGCCAAGCCAGCAGCGAAAAAAGCAGCCGCCAAGCCAGCAGCAAAAAAAGCAGCCGCTAAACCAGCAGCCAAGCCAGCAGCCAAAGCTGCCGCCAAGCCAGCAGCTAAAAAAGCTGTCGCCAAAAAACCAGCGGTAAAAGCAGCAGCCAAACCGGCTGCAAAGGCAGCGGCTAAGCCAGCAGCAAAAAAGCCGGTTAAAGCAGCCGCCAAGCCGGTTGCTAAAAAGCCAGTCGCTAAGAAAGCCGCCGCTAAACCGGCAGCCGCTCCAGCCGCTGCACCAGCCGCAGCACCAGTCGTGGCAGCCGCCGCGAAACCTGCTGTGAAAAAGGCCGCGCCGAAAAAGGCTGCCGCACCGAAGAAGGAAGCTGTCGCCAAGCCAGCCGCTCCAGCTCCGGCCGCCGCTCCCGCAGCAAAGACCGTGTTGGCACCGGCCGCGGCATGGCCGTTCCCAACCAGCACCCGTCCTAGCTAATTAAATAGCTTGGATGCCTGCTGAGGCAATGGGCCGCTGTGTGAGACAATCACACAGCGGTTTTTTTTTGGAGGGGACTCGTGCTTAGTATTCTCGTGTTGATTGTCGACGCCATCGCCACCCTGCTGGGCGGGGCCTTGCTGTTGCGTTTCTGGATGCAGGCGATCCGCGTCCGCCCACCGGCTTCGGTGGCCCAATTCACGTTCCAGCTGTCGGACTGGCTGGTGCGCCCGCTGCGCCGCATCGTGCCCGGCGTGGGCGGCTACGACTGGGCCAGCCTGATCGGCGCCTTCCTGATCGTGCTGCTGGCCACCTCGGTGATGTACCTGGCCGGCTGGACCACGCCGCTGGTGCTGCTGATGGCCTGCCAGCGTTTCCTGCAGTGGATCCTGTACGGCTTCATGGCCCTGCTGGTGGTCGAGGCCATCTTCAGCTGGGTGAATCCGCATGCGCCGCTGGCGCCGTTCGTGCGCGCGCTCAACGAGCCGCTGCTGCGGCCGATCCGCCGCGTGGTGCCGCTGGTCGGCAACCTGGACCTGTCGCTGCTGGTGGCGCTGATCCTGCTGCAGATCGCGCTGCTGGTGCTGGGCATGCTGTTCAGCGGACGCTGAGCGGGCTGACCCGACGTAAAAAAGCCCCGCCTGCCTGAGCGCGCTTCGAGAGCGCGCCCAGTGCAGGCGGGGCTTTTTTGCGCGGCTCGATTAGTAGCGGTAGCCGAACGCGGCTTCGAAGCGGTCGGCGATCTCGGCGGCCGTCGGCTTGTGGTTCTGCGCGCCCTTGCTGGCGATCTTGATCGCGCCCAGCAGGCTGGCCAGGCGGCCGGTGGTTTCCCATTTCCAGCCGTTGGTGATGCCGAACAGCAGGCCGGCGCGGTAGGCGTCGCCGCAGCCGGTCGGGTCCACCGCCTCGGCCACCGGCACCGCCGGGATCTCGATGCGCTGGCCGCCGGTGTAGATCTCCGAGCCGTTTTCGCCGCGCGTGATGATCAGCGCTTCCAGGCGGCTGGCGATCTGCGGCACGGTCAGGCCGGTGCGGTCCATCAGCAGCTCGATCTCGTAGTCGTTGGTGGTGACGTAGGTGGCCTGGTCGATGAAGGCGATCAGCTCGGCGCCGTTGAACATCGGCAGCTGCTGGCCCGGGTCGAAGATGAACGGGATCTGCAGCTTGGCCAGGTCGGCCGCGTGCTTCTGCATGCCCAGGTGGCCGTCCGGCGAGATGATGGCGATCGCGGCCGGGCCGGCCTTGGCGACGTCGTTCTCGTGCGCGTACGACATGGCGCCCGGGTGGAAGGCGTTGATCTGGTTGTTGTCCTCGTCGGCGGTGACGAAGCACTGGGCGTTGTAGGCTTCCGGCTTGATCAGGATGTTGTCGGTGGACAGGCCCAGCTTGCGGAAGCGCTCCATGTAGGCGGCGTTGTCCTGGCCCATGACGCCGACGATGCGCGGATCGCCGCCCAGCAGCTTGAGGTTGTAGGCGATGTTGGGCGCGCAGCCGCCGAACTCGGTACGCATGGTCGGCGCCAGGAAGGAGACGTTGACCTTGTGCAGCTGGTCGGCCAGCAGGATGCTGTCGAAGCGGCCGGGGAATTGCAGGATGGTGTCGATGGCGATCGAACCGCAAATCAGGGAGGTTGGAGTCATGATGGATCTTAAGGGTAGAAGACTGCGATGTGATAGCCGGATGCTTTCAGCTGGCTCAGTTCAAAGTACAGTTTGACAGATTGTTCGGTGTGCGGGGCGAAGCCCTTGTCCAGCGCGACGTCGGGGCCGAGGTATTCGCGCGGCGTGAACACGCGGCGCAGCACGGCCTTGTCGCTGGCGTCGTCCAGCACCAGTTCGATGTGCGGCCAGGCTTGCGCGGTGCTGCTCTGGTTGCGCAACTGGGTGGTGAAGGAGAACGTGGTGTCGCTCAGGGTTTGCAGCTCGCCCTGTTCGATGCTGAGGTCGTCTATCTGCGCCGGCAGTTCGATCTTGCAGCCGAGCGCGTTGCAGGCGGCGGTCAGCGCCGGCTTGAGCGGCGGCAGCGCGGCGGCGATCTGGTTGCGGAAGGTGGTCAGGCCTTGCGCGGCCAGGGCGGCCACCAGCAGCAGCGAGCCCAAGCTCATGGCGATGGTGGCGGCCTTGCCGAACTTCTGGCGGCGGCGGTCGCGCTTGATGAAGCCGGGTTCTTCGGCTTCGGCGGTGTCGGTGTCCGCTTCCGTTTCGGCGAACGGCTCGGCCATCACATGGGCCGGGGCACGGGCGGACTGGGCTTCCGCCAGGCCGGCCGAGGACAGGTGTACCAGCGCTTCTTCGTCGACATCGTCGAGTTCGTTGAAGCGTTCGGCCAGGCTGGGCGGCGGCGCGGCGGCCGGCATGTCGTCCAGCGTCGGTTCGCGGCGCTCGCTGGCGGCGACCGAGGTGAAGGCGTCGTCGGAGGCCGGCTCGGCTTCGCCTTCCGGCGGGGCGATGTTCTGCTCCATCACGGCCAGCTCGGCGGCCAGCGCGGCTTCCAGTTCTTCGTCCGACATGGCTTCGATGCTGAGCGCGTCTTCGAGCGGCTCAGCGTCGGCTTGCGGTTCGGCGGCGGCGTCGAAGGATTCTGCGCCCCATTGCGGCTCGACGGCGGCGATTGGCTCTGGCGCGACGGCTGGCTCGTGCGCGGCTTCCGGCTCAGGCTCTACATCAAGGTCGAGATTGAGATCCAGCGCTTCTTCCACCGCGGGCGGCAGGCTGGCGGGCTCGGCGGGCAGCGCGAGTGTGGTGGCGATCGGTTCGTCGTCGTAGCGCTGGTCGTCCGGCTCGGGGGCGGCGACATACGCCCCAGCCTCGGCGGCGTTCGGCTCGGGTTCGGCGGCGCCCACCTCGGCCTCGGCCGCGTGTGGCTCAGTCTTGGCGACGTGCGCCTCGGCCTCGGCCGTGTCGAGCGCGGTGTCGAGTTCCAGCGTGTAGATGGGTTCTGCGGTGTCGCTGCCCAGCACTTCGGCCGCGCGGGTGTCGAGCGCGGCCATCTTCTGGTCGAAGGGCGTGGGTTCGGGCAGCGGGGAAGGGGAGAGGGCGGAGACGGGCGCCGCAGGGGGCGCGGCTAGCGGCTCCAGCAGGGCCGCGTTGCCATCGAAGACTTCATTACAGGAGCCACAGCGCACTATGCCCCCACGTAATTTCAACTGGTCATGGGCGACCCGAAATATCGTGTTGCAGTGGGGGCATTTGGTGGCGAGCGCCATTGCTGTGGTTAGCGCGCCGCTGGAACCACGTCGCTGCCGAGGCGGCCATGCAGGGCCACCCAGCCGTCTTGCTCAGCCCAGACGCCCAGCTTGATGAACGGTGCGTACGCGGCGGCCACTTCCTCGGCCTGGCGCGCCAGCACGCCCGACAGGATCAGCGCGCCACCGTCGGCCACGCGGCCCGACAGCATCGGCGCCATCAGCTTGAGCGGGCTCGACAGGATGTTGGCGACCACGATGTCGAAACGCTGGGTCGCATGCTTCGATTGCGCGAAGCTGTCCGGCAGGAAGTACTCGATCTCGCACTTGTTACGCTGCGCGTTGTCGGCCGCCGACTCGATCGCCTGCGGATCGATGTCCACGCCGACCACTTCGCCGGCGCCAACCTTCTTGGCCACCATGGCCAGGATGCCGGAGCCGCAGCCGTAGTCCAGCACGGTCTTGCCCGGCGCCGGGTTCGCTTCCAGCCACTCCATGCACAGGCGGGTGGTCGGGTGCGAGCCGGTGCCGAAGGCCAGGCCAGGGTCCAGTTCCAGGATCAGGCCGTTGGCGTCCGGCGCCTCGTGCCAGCTCGGCACGACCCAGATGTTCTTGCCGATGTGGATGGGCGCGAACTGCGACTGCGTCAGGCGCACCCAGTCCTGTTCCTCCACCTTACGGGTGGTGAACTTGGGCAGCGCCGCCAGGCCGATCTGGCCGGCCGCGGCCGCCACGATCACGGCCTGGTCGTCATCTTCATTGGTCAGGGCGACCACGCGGCTGTGTTCCCATGCCGCTTCGGTCGGCTCCATGCCCGGCTCGCCGAACAGCGGCTTTTCCGCGTCGGTGCCTTCGTCCGCGTCTTCCACGGACACCGACAGCGCGCCCACGTCCATCAGGGCTTCCGACAGTGCTTCCGCGTGGTCGCGGGCGATTTCGATGACGATTTCAGTCCAGCTCATTATTGTGGCGCCTTGTTACTCAAACTCAGTTTATGCAGGTCCGGCATGTCCGCCAGCTTCTGCTCCAGATAGTGGATGTTGGTGCCGCCTTCGATGAAGCGGGCGTCGACCATCAGCTCGCGGTGCAGCGGGATGTTGGTCGAAATGCCCTCGACCACCATTTCCGACAGCGCGATCTGCATGCGGCGGATCGCCTGCTCGCGGGTGGCGCCGTAGGTGATGACCTTGCCGATCATCGAATCATAGTGCGGCGGTACATAATACCCCGCATACGAGTGCGAGTCGACGCGCACGCCGGGGCCGCCCGGCACGTGCCAGGAGGTGATGCGGCCTGGCGACGGCGTGAACTTGAACGGGTCTTCGGCGTTGATGCGGCACTCGATGGCGTGGCCGGACAGCATCACGTCGCGCTGGCGGAAGCGCAGCTTCTCGCCGGCCGCGATGCGGATCTGTTCCTGCACGATGTCGATGCCGGTGATCATTTCGGTGACCGGGTGTTCGACCTGCACGCGGGTGTTCATCTCGATGAAGTAGAACTCGCCGTTCTCATACAGGAACTCGAAAGTGCCGGCGCCGCGGTAGCCGATCTTGCGGCAGGCTTCGGCGCAGCGGTCGCCCACTTTCTCGATCAGCTTGCGCGGGATGCCCGGCGCTGGCGCTTCCTCGATGACCTTCTGGTGGCGGCGCTGCATCGAGCAGTCGCGTTCGCCCAGCCAGACGGCGTTCTTGTGTTCGTCGGCGAGGATCTGGATTTCCACGTGGCGCGGATTTTCCAGGTACTTCTCCATGTAGACTTCCGGATTGCCGAAGGCGGTACCGGCTTCGGTCTTGGTCATCGCCACGGCGTTGATCAGGGCCGCCTCGGTGTGCACCACGCGCATGCCGCGTCCGCCACCGCCGCCGGCCGCCTTGATGATGACCGGGTAGCCGACCTTGCGCGCAATTTGCACGATCGCCTTTGGATCGTCCGGCAACGCGCCTTCCGAACCTGGCACGCACGGCACGCCGGCCTTGATCATGGTTTGCTTGGCCGAGACCTTGTCGCCCATGATGCGGATCGATTCGGAGCGGGGGCCGATGAAGACGAAGCCGGATTTTTCCACGCGCTCGGCGAAGTCGGCGTTCTCCGACAGGAAGCCGTAGCCCGGGTGGATCGCTTCGGCGTCCGTGACTTCGGCGGCGCTGATGATGGCCGGCATGTTCAGGTAGCTGAGCGTCGATGGCGCAGGACCGATACACACCGATTCATCCGCCAACTTGACGTATTTGGCGTCTTTGTCTGCTTCCGAGTGGACCACAACCGTCTTGATGCCCAGTTCGCGGCAAGCGCGCTGGATACGGAGGGCAATTTCGCCACGGTTGGCGATAAGGATTTTTTCAAACATGATAGGTTCGCGTATGTCTGTGAGCACCGGCAGGGCCGGTAACGTCAGGTAGAGGAGGGAATGCGGACCAAGCCGGCGCGCCCGTCACCGAGGGGGAGGGCGCAGGCCGGTCTTAGCCTATCACAAACAGCGGCTGGCCGAATTCGACCGGCTGGCCGTTCTCGACCAGGATCTGGGTGATCGTGCCGGACTTGTCGGCGTCGATTTCATTGAGCAGCTTCATCGCTTCGATGATGCACAGGGTGTCGCCTTCCTTGACGGTGGCGCCCACTTCGACATACGCCGGCGAGCCTGGCGAGGACGAACGGTAGAAGGTGCCGACCATCGGCGACTTGACCACGTGGCCGGTCGGCTCGGCGGCGACGGCTGCGACCGGCGCGGCTGCGGCGGCTGGTGCGGGTGCTTGCGCCGGGGCGGCGTGGTATTGCGGCATGCCTTGCGGCTGCATCATCACCATCTGGTTCTGCGGCATGGCGGACGACTTGACGATGCGTACTTTGCTCTCGCCTTCGGTCACTTCGAGCTCGGCGATATCCGATTCCGCGACCAGATCGATCAAGGTCTTCAGCTTGCGTAAATCCATGTAACCCCCAGGAATGTCTTTGTTATGTAAGTGTGAGCGGTGCGCCTTGTGGGCGGGAACCGCGCGAAATTGCGCGCAGATCGCGTAGATTATCGCCTTTTAAGGACGAAGTCGATGGCAAACCGATATCCTTCGATACCCAGTCCGCAAATAGTACCTATAGCGATCGCGCTAAGAAATGAGTGATGGCGAAACGTCTCGCGCTGGTAAATATTCGAAATATGCACTTCAACAAACGGTATCGCCACCCCCGCCAAGGCGTCGCGCAAGGCCACGCTGGTGTGGGTCAGGCCGCCCGGGTTGATGACGATGGCGTCCACGCCTTCCGTTCTGGCGGCATGGATGCGGTCGATCAGCGCCCCTTCGTGGTTGCTCTGGAAGCAGGACAAGCTCGCGCCCGCCGCCTGGGCTTGCGCCTGGGCTGCGTGTTCGATGTCGGCCAAAGTGCTAGCGCCGTAGACCTCGGGCTCGCGGCTACCCAGCAAATTCAGGTTGGGGCCGTTGAGCAGTAGGAGGTTTTTTGCCATGGTTCAGGACCGTTTTCCGCGAAAGTTCCGCATTTTGCCGCCAACTGCCGGCATTGGCAAGAGAAAAAAACTTGTAAAACTATTTACAGAGTTGCCAGGTCCTTGCGCAGCTCGTCAAACTTCAGGCGGCCCAGATAGGTCTTCTTGACTTGGCCGTCGGCGCCGATCAGCACGGTGTACGGCAGGCCGCCGGCGCCGTTGCCGAAGGCGCGCGACAGGTCGGTGCCGGCCATGCCGGCGACGAAGACTGGATAGCTGATTTTGAACTTGTCGTTAAATTCGGCGATATTTGTTGCCGAATCTATACCAATTCCGATAACTTGCAGCTTCTTACCCTCTTCTCCGGCTGCCAGCGCCGACAGTTCCGGCATCTCCTGCACGCACGGGCCGCACCACGGCGCCCAGAAATTGACCAGCATGGCTTTGCCTTTATATTGGGCCAGCGGCTGGGCCACGCCCTTGGCGTCCGGCAGAGTCTGCTTATATAAGTCGTTCACCGGGCCGGTGATCCCGGCCGGCTGGGTGGTGGCGATCGGCGACGCCTGGTCTTTTTTATGCATGCCGACGTAGGCGCCGGACGCGGCAAATAGCAAAGCGACAACGACGTAGGCGGCGAGATGTTTTTGATTCATGATATGGATGGGTCTTGGTTTTCGTGAGTACTGTTAACTAGTAGGGCGCGCACGGTGGCGATATCGGCGCGCATCAATTTGCCATCGGCGCGGGTCTTGACGGCGCCGCGCAGGTCGTCCAGCTCATATAAGGCGGCGTGCACGCCTTCCTTGTGCCACATGAAACTCACCGTCTCGACCGAGCCGTAGCGCGGACCCTTGAAGTGCGGGGTTTCCGAAATGTCGATCTGCAGGTTGCGGTTCAGCAGGAAGATTTCCACTTCCTTGGCGCTGTCGGCGAACAGCTGCAGGTGGATGTCGTCGTGCGGGCCGGCCGTGCCGTTCAGCACGGCGCCGGTCAGATAGGGCTGGAAGGCGGACAGGCCGTCCATGATGTCGACCGCCAGCGTGCGCAGCCGGAACAGGCGCGCCGGCTGGGTGTCGGCATGGAACAGCGACTGGTAGATCCGCACTTCCGCCTCGATCTGGGCGTTGTCCGGCAGCAGGTTGAGCGGCGGCTGGGTGTCGCCGAGGATCTGCTTGGCGGCCTTGCGCTTGGCGCTGTTGTAGTCGTGGCCGTCCTGGGCGATCAGGCGCGCGGCGGCCGCGGCGATCTCGGCGCGCAGCAGCAGGACTTCTTCGGTGGCATTGGACGTCATGGACGAGATAATACTCCGAACCGGGAAAAGGGCGTCAGGTCGGGTAAAATCCCGTATTCATTCGTCGTCTTGATCACCATGCATATTCATATACTCGGCATTTGCGGCACTTTCATGGGCGGCCTGGCTGTCCTGGCAAAAGAAGCCGGCCACCGCGTCACCGGCTGCGATGCCAACGTCTATCCTCCGATGAGCACCCAGCTGGAAGCCCAAGGCATCGAACTGATCCAGGGCTTCGGCCCGGAACAGGTGCAGCTCAACCCCGACCTGTACGTGATCGGCAATGTCGTCTCGCGCGGCAATCCGCTGATCGAGGAGATCATGAACCGCGGCCTGCCGTTTGTCTCCGGCCCGCAATGGATCGGCGACCACATATTAAAAGACAAGTGGGTGCTGGCCGTGGCCGGCACGCACGGCAAGACCACCACCTCGGCCATGCTGACCTGGATACTGGAAGACGCCGGCTACGCGCCCGGCTTCCTGATCGGCGGCGTGCCGATGAACTTCGGCGTCTCGGCCCGCATGCAGGGCGACAAGGACTCGATCTTCTTCGTCATCGAGGCCGACGAGTACGACACCGCCTTCTTCGACAAGCGCAGCAAGTTCGTGCACTACCACGCCAAGACCGCGATCCTGAACAACCTGGAATACGATCACGCCGACATCTTCCCCGATCTGGGCGCGATCGAAACCCAATTCCACCACCTGGTGCGCACCGTGCCGGGCATCGGCCGGGTCATCTACAACGCCGACGAGGCCTCGCTGCAGCGCGTGCTCAAGCGCGGCTGCTGGAGCGAGAAGGAAGGCTTCGGCGGCGCCGAGGGCGCCGATTGGGCGATGAAGGAATACGATGACGGCAGCTTCGACGTGATTTTCGGCGGCGAAGTGGCCGGCCATGTCGAGTGGAAGCTGACGGGCAAGCACAACCGCGCCAACGCGCTGGCCGCGATCGCCGCCGCTCGCCACGTCGGCGTGCCGGTGGCGCAGGCGGCCAAGTCGCTGGCCACCTTCGAGAACGTCAAGCGCCGCATGGAAGTGCGCGGCGTGGTAAACGATATTACTGTTTATGACGATTTCGCCCATCATCCGACCGCCATCGCCACCACCGTCGGCGGCCTAAGGCAAAAACTCAATAATGTCGGCCCCGCCAAGGCGGAGACCCGCATCCTGGCCGTGCTGGAGCCGCGCTCCAACACCATGAAGCTGGGCGCGATGAAGGATGCGCTGCCGGGCAGCCTGTCCGACGCCGACCTGGTGTTCGGCTACGGCAGCAAGCAGGCGCTGGGCTGGAGCCTGGGCGACGCGCTGGCGCCGCTGGGCCAGCTCGCCAGCGCCTATGAAGACATCGATGCATTGGTGGCAGCCATCGTCCAGGCCGCGCGGCCGGGCGACCAGATCCTGGTGATGAGCAACGGCGGCTTCGGCGGCGTGCACAACAAGATACTGGAAGCGCTGGCGCGATGATCCTCTATCTGCACGGATTCCGCTCGTCGCCGAAGTCGATGAAGGCGCGCGTGATGGCCGAGCGCATGGCGGCATTGGGCCTGTCGGACCAGTTCATCTGCCCGCAGCTGCCGGCCTCGCCAAAGCTGGCGATGGAATTGGCGCTCTCTTTAATAGAGCGCGTGCCGGCCAGCGAGCTGAGCATCGTCGGTTCCTCGCTGGGCGGCTACTACGCCACCTGGCTGGCTGAGCGCATCGGCTGCCGCGCCGTGCTGCTGAATCCGGCCATCGTGCCGCTCAAGGACCTGGACCAGCACGTCGGCGTGACCACGCAATTCCATTCCGACGAGCCGTTCGAGTTCAAGCGGGAATACATCGAGGAGTTGCGCGCCCTGGCCGTCAATCCGGTCACGCGGCAGGAGCGCTACTTCCTGATCGCCGCCACCGGCGACGAAGTGCTGGACTATCGCGATATGGTGGCGCACTATGCGGGCGCGCGCCAGCACGTGATCGAGGGCAGCGACCACGGCATTTCCGAGTTCCCCGACTATGTGGAGTCTGTACTGGAATTCTGCGGTATCGAGGCGCATCAGTGACGGCGGCAATTCGCGCGCGTGTACGTACCCCCTCGCTGCGGCAGACACAATGGCAACCGCACGTGCTGGCGCTGAACGCGCCGCCGGGCTACCGCCAGTGGCTGACCGCCGACGGTTCGCTGACCGCCAAGCTGAAAGCGCACAGCCGCGCCTTCCGCGTGCAGTGCCTGCACCAGACCACGGCGCGCTGCCTGTCGGACGAGGCGGCCGCGATCGGCATGCACCGGCCGGGCCGCGTCTGGGAGAGGGAAGTGCTGCTGCGGTGTGATAATACGCCTGCGGTGTTCGCGCACACGGTAGTGCCGATGTCGGCCACGGCCGCCGACTGGCCACTGTTCAGCGCACTGGGCGAGCGCTCGCTGGGCACGACCCTGTTTGGTGACCCGCAAGTGCGGCGTGGTGTTTTGGAATTTGCAAGATTGCGGGAAGGGCATCCCCTGGCGCAGCGCGCGCGCAGGGCGCTCGGGCTGGACGGCCCGCAAGAGCTCATATTATATGCACGGCGCTGTCTATATCGGCGCCGTCAAGGTACCCTGCTGGTGACGGAAGTGTTTTTACCTTCCGTACTGGAATTGAAACTAATAACAACGAACAGAAGCTAGCAATGAATCTATTTTTCGAAGAATCCGGCGATTTCAAGGTCGGCTCCATGATGTCGCAAGCCGGCGAGGCCTACCAGGTGGAAATGGCCAGCGGCAAGCGCACCAAGGTCAAGATCAAGGACGTGCTGCTGCAGTACGAGAAGCCGTCGCCGACGGATTTGATGGAACAGGCCAAGGCGGTCGCGGCCGACATCGACCTCGACTTCCTGTGGGAAGTGGCGGGCGAGGAGGAATTCGGCTTCGCCGAGCTGGGCGCCGAATACTTCGGCCACGCGCCGCTGCCGGCCGAAGCCGCCGGCCTGATCCTGAGCCTGCACTCGGCGCCGATCTACTTCTACAAGAAGGGCCGTGGCCGCTACAAGGCCGCGCCCGAGCAATCGCTGCGCGCCGCGCAAGCCGGCATCGAGAAAAAGAAACAGCAGGCGCTGGTGCAGGCCGCGTACGTCGAAGAGCTGAAGGCCAACAAGCTGCCGGCCGCGATGCAGAACATCGTCATGCAGCTGCTGTTCAAGCCGGACAAGAACTCCATCGAATACAAGGCGCTGGAGGCGGCCTGCAACGAGCTGCACACCAATCCGCAGCGGCTGATGCTGGCGGCCGGCGGCATCGCCTCGCCCAAGGCGCTGCACATGGCCAAGTTCCTGTTCGAGAACTTCCCGCGCGGCGCCGGCTTCCCGGACGTGCCGGTGCCGGTGCCGCCGACCAATCTGCCGCTGGCCAAAGTGCAAGCGTTCTCCATCGACGACGTCACCACCACCGAGATCGACGACGCCTTCTCCGTCACCAAGCTGGACGACGGCAACGTCAAGATCGGCATCCACATCGCCGCGCCGGGCCTGGGCATCCAGCCGGACGACGCGGTCGACAAGATGGCGCGCGCGCGCATGTCCACCGTCTACATGCCCGGCGATAAGATCACCATGCTGCCGGACGCCATCGTCGAGGCGTTCACGCTGGCCGAGGGCAAGACCTGCCCGGCGCTGTCGCTGTACGCCACGCTGAACCCGGCCGACTGGTCGGTGCTGGCCACCGAGACCCGCGCCGAGATGGTGCCGATCGCGAACAACCTGCGCCACAACGACCTCGACGACCTGGTCAACGAGGAAACGCTGGCCAGCGGCGAGGGCGACTATCCGCACAAGGAATCGCTGGGCCTGATCTGGAAATGGGCGCAGGTATTGGAGGCGGCGCGCATGGTCAAGCGCGAGGGCTTCGGCCTGAAGCCGGAACAGAACAACCGCGTGGACTTCAACTTCTACGTGGAAGACGACGTGGTCACGGTCAGCCGCCGCAAGCGCGGCGCGCCGCTGGACAAGATCGTGGCCGAGCTGATGATCTTCGCCAACAGCACCTGGGGCAAGCTGATGCACGACCACGGCGTGCCGGGCATCTACCGCAGCCAAGGGCAGGGCGTGGGCGGCTGGGCCGCCAAGATGCAGGTGCGCATGCTGACCCATGCGGCGCCGCACCAGGGCCTGGGCGTGGACCAGTACGCGTGGAGCACCTCGCCGCTGCGCCGCTACACCGACCTGGTCAACCAGTGGCAGATCCTGGCGTGCGCCGAGCACGGCGTGACCGCGCCGCTGGTCGCGCACTTCAAGCACAAGGATGCCAACCTGTTCGCCATCGTGTCGCAGTTCGACGCGGCGTACGCGGCGTATGGCGATCATCAATCGAACATGGAACGCTACTGGTGCTTGCGCTGGCTGGGCCAGCAGGACGCGCGCCAGGTCGAGGCTGTGGTGCTCAAGGACGAGGTGCTGCGCCTGGTCGACATTCCGCTGATTATCCGCCTGCCGGGCATGCCGCAGGTGGCGCGCGGCGCGCAGGTCAAGCTGGACATCCTGCGCTGGGACGAGGTGGACCTGACCATCGAAGCGCGCATCCTGGAAATCCCGACCACCGACACGGTGGCCGCCGATGCCGAGCTGGACTACGAGGACGAGGAAGCACCAGAAGAAGCGGTCGACGCGCCGGAAGTGGCGGTCGAGGCCGCTGCCGAGGAGCCGGCGGCGGAATAAAACCCGCAGCCCCGCGTTTGCTTTGACGTAAAATCAGCCCTAACTTTTCTACCCGCCGGCCTCGCGTGAAGTCTTTCAAAGAAAACCGCTTGCTGTACCTCGCCATCGGCCTGTCGCTGATGGCGCATGGCGCCTTGCTCGCGGTGCACTTTGTCGCGCCCAAGCCGGCGCCGGTGCAGGCCACCGATCCGGGGCTGGAAGTCATCCTGGTCAACGCCAAGCACAGCAAGGCGCCGCTGAAGGCCGACGCGCTGGCCCAGGCCAACCTGGACGGCGGCGGCACGGTCGACAAGGGCCGTTCCAAATCGCCGCTGCCCGACATGCGCAAGATGGAAACGGGCGACAGCATCAAGGCCGCCAAGCGCCGCATCGCCGAGCTGGAGGAGAAGCAGCGCAACCTGCTGACGCAGGCGGCCAAGCAGATTCCGTTCACCGCGCCGCCGGTGACGGAAAAGACCAAGCCCGACCCGTTGCCGACCGGCGCCGACCTGCTCGAGTCAAGCAAGGCGATCGCCCGCCGGGTGGCCGAGATCAGCGAGACGATAGAGGACCAGAACAAGCGCCCCAAAAAGACCCTGATCACGCCAAGCACGCGCGAGGTTGGTTACGCCAACTACTACAAGACGATGCAGAAGCGGATCGAAGACATTGGCACGCTGAATTTTCCGCAGCAGAATGGCCGCAAACTGTATGGCCAGTTGATGTTGTCGATCCCTGTATTCCAGGACGGAACGATCTACGACAAGGAAGGCATCAAGGTCGAACGCAGCTCCGGCAATGCGGCGCTGGATGAGGCGGCGATTCGCATCGTGCGCCGGTCCGCGCCGTTCGGCAAGTTCCCGCCGAATATGCTGTCGAACGACAGGGACGATCTGTGGGTGATCGTCACGACTTTCAAATTCACCCGCGAAGACAAACTACAAGCCGACTTAAGCGGCGGAGGACGTTGATGGACCGCTACTGCGTTTTCGGCAATCCGATTGCCCATAGCAAATCGCCCGAGATCCACGCCGCGTTCGCGGCCCAGACCGGGCAGGAACTGACCTATGAAAAACGGCTGGCGCCGGTGGACGGCTTTGCCGCCGCCGTGCAAGCCTTCATCGCCGAGGGCGGCAAGGGCGCCAACGTCACCGTGCCGTTCAAGCTGGACGCGGTGAAGGTGGCGCAGGCGCTGACCATCCGCGCGCGCGCGGCCGGCGCCGTCAATACGCTGCACTTCACCGAGGACGGCATCGTTGGCGACAACACCGACGGCGCGGGACTGGTGGCCGACATCGTCAGCAATGCCGGCGTGCCGATCACCGGCAAGCGCGTGCTGCTGCTGGGCGCGGGCGGCGCGGCGCGTGGCGTGGTGCTGCCGATCCTGGAGCATCGCCCGGCGCAGCTGGTCATCGCCAACCGCACTGTGGCCACGGCCGAGGCATTGGCGGAACAGTTCGCCGCGCTGGGCGGCGAGGGCGTGGTGTCGGCCTGCGGCTACGGCGACATCGAGGGCGCGTTCGACATCGTCATCAACGCCACCTCGGCCAGCCTGAGCGCGGAATTGCCGCCGGTGTCGCCGTCGGTGTTCGCGCCGGGCGCGCTTGCTTTGGACATGATGTACGGAGCCTCCCCCACGGTATTCTTGCAGTTCGCGGGCCAGCACGGCGCACGCTTGCGTGACGGCCTGGGCATGCTGGTCGAGCAGGCCGCCGAGGCGTTCAGCCTGTGGCGCGGCGTGCAGCCGGCCACGGCCGACGTGCTGCAGTCGCTGCGGGCCAAGCTGTGAGCGCGGCCAAGGCGGGCAAATGGCGCTGGGTGAAGTGGATCTTCATCCTGCCGGTGCTGCTGTTCCTGGCGGTGCAGCTGTATTTCTTCCTGCAGATCTGGTGGTGGGTGGACCATAATCCGTCGATGACCAGCTTCATGCGCGAACAGCAGTCGGCGCTGCGCGAGAAGAACCCGAACGCCAACATCCAGCAGGTATGGGTGCCGTACAACCGCATCTCGACCAACCTCAAGCGCGCCATCATCGCCTCCGAGGACGCCAATTTCTCCGAGCACGAGGGCGTGGACTGGGACGCGCTGCAAAAGGCCTACGAGAAGAACAACAAGAAACACAAGGTGGTGTCGGGCGGCTCGACCATCACGCAGCAGTTGGCCAAGAACCTGTTCCTGTCGGGCTCGCGCAGCTATGTGCGCAAGGGCCAGGAGCTGATCATCACCTACATGCTGGAAACCTTGATGGACAAGGAACGCATCTTCGAGATCTACCTGAACGTGGTGGAGTTCGGCACCGGCACGTTCGGCGCCGAGGCGGCGGCGCGGCATTATTATGGCGTCAGCGCGGCCAACCTGGGCGCGGCCCAGGCGGCCAAGCTGGCGGTGATGTTGCCCAATCCGCGCTTCTTCGACAAGCACCGCGATTCGGGTTATCTGGCGCGGCGTACCGGCGTGATCCTGCGCCGCATGGGATCGGCGGAACTACCCTAGGAGGCAGCGATGTTGCACAAGCAGCGTGGACTCGGTTTGATACAGGTGGCCATCATCATGGCTTCGTTGGCGGCGATAGCGATGGCGTTTTTGATGTCGGCCCGCCATGAGCGCAACTTCTTCGCCGAAGGGCTGGGCACGCTGACCGGCAAGGCGCCTGCTTCGGCGTCGGCTTCCGCTTCGGCGGCGGTTGCGGTGCCGGCGGCGCCGGCCGGCGTGCTGCGCAAGTGCGTCATCGACGGCAAGACCGTGCTGTCGGATGTCGATTGCAAGGACGGAAAAGTGGTCAAGGCCATCGACACGCGCGGCATCGAAGCGCCCAAAGTACCCAAGCCGGACCCCGCGGACTCGGCCCCGCAGTCGGCCACCGACAAAATGATAGAAAAAGCGACCCGCTAGGCTGAAATACCGCATGGCAGGCTGGCCTCGGCGGGGGCTTTGCGGGTACACTTGCGCTGTTTCCAGAAGGCTCACGTACCCATGATTAATGTTTTCGTTCTCCAGAATGGCCGGCTCAACCAGGTTCCCATCGACAGTCGCGAAGACCTGGAAAAGGTCGAGCCTGTTTGGGTCGACCTGACCGACCCGACGGACGACGAACGCGCGTGGGTCAAGGCCATCTACGGCGTGACCTTGCCGGGCGAGGACGAGGTCAAGGACATCGAAGCATCGGCCCGCTACTACGAGGCGGAGAACGGCGACCTGCACCTGCGCACCGACTTTTTGCTGGAAGAAGAGGACGGCCCTTCGCGCATCGTCACGGTGGCCTTCATCCTGGCGCGCAAGATGCTGTTCTCGGTGCACACCGACGACCTGCCGGTGTTCCGCCTGGTGCGCATGCGCGCGCGCTCGCGGCCGGGCTCGATCGCCGACTACATGGACGTGCTGCTGGACCTGTACGCGACCGACGCCGAATACTCGGCCGACGCGCTGGAGGGCATCTACCAGAACCTGGAGGAAGTCAGCGGCCGGGTGCTGCAGGAAGAGTTCACCGACCAGGACGCGGCCGCCGCGCTGAACGCCATCGCGCACGAGGAAGACTTGAACGGCCGCATCCGCCGCAACATGATGGACACGCGGCGCGCGGTCAGCTTCCTGATGCGCGGACGCTTGTTGAACTCGGAGCAGTTCGAGGAAGCGCGCCAGATTCTGCGGGACATCGAATCGCTGGACGGCCACACGTCCTTCCTGTTCGACAAGATCAACTTCCTGATGGACGCCACGGTCGGCTTCATCAACATCAACCAGAACAAGATCATCAAGATCTTCTCGGTGGCCAGTGTGGCCTTCCTGCCGCCGACGCTGATCGCCTCGATCTACGGCATGAACTTCAAGTGGCTGCCGGAGCTGGAATGGCAGCTCGGCTACCCGTTCGCCATCGTGCTGATGATCACCAGCGCCATCGCCCCGTTCTGGTACTTCCGACGCCGTGGGTGGTTGAAGTAAGCGTCACACCGGCTGCGGGCTGAATTCCAGCGAGAGGGTGCTGAAGTAGGGCGCCGTCGACCATTTCTCGTTCAGCGACAGCGCGCGGTCGTACAGCGCCGCCTTGATGTCGATGCCGACCTTGCTGAAGTCGAACGGCTGCTTGTCGCGCGCCGTGCAGGCCGAGGCGGCGCCGGCCAGGAAGGATTCCTCGTCGAACGCGCCCGACCACAACTGCGCCTGCAGCCCCTCGACGATCGCTTCCGCCTGCACCGCCTCGGTCTCCACATCCTTGTTGGACGCGTCATGCACCGCCTCCATGACGAACTGCGCGTCGGCGCCGCGCGCCAGCAGGCTGAGGAAGCCGTGGCGCAGCGGCAGGGCCGATTCCACCACGTAATGCAGCAGATCGTGCGGCAAAATGCCCTGGCGCGGCATCACCGTGTCCGTGCAGCTGCCGTTGTTGCGCACGAAGCGCAGCACGTCATACTTATCCGTCTTGGAACGTTTTTCAGCGATCAGTTTCATAACGCGCAATATTATTTCGAGAATCACATTATTATGCCCGCAACAAGGGGCGCAAATAGTCACCAACTTTCACGTTCGTAATAAATTCACCACCGTAATCCTTTAGAATGGCGGCCTGTGTCACTCTCCGGTCACTCGCCTCGGTTATTCTGGCCGAAGAAAGCCCCCAATAATGAGCAAAAAACGGCAATTTTTCCCCCGCCAGGTGGTCGAAGCCGGCGGTAACCGCTGGGACTGGGCACTGCTGCCCATCGTGCTGTCGATCTTTGTCCTGATCGCCTATGGCAGCCAGCAAATGGTGCGTCCATACGAGGTCGGCCAGGCGTTGCCGTTGTCGCTGGACCCGAGCTACCTGCCTTACTACCTGCTGCGCACCACGCTGCGCATGTTCATCGCGCTCGGCGCGTCGGTGGTCTTCGCCTGCGTGTTCGCCGCGCTCACCACCAAATACAAGCTGGCCGAAAAAGTGCTGGTGCCGATGCTCGACATCCTGCAGTCGATCCCCATCCTCGGCTTCCTGTCGATCACCGTCACCGCCTTCATCGCGCTGTTCCCCGGCAGCCTGCTGGGCGTGGAGTGCGCGGCCATCTTCGCCATCTTCACCTCGCAGGCCTGGAACATGGCCTTCTCCGCCTACCAGGGCTTCCGCACCGTGCCGGCCGAACTGTCGGAGGCGGCCAGCGTGTTCCAGCTCTCGGGCTGGCAGCGCTTCTGGCGCCTGGAGCTGCCGTTCGCCATGCCCGGCCTGTTGTGGAACATGATGATGTCGATGTCCGGCGGCTGGTTCTTCGTGGTGGCGTCGGAGGCGATCTCGGTCTCCGGCCAGGACATCAAGCTGCCCGGCATCGGCTCCTACATCGCCATGGCCATCGCCCAGAGCGACATGAGCGCCATCGGCTGGGCCATCGGCGCCATGCTGGTCGGGGTGCTGATGTACGACCAGCT
Organism: Duganella caerulea; assembly: GCF_040362985.1. Taxonomy (NCBI): domain Bacteria; kingdom Pseudomonadati; phylum Pseudomonadota; class Betaproteobacteria; order Burkholderiales; family Oxalobacteraceae; genus Duganella; species Duganella caerulea. The sequence goes on along the minus strand of NZ_BPWJ01000004.1, from coordinate 595,350 downwards.
GTTCTTCCGCCCCCTGCTGGCCTGGGCCGACAAGTTCCGCTTCGAGGAAACCGGCAGCGACACCGCCCAGCAATCGTGGCTGCTCACCTGGCTGCGCCGCACCGAGCGCACGCAGGCCATCGTCGAATGGTTCGGCAATATGCTGTCGCGCTCCATCGCGCTGTTCCGCCTCGGGCACGACGGCACCTCGATCCGCGCCCGCCGCGATAAGCCGTCGCTGGTCCCGCAGCGCGTGTGGGACGCGGTGATCGCCGCCGTGGTGTTCTACGCCTTGTGGAGCCTGGGCCACTTCATCCGCACGGAAGTCGGCTGGACCGAAGTGGGGCATGTGTTCGTGCTTGGCCTGTACACGCTGGCGCGCGTGATCATTCTGCTGGCGCTGGCCTCCCTGGTGTGGGTGCCGGTCGGCGTGTGGATCGGCATGAACCCGCGCTGGGCCTCGCGCACGCAGGCGGTGGCGCAGTTCCTGGCCGCCTTCCCGACCAACCTGGTGTTCCCGGTGGCGGTGGTGCTGATCGTGCGCTACCACCTGAACCCGGACATCTGGCTGTCGCCGCTGATGATCCTGGGGACGCAGTGGTATTTGCTGTTCAACGTGATCGCCGGCGCCTCCACCATCCCGACCGAACTGCGGCACGCCGCCAAGAACTTCGGCCTGACCGGCTGGCTGAAATGGCGCCGCTACCTGCTGCCGGCGATCTTCCCCAGCTTCGTCACCGGCGCCATCACCGCCACCGGCGGCTCGTGGAACGCCGCCATCGTGGCCGAATGCGTCAGCTGGGGCTCGACCACCTTGCGGGCGCACGGCATCGGCAGCTACATCCAGGAGATGACCACCGCCGGCGATTTCCCGCGCATCGCGCTGGGCATCGGTATCATGTGCGTCTTCGTCATGGGCTTCAACCACTTCGTGTGGCGCCGCCTGTACACCATGGCCGAGAGCCGGCTGCATTTCTAGTATTGAGATCGAATTATGAGCACTCCTATCGTCGAATTGAAATCGGTCGGCAAGCATTTCCGCGGCGCCGACGGCTCCGCGCGCGCGGTGCTGGAAGGCGTCGACTTCACGCTGCATGAAGGCGAGATCGTCGCGCTGCTGGGCCAATCGGGTTCCGGCAAGTCGACCATGTTGCGCATCATGGCGGGGCTGATCCAGGCCGACGAGGGCCAGGTGCTGTACCGCGGCATGCCCTTGTACGGCACGGCGCGCGGCATCCGCATGGTGTTCCAGTCGTTCGCGCTGTTCCCGTGGCTGACGGTGCAGAAGAACGTCGAGCTGGGACTGGAGGCGCAGGGCATGCCGGCCGAGGAACGCGCCGAGCGCGCCGAGAAGGTGATCGACCTGATTGGCCTGTCCGGCTTCGAGGGCGCGCTGCCGCGCGAGCTGTCGGGCGGCATGCGCCAGCGTGTCGGCATCGCCCGCGCGCTGGTGATGGAGCCGGAAGTGCTGCTGATGGACGAGGCGTTTTCCGCGCTGGACGTGCTGACCGGCGAGCGCCTGCGCGAAGAGATCCTGGAGCTGTGGCAGTCCGGCCAGATCCCGACCAAGGCCATCCTGGTGGTGTCGCACAACATCGAGGAAGCGGTGATGATGGCCGACCGCGTGCTGATCTTCGCCAGCGATCCTGGCCGGGTGCGCGCCGAGCTGCCGATATCGCTGCCGCAGCCGCGCAAGGCCGAGGGGCCGGAAGTGCGCCAGCTGATCGACAAGGTGTATGAGCTGATGACCGCCGGCGCCGGCCGCCGTGGCCTGATCAGCGAGAAGGAGGTCAAGCTGCAGCTGGGCGACCGCCTGCCGCAGGCCGACATCGCGCACATGGAAGGTATCGTGGAGCTGCTGTCGGAGGAGCCGTTCTCCGGCCGCGCCGACCTGCCGCAGCTGGCCGAAGAAACGGAACTGACCGACGCCGAGCTGCTGGAAGTGTTGAACGGCTTGATCCTGCTGGGCTTTGCCTACCTGACCAACGGCGACATCCTGCTGACCGACTTGGGCGGCCGGTACGCGGCGGCCACCAACACCGAGCGGCAGGAGATCTTCGGCAAGCAGCTGCTGGAGCATGTGCCGCTGATCGCCTACATCTGCCACGGCCTGGAACAGGACAAGTCGGGCGACCTGCCGGAAGACCTGTTCCTCAAGCTGCTGCGCTTCACGCTCAGCGAAGAGGAAGCCGAGCGCGCGCTGCGGGTCGCCATCGAGTGGGGCCGCTACGGCGACCTGTTCGAGTACAACTTCAACACCGGCGTGATCCAGTCCTCCGAAGAGGACGAGGAAGACGAGGCTTAAGCCGCGAGTTTCTTGAACACGCGCGCGGCGGCGGCGATGGTTTCGTCGATCACCGCGTCACTGTGCTGCGCCGAGACGAAGCCCGCCTCGAACGCGGCCGGCGCGAAGTACACGCCTTCGTCCAGCATCGCGTGGAAGAACACGTTGAAGCGCGCACGGTCGCCGGCCATCATCTCGGCGTAGTTGTTCGGCGGCGTCTCGCTGAAGTACAGGCCGAACATGCCGCCGATCGAATCGGCGCAGAATACGATGCCCGCGTCCTTGGCCGCCTTGGTCAGGCCGGCCGCCAGGCGTGCCGCCGTCGCGCTCAGCTTCTCGTGGAAGCCCGGCTCCTGGATGATCTTCAAGGTGGTCATGCCCGCCGCCACCGCCACCGGATTGCCCGACAGCGTGCCGGCCTGGTAGACCGCGCCCAATGGCGCCATCTTGCTCATCAACTCAGCGCTGCCGCCGAAGGCCGCCACCGGCAGGCCGCCGCCGATCACCTTGCCCAGCGCCGTCAGGTCCGGCTTGATGCCGTACAGCTGCTGCGCGCCGCCCAGCGCCACGCGGAAGCCGCACATCACTTCATCGAAGATCAGCACCGCGCCGTGCTTGGTGCACAGCGCGCGCATCGCCTGCAGGAAGGCTTCGGAAGCCTTGATCAGGTTCATATTGCCGGCCACCGGCTCGACGATCACGCAGGCGATGTCGTCGCCGTATTCGGCGAAGGCCTGCTCCAGCTGCGCCACGTTGTTATAGTCCAGCACCATCGTGTGCTTGACGAAGTCCTCCGGCACGCCGGCCGACGTCGGATTGCCGAAGGTGAGCAGGCCGCTGCCCGCCTTGACCAGCAGCGAATCGGCGTGGCCGTGGTAGCAGCCCTCGAACTTGATGATCTTGTCGCGGCCCGTGGCGCCGCGCGCCAGGCGCAGCGCGCTCATGGTCGCCTCGGTGCCCGACGAGACCAGGCGCACCTGCTCGATCGACGGCACCAGGCGGCAGATCTCCTCGGCCATCACGATCTCGCCCTCGGTCGGCGCGCCGAACGACAGGCCGCGCGCGGCCGCCTCCTGCACCGCCTTCACCACCACTGGATGCGCGTGGCCGACGATGGCCGGGCCCCAGGAGCCGATGTAGTCGATGTAGCGCTTGTCATCCGCGTCCCAGAAGTACGGGCCTTCGGCGCGGGTGATGAAGCGCGGCGTGCCGCCCACCGAGCGGAAGGCGCGCACCGGCGAGTTGACGCCGCCGGGCGTGGTTTTCTGGGCGCGTTCGAACAGCTGGTCGTTTTTTGAGGTCGTGGTCATGATGGCATCTTCGGTGTCAAGTTGGTAAAGCCTGGTGCAGATGGAAAAATCGGTTCGGGATGAACTTGCCCATGCCGTAGCGCTGCGCGTGGGCCAGCGCGCCGACGGTGTATTCCTGCGCCGCCGTCACCGCTTCCGGCACGTCGGCGCCGCGCGCCATGAAGGCGGTGATCGCCGCCGACAGCGTGCCGCCGGCGCCCAGGAACGGGCCGGGCATATGCTGCCAGGCGTCGTGGCTGATCACGCCGTCGGCGCCGAACAGGGTGTTGGCCAGCGTGTTCGGCGCGGCCGTCTCGCCTTGCGGCGTGCCGGCCTGGGTGCCGGTGACGAGCACGAATTCGCAGCCCAGGGCCAGCAGGTGTTCGACGTCCGATTCCATGGTGTCCTCGGCGCCTTCGCGCCAGGTCTCGGCCAGGCGGCCCAGCTCCACCTGCGACAGCATCAGCAGCGTGGCCTGCGGCACCAGCAGCTGGCGCAGGGCGGTCAGCAGCTCCTCGGCCTCGTCGGCGTCGGCCGGATCGGGCAGGCGGGAGCTGAACGGATCGAGGATCAGCGGCGCGTCGGGATAGTCGGACAGGATCTCGGCGATGGCCGCCACCTGCTCGATGTTGGTCACCGCGCCGACCTTGAAGGCGGCCATGGTCATGTCTTCCAGGACCACGCGGGCCTGGTCCGAGACCCAGTCGGGATCGATGTCCTGGGCGTCTTCGACGCGGGCGCTGTCGCCGATCAGCAACGCGGTGGTCACCGCCAGCCCGTTGCAGGAGAGGGCGGAAAATACCGCGAGGTCGGCCTGGACGCCGATCGCTCCGGCCGGATCGGTGGCACCGAAGCTTAATATGAGAGGAGAAGTTTGGTTTTGCACGGCGGGTAGATTAAGATACCTAATTCAGCATTTTACTTGATTGAAGGGTGGCAGAACGTGAGTAGCAATGAAACAACGCAGGAGTTCCAGACCTGGATGTGCCTGATCTGTGGCTGGATCTATGACGAGCAAGCCGGTTTGCCGGACGAAGGCATCGCCCCCGGCACCCGCTGGGCCGATGTGCCGATGAACTGGAGCTGCCCGGAATGCGGCGCCCGTAAGGACGATTTCGAGATGGTAGCCATCTGATACGCCGCGCCGGACGACTGGCGCATCGCTAGTATCGCGCCAACCGCCGCCTGCCTATGCTATGGTGTAGCCACCATACCAGCGAACCGATTATGACGACGACCACGCCGCATGCTAATGCCCTGAAAATCATGGTGATCGACGACAGCAGCACGATCCGTCGTTCGGCCGAGATCTTCCTGACCCAGGCCGGCTACCAGGTGGTGCTGGCCGAGGATGGATTCGACGCGCTGGCCAAGATCAGCGACCACCATCCGGCGCTGATCTTCTGCGATATCCTCATGCCGCGCCTGGACGGCTACCAGACCTGCGCGCTGATCAAGAAGAGCGCCAAATTCCACGCCACGCCGGTGCTGATGCTGTCGTCCAAGGACGGCCTGTTCGACCGCGCGCGCGGTGCCATGGTCGGTTCTGCCGCCTATCTCACCAAACCTTTTACCAAAGACAGCCTGCTGGCCGCGGTGCGCGAGCATACCGGCGGCGCGGGCGTCTCCACACAAGAATAAGCCAGCTTCAGGGGAACACCATGGCCATACAAAGAATTCTGATCGTCGACGATTCGCCCACGGAGCGCTACTACCTGACCGACATCCTGGTCAAAAACGGCTTCTCCGTCTCGACCGCCGAAAACGGCGAGGAGGCGCTGGCCAAGATCAAGGCCGACAAACCGCAGCTGATCCTGATGGACGTGGTCATGCCCGGCGCGAACGGCTTCCAGGTCACCCGCGCGATCTCCCGCGATCCCGAGCTGCAGGACGTGCCGGTGATTATCTGCTCCAGCAAGGACCAGGAGACCGACCGTATCTGGGGCCTGCGCCAGGGCGCGCGCGAATACCTGGTCAAGCCGGTCGACGCGGCCGAACTGCTGGCCAAGATCGCCGCTTTGTCTGCCGCCGGCTAAGCGATGAGCGGCCCGACGCCCGACACCCCATCCACCCCGGCCGGCCCGGAACGCCGTAGCCGCCTGCGCCAGTATCAGGTGCAGCTGTTGGAGCGCATGCAGGCCGCAAAAACCGGCGCCGCTGCGGGCGGCCGTGAGCTCGGCGTGCTGATAGGCGGGCGTCTCTGCCTGCTGGACTTGACCCAGATCAGTGAAATCGTGCCGCTGCAGCCGGTCACGCCGGTGCCGCTGGCGCAGGACTGGTACCAGGGACTGGCCAATATCCGCGGCAACCTGACCGGCGTGATCGACCTGGCGCGCTACCAGGGCCTGGCCGCCGGCGACGCGGCGGCGGCCGAACGGCGCCTGATCACCTTCGCCCCCACATTGGGTTTCAACTGCGCGCTGTTGGCCGAGCGTGTGCTGGGCCTGCGCAAGCTGGCCGACATGCAGGCGCTCGAAGTACCGGCCGATGCCGGACCTGAATGGAACCGCCAGCACTACACCGACGGCGAGGGCCAGCAATGGACCCGCATCGACCTGGCGCAGCTGGTGCGTGAAGCGCGTTTTCTGCAGGTTGGTTTGTAAGGGCGGCATACTGGGGTAGATCGCAACTAATCCGAAGAGGGTGTAATGGCTTTCAAGATGGGGTTTTTCTCGCGGGGCGACCGCAAAGCCGCGCCGGACATGGCAGCGAATTCGGAGTTTGGCGAAGCGGGCGATTCGCAGTTTTTGCACACCGGCGCTGTGGCGGCGCCGATGCCGATGCCGCCGCCGGACAGCACCGACGCCAGCGACAGCACCGCCGCCGTCACGGACAGCGCCGCGCCGCTGCGCCTGCGCGATGCGCTGGGCCGCCGTGGCGGCGCTCCGGTGGCGCCGGCCGAGCCGGGGGCCGGCTTCAGGCTGCCGCTGATCGGCCACCTGCCGGCGCAGCGCCAGCTGAGCATCCTGTCGACGGCGCTGGCGGTCAGCCTGGCGCTGAGCGCCTTGTTCGTCGCCCTCAACACCATCCACAGCGCCAACCGCTCCACCCAGACCCAGGTCGCCAGCGATGCGCTGATGCATTCGCAGCGCATCGGCAAGGCGGCGCCGAACGCGGTGCAGGGCAGCGCGGAAGGCTTCCGCCAGCTGGAGGAAAGCCGCAAGGAATTGAACAACGACTTCGTGCTGATGACGCGCGGCGGCCGCTATCACGGCCGCGAGATCGGCGAGCCGATCGCCGCGCTGGCGCCCGTCGTGGCCGCGGCCCGCAAGCAATGGGGGCCGTCCGATATCGCGGCCGGCACCATCCTGCTGCTGAAGGCGGACCTGAGCGGCGTCGATAAGACGCTGAAGAAGATCAACGACCTGTCGCCGTCCCTGCTCAACCGCACCGAGGACATCTCCGCGCTCAAGGTGCAGCGCGGCGGTTCGGCGCGCGAGATCGCGGCGCTCGGCAAGCTGACCATGCTCACGCAGCGCATGAGCCGCGGCGCCAGCGAGTTCCTCACCGCCGGCGGCATCACGTCGGAGACCGCGTTCCAGCTGGGCCGCGACACCACCGTGTTCCGTAACACCGTCGACGGCTTCCTCAACGGCAGCGCGCCGCTCGGACTGGCGGCCGTGCGCGAGCCGGACCTGCGCGAGAAATTCACCGCGCTCAAAAACGATTTCGAGGAATACCAGAAGCTGGTGACGGCCATCCTCGACAAGCTGGATAAATTCAGCGCCGCCAAGAACGCCGAACAGCTGATCTTCAACGACAACGAAGCCCTGCGCCAGCGCCTGTCGGTGCTGCAGCAGGCTTACCGCGAAGACCAGGATTCGCTGGGCCTGACCTTCTGGCTGATGGTGGCCGGCGGCATGCTCACGCTGGTCTCGGCGGCGGCCATCGGCCGCGTGCTGCTGGTCGATTCCTACAACCGCACGCGCGGCGCCGACCGCCGCCGCCAGGAAGCGGAATCCATGCGCCAGCAATCGCAGCGCAAGGAGGAAGAGGCGAAGGCCATGAACGACCAGAACCAGGCTGCGATTCTGCGCCTGATGAACGAGCTGCAGGAGGTGGCGGACGGCGACTTGACGGTGCAGGCCACGGTGTCCGAGGACATCACCGGCGCCATCGCCGACTCGGTCAACTACACGGTGGAAGAGCTGCGCGGCCTGGTGGGCCGCGTGACCGCCACCGCCGAACAGGTGACCAAGGCGTCCACCCACGCGCAAAGCATCTCCAGCGACCTGCTGCTGGCGTCGCAGCAGCAGTCGCGCGAGATCCAGGACGCGTCGGCCACGGTGGTCAAGATGGCCAACGAGATCACCGACGTGTCACGCTCGGCCAGCGAATCGGCCGACGTGGCGCGCCAGTCGGTGGCGGCGGCGCAGCAGGGCGCGACGGCGGTGGAAAACGCCATCAAGGGCATGCACGAGATCCGCGAGCAGATCCAGGACACGTCCAAGCGCATCAAGCGCCTGGGCGAATCGTCGCAGGAGATCGGCGAGATCACCGAGCTGATTTCCGACATCACCGAGCAGACCAACGTGCTGGCGCTGAACGCGGCGATCCAGGCCGCGTCGGCCGGTGAGGCGGGGCGCGGCTTCTCGGTGGTGGCGGAAGAGGTGCAGCGCCTGGCCGAACGCTCGGCCGAAGCGGCCAAGCAGATCGGCGCGCTGGTGCGCACCATCCAGACCGACACCCACGACGCCGTGGCCGCGATGGAGAAGTCGACCCAGGGCGTGGTCGAAGGCGCGCGCCTGTCCGACGCGGCCGGCGCGGCGCTGAACGACATCTCGCAGGTGTCGAACCGCCTGGCCGAGCTGATCTCCGGCATCTCGATGGCGACCGGCCAGCAGGCCACGTCGGCGTCCAGCGTGGCGCAGAACATCCAACACATTTTGACGGTGACCGAGCAAACGCAGGACGGTACCCAGCAAACCGCACAATCGATTCATAAGCTGTCAGTGCTGGCGCAGGAATTGAAAAACTCGGTGGCGCGATTCCGTATCGCGTCCTGAACCGCCCATCATTGAAAGGCCGAGGCAAGCATGACCACAACTGATTTTCCGAATCCGCCGCAACCGCAGTTCGATACCGGCCCCTTGTCGTGGGTGATGGTGGAAATCCGCGAGTCGCTGGCACGCTCGAAGACCGCCCTGTTCGAAGCGGGCGGCCGGGCGCCGGAGGATCAGGCGACCCAGCTGCAGCACGCGCGGTCGCACCTGCACCAGGCGCACGGCGCGCTGATGATGGTGGACGTGGATGGTGTCGGCCTGATGACGCAGGTGGCCGAGGAGGCGCTGGACCGCTTCAAGGCCGGCACGCTCAAATGCAGCACCGACCATGCGCAGACGCTGGCGGAGCTTTATCAGGCGCTGGTGGAGTATCTGCAGGAGCTGCTGGAGGGCGCGCCGTCGCAGCCGGTCAAGCTGTTCCCTTACTATCGCGCGGTGCAGGAGATGATGGGCGCGGAGCGCGTTCATCCGGCGGACCTGTTCTATCCCGATTTGTCGCGCAGCGTGGCGGCGCCGCCGGCCGGCGAGGCCGCTGCGGCGGACTACACGGCGTTCCGGCAGCGCTTCGAGAAATCGCTGCTGCCTTACCTGAAGAGCACCGAGGCGGCGCAGCAGCGGGAGCATGCCGCCGCGCTGCTGGATGCCGTGAAGCTGGTCGCCGCCGCCCAGCAGGACGCCAGGGCGCGCACCTTCTGGCTGGCGATGCAGGCCTTCGCGGAGCTGGTGGCCAACGGCGAACTGGCGGGCGGCTTGTACGTCAAGCAGTTGTTCGGGTTGATCAATCTGCAAATACGCCGTTTGAGCCAGGGCACCGCCGCGCAGCCGGATGCGATGCTGCGCGATGCGCTGTTCTTCATTGCCGCTGTTCCGCCGTCGCCATCGTCATCGGAGACGGTGCTGGAGCTGCGCCGCGTGTTCGCGCTCGACGGCCTGGTGCCGGCCGATTATGAACGCCGCCGCTACGGCCAGATCGACCTCGATGCGCTGGAGCGCGCCAAGGCCGGCATGGCGCGGGCCAAGGCGAGCTGGGACCGGCTCGCCGGCGCGGAGATCGATCCGGCGCTGGACGCGGCGTTCGGCAGCGCGCTGGCCGATGTGGCCGAGGCTTGCGACCAGTTGGATCTGCCGGCGCTGAGCATCCTGTTACGGCAGTTGGCCGACGTGGCGCATACCGCCATCTCGGCGGGCCGCAGCGAGGAGCTGGCGCTGGAGATGGCGACCGCGCTGCTGTTCGCCGAACATGGGCTGGAGCAGATCCGCCATCTGCCGGGCGATTTCGCGGCGCACGCGGACACGATAGGCGCGCGCTTGCTGGCGCTGGTGGCCGGCGACACACCGCCGGAACCGGCGCAGTGGCAGAGCGGCCTGGCGCAGCAGATGCGGCAGGACGATACCGTGGTCGCGCTGGCGATGGAGATGAAGGCCGGCTTGCGCCAGGTCGAGAAGGTGCTCGACGATTATTACGTCGACCCGTCGAAGCGGCCGTCGCTAACGGAGCTGGACCCGGTGCTGCACCAGTTGCAGGGCGCGCTGTCCATCCTCGACCAGGAAGACGCGACGAAGGCGGCGCAGCATGTGAAGGCCGCCGTGCATGCGCTGGCGGCGGGCGAGGGCGATCCGTCGCTGGAGCCCAAGGCGCTGGACGATATCGCGCAGAACGTCGGTGCGCTGGGCTTCTTTGTCGATATGCTGGCGCAGAACGCGGCCGGTGCCCGCGAGCGCTTCGCGTTCGACGCGGCACATGGCGCCTTCCGTTCGGTGCCGTTCAAGAAGATGGCCGGCTCCGAGTCGATACCGGTGCTGGAGGAGCAGGTGCCTGCGCCGGCTCCGGTGGCGATGCCGGAGCCGGCGCCCGCGCCGGCCAGCAGCGATGCGGCGGTGGAGGCCGAGCTGCTGGACATCTTCATCTCCGAGGCCGGGGAGGTGCTGCAGTTTATCGATGCCACGCTGGCCAAGCCGCGCGCGGAGTCGGGCAGCGAGGAGAACCTGACCATGCTGCGGCGCTCCTTCCATACGCTGAAGGGCAGCGGCAGGATGGTGGGCCTGAGTCAGTTCGCCGACGCGGCGCATGCCATCGAACGCGTGATGAATGTGTGGCTGGCGGAGGCGCGGCCGGCCACGGATGCCCTGTTTGATTTGCTGAACGAGGCGGCGCGCCAGATGGGCGCGTGGGTGGGTGAACTGGTGGCGGCCGGGATCTCGGCGCGCAATGCTGATGCGCTGGTCGCTGCGGCCGCGCGCGTGCAGGAGGGCGGCGAGTTCGCGATCGATGCGGCGGCGCCGGCGCCAACGCCGATGCCAGCGCAGGAAGCCGAGGCCAAGGCGGAGGTAGTCGCGGAGGCGGAGGGGCTGCCGTTCGATGCCGCTGACGAATCGCAGACGGTCGAGCCGCCGCCGATCGAGCCACCATTGGCCGCAACTCCGCCCGCGAGCGAGCCGCCGCTGGTTGAGCCGCCATCGACCGCAACTCCGCCCGCGGTCGAGCCGCGGCCGGCGACAGCACCGCCGGCGATTGTCTCCAATGGCAACGTCATCGACTTCCCATCCATCACACCGGCGGTGCCGCGCGACGACAACGTCAAGCATATCGGCGAGCTGGAGATCCCTCTGCCGCTGTACAACATCTACCTGCACGAGACGGACGAACTGGTTCGCCTGCTCACGCAGGACTTCGGCGAATGGCGCCATGAGCCGCGCCGGCCGGTCCATGCGGAGGCGTTGCAGGCATCGCACACGCTGGCCGGGACGTCGGGCACGGTCGGCTTCAAGGTCTTGCGGGAATTGGCGCTGGCGCTGGAGTCCACGCTGCAGGCGCTGCTGCCGCCCGCGCCGCATCTCGACCAGGTGCAGCATGATTTGCTGGACTTTACGATGGAGCGCATTCGCCAGATGCTGCAGAGTTTCGCGGCCGGCGACATGCCGGCGGCGCAGCCGGAGCTGATCACCGCGCTGCACGACCTGCGCGCGGAACTGGAGGCCACGCCGCCAGCGGCCAGCAACGATATCGAGGCGCGGCTGGACGATCTGGTCGCGGAGACGATGCACGACATCACATCCGCGCCGGTGGAGTCGGCGATGGAGAAGTTGTTCCGCGAGGCGTTCGAAGCGCTCAGCGGCAGCGTGCCGGAATCGGAGGCGCCCGTGCGCGAAGCGGCACCGAAAAAGGTCGAGGCGCGCGCGGACGACAGCATCGACGATCTGTTCAACGCCGCGTTCGACGACGCCTTCGCCGAACCGCCGCTCATGATCGCCGAGCCGGAGCCCGAACCCGCGCCGCCAGCGCCCGTGCAGGAGTTGGCGCCCGAACCCGAACCCGAACCGGCAGCGACCGCGCCTGCACCCGAGCCCGAGCCGGCAATCCCCGCGCTCGCGCCCGAGCTAGCAGCCTCCGCCCCCGAGTCCGAGCCTACAGCCGCCACGCTCGCCCCCGAGCTAGCAGCCTCCGAGCCCGAGTCCCAGCCCGCAGCCGCCACGCTCGCACCTGAGGCCCAGCCACCAGCCTCCGCGCCGCTGGCCCTCGCGCCTGAACCGGAGCCCGAGCCGCTCGCCCCCGCGCCAGAACCGGAATCCGCGCTGGAGCAGGAGCCGGAGCTCATCCCCGACGGCGACGTTTTGCTGCAGGCCGAAGTTATCGAACTCCCGCCGGCCGAACCCGAAATCCTGACCGCCGCACCAGCAATCTTCCACGACGAATTGGACGCCGACCTGCTGCCGGTCTTCCTGGAAGAGGGCGCGGACTTGCTGCCGCAGGTGGGCGAGGCATTGCGCACCTGGCACCACAATCCCGCCGACACCGCGCAAGCCCAAAGCCTGCTGCGCCTCCTGCATACCGTGAAGGGAAGCGCCCGCATGGCCGGCGCGATGCGACTGGGCCAGCACGCCCACGAAATCGAAACGCACATTGAAAACATGGTGCACGCCGGTTCCGCCACGCCGCAAGCGTTCGACGAACTGCTGGCCCACTACGACCACGCGCTGCTGCTGTTCGAACAGCTCCAGCATCCGGACGCATTGCACCAAGCCGCCGGCCTGGCCGCCGATGTCGCCAGCCTGGAGGCAGGCCAGCCGTCCATCGCCGGCACCAGCGGCATCGCGGCGGACAGCACCGACGGCGCCGAAGCACCTACAGCCGCAGCGCCCGCGCCAGCCGCACAGGCGCCCGCCGACGAATTGCAAGCGAGCGCGAAATCGCCGCTGGTCCGCGTCCGCGCCGACATCCTGGACCGCCTGGTGAACCAGGCCGGTGAAGTATCGATCTCCCGCTCCAAGCTGGAGAACGAAGTCGAAACCCTGCGCGCCTCGCTGTTCGACTTCTCCGAAAACCTCACCCGCCTGCGCCGCCAGCTGCGAGAAGTGGAAATGCAAGCCGAATCGCAGATCGCCTCCCGCATGTCGATCTCCAGCGACCGCGAATTCGACCCGCTTGAATTCGACCGCTTCACGCGCCTGCAGGAGCTGACCCGCATGATGGCGGAAAGCGTCAACGACGTCGCCTCCTTCCACGAAAGCCTGACCCGCAGCGTCGACAACGCCGGCGACGACCTGGTACTGCAAGCGCGCCTCACGCGCGATCTGCAGCGTGACCTGATGCGCGTGCGGATGGTGCCCTTCGCCAGCATCTCCGAACGCCTGTTCCGCGTCGCGCGGCAAAGCGCCAAGGAAGTCGACAAGCGCGTCAACCTGGACATACGCGGCAGCGCGGTGGAAATCGACCGCAGCGTGCTGGAACGCATGGCCGCGCCGTTCGAACACCTGCTGCGCAACGCCATCGCCCACGGCGTGGAGAGCCGCGCCGCCCGCAGCGCGGCGGGCAAGAACGAAACCGGTGAGCTGCTGGTGCAGGTCACGCAGCAGGGCAATGAAGTCGTCATCGAATTCACCGACGACGGCGGCGGCCTCGATCTGGAACGCATCCGCGCCAAGGCGATCAGCAGCGGCCTGCTGCGGGAAGACGAGGAAGTCACCGACGTCCAGATTGCCGACCTGATTTTCGAACCCGGCTTCTCCACCGCCGAAGCGCTGACCGAATTGTCCGGGCGCGGCGTCGGCATGGACGTGGTGCAGTCCGAAGCGCAGGCGCTGGGCGGGCGCGTCGACACCTTCTCCGAACCCGGAAAAGGCACGCGCTTCACCATCCACCTGCCGCTCACGCTGGCCGTCACGCAGGTGGTGCTGTTGGCGGCGGGCGGCAAGACCTACGCGCTCCCCGCCATCCTGGTCGAGCAGGTGCTGCAGATGAAGGACGCCGCGCTGAGCGAAGCGCAGCACAACGGCTACGTGCCGGTGCACGGCCAGCACGCCGCGCTGCACTACCTGCCCGCCTTGCTGGGCGACGCGGCGGCGCAACCGCCGGCGCAGCGATCCGCGCCGGTGATGATGCTCAAGAACGGCAACGAGCGGCTGGCGGTGCGCGTCGACGAGGTGCTGGGCAACCGCGAGGTCGTCATCAAGAACATCGGGCCGCAGCTGGCGCGCATGGTCGGCATCGCCGGCGCCACGGTGCTTGGCTCGGGCGACATTGTCCTGATCCTGAACCCGGTCGCGCTGGCGCAGCACCTGGCGCACCATCCCGAGATGCAGCAGCACTATGCGCGGGCGGCGGCGGAGGGCTCCGCGCCACGGCAAGGGCGGTCCATCATGGTGGTCGATGACTCCATGACCGTTCGCCGCGTGACCCAGCGCCTGCTGGAGCGCGAAGGCTACAACGTCGTGCTGGCCAAGGACGGTGTCGACGCGCTGGAGCAGCTGCAAGGGGCCAGGCCGGACCTGATGCTGGTCGATATCGAGATGCCGCGCATGGACGGCTTCGACCTGACGCGCAACGTGCGCGGCGACGAGCGCACCAAGGACATCCCCATCATCATGATCACGTCGCGCAGCGCGGACAAGCACCGCAACTACGCCCTGCAACTGGGAGTGAATGCCTACTTCGGCAAGCCTTTCCAGGAACCGCTGCTGCTGGATGCGATAGCCGGTCTATTGAAACCGTAAGCCCACGCATGAAGATCGCACTGGCATCCATATTGATATTCTTGGGCTGCTGTCGCGATCTGGCGTGTGCCCAGGCGGCCGAGGTGCTCACCGCCTGGACCTACTACGCCGCGCCGCCGTTCCTGACGGATGCCCGGTCCAATGCCGGACTGGATCGGGACCTGGTGGCTTACCTGAACCAGAAGCTGGCCGGTAAATATGAGGTCCGCCTGATGTTCGTGCCGCGCGCCCGCCTGGGGTCCATGCTCGATACCGGCGCCAGGGGCATGGTCTTGTTTGCGCCGTCGGTTATTTTTGGTGGGCCGGCCGGCGGCAAATACCTCTGGACCTCGGTCTTGTTCGATGACCGCCAGGACCTGCTGTCGCGCGCCTCGGCGCCGTTCGAATATGACGGTCCCGCTTCGCTGCACGGCGTCCGCTTCGGCGCGATGCTGGGCCATACCTATCCGGCGCTGGCGGAAGACATGGACAGCGGACGTATCTACGCACACCGCAACAACAACGAAGGCGCGTTACTGAGCATGCTGTTGATGCAGCGTCTCGACGTGATCACGCTTGCCGATTCATCCGCCCGCTATCTGGTCAAGAACGATGCCAGCATCGCCGGGAAAATCCATGTCTCAAAACAGAACCTGGGCAGCTACGCCCGCCACCTGATGTTCCAGCAAGGGATGACCAGGGAACGCGACGACATCGAGGACGTCGTGGCCAGGATGGACAGCGATCCAGCCTGGCTCGCCATTCTGCGGAAGTACGGCTTGACCCACGGGACGCGTTAGGCGGCGCGCACGGCGGCTTCGATCGCGGCGACGTCGATTTTCCCCATCTTCATCATGGCCTGGAACGCGCGCTGGGCGACGTCGCCGCCCTTGGCCATGGCGTCGGTCAGCACGCGCGGCGTGATTTGCCACGACAGGCCCCATTTGTCCTTGCACCAGCCGCAGGCGCTTGCGCTGCCGCCGTTGTCGATGATGGCGTCCCAATAGCGGTCGGTCTCGGCCTGGTCGTCGGTGGCGATCTGGAACGAGAATGCCTCGCTGTGCTTGAAGGCCTTGCCGCCATTGAGGCCGATGCACGGGATGCCGCAGACCGTGAACTCGACTGTCAATACGCTATCCGCTTTCCCGCCGGGGAAATCGGACGGCGCCCGGTGCACCTTGCCGACCGCGCTGTCGGGGAAGGTGCGGGCGTAGAAGTGCGCGGCTTCTTCCGCGTCATGGTCGTACCACAGGCAGATCGTGTTTTTGTTCATCGTCACTCTCCTTGGTTAGTCGAGGATGTAGTCTACCTCCGCTTGCGCGCGCGGCGGCGCGAGCTTGCACCGGGCATTTGCAAGTCATTTGTGGGTCCGACAAGATTAACTTTCTCCCTGCGGTTGTCGATATTCCATCGATGACGCTTTTATCTACAGGAAGAAAGCATCATGTCAGTTACCAGCACATATTCATTCATACAAGGGTTCTTCAACGGCGTGTTCGTTGGCCAGAACGCCGTCAGCGCAGCAGATCAGCCATTTACCGAATCGCCTCCGGGCAGCGGCACTTTCGTGGTCCATCGTCCCACCGGCGAGAACCTGGTCGATCTCGGTAAGGTCATCAACACCAACGCCAACGTCGGCATGGTCGCCAAGCAGCTGATCGCGGCGGGCGCTTCGCTCACCAGTGGCTTGCGCGTGCAGGGCACGCCGTGGATCAGCGTTCCCTACTTCAGCCAGTCGCCCGCCGCGCACAAACCTTTCGACATGCTAGCCAAAGTCAATTTCGATTTCCATATCGAGACGCCTTGGTTCTGCAGCGATATCGATGGCACCATCTCGGTGTTCTTGTTCGTCTTCCTCGACAGCCAGAAGCATCTGCATGTGACGGTTGATGGCACCTGGTTCTCGTTCGAGGGCGGCGCGCCTTTCTGCGCCGGCCCCGCTTCCGATGCGCTGAAGGCCGCGATGCCGGCGGTGCGCAAGGAAGTCCAGGCGCTGCTGCCCCAACTGACGTCGGCCATCGCCAACGTCAAGTTCTCCAATATTTACTTCTTGCCTGGCGACGGTAAAAAAGCCGCCGGCGCCTTCGTACAAAACGCCAGCAGCGATGCGTCGCTCGGCCTGCTCTTAGCTTAAAAGGAAAATGAAAATGGATAAGGATCAAAAACTGGTCAACGACATCAGCGCGCTGCTGCGTGACGCCGGCTACACCGGCCTGAATGTGCATACCGACCAAAACGGCACGCTGCTCAACGCCACCCGTGAACGTGGCGGCGTGGTGCTGCGCCTGGCGCCCGATATGCAGAAAGTCAGTCGCCGCACCGAGGGCGGCGCGGCGGAGGCGCGCGCCGAGCGGCTGGATGTGCATCAGGTGCCGGCGATGGAGGGCGTGGATCAGCAGATACGCGCCAATCCGGAACTGGCCAAGGCCATGGGCATCCCGGCTGCGCATCTGAAGTACATCATGTAGCTCGCTTCGATCCGGCCTGGCCCGCGTGATGGGCGGGGCCGGATTGCGCGGCGCAGGCCATCAGCTGCTGCGCCAGCGCTTCGATCTCCGGCGCCACCGGCGCGCCCAGCGCGCTCAATGCCATGCGCTGGTAGCGCCGGTAGACCGCCAGTCCTTCCTCGAAACTGGCGTCGTCCAGGTGGATGCGCATCAGGTCCGTGCTCAGGGCCTTGCAGTACGGGTCGGCCTCCAGCGCGCGCTCCAGCAGTTGTGCGGCGGCTGCCGTGTTGCCGGCGCGGGCCAGCTGGCGGCCTGCTTCGCCCAGCGCGCGCGCCAGCTTGCCGCGCCATAGTTCGCGCCGCGCCAACAGCCACGGCGCGCTTTCCCCATGCAGCAATTCTCCCCGGTACAGCGACAGCACCTGCGTGGATGCCGCCAGCAGCGCGGCTTCGTGCGATGCGGAGGTACTGCCGGCGCCGGCGTCAGCGCCGGTACCGGCGGTGCTGCACTCCTTCGTCAGCGTTTGCAAGCGCGCCAGCAGGCGGTCCATCGCCGCCGTGTCGCTCCAGCAGCGCTGCGGCGCCAGCGACAGCGCTCCCTGTTCCAGCACGATGCTGCCGGCGCCCACCGTCGTCCGCAGGCGCGACAGCGTGGTCTCCAGCGCGTGGCGCGCGGTGTCGCCGTCGGCGTCCGGCCATAGCAGCTCGGCGGCGCGGTCCAGCGAGATGCTGGCCGGCGCGTGGGCGGCGATCAGTTTCAGGATGTCGAGCTGGCGGTGCTTGGATTTGCCTTGCGAGCGCAGTGGCTCGCCGTCGATGCGTAGCTCGAAGCCGCCGAACACGCGTACCTGCACCGGCCATGGCCAGTTGTCGCTGGCGTCTTCGGGCGGCGCCAGGCGCCAGGCGCGTATCACCGCGTTGGCCGCGTCGGGGACGATACCGGCCGCCAGCGCGTGCGCGCACAGTGGCTGCAGGATGTGCGGCGTGGCGAAGGTCAGGTAGCTGCCCTGCGATGCGAAGTGGTACAGCGCGCGGCGCAGCTTTTCCTGTGCCAGCAGCAGCTGCGCCGGTTGCGCCTTGCCGTCGGCGCTGGTGATCTGCAACCACGCCTCCAGCAGGTCGGCCCAGGTGGCGGCAAGCGGCGAGTTGTAGTCGGCGGCGTGGCGGCGCAGGACGGCCGTTTCGGCGGCGCAGCGGTCGCGGTCCAGCAGCGTATAGGCGACGCAGCTGGCGGCCTGCGCGTAGACCTCGTAGGGAATGCTGCCGAAGCGCAGCGCCGCCTCGTGCGCCAGGCGCGCGTGCTCCAGCGCGCCGTGGCCGTCGCCCCGGCAGCTGGCCAGCCAGGTCTGCGTCAGCTGCAGGTGGGCCACCAGGTTGTGGTGCTGCGCCGGCGTTTGCTCGGCGATCTCGGTGGTGGCGGCGGCGGCTTTGTCGAGTTCTCCGCGCAGCAGGCAGGAGGCGGCGTACAGCAGCACGTAGTGAGCGTCCATGATGCGGATGCCGCTGCTTTCCGAACTGGCGCGGCAGGCGGCGAAGGTGGCGTCGAAGCGGGCGTGGTCCATGCCCACCAGCGCATCGTACAGCTGCACCAGGTGCGACAGGTAGCGCGCGTACGGCGGCAGCGCGGAAGCTTCCGGCAGCGCGTCCAGCAGCACGCGCACCTTGCGCACGGCGGCGTAGCGGCCGGACTGGTAGTAGTGCTGGCCCAGCATCGCGCCCAGCCTCACCTTCAGCGTGGGATCGGCCGGCTGGCGCAGCACTTCGAGCGCACGCCGCTCCCACAGTTCCATGTCCTGGTGGCCGGGATCGGTCATGAACAAGCCGCTCCACATGCTGTGCGTCAGGTGCGCTTTCAGGCCGGGATCGGGCAGCTGGTCGTAGTCCTGCGCCGGGTCCACATGCCGCTGCAGGAAGGCGCGCAGCGGCTGTTCGGCCGCGCCGTCGAAGAAGTAGGAGCTGATGATGGCGCTCAGCGCCAGGAAGCGGTGCATCGGCCGGTTCTGCTCCGTGAACGCCTCCAGCGCCTTGAGCAGCGCGGCGCGGGCGCGCGCGGTGTCGCTCATGAACACGGCAAGGCCCAGCCAGTAATGGTGCCACGCGCCGCGATGCGCTTCGGGCAGGGCGTCGATCCAGCGCGCCAGCGTG
The DNA here is from genome assembly GCF_040362985.1 of Duganella caerulea. Lineage (NCBI taxonomy): Bacteria > Pseudomonadati > Pseudomonadota > Betaproteobacteria > Burkholderiales > Oxalobacteraceae > Duganella > Duganella caerulea. The sequence continues at coordinate 576,234 of NZ_BPWJ01000004.1, read as the reverse complement.
GTGTGGCGCGCGCTGGCCAGCATCGTCTCGGCGCGCGATTCGATCAGGCCCGCCGCGCGTTCGGGCATGCCGTGTTCCAGTGCCAGCTTGATGGCGGCGTCGCCGCTGCCGTCGGCCAGTAGCGTGTCGACGCAGCCGGCGATCCAGGCGTGGCGCTGCGCCTCGTCGATGCGGGTGGAGGCCCATTTGCGCAGGAAACCCTGGAACAGCGGATGCAGCGCGTACTGGCGGCCGGGGTATTCGTAGATCAACGCTCCCTGCGCGGCCAGACGCGCAACGATGTCGGCCGCGTGCGGCGCGCCGGACAGCGTGGCAGCCCACGCGCCGCTGAAGTTCGGCAGCCAGCATACCGCCAACAGCGTGGCGCGCTCCTCGTCGCTGTAGGCGCTGAACACTTCCTCGGCCAGGTAGCCGACCATCGCTTCCGACAGCACGTCCTCCGCCGCCAGCGCGGCGCCCGGACGGCGCTTTAGCCACGAGGCCACCAGCGCGATGCCGGCCGCCCAGCCGCGCGTGAAGTTGTAGACGCTGTCGGCGACGGTGTCGGCGTGGCCGACGCCCAGCACGTTGAGCAGCACTTCGGTTTCGTCGCGGCTGAAGGCCAATGCGGCGCTGTCCAGTTCATGCATGTCGCCGTGCGCCAGCAGGCGCGCGCAGGCGGACGGCGGCAGCGCGCGGCTCAGCACCACCACCTTGCTGGCCGGCGGCAGCTCGGTCGCCAGCGTTTCGAGGAACTGGCGGAAGAAGGGCGCGTCCTGGCAGCGGTGGGCGTCGTCCATGACGATGCGGCTGGCCGGCGCCAGCGCCGCGCCCAGCGAGCGCGCATACAGCCGCAGGTAGCCCTGCAGCGCGGGCAGGTGTTCGCGCAGCAGTGGCGGCGGTTGCCAGTCCGGCGCCACGCCGCCGTTGACGATGGCTTGTTCGAAGTAGAGCAGGAAGCTGGCCGGGTCGATGTCGGCTTCGTCCAGCCGCAGCCAGGCCACGGTGGGGCCGGCGGCCTGGCAGAACTCCAGTCCCAGGCTGGTCTTGCCGGAACCGGCCGGCGCGGCGATCCAGGTCAGCGTGGCGGGGGAGTCGAGCACCGCCTGCACGGCGTTGCTGCGGCCGATCAGGCGGGCGACGGGACGGGAAGTCTTGGCGAGTGAGGCCATGGTGGCGGTTCCTTGAGGCGAATTGCGCAGGAACAACCAGTTTAATTCTGAATGCCAAAAGAACAAATCTTAAATTTCGACAACTATCGTGCTGCAAGGGGCGGCCGCACCGCCCCTTGCGTTCAGGCTTACACCGGATCGACCTTGTTGGTCAGCGTGAAGTGCGCCTCGGCGTAGTTGTCGCCGTCGACGAACATCCACCAGGTGCCGGTCTTGTTCGGCCCGATGGTGAACGGCGCCAGGTGGCCTTCCTGGTAGTTGTCGCCGTCGGCGTAGCCCTCGCCGTAGCAGCGCAGGGTGGCCTTGACCTGGATGACGTCATTGGCCAGCAGGTCCAGCGTCAGGATCAGGCGGCCCATCGCGTCGTCGGCCACTTGGTCGAACACCTTGACCGCGTGGGTGCTGGACGACGGCCCCAGTTGCGCGATGCTGTAGAAATCTCCGACGCTGTGCGGATACGCGGCGGCGGCGAATTCATAGTCGGTAGTCGCCATCCAGCCGTCGATGGTCAGGCGGCGGAACCAGTGCGGCGGCGGTTGCAGGTCCAGCGTCATGTTCGCGGTCTGGTTGGCCACCACCGTCGCCGAGGCGCTGCCATGCAGCTCCTGCTTCTCGGCGGTCACCAGCACGCTGCCCACCGGTACGCCGGTGAGCGTGAAGCTGCCGTCGGCCGCCGTGTGGGTGAACTGGTTCTGCGAAATCTGCACGCTCACGCCCGCCGCCGGCTTGCCCTCGTAATGCACCACGCCGTGCAGCGTGCCGGTCTGCGCCACCTTTTTCCATTTGTAGATGGTCACTTCCTCCCAGCGCGCCGGCCGGTAGATCAACGGCTCGCAATAGCCGTACAGCGGCGCGTCGAAGAAGCACAGGTTGGCGGGGCTGACGGCGTTGGCGTCGCCAGTGTGGCGCCAGGCGTCGGAGTCCTTGGCGTCGGTGTCGCACCAGTCGGAGGCGAAGGCGTTGAGCATCTGGTTGGCGGTATCGTCGGCGGCGTCGGTCAGCGCGTTGCCGAACCAGCCGGCGCTCTCCAGCACCATCTCGTGGATCTTCGAGTACAACACCTCGCCGGCGGCGATGCGTTCGTCGGACTGGTAGAGATACAGGCCGTCCGGCGTGGACGGCGTGATGCCGGCGCCGGCGGCCAGGTCGCTCTGTTCCAGCATGCCGCCTTCCATCGGCACGCCGGACTGCTTGATCGACATCCACAGCAGCGACGAGCACACGGTCGGGAAGGTGTTGGCCGCCCATTTGGCGCTGGCTGGCGCCTTGTCGGTCAGGCCGATGGCGGGATTGGTGTAGCAGAAGAAGCGGTAGTGGCTCTTGCCGGCCTGCTGCGCGGCGAAATCGGCGATACCGTGCAGCGTCTGGCGGATCTCCAGCGTTTCCTTCAGCGGATCGGGCTTGACCACCATGGCCGGCACGATCTCCGGCGCCACGCCGCCCAGGTCCAGCTTCGATTCGATGGTGGCGAAGCCCGCGATCGAATGCTTCTTGCCGGTCTCGGGATCGACCATGTCCTCGCCGTCGACCGCGTGTTCGACGGTCTGCGTGACCACGCCCGGCCACAGGTATTTGAGCACGTCGGGACGGGCGCCGTCGCCGCCGATGAATTCGATCAGACGGTCTTCCGATGCGGTGGAGTGGGTGATTTCGTCGCGGTTGCGGGTCATGATGCCGGAGTGCGAGTAGCGCTGCGGCGGCGTCACCGTCTGCAGCACGGCGGAGATCAGGCTGCCGTTGCTGGGGTTGAGGATCAAGTCGCCCTTCTTGGCGTTCATGAAGCGCGGCGGCATCTGCATCCAGCGCTTTTCCTGGGTCGGCATGCAGTACATGCCGTCGGGGATGTGGTCCGGCATATTCCACGGATCGCACTCCTGGCCTTCGACCGGGAACGGCGGCTCCACGTGCAGGTCCATCGCCGTCAGCGTTTGCAGCGGTTGCAGCGCGCTGGCCAGCACGGCCGGCATGCGGCTCACGCCCACTTGCAGCGTCGACGCGGCAGCCGGCAGCATGCCGTAGCTGCCCAGTCGCTTCACTTCGTCCAGCGTGATCGAGCCGGGATTGGCGACCAGCTGGCGGCTGGCCAGGTCGCTCAGCAGGGCTTGCGCGTTGGCGTTGACCAGCAGCTTCCTGCTCATGTGCTGCGGCAGATCGAAGTGCGCGCTGACGCGCACCGGCAGCCCGTTTGGCGCCGTGCCGCGATAGTGCACGCTGAAGGCGATGGCCTGCTGCGGCAGCTGCGCTTTCGGGACGACGACGTCGATGCGGGTCGCGGCCTGCGCCTTCAGCACGACGGCGCTGGCGGTGGCGGGGCGCAGTTCGAATTCGCGCGGACCGTCTTCATAGGCCAGCTCCAGCTGCATGCTGCTCAAGGTCAGGTTGTTCGCTTCGGGATTGCGCACGACGAAGCTGGCGCGGTAGCTGCCGTCGATGAACTGGGCGCTGAAGTCGCTGCTCTCGACCGGCGGCTGCAGCACGCCGCGCTGGCGCGCCAGGAAGTAGGGATTGGCCACGCTGACGCTGCGCTGGATCGTGCGCGCCGCCTCGCCCGGCTGCTGCACCGTCACCTGCACGTGGAACACCGTGTGCGGCCGGTTGGGATTGAGCTGCGCGGAGAAGTCATGCTGCAGCGTGGGATGCGTGCTGCCCAGTGCGATGGCGCCCAGCTGCCAGTTGTAGACGGCGGCCGTGGCGCCGCCGCCCATGTTGATGGCGGCGCGCGGCGGCGTGGTGGTCAGGATGGGATGGCTGGCGGCGTCGCGCGCGGGAATGGTCAATGCGCTCATCGCGGTCTTGCGCGGCACGATGGGGCCAGTTGGAATGGCCGGAGTGCGCGGCTTGATCTCGATGCGCGGACGCGGCGTGCCCTGGGTGCGGCGCTCGGGCGCGTTCTGCACCGTCAGTATCATCGTGGTGGGATTGTGCGGCGCGCTGCGCACCGTCAGCATCGGCGGCTGCTTGCCGTCGGCGGGAGCGTTGATCTGGACTTCGGCTTTCAGCTTCTCGATGGCGCCGCGCTTGCCGGCGACGACGTTGATGGTCTTCTTGCCGGCCCGGTTCCAGACCAGGTACTGCTTGGAGCCGGGCACGCCGTTGATGCTGATGTTGGCGCTTTCGGTGTTGTCGTAGGACTGGCCGTTCGGGGCCTTGACTTCGACGCAGACGCTTTCGCCGATGGCGGCCACGGTTGGCGTGCAGACGACGGAACCAAGCAGCGGGGTTGGGGCGGTTGGTGCTTGCAACATGGGAACTCCTGTGGACGTTGGGAATGATGACGTCAGGCCTGTTTTCGGCGGGCCTGGTGTTCCCAGTGTCGTGTGGAGCGTCCCACAAATCGCTCACAAATGCGTTAGCCGTCCTTCTTCACCACCGCGTAGCGTTCCAACGTGCGCTTGCGCGCCTCGTCGTGCATGACCAGCGGATCGGGATAGTCCAGCGGCAGCATGCGCGGCACCAGCCACGGCGCGTGGATTTCCTTGTCGCTCAAGTCCTTCAGCTGCGGCAGGTAGCGGCGGATGAATTTACCCGAGGCGTCGAACTTTTCCGATTGCGTGATCGGATTGAAGATGCGGAAGTAGGGCTGGGCGTCGCAGCCGGACGAGGAGGCCCACTGCCAGCCGCCGTTGTTGGAGGCCAGGTCGAAGTCGTTCAGGTGCTGCGCGAAGTAGGCTTCGCCACGGCGCCAGTCGATGCCCAGGTCCTTGATCAGGAAGCAGGCCGTCACCATGCGCAGGCGGTTGTGCATGTAGCCGGTCTGGTTCAGCTGCGCCATGGCGGCGTCCACCAGCGGATAGCCGGTGCGGCCCTCGCACCAGGCGGCGAACAGCTCGTCCGCATGGGGGCCGGTTTCCCACTCGATGGCGTCGTAGGCCGGCTTGTAGGAGCCGCCCACCACGTGCGGGTTGTGGTACAGGATCATCGCGTAAAACTCGCGCCAGATCAATTCCGCCAGCCAGACCGGCGCGCCTTCGCCGCCGGCGCCACGTGCCATCAGGTCCAGCACGGTGCGCACCAGGTGCCGCACCGACAGCGTGCCGAAGCGGAAGTGGATCGACAAATAGGACGGTCCCTTCACGGCCGGATAGTCGCGCGCCTCCTTGTAGCTGGCGATGCGGGGCAGGAAGTCCTCCAGCAGCGCGGTGGCGCCGGACATGCCGGTCGGGATCTTCAGCGCGGCCAGGTTGCTGGGCTCGAAGCCGAGCTCGGCCAGAGTCGGCAGGGCCGGAGCGTTGGCCGGGGCTGGCGCCAGGCGCGCGGCCAGCGGTTCGACGTGGTACGGCGCCAGCACCGACGGGTCCGCCTCCAGCTTCTTCAGCCAGGCATTCTTGTACGGCGTGAACACCGAGAACACGCCGCCGGTTTGCGACAGCACTTCGCTCTTCTCGAAGATCACCTGGTCCTTGCAGCTGACGAAGCGGCGGCCATCGGCCTGCAGCGCCCGCTCCACGGCGGCGTCGCGGGCGATGGCTTGCGGCTCGTAGTCGTGGTTGCAGTAGACGGCGTCCACGCCCAGTTCGGCGGCCAGGGCAGGGATCGCGGCGGCCGGATCGGCATGGCGCACGATCAGGTGGCCGCCCAGCTGTTCTAGCTCCGTGGCCACTTCGGCGATGCTGGCATGGATGAAGTCGACCCGCCGGTCGCGGCGCGGCAGGCCGTCCAGGATGGTGGTGTCATAGACAAAAACGCAATGCACGCGGGCGCTGTCTTGCAGGGCGCGGTGCAGGGCTGCATGGTCGAAAACCCGCAAATCGCGGCGCAACCAGACTAGGGAGGAATTCAGTTTCATTGAGTCTGTGTCAATCTCGTGTGGGAACTCAAACGTGGCCGCATCCGCAATTCAGTGTAAACTAGCGGTTAGACAGAGTTGCTAGCCGCGCGAATACTACAGTAATTGTCAGCAGCACAGAAAGAACCACGCATATGAAGAAAAGCAAAATCGGCCAAACTCTCCCTGTACCCGGCATGCTCCAGGAAGCCGGCGATCCGTTGGAAGCCCCAGGCGCCGGCGCCACCGCCACCCTGAACCTGGCAAATCATTTCCTGATTGCAATGCCTTCCATGCAAGATCCGGTGTTTGGCGGGACTGTCGTGTACGTGTGCGAGCACAACGAAAACGGCGTGCTGGGCGTGGTCATCAACAAACCCACCGACATGACGATGGAAGTGCTGTTCGAGCGCATCGACCTCAAGCTGGAGTCCAATGTCGACGTCGACGCCCCCATCATGTTCGGCGGCCCGGTGCAGGACGACCGCGGCTTCGTGCTGCACACGCCGGGCACCCGCTATTCCTCGTCGCTGACGGTGACCAAGGACGTGGCCTTCACCACCTCGATCGACGTGCTGGAGGCCGTGGCCGCCGGCGAAGGTCCGCCGCGCATGCTGGTGTCGATCGGCTATTCGGGCTGGAGCCCGGGCCAGCTGGAGGACGAGATCAGCCGCAACGGCTGGCTGACCGTGGGCGCCGATCCCGACATCCTGTTCAAGCTCCCGATCGAGGAGCGCTACACGGCCGCCATGCGCCTGCTGGGCATCGATCCGCTGATGCTGACCTCGGAGGCCGGGCATGCATAAGGTGCCAGGCTAACCGTGACCATCGAGACCATCTTCGCATTCGATTTCGGCGTCAAGCGCATCGGCGTCGCCATGGGCAACACCATGATTCGCCAGGCCGAGCCGGTCAAGGTGATCGCCGCCATCGACAACGCCACCCGCTTTGCCGACATCCAGGCGCTGCTGGACGAGTGGAAGCCGGCGCGGCTGGTGGTCGGCCTGCCCATGCATCCCGACGGCGCCGCGCACGAGATGACGGCGCGCGCCCGCAAGTTCGCCAACCAGCTGCATGGCCGCTTCAACCTGCCGGTGGAGCTGGTGGACGAACGCTATTCCTCGGCCGTGATCACGGCCAAGCGCGGCGAGGTCATCGACGACCGCGCCGCCGCCATCATCCTGCAACAATATTTCGACTCTCATTAAACCCATGTCCACACTGAATCCCCACCAACTCGACGCCGAAGCGCTGTATGCGACCCTGCTGGCCGACGTCAAAGCCGGCCTGGCCGGCGTGGCCGATGTCGCCATCGTCGGCATCCACTCCGGCGGCGCCTGGATCGCCGAGCGCCTCGCGGCCGACCTCGGCCTGTCCGCCCGCTGCGGCGTGCTGGACGTGTCCTTCTACCGCGACGACTACGCCAAGAAGGGCCTGCCGGCCGACATCAAGCCGACCAACATCGGCTTCGACGTGGCGGCCGCCAATATCCTGCTGGTGGACGACGTGCTGTACACCGGCCGCACCACGCGCGCCGCGATCAACGAGCTGTTCGACTACGGACGCCCGGCGCGCATCATGCTGGCCGCGCTGGTCGACCGCGGCGAGCGCCAGCTGCCGGTGGCGGCCGACTTCGTCGCCGGCCACGTGCAGGTGCCGCCGGGACAGGCGCTGGTGCTCAAGCGCGCCGACGATGGAAAATTCACGCTAACCATAGAATAAAACCATGCTTAATCCGCAACTGAATAAACACGGCGAACTCCAGCACCTGCTGTCGATCGAGGGACTGCCCAAGTCCATCGTCAACCACATCCTGGACACCGCCTCGTCGTTCGTCGGCATCTCCGACCGCGACGTCAAGAAGGTCCCGCTGATGCGCGGCAAATCGGTGTTCAACCTGTTCTTCGAGAACTCCACGCGCACCCGCACCACCTTCGAGATCGCCTCGAAGCGCCTGTCGGCCGACGTGATCAACCTGAACATCCAGGCCTCGTCCGCCAGCAAGGGCGAATCGCTGCTCGACACCATCGACAACCTGTCGGCCATGCACGCCGACATGTTCGTGGTGCGCCACGCGCAGTCGGGAGCGCCCTACCTGATCGCCAAGCACCTGCACGACACCAAGCAGCCGCACGTCCACGTGGTCAACGCCGGCGACGGCCGCCACGCGCACCCGACCCAGGGTCTGCTGGACATGTACACCATCCGCCACTACAAGAAGGACTTCACCAACCTGACGGTGGCGATCGTCGGCGACATCCTGCACAGCCGGGTGGCCCGTTCCGACATCCACGCGCTGACCACGCTGGGCGTGCCGGAAGTGCGCGCCATCGGCCCGCACACGCTGCTGCCGGGCGGCCTGGAGCAGATGGGCGTGCGCACCTTCACCAACATGGAAGAGGGCTTGAAGGGCGTGGACGTGATCATCATGCTGCGCCTGCAGAACGAGCGCATGAGCGGCGCGCTGCTGCCGTCGGCGCAGGAATACTTCAAGAGCTACGGCCTGACGCCGGAACGCCTGGCGCTGGCCAAGCCGGACGCGATCGTCATGCACCCGGGCCCGATGAACCGCGGCGTCGAGATCGACTCGGCGGTGGCGGACGGTCCGCAGGCGGTGATCCTGCCGCAGGTGACGTTCGGGATTGCGGTACGCATGGCGGTGATGAGCATAGTGGCGGGGACGCAGGGATGAAAGCAGGCATGAAACTTCATATCAAAAACGGCCACCTGATCGATCCGGCCAACGGCATCGATGGCAAGAACGACCTTTATATCGCCGACGGCAAGGTGCTGGCGATTGGCAGCGCGCCGGCCGGCTTCACGGCCGACCAGACCATCGACGCGAGCGGCCTGATCGTCTCGCCCGGTTTCGTCGACCTGTCGGCGCGCCTGCGCGAGCCGGGCTACGAATACAAGGCCACGCTGGAATCGGAAATGCAGGCCGCCATGCAAGGCGGCGTGACCAGCCTGATCTGCCCGCCCGACACCGATCCGGTGCTCGACGAGCCGGGCCTGGTCGAGATGCTCAAGCACCGCGCCAAGACGCTGAACCAGGCCAATGTGCACCCGCTGGGCGCGCTGACCGTCGGCCTCAAGGGCCAGGCGCTGACCGAGATGGCCGAGCTGACCGAGGCCGGCTGCATCGGCTTCGCCCAGGCGGAGGAGCCGATCGAGGACACCAACGTGCTGCTGCGCGCGATGCAGTACGCCAAGACCTTCAACTACACCGTGTGGCTGCGTCCGCAGGACGCGCACATCGGCCGCGGCGGCATCGCGGCCAGCGGCCCGCTGGCCTCGCGCCTGGGCCTGTCCGGCGTGCCGGTGATGTCGGAGACCATCGCGCTGCACACCATCTTCGAGCTGATGCGTTCGACCGGCGCCCGCGTGCACCTGTGCCGCATGTCGTCGGCGGCCGGCCTTGAGCTGGTGCGCAACGCCAAGAAGGAAGGCTTGCCGGTCACCTGCGACGTCGGCGCCCACCACATCCACCTGACCGACGCCGACATCGGCTTCTTCGATTCGAACGCGCGCGTGACGCCGCCGTTCCGCAGCCAGCGCGACCGCGACGCGATCCGCCTGGGCCTGCTGGACGGCACCATCGACGCGCTGTGCTCGGACCACACGCCGGTCGACGACGACGAGAAGCTGCTGCCGTTCGGCGAAGCCTCGCCCGGCGCCACCGGACTGGAGCTGCTGCTGTCGCTGGCGCTGAAATGGGCCGACGACTACGCCGCCACCCAGGACACGGGTTCGGTGCGTCCGCTGGCACGCGCGCTGGCCCGCATCACGTCCGACGCGGCCCGCGTGGCCGGGCTGGACGCCGGCACCCTGTCGGTCGGCGCGGCGGCCGACGTCTGCCTGTTCGATCCGGAAGCGCGCTGGACGGTGGAAGCGTCGGCGCTGGCCAGCCAGGGCAAGCACACGCCTTTCCTCGGCTACAACCTGGCCGGACAGGTCCGCGCCACCATCGTGGCCGGGCACGTCGCCTTCCAACGCAGCTGATCGGTTTGCATGAAGCTTTCGATGATCTTCCGCCTGGCGCGGGTGTTTCTGCATGTGCTAGTCGGAATGGCGATCTGCGCGACGGTGTTCCCGTGGATCGGCCAGGAAAAGCGTAACGGCCACATCCGCCGCTGGTCGACCAAGCTTTTAGCGATGTGCAATGTGACGGTGGAGCAGAGCGCCGGCGTGCCGCTGCTGGACCGCGCGATGGTGGTGGCCAACCACGTGTCGTGGCTGGACATCTTCGTCATCCACAGCCTGCATCCGAGCCACTTCGTGGCCAAGGCCGAGATCCGCTCGTGGCCGCTGGCCGGCTGGCTGGCGGAGAAGGCCGGCACGGTCTTCATCGCGCGCGGCAACCGGCGCGATTTGCGGCACATCTTCAAGGGACTGGTGCACAGCCTGGAGCGCGGCGAGCGCGTGGCCTTCTTCCCGGAGGGGACCACGGCGGCGCAGGGCAACCTGCTGCCGTTCCACGCCAACCTGTTCGAGGCGGCCATCGACGCCAGGGTGCCGGTGCAGGCCATCGCGCTGTCGTACCGCGATCCTTCCGGCGCCTCGCATCCGTCGGTGGATTTCATCGGCGAGACCACCTTCGCCGAGAGCATCATGCTGATCCTGGACGGCCCGCCGGTGAAGGCGCGCCTGACGATACTGCCGGCCATCGACAGCATCGGCGCGCACCGCCGCGAACTGGCCGAGGCCTCGCACCAGGCCGTCGCCGCCGCGCTGGGTGTGACGGCGGCGCCGCACTAGCCTTTCTTGCCGCCATGCTGCTGGAACGCCGGACACGGCACCTGCAGCAGGGCCCGGTCCTCGAGGCACACGGCGGACAGCTGCCCGCCCCACACGCAGCCGCTGTCGAGGCCGATCAAATGCGGCTGCATCACCAGCCCCAGCGCCGACCAGTGGCCGAACACCACCGTGTCCTTGCGGCTGCGCCGGCCCGGCACCTCGAACCACGGCATCAGGCCCGAACCCGGTTCGGCCGTGCCGCTTTCCTTCATCTTGAAATCCATCCTGCCCTCGGCGGTGCAGAAGCGCAGCCGCGTCATTGCGTTGATGATGCAGCGCAGCCGGTCCGCGCCCTGCAATGCGTCGCTCCACTGGTCGGGCAGGTTGCCGTACATCTCGGCCAGGAATTCGGCCAGGCCGGGGCCGCGCAGCATCTGCTGCACCTCGCCGGCCAGCGCCATGGCCTGCGCCGCTGTCCACTGCGGCAGCAGGCCGGCGTGCACCAGCACGTGGCCTTGGGTGTGGATGGCCAGCGGACGGCGCCGCAGCCAGTCGATCAGCTCGTCGCGGTCGGGCGCGTGCAGGATCTCGGCCAAGGTGTCGGACTTGTGCTCGGGCCGGATGCCGTAGGCCACCGCCAGCAGGTGCAGGTCGTGGTTGCCCAGTACGCTGTCGATGCGGCCGCCGCTGCCCATGGCCAGCGCGCGCACGTGGCGCAGCGTGGCCAGCGAGTCGGGGCCGCGATTGATCAGGTCGCCCGCGAAAAAGATGCGGTGCTCGACGCCGGGATCGCGCTCGGCGGCGTCGGCGTTGACGCGTTCCAGAAGGGAAAGTGTTTGCTCATGGCAACCTTGAAGGTCGCCAATCAGATAGGTTCTCATTGTTTGACCTGTTTGCGTGGAAGCGGACGTGAAATATCGTCCAAAAAGCGTTAGCACTGGAACGATTTTTCGCACCAGTGAGCGCAAGATCACATAAAATTGTAGCCATTGCTAAATTAACTTGCTCTTCGGGATACTAAATGATTTTTGTAACGGGTGGTGCTGGTTTTATTGGTTCAAATTTTGTGTTGGACTGGCTGGCGCAAAGCGATGAACCAGTCCTCAATTACGATAAGCTGACGTATGCGGGCAATCTGAACAACCTGGCCTCGCTCAAGCAGGACGCGCGTCACATCTTCGTGCGCGGCGACATCTGCGATCAGGCCCAGGTGCTGGCGCTGTTCCAGCAGCACAAGCCGCGCGCGGTGGTGCACTTCGCCGCCGAGAGCCATGTGGACCGCTCCATCCTCGGACCTGGCGAGTTCATCAACACCAACATCAACGGCACCTTCAGCCTGCTGGAAGCCACGCGCGCCTACTGGTCGGCGCTGCCGGCCGACGAGCAGGCCGCCTTCCGCTTCCTGCACGTGTCCACCGACGAGGTCTACGGCACGCTGGGCCCGGACGACGCGCCGTTCAGCGAAACCACCGCGTTCGCGCCGAACAGCCCGTACTCGGCGTCGAAGGCCGCCTCCGACCACCTGGTGCGCTCGTATCACCACACCTACGGCCTGCCGGTGCTGACCACCAACTGCTCCAACAACTACGGCCCGTACCACTTCCCGGAAAAACTGATCCCGCTGATCATCGCCAACGCGCAAGCCGGCAAGCCGCTGCCGATCTACGGCGACGGCCAGCAGGTGCGCGACTGGCTGTACGTCAGCGACCACTGCGCGGCGATCCGCCGCGTGCTGGAGGCCGGCCGCCTGGGCGAGACCTACAACGTCGGCGGCTGGAACGAGATGGCCAACCTGGACGTGGTGCACACGCTGTGCGACATGCTCGACAAATTGAAACCCAAGGCGGACGGCGCCAGCTACCGCGCGCAGATCACCTACGTCAAGGACCGTCCCGGCCACGACCGCCGCTACGCCATCGACGCCCGCAAGCTCGAGCGTGAACTGGGCTGGAAGCCGGCCGAGACCTTCCAGACCGGCATCGCCAAGACCGTCCAGTGGTACCTGGACAACCAGGCCTGGGTGGCCGACGTGCAGTCGGGCAGCTACGCCAAGTGGGTGGAAACCAATTACTTTAATCGCGAAGGCCAGCAATGAGCATTTCTAACCGCAAAGGCATTATCCTGGCAGGTGGCTCCGGCACCCGGCTGTATCCGGTGACGATGAGCGTCTCCAAGCAGCTGCTGCCGATCTACGACAAGCCGATGATCTACCACCCGCTGACGGTGCTGATGTTGGCCGGCATGACCGAGATCCTGCTGATCTCGACGCCGCAGGACACCCCGCGCTTCCAGGACCTGCTGGGCGACGGCAGCCAGTGGGGCATCAGCATCAGCTACGCGGTGCAGCCGTCGCCGGACGGGCTGGCGCAGGCCTTCATCATCGGCAAGGAATTCGTCGGCGACTCGCCGTCCGCGCTGATCCTGGGCGATAACATCTACTACGGCAACGACCTCGACGCGCTGCTGCGCCATGCCACCGAGCAGACCGACGGCGCCACCGTGTTCGCCTACCACGTGCAGGACCCGGAACGCTACGGCGTGGTCGAGTTCGACGGCGACCGCACCGCGGTGTCGATCGAGGAAAAGCCGCTCAAGCCGAAATCGAACTACGCCGTCACCGGCCTGTACTTCTACGACAACCAGGTGTGCGACATCGCGGCCGGCATCAAGCCGTCCGCGCGCGGCGAGCTGGAGATCACCGACGTCAACCGCGTCTACCTGGAGAAGCGCCAGCTCAACGTCGAAGTGATGGGGCGCGGCATGGCCTGGCTCGACACCGGCACCCACGACTCGCTGCTGGACGCGTCGCAGTTCATCGCCACCATTGAAAAACGCCAGGGCCTGAAAGTGGCCTGCCCGGAAGAGATCGCGTACCGCAAGGGCTATATCGACGCCGCCCAGCTGCGCAAGCTGGCCGAGCCGCTGAAGAAAAACAACTACGGTCAATACCTGTTGCAAATCCTCGAAGATAAGGTCGTGCCACGATGAATGTGATCGCTACACCGTTGGAAGGCTTGCTGGTGCTGGAGCCGCGCGTGTTCGGCGACGACCGCGGTTTTTTCTATGAGAGCTTCAATGCCCGCCGTTTCGCCGAGCTGACCGGCGTGACCCTGCCCTTCGTGCAGGACAACCATTCGCGCTCGGCCAAGGGCGTGCTGCGTGGCCTGCACTACCAGATCCAGCAGGCGCAGGGCAAGCTGGTGCGCGCCACCGCCGGCAGCGTGTTCGACGTCGCCGTCGACATGCGCAAGAGCTCGGCGACCTTCGGCCAGTGGTACGGCATCGAACTGTCGGCCGAGAACAAGAAGCAGATGTGGATCCCGCCCGGCTTCGCGCACGGCTTCGTGGTCACCAGCGACGCCGCCGAATTCCTCTACAAGACCACCGACTACTGGGCGCCCGAGCACGAGCGCTCGGTGCTGTGGAACGACCCGGCCATCGGCATCGAGTGGCCGGCGCTGGACGCGGCGCCGCTGCTGTCGGCCAAGGACCAGGCCGCCGTGCTGCTGGCCGACGCCGAGGTGTTCGCATGAAGGTGCTGCTGACCGGCAGTACCGGCCAGGTGGGCTATGAACTTGCGCGCAGCCTGCAGGGCATCGGCGAGGTGGTGGCGGTGGACCGCAACGTGATGGACCTGTCCGACCTGGACCAGGTGCGCGACGTGATCCGCCGCGAAAAGCCGGGCCTGATCGTCAACCCGGCCGCCTACACGGCGGTCGACAAGGCCGAGAGCGAGCCCGAGCTGGCGCACCGCATCAACGCCGAGGCGCCGGGCCTGATGGCGCAGGAAGCCAAGCTGCTGGGCGCGGCCATGGTGCACTACTCGACCGACTATGTGTTCGACGGCGGCCAGCCGTCGGCGCGCAGGGAGGACGACCCGACCGGCCCGCTCAACGTCTACGGCGCCAGCAAGCTGGCCGGCGAGCAGGCCATCGCGGCGGCCGGCATTCCGCACCTGATCTTCCGCACCAGCTGGGTGTACGGCATGCGCGGCAAGAACTTCCTGCTGACCATGCTGCGCCTGGCCAAGGAGCGCGACGAGCTGCGCGTGGTGGCCGACCAGCACGGCGCGCCGACCTGGAGCCGCACCATCGCCGACACCACCGCGCTGGTGCTGTCGCAAGCCCACGCGGGCGGACGCGAGTGGTGGGTGCAGAACAGCGGCGTGTATCACCTGAGCGCGCAGGGCCAGACCACCTGGTTCGACTTCACCCGGGCCATCGTCGAGGCGGCCGGGCTGGAGTGCCGCGTGCTGCCGATCACCAGCGCCGAGTATCCGGTGCCGGCCAAGCGCCCGCAGTACTCGGTGATGTCGTCCGAGCGGCTGATGGCGCGTTTCTGCCATTTGCCGGACTGGAAGGAAGCCCTGCGCCTGTGCATGGGCTAAGTTGTATCGGTTGGTAAGCCCGTTTCATCCCGCCCCCTCGCTGCTGCTATCATGCCGACGCGCCAATACCGCGCGCCGGCAGGATGGCAAGCCATCAATTCCGGCCAGGCCGGCTTAATCCGGTACAATCCCCAGTTAGCGTGCAATCCATCCTTATCGGTTAGCGCCCCGGTAATTTTGTATAGAAAAATATGTTTTCCTTTTTACTGAGCTTTGTCGCTTCCGCGCTGCTAACCCTGCTGGTGATTAAAGAAGCGAGATTGCACGGTCCTGCGCTCGATTCCGATTTCATGGGGGTGCAAAAAGTGCACGCCCACCACGTCGCCCGCATCGGCGGCTTATCGATATTCCTGTCGGTGGCGCTGAGTTCTTTCATTTCCATTTGGCGGGTGCCCGCCATGACGCAATTGCTGATGTCGCTATTGGCCTGCTCGGCCGTGGCATTTGTCGGCGGCATCGTCGAGGACTACACCGGCCGCGTCAGCGCCGGCCGCCGCCTGCTGCTGACCATGGCCGCCGCCGCGCTGGGCTATTTCCTGCTCGACGCCCGCGTTGACCGCATCGACTGGATGTTCACCGCCTGGCCGCTGCAATACATGTGGCTGACCCTGCCGCTGACGGTGCTGGCCGTGGCCGGCATCGCCAACGCGGTCAACATCATCGACGGCTTCAACGGCCTGGCCAGCGTGGTGTGCATCTGCATGCTGCTGTCGCTGGGCTACGTTGCGCTGCAGGTCAACGACATGTTCGTGCTGATCGCGGCCCTGATGGTGGCGGGCGCCACCGCCGGCTTCCTGATCTGGAATTATCCGGTCGGCATGATTTTCCTGGGCGACGGCGGCGCGTATTTTATCGGTTTCATGCTGGGGGAGCTGACCCTGCTGCTGGTAATGCGCAATCCGCAAGTTTCCACATGGTACGCGGCGTTGCTGTTAATCTACCCGACCTTTGAAACCTTGTTTTCCGTTTATCGCCGGATGTTTGTCCGTGGAAAATCTCCGGCCATGCCGGACGGTATCCATTTGCATAGTTTAATCTTCCGCCGCATCGTGCAATGGGCGGTCGGCCGCAAAGAAGCGCGCGCGCTGATACGCCGCAATTCAATGACCTCGCCTTATTTATGGCTGTTTTCATTGATGGCGGTGATACCGGCCACGGTATTCTGGCGCTATACCTGGGCATTAATGGTGTGCTGTATTTTGTTTATCGGCAGTTACATCTGGATTTATGTGCGCATTGTCCGATTTAAAGCCCCGCGCTGGATGATACGCCATAAGAAAAGCTGATATTTTTATGTTGATGTAATATATTCCCGCCGGGCTTTATATATCACTTCACTTAAAAGGAATATCCAATGGATCTGTCGAATATGTCCTCCGCGGATTTACGCGATCTGCAAGAAAAAGTTAAACGCGAATTAAAACAGCGCGAAAGCCAGGACCTGGCCAAGGCGCGCGAGCAGATACTGGCCATCGCCCAAAGCGTGGGCGTGCCCTTGAAAGACCTGGTGGGCGGCGCCAGCGGCGGCACCCGCGCCAAGACCGGCAGCGTGGCGCCACGCTACCGCAACCCGGCCGACCCCACCCAGTTGTGGACCGGCCGCGGCCGCCAGCCAAAATGGGTCAAGGAGTGGGTCGATGCCGGTAAAGACATCGCCGGCTTAAAGGTTTAAACTGTTGGCACTTCGATCACCCGGCGGCCGGATAGGCCGGCCGCCGGCTTCAACCATCCTCGCAACTACATTCCCACACTATGGTTTCCTTATCTAAAACGATCTTCAAGGCTTACGACATCCGCGGCATCATCGATAAAACCCTGGATGCGGGCGTCGCCCGCCAGATCGGCCAGGCGTTCGGCCAGGCCGCATTGGCCAAGGGTGAAAAGAAGGTCGTGATCGGCCGCGATGGCCGCCTGTCCGGCCCGGTGTTGGCGGCGGCGCTGGCCGAAGGCCTGCAGGCGGCCGGCGTGGATGTGATCGACCTGGGCGTGGTGGCCACGCCGATGGTCTACTTCGGCACCCACGTGCTGGGCGCGGCGTCCGGCATCATGGTCACCGGCAGCCACAATCCGCCGGACTACAACGGCTTCAAGATGGTGCTGGCCGGCGAGGCCATCCACGGCGAGGCCATCACCGCGCTGTACCAGCGCATCGTCGACCATGACGGCTCGTCGGCGGCCACCAAGGGTGCCTACAGCACCCATGACATCCGCGCCCAGTACCTGGAGCGCATCATCGGCGACGTCAAGCTGGCGCGCCCGATCAAGATCGCGGTGGACTGTGGCAACGGCGTGGCCGGCGCGTTCGCGGGCGACCTGTTCCGTGGCATGGGCTGCGAAGTGATCGAGCTGTTCTGCGAAGTGGACGGCAACTTCCCCAACCACCACCCAGACCCGGCCCATCCGGAAAACCTGCAGGACCTGATCCGCTGCCTGCAAGAGACCGACGCCGAGCTCGGCATCGCCTTCGACGGCGACGGCGACCGCCTGGGCGTGGTCACCAAGGATGGCCAGATCATCTACCCGGACCGCCAGATGATGCTGTTCGCGGCGGACGTGCTGAGCCGCCATCCAGGCGAGCAGATCCTGTACGACGTCAAGTGCACCCGCCACCTGGCGCCGTGGATCAGCAAGCACGGCGGCGTGCCGCTGATGTACAAGACCGGCCACTCGCTGGTCAAGGCCAAGCTGCGCGAGACCGGCGCCCCGCTGGGCGGCGAGATGAGCGGCCACATCTTCTTCAAGGACCGCTGGTACGGCTTCGACGATGGCCTGTATTCCGGCGCCCGCCTGCTGGAGATCCTGACCCGCGAAGCCGATCCGTCCAAGCTGCTGAACTCGCTGCCGCAGTCGGACAGCACGCCCGAGCTGCACCTGCACCTGAGCGAAGGCGAGAACGTCATCGTGATGGACAAGCTGCGCAGCGACGCCAAGTTCCCCGGCAATGTGCAGATCATCACCATTGACGGCCTGCGCGTGGAGTACGAGGACGGCTTCGGCCTGGCGCGTTCGTCCAACACCACGCCGGTGATCGTGATGCGCTTCGAGGCCGAAACGCCGGCCGCGCTGGCGCGCATCCAGGGCCAGTTCAAGAGCGTGATCCAGGCCGCCAAGCCTGACGCGGAACTGCCGTTCTAAGCGCATGACGGCGCAAGCGGGCGGCCGCAAGCCGCTGAACATTCTGCTGGTGCGCGTCTCCTCGCTGGGCGACGTGCTGCACAACCTGCCGATGGTGGCCGATATCGCCCGCCATTTCCCGGACGCGAACATCGACTGGGTGGTGGAGGAGGGCTACGTCAGCCTGGTGCGGCTCAACGCGCGCGTGCGCACCATCATTCCGTTTGCGCTGCGGCGCTGGCGCAAGAGTCTCGGCAAGCCCGAGACGCGCGCCGAGATCAAGAACTTCTTCCGCACGCTGCGCCAGCAGCAGTACGACTACGTGTTCGACACGCAGGGATTGCTCAAGACCGGCATCATCATGGGCGCGGCCCGCGTGGTGAAGGGCGGCCGCAAGGTCGGCCTGGCCAACGGCAGCGAAGGTTCCGGCTACGAGGGCATCTCGCGCATCTTCCACAACCTGAGCATCCCGACCGACCCGCGCACGCACGCGGTGGCGCGCGGCCGCCTGGTGGCTGCTGCGGCGCTGGGCTACGAGGTCGACACGCCGGCCGATTTCGGCCTGCCGGAAGTCTCGGCCAGCGAGCCGCGTCCCGAGTGGATGCCGGCCGAGCCGTATGCCGTCTACTTCCACGGCACCGCGCGCGATCCGAAGAAGTGGGCGCCGGAGAACTGGATCGCCCTGGGCCGCGAACTGGCGCCCATGCCCATCCTGCTGCCATGGGGCTCGCCGAAGGAAAAGGCCGAAGCCGAAGTGCTGGCCGCCGGCCTGCCGAACGCGCGCGTGCTGCCCAAGTTGTCGATGGCCGACGCCATGCTGCTGGCGCGCCACGCCGGCCTGGTGATCGGTGTCGACACGGGACTGACCCATATCGCCGCTGCCTTCGTGCGGCCGACGGTGGAAATCTACGCCGACTCGCCGCGCTGGAAGACCGAGGGCAACTGGTCGCCGCGCATCATCAACCTGGGCGACCGCGGCACGCCGCCATCGGTGGCCGAAGTGCTGTCCGCAGCCCGCAGCCTGCTTGCATAGTATGCGTATTTTCTATTCCGTGATGTGGTTGCTGGCCTTGCCGCTGGTGCTGACCCGCTTGTGGCTGCGCGGCCGCAAGGAGCCGGGCTACCGCCAGCACTGGGGCGAGCGCCTCGGCTTCTACAGCGGCGCCGCCTCCTCGGCGCCAACGCTGTGGGTGCATGCCGTCTCCGTCGGCGAGACGCGCGCCGCCGAGCCCTTGATCGACGCGCTGTTGGCCGAGTATCCGCACAGCCGCATCGTCCTCACCCACATGACGCCGACCGGCCGCGCCACCGGCAAGACGCTGTTCGCCAAACATGGCGCACGGCTGGTGCAGTCCTACCTGCCATATGACACCGCGAGCATGGTGGGTCGCTTTATTAAACACTTCAAGCCTGCGGTCTGCATCCTGATGGAGACCGAGGTGTGGCCGAACCTGATCGCCGTATGCGGCAAGCGCGGCGTGCCGGTGGTGCTGGCTAACGCCCGCCTGTCGGAACGCTCGCTGCGCAGGTCGCGCCGCTTCGGTTCCTTGCTGGTGGACGCCGCGCGCGGCATCTCGCTGGTGGCCGCGCAGACGGCGGCCGACGCGGAGCGCGTGCGCTCGCTGGGTGTGCAGCGCGTGGAGATCACCGGCAGCATCAAGTTCGACGTGGTGGTGCCGGATGCGGCGCTGGCCATCGGCGCCGCATTGCGCGGTGTGACCGGCGGCCGTCCGGTGCTGCTGTGCGCCAGCACGCGCGAGGGCGAGGAAGAGCTGATACTCGATGCGTTCCGCCGCGAGCGCGCCGCGCTGCCGGCCAACGTGCTGCTATTGATCGTGCCGCGCCATCCGCAGCGTTTCGATGAAGTGGAGAAGATGATGGGCGCCCACGGCCTGAACGTGCAGCGCCGCAGCAAGCTGGCGCTGGATGGCGGCGATGCCGTGTTGCCGGGCTTTGTCGATGTGCTGCTGGGTGATTCGATGGGCGAGATGTTCGCCTATTACGCGGCCTGCGATGTGGCCTTCGTCGGCGGCAGCCTGCTGCCTTTGGGCGGCCAGAACCTGATCGAGCCGGCGGCGCTGGGCAAGCCGGTGCTGATCGGTCCACACACCTTCAACTTCGCGCTGGTGACGGAAGACGCGCTGGCCGCAGGCGGCGCGCAGCGCGTCGCCGACGCGGCGGAGCTGATGACCGCCGCAGGGCGCCTGCTGAACGACGAAGCGGCGCGCGCGGCGATGGGCCTCAACGCGCTGGCCTTCGCCAACCAGCATCGCGGCGCCACGCGCCGCACACTGGCCTTGCTGCCGCCGCTGGTCAGGCTTTAACCCGCCAGCTCCGCCTCTTCGGCGTAGCGCAGCACCGTGGAGTGCTGGCGGCAGAAGCGCGTCGCCGCCTTGTAGCCGATATCGAACAGGAACTGCATGTTGGACGTCGACCAATCCATCGTGTTCGGCATGTGATCGTCCGGCACGGCGGCCATCAGTTCCAGCTTCAGCATGCGGCGCTTCGGCAGGCCGGTCTTGCGGTCGGTGTTGTGTTCCAGCTCGAACAGGCGGATCTGGTTCTGCGAAATCTTCACCAGCGGCGTGATCATCGAACCCACCCACGCGTCATACAGGTTGCGCGGCTTGCGTAGCAGGCGCTCGTCGCCGAGGATGTCGAGCACGATCAGCGTGTCGGTGTCGTGGTGCGCGCCTTTGCCCTCGATGAAGGGATCGAAGTTCAGCGTCTCCAGCGCGGCGCCCTCGATGTATTCCTCGCCGTCGATTTCGGTCGGCGCATACAGGAAGGGGAAGGACAGCGCGGCGCGCACATGCTCCGCCTTGATTTCATGCTTGTCCCAGATCGTCATCCGATGCTGGTTCAGGTTGTAGGCGTTGATGTAGAATTCCGGTTTCATGCCGGCGATGGCGGAGAAGTCGACCGCGCCTTCCAGGAACGGCGCGTGCGCGCACAGGCCCAGGCTCTTGGCGGACAGGTTGGACGGCGACATGGTCGACATCAGCAGCTGGGTCCAGTCGGTCCACGGCACCTGGCCGAAAACATTTTGCATCGCACCAAAGACCGGATGGCTGGTGGCCGGCGCGAAAGCGTTGCGGAAGGCGTCCGCCTCCTGGCCCGGTTTATGGAAGACCTTGTAGTTCACCGGCATCATCTTGTAGATGCTGTCGGAGACGCCGGTATCGGCCCAGCGTTTCAGCGCCTGGCGTGGCGAGCCTTCCAGCGGCGCCGCATACAGCAAGCCCATCAGAACGCCCGCGCCCGAGGCGGAAATCACGTCGAATTCGACTTCCTGGTCGAGGAAGGCAGCCAGCGCACCGGCGATCAAAGGCGAGTTCGGCGCGCCTCCACCCAAGACCAGGCCGGTCTTCTTTTTCATGGTTTGTTGCATTAAATTTATCCTTTATGCGGCAGTGCAGCATAAGTTATCATGATAAATTCCGTGCAGCAACTTTTATTATGGAATGAAGGATATTTGCGGAACGGATAACTGTCTTGTCTTTATGTTGATTCCGGGGCGCGGCCCAGCATGCGCTTCAGGGTGGCATCCTTGTCGATCAGATGGTGCTTGAGCGCGGCGGCGGCGTGCAGCACGATCAGCAACAGCAGCAGGTAGCCGAGGAAGCCGTGCATGGTCTGGCCGAAGTCGGACCAGCGGGCGCTGAGCGGTACGGCCTGGCCGGCCACTTCGTGGCTGGGGAAGAGCTGCCAGTCGAAGATGCCGAAGCCGTGGCCGCTGGCGCCGGAGAACAGCATGCCGGTCAGCGGCAGCACGACGGTCAGGATCAGCAGCACCACATGCGCCGCCACGGCGGTCACATGCTCCAGCCGCGACACCGGCCGCACCGGCTGCGGCAATCCATTGCGCCAGCGCCAGGCCAGCCGCGCCAGGATAGCCACAAACGCCAGCAGGCCGATCGATTTGTGGATGTCGTACAGGTGCCAGGATTCCGTCTCGACCATGTAAATGCCGAGCGCAATCAAGCCAATGATGGTGGCCGCCACCAGCCAATGCAGAACGATGGTGGTGCGGCTGAATTTTTGTAAAGTATCCATCGCGACAAGGTACGTCGAGGTGATAGAAGCGTCAATTGGTTTTTGGTGGCGTGAAAAATCAGAAGCAGCTTTGATTTTGCCGAAACCGGCGCGAGGTAACGACCGCATACTGATCTATTGGGATGGCTTGCATACCAACAGAATAACTTCTAAGCTGCAGATGCGCGATCATGCAAATTCTTCGATACACGCCTGATAATGTGCGCGTTCCTTTTAGCGCATGGCTCGATGGCTTGCGCGATAAGACAGCGCAAGCTCGTATTCGTTTTCGTTTACGCCAGCTGGAAAACGGGAACTTCGGTGATGTGGCGCCAGTCGGACGGGGCGTGCTTGAGATGCGTATCCACGTGGGCGCCGGTTATCGGTTGTACTATGGACGGCACGGCGACGCGGTTGTAGTGCTGCTTTGCGGTGGCGGTAAGCGCGGGCAGGCTGCGGATATAAAAACGGCCAAGATATACTGGGCTGACTGGAAACGGAGGCAGAAATGAGCAATTTCTTTGCCAGTGTCTCTCATCATGAGTGCGAAGTGATGGAACTGCGCGCCGACCGGGAGCTGGCGGTCGAATACATGAAGATGGCAATACAGGCGCTGGGGAATCCTGATGAGTCTGCGTCTGCTTTACGCGTGCTACAGGCATTGGCCGAGGCATACGGCGGGCTGGAATCATTGCGGCCGGACGCCGGCGTCAATGGTTCCGATTGGCAGAGCGCAACGGCGGCCTTAGCTTTGCATAACTAGGAAATAGCACAGGCCGCTCCCGCGCGCTGTGGTTCAGAACATCAAATACAAGCCCGTCTCCAGGCTGAACGCATGCGCTTCGCTGAACGGCAGGCGGTCGGTGCGCAGACGCAGGCGGAACGGGCCCTGTTCGTAGCCCAGCCCCACCATGTTGAAGCGCGTGTCGTAGCTGGTGCTGAACGTGCCCCACTGGCTGGCGTAGCTGCCGATGGCTTCCGGTATGGTGGTACCGGCGATGCGCTGCGCGCCAACTCGCACCGTCCATTGCTGGTGGCGGTAGGTGAGGTTGAGCGCAGTGCTGGCGCCGATGGTGCCGGTGCGTTCGATCAAGCTGTTCTGGCCCACGATGTACGGCTTGTAGTTGACGTAGCCGTCGCCGTCGACCGTGCGCACATCGGAGGCGATGTTTTTCACCACCGACGGCAAATTGGTCCAACGCATGCGGCTCCACAAGTCGTTGACCGCCAGGTTGGCGGTGAGCTGGCTGCTCAGCGGCCATTGCAGGGCCGCCGAGATGCTGGCTCCCGATGATTTTTGCGTCGCCTCGGGCATGAACGGATAGGCGTAGTCGGTGTTCGAATTCGCATACGTTCCGTCGATCCGGTACGCGGTGTCGGTCTTGTAGACGACTTTGCCCGACACGCCGCTGTCGTGATTGCGGGCGTGCCCATACACCGCAGCCGAAACCATCAGCAGGGGACTGCCGGCGCCCTGGTCGGGCAGGGCGAAGGTGCGGCCTACGCGCGCGCCCGCCGCCGCCCACTGTTTCGAATGGGCGTCCGCCGTGAACTCGCGTGACTTGTCGGGCGTCCGGTGGCTCTGGTAGACATGGTACAGGTCCACCGTGTCGCGGTTCGCATCCAGCGTCAGCTCCAGCCGGTATTCCGCGCCGACGCGCCAGCCGTCCTTCTCCACGCCGAACTCCACGCGGTCGCGCTGCAGGAAGGCGTTGCGGCCGTCGCGTGGCGTGTAGCTGCCGCCCCAGTCGCGGCCCAGGTCGCGGATCGGCACCGCGTCGTAGGCCGCCCAGGCCTGGGCCTTGGCATAGGGTTGCCAGCTGGCGCTGGGGGCGTGCAGCGCGATGTCGCTATCGGCGACGGACGATTGCGCGGCAGCCCCGCCCGCGACGAGCAGGGTGCCCAGTAAAAAAATCAAGCGCATGATGGATCAGTTCAGTGTCTCGAAGCTGCCATCGATGTAGTTGATCATCCTGGTGCCGGTATTGATCAGCGCAGTCTTGCCGTTGTTCTTGTAGACGTCGAGGTACTTCGCGCCGTCCACCAGCGTGACCGTTACGCCGGTGGCGCTGGCGATGTGGATCGTCCTTGGCAGGGAGTTGTCGCCGTCGAAGGAGATGGCGTTGGTGCCGTCGTTGTAGGTCGCATTGAACTCGTTAATCCGGTAGCCCGTGGTGCGGGCGGCGAACGTCACCGCCAGCGTCGGACGGCTGACGATCTTCAGGCTGCCCTTGAACGATGCGTTGGCGAGAACGAAATTGGTCGCCGACAGCGTGACGGCGCTGTCGTAGTTCTTGTAGTTCGACGCTTCGGCCGTGATGACGCCGTTGAAGTTCTCCGAACGGCTGTTGGTGAAGCTGCCGGTGAACTGCGCGTAGTTGGGCAGGTAGCGGTTGCCGTGTTTGTCGGTGTCGAATTTGCTCAGGTACAGGGTGCCGTTGACGGTGCTGCTGGCGGTGGAGATTTCGATGCCCAGCTTGCCTTCGGTGACGCGGTACGTGCCGCCGCTGTTGGACGCGCGGAAGTAGGACGTGTCGGCGATCTTGACGCTGCCCAGCGTCGCGCCGTTCTTGACCGCGCTGATGGTGCCGGAGAACGCATAGTTGTTGATGCCGCCCGCCTCCGCCGTGGTGGAGGTTTTGATGCGCCACGTTTCGTAGTCGGTGAGGACCATGCCGCTGGCGTCGGTGCGGGCGGGCATGGTGCCTTCGATCAGCGCGCTGGTGACGGTGTTGCCGTTCATCGCGTAGGTGATCGTGCCGCTTGCCGCGCTGCCGATGCTTGCCACGCTGCCCGAGAGCCGGATGTTGTTGGGACCGTTCTGGTCCTTCTGGTATTCCTGCGAGAAGCGCAGCGTCTGGGCAGTGTAGCTGAAGGTGCTGTTGGCCGACGGCACCAGCGTGATGCTTCGGCCGATCATGGCGCGGGTGTAGGTGCCGTTGCCCGTGGCGCGCTCCGAGCTTTCGGCGACTTTGCCGTTCAGCGTGCAGGAGACGCTTGCCGGCGTGACCGTGCCCGACCACGCTTCGCTGTCCGTCATGGCGATGGTGGCTGCCGAGTCCTTGTAGAGCGTGCAGGAACCCAGCGCCGACGCTGCCCAGCCGTCATTGACGGTGACGGCGTGGGACTTCTTCTGGATGAAGTCGTTGTACAGCTTGATGCCGCGGCCGGAGACAACGGTCCAGTCAGCCAGGCTCTGGTCCAGCGGCGATACGGCGGTGTCGAAATCGGCCTTCATCGCGTCCAGGCTGTTGCGCAGGCCGCCGCCGTCCTTGCCCGCGTCCGACCAGGCCTGCAGGTTGGTGCGCAAGCTGGCGAACAGGGCTTTCGTGTCGGCGACTGGGGTGGACGGTGTTGGCGTTGGCGTCGGCGTTGGAGTAGGCGTCGGGGTTGGTGTCGGCGTTGGAGTAGGCGTCGGCGTTGGCGTCGGTGTTGGAGTCGGCGTAGGCGTAGGCGTTGGGTCAGGAGTCGGCGTCGGCGTTGGAGTAGGCGTCGGAGTTGGAGTAGGCGTTGGCGTCGGCGTAGGTGTTGGGTCAGGAGTCGGCGTAGGCGTAGGCGTCGGCGTCGGAACGGGAACCGGCGCAGGGGTATTGATGGCCACGTCCGAGAACAGCTTTTGGCCATCCAGCGTTTTGATCGTTGTCTTGTTGACGTTGGCGTCGCCGGCCACTGCCGTCAGCGCGTTGAGCAGCGCGTTCTTGGCGCCACCGGAAATGCTGACGGCGCCATTTTTCATCGTCGCGGTGCCGGTCGTTGCGGCGACTGCGCATTTGACTTTTTCGCCCGGCGTGCCGGCGCATCCCAAGCCGTTGGCGTGGGCAATCTGCGAGATCGCCGCCAGCGCCACGGACTGCAATTTTTCCGACGCGTTGTTCGTGGTGGCGGCCGCGTCGCTGTTGGAATTGAGCGGCTTGGTGGTCAGCGGATTGAAGCCCAGGATCTTGGTCACTTCGGTCTGGGCCGACGCCACGTTCGCCGTGGTCAAGCCATTTGCCGTGCCGGCGCTCATCGCGGCGGTCACCAGCATGTCGGTGAACGGCGTCACATGGCCGGTCACGGTAGTTTCGCTGCCGCTGTCGAGCTGGACCAGACTACGCATCGTCATCGTGGCGGGCATGGAAATCGTGCCGCTGTACTCGTCTTCCATGGTGGTGCTTGCGTCGGCGCTGATCTCCACGGTGAACAGGCCGGTGCGGTTACCCAAATTGATCGAATAGCTGCCGTCGGTCCTGGACGTGCGTCCGGTGGCGACCGGCGCCGCGGAGCGGTTGCCTGCGGCATCGTAGGCATAGACGTTGACGATACCGTCCTTGATGAGGCCTTTGGCGGCGATGCCGCTCACGGTGCGGGATGGCGCGGCCACAGGGCCGGCGTCGGGAGCGGACGGGGTGCTTCCACCTCCGCCGCCGCCACCGCCGCATGCGGCCAGGGCGGAAGTGAGGGCACAGACGAGAGCGAGTTTCGATAAATTCATTGCATTAGCCAAATAATTGTTTTCCATTTAACAATTATAGCATATGCAATTAGTTGACTAGAATAAATTGAGGAATTGGCACCCTTGCTGAAGTACTAAGCACGGCCCTTGCCGCTATAGGAACAGCACCGGCAGCTCCTGCGCGCGCTTGCGCAGCAGGTTCTTGGCTTCCTCGTATTCGGGATAGATCAGGCCCACCGTGTTCCAGAACTGCGCGCTGTGGTTCATCTCCAGGATGTGCGCCAGCTCGTGCGCGATCACGTAGTCGATCAGCGGTTGCGAGAAGTGGATCAGCTTCCAGTTCAGGCGGATCTTGCGGTCCACCGTGCACGAGCCCCAGCGCGTGCCGGCCGACGACAGGCCGAACGAGTGATAGCGCACCCCCAGCCGCTCGGCGTACATGTCCAGCCGCTGCTCGAACAGCACCTTGGCTTCCTGCTGGTACCAGGCCTTCACGCGCTCCTTCAGCAGCGTCTCGGTGGCGCCGGGCACCAGCACCATGGACAGCTCGCGCGTGGCCGGGTTGTAGCTGCTGCGATTGCGGCCACCCACCAGCAGCCGCAGCGTGATGTCGGCGCCGAGATAGGGCAGTTGCGCGCCGTCGATCCACTCCACCGGCGGCTTCTCCAGCCGCGCGGCGCGGCGTTCGCGGCGCTCTTTTAGTTTGCTCAGTATCCAGTGCTGCTTGGTGCGGATGGCGTTGTCGATTTCAGCGATGCTGATGCGCTTGGGCGCCGTCACGCGCAGGCCGTCGTCGTCGATCATGAAGCCGATCGAGCGGCGGGTTGAGCGGCGTAGCGAATATTCGAGTACGAAGTCGCCCACCATCAGCTGGCGCTTGGGCATCTGCTCCGGCGGCGGTGGCGTCTGCGCACGCGGCTTGACCGGCACCGCGGTCTGCGGCGGTGCGACGTAGGGCGAAATGGGGGGAGGGGTATTCGAGGCAGGCGCGGTCGGAATCGACCATACCGGTGCGGTGTACACCGGCTTGAGAGACGACTGCGCCTCCCGTCCAAACAGGTCCAGCTGGCTGGCGTCGTCTTTCGGCGACGCCGGCTTCACCAGCGTGGCCAGATCATCTAGCCAGCGTTGTAGGCGTGGGGCGAAATGACGCGCATTTCTGATTCTATCCAATTTTCCACCTGTTGCATCATGCCGTCCGGGGTTAGTCCTTCCGGAGAAATCGGTTTGCCTATCGATACTGTAACAAGCCCTGGGCGCTTGATGAAAGAATTTTTTGGCCAGCACTCACCGGAGTTGTGGGCAATCGGCACAACCACCGCGCCGGTCTCGATGGCGAGGCGGGTGCCGCCGCTTTTGTACTTGCCGGCCTTGCCGACCGGGATGCGCGTCCCTTCCGGGAACATGATAATCCATTGGCCGTCGGCCAGCCGGCGCTTGCCGTGGCGGACCACGTCCTGGAAGGCGTACTTGCCCTGCTTGCGGTCGATCGGGATCATGCGCAGCAGCGCCATCGCCCAGCCGAAGAAGGGAATGTACAGAATCTCCTTCTTGAACACGAACACCAGTGGACGCGGCATGTTAGGCAGCAGGAAGATGGTCTCCCACGCCGACTGGTGCTTCGACAGCACCACGGCCGGCGCGTCAGGGAAGTTCTCTGCGCCCTTGATTTCGTAGCGGATGCCGCAGATGACCTTGAGGCACCAGATCATGAACACGTTCCAGCGTCCGGTGATGTAGAAGCGCTGGTTGTACGGCAGCGGCGCGGCCAGCAGGCATACGCAGGCCCAGACGATGGTCGATACCACCATGATGATGGTGAAGATCAGGGAACGCAGAAACAAGACGGGATGACCCAATGCAGACTCCAAAACTGTTTAGCTAACGACGTGCAGCGCCGGCGGGGCGCTGGTTTTCAGCAGATGATTGACCATCGCGGCGAGGTCGGGGAACACCATGGTGCCGGGCGGTAGTCCGCCGGTGGCCTGGGTTTTCTCGCCCTTGCCGGTCAGGACCAGGTAAGGCACGCAACCGCTGACATAACCGGCTTGCAGGTCGCGCAGCGAGTCGCCGACGGTCGGCACGCCCTTCAGGCTGATTTTATAACGCTGCGAGATTTCCGTGAACATGCCGGGCTTCGGCTTGCGGCAATCGCAGGCGTCAGCCGCGGCGTGCGGGCAGAAGAAGATGGCGTCGATGCTGGCGCCCACTTGCTGCGCCAGGTTGTGCATCTTCTGGTGGATCGCGTTCAGGATCGACATGTCGAAGAACTCGCGGGCGATGCCCGACTGGTTCGACGCCACCACCACCCGATATCCCGCCTGGTTCAGGCGGGCGATCGCTTCGAGTGAGCCGGGGACCGGGATCCACTCGGCCGGCGACTTGATGAAGTCCGGCGAATCATGGTTGATGACGCCGTCGCGATCGAGGATGATCAGTTTCATGGACGGCGTACCCATTTAGGCCGCCAGCTTCGAAATGTCGGCCACCCGGTTCATCATGCCGTGCAGCGACGACAGCAGGGCCAGGCGGTTGTTGCGCAGGGCGACATCCTCGGCCATCACCATCACGTCGTTGAAGAAGGCGTCGACTTCCTCGCGCAGCTTGGCCAGCGTTTTCAGCGTGCCGGCGAAGTCGCCCTTGTTGAAGGCGGCGTCGATTTCCGGCAGCACGCGCACCACGGCCGCGTTGAGGTTCTTCTCGGCGGCGTCCTGCAGCAGCGCGACGTTCACGCCGCTGTTGCCGGCGGCGGCCAGCGCTTCCTCGTTCTTCTTCAGGATGTTGGTGATGCGCTTGTTGGCGGCGGCCAGCGAGGCCGATTCCGGCAGCGCGGCGAAGGCTTGCACAGCCTCCAGGCGTTGCACGATGTCGTCCAGGCGGTCCGGGTTCTGCGCGACCACCGCTTCGATTTCGTTCGGCGAGAAGCCGCGCTCGCGCAGGATGCCGCGCAGGCGGTCGATCATGAAGGTGTAGACGTCGGCGCTCGGATCTTTGAAGCCGGCCACGGAAGCAAACAGCTGCGCGGCGTGCGACAGCAGGCCGGAGATCGACAGCGGCAGGCGCTTCTCGATCAGCATCCGCAGCACGCCCAGCGCGTGGCGGCGCAGCGCGAACGGGTCCTTGTCGCCGGTTGGCGCCAGGCCGATGGCCCAGATGCCGACCAGGGTTTCCAGCTTGTCGGCCAGGGCCACGGCGGTGCCGGTGACGGTGGACGGCAGGGCGTCGCCGGCGAAGCGCGGCTGGTAGTGCTCGGACGCGGCCAGCGCCACGTCTTCCGGCTCACCGTCGTTGCGGGCGTAGTAGGTGCCCATGATGCCTTGCAGCTCAGGGAATTCGCCGACCATCTCGGTGACCAGATCGGCCTTCGACAGCTTGGCTGCGCGGGTGGCCAGCGCGGCGTCGCCGCCGATGGCGGTGGCGATGTAGCCGGCCAGCGCGGCCACGCGTTCGCCGCGTGCGGCCTGCGTGCCCAGCTTGTTGTGGTAGACGATTTTTTCCAGCAGCGGCAGGCGCGATTCCAGCGTCTTCTTCTTGTCCTGCTCGAAGAAGAACTTGGCGTCGGACAGGCGCGGACGCACCACGCGCTCGTTGCCGTCGATGATGGCGGCCGGCGTGTCGGTGGCGATGTTGGAGACGATCAGGAAGCGCGAACGCAGCTTGCCGTTGGTGTCGGTCAGCGCGAAGTATTTCTGGTTGGTCTGCATGGTCAGGATCAGGCATTCCTGCGGCACGGCCAGGAACTCTTCCTCGAACTTGCATTCGTAGACCACCGGCCATTCGACCAGCGCGGCCACTTCGTCCAGCAGCGATTCAGGCATCAGCACCGTGTCGGCGCCGGCTTTGGCCAGCAGTTCGGCGCGGATCTTCTCCTTGCGGTCTTCGACGCTGGCCAGGACCTTGCCTTCGCTCGCCAGCGTGGCGGCGTAGCTGTCGGCGTTGGCGATGGTGACCATGCGCTGGCCGGGAGCGGTCAGGAAGCGGTGGCCTTCGCTGACGTTCGACGCGGTCAGGCCCAGCAGGGTCAGTGGCAGCACGGTGGCGCCATGCAGTGCGATCAGGCTGTGGGCCGGACGCACGAATTGCACGGTGGCGCCGTCGGGACGCTGGTAGCTCATCACTTTAGGAATCGGCAGCTTGGCGACCGAGTCTTCCAGCGCGGCCTGCAAGCCGGCATGCAGCGCGCTGCCGGCTGCGGTGTAGGTGTAGAAGAAGCTTTCGGCCTTGCCGTCCTGCGCGCGTTCCAGGTCGGCCACGGTCAGGTTGGGGAAGCCCAGCGCGGCCAGTTTCTTGGCCAGCGGCGGCGTGCCGTTGCCGGCGGCGTCCAGCGCCACCGACACCGGCAGCACTTTTTCGCGGATCGATTTGTCCGGCGAGGTGGCGCGCACCTTGGTGATGGAGACGGCCAGGCGGCGCGGCGAGGCGTACGAGGTGGCGACGCTGTCGGCTTCCAGGAAGTCGCGCGATTTCAGGCCGTTGACGATGCCGTCCGCGAAAGCCTTGCCCAGTTTGGCGAGCGCCTTCGGCGGCAGTTCTTCGGTCAGCAGTTCGATGAGCAGAGTTTGAGTCATATTATTTATACAGTTTATTCAGCGGCGGCGACAGCGGCGGCGGGAGCCATGGGGAAGCCCAGGCGTTCACGCGAATCGTAGTAGGCTTGCGCGACCAGGCGCGACAGGGCGCGCACGCGGCCGATGTAGGCGGCGCGTTCGGTCACGGAGATGGCGCCGCGCGCGTCCAGCAGGTTGAAGCTGTGCGAGGCCTTCATGATCTGCTCATACGCCGGCAGCGTCAGTTGCAGCTCGATCAGGCGCTTGGCTTCCGATTCGTGGTTGTTGAACTGGGCGAACAGCAGCTCGGTGTTCGAGTGCTCGAAGTTGTAGGCCGACTGCTCCACCTCGTTCTGGTGGAACACGTCGCCGTACTTCAGCGTTTTCGTCACGCCGTTTTCTTCCCAGGTGGTCCACACCAGGTCGTACATGTTCTCGACGCCCTGCAGGTACATGGCCAGACGTTCGATGCCGTAGGTGATCTCGCCCAGCACCGGCTTGCAATCGAGGCCGCCGACTTGCTGGAAGTAGGTGAACTGCGTCACTTCCATGCCGTTCAGCCAGACTTCCCAACCCAGGCCCCAGGCGCCCAAGGTCGGCGATTCCCAGTCGTCCTCGACGAAGCGGACGTCGTTCTGCTTCAGGTCCAGGCCCAGCGCTTCCAGCGAACCCAGGTACAGGTCCAGGATGTTTTCCGGCGCCGGCTTCATCACCACCTGGTACTGGTAGTAGTGCTGGCCGCGGTTCGGGTTCTCGCCGTAGCGGCCGTCCTTCGGGCGGCGCGATGGCTGCACGTAGGCCGCGCGCCAAGGCTCGGGGCCGATCGCGCGCAGGAAGGTGCCGGTGTGGAAGGTGCCGGCGCCGACTTCCATGTCGTAGGGCTGGAGCAGGGCGCAGCCTTGCTTGTCCCAGTAGGTTTGCAAGGTCAGGATAATTTGTTGAAATGTCAGCATCTTGTGTAGTCGGTGGCGCAGCCCAAAGGCGCGCGGTTGCGGTTTCGCTAAAGCGGCAATTTTAGCGGGTTTTACGGGGAGCCTGTAGAGATTAAGCGGCTTTAGGCCGGTTTTGGCTGGTTTTTTGCGCGCCGGGCCCCAAACCAGGCCCCGCCCAGCGACAGCGCGGCCAACGCCAGGAACAGCTTGTTCCCCCACAGGATGTACGGGGTGCTGCCGGCCGTGCCCTGCACCGTGGCCGCCAGCGCGCCGTAGGTGTCCACGGGCAGCTGCTGCACCACTTTGCCTTCGCCATTGATGATGGCGGTGGCGCCGGTGTTGGTCGCCCGCAGCATCGGGCGGCCGGTCTCCAGCGTGCGCATTTGCGAGATCTGCAAATGCTGGGGGATGGCGATGGTGTCGCCAAACCAGGCCAGGTTCGAGATGTTGAGCAGCATGGTGGCCGGTTTCTGGCCCTGCGCCGGGTTGTTCAGCTGCTCGGCGATCTCTTCGCCGAACAAGTCTTCGTAGCAGATGTTGGGCAGCACGCGCTGGTCCTTGATCGGGAACGACGGCTGGATGTCGCGGCCGCTGGTCTGGTCGCCCAGCGGGATCGACATCAGGTTGACGAACCAGCGGAAGCCGAACGGGATGAACTCGCCATACGGCACCAGGTGGTGCTTGTCGTAGCGGTAGTAGCTCGAGCCCAGCTTGGACGGGATGCCGATCGCGCTGTTGAAGTACGCGGTCTGGCTGTCGGCCAGCGGGATGCCCAGGATCAGGTTGCTGTTGGTCTTGTTGAGGAACTGGGCGATGCCGGGCAAGTAGTCGGGCGGCAGCTGCTGCGGCAGCATGACGATGGCAGTCTCCGGCGTGGCGATCAGGTCGGCGGGCGCGGCCGTGATGGCATCCTGGTACAGCTTGAGCGCCGCCATCACATGGGCTCCATTGAATTTCTCGTCCTGCGGGATATTCCCCTGCAGCAGGCGCACCGAGATCGGCTTGCCTTCCGGGTAGGTCCAGTGCAGGTAGCTCAGCGCGACCCCGGCCACGCAGATGGCGACGATCAGCCCGGCCGCGCGCAGGCGTGTGCGGTGCAGCAGCAACAGCAGGGCGCCGGCGATCACCGCAGCCAGCCAGCCCAGGCCGTACATGCCGATCAGCGGCGCGAAGCCGGCCAGCGGGCTGTGGTTGTGGGCGTAGCCGGCCGACAGCCACGGGAAGCCGGTGAACAACCAGCCGCGCAGCCATTCGAACAGCGACCACATGGCCGGCAGCACCAGCAGGTTGGCGGCCGGCAGCGGCAGCGCCCAGCGCTTGCGCAGCCAGGCCGCGCCGCCCATCGCCAGCGCGACGTAGAAGCCCATGCCCCAGCCCAGCAGCAGCACGGCGGCGGCCGCCAGCGGCGCCGGCATGGCGCCGTAGGTGTGCATGGAAACGTAGAGCCAGTGGACGCCGGCGGCGGTCCAGCCGAAGCCAAAGGCCCAGCCGATCAGCGCGGCGGCCTTGACGCTGCTGCTGCGCAGCACCTGGTAGAACAAGGTGGCTAGGCCGAGGATCTCCAGCGGCCACCAGCCGAACGGCGCGAAGGCGAACACGCACAGCGCGCCGGCCACGGCGGTGATGGCCATGCGGCCACGGGTGGAGCGTTGCGGCTTGGGCGGATCGTTCGGATTGGCGCGGCGAAAACGCATCAGGCGTCGTCGCCGGCTTCAACGGCGGGCGGCAGTTTTTCCACCAGCAGCACGTGGATCTGGCGGGCGTCGGCGCGCAGCACTTCGAAGCGCAGGCCTTCCATGTCGAACACGTCGCCCTTGTGCGGCATGCGCGCCAGGTGCTTGGCGACCAGGCCGCCGATGGTGTCGACGTCGTCGTCCGGCAGCGCGGTGTCGAGTTCCTCGTTGAATTGCTCGATCTCGGTCAGCGCCTTGATGCGCCAGCGCGGGCCGTGCACGCCCTCCTTGATCGACAGGATGTTGTCCTCTTCCTCGTCGAAGTCGTACTCGTCCTCGATGTCGCCGACGATCTGCTCCAGCACGTCCTCGATGGTGATCAGGCCGGCCACGCCGCTGTACTCGTCCACCACGATGGCCATGTGGTTGTGGTTGGCGCGGAAGTCGCGCAGCAGCACGTTCAGGCGTTTCGATTCGGGGATGAAGATGGCCGGGCGCAGCATGTCGCGCACGTCGAACGATTCCTCGGCGTAGTAGCGCAGCAGGTCCTTGGCCAGCAGGATGCCGATCACCTTGTCGCGCTCGCCTTCGATGGCGGGGAAGCGCGAGTGGGCGGTGGACAGCACTTGCGGCATCCATTCCTCGATCGGCTTGGAGATGTCGATGACGTCCATCTGCGAGCGGGGGATCATGATGTCGCGGGCGGACAGGTCCGACACCTGGAACACGCCTTCGATCATCGACAGGGCGTCGGCGTCGATCAGGTTGCGTTCGTGGGCGTCGTGCAGAACTTCGAGCAGTTCCGCGCGGTTCTCTGGCTCGGGGGAAATCAGTGCGGTCAGGCGTTCAAACAGCGACCGGTGGGGTTTGGCGTCAGTCTTGACGCCACTAGAGTGCTCTTGCATAGGAGGCGTGAGCCATTGTTTCGAAGGGGTATAGGATACACGAAATGGGGCGGCGGGGCCTTTTTTGTCAAAAAGGCAGCGCCTGCCCCTCAGTCGGCGTAGGGATCGGCGTAGCCCAGGCCGGCCAGGATTTCCGTTTCGATGCCTTCCATCTCCGCCGCTTCCTCGTCGTCCATGTGGTCGTAGCCCTGCGCGTGCAGCACGCCGTGGACGATCAGGTGGGCGGCGTGTTCCTCCACGGTTTTCTTTTGCTCGGCCGCTTCCCGCTCCAGCACGTCGGTGCAGAGGATGATGTCGGCCTGGGTCGGCGCGTCGTCCGGCAACTCTTCGCCTTCGTTGTAGGCGAAGGTCAGCACGTTGGTGGCGTAGTCTTTTTCGCGGTAGTCGCGGTTCAGCGTGCGGCCTTCGTCGGCGTCGACGAAGCGTATCGTCAGCTCGGCCGGCGCGAACAGCGCGGCCTGCACCCAGCGGCGGATCTTGGGACGGGTGAGGCTTTCCTGCAGGCGGGCGTCGGGATATTGCACCGACAGCGTCAGTTTATTTTTTGCGGACATTTTTGAGAGCTGTGGCTTTGAGGAGGGGAGCGATTTCCGCTTCGTGGTTGTGCGCGGTTTCGTAGGCGTCGACGATGCGCGCCACCAGCGGATGGCGCACCACGTCTTCGCTGTTGAAGTGGCTGAAGGCGATGCCGCGCACTTCCTTCAATACCTGGATAGCGTCCACCAGGCCGCTCTTCTGGCTCTTGTGCAGGTCGACCTGGG
Organism: Duganella caerulea; assembly: GCF_040362985.1. Lineage (NCBI taxonomy): Bacteria > Pseudomonadati > Pseudomonadota > Betaproteobacteria > Burkholderiales > Oxalobacteraceae > Duganella > Duganella caerulea. The sequence continues at coordinate 540,792 of NZ_BPWJ01000004.1, read as the reverse complement.
TGACGTCGCCCGTCACCACGGCCTTGCTGCCGAAGCCGATGCGGGTCAGGAACATCTTCATCTGCTCGACCGTGGTGTTCTGTGCCTCGTCCAGGATGACGAAGGCGTGGTTGAGCGTGCGGCCGCGCATGTAAGCCAGCGGCGCGATCTCGATCACCTGCTTCTCGAACATCTTCTGCGTGCGGTCAAAGCCCAGCAGGTCGTACAACGCGTCGTACAGCGGACGCAGGTAGGGATCGACCTTCTGCGCCAGGTCGCCCGGCAGGAAGCCCAGCCGCTCGCCCGCCTCGACGGCGGGGCGGGTCAGGATGATGCGCTTGACCGCGTCGCGCTCGAGCGCGTCGACCGCGCAGGCCACCGCCAGGTAGGTCTTGCCGGTGCCGGCCGGACCGACGCCGAAGCTGATGTCGTGCTCCAGGATGTTGCGCAGGTAGCGGATCTGGTGCGGCGTGCGGCCGCGCAGGTCGGCGCGGCGGGTTTTCAGGATCGGGCTGTTGATGTCCGGCTCGACGAACGGCGCTTCGACCACGCGCGGCTGGTCCGGCGCGGACGGCGATGCGACGGCGGCCGCGGCCAGGCCGGCGCGCTGTTCGACCAGGGCCAGCTGCACTTCCTCGATCGGCACGATCTTGTTGGCGACCGCGTAGAACTGCTCCAGGATCTGCACCGCGCGTTCGGCGTTGTGGCCGCTGACGATGAACTTCTCGCCGCGGCGGAAAATGGTGACGTCCAGCGCGGCGGAAATCTGGCGCAGGTTTTCGTCGAGGGGGCCGCACAGGTGGGCCAGGCGCGCGTTATCGAGCGGCTCCGGGACGAAGTAGTACGGTTGGACTGGCGTTTTGGTTTTCAATGGCATGCTTTATGAGAGAGGCCGGCAGTGCCGGCACAGGCGATAGTTTAACGTAATTTTCCGCCGCCAGACGCGATAGGCCTTGATTTTGGACGGCCTGCCTTCTACATTGAAAGCGTAGCCTGCGGGCAATTTCCAGCGAGGGGAACATGGCAGCCAACACGATTTCGTCGTCGCGCATCAGCGCCCCTCTCGATGGCGTGCAGGCGGCCAACCAGCGCGAGACCCGCGTCAACCGCGAGCGCCAGCGCAGCGAGCAGGCAGGCGCTGCCGAGCGCGCCGACCGGGCTCAGCGCAGCACGGAGGCCGAGCGCGCGGTGCAGACCCGGGTGGAGCAGAACGCCGACACCCAGCGCGCCCGCGCCCAGGCCAACGACGACGCCGCCGCCCAGCAGCGGCGCCAGGCGCAGGCCGCCGACAAGCATACCCAGCAGGACCGCCGCCAGACCGAAAAGACCGTCGGCCGCCACATCGACACCACCGCCTGATCCGCCGCCACAGCGCGTGCGCCGGCGTCCCGCCGGCCCCGCTTTTCCGCCATTTCCGCCCGTGTAAAGCTGAACTTGCTTTGTGTAACAGTTTCCTACAAGTTCTTGCGTGCGACACCCTCCAGCCCCATGTGATGAAATAGCATTGTTGCTAAGGTTTCTAGCCCGTGATTGATGTCGAACAATCTTCGCTCGGCGCACAACGGCGGAAACAGGCCCTTTTGAGCATAGAATTATCTTGCACGAAAGGCAATCAGCAGAGGCTAGCTGAAACTTAGTCCAAGGAACTAAGTTGCGCTTAAGTTCAGGCCTGCACACTTCATTCACCCAACCAACGAGGAAAATCATGGCACACCACGCTCTCGCTTCCCAGGAAAGCTACAACCCTAACCATCTCCTGGATATCTTGCTCGGCAAGATGCAGTTGAAGAACGATGCAGCGCTGTCGCGCCTGCTGGAAGTCGCGCCGCCGGTCATCAGCAAGATCCGCCACCACCGCTTGCCGGTCGGCGCCTCGCTGCTGATCCGCATGCACGAAGTGACCGGCATGAGCATCCGCGACCTGCGTGACTTGATGGGCGACCGCCGCACCAAGTACCGCCTGTCCGACGCCCAGGGCCGACCAAAGCCGGAAGAGCGCACCGAAAAGGCCGAGGCCGGAAACTACGCGCGTCACTAATGCGCGCGCATGCCCGCTGCTGCCGTTGCCGTGGCTGATTCCAGCCCGGCCGGCAGCCAGCCCGCCGCTTCAGGAGTTTTGCTTCAGAAAGATAATCAGCTCAGCAGCACCATCGAGATTTCTTCATATTGCAGTTCCGTCTCGCGGAACAATTGCAGATAGATTTCCTCATCGAGGCCCAGCGCAGTCCAGGCCACGGTGGACACCGGCGGGACCAGATCGTCCTGCGCCTGCGCCAGATCGAGCGCATGCACGATGGCGTCGGCCACATGGATGATGGCCGCCAGGAAGCCCGCGCCCGGCGCCTCCGGGTCGTGGTGGCCGCCGATGGCCAGCCGCATCGTGTCGGAAAAATTCCAGTGCTCGGCCAGCGCCATGCCGGCGTCGACATGATCGACGCCCAGCACCGTGCGTTCCGCCTCCAGCAGATAGCAATCGTGCTGGTCGCGGTAGGCGATGGTTTCCGAATACTGGTTCGGGAAACACGACACCAGCACCAGCCGGCCGATATCGTGCAGCAGCCCGGCCGTGAAGGCGTAATCCTGGTTGAAGCGCATCTGCCGCGCCAGCACCTTGGCGCAGGCGGCGGTGGCGATCGAGTGGCGCCAGAACGCCTTGTGGTCGAAGCCGGGGCAGTGGCCCTCGGCAAAGCAGCCGGTGACGGCGGCCGCCGTGATCAGGTTGCGCGTGGTCTGGAAGCCCAGGTAGGTGATCGCCTGCTGGATGGTGGTCACCTTGACCTGCAGCCCGTACAGCGAGGAGTTGGCCAGCCGCAGCGTCTTGGCCGTCAGCGCCTGGTCGTAGGACACCTTCTTGGCCAGCACGGAGATGTCGACATCGTCCTGGTCGATGCTGTTGAGCAGCTCCATCACCACCGCCGGCAGCGAGGGCAGGTCGTCCAGCGTGCGGACGACGTCGTCGTAACTCAGCGTATTACTCATGCTCGGCGGCCTCCTGCGGACCCATCCGGAAGTCCGAGACGAAACGGCGCAGCAGCGCGGTGGCCCAGTCGCTGTCGCTGTCGGGATCGTTCTTGCGGAACAGCCGGGCGATGCGCGCCTCGTGGTGCTCCAGCGTGGCCTGCACCGCTTCCGGCGACACCTCTTCCTTCAGGATGGGCAGCACGGCGATGCCGTGGCGCGGCATCAGCGCCAGCATGGCCTCGGTCAGCGCCGTGCCCTGCGGCAGCAGCACATGGCCCTGCACGTCCAGCAGCACGTCCGACAGGACCATGCCCGGCCGCACCTCCGCCAGCGTCAGTTGATGGTAATTGCTCGTCATGTTGCCTCCCGGTTTGCCACCTGATCCACTTTGCGTGATCTTACCATTGCGTGCAAGCAAAGTCTGCCATGCCGGCGTGGCGGCGGGGGCCATAACTTGCCAAGTCGCATGTCATACCGTACATTGGGGCGTTGCCGTCAATTCCATCAATGCAGGGAGGTTGGTCGATGTTTGGTATCCAAGGCCGCTTGACGCTGCTTTTCGTGGTCATCGTCACGTTGGTGCTGGGCATTTCCGGCACCTACGCCCAGTACAGCCTGGGCCACGAGCTGGAAGTGAGCAGCCAGCGCCTGCGCCAGGGCGTGCTGACCCGTCTGCAGACCAGCCTGCCGTCGGCGCTGTGGGACCTGGACAAGGCCAAGGTCGACAACATCGTCGCCGCCGAGATGCTGCCGCCCGAGCTGGTCTCGATTCGCGTGTACGACACCTCGGTCGGCCTGTTCTCCGGCAAGCTGCGCAACGAAAACGGCAGCGTCAGCTCGATCGAGAACGACGCCGCCGTCGGTGGTTCGCCGGTGGTGGCCGACCTGGCCTACCGCGATTCCGGCGCGGCCGGCGCCTCGCTCAAGCCGGTCATCGTCGGCCGCGTGGTGGTCAACTTTAGCCGCGCGCAGATCGACGCCACGCTGGCGGCCGAGGTGCGGCGCAAGGTGATCGAGGTGCTGCTGCTGGACCTGATCCTGGTGGCGGCGCTGGCGCTGTCGCTGCGCATCGTGTTCGATCCGCTCAAGCGCCTGCGCGACGGCCTGTTCGACCTGGCCACGCGCGGCAGCGACGAGGTGGAGGAATTGCCCGACAGCCGGCACGACGAGCTGGGCGAGGTGATCCGCGGCTTCAACGCCATCCAGCGCAAGATCAAATCGAACATCCAGCGCATCCGCGAGGCCGAGGACGAGGCCCGCAAGTCGGCCCAGGCCACGGCCAAGGCGCTCGACGACCTGCGCCGCACGCAGGAGTCGCTGCTGCAGGCCGAGCGGCTGGCCTCGCTGGGCGGGCTGGTGGCCGGCGTCGCGCACGAGATCAACACGCCGGTCGGCATCGCGCTCACCAGCGCCTCGGTGCTGATGGAGGCGACCGAGAAGGTCAACTCGGCCGTGGCGGCCGGCAACATCAAGAAATCCGACATCACGCGCTACCTGGAGACGGCGGCCGAAAGCACGCGCCTGATCATGAACAACGCCTACCGCGCCGCGCACCTGATCCACAGCTTCAAGCAGATCGCGGTCGACCAGGTCAGCGAGGCGCGCCGCCGCTTCGAGCTGCGCGACTACATCAACGAGGTGGTGTCGAGCCTGCAGCCCAAGCTGAAGAAGACGCACATCACCGTCAGCATCGCCTGTCCGCCGGACATCATCCTCGACAGCTATCCGGGCGCGCTGGCCCAGGTCATCACCAACCTGACGCTCAACTGCGTCGAGCACGCCTTCGACCCGGGCGACGAGGGCCGCATCACCATCGGCGTGGCGCAGCAGGGCGACTGGATCGAGATGCAGGTGACCGACGACGGCAAGGGCATCCCGCCGGACATGCTGGACAAGGTGTTCGACCCCTTCGTCACCACCCGCCGCGGGCAGGGCGGCACCGGCCTCGGACTCAATATCGTGTTCAACTTGATGGCCAAGCAGTTTGGCGGCACCATTACGGTGTCCAGCGTGCTGGGACAGGGCGCCAGCTTCGTCCTGCGGATGCCTTGCGTGACGCCGGTGGACGACCCGTCCGCCGCCGCGGCCAGCGCCGACGCCCGCCTCCCCAACTGAAAGGACAGTCATGCCACACATCAGCGGTGAATTCAACGTCAAGATGGCGGTCGAAGCCATGTCGGCCGTGGCGGCCGACAGCGGCATCGGCCGCATGTCGCTCGACAAGCAGTACCACGGCGCGCTGGACGCCGTCGGCAGCGGCGAAATGCTGGCCTACATGGACCGCGAACTGGGTTCGGGCGCCTACGTGGCGATGGAGCGGGTGCAGGGGACGCTGGAGGGACGGCGCGGCAGCTTCCTGCTGTACCACACCGGCACCATGGAGCGCGGGACGCCGGGACTGAAGGTGGCGGTGGTGCCCGATTCCGGGCGCGACGAGTTGTCCGGCCTCGGTGGCACGTTGCAGATCCGCATCGAGGGCGGCAAGCACTACTACGATTTCGACTACACGCTGGGGCCCGCCGTTGCTTAGGCCGGCGGCGCCGCGCTAGAATGCCGCCATGGACAAGGACACACTCAAAGGCTTGGCGATACTGGTAGGCGTGGCGCTGGCGGTGGCGATCTTTGCGGTGCTGGGCACCGAGGACGGCGTCCAGAAACTATCGTGCGTCGGGCGCGCCATCCTGCATGGCGTCGCCATCACCAACATCCATTCGGTGTGCGGCCTGTAGCGGCCGCGTTCAGTCGGTGAAGGTTTCCGACGCTTCGCCGCGGCGCGAGGCGAAACCCAGGACGACCAGGCCCAGCATCAGCATGACAAAGGTTTGCGGTTCCGGCACTTCGGCCACCGGATCGATGGCTTGCTTGTTGTTGGGAGCGTTCGACGCCAACGCCTCGGGTTCGCGATCCCGGGTGGTCTTTTCCGCAGAGGCCGAATCGTTGATGCCGCACGGCGTGGTGCTGTGGGTGTCGCAATGAGCCAGTACAATTGCTGCAGTTGCGACTTCGCCTTTTTCCGGGGCGGCCTGTGCGGCGCCGATGGTACCCAGGGCAAGCAATAATGTTGTTATTAAAGTTGACTTCTTCACGACGTTTCTCCTGACTATGCTGCGGACGCAGGACGTTAAGGCTACATTAAAGCATAAACATTAGATTAACAGCGGACGCTAGTCCAACCGTGCTCTACAAGTTCACATTAGATCATATTTGGTAACATATTGCCATCTGTATTTTTCCGGGGGCAATTTATTCGTGCAACGCAACAACGCTTTTTGCCAGTCTGCCTGTGGCGTACACGATCCCGACTTCGCAACAATTAATTAGATTAGATATGGCCCAGACACAGACGATTTCCACATATAGCGGCACGCCGGGATTGACTTTCGCCGTGGCCGCGCTGGCCTTGCTGGCCGGCTGCGCCAGCGGCGGCAAGCCGGCCGGCGGATCGGCCGCCGCGGTGCCGGCGCCGGCCGGACCCAATCCGCAGGTGCTGCTGCTGGGCGAGGTGCACGACAATGCCGCCGGCCACAAGCTGCGCTACGAGCTGCTGCGCCAGCGGGTGGAGGCGGGCTGGCGCCCGGCCATCGTCATGGAGCAGTTCGACCGCGAAAACCAGGACGTGCTCAACAAGGCCCAGAAAGGCTGCCTGGACGCGCAATGCGTGATCCGCGTGGTCGGCGGCGTCCGCTGGGACTGGCAGCTCTACTATCCGGTGATCCAGCTGGCGCTGACCTACCAGCTGCCGCTGGTGGCCGGCAACCTGTCGCGCGCCGACGCCTCGCGCGTGGTGCGCGACGGCATCGCCGCCACCTTCGACCCGCAAAGCGTGCGCGACTACCACCTGGACCAGCCGCTGCCGGCCGACGTGCGCGCCGGCCAGTACAAGGAAATTCTCGCCGGCCACTGCAACATGCTGCCGGAGATGATGGTCGACGGCATGATCAACGCCCAGGTGTCGCGCGACATCTGGATGGCCAAGATCGTGCGCGACCAGCAGCCGCGCGACGTGGTGCTGATCGCCGGCAACGGCCACGTGCGCAAGGACATCGGCGTGGCGCGCTGGATCAACACGCTGGCGCCGGCGCTGACGGTGCGCAGCGAAGGCTACCTGGAAGACGCCGCCGGCGCCGGCCGCTACGACGCGGTCTACACGGTGGCGCCGCAGCCCCGGCCCGATCCGTGCGCCCAACTTAAATCCAAACCCCTATCCTGACATCATGGAAAAAATCTACACTCCCGCCGCGCCGGACCGCGCCGCCATCGACGCCCTGGCCGGCGCCACGCTGCTGGAGTTCGGCGCCAACTGGTGCGGCCACTGCATGGCCGCGCAGGCCCCGCTGGCACAGGCCTTCGCCGGCCACGAGGGCGTGCGCCACTACAAGGTCGAGGACGGCCCCGGCCGCGCGCTGGGCCGCTCCTACCGCGTCAAACTGTGGCCGACCCTGATCTTCCTGCGCGACGGCCAGGAAGTGGCGCGCCTGGTGCGGCCGCTGCAGGCCGAACCGATCAGCGTTGCCTTTACGCAAATCGATACCTAGGTAACAAGCTTAACTGCTTGGCAGCGGGCAAGGCCGGTGTGTATGATGGGCCGCACCATCCACCCGCAGGAGCGTCAAGCATGAGTCAGTCTCACCCCGGATCGCCCAAGGCCAATTCCCCGGCCACCGTGCTATTTGCCAGCCTGATCGGCACCACGATCGAATTCTTCGATTTCTACATCTACGCCACCGCGGCGGTGCTGGTGTTCCCCAAGCTGTTCTTCCCGGCCAGCGACCCGGCCGCCGCCACGCTGCAATCGCTGGCCACGTTCGCCATCGCCTTCTTCGCGCGCCCGGTCGGCTCGGCCGTGTTCGGCCACTTCGGCGACCGCATCGGCCGCAAGGCCACGCTGGTGGCGGCGCTGCTGACCATGGGTATCTCGACGGTGGTGATCGGCGCGCTGCCGACCTACGCCTCGATCGGCACGCTGGCGCCGGCGCTGCTGGCGCTGTGCCGCTTCGGCCAGGGCCTGGGTCTGGGCGGCGAGTGGGGCGGCGCGGTGCTGCTGGCCACCGAGAACGCGCCGCCGGGCAAGCGCGCCTGGTACGGCATGTTCCCGCAGCTGGGCGCGCCGATCGGTTTCTTCCTGTCGGGCGGCATCTTCCTGCTGCTGAGCCAGACGCTGACCGACGCCGAATTCTTCAGCTACGGCTGGCGCATCCCGTTCCTGTCGAGCTCGCTGCTGGTGATCGTCGGCCTGTACATCCGGCTGAAGATCCATGAGACGCCGGACTTCCAGAAGGTGCTGGACAAGAACGAACGCGTCAAGGTGCCGGTGGTGACGGTATGGCGCGACCATCGCCGCGTGCTGGTGCTGGGCACGCTGATCGCGCTGGCCACCTTCGTGCTGTTCTACCTGATGACCGTGTTCGCGCTGAGCTGGGGCACCAGCGCGCTCAAGTTCAGCCGTAAGGACTTCCTGATCCAGCAGCTGTTCGCCGTGATCTTCTTCGGCCTGACCATCCCCGTGGCCGCGCTGTGGGCCGACCGCTACGGCCGCCGCGCCACGCTGATCTGGGTCTCGGCCGCGATCGCCGTGTTCGGGCTGGCGATGGCGCCGATGTTCGGTTCCGGCAGCAGCGTGCAGGTGACCGTGTTCCTGTCGCTGGGCCTGGGCCTGATGGGCATGACCTACGGCCCGCTGGGCACCATCCTGTCCGAGCTGTTCCCGGCCGAGGTGCGCTACACCGGCGCCTCGCTGACGTTCAACCTGGCCGGCATCCTGGGCGCCTCGCTGGCGCCGTACGCGGCCACCTGGCTGGCCACCAACTACGGCCTGCAATACGTCGGCTACTACCTGTCCACCGCCGCGGTGATCAGCCTGGTCGCGCTGCTGCTGGCCAAGACTGGCGGCAGCGCCAAGTCCGCTTAATTGCAATAAATGTCATCATACAACGCCGCCATGGCAGCCCTCGCAACGGGCTGGCATGGCGGCGTAATCCCTTGAATAACCGCATCTTTCCGCTTGCCTATCGCGTTTTATAGTTGTACGATGACTTACGACTAGAATGATCTCGTGGAGACCGAGAGATCATCACCCAAAAACCAGAATAGAGTGATGCCATGAACCTGAGCGAGCCTGTGAACGCGCAAGCGGTGGGAGCAACCGTCGGTAAATACCGGTGGACCATCTGCGCGCTGTTGTTTTTTGCCACCACCGTCAACTACCTGGACCGGCAGGTGCTGAGCCTGCTGGCGCCCGACCTGTCCAAGGAATTCGGCTGGAGCAATACCGACTACGCCAACATCGCCGCCGCCTTCCAGTTCGTGTACGCCATCTCGATGCTGTTCGCCGGCCGCGTGGTCGACAAGATCGGCACCAAGGCCGCCTACGTGGTGGCCATCACCGTGTGGTCGCTGGGGGCGCTGATGCACGCCTTCTCGGTGCCGATGGGCGAGGGCGCCGGCGTGCTGCTGGGCGCCTTCGGCATCGCCGCCGCGCCGTCCATCCTCGGCTTCATGATCTCGCGCGCGGTGCTGGCGGTCGGCGAGGCCGGCAACTTCCCGGCCGCGATCAAGGCCACCGCCGAATACTTCCCGAAGAAGGAGCGCTCCTTCGCCACCGGCATCTTCAACTCCGGCGCCAACGTCGGCGCCATCCTGGCGCCGATCTGCGTGCCGCTGATCGCCGGTATCTGGGGCTGGCAGGCCGCCTTCATCATGATCGGCATGCTGGGCTTTATCTGGATGAGCGTGTGGATCACGCTGTACGAGAAGCCGGACCGGCAGAAGCGCCTGTCGGCGCAGGAGCTGGCCTACATCCGCAGCGACCTGCCGCAGCAACAGCAGCAGCCGCAGACGCAGGCGCCGGCCGGCGGCAAGGTCTCGTGGCTGCAGCTGCTGAAGTACCGCCAGACCTGGGCCTTCGCCTTCGGCAAATTCATGACCGACGGCGTGTGGTGGTTCTTCCTGTTCTGGCTGCCGACCTACCTGTCCGCGCAGTACGGCATGAAGGGCGACGCCATCGTCGTGCCGCTGGCGGTCCTGTACAGCATGACGATGATCGGCTCGATCGGCGGCGGCTGGTTCCCCAGCTACTTCATGGCGCGCGGCCACGCGCCGTACGACGGCCGCATGAAAGCCATGCTAGTGATCGCCTTCTTCCCGCTGGTGGTGCTGCTGGCGCAGCCGCTGGGCGCGATCAGCTTCTGGGTGCCGGTGCTGCTGATCGGCGTCGGCGCCTCGGCGCACCAGGCATGGTCGGCCAACATCTTCACCACCGTCTCCGACATGTTCCCGCAAAAGTCGGTAGCCTCGGTGATCGGCATCGGCGGCATGGCCGGCGGCATCGGCGGCGTGCTGCTGACCAAGCTGGGTGGCTGGGTGTTCGACTACTACAAATCGGTCAACGACATCCGCACCGGTTACATGATCATGTTCGGCATCTGCGCCTTGGCCTACCTGGTCGCGTGGAGCGTGATGAAGGCGTTGGTCCCGCGCCACAAGGAGATTACCGACCTCTGATCGGTCCCGGAGCAGAGATGCCGACATGCTAAGATTGTCCTTTGGCGCTGCCGCGGTATGGGCAGCCAGGCATCCCCGATAGTCAGAACATGAAAAAAAACGTAGCAACCATCCGCGACGTGGCGGCGGCGGCCGGCGTCTCCACCGCCACCGTCTCCAAGTTCGTCAACGGCGCGCAGCGCTTCTCGCCGGCGGTGGAGGCGACCATCAAGGAAGTCATCGCCAAGCTGGGCTACCGTTCCAACCCGCTGGCGGCATCGATGATCACCGGCCGCACCAAGAGCATCGGCCTGTCGGTGCTGGATGTCGCCAATCCCCACTTCACCAGCATCGTCAAGGGCGCCAACCGCGTGGCGCTGGCGCACGGCTACACGCTGCTGCTGGTCGACACCGAGGAAAACCCCGACCGCGAACGCCCGCTGCTGGAAGCCCTGAGCCGCCGTGTGGACGGCATCATCATGTTCTCGCGCATGCTGGAATCGGAGATGGACTGGGTGATGGAGCTGGGCAAACCGCTGGTGTATTTCGGCCGGTTGTCGCGGCTGCAGATTCCGTGGGTGATCAGCGACGACCACCGCGGCGCCTACATGCTGGCGCGGCACCTGGTCTCGCAGGGGCACAAGCGGATCGGCTACCTGCGCTTCCCGCGCTCGCGGCGCGACGAGGAGCGGCTGGCCGGTGTGCGCGCCTGCCTGGCCGCGCACGACATGGAACTGACGGTGTATGAAGGCGGCGCGCCGACGGCGGCCGAGGGCGAGCGCGTATGCTCGTCCATCCTGCTGGGCGGCGAGCACCCGGATGCGCTGATCTGCTACAACGACCTGATGGCGCTGGGCTTCATGAAGGCGGCGCAGGCGCTGGGCTTCAAGCTGCCGGAGCAGCTCTCGGTGGCGGCCTTCGACAACATCGAGTACGGCCAATACACTTCGCCGGCGCTGACCACGGTGGACCTGCAGAGCGAGCGTATGGGCGTGGCCGCGATGGAGAAGCTGATCGCCGCCATCGACGGCAAATCCCCCGCCGCCGCCACGATGATCGAGCCGCAGCTGATCCTGCGCGGCTCGACCATCAAGCGCGACTAGCTTAGAACAAGGTGCTGACGTCCGGACGGTTGGCCAGCGCCGCCTGGACCACGGCGGTGACGCGGGCGCGGTCGGCGCCTTGCAGCGGCTGGCGTGGACGGCGCACGTACTCGTTGCCGACGCCGGCCAGCGTTTCCACCAGCTTCAGGTTCTGTACCAGCTTGGTCGAGACGTCCAGGTGCATCAGCGGCATGAACCACTGGTACAGCTTGAGCGCTTCATCCCAACGCTTGGCCTTCATCAGCTTGTACAGCGCCACGGTCTCTTTCGGGAAGGCCACCACCAGGCCGGCCAGCAGGCCGTCCGCGCCCACCGCCAGGCCTTCGAACGACAAGTCGTCCACGCCCATGAACAGCTGGTAGCGGTTGCCGACGGCGTTGCGCAGGTCGGTGATGCGGCGCACGTTGTCGGTCGATTCCTTGATCGCGACGATCCATTCGCAATCGGCCAGTTCCTTGAAGTCTTCCGGCGTCAGGTCCACCTTGTACGACACTGGATTGTTGTAGACCATGATCGGCAGCTGCGACGCCTTGGCGATCACGCGCAGATTGTCCATCGCCTCGCGCGAGTCGGCCGCGTACAGCACCGACGGCATCACCATCAGGCCCTGCACGCCCATCTCGTGCGCCTTCTCGGCGAAGCGGCAGGCGGTGGCGGTGCGCGTCTCGCTGACGTTGACCAGCACCGGCACGCGGCCGGCGGCGACGTTCAGCGCGGTCTTGGTGACGGCCAGCTTCTCGTCGAACGACAGCGTGCTAGCTTCACCCAGCGAGCCGCAGGTCAACAGCGCGTGCACGCCGCTGTCGATCTGGAAGGAGAAGTGCTTCTCCATTTCGGCGTGGTCGAGATCCTCGTTCTCTTTGAACTTGGTGGTTACTGCGGGGAAGACCCCTTCCCATTTTGCTGCTGCCATGCTGTTCTCCTTGTGATGAATCGGTTGTTGTGAATCGGGTGGATTAATCGTCGATGATGCTGGCGATGCGGGCCGGTGAAATCGGCATCCGCACCGCGTCCGGCCGCCAGCCGTACAGCAGTTCGGTGGCGCCGCCGCAGATGCGTCCCTGGCACGGCCCCATGCCGCAGCGGGTTTGCAGCTTGGCGCTGCGCCAGCTGGTGTGCGTACGCAGCTCGTTGTGGCAGACGTCTTCGCAGCGGCAGACGATGGTGTCGTCGCCGGCCAGCGTCAATAACTCCGGCCGCAGCGCGAAGGCGCGTTCCAGCCTTGCCGCGAATTTTTTCCAGCGCGCGCGTTCGGCGTACAGTTCCTGCGCGGCGGCCGGCTTGCCGCAGGCCGCCAGGCCGGCGATGCGGCCCTCCGCCAGCGCCAGGTCGACACCGCCGACGCCCGTGCCTTCGCCGGCGCAGTAGACGCCGGGCACGGAGGTCAGCTGCGCTTCGTCCACCTGCACGGCCGTTTGTCCGTTCTTCGATGTCGTGGCGCAGCCCAGTGCCAGCGCCAGTTCGACGTTGGGCAGCAGGCCGTAGCCGCAGGCCAGGTAGTCGCATTGCAGCGCTTCCAGCTCGCGCGCGCCGCCGCGCTGTATCAGGATCGATTGCAGCGTGCCGTCGCCATGCGCCGAATGCACATAGCTGTCGCGCAGGTAGGGGATGCCGCTCAGCTGCGCCGCCAGTTGCAGCGCCTGCGTGATCTTGGACGGCGTCGCCAGCAGGCCGAATCCGAAGCGCGCCAATGCCGGCAAGGACGCCTGCTCGATGATGGCGGCGATTTCCGCGCCCTTGGCGGACAGCGTCGCGGCCACCGCCAGCAGCAGCGGGCCGCTGCCCGCCACCACCACGCGTTTGCCCAGCAGCGGATAGCCGCCCTTGGCCAGGGCTTGCAGGCCGCCGGCGCCGGTCACACCGGGCAGCGTCCAGCCGGGGAAGGGCAGCAGCCGCTCGCGCGCGCCGGTGGCCAGTATCAGTTTTTCGTATTGCAGCGTGGCCGACGACGTTGGCGTCTGCACTTGCAGCTGCCCCGGCTCCGGCGCGTACAGCACCCGCGTCTGCGGCAGGTAGGCGACGTTCGGGGCGGTGCGCAGGTCGCTCCACAATCTTGGCGCGCGCGGGTCCTGCTGCTGCTCCGGACCGCCGCGCCAGATCTGGCCACCGGCCAGCGGATTGTCGTCGACCAGGCCGACCTGCGCGCCTTGCACTGCGGCGGCATGCGCGGCCGCCAGTCCGGCCGGTCCCGCGCCGATCACCAGGATGTCGTAGCGGCTCATGGTCGGGACTCGCAGGTGATCACGTGCATGCCGTCGGCGCACAACGTCTGGCATGACAGCTGGTGCATGCGGCCGTCGATGGTGACGCGGCATTCCTGGCAGACGCCCATGCCGCACAAGGGCGCGCGCGCAGCGCCGCGCACCGAGCGCCGGGTGACGGCGCTGCCGGCCATGGCGATCGCCGCGGCCACGCTGACACCTTGCGCCACGTGGACGTCATGGCCGTTGATGTTGAGGACGACGTCAGTCATTGAAGCGCCCCGGCAGGTAAGGAGTGTAGGGGATGCGCGTGCTGTCGCCGGTCATCTGCGCGGCCAGCAGCTGCGCCGTCGCCAGCGAGGTGGTGATGCCCAGGCCTTCGTGTCCGGTCGCCAGCCACAGTCCGCGCCGCGCGGCGTGGGGGCCGATCAGCGGCATGCCGTCCGGCGTGGCGGCGCGCAGGCCGGTCCAGCAGCGCAGCACGTTCAGTTGCGCCAGGGCTGGCGTGAACGTGGCGGCATGGCGCAGCATGCGTTGCAGCATGGCCGGCTCCACCGCCAGGTCGATCGTGTCGAACTGGCGGGAGGAGCCGATCAATACTTGTCCGGTAGGACGGGGCTGCAAATTGAACGCGACCGAGTCGCCGCTGGCGGCGTGGGCGCTTTTGATGTATCCCAGTTCCACCAGCTGGTGGTGGACAAAGCCGGGATAGCGGTCGGTGATGGCGATGTGTCCCTTCTTCGGCTGCACCGGCAGTTCCGGCAGCAGCGCGGCCGAACGCGAACCGGCGGCCAGCACCACTTGCGACGCCTGGTGGCGCGTGCCGTCGGCCAGCAGCACGCCGTTGTTTTCGATGGCGGCGACGCTGCCGCGCAGCGTGGTGGCGCCGCGGTGCATCGCGCGGTCCAGCAGGATGCGCGTGCTCTTGGGCGGATAGACCAGGCCATCGCCGGGCACTAGCAGGCCGCCGGCCAGGCCGGTGCGCAGTTGCGGTTCGCGCGCATACAGCGTGGCGGGCGACAGCATTTCGCAGGGCAGGCCGTAGGCGCTCAGGGTGTCGGCCTTGACGCGCGCCGCGTCCATTTCCTCTTCGTCGGCGGCCACCCAGATGGTGCCGCAACGGCTGTATTCATGGCGTTGGGGCAGGTCGCCCACCAGCGAATTCCACAGCGAGACCGAATACGCCGACAGCGCCAGCTCCGCCGGGTTGTCGTCCATGACCACCAGGTGGCCCATGCCGGCCGCGGTGGCGCCGCCGCCGGGCATGTCCTGTTCGATCACCATCACCCGCAGGCCGCGCTGGCTGAGCGCATCCGCACAGGCGGCACCGACGATGCCGGCGCCGATGACGATCACGTCGTTCTCGGTCACCGTATGCCCCAGACGAAAGGATCGGTCGGATCGAGGATCAGCTGCGCCTGCGAGTTGACCCATGCGCGGCCGCGGATGCTGGGGATCAGCTGCTCGCCGCGATAGCGGTACGAGGCTTCGAACACGCTGCCGATCACGCTCTCCTGCTTCCACAGCGCGCCCTCGGCCAGTTTGCCGTCGGCCGCCAGGCACGCCAGCTTGGCGCTGGTGCCGGTGCCGCAGGGCGAACGGTCGTAGGCCTTGCCGGGGCAGAGCACGAAGCTCTGGCTGTCGGCGCCGGTGCGCGATGGCGCGAACAATTCGATATGGTCGATCAGCGCGCCGCCGTCGCCGGTGATGCCGGCCCGTTCCAGCGCCGCGCCCACGGCCACGCTGTAGGCGGTCAGCGCTTCTACGTTGCCAACGCCCAGTTCCAGTCCATGACCGGAAACCAGGAAGAACCAGTTGCCGCCCCAGGCGACATCGCCGGTGACCGGGCCGTGGCCAGGCACCTCGACGGTGACCTGCGCCTGGCTGCGGTAGGAGGCCACGTTGTCCACGGTGACGCTGCCATCCGCGTGCAGCTCCGCCTCCACCACGCCCACCGGGGTATCGATGCGGTGGCGGCCGGCGCCGATGCGGCCCATGTAGGCCAGCGACGCGACCAGGCCGATGGTGCCGTGGCCGCACATGCCGAGGTAGCCGACGTTGTTGAAGAAGATGACGCCTGCCGCACAATCGGGGGCGTGCGGCTCGCACAGCAGCGCGCCGACCAGCACGTCCGAGCCGCGCGGCTCGCAGACCACGGCGGAGCGGAAGCGGTCATGTTCGCGTTTCAGCACTGCGAGCCGCTCGCTGAGCGGGCCTTGGCCCAGTTCCGGGCCGCCGTCTATGACCAGGCGGGTCGGTTCGCCGCCGGTGTGGGAGTCGATGATGGAGATGTTTTTCATGCTCAAATCTTAGGCTTCCCGAGGCTTGCTGTCTTGCATCTCCTGCGCATGATCGATGACGAAATCTGCACAATCGCGATAAAACAGGAGACGCCGCCCCGCGCCGCTGGCACAATCGCCTTCATGCATACAGAACTCCCTCACGACGACGCCCGCCGCGCCCTGGGCGCGGGCATCGCCGATCCCTTTTTTTCCGAAGCGCTGTTCGACGCGCTGCCGGATGTGGTTTTCTTCGTCAAGGACGTGGAGTGCCGCTACGTGGTGGTCAACCAGACGCTGGTCCAGCGTTGCGGCCAGCGGCATAAATCGGCGCTGATCGGGCGCACGCCGGCCGAGGTGTTCGCCCGTCCGTTCGGGCAGACCTACCTGGCGCAGGACATGGCGGTGCTGGCCGGCGGTAACGACATCGAAGACCAGCTGGAACTGCACTTGTATCCCAACCGCGATCCCGGCTGGTGCCTGACGCGCAAGACCGCGCTGCGCGACGCCGATGGCCGCATCGTCGGCCTGACCGGCGTCTCGCGCGACCTGGCGATGGCCGACAAGAAGAATCCCGCATACCGCAAGGTGGCGGCGGCGGTGAACCTGATCCACCAGGAATACGGCCAGACCTTGCAGCTGGCCGAGCTGGCGCGCACCGCCCACATGTCGGTGGCGCAGATCGAGCGCTACTTCCTGCGCATCTTCCACCTGACGCCGCGCCAGATGATCATCCAGACCCGGGTCGAAGCGGCCTCGCGGTTGTTGAAGGGGACGGCCAGCGTGGCCGAAATCGCCCAGGCCTGCGGCTACGGCGACCACTCCGCCTTCACCCGCCAGTTCAAGGCCACCACCGGCGTCACGCCGACGCAGTACCGGCAGGCGGTGGCGGGCAAGGGCGGTTAAGCGGCGGCGGGCCTCAGGCGATACCCAGCAGTTTGATCAGCAAGAAGCTGACGACGGCGAGGCCCAGCAGCGACAGCACCACCACCGCCGCGACCCGGCCACCGGCGCGCAGCACGGCGCGCGCGTCCACGCCCAATCCCAGCGCGGCCATCGACATGATGGTGAAGAAGTTGGCCGCCTCGCGCGCCGGCGCCAGCGCGGCCGCCGGGATCGCGCCGAACGAGCGCAAGGCCAGCAACAGCAGGAAGCCGGCGATAAACCACGGCACCAGATGCGACAGCGCGGGCCGCGATCGGCCTTCGCGCGGCGCGAACAGCGACAGCGTCAGCACCACGGGACCCAGCATCAGCACCCGCACCAGCTTGACCAGCGTGCCGACATGCACGCTGCTGACGGCCACCGAGCCGGTGGCGGCCAGCACCTGCGGCACCGCGTACACCGTCAATCCTGCGAACACGCCGAACTGCACCGGCGAGAACGACAGCAGCGACACCATCAACGGCAGCACCAGCACCACAACCACGCCCAGCACGGCGGTGAAGGCGATGGCGGCGGCGACATCCTTGCCGTCGGCGTCGATCACCGGGGCGACGGCGGCGATGGCGGAATTGCCGCAGATCGAATTACCGCAGGCGATCAGGATGGCCATCTTGCGCGGCAGCCCGAAGGCGCGGCCGATGGCGAAGCTGAGCGCGATCGCGATCGCCACCACGGCGGCGATCCCGCCAATCAAGCCGATGCCGTTCTCCAGTAGCGAGCGCGCGCTGACCGATGCGCCCAGCAGCACCACGGCGATCTCCAGCAGCAGCTTGGCGCCGACCTGGATGCCCGCCTCGAAGCGCTGCTCAAGAGGCAGCAGCGTGCGGATGGCGGTGCCCAGCAGGATGGCCAGCACCAGGCTTTCCAGCCATGCGCGGCCCAGTAGCGCGCTCTCCACGGCTTCCAGCGCGTAGGCGGAGGCGGTGACCACGCAGCAAAGCGCCAGGCCGGGCAGGGCGTCTGTCATGGTTTTGTTCATTGCGTCATCCTTGATGGTTCGATAAGCGGAATTATCAAGTCGACAGATCGTTGCGTCCATCTTACAATTTATGACGATTCATTCAATCAAATCAAACAATGACACTCGAACAATTACGCATCTTCGTGGAAGTCGCCGAGCGCCAGCACCTGACGCAGGCGGCCAGCGCGCTGGCGCTCACGCCTTCCGCCGTCAGCGCCTCCATCAAGGTGCTGGAGGAGCGCTACGGCACGCCGCTGTTCAACCGCGTCGGGCGGCGCATCGAAACCAGCGAGGCTGGCCGTATCTTCCTGGTGGAGGCGCGCCGCACGCTGGCCAGCGCCCGCACCGCCGAACTGACGCTGGCCGAATTGGGTGGCATGAAGCGCGGCACGCTGACCATACAGGCCAGCCAGACCATCGCCAGCTACTGGCTGCCGCAGTTCCTGGTGCGCTTCCGCCAGGCCTGGCCGTCGATCACGCTCGATGTCGCGGTCGATAACACTCAGAACGTGGCGCAGGCCGTGGTGCAGGGCGTCGCCGATCTCGGATTCGTGGAAGGCGCGATCGACGAGCCGGCGCTGCTGGCCGAGCCGGTGGCGCAGGACCGCATGGTGGCGGTGGTCGCGCCGGATCATCCCTGGGCGGTCGGCAAGGCGCTGCGGCCGGCGCAGCTGCTGGCGGCCCAATGGATACTGCGCGAGGAAGGCTCGGGCACCCGCTCCGCGTTCGAGGCGGCGCTGGCGGCGCGCGGCATCCCGGTGGATGCGCTGCAGGTCGCGTTGTCGCTGCCGTCGAACGAGGCGGTGCGCTCGGCCGTGATGGCGGGGCCGTTCGCCACCGTCGTGTCGGAGCTGGTGGTGGCCTCGCATTTGAAGGCCGGCTTGCTGGCCAAGGCCAACTTCAAGATGGCGGGGCGCGACTTCCTGATGCTGCGCCATCGGGAGCGTTACAAGAGCAAGGCGTCGATGGCGCTGGAACAACTGATTCGGGAGATGCGCGCCGATTTGTGGCAATATTGACGCCGTTATCATCACAACAATTCGGAGACCGGTATGGCGACTAAAGCGTTGGTATTGACAGCGGAGGCGCTGCGGCGCCGTTCCTTTTTGCGGCAGGCTGGCACGCTAGGCGCGGCCGCAGCTTTCGGCAGCCAGGCGCTGGAAGTCTTCGCAGCGGAGGCGGGCCGCGTCACGCTGCCGTTCGAAAATGGCGAGCGCGAACTGGTCGCCTATCCGCAGAAGCGGCCGCTGATCCTGCTCACCGCCCGTCCGCCGCAACTGGAAACGCCGTTCAGCGTCTTCAACGAATCGGCGATCACGCCCAACGACGCTTTCTTCGTGCGCTACCACTGGAGCGGCATTCCGACCTCCATCGATCCGCAGACGTATCGCCTGCGCGTGGGCGGCAACGTCAACACGCCGCTGGAGTTGTCGCTCTCCGACCTGCGCCAGATGGCCGATGCGACCGAGTTGGTCGCCGTGGTCCAATGCTCGGGCAACAGCCGTGGGCATTTCGAGCCGCGCGCCAACGGCGGCCAGCTGTCGAACGGCGCCATGGGCAACGCCCGCTGGACCGGCGTCCCGCTGCGCAAGGTGCTGGAGAAGGCCGGCGTGAAAGCCGGTTCGGTGCAGGTGGCCTTCAATGGCCTGGACACGCCGCCGCTCGGCGATGGCCCGGATTTCGTCAAGGCCCTCAATCTCGATCACGCGCTGGACGGCGAAGTGATGCTGGCCTGGCAGATGAACGGCGCCGACCTGCCGATGTTGAACGGCTATCCGCTGCGCCTGATCGTGCCCGGCTACTACGGCACCTATTGGGTCAAGCACCTGTCCGACATCACCGTGACCGACAAGGTGTTCGACGGCTTCTGGATGAGCACCGCGTACCGCATCCCGGATAACCAGTGCGCCTGCACCGAACCAGGCAAGGCGCCAACCAAGACCGTGCCGATCAACCGCATGAACGTGCGCTCCTTCATCACCAGCCTGGCCAACGGCGCGCACGTCAAGACCGGACAGCAGACGGTCGTGCGCGGCATCGCGTTCGACGGCGGCTATGGCGTGAGCGAGGTGGCCTTCTCGGCGGACGGCGGCAAGACCTGGCAGGCCGCGCAACTGGGCAAGGACCTCGGCAAATACTCGTTCCGCGAATGGAGCGCGGCGTTCACGCCCAAGCAGAAGGGCAGCCACGAGCTGCTGGTGCGCGCGGTCAACCGCATCGGCCAGGGCCAGCCCGCCAGCGCCTTGTGGAACCCGCCCGGCTACATGCGCAATGTGGTCGAATCGACGCGCATCGTCGCCGTTTAAGGAGAGCCCCATGATGATCCGTTCCCTGCTTGCCGCCGCCCTGATGACCGCCGCCCCCGCGTTCGCGCTCGACATCAACCTGCCGCCTGAAACCGCGCTGTTCAAACCCAGCACGCTGCCGGGTTATGCGCTGGTGCAGAACAACTGCATGCTGTGCCACTCGGTGCACTACATTCAATCGCAGCCGCCGGCATCGCCGCGCGCGTATTGGGAAGCCACGGTGAAGAAGATGAAGAAGCCGTTCGGCGCCACCTTCGCGGACGCCGATATTCCCGACATGGTCGACTATCTGGTCAAGACCTACGGCGCCGAACGGCCGCCCGCGACAAAGCCTGCCGCCACCAAATGAACGATCACTGACCCGGCACGCCGCGCTTCCACGCGGCCCAGTTGCCGATGATGTTCTGGATGACCGGCCGGGCGGTCAGCGCGAGGTTGGCCGCTGCGGGCGCGAAGCCGCCTTGCTGCGTGTAGTTCAGCAGCACGTCGCTGTCGCTCTGTCCCGGATGCGGACGGTCGACGTCCGAGCCGGCGCGCAGGATCAGTACGCGCTTGAAATCCACCTTCCCGGCGGCCGCGCCGCGCCGCAGCACTTCGAGTGTCGAGTTGTCCTCCTGCTGCGCGGTGCAATACCTGGCCTTGCCGTCGGTGAGCAGCGCGGACCAGCTCTCGGCGCGGCCGGCCAGCGCGGCGCCGCCGAACCAGGTGTCGGTTGATGCGGTGTCACAGCGCAGCACTGCCGGTGGCTGGTTGGCCGGAGCTGTATCGAAGTTGGCCCGATAGGCGATGGCGGCGGGCGAATCGCCGAGCGTGACGTTTTTGGAGAGCTGATACGCGCGCGCCACCAGCTCGGGATTGAGCTGGAAGAATTCGGTCCGGTAGCTGAACGTGGGCTTGATGTCCGGCGCGCTGGTGTGGATGCCGAAGTAGCCGCTCGCCCAGTCCTGCGGCATTTCGCGCGCGTCGATCTCGTGCAGCAGCGAGAAGTCCACCGCGTAGTCGGCCCATGCCGTCGAGCCGACGGTGCCCAGCTTGGGATTGATGCCCGCGATACCCGCGATGATGAAGTAGGTGTGGCGCAGGTCGAAGCCGCCGGCATACAGCAGGGCGGCGACGCTGGACGCCGCGTTACTGTAGCCCATGTCGGTGGTGACCTGGCAGACGTCGCTGCGGTTGCAGCGCAGCGCGGGATAGCGTGCGGACAGCCCCGGCACCGGATGCTCGGTCGTCAGCCCAAGCCCGCTGATGAAGGGCGCCGCTTCGCCGGCGAACATATTGATGATCACGACCTTCGGCGCGAAGGCCGCACGGCGGGGCGCGACGCGCGCGGGCGTGGCCAGTGGCGCACCGCCCTTCCAGTCCGGCCAATGCTGGACGATGTCCTGCACCAGCGGATGCGCCGTGCGGTACAGGTTCTGCAACGCCAGCGGGAAGCCGCCCGCATCGTTGGTCAGCGACGCCAGCGCAGTCTGGCCTGGATGCGGACGGTCGAAGTTGGACGCGGCGCGCAGCACCGCCACCCGCTGCGCATCAAGCAGCCCGGCCTCGGCGCCGCGCATCAAGGCGGTGTAGGTCGCGTTGTCTTCCTGTGAGCTCATGCAGTAGCTGCCCTGCTGGTCGGTGAGCAGCGCGACCCAGTCCCGCGCGCGTTGTCCGAGCAGGTCGCCGTGGAACCAGTTATTCCCGGTCAGCGAATCGCATTGCGTCACCTGCGGCGGCAGGTTCGCGGGCGCGGACGGGTACTGGGCGCGGTAGGCCGCCGCTTCGGCAGAATCGGCCAGCGTCACGCCGCGCGACAGCTCCAGCGCTTTGTTGAGCAAGCCTTCGTTGAGCCGGTACACCTCGGTGCCATAGCCCAGCGCCGGCTTCACGCCGGGCGTTTTGGCGCCGATGCCCAGATAGCCGGTCGACCATCCGGCGGGGCGTTCGCGCGCGTCCACCTCCCAGGCCAGGTCTGAGTCCACCAGGTAGCGCGACCACGCCGCCGTGCCTATCGTGCCCTGTGCCGGATCGACGCCCGCGACCCCGGCGACGATGAAATAGCTTTGTCGCAGGTCGAACAAGCCACTGTGCACCAGCGCCGCGACCGACGCGGCGGCGTTGGCCTTGCCCATGTCGGTCGTCAGCTGGCAGACATCGTCCCGGTTGCAGCGCACCGCCGGATAGGTGGGCGACAGGCCCGGCACCGGAATGGCCTGGTCCAGTTTGAGCGCGTCGGTCCAGACAGCCGCTTCTTGCGCGAACATGCCGATCAACAGGACTTTGACGGGACGGGGAGCGGCGGCGGCCGGGCTGGCGAGTGCGGCGGCAAGGAGCAGGGCGGGGAGGCGGTATGCGAAAGGCGTCATCATGTCGGCGGGATCCTGGTGGGGAGTGGGCGAAAGCGCATGGATGACTATGCAAGAGGTATGCCATTGCGGCTGATCCGGTCCAGCCGCGCGCGAACGAGGCGCAGGTGCAGGATGGGGTAGATGTTGACGACCAGCTGCACCATTAAAAACACTACTGCCTCAAGGTACAGCGCACGTGACAAGGTGTATGCGATATATGGCGTGAACCCGATCGCGGCCCAGAAGTGGATCGCCTCCGAAGACTCCACGCGGCGACTCAGCTTGGCGACACTGCGCCGCCCGTCCGCAAGATAGACGGAACCGTTGAGATAACGAAGAGGTGTGTTGCGGAGCAGCGCGCCGAAAGCGTGCACCCCGAACCAGCGATAGGCGCTGTTCAGTGGATTCACCGGCCGAAGCGCCCGGGGCATCCGGACAGCAAACAAAGGCTCTGCCAAGTTGGCAAGCGCCATGAAGTAAAACATCAGCAGCAGTCCTAGCCAAGGGGATCCGGGGCCTATGACCTCAGCGAGCAAGTCGAAACAGACGGCAAACACCGCCGCCACGATTAAGACCTTGCCCAGATCGCGCCACGCCTTCATCGAGCTGCCTCCCGAATGGGCAACGCAGAAGTGAAAAAGCCGCTGAACCTTGCGGGTCAACGGCTTTAAAATTCTTGGTGGTGATAGATGGACTTGAACCATCGACCCCAGCATTATGAATGCTGTGCTCTAACCAACTGAGCTATATCACCTGCAACGCCCAGCATTATGGGGGTTGGAGTCTAAGCTGTCAACGATGGTTCCGAAAATTTTCGAAAAATTTTGAATCGCGTCGCCAAAAGATAGTCAAATTGGTATGCTGTTTCGGTTGATGTGAGCATTTTTTTAACGGAGACAATATGGCGACCAATATCTTTGTGAACCTGCCCGTGCGCGACCTGGCCGCGTCGGTCAGGTTCTTTACGCATCTGGGCTATACCTTCAACCCGCAGTACACCGATGAGGGCGCCACTTGCATGATTGTGGCGGAGAATATCTTTGTCATGCTGCTGGTGGAGGAGCGCTTCAAGAGCTTCACGCCCAAACCAATCTGCGATGCGCGCACGTCGACCGAGGTGCTGATCTGCCTGCAGGCGGAGTCGCGCGAGCAGGTGGCTTCCATTGTCAGCAAGGCCATCGAGGCCGGCGGCAGCGCGTACAAGGAGCCGCAGGACCATGGCTTCATGTACGGCCACGGCTACCAGGACCTGGACGGCCATTTGTGGGAAATCATTTATATGGATTCGGCGCCGCCGCCGAAGGCCTAACCCAGCTTCTCGGCGATCTGCGCCAGCATCGCGCTGGCCGGATCGGGACCCAGGCAGTCGAGCGCCACGCGCTCCGGCATGGAGCGCAACCACGTCAACTGGCGCTTGGCCAGCTGGCGCGTGGCGATGATGCCGGTTTCGCGCATGGTCTTGTAGTCGATGGTGCCGTCCAGGTATTCCCACGCCTGCCGGTAGCCCACGCAGCGCATCGACGGCAGGCCGGGATGCAGGTCGCCACGGCGGCGCAGCACTTCCACTTCGGTGATCAGGTTACCGTCCGGGCCTTCTTCCAGCATGATGTCGAAGCGGCGCGCGATGCGCTCGTGCAGCACGGCGCGGTCCGACGGCTCCAGCGCGAACGACAGCAGCTCGAACGGCAGCTCGGTCTTTTCCTTCAACGCCAGCAGCTCGGACATCGGCTTGCCGCTCAAGGTGCAGATCTCCAGCGCGCGCTGGATGCGCTGCGCGTCCGCCGGTGCGAGGCGGGCGGCGGTTTCGGGATCGAGCAACGCCAGCTTGGCGTGCATGGCCGGCCAGCCGACGCGGGCCGCTTCGTCTTCCAGTTCGGCGCGCAGGGCCGGGTCGGCGCCGGGCAGGTCGTCGAGGCCATCGGCCAGTCCCTTGAAGTACAACATGGTGCCGCCCACCAGCAGCGGCAGTTTGCCGCGCGCGACGATTTCATCGACCAGCCGCAGCGTATCGTTGCGGAACTGCGCCACCGAGTAGGAGTCGAGTGGGTCGATGATGTCGATCAGGTGATGCGGTGCGGCGGCGCGTTCTTCGCGTGTGGGCTTGGCGGTGCCGATGTCCATGCCGCGATATACCAGCGCGGAATCGACCGAGATGATCTCCGACGGAATGCGCTGCGCGATCGCCAGCGCGGACGCGGTCTTGCCCGACGCCGTCGGACCCATGATGGCGACCGCCAGCGGTTTTGAAACGATAGCGCTCATCTTATTGCCCGCGCAGGAACAGCTTGTCGAGCGCCCCGATTTCCACCTGCACCCAGGTCGGGCGGCCGTGGTTGCACTGGTCGGCGCGTTCGGTGGTTTCCATCTGGCGCAGCAGGGCGTTCATCTCCTGCGTCGACAGGATACGGTTGGCTCGCACCGCCGTGTGGCAGGCCAGTGTGCCCAGCAGCTCGTTCTGGCGCTCGATCAGCACCCGCGAGCCGCCGAATTCGCGCACGTCGCGCAGCACGTCGCGCGCCAGCGTTTGGGCGTCGGCGTTCTTCAGCAGCACCGGCACGGAGCGCACCGCCAGCGTGGTTGGCGACAGTGTGGCGATGTCGAAGCCCAGTGCCTGCAAGGTCTCCTGGTGTTCGGAGGCGGTGGCCACTTCCACCGTGTCGGCGTAGAAGGTGACGGGGATCAGCAGCGGCTGCACCTGCATCTCCTCGCCGGCGACGCGGCTGTCCAATGCGTTCTTCAGTTGTTCGTACAGGATGCGTTCGTGCGCGGCGTGCATGTCGACCAGCACCAGGCCCTTGGCGTTCTGCGCCAGGATGTAGATGCCGTGCAGCTGCGCCAGCGCGAAGCCGAGCGGGAATTCTTCCTGCGCCATCGCGGCCGGCGAGACGGTGAACGGGCTGGCCTGCTGCAGTGCCATGTCCGATTCTGCGCGGTAGCCGGTGACGGGGCCGGAGCCGCCGAACAGGGCGCCGTATTTTTCCGTGCTCTGGGCGACGCCGCCTTCGCTGCCGCCGAAGCGCTGCGCGCCGAAGCCAGCGCCCGCACCGCCTGCGCCGTAGCCGTTGCCCGCGCTGCCCGCGCCAAAGCCTGCGCCAGCATTGCCCGCGCCACCATCACGCGAGCCGAATGGCGACGGCGAGAACGTCGGTGCGTAGTCCGGCGCCAGCAGCGGTCCGAATGAAGTCTGCTCGCCGCGCCAGGTGGAGCTGCCCAGGCTTTCGGCCGCAGGCAATGGCGAAGGCACGCTGCCGTGCGACGTGGCCGAGGTCTGTGCCAGCGCGCGCTGCACCGCGTGGAAAACAAACTGGTGCACCGCGCGGCTGTCGCGGAAGCGCACTTCGATCTTGGACGGATGGACGTTGACATCCACCAGCGCCGGATCGAGATCGAGCGCTAGCACGTACGAAGGGAAGCGGTCGCCGTGCAGCACGTCTTGGTAGGCCGCCTTCACGGCATGCACCAGCACCTTGTCGCGCACGAAGCGGCCGTTCACGTAGAAGAACTGCCCGTCGGCGCGCGCCTTGG
Organism: Duganella caerulea; assembly: GCF_040362985.1. Taxonomy (NCBI): domain Bacteria; kingdom Pseudomonadati; phylum Pseudomonadota; class Betaproteobacteria; order Burkholderiales; family Oxalobacteraceae; genus Duganella; species Duganella caerulea. The sequence continues at coordinate 514,723 of NZ_BPWJ01000004.1, read as the reverse complement.
ATGCGGTGGGCAGGCCGGTGTAGCCGTGCAGGCGCAGCGGGCCGGCGCTTTCGTCGATCGGCAGGCGCGCCTCGGCAAAGCCTTCGCCGAGAATGTGGGCGCTGCGCTTGGCCATCTCGCTGACGTTCCAGTGGTCGATGGTGCGGCCGTTGTGGCTCAGCGAGAACGACACGTCCGGCCGCGCCAGCGCGATGCGGCGCACGACTTCGGCGCAGTGGCCGAATTCGGTCTGCTCGGATTTGAGGAACTTGCGGCGCGCCGGCGTATTGAAGTACAGGTCCTGCACGTCGACCGTGGTGCCCTGGGCGCCGGACGACGGCGCCACCGTGCCGTTGTGCGAGCCGACGATTTCCCATGCGTGGGCGGCATCGGCGGTGCGCGAGGTCAGGGTGACAGCGGCCACCGAGGCGATCGAAGCCAGCGCCTCGCCACGGAAGCCGAGCGTGCCGACGTTTTCCAGGTCGTCCAGCGAGGCGATCTTGGAGGTGGCGTGGCGCGCCAGCGCGAGCGGCATCTGCTCGCGCGGGATGCCGCGGCCGTTGTCGGTGATGGCGATGCGTTTGACACCGCCTTCCTCCAGTCGCACGGTGATCTGCGTGGCGCCCGCGTCGAGCGCGTTCTCCAGCAGCTCCTTGACCACGGCAGACGGCCGTTCGACCACCTCGCCGGCGGCGATCTGCGAAATCAGCTGGTCAGGCAGTGCCTGGATGGGGCGGGGCGTGCGGGGGGAGGTGTCGGGCGCGTTCATCACGAGATTATAACTGCTCGCCGCGCCCCGCCCTCTCCCCTTCGCCGCCGGGATTAGTCCTTCGGATGCTCGCGCACCGGTATCGGCGCGTTGCACAGCTCAACGTAGTGCGGCGTGAACTTGTTCCACGGGCCGCCACGGTTGCGCGCCGCGTCCACCACGTCCTTGTAGATAGGCGCGTCGCTGCGCATCACCTCCAGGTGGCTGCGTTCGGCCTCCGGCACGTCCGCCTCGAGGCGCACCGATTTGATCGGCAGGCGAGTGTCCTTGGCGCCGTAGAAGCCCATGTTCTCGCTGCCGCGCGGCAGGACGGACAGCAGCGGCATGCCCGACACCACCCGGCCCACCGCCGTGATATTGCGGTCCAGGTGGCGCGGCGCGTGGCCGGTGATGGCATACAGCTCGGCGCCGTTGCCGCTGTCGGTCGCGTTGTCGCGGCCCACGCCCACCGTGGCGTAGCAGTGCGCCAGCCATGTGGTCTTGGCCTTGGGATCGCGCCCGACCGGGAAGCCGTTCGAATGGCCGATCTGCGGCGCGTAGCCGTCCAGGTCCAGCTGGCGCACGAAGTGCTTGTCGTTCGCCATCGGCACGGTGAACTCGCCCACCACCTTGGCCTTGGCCGATCCCAGCGATTTCGGCGTGGTCTCGGCGTTCGGGTCGCCCCATTGCGCCACGTAGTTGTCCTGCGAGCGCAGGATGGCCAGGCCGTCGAAATACTGTTCCTTGACCATGGTCTTGATATTGGCGATGTTCTGTGGCGCGAACTCCGGCGCCAGCTCGATCACCACGCGGCCGGTGGGCAGCTCCATGTACAAGGTGTTGTTCGGGTCCAGCGGCCGCCAGTCGGACGGCTTGGATTGCTTGACGAGGTCGGCGACGCTGGGCTTGACCGGCAGGTCGGCGGCGTGCGCAAGGGAGGCCAGGCTGATCGCCAGGACGGAGAGGGGAAGGGCGCGGAACGGGTGGGTCTGGGACATCCAATATCTCCTAGGTTGGTCGCGTCCGCTTGCTGCGGGCGGTCGGACGATTGTAAACTGCTTGGCCGAGTCTGGAAACTTCCGCCGAAGGGGCGATGGTGGTGTATGATTCCGGCGCAGACTTTATGGGAAGAATATGGATTTTATGCAATTTTTTGACATGATCCTTCATGTCGACAAGACACTGGAAGTATTGATTCAGCAATACGGAACCTTGGTCTACGCCGTGCTGTTCGCGATCATTTTTTGTGAAACCGGGCTGGTGGTCCTGTTCTTCTTCCCAGGCGACACGCTGCTGTTCATCGCCGGCGCCCTGTGCGCGCTGGGCGAAATGAATCTGTTCCTGCTGATGCTGCTGCTGATTACCGCGGCGGTCTCCGGCAACACGCTCAATTACTGGATAGGCGAGGCCATCGGGCAGCGCGTGTTCACGCATGATTACCGGTGGCTCAACAAGGATGCGCTGCGCCGCACCCACGAGTTCTTCGAAAAACACGGCGGCAAGACCATCGTGCTGGCGCGTTTCGTGCCGGTGGTGCGCACCTTCGCGCCATTCGTGGCCGGCGTGTCGGACATGACCCATGCGCGCTTCCAGATGTACAACATCACCGGCGCCGTGCTGTGGGTGGCGCTGTTGACCACGGCCGGATACTTCTTCGGCAACATCGCCATCGTGCGTGAGCACCTGACCGAGATCGTGCTGTTCGGCGTCGGCGTCGCCGTGGTGCCGATGGCGCTGGGCGGCATGTGGAAGCTGTCGCGCCGCATGCTGGGCCGCTGAGCCCGATGTTTCATAAATAAATTCCTTTAGAAAGGCCGGCGCCGCTCAAGTTTTGCCCAAATGCATCCGTATACCAGTATGTAATTCTTTTCTTTCTGGATACACATGCGTACTCTGCTCACCCTGATTGCCTGCTGCTGCGTCCTCGCGACCGCCAGCGCCGCAAACGATCCGCTGATTTCGCCATCGACGAAATCTTCGGTGGGCGGGAGCACGGGCTCGATCGCGTCCATCCGTCCCAGCAATCCCGGTTCTTCCAGTGCTTCCGCTTCCGGCGCGTCCTCCGCGCCGCGCAAGCTCACCGAGCGTGAGCGCGAGGCCGAGGCGGAGATGGACCTGTCGGCCAAGATCGCGGCCCGCCTGGCCATCATGCGCGCCAACCAGCAGGCGCGCGCCGCCGCCGCTGCGCGGGCGAAGAAAGTGGCCGCCGCCGCGCCGGTGGTGCCCAAGGTGTACAGCAACCACTGGTCCTACGAGGGCGACGACGGCCCGGCCAACTGGGGCAAGATCAATCCTGAATGGTCCAAGTGCAGCACCGGCAACCGTCAGTCGCCGATCGATATCCGCGACGGCATGAAGGTGGAGCTGGAGCAGATCACCTTCGACTACCATCCCTCTTCGTTCAACGTGACCGACAACGGCCACACGGTGCAGGTCATGGTCGGCAGCGGCAATTTCATCACGGTGAACAACCGCATGTATGAGCTGATCCAGTTCCACTTCCACCGGCCGTCGGAGGAGCGCATCAACGGCAAGGGTTATGAGATGGTCGTGCACCTGGTGCACAAGGATGGCGAGGGCAAATTGGCCGTGCTGGCGCTGCTGCTGGAACGCGGCAAGCCGCAGCCGGTGATCCAGACGGTGTGGAACAACCTGCCGCTGGAGAAGCTGGAAACGATGGCGCCATCGACCGTGCTCGATCCGCTGGACCTGATCCCGGCGCGCCGCGACTACTTCACGTTCATGGGGTCGCTGACCACGCCGCCCTGCAGCGAGGGCGTGCTGTGGCTGGTGATGAAGGAGCCGGTGCAGGCGTCGCCGGCGCAGATGGCGCTGTTCAGCCGCCTCTATCCTTTGAACGCGCGGCCTATCCAGCCGGGCTCCGGCCGCATCGTCAAAGAGTCGAACTAAACCCGAATTAATCCGCCGCGATGCGGTGCTTGCCGGTCCACGTGGCGCCGGCTGCCAGCGGCCGCTGGTCGGCGCATGCCGGCTCGATGCAGACGAAGCGCAGGTATTCGTCGTCCGCCAGGTCCACCAGCGCCTTGGCGTCGTCCTGGCCCGGATTCCACACCACCCAGTTGTCGAAGCCTTGCTGCTCCAGGCGCAGCGTGGCGTTGGCCGTGTTCAGCGTCAGCGTCGGCGTGGACTGGTACAGGCGGTCGAGCTTCTCGGTGAAGTGCAGCGCCGGATGCTCCTGCTTCAGCGTCTCATTGTGATGGTCGGTGCAGCGCATGTGCTGCAATCCGCTGATGCTGGTCGCCGCCAGCTGGCCGACGTCGTAGTAGGTGTGCAGCGCAAGGCCGAACGGGAACTCCTGCGCGCCGCTGTTATGCACCGTGAATTGCGCGTCGATCGCGTCGCCGTGCAGCGTGAAGCGCAGCGTCAGCTCGAAGGCGTGCGGCCAGGCCTGCGCGTGTTCGGGCGACAGGTCGTTTTGATTGAGGCCGAATTCAAGGAAGGACTGGCCGCCGTCGCCGCCGCTACCGGTCAAGCGCCAGGTGCTGACGCGTGCGAAGCCGTGGCGCAGGCCGGGGCCGCGCACATTAAACTGCGGGAAGATCACCGGCACGCCGCCGCGTATGGCCTTGCTGCCGTCGAGCGGCGTCTGCGCGCTGACGAACAGGCGCTCCTTGCCGTCGCCCGTTTTCCATGACAGCAGGTGGGCGCCGAACAGCGACACCCTCGCCTGGCTGCCATCGGCCGCTGTGATCTGTACTGCCGGCAGTGCGCCGTACTCGGTATTCGTTACTACAGCCATGTCTCGTCCGTTTTAGTTTTAAGTCAGCCGGTTCTTTGCCAGCGGTGGGTTCTTCGCAAAATAATGCCGGATGCCCTTGACGATGGCATCGGCCAATTGGTTCTGGTAGCCGTCGTCGAGCAGCTTGGCTTCCTCTTCCGGGTTGGAGATGAAGGCGGTTTCGATCAGGATCGACGGGATGTCCGGCGCCTTCAGCACCGCGAAGCCGGCCTGCTCGACCGAGCCTTTGTGCAGGCGGTTGATGCCGCCGATCTCGCCCAGCACCGACTTGCCCAGCTTGAGCGAATCGTTGATCTGCGCGGTGGTCGACAGGTCCAGCAGCACGCTGGCCAGTTGCCGGTCGTGGTTCTTGACGTTGACGCCGCCGATGGTGTCGGCCAGGTTTTCCTTGTCTGCCAGCCAGCGCGCCGCCGAGGAGCTGGCGCCTTTTTCCGACAACACGAACACCGACGAACCGCGCGCGGTGGATTGCACGAAGGCGTCGGCGTGAATGGACACGAACAGGTCGGCCTGCACCTTGCGCGCCTTGTCGACGCGGGTGCCCAGCGGGACGAAGTAGTCGGCATCGCGCGTGAGCATCACGCGCATGTTGGGGAATTCCTCGATCTTGGTCTTCAGGCGCTTGGCGATGGCCAGCACGATGTCCTTCTCGCGGCTGCCGTTCTTGCCCGAGGCGCCCGGGTCTTCGCCGCCGTGGCCGGGGTCCAGCACCACGGTCAGCATGCGTATCAGCTTACCGTTCTTGTCGGTTTTTTCGCTGGCGCGGGTTTGCGCCTCGGCGGTTTTCAGCTCGCTGCGCAGTTCCGCGCGCGGATCGGGCTTGGAGGCATCCGGCGGCGTTTGCGGTGCGTTGGCCATGGCCTCGGCTTCGGCGGGCTTCAGCGGCGGCATGTCGCCCTTGGGCGCGCTGCCGGTTGCTGCGGCGCTGGACGACGGCGTTTTGCCGTCGCCCGACCAGTCGCCTTTTTCGATCATCGCGGCGATCGGGTCGACCGGCTTGACCGGATACAGGTCGAAGATCAGGCGGTGCTTGTAGTTGCCGGCCGGGGCCAGCGTGAACACCTGCGGCGTGATTTCTTCCTTCAGGTCGAACACCAGGCGCACCACGTTGGGCCGGTTCTGGCCCACGCGCACCTGCTTGATATACGGGTCGTTGGACTGGATCTTGGCGACCAGACTTTTGAGCGTCGGGTTCAGCTCCAGGCCTTCGATGTCGACCACCATGCGTTCCGGGTCCTTGACGATGAAGTGGGTGGCCTTGAGCGCGGCGTCGTTTTCCAGCGTGACGCGGGTGTAGTCCTCCGCCGGCCAGACCCGCACCGCCAGGATCTGCGCGGCGTAGGCGCGCACCGGCGCCAGCACGGACAGCAGCAGCGTGGCGCCGGCCTTGAGGACGGTGCGGCGCGTAACAGCCTTGCTGTTTACATGTTGGGGGCGAATTTGAGGCGTTGAAGGCATGAGTTACCCAGTGCGGTGGTCGCCTGCAATTCTACATCACGGCCGTTGCCGGCCACAGTCAGAAACAGGTTGATATCGGCGGCAGGCAGCACGCGGTCGGCCTTTTCGGGCCATTCGACGATGCAGATGTTGTCGCCATTGAAGTCTTCACGGAAGCCGGCGTCGAGGAATTCCTCAGGGCTGCCCATGCGGTACAGGTCGAAATGGATCACGCTGACGCTGCGGCCGTCGAGCTGGATCGCGTACGGTTCGGACAAGGTGTAGGTCGGGCTTTTGACCGTGCCCACATGGCCGGCCGCGTGCAGCAGGGCGCGGGTGAGGGCGGTCTTGCCGGCCCCCAGGTCGCCGTGCAGGTAGATCACCAGGCCGGGCGCCAGGGCGCGCGCCAGGGCCGTGCCCAGGGCGGCGGTGCCGGCTTCGTCATGGAGATGGGCTTGGAAGTGCTGCATCAATTAGAATGTCGTGTTGGTTGGATCGCCAGCCATTGTAACCGCCACCTGCCACCGATGTCCCTGCCTGTAACCAATTTAGCCGAACTTGCCCTCAGCATCAAGCGCTGGGGTGTGGAGCTGGGCTTCGCCGAAATCCGCATCACCGACATCGACCTCAGTCACGCCGAGGCGGGCCTGCAGGCGTGGCTGGACGCCGGCATGCATGGCGAAATGGACTACATGGCCACCCACGGCATGATGCGCGCCCGTCCGGCCGAGCTGGTGCCGGGCACGGTGCGGGTGATCAGCGCCCGCATGGACTATCTGCCGAGGGACACGGAAAACGATTGGCGCGAGCGGGAAGCGGCCCGTTTGGCCGATCCCGGCGCCGCCGTGATCTCGGTCTACGCGCGCGGCAGGGACTACCACAAGGTGCTGCGCGCGCGCCTGCAGCAGCTGGCCGACAAGGTGAAGGCGGAAATCGGCGAATTCGGCTACCGCGTGTTCACCGACTCGGCGCCGGTGATGGAGCTGCCGCTGGCCGAGAAGGCCGGGCTGGGATGGCGCGGCAAGCACACCTTGCTGCTGTCGCGCACCGCCGGGTCGATGTTCTTCATGGGCGAGTTTCTGGTCGATTTGCCGCTGCCGGTCGACGAGCCGACCGGCCGGCATTGCGGCCAATGCTCGGCGTGCATCGACGTTTGCCCCACCCAGGCCATCCTCGGGCCGGGCAAGCTGGATGCGCGGCGCTGCATATCCTACCTGACCATCGAACTGAAAAGCGCGATCCCGCTGGAGATGCGGCCGCTGATCGGCAACCGCGTCTACGGTTGCGACGACTGCCAGACCGCCTGCCCATGGAACAAGTTCGCGCAGCGCGCGGTGCTGCCGGACTTCGACGAGCGCCATGGCCTGGGCAGCGCCTCGATGGTCGAGTTGTTCGCGTGGACCGAGGAAGAATTCAACCGCAAGATGGAAGGCAGCCCGATACGCCGCATCGGCCATGAGCGCTGGCTGCGCAATATCGCGGTCGGCTTGGGCAACGCGGCGGCGGCCGGCGCCAAGGGCGATGCGGCCATCATGGCCGCGCTGATGGCGCGCCGCGAGCACCCGTCGGCGCTGGTGCGCGAGCATGTCGAATGGGCGATCGCCCGCCACGCCTGAACTGCGCTACACTCGGGCGTTTTGATTATCAGGCCCGGGTCCATGCTTACTTCAACCAGATTCATCTCGCTGCTTGCCGGCGCATCCTTCACGCTGGCCGCGCATGGCGCGAGCTTCGACGACTGGGCCGACAAGGTCGCCAACGCCAAGGTGCGCAACGATCCTGAGCAGGCCACGCTGAAGCAGTACTTCAGCGGCAAGGAACAGGACCAACTGGACCGCAAGCTGACGCCCAACTCCATCGTCTACCGCGCCGGCGAAGTGGCCGCGGCCAAGACCGCGCTGGCGCAGCTGGCGAAGATCGACAAGCAGGCGCTCACGCCGCAGCAGCGCGCCAGCGCCGCCAGCATCGCCTGGAATCTGCAGGGCGCGGTGGATGCGTGGCCGTATGCCGACTATAACTTCGTGTTCAACCAGTTCGGCGGGCTGCATGTGCAGTTGGTGAACTTCCTGACGCAGGCGCACCCGATCCGTAACCAGCGCGACGTGGAGAACTATCTGGTGCGCTTGAAGGCGGTGGCCGGCAAGATGGACACCGGCATACTGCAGGCGCGCGGTTTGGGCGCGCGCGGGATTTTGATGCCGACCTTCCTGACGCAGTCCTCGATCGGGCAGCTGGACCGCTTCCTCGATGGTGGGCCGGAGAACAATGTGTTCGTCGCCACGCTGAAGCAGCGCATGAGCGGCTTGAAGGATGTGACGCCGGAACAGCAGGCCAGGTTCGCTGCGGCGGCCGAGGATACCGTCAAGCGCTCGGTCATTCCCGCGTTCCAGCGCGCCCGCGCGATGCTGCAGGAGCAGCTGCCGCGCACCACCGAGGACGCTGGCCTGTGGCGCCTGCCCAATGGCGACAAGGCCTACGCGCTGCTGCTCAAGCAGATGACCTCCACCGACTACACGCCGGAGCAGATCCACAACATCGGCCTGCGTGAAGTGGCGCGCATCGAGAAGGAGATGGATGGCTTGCTGGCGTCGCTGGGCTACACCGAAGGCACGATCAAGCAGCGCATGGCGAAGCTGGAGAAGGACTCGCAGCCGAAGGAAGCCGATCCGCGCCCAGCGCTGCTGGCCCGCTATGACAGCGTGCTGCGCGACGCCGAGGCGCGCGCGAAGGAGCTGTTCGACGTCACGCCGAAGGCGCCGGTGGTGGTCAGGCGCGAGCCGCCGTTCACCGAAAAGACGGCTGCGGCGCACTACACCGGGCCGGCCAAGGATGGCACGCGGCCGGGCATCTTCTGGGCGCCGATGCCTGGGCCTGAGTTCCGCATCGTCGGCATGCGTACGCTGGTGTATCACGAAGGCGTGCCGGGGCACCACTTCCAGGTCGCGCTGCAGCAGGAGAACGACAAGCTGCCGCGCTACCGGCGCGACCGCGTGTTCGCTGTGGGTTCGGCGTATGGCGAGGGCTGGGCGCTGTATGCGGAGCAGCTGGCGGCCGAGAACAACTGGTACGAAGGCGACGTGGTCGGCCATCTGGGGCAGCTGGACGCGGAGCTGTTCCGCGCGCGACGGCTGGTGGTGGACACCGGCCTGCACGCGATGAAGTGGACGCGCCAGCAGGGCATCGACTACGGCATCCCGGCGGCGGAAGTGGAGCGCTATGTCGCCATGCCGGGCCAGGCATGCGCCTACAAGATCGGCATGATGCGCATCCTCGGCCTGCGCGCCAAGGCGCAGAAAGCGCTGGGCGACAAGTTCTCGATCAAAGCCTTCCACAACGTGGTGCTAGAAACCGGCAACGTCCCGCTGCCGGTGCTGGAGCAAGTCGTGGACGAGTGGATCGCCAAGCAATAAAACAATGGGGTCAAGTCTGACATTCGGACACGAGCTCTGCTGTAGCGCGCCTATACAGCAGAGCTCGTGTCCGAATGTCAGACTTGACCCCAATTTTATTTGCGAATGTCAGACTCGGCCCAGATTTTATTTGAGCAGACCGGCGAGCTCGACGGCGGTTTTGACTTGCATCTTGTCGAAGATGTGGGCGCGGTGGACTTCCACCGTGCGCATGCTGATGCCCAGCTGGTCCGCCACTACCTTGTTCATCTTGCCGGCCAGGATCAGGTCCAGCACTTCGCGCTCGCGCGCCGACAGCGTGGCCAGGCGGGCGTGCACCGCCGCCATCGCGCCGGCCTGGCGCGAGTTGGCCAGCGCTTCCTGCACACGGTCCATCAGCTGGTTGTCGTTGAAGGGCTTTTCGCAGAAGTCGAAGGCGCCCCGCTTGAGCGTGTCCACCGCCATCGGCACGTCGCCGTGCCCCGTCAGGAAGATCACCGGCATGCGCTGCGTCAGCCCGCGTGCGGACAGCTGGTCGAATACCGCCACGCCGTTCATGTCCGGCATGCGCACGTCGAGCAGCACGCAGTCGCCTTCGGCGTCGAACTGCCCGGCCTCGGTGTGGGCCAGGAATTGCGCCGCGCTGTCGTACGCGCGCGAGGGAATGCCGCGCGACGTGGCCAGCCAAGTCAGGGAGTCGCGTACGACCGCTTCATCATCTACGATATGCAGCATGCTTCAAGTCTCCTGTTCCGCGGCCGCCAGCATCGCCGGCAGCACGAACGTAAATATGGTGCCACCTTGCGGGTTGGCGCTGTAGGTCAGCGAGCCGCCGTGGAATTCTATCGCGGTGCGGCAGATGTTGAGCCCCATGCCCATGCCTTCCGCCTTGGTCGAGAAGAACGGCGAGAACAATCGCTGCGCCACGTCCTCCGGTATGCCGTGCCCCTGGTCGATCACCGCCACGCTGACCTGTGCGCTGGCCGCATCATACGCCGCCACCACGTTGAGCATGCGCCGCTGCGGCGGGATATGCGCCATCGCTTCGATGGCGTTGCGGGTGAGGTTGAGCAGCACCTGTTCGATCATCACGCGGTCGGCGCGCACCGGCGGCAGGTCGGCCGGTATGCTGGTGTTGAAGGAGACGTAGGCCTGGCGCGCCTGCAGCTCGATCAGCGCGCGTATCCCTTCCAGCAGCGAGCCAATGGCGACCTCCTGCCGCTGCGGCTCGCTCTTCTTGACGAATTCGTGCACGCTGCGGATGATCTGGCCGGCCCGCTGCGCCTGCGCGCTGGCCTGCTCCAGCGCCGGCTTGAGGACGTTGCAGTCGACCGCCGTGCCGCTGTCGGCGGCGCGCCCCAGCACATTGAGCGCGCCGGTGGTGTAGCTGGAGATGGCGGCCAGCGGCTGGTTGAGCTCATGCGCCAGCATGGACGAGATCTCGCCCATCGTCGCCAGGCGCGCGCTGGCCTGCAGCTTTTCGTGCTGCTGTCTATTCAGTTCCTCGATGCGCTTGCGGTCCGAGATGTCGAGGATGGAGCCCATCCAGCCGGTCTGCTTGCCATCCTTGTCCACCAGCGGCGCCTCGAAGACCAGCACCGGCACGCGCTCGCCGTTGGGCCGCTGGAAGAAGGTCTCGAATTGCGGTGTGACGTTGCCCGCCAAAACGGAGGCGAAGCGGGTCTGGTATTCGGTCATCGCCTCCGGCGCCCAGTAGGGCATGGGCGGCAGCATGCCGACCAGATCCTCGGCCGGATAGCCGACGATCTGGCAGAACGCCGGATTGACGTAGGTGATGCGGCCTTCGAGGTCGCGCGCGCGCAGGCCGGTGACCAGCGAGTTCTCCATCGCGGTGCGGAACGACATCTGCTGGCGCAGCGCGCCTTCGGCCTCCAGCCGCCGCGAGATGTGGCCCCACAAGGCCAGCAGGCTCCATAACAAGCCAAGCGACAGCACGATCACCGAGCCGACCAGCAAATTGGGCAGCAGTTGCGGTTCGCTCTTGACGCTGTCCGTCACCAGTGTGATGGTGGCGCCGGGCAGGTCCAGCGCGCGCTTGTGCGTGTAGACGCCGTGCCCCGGGCCGGCGGCGGCGCGGCGCGCCAGCACCTTGTCGTCGCGGTCGATCAGCGAGACCTGGTTGTCCTGCGCGAACCACCACGGCACCATTTCGTCGAGCAGCGCGCTGGTTTGATAGGTGGCCACCAGGTCGCCGAGGTATTCGTCGCCGCGGTACAGCGGCACGTGGTAGTCCATCAGCACGGCGGCGGGGGCGGCCGACAGGTTGGGCGTTTGCGCCTCCGGCTGGGTGTACATCGCGTGGCGGGTCTGGCGCGATAATTCCATGGTCGCCAGCGACGCCGTCGACAGCTCCACCGGCGTGGCCTGCGGATCGCTGCTGGCGGCCAGCTTGCCGTCCGGCCGCAGCCAGATCACGCGCAGCAGTTCGTGGCCGTTCTTCAGCAGGCGGGCCAGCCGTTCGTGCAGCTGCCCCGGCGGCAGCTTGCCGGCGCTGATCTCGGCGCCCAGCCCGCGCAGGCTTTCCTCGTCGCGCCCAAGCTGGAAGCGGATGGTTTGCTCGACCCACAGTGTGTCGGCGATCAATTGCTCCTGGCGCTCGTTGCTCTCCATTTGGCGCGCCTGCCACGGTAGCCAGATCAGGATCGCCAGGAAGAACAGCACCAGCATGATGGGCAGCAGCCAGCGCAGCGAGGAGCTGTAATGTGCGCGGCGCGGCGGGGCGGTGGCGGGTGTGCTGGTCATGGACAATCAGGGTAAAGCCTCGGGTAGGCGGCGCCATTGTGGTTTTCCACAGTAGCCACCCTTGCCACGATTAGTAAGAATCAGTCAAACTAGAACAATACCGCATTTTAAATCCCCACTGGAGACTACATGAAACTGAAATCCGTTTTACTGGCGATGAGCGTGGCGCTCAGCTTCAATGCCTACGCTCAGGCGCCGATCGTCATCAAATTCAGCCACGTGGTGGCGACCGACACGCCGAAGGGCCAGGCCGCGGAGCGCTTCAAGCAGCTGGCCGAGAAGGCCACCAATGGCCGTGTCAAGGTCGAGATCTATCCAAACAGCCAACTGTATAAAGACAAGGAAGAACTGGAAGCGCTGCAGCTGGGCGCCGTGCAGATGCTGGCGCCATCGCTGGCCAAATTCGGCCCGCTGGGCGTGAAGGAGTTCGAGGCGTTCGACCTGCCTTACATCTTCCCGTCCAAGACCGCGCTGTATAACGTCACCGAAGGCGAAATCGGCAAGGGCCTGATGAAGAAGCTGGAACCGAAGGGCATCACCGGCCTGGCGTTCTGGGACAACGGCTTCAAGGTCATGTCGGCCAATAAGCCGCTGCATACGCCGGCGGATTTCAAGGGCCTGAAGATGCGTATCCAGTCGTCCAAGGTGCTGGACGCGCAGATGCGCGCATTGGGCGCGAACCCGCAGGTGCTGGCGTTCTCCGAGGTATATCAGGCGCTGCAGACCGGCGTGGTCGATGGCACCGAGAATCCGCCGTCGAACATGTACACTCAGAAGATGCACGAGGTGCAGAAGTATGTGACCGTGTCCAACCACGGCTACCTGGGTTATGCGGTCATCGTCAACAAGAAGTTCTGGGATGGCCTGCCGGCGGACATCCGCACCGCGCTGGACAAGGCGATGAAGGAAGCCACCACGTTCGAGAAAGCCATCGCCCAGCGCGACAACGACCTGGCGCTGGAAGCGATCAAGAAGGCCGGCAAGACCACCATCTATACCCTGAGCGTGAAAGAGCAGGCCGACTGGCGCAAGGCGCTGCTGCCGGTGCAGAAGGATATGGAAGGCCGTATCGGCAAGGACCTGATCGCGGCGATCAACAAGGAAGCAGCTAAATAATTTAGCTCGTTTTAAACGATAAGGGAGGCCGGCGGCCTCCCTTTTTTATTACATCAATCCCATCGCCTTGGGCAGCCACAAGGACAAGCCCGGCCAGTAGGTCACGATCACCAGGAACACCAGCATCGTCAGCAGCCACGGCATCACGGCCACGGTCAGCTCGGAGATGCTCATCTTCGAGATGCCGCTGGCCACGTACAGGTTCAGGCCGACCGGCGGATGGCACAGGCCCACTTCCATGTTGGCGTCGATCATGATGCCGAAGTGGACGGCGTCGATGCCCAGGCGGATCGCGGCGGGATGCAGGATTGGCGCCATCACCAGGATGATCGACGAAGGTTCCATCACGTTACCGGCCAACAGCAGCAGGATGTTGGTGAAGAACAGGAAGCCGGCCTGGCCCAGGTCCTTGGCTAGGATCCAGTCCGCCATCGCCTGCGGGATGTTCTCGTGCGCCATCAGGAAGGAGAACAGCACGGCGTTGGTGATGATGTACAGCAGCATCGCGCTCAGGCTGGCCGATTTCTTCAGCACTTCCGGCGTCTTCTTCAGCGGCATGTCCTTGTAGACGAACACCGAGATGATGAACGCATACACCGCGCTCATCGCCGCCGCTTCGGTCGGCGTGAAGATGCCCTTGGTGATGCCGCCGATGATGATCACCACCAGCATCAAACCCCACACGCTGTCCTTGAACGCCTTGCCGCGCTCGCCCCAGGTGGCCTTGCGCATGCGCGGATAGCCGTTCTTCTTGGCCAGCACCCAGGTGGTGGTGCACAGCATCACGGTCAGCAGGATGCCGGGGAACAGGCCGGCCAGGAACAGCGCGCCGATCGAGGTGTTGGTGGAGATCGCGTAGATCACTTTCGGGATCGACGGCAGCATCAAAATGCCCAGCGAGCCTGCGGTGATGATGACGCCGGCGCCGAAGCGCTTCGGATAACCCTGCTTGACCATGGCCGGCAGGATGATCGAGCCGATCGCCACCACCGTCGCTACCGACGAGCCGCACACCAGCGCGAACATGGCGCAGGCGATGATGCCGGCCAGGGCCAGGCCGCCGTGCCAGTGGCCGATCAGGCTGGTGGCGAATTTGATCATGCGCTTGGCCACGCCGCCGTGGGTCAGGAAGTTACCGGCCAGGATGAACAGCGGAATGGCCATGATCTCGAACTTCTCGATACCGCTGAACAGCTTGAGCGCCACCGCCTCGACCGGTACGTGGGTCAGCAGGTACATGAACATCAGCACCGTCAGGCCGAGCGCGATGGAGACCGGGATGCCGGTCAACATCAGCGCCAGCAGCAGCGCGAACACGATGCCGACCTTGCCGCCGATGACGCACACCGACAGCAAAATGGCGGCGATGCCGATCAGCCACGCCGCGGCGCGCTTCTTCGACATGACCTTGACTGAATCGAGTGCCGTTGCGCCGCTCATTTCGCACCTCCTTGGACAGGGGCTGGGTGGGCGACGGCGAACATGTCGTCGTCCTCGTCATCGTCCAGGCCCTCGACGTGCGATTCGTCGTGGTGCGGCATCTCGCCGGTGCGCCAGTAGACCAGCGACACCTGGATGAAGCGGAAGCACATCAGGTAGGAGCCCATCGGCACCACCGAGTAGATGAACCAGGTCGGCCATTCCAGGTCGGGCGTGGTCGGGCCCTCGGTCAGCGCGCTGACGTCCATGCCCAGCTTGTTGAACAGCGCGTAGTGCATGCCGTTCTCCCACACGAAGGTCAGGCCCAGCGTGCCGATGATGCCGGTGAACAGCATGCCGCAGGCCAGCGCGACGTAGGTGGCGCGGCGGCGCCAGGCCTCCGGCAGGCGGCTCACCAGCACGTCGACGCCCACGTGCACGCCCATGCGCACGCCGTACGCGGCGCCGAACTTGGCCATCCATACGAACATGTAAATGGCCAGTTCCTGCGCCCATTCGAAGTGCAGCGACAATAGGTAGTCCTGCACGCCCGGAATGGGCAGGCCGGTGCCGTAACGGTGCAGGATGGACAGGAAGATGATTAGGGTGGCCCCTGCCATCAGGAAGGTGATGATCCACTCCTCCAGGTGATCCAGTAGTTTTGTGAACATGATTGTCTCTAGTTTTATTGATGCCAGGAAATCCGGCATTTTCGCTTAAATTATATTTTTGTCGCGCACGGAGCAATGAGGGGTACTACTAGGTTTTTTGCCAACGGCGATGCCTAATACCACAACTTTCCTGATGTGCGTCAAATTTGTTTCACGTTTAAAGCAAGGGGCGCGCGGGACCGAAAAAAAAGGAGAAAAAGCCAAATAGATACGATATGATTGCGTCGCTCTCAGGGATAACTGCATATCGATATGCGACCCGGTGGCAAGAGCCCAGAATTGTAGGTGGGGAGTGTGTAGAGAAACGGTACTGAATACCGGCGAAAGATCGAGGAGACACACGTTTTACAGAATGTCGTTGTTATAGTCGCTGCAGGCCGCCACAAGCGCGCTACGGGGACAGGCAAACGACCGGGAACGTGAAGCAGGATTTGAAAACGCACCGCAAGGTGCGTTTTTTTTCGCCTGTCGTCTTCGGCGCGGAATTACAATGCAACTGTGTGGTTTTTTTAATGTAGTTTGAATGCAACAAAATGGTGCATTTCGACAACTTCAGCCGGCTTTTTTTGGTGCATAAAGTGTGATGAAAATACAACAGCAGCATGAATTGTTTTCCGCCGTTTTGGACTTGCCGCTTGGAAAACTGGGCGTGCGGACGGCCAGTGGTCTGATCACTGAGCTCTGCTATCTGCCGCCCCACTTTGATGCAAAATCGCCACAGGACGCGGTGGCGGAGCTGGCGGCGACGCAGTTGGTCCGCTACTGCGAGGACGCCGATTTCGCCTTCGACCTGCCGCTCAAGCGCGCCGGCACCGAGTTCCAGCACAAGGTCTGGGACGCCATCCGTTCCATCCCACGCGGCAGCGTGCGCACCTACGGCGAGCTGGCCAAACACATCGGCTCGGCGCCGCGCGCGGTGGGCCAGGCCTGCGGCGCCAACTGGTTCCCGGTGGTGATTCCCTGCCACCGCGTGACGTCCTCGTCCGGCCTGGGCGGCTTCGCCAACAGCGACGACCCCAACGGCTACCTGCTGGGCATCAAGCGCTGGCTGCTGGCGCACGAAGGATCGAGCGAATACGCATGGCAACAGACAACACTGCTCTGATCGACGAGTTCTGCGACAGCCTGTGGCTGGAGGACGGCCTGTCGAAGAACACGCTGGAGGCCTACCGGCGCGACATGCGCCTGTTCGCCACCTGGCTGGAGAAGAAGCGGCCGCAGGTGGCCGGCTTGGCGGCGGTGGCCGCGCACGACATCGAGGCCTATATCGCCGCCCGCCACCAGGACAGCGGCAAGGCCACCTCGTCGAACCGGCGGCTGTCGGTGCTGCGGCGCTTCTACCAGATGCTGCTGCGCCAGCGCCGCATCGCCGACGATCCCACGCTCAAGCTGGTGTCGGCCAAGCAGCCTGCCCGCTTCGTCCACACCTTGAGCGAAATTCAAGTGGAGGCCCTGCTGGCCGCGCCCGACGTCGCCACGCCGCTGGGCCTGCGCGAGCGCACCATGCTGGAGCTGATGTACGCCAGCGGGCTGCGCGTGTCCGAGCTGGTCACGCTCAAGCTGCTGGAGCTGAGCCTGAACGACGGCGTGCTGCGCATCACCGGCAAGGGCGCCAAGACGCGGCTGGTGCCGTTCGGGCAGCAGGCGCGGGTCTGGATCGAGCGCTATGTCAAGGAAGCGCGCGGCATCATCCTCAACGGCCAGGTGGACGACGCGCTGTTCGTCACCGCGCGCGGCGGGCCGATGACGCGGCAGATGTTCTGGGTCTTGATTAAAAAACATGCCTTGAAGGCCGGCATCACCGCGCCGTTGTCGCCGCACACGCTGCGCCACGCCTTTGCCACCCACCTGCTGAACCATGGCGCCGACCTGCGCGTGGTGCAGCTGTTGCTGGGCCATTCGGACATTTCGACCACACAAATCTACACCCACGTCGCTCGCGAACGCCTGAAGCACCTGCATGCGCAACATCATCCCCGAGGCTGAAAAACTTGCGTTGGCCGTAACTGCGTCATAATGTGAGCAGGTAATCGAACCGTATAAAGAAGAGGTGGCACATGGCAAAGACAAATTTCGCGTATGAGAAGCGGCAGCGTGAGCTGGAAAAGAAGAAAAAAGCGGATGAAAAAGCCCGGCGCAAGGCCGAGCTGAAGAACAATCCCGGCCTGGCCCAGGAAGGCGAGCTGGACGAGGCCGACGGCGACGAGGCCGCCGACGGCGAAGCCGCCGCCGAGTAAGCACGAAAAAAAACCGGGCATGCAGCCCGGTTTTGCGTTTCTGAAGCCTGGTCAAGCCACTTCGTTGCGCGCCTTGATGTCGTGCATCGGCTCGATGGCGTCGTGCAGCGCGGCTTCCTCGTCGTGGGCGCGGCCCTTGAAGAAGCGCACGCAGCGTTTGCCCAGGCTGTCCAGGTAGGTGTAGGCCACCGGCACCACCACCAAGGTCAGCAGGGTGGAGGTGATCACGCCGCCGATCACCGCGCGGCCCATCGGCGCCTGCGTCTCGCCGCCGTCGCCCATGCCGATCGCCATCGGCAGCATGCCGAACACCATCGCCAGCGTGGTCATCACGATCGGCCGCAGCCGCACCTGGCCGGCCGACATGATGGCTTCGCGCTGGCCCATGCCGCCTTGCTGCGCGTGGTTGGTGAAGTCCACCAGCAAAATCGCGTTCTTGGTCACCAGGCCCATCAGCATGATGAAGCCGATCACCGAGAAGATGTTCAAGGTGCTGCCGGTGATCAAGAGCGCCACCAGCACGCCGATCAGCGACAGCGGCAGCGACATCATGATCGCCACCGGCTGCAGGAAGCTGCCGAACTGCGAGGCCAGCACCAGGTAGATGAAGATCACCGCGATGCCCAGCGCGATGATGGCCGAGGACATGCTCTCTTCCATGTCCTGCGCGTTGCCGCCGACGTCGAAGCGCACGCCTGCCGGCAGGTCGATTTCCTTCATGGCCTTCTTGACGTCGCTGTCGACGTCGCCGCCGGGACGGCCCTCGACCGACGCGTACACCGCCACCCGGCGCTGCAGCGCCTGGCGCTTGAGCACCTGCGGGCTGAACGAGGGCACGAAGTCCACCACCTGGCGCAGCGGCACCATCACCGGACGGCCGTCCGGACCCAGCTTGCTCGACGCCAGCGACAGGTCGGCCAGGTCGGCGATCTTCTGGCGGCCCGACTTGGGCAGCTGCACGTTGACGTCGTAGTTCTGGCCATCGTCGGCCAGGAAGTGGCTGGTGGTGTCGCCCGCCACGAACGGCCGCAGCGCGCTGCCGATCTGCTGCACCGACAGGCCCAGGTCGCTGGCCAGCTCGTTGTTGATCTTGACCGTGGTGGACGGGTTGGCGCCTTCCTGGCTGTACTCCAGGTCGGCCACGCCCTTAATCTTGCGCATCTTGTCCATCAGGTGGTGGGCCACCGTGTCGAGCTTGCCTTCGTCGGTGCCGAGGATGGCGATGAAGATCGGCTTCCAGCCCACCGACATGGTGATGCCGGCGATCTTGCTCAGGCGCGCGCGCACCACGCCCTCCAGCTCCTTCTGCGAGCGGCGCTTGAAGGTCTTGCGGTCCTGCAGCTTCATGTCGATCTGGGCGTTGTTGCGGCCTTCCTGCGTGCCCACCACCGAGATCACGCTGGCGATTTCAGGGAAGGCCTTGAGCGCCTCCTCGACCTGGTGCACCTTGTTGTCGGTGTACTCCAGGCTGGAGCCGACCGGGGTTTTCAGGTGCAGGTTGATCCAGCCGTTGTCCTGGTCGGGGAACATCTCGCCGCCGATCATCGGCACCAGCATCAGGCTGGCGACGAACAGCGCGCCGGCCGAGGCCAGCGTCAGCTTGCGCCAGCGCAGCGCCAGGCCCAGCACCTTGCCGTACACCACGTGCAGCTTCTCGACGCCGCCCTCCAGCCAGTGCATGAAGTTGCCCAGCCACGGCACGTACTTGAAGCGGTCCTTGACCGGGTCCGGCCACACCGACGACAGCATTGGATCCAGCGTGAAGCTGACGAACAGCGACACCAGCACGGCCACCGCGACGGTGATGCCGAACTGCAGGAAGAAGCGGCCGATGATGCCCTGCATGAAGGCCACCGGGATGAACACGGCGACGATGGCGAAGGTGGTAGCCATCACGGCCAGGCCGATTTCGTTGGTGCCGTCCTCGGCCGCGCGGCGGTGGTTCTTGCCCATGCCGAGGTGGCGCACGATGTTTTCGCGCACCACGATGGCGTCGTCGATCAGCAGGCCGATGCACAGGGACAGCGCCATCAGCGTCAGGAAGTTGAGCGTGAAGCCGAAGAACTTCATCGCGATGAAGCTGGCCATCACCGAGATCGGCAAGGTCAGGCCGGTGATGATGGTCGAGCGCCACGAGTGCAGGAAGAAGAACACGATGATCATCGTCAGCACCGCGCCTTCGATGATGGTTTCCTTCACGTTGTCGAGCTGGCTTTGCACCTTCAGCGATTCATCGTTCAGCACGGTCAGCGTGATGTCGGCCGGCAGCGTCTTCTGCAGGTCGGCCGCGACCTTCTGGATGCGCTTGCCCACCTCGACCACGTTGGCGTCCTGCACCTTGGTGATGTCGAGCGTGATGGCGCGCTGGCCGTTCAGGCGCGACACCGACAGCTCTTCCTGCGCGCCGTCGATCACGGTGGCGACCTGCTCCAGGAACACCGGGCCGTTGGCGCGGCGCGCCACGATGATCTTGTTGAAGTCGCGGGCGTCCTTCATCTTGCCCTCGACCCGCACCAGCTGCTCGTTGCCGGCGTAGCTGATGGAGCCGGCCGGCAGGTTGGTGTTGGTGGCCTGGATGGCGTTGATCACCTCGTCCACGCCGATGGCTTGCGCGTTGAGGTCGCTGGGGCGCAGGCTGATCAGGATCTGGCGCGAGGCCGTGCCGTTCAGGCGCACCTGGCCGACCCCGGCCACGCCCTGGAAGCGCTTGCCGATCAGCTGGTCGGCCATGGTCGACAGGTCGCGCAGCGTATGGTCGGTGGCGGTCAGGCCGATTTGCGCGATCGGGCGGCTGTTCTCGCCCTCGAAGCGGACGATGAACGGATCCTTGGCTTCCTTCGGGAAGCGCGGGCGCACCTGGGCCACCTTGTCGCGCAGGTCCTGCATGGCCTTGTCCATATTGGTGGACAGTTCGAAATCGATGTAGACGCCGGAGCGGCCTTCCCACGAGTTGGCGCGCAGCGTCTTGATGCCGCTGACGGTGTTGACCACGTCCTCGATCGGACGGGTGATGTCGTTCTCCACCGCCTCCGGCGAGGCGCCCGGATAGTTCACCTCGATCATCGCGCCGGGGATGTCGACGTTGGGCATGGACTCCAGGCCCAGCTCGCGGTAGGAGAACAGGCCCAGCACGACCAGCGCCACCATCACCATGGTGGCGAAGACCGGATTCTGGATACTGGTTTTAGTGATCCACATGATCAGCCCTTCTGCGCCAGCATGGCGGACTTGGCCGGCTGGGCCGGCGTGGCGAGGTTGGCCGGCAGCTTGACCTGGCTGCCCGCCTTGACGCTGTCGAGCTTGGAGACGATGACGTTGGCGCCTTGCTCCAGGCCGTCCACCACCTCGGCGTAGCCCTCGTCCTCGTTGCGCAGGCCCAGCTTGACCGGCTGCGCGATCACCTTGCCCTGTTCAATCTTGTACACCACCTGCTGGCCCTTCTCGGTGCGCAGCGCGGTCACCGGCACGATGGGCATGACGGCCGAACGGTCGGTGACGATGCTGCCCTTGGCGAACATGCCGGCGCGCAGCGCGCTGTCCTCGTTCCTGACCGAGATGTAGACCAGCATCGCGCGCGAGCCGGCCTCGGTGGCCGGGTTGATGCGCGCCACCTTGCCGTTGAAGGCGCGGCCCTGGAAGCCGTCGACCTTGAACTGCACATCCTGGCCCACCTTCACGCGCGGGATTTCGGAGGCCGGCACTTGCGCCTCCAGCGTCAGCTCGGACAGGTTGACGATGCTGTAGACCGGCATGTCCGGCGCCAGCTTCTCGCCGGCCTGCACGTGGCGCTTGCTGACCACGCCGCTGATGGGCGCCTTGATCACGCCGTCGTTGAGCGCGATGCGGGCGATCTCCACCATCGCGGCGGCCGACTTGACGTTGGCGCGCGCCAGGTCGACGCTGTTCTGCGTCGCGTCGTAGGCGGTCTGCGCGATGAATTTCTGCTTGAGCAGGGCCAGGCTGTTGGCCTCGTTCTTGGTGGCCAGCGACAGCTTGGCCTGCGCCTCGTCGAGCATGGCCTGCTGCTGTTGCAGGCGCGCGCGCAGGTCGGCCTGGTCGATGCGCGCCAGCACCTGGCCTGCCGACACCGCCATGCCTTCCTGCACCGTGGTGGCTTCCACCACGCCCGAGACCTTGGACTTGATGGTGGCCGAACTCAGGGGCGCCAGCGAGCCGGATAAGGGCAAGCTGACCGCCAATGATCGTGCTTCGACGGCGGCGATATCGCCGCTGGACAGTTCGAAGACTTCCTGTTTCTTTTTATCGTCCTTGGCCGCCTGCGCGCTGGGCGGCGCGTCCTTCTTGCCGTGCATGACGGTCCAGCCGCCGCCGGCCAGGCCGATGACGATCAGCACCGCCAGCGGTGTGCGCCAGCGTTTGCCGCGCACGGTGGATTGTGGGGAGACGGGCAAGGTTTCAAGTTTCATATCGTTCTTCTGTCAATAGGTCGCCACGGCGGATAGTGCCACTGTAGGAATTTTCAAGTCTGGCCGCCAGTCCGATGCGACAGGTGGCGCAAAAATGCGGATGAACTGCAAAAACGCGGGATCGAGCGCGTTTGACCAAACTCAATGGTCAATTCCGCGAAGCGGCAAGAATGAAAAACTGGCCTGAGAGGGCGATACGCCGAAGAGGGCCACATGGCTACACCAGACAACAACACCGACGCGGACTTGCTCGCGATGTACCGGCAGACCAGCGACGCGCTGCTGCTGTTGCAGGATGGCGTCATCACCGGCTGCAACCCGGCCGCGCTGGCGCTGTTCGATGGCGGCCAGCCGGACCGGTTGCTGGGACTGGGTCTGGTCGATTTGTCACCTTTGCAGCAGGCCGAGGGCGTGCTGTCGGCGCGGGCGCTGGCCGACCTGCTGGCCGATGCCGAGCGCGACGGCAACCGCCAGTTCGAATGGTGCTGCGTGGGCTGCGGCGGGCGTCAGTTCTGGGCCGAGGTGCTGCTGACCACCATCGGCCCGCGGCGGCTGTGCGCGGCGATCCGCGACGTTTCCGAGCGCAAGCAGGACCAGCTGGTGCTGCACCTGGCGCTGCTGACCGACATCGCCGACCGCCGCCGCTCCGAGGAGCACACCCGCCACCTGGCCGAGCACGACTTCCTGACCGACCTGCCGAACCGCGTGTTGCTGCTCGACCGCCTGAGCCTGGCGCTGGCGGCGGCGCGCCGCAAGCGCGGCCGGCTGGCCATCCTGTTCCTCGACCTCGACCGCTTCAAGAACATCAACGACGCGCTCGGCCACCACGTCGGCGACCAGCTGCTGCGCGAAGTGGCTTCGCGGCTGGTGCGCTGCGTGCGCAGTGTCGACACCGTCAGCCGCCAGGGCGGCGACGAGTTCGTCATCATGCTGTCCGAGATCGGCGCCATCGACCAGGTCGCGCACGTGGCCGAGACCGTGCTCAACGCCATCGGCCAGGAGTTCGTGCTGGAGCCGCACCGGCTGCACGTGAGCACCTCGATCGGCATCAGCATCTATCCGGACGACGGCGCCGACATCGACACCCTGGTCCGCAACGCCGACCTGGCCATGTACCACGCCAAGGAAAACGGGCGCAACGGCTTCCAGTTCTTCAGCCCGGCGATGAATGCGCAGATCGTCGAGCGGGTGGCGTTCGAGAACGACCTGCGGCGCGCGTTGCGCGAGCAGCAGTTCGTGCTGGAGTACGAGGCCCAGGTCGACATCGCCAGCGCCCAGCCGATGGCGGCCGAGGCGCTGCTGCGCTGGCGCCATCCTTCGCTGGGCCTGCTGCGGCCGGAGCGCTTCATCGCGGTGGCCGAGGAGAGCGGCCTGATGGTGCCGATCGGCCAGTGGGTGCTGGAGCAGGCCTGCCGCGAGGCGCGGCGCTGGCAGCAGGCCGGCCATCCGCTGACGGTGGCGGTCAACCTGTCGCCGACGCAGTTCCTGCAACGTAACCTGGCCGACCGCGTGGCGGCCGCGCTGGCCGCTTCCGGACTGGCGCCGGAGTGGCTGGAGCTGGAGCTGACCGAGGCGGTCATCATGAAGCACGTGGCCGCGGCGCCGGCCACGCTGCGGGCGCTGCGGGCGCTGGGCGTGCGGCTGGCGATCGACGATTTCGGCACCGGCTACACGCGCGTGGGCCACCTGCGCGAGTACCCGTTCGACAAGCTCAAGATCGACCGCACCTTCATCCGCGACATCGGCGGCGACGGCGCGCCGCCGCCGATGGCGGTGGTGGCCATGATCGCGATGGCGCGCAGCCTGGGCTTGACGGTGCTGGCGGAGGGGGTGGAGACCGAGGCGCAGCTAAGCTTCCTGACGCAGCATGGCTGCGACCAGTTCCAGGGCCATTACGTGGCGCAGCACGGCATGCTGGACGGCCTGGATGGCTTGCTGGACGGCGGCGGCTGAGCCTTTGCGGCGCGGGCGGGAAGGGCGTCAGAGCGCCTCGGGCGCGCGCTCGCCGTACAGGCGCAGCCGCACCAGCACCTGGCCGTGGTCGGACGCCTCCGGCAAGTCCTGCAGCAGGTGCTCGTTCAGGTAGGTCACGTCCAGCACCTCGCCCACCGCGTGGCGCGAATCCCGGTTGAATTCCTCCGACACCAGCACATGATCGATGGTCATGCAGTGGCCGTCGTGGATGTTGGTGTAGCCGGAGCGGCGTATCGCGTCGCGCTCCAGCTGGATCTGGTTGCAGTCGAACATGCGCCCGCTCAGCTCCTCGCCCGGCAGGCAGCCCGCGCCGGCGCCCATGACGATGGCGGTGGTGACGGCGTCGGCGGTGTCGTTGAAGTCGCCCAGCACCACGCGCGGCCGGCGCGCGCCGCGTTCGAGCTGGCTGATCAGCGCGCGCAGCGCCACCGCCTCGGTGCCGCGCCGGATCAGCGAGCGCAGGTTGGCCTGCGCGTACTGCATCGGGTCGGCGCAGTTGTCGCCGTTGGTGTAGTCGGGGCGCTTGGATTTGAGGTGGACCACGATGACGTCGACGATGCGGCTGTCCGGCAGCAGCACCTGAGCGTGCAGCGGCGCGCGGGCGAAGTGGTCGGCGTCGCGGCTGCCGGCCGGCAGCGCCACGCCGTCGGGGAAGGCGCGGTACTCGGCGGCCGGCGCCGCCAGCGGCAGGCGCGACACCAGCGCCACCTGCGGCACCACGCGCGCGGCGCCGGTCAGCGGGTCGGGCGCGGCCTCGAAGCCGGCCAGCGTGGCCTCGCGGTAGCGGGCGCTGTGGGCCAGCACGTCGCGCAGCGCCGCCAGCGAGAAAATCTCCTGCAGGCCGATCACGTCGGCGTCCAATTGGTCCAGCTGCTGCGCGGTCCACAGGACTTTCGCTTGGTACTGGTCCGGCGTGAGCGGCTCCAGATTGTCGTACAATTTCGCCCCAGGCTGGGAAAGATTGCAAACATTGAAAGTGGCAAAGCGAATTTCCTGCTGCATAATAAGAAACTCCCGATCGAACATTACTTCACAAGCAGCGTATCACGCATGGCTAAAAAAGAGCATATCTCCGAAACTCCCGCGACCCAAATGCTGCGCAAGCACAAGGTGGCCTTCAGCGAGCACCCCTACACCTACGAGGAGCACGGCGGCACCACGGTGTCGGCGCGCGAACTGGGCGTGGACGAACACCACGTGGTCAAGACGCTGGTCATGCAGGACGAGGCCGCCAAACCCTTGATTGTGCTGATGCACGGCGATTGCAAGGTCTCGACCAAGAACCTGGCGCGCGGCATCGGCTGCAAGTCCGTCGAACCGTGCAAGCCGGAGGTGGCCACGCGCCACAGCGGCTACCAGATCGGCGGCACCTCGCCGTTCGGCACCCGCAAGGTGCTGCCGGTGTACGTCGAGGATAGCATCCTTGCGCTGGAAACGATTTATATCAATGGCGGCCGCCGGGGTTATCTGGTTGGCATCGCGCCGCGGGTGCTGGTCGACCTGTTGCAGGCCAAGCCGGTGCACTGCGCGCTGGCCGATTAAGCCTCGGCAGTGTATATTCAGCGGCCCCTAACGGGCGTATGACAACTTTTGAGGAAATAATGAATACAGTTTGGATGACCGTCGCCGCCTATCTGATCGGCTCGATCTCGTTTGCCGTCGTCATGAGCAAGTTGTTCGGCATCGCCGATCCGCGCACCTACGGCTCGAAAAACCCCGGCGCCACCAACGTGTTGCGCAGTGGTAACAAGGGCGCGGCCATCATGACCCTGATCGGCGACGGCGCCAAGGGCTGGCTGGCGGTGTGGCTGGCGATGCGCTACCAGGACCAGTTGCAGATCGGCGACGCCACCATCGCGCTGGTGGCGATCGCGGTGTTCCTGGGCCACCTGTGGCCTGTGTTCTTCCGTTTCGTCGGCGGCAAGGGCGTGGCGACCGCGCTGGGCGTGCTGCTGGGCCTGAATCCATGGCTGGGCCTGGCCACGCTGGTGACCTGGCTGGCGGTGGCGTTCGCGTTCCGCTACTCGTCGCTGGCCGCGCTGGTGGCGGCGGTGTTCGCGCCGTTCTACTACGGCCTGCTGTTCGGCGTCGAGCCGCAGCTGTTTGCCGTGTTCGTGATGAGCGCGCTGTTGGCTTTCCGTCACAGCAAGAATATCTCCAACTTGCTCGCAGGCAAGGAAAGCCGTATCGGCAGCAAGAGCAAAGACGCCGTCAAAGGCAAGAAAAAGTAAGGCCATCCCCCGTCCCGGCGCTTGATTTAGCGTCGGGCGTCGCCATATGCTGAAGATTCCGTTTAGCAAAGGCACATCATGAGCACTCCCCTGAAAATCGATTTCGTCTCCGACGTTTCCTGCCCTTGGTGCGCCATCGGCCTCAAGTCGCTGGACCAGGCGCTGGCCAATATCGGCGACGAGGCGGCGGTGAGCCTGCACTTTCAGCCGTTCGAACTGAATCCCAAGATGGCACCCGAAGGCCAGGACATCGGCGAGCACCTGGCCGAAAAATACGGCTCGACCGCCGCCCAGCAGGAGCAGGCGCGCGAGATGATACGCGCGCGCGGCGCCGAAGTCGGCTTCGATTTCGCGATGGGCAAGCGCAGCCGCATCTACAACACCTTCGACGCCCACCGCCTGCTGCACTGGGCCGAGCTGGAGGGCAAGCAGAAGGAGCTGAAGGAAGCGCTGTTCGGCGCCTACTTCACCCAGGGCGAGGATCCGAGCTCGCACGAGGTGCTGCTGCGCGTGGCCGGCGAAGTGGGGCTGGATACCGATGCCGCCGCCGAGGTGCTGCGCACCAACCGCTACGCCGACGAGGTGCGCGAGCGCGAGCAGTTCTTCCAGCGCCACGGCATCAACTCGGTGCCGGCCGTGATCATCAACGAGCGCCACCTGATTTCGGGCGGCCAGCCGGCCGCCGTGTTTGAAAAGGCGCTGCGCGAGATCATGGCGCAGACGGCCTAAAAAAATCGACGCGGCGGGGGCAAGTGCTCCCGCCGCCCTTGTTTTGCGATAAACTGATCGGGTAGCACCATAGCTCGGTCCCGCGTCATGCCGGGTGCCCAAAAAAAGATCGACGTCGCTACAGGGAGGCCTATGCTGGCCGCAGAAAAAGTACACACACTGTCCATCGCCCGTCCGCAGGCCGACCAGTTCCGGCTGGCCGCACTACACCGTTACCACATCCTCGACACTCCCGCCTGCGAAGACTTCAGCTTCCTCACCGAGCTGGCCGCCAAGGTGTGCGAGGTGCCGTACGCCTTCATCTCGCTGGTGGACGCCGAGCGCGTCTGGATCAAGTCCTGCGCCGGCATGCAGTTGGGCGAGCTGCCGCGCGGCGAGAGCTACTGCTCGCTGGCGGTGCTGGGCGAAGCCGCCACCGAAATCCCCGACCTGACGCAGGACTTCCGCACCGCCCACATGACGCTGACGGTCAACGAACCGTTCATGCGCATGTACAGCAGCGTGGCGCTGACCTCGTCGGACGGCTTCGCCATCGGCACACTGTGCGTGATGGACACCAAGCCGGGCGGCCTGAGCGCCGAGCAGCATGCCACGCTGGTCAAGCTGGCGCGCCAGGTGATGGCGCTGATCGAACTGCGCGCCAACCAGAAGACGCTGGAGTCCGCCGTGCGCGAGCTGGAGCAGCTGGCCACCACCGACGAGCTGACCGGCCTGCACAACCGCCGTTCGCTGCTGCACCGCCTGAAGTTCGAGGCCGCGCGCGCCAAGCGTTTCCGCTCGCCGCTGTCGGCGGTGATGATAGACCTCGACCACTTCAAGCGCATCAACGACGAATACGGCCACGCGGTCGGCGACCAGGTGCTGGCCAGTGTCGGCCGCCTGCTGCGCGAGAGCGTGCGCGTGATCGACGTGCCGGGCCGCTACGGCGGCGAGGAGCTGTGCGTGATCCTGCCGAACACGCCGGTCGAAGGCGCCTGCAAACTCGCCGAGACGCTGCGCGCCAAGATCGAGGCGCAACTGCATTACGCCGGCCCGCGCCTGCTGCCGGTGACGGCCAGCCTGGGCGTGGGGTCGTTCGACCACATGGGCATCGCCGACGCGGAAAGCCTGCTGCGCCAGGCCGACGACTCGCTGTACCGCGCCAAGCACGCTGGCCGCAACCGCGTCGAATGCGGTCCCACCTGACAATCACACCGAAAGGAAGTCTCCATGCCCACTGCCACCTGGAACGGCGTCGTCATCGCGCAGGCGAAGGACGACGAGGTTGAAATCGTCGAGAACAACGTCTACTTCCCGCCGTCCAGCGTCAAGCGGGAATACCTGCAGCCCAGCGCGCACACCACGCGCTGCCCGTGGAAGGGCCTGGCCAGCTACTACAGCCTGAACGTCAACGGCAAGGTCAACGAGAACGCCGCCTGGTACTACCCGGAACCGTCCGAGAAGGCCGCGCAGATCAAGGACCACGTGGCGTTCTGGCGCGGTGTGGACGTGCAGCGCTAAGAGGTACATGGACAACATCACCCATAGCATCATCGGTTTTGGCGTTGGAGAACTGGTGCACCGTAGCCTGCCCGGCGAGGCGGATGCGCCGTCGCAGCGGGTGCGGCACCGGTTGTTGCTGGTGTCCTGCGCGCTGGCCAGCAATTTCCCCGATCTCGACCTGGTCCTGAACAAGTTCCTGCCCGCTCCGCTGGGCTATCTGCTCAATCATCGCGGACATACGCATACGGCCTTGCTGTTGCTGCCGCAGGCTTTGCTGCTTGCGGCGCTGCTGTGGTTATGCTGGCCGTCGGCGCGGGCGCTGTTGAAGGCCAGCCGGCCCGCGCGGCTCGGCCTGGCCTTAAGCGTGGGACTGGGCTTCGCGCTGCACCTGCTGATGGACTTCACCAATTCGTATGGCATCCATCCGTGGTATCCGTTCACCGGCCGCTGGTTTTACGGCGATATGGTGTTCATCGTCGAGCCCTTGTTCTGGGTGGCGATCGGTGTGCCGATGGCGTTGATCATGCGCTGGCGTTCGCTGCGCATGCTAGGCCTGGCCTGCCTGTTTGCCGCGCTGGTGGTGTTCGCTGTCAAAGGCTATCTGGGATGGACATCGTTCGCGGCGCTGCTGGCGATTGCATGCGCTTGCGGTGCGGTGCAGTGGCGCGCCGGTGCGCAAGGCCGCGCGGGGTTGGTGCTGGCGCTGGCCGTCAGCGCCGGCTTCATTACGGTGCAGGGCGTGGCTTCGCACTACGGGCGTGAGCAGATCAGCGCCGCGCTGCTGAAGGCCGATCCCGGCGTGCGTGTGATGGATGTGGCGATGACGGCGTTTCCGTCGCAGCCTTTGTGCTGGTCCTACGCCAGCGTGGAGGCCAATGAGAAACAGGGCTACTACCGTTTGCGGCGCGGCGTGGCCAGCCTGGCGCCAACGTGGCTGGCGCCGATGGCCTGTCCGGCCGGCCTGGTCGGATCGCCGGCGGCGGTGCAGGCCCTGTCGCCGGATGTGCAGCAATTCGGCTCGGTGATCGCCAGCCTGCCGGCGCTGCGCATGCTGAAGGCCGAGAACTGCCAGGTCGACGCCTGGCTGCGCTTCGCGCGCATGCCGGCGCTGATGCTGTCGACCGGCGAGCTGTCCGACTACCGCTTCGCCACCACGCCGCGCGGGAACTTCACCACGCTGCATGCCAAGCAGGCTGTGAAGTGTCCCGAGGGCGTGCCGGCGTGGGGCTATCCGCGCGAGGACTTGCTGTCGCTGCACCCGCCGGGCAAGCTTTAAGCCGCCTTTTGCAGCGTATCGAAATCGGTCGATACCGCCAGCTCAAGCCACTGCGCCATCTCGGCTTCGACCGACAGGTTCTTGGCGCGCACGCGTTCCACCGTGTCCGAACCCAGTTGCAGGCGCACCGGCGGCTGCGCGCTGTCGGCCAGTTGCAGCAGGGCGCCGGCCAGCTTGGCCGGATCGCCTGGCTGCTGGTGATTGACCCCGGCCGCGAATTCGCGCATCGCTCCGACAGTGGCGGCGTAGGCATCGATGCGGTCGTGGGTGGTGGCCAGCGACGAGGCGTCGAGGAAGTCGGTGCGGAAGAAGCCCGGCTCCACCACCGTCACATGGATGCCCAGCGGCGCCAGTTCCATCGCCAGCGCCTCGCTCAAGCCCTCGACCGCGAACTTGGTCGAGCTGTACAAGCCCCAGCCGGGAAACGCCGTATAGCCGCCCACCGACGAGATGTTGATCACGTGGCCGCTGCCTTGCTTGCGCAGCGACGGCAGCGCGGCGCGGGTGACGTTGAGCAGGCCGAAGACGTTGGTGTCGTACAGCGCGCGCACTTCCTCGGCGTTGGCTTCCTCCACCGCGCCCAGCAGGCCGTAGCCGGCGTTGTTGACCAGCACGTCGATGCGGCCGAAGCGCGCCAGCGCCTGCTGGACCGCGGTGACGGCTTGCGCCTCCAGCCTGACGTCCAGCCGCAGCGCCAGCAGGTTGGGATGCTCGCCCAGCGCGGCGGTCACGGTGCGCGGATCGCGGGCGGTGGCGACCACGAAGTCGCCGCGCGCCAGCGCCTGTTGCGCCGTCAGCACGCCGAAGCCGCGCGAGGCGCCGGTGATGAACCATACTTTTTGTGCAGTGCCAGTCATGATCGTTTCCTTTGGATGGGTGAGTTGATAGCGTGCAGTGTAGGCATGGACGACCTGCTACACTAGCCATGGCAAAGCTGTTTGATTATCATCTTTTGGTTGTAAATATGGATAAAGCCCGAGTCCTCAGTTTGTTCATCGCCGTGGTGCGCGCCAAGAGCTTCAGCCAGGCGGCGGTGGATGCCGGCCTGACGCCGCAAGCGGTCAGCAAGGCGGTGCGGCAGCTGGAGGTGCACCTGGGCGTGCGCCTGTTCCACCGCACCACACGCAGCCTGAGCCTGACGGAGGAGGGCGCCCGCCTGTTCGAGCTGGCCAACCCCGGCCTGCGCCTGTTGGACGAGGCGCTGGACCAGATCCAGAACAGCCGCCTCGAAGTCGACGGCCTGATCCGCATGGTGGCGCCGATGTCGATCGGCACCACCGTCATCATCCCGCTGCTGCCGGAGTTCCAGCGGCGCCATCCGGGCGCGCATTTCGACGTGCAGCTGGACGACCATTTCACCGATCTGGTGGAGAACAAGATCGACGTCGGCTTCCGCGCCGGCAGTCCGCCCGAGCGCAACCTGGTGTCGCGCAAGCTGGGCGAGATCCTGCTGCTGCCCTGCGCCACGCCCGGCTACCTGGCCGAGCATGGCACGCCGCAGACGGTGGACGAGCTGCGGGAGCATCGCTGCACCGGTTTCCGCCGTCCCAGCACCGGTCGTTTGATGCCGTGGGAGTTGCAGGTGGATGGCGCGACGGTCTATCAGGAAATGCCGGCGGTGGCCAGCTTTAATACCGTGGAAGGGGAGTTGACGGCGGTGCGCAGCGGCCTGGGCATCGGCCAGCTGCCGGTCTTCATGATCGAGGCCGAGCTGGCCAGCGGCGCGCTGGTGCCGCTGCTGCCGCACACGGCCACCTCCAACAGCGGCGTGTTCATGTACTACCAGCAGCGCACCCTGATGCCGCTGCGGGTGCGGCACTTCATCGACTTCATCGCGGAACGGGTGCCGCAGCTGCTGGCGGCGCAGGGGCGCGCGCTGAAACCCGCCTAGCAGGCCACTTGC
The DNA here is from genome assembly GCF_040362985.1 of Duganella caerulea. Taxonomy (NCBI): domain Bacteria; kingdom Pseudomonadati; phylum Pseudomonadota; class Betaproteobacteria; order Burkholderiales; family Oxalobacteraceae; genus Duganella; species Duganella caerulea. The sequence goes on along the minus strand of NZ_BPWJ01000004.1, from coordinate 483,182 downwards.
CCAGCCGTATCGTGTCGTATGTTTGCCACAAAAAGGCCTAGAATCAAGTCGTATAGTCTACTTTTGACTTAGATGGTTGGCACGACAATTGCATTGCCCTCCAGAAAGGAACATGATCGACACACATGGAGGCTGTTATGAATACCGCAACTGAAAACAAATCAAACAACACAGTGGCCCACGAGTCGTCGTCGGACGAGCATCGCCTGCGTAGCGAGCGCATCGCCGCGCGCGGCGTGCACCTGGGCCAGGGCAAGCTCAAATACCTGCTGGCGCTGGCCGGCCTGGCCGTGCTGGCCTCGGTGGCGTTTGCCTAGACGACCTTGATGTCGTCCAGCGGCCAGCGCGGGCGCACGTTGAACGAGTAATCCTTTTTTGCCGCGTCCGGGTTGATCATCAAGCGCATGGCCCCGGCGAAGGCGATCATCGCGCCGTTGTCCGTGCAGAATTCCAGTTCGGGATAGTAGACCTTGAACTTCTTCTTGGCCGCCGCCGCGTTCAGCGACTCCCGCAGCTGCGAGTTGGCGCCCACGCCACCCGCGATCACCAACCGCTTCAGGCCGGTGTGCTTGAGTGCGGACACGCACTTCGCGGTCAGCACGTCGACGATGGCGTCGACGAAGCCGCGCGCGATGTCGGCCTTGTCCTGCTCGCAGATATTCGCGATGACTTTTTCCTCGTGGTTCTTCACCACCGTCAGCACCGCCGTCTTCAGGCCGGAGAAGCTGAAATTGAAATCCTTGGTATGCAGCATGGGGCGCGGCAGCTTGTAGGCGGTTGGATCGCCGAACTCGGCCAGGCGCGAAATCGCCGGCCCGCCCGGATAGCCCAGGCCCAGCAGCTTGGCCGACTTGTCGAAGGCTTCGCCGGCCGCGTCGTCCAGCGTTTCGCCCAGCAGCGTGTACTGGCCGACGCCGTCCACCCGCATCAGCTGGGTGTGGCCGCCCGAGACCAGCAGCGCGATGAAGGGGAACTCCGGCGGCTGCGACGCCAGCAGCGGCGACAGCAGATGGCCTTCCAGGTGGTGCACGCCCAGCACCGGCTTGTCCAGCGCCAGGCCGAGACTGCACGCCACCGACGAGCCCACCAGCAGCGCGCCCGCCAGGCCGGGGCCTTGCGTGTAGGCGATGGCGTCGATGTCGGCCAGCGTCTTGCCGGCGCCTTCCAGGGTCTGTGTCAGCAGCGGGATGGCGCGGCGGATGTGGTCGCGCGAGGCCAGCTCCGGCACCACGCCACCGTACTCCTCGTGCATCGCCACCTGCGAATACAGGGCGTGGGACAGCAGGCCGTGTTGCGTGTCGTACAGCGCAAGGCCGGTTTCGTCACAGGAGGATTCGACGCCGAGAACGATCATGGAGGGAGCACAAATGAAAAGAGGAATCCGCCATTGTAATGGAAAGTGCGTGCAAGCATGCACCACGGCGGGTCCGGGCCGCACTGGCGGAGTGCGGAATTTTGCCATTCGGTCAGGATTTGGCGCGGTTTTCGTGGCACCGCTTTTGCTTAGACAACCGGGGTGAGTTGACTAGGGAGGCGCGCGATGTCCGGACGATGGAAACTGATTTGCAAACTCAAGGATGTGCCCGTCACCGGCGCGCGCCTGGTGCCGCGCGGGCTGGCTTGGCAGGAGCTGCCGGGCGTGGCGCTGTTCCGTATCGGCGAGGAGGAGGTGCAGGCGGTGCTGGAGTCCGACGAGCCCGAGCCGCGCCGCTACTCGGTCAAGGTGGAGGACTGCAGGGTGTATCTGGACCTGGATGAGCTGAGCGCCCCGGCCAGCCAGGCCGAGGCGGCGCTGGCGGGGGCGTTCGGCGTGGCCACCAGGGTGATGGCCTTCGGCTAGCTTACGGACGTTGCTTCAGCTGCTTGTGCGCGTCGCGCAGCATCTGTTCGGTGGTTTCCCAGTCGATGCAGCCGTCGGTGACCGAGCAGCCATACTTCAGCTGGGTCAGGTCGGCCGGAATCTTCTGGTTGCCGCCGACGATGTTGGACTCGATCATCACGCCCACCAGCGACTGGTTGCCCTGCACGATCTGGTGGATGACGTCGGCCATCACCAGCGGTTGCAGCTCAGGCTTCTTGTAGCTATTGGCGTGCGAGCAGTCCACCACCAGGTTGGCCGGCAGCTTGGCCTTGGCCAGCGCCTGCTCGGCGATCGCGATCGACACCGAATCGTAGTTCGGACGGCCGTCGCCGCCGCGCAGCACCACGTGGCCGTAGCCGTTGCCGCGCGTGCGCACGATCGCCACGTTGCCCTGCGCGTTGATGCCCAGGAAGGAGTGCGGATGCGCCGACGACAGGATGGCGTTGATGGCGATGCTGATGTCGCCGTCGGTGCCGTTCTTGAAGCCGACCGGGGTCGACAGGCCGGACGACATCTCGCGGTGGGTCTGCGATTCGGTGGTGCGGGCGCCGATGGCGGTCCAGGCGATCAGGTCGCCCAGGTATTGCGGCGAGATCGGGTCGAGCGCCTCGGTGGCGGTCGGCAGGCCCAGCTCGCACACGTCCAGCAGGAACTGGCGCGCCTTCTCCATGCCGACGTTGACGCGGAAGGAATCGTCCATGTCCGGGTCGTTGATATAGCCCTTCCAGCCGGTGGTGGTGCGCGGCTTTTCGAAATACACGCGCATCACCAGCAGCATGGTGTCGGCCACTTCGGCTTGCAGGGCTTTCAGGCGGCGGGCATAGTCCAGGCCGGCCACCGGGTCGTGGATCGAGCAGGGGCCGACCACCACGAACAGGCGCTTGTCCTTGCGGTCGATGATGTTGCGCAGGGCCTCGCGGCCCTTCATCACGGTGTCCGACGCGCTGTCGGTCAGCGGCAGCTTGCTGTGCAAGGCTTCCGGCGACGGCATCGGCGCGAACGAGGTGACGTTGATGTTTTCGATATCTGGGGAGATCATGATTCTCTACGTATATTTATTTCGGGGGAGGGATAGTGTAGCCGAAATGCGGCGGACTGGTTTAAGCTGACGCCATGACCACACCAACCATCATCGAACCATTCCCGGCCGCACGTTTCATCAAAGAAATAGGCCGCGGCAAAAACGGCGCGCGCAGCATGACCCGCGACGACGCCCACGACCTGTATGCGGCCATGCTGGACGGCCGCGTTTCCGACCTGGAGCTGGGCGGCATCTTGCTGTCCATGCGCATCAAGGGCGAATCGGTGGAGGAGATCGCCGGCTTCCTCGACGCGGCCGAGGCCGCCTTCGAGCCGCTCAGCGCGCCGCCGGGCCAGTTCGCGCCGGTCTGCATCCCGACCTACAACGGCGCCCGCAAGATGGCCAACCTGACGCCGCTGTTGGCCATGCTGCTGGCGCGCGAGGGCGTGCCGGTGCTGGTGCACGGCGTGGCGCACGACGCCGGGCGGGTCGCCACGGCTGAGGTGTTCGAGGCGCTGGGCGTGCCGGCCGCGCGCCACCGGTCCGAGGCGGAGGAGGCCATGTCGCAGGGCCATCCGGCCTTCATCACCATCGACGTGCTGGCGCCCAAGCTGGCCCACCTGCTGTCGCTGCGGCGCCGGCTGGGCGTGCGCAACTCCACCCACACGCTGGTCAAGATCATGCAGCCGTTCGCCGGGCCGGCGCTGCGGCTGGTGTCGTACACGCACCCCGAGTATCTGGAAATGCTGGGCGAATACTTCACCACGGCGGCCCTGCCGGAGCGCGGCGACGCCTTCCTGATGCGCGGCACCGAGGGCGAGACCGTGGCCAACGCCAACAAGGCGCAGCAGATCGACTGGTTCCACGGCGGCCTGCGCACCACGCTGGTGCCCAAGCAGACCCTGGTTGGCGAACTGCCGCTGCTGCCGGAGGATAAGGGCGCGGCCACCACGGCGGCCTGGATCCGCTCGGTGCTGGACGGCGAGGTGCCGGTGCCGCCATCGATCGCCGAGCAGGTGCAGCAGTGCCTGCTGGTGTCGCGCACGCTGCAGTCGCGCCAGCGGGTGAGCGAGCCGATCGAGTAAGCCAGCAGATGAGCGGGCGGAGCCTTCAAGTACAATACGCCTTTGGACGATTGGATTTGATATGGCAAAGTTTGATGTAGCGGTAATCGGCGCGGGCGCGGCCGGCATGATGTGTGCGGCCACGGCGGCCCAGCGCGGCAAGCGCGTGGTGCTGATCGACCACGCCACCAAGCTGGCCGAGAAAATCCGCATCTCCGGCGGCGGCCGCTGCAACTTCACCAACATCAACGCCGGCCCGGCCAACTTTCTGTCCGAGAATCCGCACTTCTGCAAGAGCGCGCTGTCGCGCTACACCCCCGCCGACTTCGTCGCGCTGGTGAAGAAGCACCGCATCGGCTACCACGAGAAACATCGCGGCCAGCTGTTCTGCGACGACTCCGCCGAACAGATCATCGACATGCTCAAGGACGAATGCTCGGCCGGCGACGTGCACTGGCGCATGCCGTGCAAGGTCACCAGCCTGGCGCGGGCGGACGAGGGCGGCTTCGTCTTGCAAACCGATAGCGGCGACATCGAGGCCGACAGCGTGGTGATCGCCACCGGCGGCCTGTCGATCGCCAAGATCGGCGCCACCGACTTCGGCTACCGCATCGCCGAGCAGTTCGGCCTGCGCATGGTGGAGCCGCGCCCGGCGCTGGTGCCGCTGACCTTCGACCCGCAGCAGTGGGCGCCGTTCGTGGAAATGGCCGGCATCGCGCTGGAGGTGGATGTGGAAACCGGCTCCTTCAAGGGCCGCAACCCGACCGGCGGACGCTTCCGCGAAGATTTGCTGTTCACCCACCGCGGCCTGTCCGGCCCGGCGATCCTGCAGATTTCCTCGTACTGGACGCCCGGCACGCCCATCGTCATCAACCTGATTCCCGAGCTGGACCTGGCGGCCACGCTGATCGAAGGCAAGGGCACGATCAAGAAACAGCTGGGCAATGTGCTGTCGCAATGGCTGCCGGCGCGCCTGGCGGAAGGCTTGCTGCTGGCGCACGGCCTGGCGCCGGACGCGCGCCTGGCCGACCTGCCCGACGCGCAGCTGCGCAAGCTGGGCGCGGCCATCAACCAGTGGACCATCACGCCCAACGGTTCCGAAGGCTACAAAAAGGCCGAAGTCACGCGCGGCGGCGTCGACACCCGCGAGCTGTCGCAGCAGAGCATGATGGCCAATAAAGTGCCGGGCCTGTACTTCATCGGCGAGGCGGTGGACGTCACCGGGTGGCTGGGCGGCTACAACTTCCAGTGGGCCTGGGCTTCAGGTGTGGCGGCGGGGCAGGCGGTCTGATATACTGGCGATCCTTGGAAGTTAGTGGCGTCCCGCAATCGTTGAAGTTGTAGAAAGATTGCACCATACGCCGCGTTGTTTTTGCAGTGAAAGCCTTACGGTTGGCCGTTCAGATGGCCAGGCGTCTTCCATTTTCTCGCAAAAGCTGCTATAGTCTCTTTCTCCCTATAACCTCAAACGGTTTGAATTTTTACATGACCACTATTCGCCTTAAAGAAAACGAGCCGTTCGAAGTCGCAATGCGTCGCTTCAAACGCACCATCGAAAAAACCGGTCTGCTGACCGAATTGCGCGCACGCGAGTTCTACGAAAAGCCAACGGCTGAGCGTAAGCGCAAGCTGGCAGCTGCAGTGAAGCGTCACTACAAGCGCATCCGCAGCCAGCAACTGCCGAAAAAACTCTTCTAAGACTGCTCTTGCAGATTCAACCCGGCAGTATGGCGCTCACGCCTCGGGTTGTATCCTGTTGCATCTAGAGAATACCCGCCCCGGTTCGCCGCGGCGGGTTTTCGCATTTTTACTCCTACAATTTTCTGAAAGAAACGCCATGGGCTTGAGAGAACAAATCACCGAAGACATGAAAACCGCCATGCGCGCCAAGGAAGCCGGTCGCCTGGCGACCATCCGCCTGATCCTGGCGGAAATCAAGCGCAAGGAAGTGGACGAGCGCATCGAAGTCAACGACGACCAGACCGTGGCCATTGTGGAAAAAATGATCAAGCAGCGCAAGGATTCGATCACCCAGTTCGAAGCCGGCGGCCGCGCCGACCTGGCCGATATCGAAAAAGCCGAACTGGTGGTGCTGACCGCCTACATGCCAGCCGGCCTGTCCGACGAGGAAATTGCCGCCGAAGTGGCCGCCGCCGTGGCCGCCTCGGGCGCCGCCGGTCCGCAGGACATGGGCAAGGTCATGGCCATCGTCAAGCCCAAGCTGGCTGGCCGTGCCGACATGACTGTGGTGTCCGCGCTGGTCAAGAAGGCGCTGGCTCCGGCCTGAGGCCTGTTGTTCCCGCCGCCGTCGCTTGATCCGCGTCAAAACCGGATCGGCGCGGCGGTATAGTCTGATCCATAACAAGACCGTATAGCCCTGTGATCCCACAATCCTTTATTTCCGATTTGCTGAACCGGGTCGACATCGTCGACGTGGTCGGACGTTACGTGCAGCTGAAAAAAGGCGGCGCGAATTTCATGGGCCTGTGCCCGTTTCACAATGAAAAATCGCCCAGTTTCACGGTCAGCCCGACCAAGCAGTTTTACCACTGCTTCGGCTGCGGCGCCCACGGCACCTCGATCGGTTTCCTGATCGAATATTCCGGCATGGGCTTTGTCGATGCCGTCAAAGAGCTGGCTCAAAATGTCGGCATGGTGGTGCCCGAGCAGGACGACAAGATACCGCCGGCCCAGCGCGCGCAAATGGCCGCGCAGAGCCTGGCCCTGACCGAGGCGATGACGCGCGCCAGCGATTTCTACCGTGCACAATTGCGCGGCGCCACCGACGCCATCGCCTACCTGAAGAACCGCGGCCTGACCGGCGAAATCGCCGCCCGATTCGGCCTGGGCTACGCGCCGGCCGGCTGGGACAACCTGCGCTCCATCTTCCCCGACTACGAGGCGGTGGCGCTGGCCGAGGCCGGCCTGGTGATCGACAAGGTGGACGAGGACGGCGGCAACCGCAAACGCTACGACCGCTTCCGCGAGCGCGTGATGTTTCCGATTAAAAACACCAAAGGCCAGGTCATCGCCTTTGGCGGCCGGGTGCTGGACCACGGCGAACCGAAGTACTTGAATTCTCCCGAAACGCCTTTATTTTCAAAGGGATTCGAACTGTATGGCTTGTTCGAAGCGCGCCAGGCGATCCGCGATGCGGGCTATGTGCTGGTGACGGAGGGATATATGGACGTGGTGGCATTGGCGCAGATGGGTTTCCCGCAAGCCGTGGCAACGCTGGGCACCGCCTGCACCACCCATCATGTACAGAAATTGTTGCGTCAAACCGACACGGTGATCTTCAGTTTCGACGGCGACAAGGCCGGCCGCCGCGCCGCGCGGCGCGCGCTGGAAGCCTGTCTGCCGCACGTGACGGACAACAAGACCATCAAGTTCCTGTTCCTGCCCACCGAGCACGATCCGGACAGCTACGTCCGCGCCCACGGCAAGGAAGCGTTCGAGCAGGAGATTCACGAGGCCATGCCGCTGTCGCAGTTCCTGGTCAAGGAAGCGGTTGGCGAGCATGATTTGCAGAGTCCGGAAGGCCGCGCGCGCGCCCAGTTCGACGCCAAGCCGATGTTGCAATCGATGACGCCGACGGCGCTGCGCCTTCAGATCGTGCGCGGCCTGGCGCAGCTGACGCAGACCACGCCGTCCGAGATCGAGGTACTGTTCGAGCTGGCCAAGCCGGTGGCCGTGGCGCGCCAGGCGCCGCCCCGCACCGGACGGCCGGTGCCGGTCGGGCTGGAGTTGCAGATCGTACGGCTGCTGGTGGCGCATCCGCCGCTGGCGCTGGATATCGACGCCTCCGCGTTGGCGGCGTTCAATTACTTCGGCGCCGAGCCGGCTGAACGGCTGGCGCAGCTGGTGGCGTCGGCCCAGGCGCTGGGTCCGAACGGCAGTTTCGCCGCCTTCGCCCAGCACCTGAAGTCGCAGGGCGACGAGTACGACGGCATCATTGGCGAGATCGTCAAGGAGCCGGAATCGGATTACGACGCGGTGCGCCTGTTCCTGCGCGGCGCGATCCGCCAGGTGAAGAACGACGCGCTGAAGCAGGAATTGAGTCAGTTGTTCGCGGCAGGGTTGTCGTCCGACGAGATCGGCGTACGCTACCGGGAGCTGACCGCCCAGCAGGATCAATTGCTGCGCGAAGCCCAGGCGGAGTTGGCGAACCGTTAATGTTGCAGATCGTTTTGTATAGTAATGTTTCTGTCATGCTTGCAGGGGCCGAAGTGGGGTTCTGCCCTCTGGAAAATGAAAAGTGACGTGCTATAATAAAACGCTAAGTGTTGTATGTTTTGGCATCGTTTTTCAGTTCAGAGTGTGTTTGTTTTCAGTCAGTTAGGCTCTTGATCGACATGGGATGACGGGTGTCGGCGGCCGGGGCCAGCTTGGGTTGATCCAACCCGGTCATGGTTTCTCGCCCCCACGCGCGTGTCCGATGCAGTAGAATTTCCGCCAAGAGAGGTGGAATTCTGTTGAGGTCGATCGGCCCGACCAGGTGTAAGTAAGTCGTAGTATTGTCGGACTTGTGCAGTCGGCATGTTCGAAGACGTAGGCCCGTGAGGGCCGCAAGAAACTTTATCCTAAATAAGCAAGTCGTTGTGTAATCGAAAGCGCCTGTGCCAATCAAGAAACCTGAATCCAAAGCGGCTGCAAAGCCGAGCAAAGTGACCGCAAAATCCGCTAAAACGGCGGACAAATCGGAAACGCGTGTCGCCAGCAACCCGCCGGCGGTCAGCCAGACCACCGACGCGGCCACGCTTGCTGCCATCGATACTTCGGGCTACGTGCTGCCATCGGTCAAAGTGCCGGGCCGGCGCGGCCGCAAGCCGAAGGAATTTCAGCCTGAAAACGACGAAGTCGCCGCGCTGAACGCGGTCGAGCGCGCCGAACTGAAGGCGGTCGACAAGGCCAAGGCCAAGGACCGCAAGGCCAAGGAAAAGGCGCTGCTGAAGGACGCTTTCTCGTCGGACACGGAAGCCACCGAGGAAGAACTCGAACGCCGCCGCCAGAAACTCAAGACCCTGATCAAGTTCGGCAAGGAACGTGGCTTCCTCACGTACGCCGAGATCAACGACCACTTGCCGGAAAATATCGTCGATCCTGAAGCGATCGAAGGCATTATCGGCACCTTCAACGACATGGGCATCGCCGTCTACGAGCACGCGCCGGACGCCGAGACCCTGCTGCTGTCCGACAACGTCGCCACCGTCACCAGCGACGACGAAGCCGAAGCGGCCGCCGAAGCGGCGCTGTCGACGGTCGACTCCGATTTCGGCCGCACCACCGACCCGGTGCGCATGTACATGCGCGAGATGGGCTCGGTCGAACTGCTGACCCGCGAAGGCGAAATCGAGATCGCCAAGCGCATCGAAGACGGCCTCAAGGACATGATCCAAGCCATTTCCGCCTGCCCGGTGACGATCGCCGAGATCATCGCCGCCTCCGACCGCATCCGCGCCGATGAAATCAAGATCGACGAAATCGTTGACGGCCTGGTCGACGAGAACGAGGAAGTGGCCGCGCCGGTAGCGCCGCCAGCCCCAGCCGAAGAGGACGAGGAAGAAGAGGAAGAGGAAGAAGAGGAAGAAGAGGAAGAGGAAGAAGCGAGCGCCTCGGGCGCCGCCGGTTTCTCGGCCGAACAGCTGGAAGCGTTGAAAAACGCCGCGCTGGAAAAATTCGACGTCATCTCCCTGCAATTCGACAAGATGCGCCGCGCCTTCGAGAAGGAAGGCTACAACTCCAAGGCCTACGTCAAGGCGCAGGAAGCGATCTCGTTCGAGCTGCTGGGCATCCGCTTCACCGCCAAGGTGGTGGAGAAGCTGTGCGACACCCTGCGCGGTCAGGTCGATGAGGTGCGCCACATCGAGAAGCAGATCCTGGACGTGGCCGTGAACAAGTGCGGCATGCCGCGCGCCCACTTCATCAAAGTCTTCCCTGGCAACGAAACCAATCTGGAATGGGTTGATGGCGAAGTGGCCGCAGGGCACGCGTACAGCGCCATCCTGGGCCGCAACATCCCGACCATCAAGGAACTGCAGCAGCGGTTGATCGACCTGCAAGCGCGCGTGGTGCTGCCGCTGCCGGACCTGCGCAACATCAACCGCCAGATGGCGGCCGGTGAAATGAAGGCGCGCAAGGCCAAGCGCGAGATGACCGAGGCCAACTTGCGCCTGGTGATCTCGATCGCCAAGAAATACACCAACCGTGGCCTGCAATTCCTCGACCTGATCCAGGAAGGCAATATCGGCCTGATGAAGGCGGTGGACAAGTTCGAATACCGCCGCGGCTACAAGTTCTCGACGTATGCGACGTGGTGGATCCGCCAGGCCATCACCCGTTCGATCGCCGACCAGGCGCGCACCATCCGTATCCCGGTGCACATGATCGAAACCATCAACAAGATGAACCGGATTTCCCGCCAGATTCTGCAGGAAACCGGCGCCGAGCCGGACCCGGCGACGCTGGCCATCAAGATGGAGATGCCCGAGGACAAGATCCGCAAGATCATGAAGATCGCCAAGGAACCGATTTCGATGGAGACGCCGATCGGCGACGACGACGATTCGCACCTGGGCGACTTCATCGAGGACAACAACACCCTGGCGCCGTCGGATGCCGCGCTGCACGCCTCGATGCGCGGCGTGGTCAAGGATGTGCTGGACTCGCTGACCCCGCGCGAAGCCAAGGTGCTGCGGATGCGTTTCGGTATCGAAATGTCGACCGACCACACGCTGGAAGAGGTGGGCAAGCAGTTCGACGTGACGCGCGAGCGTATCCGCCAGATCGAAGCCAAGGCACTGCGCAAGCTGCGCCACCCATCGCGTTCGGACAAGCTGAAAAGCTTCTTGGAAGGCAACTAAGACTTGACTAGTGGCCGCGCTAGCCCTTATCCTCGCGAGTTCGTTTTAAAAACGACAGCGCGTAGGAGGGGCCGGCAAGGCTCCCAGCGCAAAGCAAGACTTCTGGGCCTCTAGCTCATGCTTGGTTAGAGCAGCGGACTCATAATCCGTTGGTGCCGTGTTCGACTCACGGGAGGCCCACCATCTTTCCGTAGCTGCTCCTGGGCAGCTATGATCCTCACAGCCTCATCGGCTGGTACGCCGGAATCTTCGATGATTTTTACGGTTGTATAGAAGTCAGGCATGCGCTCACCGTTGATGTAACGGTCGAGCGTTTTTGCTGCAACTCCCCATTCCTTCGAAAGTGGCAACACTTTGCGGCCCTTTAGGGCCTTTTCTATCAATTCTGCGTATTCCATAGTTTTTTCCAAATAGCAATTTGTCCGTTCGGACATTATCATCGCCTTCAAGTTGTCCGTTTGGACAAATACTTTTGTCCGATTGGACGAAGTAAACGATATCACAGCATGTACCCATTGGGTACAGGTTTACGTGACAAGTCACGCTAATTCAGAACGAGGAAATTATGTCCGTCACCGTCAGCGCCCATCAGAACTGCTCTATTCCCGGTGATCGCTACCGGCTGCAAGTGCGTCTGGTGAGGGAGGTCGATTGGGCGGATAGCCTGCAGTTTTCAGATTTCTATTCGGCTGAAGGTGCTGCCGATTTGGTCAGTGAGCTGAATCGTTTTTCGAAGCTCTGTGTTTATCGCGCTGTGCTGGTGTCGCATGTCTGAGTGGTCTTTGTCGCTGGTTTTAAACGCTGCTGAGGTTCGCGTGCTCAAGTCGGCGTTGCTGGTCGAGATAGCTTGTCTGGAAGGGCGTGTTCGCATTGATGCCGATCCGTCGATTTGGTATCCAGCGCTGAGCGCTGCACGTCGTGTGATGACCGTTTTGTCTGACAAAGCAAATAAGCATTTATTGGATTTATAACCGCGCCTGATGGCGTTTTGAAATGCCCTAGAGGGCTCATTCTGAAAGGTATAGCTATGCAAGCCAAGATCGAAATTATTCACGTTGTACAGGTTGCTGGCACTTCGCGTAAGACGGGTAACGATTACGACATTCGTAACGCGCAATGTGTGGTGCGTGATCCAGACCCGGAGACCGGCGAAGTGCAACCGCGCATTGGTGTTTTATCGTTGCCTGTTCGGTACAAGGATTTGCCTAAGGGCGTTTATCGCGTTGAGTTCGATGCTGCTGTTGCTACCAATGGCCGCATCGTTTCCGAGGTTGCTGATATTAAGCCGTGGGATGCCGCTGCAGCTGGTGCGCCTGTCCGAAAGGTGATGGTCGAGATTTTGGGCGTTTTGCCGCGCTCGGGTTTTTCCAAAAAGACGTTGAAGGATTATTCGATGCTATTTGCCGAGTGCATTGTGCATAAGGCTGATCGTGATACGGGTCTGGTCAGTCTTCTCGTCGGTGAGCTGCTTGTGCCTGAGCGTTTTAAGGACATCGTGCCGGGCATGTATGCCGTTGAGTTTGAAATCGCTATCAGTCAGGACAAGCGCATTGGTGGCCGTGTCGCGGATATGACGTTGCAGCAATCGGCTGCTCGCACTGCAGCCCCTGCCAGTCGTTCTCCTAGTGCTGCGCCGGCATCTGCTGCCGCTGTAACTGTGCCGCCGGCGTCTGTGGCTTCGGCTGGTGTGGCTGCGAAAGCGGGTAGTTAGTCATGCCTGTTTGCGCATTCGAAGCCGCTCTAACTGGGCCTGCTCCCAAGATTAACGGTGTTTCCGGCGGTCTTGTTCTTGCGAAGAGCGGAACGCAGAACAACTCGACTGCGTGTGATTTTGTCCTGCTGACGAGCGCAGAATATGACCAGATTTTTCATACGCTGTCTGCTGGGACTTCTCCTACTCCTACCTATCCGGCTTGGAATGAGCTGGGTAGTTTGAGTATCGCTGATGCGCAAGTTATCTCGGGCTACGTTGCCCTTTTGTGGGCCGGTGTCTGGGGTATCAAGCAAATCATTAAATCGTTGTCTATCTCTGAAAGGAATCAAGATGAATAAGTTTCTGAAACGTGGCTTGCTGGCTGTTGGTGGCGCTGTTGTCGCTGGTGCTGCGAGTGCCGCAACCGATACGACTGCGCTGACCGCTGCCATTACCGATGCTGGTACGGCTGCTGGTGTGGTGGGTACTGCGGTGCTGGTCGTTCTGGTGTCGATCCGGGCGCTGAAGTACATTCGTTCGGCGCTGTAATCAGCTGAGCGGCCTTTGTAGGGCGGGGCTTCGGCCCCTTTTTTTTTACGAATTGTGGAGGGCGTTATGGGCATTATTTTTCTGGTCGCGGTCTGCGGCGCTTGGTGGATTTTGTTCCATGATTAATCGCTTCTGTTATTTTTTTGTCGTCATAGTTCTTGTGATGGCTTCTGATTTTGCCCATGCCAAAAGGACTATTTTTTATTATGGCGATGGGCAACTCGTCGCATACGGTAACGTCTTTGAGCCGCAGTCTTGTGACGTGCTGAAGAACGGTTTACCGTCCTATATGTCTGATGGTGCATCTTGCTCCGGCATTAGTGAGGCTATGAAAGTGCCGGGTGGTGGGTCGTTTACTTTCAAGACCAAAGACTACGGGTCTAGCAATGTGAGGCTCACGATTACGGGCGAGTGTACACAAGGTACGGCCAGCGATACTGTTGAAGTTCTTGCTGGTTATGGCAATCCGACTACTCACCAGATTTCTCAGGTGCTTTCCGATCCGGCTCCGTGGTCGCAGCATGGTTGTATGGTCCGTATTAAGCAGGAAACGCAATGCTATGCGAAGTCCGGTGATTCTGAGGTTGCTGTCGGCGTGAAGCGTATTTATTGCAGTGCCACCACAGAGGAAACAGGGGAGGATGGCGGTGAGACCGGCCAGCCTACTCAAGACCCTACGCCATATAACGGCGGCGCCAATCCGGGCGGTGGAACTACCGATCCGGGTACTGGAACTAATCCGGGTGGAGGCACAACGAATCCCGGTGGTGGCACAACGAATCCCGGTGGCGGAACAACGAATCCGGGCGGTGGCACGACTAATCCCGGTGGCGGAACAACTGACCCCGGTACGGGTACAAATCCTGGCAGCGGATCTGGTGGAAGCGGTGATCTTTGTCAGCGCAATCCGTCTCTTAATATTTGCAAAAATTCTTCGGCGACTGTCTCTTGTGGTGCGGCTGTCTATTGTGATGGTGACGCTATCCAATGCGCCATGCTTCGCCAGGTCGCGGAGCAGAACTGTCGTGATATTCAGGATGCGCAGGCCGCGAATGAGTCGGGTATCGGGAAGCTCGGTAAGCAGGTTCTAGATGGGCAAGACCCGAAGAGCGATGATTTGCCGACGCCTGAAAATGGTACTGAGGTCAATGTGCCAAAGACCCTCGATCAGTCGGGTTGGCTCGGTGGCGGCCAGTGCTTTGCGGATAAGTCCTTCACTATTCAAGGCCGTGAGGTCGTGATTCCATTTTCTCGCGCTTGTAGCGCTCTTATCGTGCTCCGGTACGCAATCATGATCGTCGCTTTGATGGTGTCGTTTAAGTTGCTGTCCGGTGCTGTCATTCGGGAGTAGGCCATGCCGTTATTGACTGCTTTGCTTGGTGGGCTTTTGACTATCGCTGGTTCGATGGTAGGTCGTGTGTTGATCGCGTTGGGTATGTCTTATGTGACCTATAGCGGGTTTGATTTGAGCATCAACTGGTTGCTGGATCAGATCAAGGGGAATATGGCTGCGTTGCCCGCAGACGTGGTGTCGTTCTTGGCGTGGTGCTGGGTAGATAAAGCTATCGGGGTGATCTTCTCTGCATACTCTGCTGCGCTTGTTGTGAAGCTTGCTGGTGGAACCTCGTTGACCAAGCTCGTGACTAAAAAATCAGGTGGTGGAGGTGCAGCGTGATTGACCTCATAACTGGGTTGCCGGGTAATGCGAAAACCCTTTTCACTATTGGTCTCGTTCGAGATTTGGCATTGCGTGAAAATCGGCCGGTGTTCTACTCTGGCATTCCTGAGTTGAAGTTGGATTGGCAGGAAATTGATCCGACAAAGTGGATGGATGTTCCGCCGAAATCGATTGTCCTCATTGATGAGGCGCAGCGAATTTTTCGTAACCGGTCGCTTGGGTCTCAGCCGCCGAAGCATGTTACCGATTTAGAGACGCATCGTCATTTGGGTATCGATCTTTTTTTCATTACACAGCATCCATCGCTGATTGACCCTGCGATTAGGCGACTCGCCGGACGGCATCGTCACATGGTTCGCGTGTGGGGTATGGAAGTGTCTACGGTCCACAAGTGGGACTCAGTGAAAGACAACTGCGATAAGCCGTCGTCGCGTAACGATTCGGAAAAAACGAAGTGGGCATTTGATAAGAGCATATACAAGCTCTATAAGTCTGCTGACGAGCATACGATGAAACGTAGCATTCCGATGCGCGCCAAGTTGCTGTTGTTGACGCCTGTGATCTTGGTGGCTTGTGCCTTCTTGGTCTATAAGCTGACGATAGGTAAAAATCAAAAACCTCAATTGCCGCCTGCTGATGCTGTCGCTGCTCAATCTCCCGTTGCGACTCAGTCGAAATCTGTGGGTGTGCGTCCGGCGGAGTTTGATCCCAAAGAAGATATGAGGCACTACGTGCAGATGAATACTCCGCGTATTGAGGGCCTTGTACAGACTGCTCCCAAATATGACGAACTCACGAAGCCCACTCGCGTGCCTGTCCCGGCGGCATGTATTCAGGTGTCGGACAAGTGCCGCTGTTTTTCTCAGCAGGGAACGGCGCTCGATGTGAAGTACAGCATGTGCATTGAGTTCGCCCGCAATGGCTTCTTTCAAGAGTTTGATGCGGATAGAGATCGTCGATCGACAGAACGTACTGCGGAGTCTGTGCGCGTTTTGGAAGGCCGGGGAGGGCAGCAGGTGGCCGATGGTTCTCCGAAATCGGAGGCTGCGCAGGTAGCGGTGTTTGGCAATCCGCCGTCTGACCCTCCGCGCAAGTCGCCTGTCGGCATGTGATCTGCATAGGAATTACTGTGACTTGTCACGCTAATTGAGGTGGGCATGAAGCAAGTAGAGGATAACCGTACGTTGGACATGATCGGGGATTTGCCGCGGCGTCGTGGTCGACCTGCTGGTGATGTTGCTCCGTTGTCTGCCGCCGAACGCAAGCAGCTTCAACGACAGAGGCTCAGGGACGGCGGGAAAGAGGTGTTGACGGTTGTGGTGTCTCGTGAGGTGTTCGACGCTATGCACACGTTTCTTCAGTTTAAGGGAGAGACCCAAGATAGCTTAGTTGATCGGTTGTTGCGTGATCGGCTGTTGAGGAAGCGGTAGGGATAAATGGCGGGCCGATTTGCAAGGCAAATTGGTTCGCAAACAAGCGGGAGCGCGTAGGTCGTATGTTGACGGCGTTCTTGTCGCTGAGCTTGCAAGCTCGTGCCGCCCGATGCGTTGCGCAGCTAGCGAGGGCGGCGCGAAGCGCCGCCTAAACTTGTATTGAGAACACTTAAGAACACAGACATATAAAACACAGTCGGTGTCATAGGGAAATGAAGGATTTTTAAAGCACAAAAAAAGGCCCCGATCAGCAGCAACTGAGCGAGGCCCTTGATAAACCTGCTATCACAGGAATACCAATGAACGAATTAGATATCGAAAACGCTTCCCAGTCAATTGTTGTTGGTCATGTTGGCGCTGATCCTGATTACACGAAACCTGTTTGGTGGAATGACGATGGCACAAAGGGTACGTTTCAGGACAACTATACGGCCCGTAGGCGCGTCTTTCCTGATGGTCAATGCGTCGTTACCGTCACGAAGGATAAAAGTTTTGTGGGACCTGCGATGACTCGTGTGCGTGCCAAGCGTGGCGAGTCTGAAAACCGTGAGGCCAGCGAAGAATTGGCGGGGCGTCGTGCCAAGCAAAAAGTTCGTGACTGCTGCAAGGCTATTTCTGCTGATCGGATGGTGACACTCACGTATAGGGAAAATATGATGGATCGTGAGACTGCGCTGAAGCATTTCAAGGCGTTTTGCCGCAAGCTTGGCAAGCACAAGCAATTCCATTACGTCGCCGTTATCGAAGAGCAACAGCGTGGCGCATTGCATTTTCATATCGCGGTGACTGGGCGACAAATGTATGCGCTGCTGCGGTCAATCTGGCAAAGCGTGCTGGGCCGTGGTGCCGATGGCCAGCAAATGGGTCAGGTCAATGTGCGCGATCCTCATTCATTCGGTTTTGGAGTCAAGGGTGCTCATCGGCTCGCCGCATATATCGCCAAATACTGCGGCAAGGAAATGGCTTGCCGTGAACTGAATCAAAAGCGTTATTTCCGCTCAAGGGGGCTTGTGGTGCCTGATGTCCAGTCATGGCGTCTTCCGGGGTGCACATGCATGCTGGCTGCTGTCCATGAGGCTTTTAGGCTGATTGAGGGGCATTGCGTGGAAAACCTAGACACTTGGTGTAACAACGCGCTTGGGATTGTTTATCTGGCTACTGCGCCCGGCTTGGTTGATCCGGAGTATTGCCCATTTTAAAAACTTGTCACTATTGATGTATTATTTCCCGTGAGGAAATGTTGCGAGGCATCTAGATGGGCATTAACGATTCGATGCAGTTAGCTTTGTCCGTGGACACAGGTATCGCGAAAACTTGGGACGATGCAGTGGCGCGCTGGGTTCTTGAAAAGTCGGATAAGGCATCAATTCAGTCTGATCGATGTATTCTTCGTTGGCTTGCTCCACTGTTGGCCGGTGTGCCTCTGACCGACATAGATCGTAGCGTGGTCGATGCCATCACTCTGAGAAAGGTGAAATCCGGCGTTGCAAACGGCACAGTGAATCGAATGTTAGCGCTATTGCGAGCTATTCTTCGTCGGGCCGCTTATGACTGGGAGTGGATGGGGGAGGTTCCTCGGGTGCGTTTGTTAAAAGAGCCTACGCGCCGTGTGCGCTATCTTACGCCGCTACAGGCTCAGCGATTGTTGGAGCAGCTGCCGTCTCACCTTGCCGAAATGGCGGCTTTTTCTCTCGCTACCGGGCTTCGGAAATCAAATGTTACGGGGTTGGAGTGGTCGCAAATTGATTTGTC
The DNA here is from genome assembly GCF_040362985.1 of Duganella caerulea. Taxonomy (NCBI): domain Bacteria; kingdom Pseudomonadati; phylum Pseudomonadota; class Betaproteobacteria; order Burkholderiales; family Oxalobacteraceae; genus Duganella; species Duganella caerulea. Next base: position 465,268 of record NZ_BPWJ01000004.1, on the reverse strand, counting down.
GCGCTGTATGGCATGGGTACATCCTGATCAGTCAAAGACTCGTCGCGCTATAGCAGTGCCTCTCAATCAAGATGCTATGCGTGTGTTGTCTGTACAGGCTGGTCGACACCCTACTCATGTTTTCGCTTTCAAGGGGGAAACCATTGCCAAGGTCAGCACGGCTGCATGGAAAAAGGCTCTAAAGCGTGCTGGTATCGATGATTTCCGCTGGCATGATTTACGGCATACGTGGGCAAGTTGGCATGTACAGAACGGAACTCCGTTGAACGTTCTTCAGGAGTTGGGCGGATGGGAAAGCCCGCAGATGGTTCGGAGATATGCTCATTTTTCAGCGCAACACTTGGCGGCTTACGTGACCAAGTTGCCTTCGCTGATTCTTCCAGAGTATATTTAATGCATTGACAACGTCAACTAATGCTGTCACTGGGGTTGTGGAAGTTCTAGGTTGTACATATCTACTCTGCTATCATGAAGTATGACACAGTAGGAAAATTGACTAATCAACTATGAACATTGCTGAAAAGCCTTACATCGGTAGCGCGGTCTACATCTTGAACTTCCGTAATCCAGCGCTCAAAGTTCGATTTGAGCAAGCGCAAGCTGAGGCTGCATTTGCTGGGTTCGTCAATGGACAATCGCAGCAAACTAACGTGCCGGATAGCGCCGATCCGAATCAAGCCCGGTTGATCTTTCAGTCGGAGAAAAAATCTATTGCTATATCGCAAGCTGCCTGCCAGCTTCAGTTGGGTTTTCATGGGTCTGGGCTTTCCTTTTCTGCACAACTGGCGGCGTTGCGAAAAAATGTTTTAGAGTTTTGTCGCAGATGTTATGTTTTCCGTGATTTTTCGGAATATGCACTGAACGGACTTGTTGTTGAGGTGAATTTCCCTCGGCAAATGATGGATATTAAGTCGGAACTGCAGATTTTACACGAACGTTTTATTAAGACCGAGAAGCTCGGGGAAGTTGGCTCCTTTCAAATTAATTTGGGTTATAAAGTTGAAGACCTTTTCTTGAATTTTTCCGTTAGTCCGTATGAGACAAGGAAATTTGAGGTGAGTTTCAAAATGACTTCTCCCATCCCTGATGTGAATTTGAATTCTCTTCCAGTGATTGAGAATGGATTAACAGTTAAAATCGATGTAAATAATATGCCTATTGCCGAAAAGAAGGGCTCTGAGGAAATGCCTTCGCAGTTATTGAGTGCTTTCGATGATTTCGTGGATAAGAAATTCTCTTCCATAATTGGAATGGAATTGCCTAAAGGGGAATGAAATGGATGATTTGGTATCGGTGAAGACGACTACTCTCACGCCGCTCATTTTTTCTGGGAAGCCTTATGCTGGTGCTGCAACTATTGTTCCTCATAGTTTGACTATTCCACCGTTCAGAAGTGATACTGTTCATCGTGTCGTGATTGATACTGCGACTAAATATGTATCAATTAATTCTTATCAAACTACGGAATTGGTTTCTGCATTCGGATCTGCTGCTTTTCAGTCGCACTGTGACGTTGAGGCGCTTAAGGTGGTTGCAAACTGGCAAAGAAAATATATAAATTACCAGTCTGTGTATAGTGCTTATTTGATTGGAGCTCTTGACGACAAAGAGTTTGAAGAGGAGGCTAATGCGTATGTCTCTGAGGCAAGGAGTGTTTCACCTGAAAGTTTGGTTGATATTGTCGGAAGATTGAATCGGCTTTTAGACTTTAAGCTTAGCGATAGTGAAATGGCAGAGTATTTAGAGGTGGATACTGAGTCTGTAGAAAAAGCATTGAATCTCCAGAAAACGTTGCCTCCTCAGACGCAGTTTTCTTTTAATTGGTCAAATCTTATATCGGGTACTTAATTAAAAGATGGCATTTTCTTCTAGCACCGGTAGTTCCGTTGAAGGCGAAAAGCTTCGTCTCCAGACCAGAAAATGGGGAACTCCGCCGCCATTGAGGTGTCCTAAGACAAAGAGAATGCAATTTCGATTTCGTCTTGGAATGCGGGGTGAAGCAAAAATTGAGGAAGCTTATAGCGATCCTGCTTCAATTGTTCATTTTATTACATCGTTCGTACAACATGGTGATCGTATAGAGGGGGCAACCGTGGCTGGGTGGGCTTGGAAACCTTTAGGTAAGCCCCATGTCACCATTTGCTCCGGTACTCATAACGGTACAGTAGTGCAGATCTCTGGAGGTTGTTTAGCTCAGATTGAGTCGCCACCGCGTGAGCATTTAAATAGCGCTGAAATTGATGCGCGTAATCCTGCAATAACACCGATTTTGCGGGAAACTGTTTCTGTGAAAATTGATTGAGATTTTGGCTGAGTGTATATGTTTTTTGCCGGATTGTGCTTTTCGTCTCCATTTGGTGTGAAACATCCATCGGTCGTAGAGCATGTGTCTCATAATCCGTTGGTGCCGTGTTCGACTCACGGGAGGCCCACCAAATTCGCTATAAAAAACAAAGGGTTAGCTATTGCGCTAACCCTTGTTTATTTCTTCCGATAAGGCTTTGTCCAGTTTTTGCCCAATTTGTTTGGCCTTCACTGTTCGTTTGCTCGCGGAATTGCCCCACTCCGATTGACCCGCCTTCCACTGCCTGGCAAACTCCGCCACGCGGTCATATGACCCTTCATAACCCAGCTCTTTAAGATCCTCATGGATCTGTTTCAAGTTGCGTCGCTGCTTACGTGGCTTGCCTGCCTCGGGCCTTGAGCCAGCCTGATAATTGAATCGAGTATTTGTCTAAACCACTGGTAGAACGCCGCTCCGCATAGGAGGGTGCAGTCGTTTCTGATCGTTGATAGGGGTGGACGGTATTGCGTGAAATTCCCGGTCGCCTCGCGATTTCTCGTAAAGGGATCTGGTCACGAAAGTGCCAGCGTCAGATGGTGCCTAACAAAGCCACGTTGATCACTCCGATCTCCTGTTGATGCGACAGGTCGAATTGTCCTACTAACGTGGGCCAAGTTCCGTTGCATTCTGGAGAAGTGGGGTCAATTTTTAGTGCAAATTAACAAGAAAGCTTAAAGCTTGCGGGAATTGATGATTTTCGTTGGCACGATTTACGTCATACTTGGGCAAGTTGGCATGTCCAGAACGGTACGCTTCTGAATGTGCTACAAGAATTAGGCGGTTGGGAAAGTCGACAAATGGTGATACGGTACGCGCACTTTTCTGCTAGCCATTTGGCTGCTTAACGCATCGCTTGCCCGCATTAGTAACTGCTAGAAAGGATTGTTGAACGTATTGCATTTTGATTTCTTTGAAATACCTTTAGTTTTGTTTTTATATATGTGGATGCTAAAGAGCGATTAATTAGGTGGCAACTTATGTTATTTAAATTTTTTCCTCCAGAACGTGCCGGAATATTTTCCAATGGCATGATACGCTTTAGTCAGGTGGCGGCGTTGAATGATCCATTCGAATCGACGGCTATAATTAAACCTGCTTTTTCGATTGAAGATTTTATAGATAAAAATAATAGTGAATTGGATGAATTGGTGGCAGCAAGATTGGGTGATTTGACTGAGCAAGATTTGTTGTTGGCTGAGAATGAAAAAAAATCGATGTCGAAGTGGGTACGCCGAAGAATGTCGGCTGAACGCCTATCAATCGACGTGATGCGTAAAATAAATCGTTCTATTGGGATTCTTTCACTGACCGCCGAGAAAAATAATCTTTTAATGTGGGCACACTACGCGAACTCCCATACGGGTTTTGTTATTGGCTTTGACGATGAACATGAGTTTTTTCATCTGCCATATCTGAATGGAGAGGAATCTTCTCCTATACAGGTCTCCTATGATAATAAGCGTATGCCATATGTGAATGACGGTTTAGTTAAGTCATTTAATAACCTAATCGGTCAAAAGTCTAAAGTTTGGGAATGCGAAAAAGAGTTTAGAATTACACGAAATTTAGAAGATGGTCCTGCGGAATTTGCAGATGCTAAAGGTTTAGGTGTTCATCTTTTTAATATTCCAAAAAGCGCGTTTAAAGAAGTTATTTTTGGTGCGAACTCTTCGCTTGCAATGCGGTTTGGAATAATAAAGATGATCCGAGCTAATAAGCTTCCCGTTAAAGTTTTTGTGGCCGGTTTTAATGTGGAATCTTTTGATATGGTATTTCAAGAGATCAGCCTAAACGAATACGCACAAAAATTTGATGGAAATTCCCCATCTTATACATTTTCTGGGCAGAACTATTTTTTGCCTGTTGAGCGTAATTTGTTTCTGACGGCGCTATATGAGGAAATGCCTTTGTATGGAACTATCATGCCTAGCGCGGCGTCCATACTTCGGCATTGTGTTGCTAATTTCGCGTTAGATTGCCAACTATTCGTTGCTCAGTGGAGACTGATAGATTCTTGAGTTGCATTTTTCAGTTGGGCATCTTGCTGCTTATGTGTCAAAATTACTTTTGTCAATCCTTTAAAAATAATTAATTGGGGTCGTAATGGTTTCAGCTGAAGGGGCTAAAGCTTCTGTCGAGACATTTGGAGAGATGTTAAAGCTTAGACTTGCATCTCCATTTATATTGGCATATATATTTTCGTGGATTGGATATAACTATCAAGTTATCGTAATTTTGCTTTCAGATGATCCTTTTAGGATGAAATTAAATTACGTAAATAAATTTATTGAATTCCATCCGTATGCGCCAATTTTGTGGGCGGTCTTTGCGGTTCCAGCGCTATCTTTTTTGCAATTAGCTCATCAGATTGTTAAGGCAGCATTTTTTTGGTTGGAGCGAGAAGTTTTGCACTGGTTTGATGCCAGAAAGGCCATGAATCGAAGTGAGCAAGTAGCGGAATTCAGTTCGCGCGATATGAAAATAGATGCATTAAAAGGGCAGATTGATGAATTGTATTCTAATGCCACTTCTCAGAGAGTTTCTAATGAGGGCATTGTGAGGAGTTTGCACGAAAGAATTCGGATGAATATGCTGCATACGCTCGCTTCGGACACTGGAATGACGACTCAAGAGGTAATGAATGGATTTTCTGGTATCCCGGTCGACAATACCGATGCACTAGATCAGAGATACAGAATTTTCCGAAAAAGCAATTATTATTCTAAGTTGGTAGATTTTTTTAAATTCTTGGAAAATATGCCTATTGAAAATGGGAATGCAATTTTTGACCCGGAATCTCTTGCTGGTGCGATGCAATTGGTGAATGCGGATTTGGGTTATTTTATAGATTTTTTATTTTCGTTGAGGTTTGTTGATTCGCCGTTTTCTTCTGGAAAAATTTATAAGGTTCCGGTGAATAGTGAGGAATTTCATAGGGCTAGGCTTGTAGCTTCTAGATGTTCTAATTAACGAAGTTTTTATATCTTATTTTTTAAATTTCAGCGTTTGGTCTTATCTGCTAGTGGTGGTTCCGATGTATGTTTGTGCGGCTGGTTAGCATTGATTTGTGTATTCTGTGCAGCATATGTCTCATAATCCGTTGGTGCCGTGTTCGGCTCACGGGAGGTCCACCAAAAAATCAAAGAGTTGGATGCATCCAGGTCTTTTTCTTATCTGGCATCGCCGGCAAGGGCGTTGATCAGCGCGCGTACCGCCGCCGAGTGGTGCCGGTGCGGCGCATACACCAGCGAGAACGGCCGCGTCCGGCCGCTCAGTTCGGGCAGCAGTTCGACCAGCCGTCCGCTGGCCAGGCGCTCGCGCGCGATGAAGTCGTAGGTCTGGCAGATGCCGATTCCCTGCTCGGCCATCGACACCGTGCCAAGCACATCGTCCGATACTTCCAGCACCGACCTGGGCTGCCATTCAAGATCCTCTCCGTCGATGCGAAACGACCAGGCGCCCAGCTTGCCCGTGCGCGGCAGCACGAAAGGCAGGCAGACATGCTGCGCTAACTCCTCAAGATTTTGCGGAACACCCGCCCGCTTCAGATAATCCGGAGCTGCGACCAGCCGCAGCCTGGCATCTTCCAGCTTGCGCGCGACCAGCCCGCTGTCTGGCAGATGGCCTAGGCGGATCGCCATGTCGAATCCCTCCGCGACCAGGTCGACGTTGCGATTGGTGATGTTGAGCTCGAGCCGGACCTCGGGGTTTTGCGCCAGGAAGGGCTTGAGCAAGGCCGGCAGGCGAAAGTGGCCGAACGTCGTCGGCGCGCTGATGCGCACCCGTCCGCTCAAGGCCGCACTTTGCGACTGCGCTTCCTGCTCCGCCTCGCGCAGCAGGCCGAAGGCGCCGCGCGCCTGTTCCAGGTAGCGCTGTCCGGCATCCGTCAGCCCGATACGGCGCGTCGTCCGCCGCATCAGTTGCTGGCCGAGCCGTGCTTCCAGCCGCCCAATTGCGCGGCTGAGGACGGATGCGGTGGTCGATAACGCGGCCGCCGCCGACGTGAACGAGCCGTGCTCCATCACCGCCAGGAACACTTCGACGTCTCCCAGGTAATCAAAATTTCGGCTCATTTGGTCCTCTTGAGAACTAATCATTTTCAACTTGGCTAGTTTATCTCCTGTTGAGAGGCAAATATAGTGCTCACACCAACCATTTCACGGACGACACCATGACTACCTACCGCATACTCAAACGCACCGTCAGCGCCATGCTGATGACCGCCGCCTTGGCGCAAACCGCCTGGAGCGCGGACGGCGCGCAGCTCGAACGCTGGCGCAGCTACAGCGGCGTGACGTGGGGCGCGGACGCCGCCGCGCAGCAGCCGTTCCACAATTCGGTGAACGCCCCCATCGCCGGCATCCATTTCGACGCCGGCGGACGCGCGTTCGTCAGCACGCCGCGGCTGATTGCCGCCGACTCGCCCGCCACGCTGAGCATCCTCGACACGGCGTCCGACGGCGGCCCGGCTCGTCTGACGGCCTTCCCGTCGGAGGAGGGCAACTCGGTCGCGGCATCGCCCGAGACCAGCCTGCGCAACGTCCTGGGTTTTCACATCGACCGCCGCAACGGCTGGCTGTGGGCGCTCGACATGGGCTTTGTTGCCGGCGAGGCGGAGGCGCCGGCTGGCGGTCAAAAGATCGTGATCTACGAGTTAGGCAGCGGACGCGTTGTAAAACGCATCGCGCTCGACGGCGTGGCCGACCGCAAGGGCAGCTTCCTCAACGACATCGCTGTCGACGAGGCACGCAAGATCGCCTATATCTCCGACAGCGGCCTACGCAGCGCGCCCGGCAATCTGGCGGGGATTATCGTGGCCGACTTCGCCACCGGCGCCAGCCGCCGCGTGCTGCACCGCTATCCGTCGGTGTTGCCGGAGCCGGGCGTGAAGGTGATGTCGCATGGCCAGACGGTGTGGCCCGGCAATCCGCTAACGCTGGGCATCAATGGCATCGCCCTGTCGCCGGATGCGCGCACCTTGTACTGGACCGTCACCACAGGCACGCACGCGTTTTCGATTGACACCAATGTGCTGCGCGCCGCAGCCGCGAGCGCGCAGAAGGTGGCGGCGGCCGTGAAGACGATAGGCGATGTGGGCGGCAACACCGATGGCATCGTCACCGATGACGCAGGCAATCTCTACATCACCGATGTCACCCGCAACGGCATTGTGCGCTTCGATCCGGCCAAGCAGACAATGGCTGTGCTGGCAACCGACGACGGGATCTCCTGGCCCGATACCCCGGCCATCACGCCCGACGGCTATCTTGTGGTCACTGCGAGCCAGCTCAACAATCATTTCGCCGGCGCGGTGAAGGCCGGCAACGAGCGGTATGAGTTGTGGCGCATGCGGCTGGCGCGCAGCAAACGTTGAGCGGCCTGCTCAGGCCTTGTCTGCGGATTCCACCGATCGCACGTCCAGCATCGCGATCACCAGGTCCGCCTCGGTCAGCAGCGCCTTGACCGGGAAGCCATCCTCCAGCGCCACCACGGCGCCGCCGGCGATCTTTTCGTTGCCGGCGGGGGAGTTCGGCATGAAGGCGAATTGCGGGAACTTGCTTTGACCGTGCTGCGCGATGTCGCGCAGGGTGCGCGGGGCGGCGCGCAGCAGGCCGTTGCGCACGTGGCGCTGGCGCTCTTCGTTGCGCTCTTTCAACAGCGTCGTTAGGCGTTCGACTTCCTTGTGCAGACGGTCGGACTCGGCTTGCAGGTTGCGCAGGTCTTCGTCGCTGAGCGCGTCTTCCCATTGCGTCAGCTTCAGCAGGCCGCGTTTGTGCAGCGCTTGCCGTTGCAGGTCGAGGTCGACCGTGGACACGCGCGTTTGATGCGCTTCCAGAGCCTGCTGTTCCTGAACGTCGCCATTGGCGCGGTGCCATTTGTCCCCGAAGTCGAACACGAGGCCGTCGAAGTAGAAATACATCGGCAGGCCTTGTTCGAGCACTTGACGGGTGGTCTGGTTCCAACGGCTGGCCAGTTCGGCCAGCGTCAGGGTGATAGGTTCGATGATAGGCATTGTTGTCGCGAGTGGAATCCAATCCGGGATTTTCTCACAGACGACACCGCGCCATCACTTTATCCGCTTGCGCATGAAGATGGTCGCTTGCGGGTTGTCGTTGTAGCGTGCGCAGCGCTCGTAGCCGAGCTGCTCGTACAGCCGGATCGCTGCGTGCAGGTCGTCCTTGGTGTCGAGGTAGACGGCGTCGTAGCCGGCCTGCGCTGCATGGCTCTCCAGTGCGTGCATCAGCGCCTCGGCCAGGCCGCGCCGGCGGAAGCGGTCGGCCACGTACAGGCGCTTGCACTCGGTCGCGCCGGCCACTTCCTGCAGCGGACGCATGGCCACGCAGGCGGCTGCTTCGCCGTCAACGTAGGCGATCCACATCGCCGAGCTGGCATCGTTGAGGAAGGCGCGGATGGCGTCGTCGTCGTCGCGCAGCACGACGTTGATGACGTCGAAGTATTCATGCAGCAGGTGGCGGGCGTCGTCGAGCTGGTCTGCGGTGGCGCGGATCACGCGCGTGGCCGGCGTCGACAGGATGTGCTGCACCTTGCGCATCGCGTCCAGCAATTCCGCGCGCTGGGTTTCGCCCAACTGTCCCAGCATGCGCACCGTTTCGGCCGAGGCGCGATGGTTGATGTCGGCAATGACCGCCTGGCCGGCGTCGGTCAGGCTCAGCAGGGTGGCGCGCTTGTCCTGCGGCGAGCGCTCGCCGTGGACCAGGCCGCGTTCGCCGAGGGAGCGCAGCAGGCGGCTCATGTAGCCGGCGTCCAGGTCCAGCTTGGTGCGCAGATGGTTGGCGGTGCAACCGGGATTCAGCGACAGTTCGTACATGATGCGGCCTTCGCTGAGCGAATAATCGGTGTCCAGATAGCGCCCGCGCAGCAGGCCCAGATGTACGGTGTAGTAGCGGTTGAATTGACGCACAACGTCGGCCTGCTGTTGCATATCCATTAAATCCTCCAGATGCTTGCTTTTGGCAACTATATTCTTGAAGGGCGGTGCAGTCAACCGGGCGTGCATGTAAAATGACTGCTTCCATTAGCGGAGTAGCGACAATGATGTTTTTAAAAGTTCCGTTTGCGGAAAAAGACGAAGCCAAGGCGCTGGGCGCGCGCTGGAATGGCGAGCGCAAATCCTGGTACGTCCCCGACGGTAAGCCGACCGAACCGTTCGAGCGCTGGCTGGCGCCCGGTGGCGCCGATTTCGTGCCGGCCAAGGCGTCGGTGGCGCCGAAAGCCAAGCCGCTGTCGGTCGATTCGTATGTGGGCAAGTCGGTGGTGGGCAAGTTCTACCAGGAGTTGCCGCACGACTGCAATCCGTTCGAGGCTTGCCCGGTCTGCGCGCCGGTGCTAGCCAGCTCGGGCTGGCAGGCGGCGCACGACAGCGTCGACCAGATGCTTGCCACACTGCGCGCCTGATCCTCGGCCCATGCGGAACGCGCCGGCATTTCGTACCCACGAGACGGCGGCGTTGCCGGTTGCCGGTTTCAGGCATCCGGCCGATCTGTTCGAGGCCTTGTTCCAGATCATACAAGGCGGCGAAAAGCATGTGCGCCCGCCGCTGGAATTGACGCCCGGTTCTCCTTTTCTCCCGTTTATCGAAATCGGTTACGCGCTGCGGGCCTGCGTAGAAGACAAATCGCGCCGCGACTATCTGCTGCAGCGCTTGCTTCCGCACCGTGGCGCGATCATCGGCACCTTGCCGGCGAGCTTGCTGCCGCATGGCATGTTGCCGCGTGCCGCGCCGCCGCCCGATTTTCGTCCGTTGGAACAGATCAGCGACGCCGAGCTGCGCGCCTGGCTGGTGGAGGACGGCGGCTTGATTTACGGCGAGCTCCAGCGCTTCGAGCTGGAGAATTACTTCGATGTGATCGCCCCGCTCATCCGTCCCGGCGGCGTGATGGTCGATCTGGGCAGCGGCCTGGGCAAGGTGGTGATGTCGGCGGCGCTGGCGTTTCCCTTCCAGCGTTGCATCGGCGTGGAACTGATGGGCTACCGGCACGCCTTGGCGGTCCGGCGCCTCGACGCTTTGCTGGCGCTGGCGCGTCAGGGCTTGGCCGCGTTGCCCACGCCGCTGGCGCCCGGCACCCCGCTGCAACTGCCGTTTGGCGGCGAGGCCAGCGGTCGGCACCTGCTTGACCTGGCTTCGCGCATCGCCTTTATCGAGGCGGACCTGTTCAGGGTCGATGTGCGCGGCGCCAGCCTGGTGTTCATGTACAGCACCTGTTTCGGTCCGCTGATGGACGCCATCGCCGGAAAGCTTGCGCGCGAGATGCAGGAAGGCGCGCTGGTCAGCACCACCACCTATCCTTTGAACCATCCGGCGTTCAAATTGCTATACCAATTCCCGGCCGGCACGGTGGCCTGGACGTCGGTCATGCTTTACCAGCGCACTGGAGCGTTGCAGGCCTTGAGTCCGGCCGAGCCGTCCGTCAGCTACGAACCGGACCCGGCCGAGTGGGAAGAACGCGTCCGGCGGGAACTGGCGGCGCTGGATAACAGGCCTTAAAGCAGCCATTTGCGCGCCGTTGAGATCACATTGTCCGACAATGCGCGCGTAAAGGCTGTTTGAATGTCCCACATGTGCCAGATCAGCGGCACGTCCAGATAATCGCCGGGCGTCAGCTCGACCAGCGTTCCCGCCCTTAATTGCTGTTCGCACTGCAATATCGGCAGCATGCCATAGCCGAAGCCCGCCTCGACAAACCGCACAAACCCGTCCGAACTGGCGAAGGAATGATGGGGATAGTGGCCGGTGTAGCCGGTGCGGCGGGCGATGTAGCGTTCCTGCAGCGCATCCTTGCGGTCGAAATTCAGCGCCGGCGCCTGTTGCACGGCGGCTGCGGTCATGCCGTCCGGGAACCAGCGCCGGGCAAACGCCGGGCTGGCCACGCAGAGATAACGCATGGCGCCCAGCGGCGTTGATGTCGTCCCGGCAACTTGCGCCGATTCGCTGGTCACGCAGCCGAATACCCGGCCTTCCCGCAACATCGTCAAGGTATGGTCCTGGTCGTCCAGCCGGATGTGGAGTAGGCATTCGCCGCTGCTCATCAGCGGCGTCACCGCTTCCTGCACCCAGGTCGCGGCGCTGTCGGCGTTGACGGCGATGGCGATTTCCGGCCGCGCCTCGCCGGAATCCGGACGATGCAGCAGCACCGCTTCCAGCAGCCGGACTTGTCGGTAGTGGGCGATCAGCCGCTGGCCGGCCTCGGTGGGCGAGGGCGGTTGGCTGCGGACGATCAGCAACTCGCCGGCACTGTTTTCCAGCATGCGGATGCGCTGCGAAACGGCCGATTGGGTGATGGAAAGCGCAACGGCCGCCTTGTCGAAACTGCCATAATCGATGACGGCGTCCAACGCCGCCAGGCCGCGATAGTCAACTTGCCTCATTAGCACCTCTAATATTTGGTCAGTAATATTAATTATACTTATCTGCCCTGAGAGTTTAAGCTGTCCTCATTGTTTTGGGGAGAAAAAATATGGAAGTGACGGCTTTTTTAAAAGGGATGGGCCTGGGCGGTAGTTTGATTGTTGCTATCGGATCGCAAAACGCCTACCTGTTAAAACAGGCGCTGAAACGCGAATTTGTTTTAACCTGCATCGCCATCTGTGTTATCTGCGACGTTGTCCTGATAGGAATGGGCGTGGCTGGCATGGGGAAGTTAATCGTTGAAGTGCCGGCATTGCTATTCTGGATAAAAATCGCTGGCGCGGGGTTTCTTTTCTGGTATGGCCTGCGCGCAGCGCGGTCGGCTCTGAATCCCGGTGTTTTAAAGGCAGGCGACAATAATCCCGCTGGCGATCGCGGCGCCGTTATTGCCGCCATGTTGGCTTTCAGCCTGCTGAATCCCCATGTTTATCTGGATACTGTTGTGTTGCTTGGATCAATAGGCGGCCAGCAGCCGGGCAATGGACGCTTGTATTTCGCGCTGGGGGCCATGCTTGCGTCATTTGTGTGGTTTAGCAGCCTGGGTTTGGGCGCCCGCTATTTAACGCCGATATTCGCCAAGCCGCGCGCCTGGCAGATATTGGATGGAGTGATCGCGGTGGTCATGTGGGCCTTGGCTGTTTCACTGTTTGCTTGACAGGCCCCCGCCCGCGCTCACCCAGGTCAAGCCGGAAGTTGGCAGGTACATGCCAATTTCTGGCATAAAAAGCAGGGTTGTACGCCCTTTTCCGGGCGAAGATGGGTATTGTGCTAATAGGCAACACTTCGGCCGGCGTGCGATACCGTCTGCGCAGCCGTTCAGCTTACAATGGAGATAGTCACCCCCAAACAGCTCCACAGGATTCCGGGCCAGATGACGGCCGATATATATGAGCACGGACCTCAGCAATTACGCCCACCTCTCCGCAGTAGCGGCAGCCTTTGCGGCCGACGCTATTCTGTGCACATTGCTTATTTTCCTCTGGCTGATGCAGCGCAAGGAAAAGCACGCCTTATTCTGGGGATTGGGACAGCTGTCGGTAATGGTCGGGATTATCACCTGGTTTATCGGCGACCGGGTTTTATCTGAATCGGTGCGTATCCCGCTTTGCGCCGCTTTGCTTAGCGGCAGCATGATCGGTTATTGGAGCGGCACTAAATACTTTCTCGGCGAATTGCATCGGTATCAAATACGCTGGATACTACCAGTCGGAATATTAATTGCTGGAATATGTTATGTCGCTTGGTTGAAAGATCCGGCGATAATTCCGCCTGGCAGTGCAGCCATATTGGGCGTGGTGATGTTCTGGTGCGGGCAGCGTTTGATCAAGCATAAAAACCGCTATCGCCTGTTGGGTATTACGCTTATTCTGCGCGGCAGTTTTAATGTCCTGAGTGCGGTGACCCTGGGACCCGAGTTATATCTGATCTGGTTTGCCGGCACGACCGTCCTTAAAACCCTGAGCATGCTGGGTTTGATCTACGCGGTGCAGGATGAAATCCAGCAACGCTACGCCCGCACCATCGACAGCCTGAGCAACGGCTTCCTGATCCGCGACCGGCGCGGCTATGTCATGGTGGCCAACGAACGCTGCGCCCGCTTGCTGGGTTTTAATGGCCCCGCCGACCTGATCGGTCGCCATGTTTCCGAACTGCTTCCCGGCCTCACCCGCGAAATGGCGGATCAGTATTTCAGCCGTTTCCTGTCCCCCGGCGTGCAATATCCCACCGTCGACAGGGCAACCATTACATTGCACAATGGTAATAAATTGCCGGTTGAGATGCTGGGCTCACCGTACGAGGAACGGGGCCGCTTGTACTGTCTGGTCCAGCTGCTGGACGTCAGCGAGCGCCAAAAAAAGGACGATTTGCTGTACCAGGCCGCGCGCATCGACCCCGTCACCGGCTATTTCAACCGCCATGCGCTGTCCAAGCGGCTGGAGGAGGAGGTCGCCAACGCGGCATTCTCGGACGGCGAGTGCGCCGTCCTGTTCATCGACCTGGACAAGTTCAAGCGCGTCAACGATTCCTTCGGCCACGCCGCCGGCGACGAATTGCTGCGCCAGTTCGCACGCCGCCTGCACGGCATCCTCCGTCCGCAGGACGTGCTGGCCCGTTTCGGCGGTGACGAGTTCATCGTCGTCCTGCCCGGCCTGCCACGGGACCGCAGCGAGCAAATGGCCAGCGACTGCGCGGCCGCCATCATCGCCACCATGGCCGACAGCTTCAACCTGTCGCACCACGCGATCGGCGTATCGGCCAGCGTCGGCATCGCCTGCTATCCCTTGCACGGCGGCGATAGCGATACGCTGATACGCAACGCCGACATCGCCATGTACGAAGCTAAGAAGGCCGGGCGCGGCGAGATGCGCTTCTTCAACGACGCCATGAACGCCGCCGCCAAGGATGCGCTGGTGATCGACGGCGCCTTGCGCGGCGCCATCGAGGCCGGAGAGTTCCGCCTGGTCTACCAAGCCATAACCAATTCCCACACCGGCCAGCTGACCAAGGTGGAGGCGCTGCTGCGCTGGGACAGCGCCTTGCTGGGCCAGGTGCCGCCGGACCGTTTCATACCAGTCGCCGAAGATAGCGGCATGATCGTCGAACTTGGCACCTGGGTGCTGAACCAGGCCTGCCGCCAGGTGGCTCAATGGAAATCCGGCGCACTGGAGGAAATCACCATCAGCATCAACGTCTCGGCCTGGCAGCTGGCCGACCCGGCCTTTGTCGGGCTGGTGCGGCAGGCGCTGGCCAGCAACGGCCTGGCCGCGCGCCAGCTGGAGCTGGAATTGACGGAGCGGGTTTTAATCGACGATGGCGGCCAGGTGCAGGCGGTATTGGCGCAATTGCGCGCACTTGGCGTCAGTATTTCGCTGGACGACTTCGGCACCGGCTATTCATCGCTGAGCTACCTGACCCAGTTCCACCTGAACACGCTGAAGATAGACCGCGCCTTTGTCATGGATATCGAGCACAGCGAGCGCAGCAACAACCTGGTGCACGCCATTATCGCCATGGGCCACAGCCTGGGCCTGCAACTGGTGGCGGAGGGCGTGGAAACCGCCGGCCAGGCGGCCATCCTGGAAAAGATGGGGTGCCACTATCTGCAGGGCTACCATATTTCCCGGCCGATCCCTCCGGAGGAACTGCTGCTTTTTGCATGCGGCCTGCTCGCCAGGCCGCACGCCGATAACTTCGCTATTTAGCGCCCGAGGCGGGAAGCTTCTGCGCCGCCTCGCCGGCGGTCAGGATCCAGATGCGGTCGATCCTGCCTTCGCCGTCCACCGTGTAGTTGATCACGATGTCGCTGCCGCGCAGCGCGGCCGGCATCTCGATCAGGTTGTCCTGGTTGAAGATGCGCGCAGCCGGTGACAAGCGGCGCGTGGCGCCATCGATGCCCACTTCCGGGAAATAGCCGGGCGTCATCTTCCCGCGCTGCGCGTTGGCCGGAAAGGTCCGCTCGGCCGCCCACGCCGGCAAGGCCAGGCAAGCTGCCGCCAGCAATACACACCATCGCCGCATGGGAACCTCCACAAAGGACAAGAGCTTCCAGCTTACCCCAAGTCCGCCCCGGCTGTTGTTGTCATGTCACCAAGTCGTCACATTCCCGTCATCGCCGCGTCACATGCAGTTCCTACAATCTTGCGAGTTTAGTTCCAAGCCTAGTCCACACTAACCAGCAAGAAAGAAGAACAAATCATGCAACAGCGCTTCCCTTTGAAACCATTGTGCCTGGTGGTCCTGCAAGCCCTTGCTTGCCACGCTTACGCTGCCGCCGACGCGGCCGATGCCGCCGCCGACAGCTCGGTGGCCGGCGCCATCGTCGGTCCGGTGCAAACGGTGGAAATCACCGGCCGTGGCCAGTCGCGCCAGGTGCAGAACATCAACAAGGCCGACCTGGCCGAAGCGCTGCCGGGCACCAGCCCGCTCAAGGTGCTGGAAAAACTGCCAGGCGTGAACTTCCAGTCCGCCGATCCGTTCGGCGCCTACGAGTGGTCGACCCGCTTCAGCGTGCGCGGCTTCAACCAGAACCAGCTGGGCTTCACGCTGGACGGCGTGCCGCTGGGCGATATGAGCTACGGTAACAACAACGGGCTGCACATCAGCCGCGCCATCTCCTCGGAAAACGTCGGCAACGTCACCGTATCGCAAGGCGCCGGCGCGGTCGGCACCGCCTCGACCAGCAACCTGGGCGGCACCGTGCAATTCTTCACGCTGAATCCGAGCGACACGCGCGGCCTGACCTTCGCGCAAACCTTCGGCAGCGATTCGACCTCGCGCACCTTCGCCCGTGTCGATACCGGCCTGATCAACAACGCCGTGAAGGCCTACATCAGCGGCACCCGCCAGCGCACCGACAAGACCAAGGGCGAGGGCGGCCAGGACCAGGATCAGCTGAACTCGAAGTTCGTGTTCAACTTCGGCGAGAACAGCCTGACCGGCTTCCTCAACTATTCCGACCGCCGCGAAGTCGACTACCAGGACGTGTCGCTGGAAATGGTGCGCCGCCTGGGCTACGGCTGGGACAACTACCAGTCCGACTGGCAGCGCGCCGTGGACGCCGCACGCAACAAGTTCACTGGCGGCGTCAACAGCCAGGATGACGCGTACTACTCGGCCGGCGGCCTGCGCAAGGACACCATCGGCGGCCTGACGCTGGCGCTGAACTTCGGCCCGTCGGTCGAACTGAAGACCACCGTCTACCACCACGACAACGACGGCCAGGGCCACTGGTACACGCCATACGTGGCGACCGACGCCGCCAACCCGATCTCGCTGCGCACCACCGAGTACTCGATCGGCCGCGACGGCGTCACCAGCGACCTGACCTGGGAACTGGGCAGCCACACCATCACCGCCGGCCTGTGGGGCGAGCGCAGCAACCACAACGTCAGCCGCAACTACTACAAGGTGACCGGCCCGGCCGACACCATGTTCTTCCTGGCCAATCCGTTCCGCACCGACTTCAAGCAGAACTTCGTCACCACCACCTCGCAGTACTACGTGGCCGACACCATCAGCGCCATGGACGGCAAGCTGAAGTTCAACGCCGGCTTCAAGGCGATGGATGTCGACATCAAGGCCACCAACATCATCGGCATCCGCGCCGCCGGCGAGCTCGACGCCGAGAAGAAATTCCTGCCGCAGGCTGGCGTCAACTACGCGATCAGCGCCGACGACGAAGTGTTCGCTTCGGCCTCGAAGAACATGCGCGCGTTCCAGCCGGGCGTGAGCGGTCCGTTCTCGCAGACCCAGGCCGCGTACAACGCCGGCATCGCCAAGCTCAAGCCTGAGACCTCGGTCAACATCGACCTCGGCTACCGCTTCAAGCGCGCCGACATCCAGGGTTCGGTGGCGGTGTACAACGCCCGCTTCGACGACCGCCAGCTGAGCGTGGCCACCTGCGCCGGCATCGTCGGCTGCCCGTCGACCTTCGTCAACGTCGGCAAGGTCGACACCAAGGGCCTGGAAGCGATCGCCGTGTGGAAGCTGAACCGCGAAATCAGCTGGTTCAACTCGTACACCTTCAACGATTCCAAGTACAAGTCGAATTACCAGGACGGCGCCAACCTGGTGGCCGTCAGCGGCAAGCAAGTGGTCGACGCGCCGCGTTCGCTGTTCAACACCGAAGCGTCGTATGAGAGCGGCACCTGGTTCGCCCGCGTCGGCGGCAAGTACACCGGCAAGCGCTACTACACCTACCTGAACGACGCGTCGGTGCCATCGTTCTGGCTGGCCAACCTGTCGGCCGGCTACAAGCTGAAGTCGATGGGCATGTTGAAGGACCTGTCGCTGCAAGTGAACGTGACCAACCTGTTCGACAAGCAGTACATCGGCTCGATCGGCACCAACGGCTTCCAGGCCAGCGACGTCAACGGCACCGCGCAAACGCTGCTGACCGGCGCCCCGCGCCAGGTGTTCGTCACGCTGAACGGCAAGCTGTAAATGGCACGCCCCCTGCTGGCGCTGGTCTGCGGTGCGTTGATGTCTTCGGCCGCCGCAGCGGCCAGCGGGGCGGCCTCCACGCCGATCCAGCACGTGATTGTGCTGGTCGGCGAGAACCGTACTTTCGACAACCTGTACGGCGTCTACCAGCCGCGCAAGGGCCAGACGGTGGCCAACCTGTTGTCGAAGAAAATCGTCAACAAGGACGGCACGCCCGGCCCGCGCTTCGCGGACGCGGCGCAGAAGCTGGGCCTGTCCACCGGCGCCTACACGCCGACGCCGGACTTCAACGGCGTCTACGGCACCTTGCCGCAGCCGTGGGCCGGCGGCGCCTTCGGCCAGCGGCAGGACGTGCCCGACGCGCGCTTCCCGTCCAACCTGCCCAACGGCCCGTTCCAGATCACCCACCACGTCGGCTACGGCGCCCACACCGGCGATCCGACCCACCGCTTCTTCCAGATGTGGCAGCAGGTCGACGGCGGCAAGAACGATATGTTTGTCTGGGTGGCCGACCAGACCGGTCCCGGCCCCAGCAATCCTGCGCCGCTCGCGCCCGGCAAGACCGGGCAGGGCGCGGTGGCCATGGGCTTCTACAACATGGCGCGCGGCGACGCCCCGCTGTTCAAGAAGCTGGCCGACCAGTACGCGCTGGCCGACAACTACCATCAGCCCGTCATGGGCGGCACCACCGTCAACTACTTCGCGCTGGCCACTGCCGATGTCGGCTACTACACCGAGGCCGGCCAGGCCGTCGTGCCGACGGCCAGGCAGATCGAGAACCCCGACGCCCAACCCGGCACCAACAACTGGTACACCGAGGACGGCTATCGCGGTGGCACCTATGTCAATTGTTCCGATCCCGCCCAGCCCGGTGTGGCGGGTATCCGACAGCTGCTGTCGCAACTGCCATACCCGGCTTTTAACGACGGCAACTGCGCGCCCGGCCACTACTACATGGTCAACAATCTCGACCCCGCGTTCAGCCCGATGGGCGATCCGCTGCCGCTGGGGCCGGACAAATTCCTGCTGCCGCCGCAGACCATGCCGCACATCGGCGACGCCATGACGGCCGGCGGCGTGTCGTGGAAGTGGTATAGCGGCGGCCGCAACGACGGCAAGAAAGTCGACAAGGAATACTGCGGCATGTGCGACACGCCAACCTTCTTCAGCTCGACGATGAACGGCCCGGACAAGGACAAGCTGGTCGACCTGATGCAGTTCTACGTCGACGTCAAGGATGCCGCGACCTTCCCGTCGGTGGCCGTGATCGCGCCGTACGACAGCATCTCCGGCCATCCCGGCTACGCCATGGAAACCAGCTTCGATGAGCTGGTGGCCGGCGTGCTGGAGCGGGTGCAGGCCAACCCGGCGCTGTGGAAGAACACCGTGGTGCTGGTCACCTTCGACGAGGGCGGCGGCTACTACGATTCCGGCTACGTGCAGGCGATCGACTTCTTCGGCGACGGCACGCGCATCCCGCTGCTGGCCATTTCGCCGTGGGCGAAAAAGGGCGTGGTCGACCACACCTATTACGACCACGCCTCGATCGCCAAATTCATCGAGCGCAACTGGTCGCTGCCGCCGCTGTCGGCGCGCAGCCGTGACAACCTGCCCAACCCGGTGCACGACAAGGCCACACCCTACGTGCCGCGCAACCGCCCGGCCATCGGCGACCTGATGAACCTGTTCGACTTCGGCGCGGCCCGTCCTTAAGTTGTTGCTCTGAGAACACATTTCCCGTCCCGTGCTGGTGGCGGGACCGACATCGTTGCATACTGGATAGCCCGAGTCAGCGATGAGGAGAATGTGATGAAATGGTTTTACGACTTGAGAATAGCCACCAAGCTCATCGTGTCATTCAGCGCGGTGTTGCTGCTGACCTTGGTGATGGGCGTGGCCTCCATCCTGTCGATGGGCCAGGTCAACCAGGCGTCCACCGACCTGGCGCAGAACTGGATGCCCAGCGTGCGCGCGGTGCTCGAGCTGCGCGGCGACGTCGGCGATTATCGCCGCTGGGAGCTGGCGCACCTGCTCAACGAAGATCCCAAGGGCATGGCCGGCTACGAAAAACGCATGGACGAGACCCTGGCCACGCTCAAGGCCCATCGCCAGGCGTACGAGAAGGTGATCAACGAGGGCGAGGAAAAAACGCTGGCCGGCGAATTCGACAAGAGCCTGGCCGCGTTCATGATCGAACACGAGAAAATGATGACGCTGTCGCGCGCCAACCAGAAGGTCGAGGCGCGCGCCGTGGCCAGCGGTAACTCGGCCAAGCTGCTGGCCGAGCTGACCGCCACCGTCAACAAGCTGGTCAAGCTGAACTCGGACGGCGGCCAGGCGGCCAGCGCGGCCGCCAGCGCCACCTTCAGCAGTGCGCGCTGGACCGCCATCGTGCTGCTGGTGCTGAACATCGTGATCGGCATGGCGCTGGCCGTGTGGGTGGCGCGCATCGTGGCCGCGCCGCTGCAGGAAGCGGTGGCGCTGGCGCGCGACGTGGCCGGCGGCGACCTGACCCGCAGCATCGCCGTCACCTCGGCCTGCGAGACGGGCCAGCTGATGCAGGCGCTGCAGGACATGACCGGCAACCTGCAGCAGCTGGTCAGCCAGGTGCGCAGCGGCACCGACACCATCGCCACCGCGTCCAGCGAGATCGCCAGCGGCAACCAGGACTTGTCGGCGCGCACCGAGGAGCAGGCCAGCTCGCTGGAGGAAACGGCCTCGTCGATGGAAGAGCTGACCAGCACTGTCAAGCAGAACGCCGACAACGCGCGCCAGGCCAACCAGCTGGCGCAGTCGGCGTCCGGCATCGCGGTCAAGGGCGGCGACGTGGTGGGGCAGGTGGTCGGCACCATGGCCTCGATCAACGAATCGTCGCGCAAGATTGTCGACATCATCGCCGTCATCGACGGCATCGCGTTCCAGACCAATATCCTGGCCTTGAACGCGGCGGTGGAGGCGGCCCGTGCCGGCGAGCAGGGACGTGGTTTCGCGGTGGTGGCGTCGGAAGTGCGCAACCTGGCGCAGCGCTCGGCCGCCGCGGCCAAGGACATCAAGCAGCTGATCGGCGATTCGGTGGAGAAGGTGGAGACCGGCTCGCAGCTGGTCGACCAGGCTGGCAAGACGATGACGGAGATCGTCGCCAGCATCACCCGCGTGACCGACATCATGGCCGAGATCACCTCGGCCAGCGTGGAGCAGAGCCACGGCATCGAGCAGGTCAACACCGCCATCCTGCAGATGGACCAGGTGACGCAGCAGAATGCGGCGCTGGTGGAGCAGGCTGCCGCGGCGGCCGAGTCGATGCAGGATCAGGCCGGCAAGTTGAGCGAGGTGGTGAGCGTGTTCAAGTTGCTGGAGACCAGCGCGCCGGCGATGCGTCCGGCGCCGCGCCGCAAGGCGGTGGCGGTGGCGCCGCGCGCGGTGCCGGCGGCGCGCAAGCCGGCCTTGAAGCAGGCCGCCAAGACCGCCACCACCAGCGATGAGTGGGAGACGTTCTAGCGTCGTTCCCGCGCAGGCGGGAATCCATGCTGAGCTGGCTTCGGCGCGGGCGTATAGATTCCCGCCTGCGCGGGAATGACGACGCCGCCGACGACGGCGGCGGCTAGCTCTCGCCGTGCCGCTCGCGCCAGGCCTTGAGCGCGTCGCGATAGCGCTCCAGCTCGTCCTGATACATATCCTCGACACAAAAAGTGCAGCCGCTATGACAGCAATCGCCCGGCGCGGGCGGCTGTGGCGGCTGCGGCATCGGATCGTCTGCCGGCGCCTGGTCCCGGTTCGCGTCCATCATGCCGGCGGCATGGCCAGCAGCGCCATGTTGCGTCCCTTTTCCTTGGCGCGGTACAGCGCCCGGTCGGCCATCTGCACCAGCAGCTCGGGCGAGCTGTCCTCGGTCGGCCGCATCACCGCCACGCCGATGCTGATGGTCAGCATGCCGAACGGCGACTGCTCGTGCGGCAACTGTCTCCGCGCCAGCTCGGCGCAGATTTCCTCGGCCACGCCGAACGCATCGGCCGCGTCGGTGGCGGCCGCCAGCAGCGCGAACTCCTCGCCGCCGTAGCGCGCCACCAGGTCGGTGGTGCGGCGCCCGTGCGCGGTGATCAGCTCGGCCACGGTGCGCAGCGCGGAATCGCCGGCCAGGTGGCCGTAGTGGTCGTTGTACTTCTTGAAGTAGTCCACGTCCAGCATCGACAGCGCCACCGTCTGGCCGGTGCGCGCCGCGCGCCGCCACTCGGCTTCCAGCGCCAGGTCGAAGCCGCGCCGGTTGCTCACGCCGGTCAGGCCGTCGGTGGTGCTGAGCGCGGCCAGCTTGCGGTTCGATTCCTCCAGCTCGCGCGTGCGCGCGGCCACCAGCTGCTTGAGCTCGGCCTGGTGGCGGGTCAGGCGGGCGATGCGGATCTTGTAGGCCAGCAGCAGCGAGCCCAGCACCAGCGCGGCGGCGCCGGCGCGGAACCACCAGCGCTGCCAGAACGGCGGCGTGATGGTGATGGCCAGGGTGGCCGGCTCGGGGTTCCACACGCCCAAATGGTTGGCGGCCTTGACCCGGAACACGTAGTGACCGGGATTGAGGTTGGTGTAGCTGGCGCTGCGGTGGGCGGCGTCGGTCTGCACCCAGTCGCGGTCGAAGCCCTGCAGCTGGTAGGCGTAGCGGTTCTCGGCCGGCTCGGTGTAGTGCAGCGCGGCGAACTCCAGCGAGAACACCGAGGCCTGCGACGACAAGGTCAGCGCGGTGGGCGAGGTGACCGGGCCCTCGGCCTTGACGTTCTCGCCCGGCTTGCCGTCCTGCAGCGAGTGGTTGAACACGGTGATGTCGGTGATCGCCACCTGCGGCGGCACCGAGCTGGTGCGCACGGCCGACGGCGTCACCGCGGTCATGCCGTGCACGCCGCCGAAGTACAGCACGCCGTTCTGGCCCATCGACGAGGAGTTGACGGTGTAGCCCTCGGTCAGCCCGTCCGACGGGCTGAAGTGGCTGACCTGGCCGCTGGCCGGATCAAGCCGGTACAGGCCGGCGATGGTGCTGCACCAGATCTTGCCGTCGAGGTCGTGCTCGATGGCGAGGATCTTGGGCGCGCGCATGGCGGCCGCGTAGGACTTGAAGCTGAGCTTGCCGTCCGCGCCGAACACCACCAGGTCCAGGCCCTTGCTGGTGCCGACCCAGATGCGGCCCTGCGCGTCCTCGTGCAGGCTGGCGATGTTGTCGTCGCTCAGGCTGTTGCGGTCGGCGCTGGCGTGGCGGAAGTGGCGGAACTTGCCGGTGGCCGGGTCCAGCAGGTCGAGCCCGCCGCCGTTCCATTCCGAGCCGGCCCACACGCGGCCGGCGCGGTCCTCCAGCACCGCCGAGGTGCCGTTGACGCTGCGCGTGCTCGGGTCCTGCGGATCGTTGTAGTAGATCTTGCGGGCGTCGGTCTTGCTGTCGTAGCGGATCAGGCTGTTGCCGGTGGCCAGCCACAGCACGCCGCCGGCGCCGGGCGCGATGGCGTTGATGTAGTCGCTGGCGGTGTTGCCGAAGTGGATCACCTGGAACGGGCTGTCGGGTGTGTCCAGCCGGTTCAGGCCGTTGGACGTGCCCAGCCACAGCGGGCCCTTGCCCTCGTCGTCCTGGTACATGCTGTAGACGATCGAGTGGCTCAGCATGCCCGGCTTCTTGTCGTCCGCGTGGTAGGTCTTGATGACGGTGCTGGTGCCCGGATCGTACAAGCTCATGCCGACGTTCCCGCCCAGCCAGATGCGCCCGCCTGGCGCGCGGGCCAGGCTCAGCAGTGCGTTGCTGGCCGGCGCCGAGCGGCTGTCGATGCGGAACGGCACGTGGCGGGTGAAGCCCTCGCTCGACAGGTTGGCCAGGCTGATGCCGTCGGTGAAGGAGGCGATCCACAGCATGCCGCCGCGGTCCTGCATCACCGCGCGCAGGTTGTCGCCGGGCAGGCTGTAGGGATCGTCGGCCGCGTGCACGAACTGGTCGAACTCGCCGTTGGCCTCGTTCCAGCGCAGCAGGCCGGCCGACAGCGTGGTGCACCACAGCGTGCCCTTGTTGTCGACATTGAAGTTGGTGATGCGGCTGTACGGCGAGGCGATGGCCTGGCGGGTGTCCCAGTCGCGCTTGCCGTCCCAGCGGATCACGCCCGACTCGGTGCCGATCCACAGCATGCCGTTCCTGTCGAACTGCAGCGCGCGCACGATGTTCACGCGCGCGTCCGGCTTGGGCGCCGGGTCGACCTGGTGGTGGCGGAAGGTGGTGGCGCCCGGCGCCAGGTAGTCCAGCCCGCCCGGCCAGGTGCCGATCCACACGCCGCCCTGCGCGTCCAGCGCCAGCGCGTTCAGGTCGTTGCTGGCCAGGCTGGCGGGATCGGCGTCGTCGTGCGCGTAGACGGTGAACTTGCCGGTGTTGGGATCGAAGTGTTGCAGGCCGCCCCAGCTGCCGACCCACATGCCGTTCTTGCCGTCGGAAATGATGTTCTTGATGATGCGGTGGTTTTTGGGCGCCTTGCCGGCCGGCGCGAACAGCGTGAAGTCGTTGCTCTCCGGGTTGAAGCGCGCCAGCCCGTTCTGCGTGCCGGCCCAGATGCGGCCCTGGCGGTCCTCGTAGATGGCCGAGACGCGGTCGTGCGGCAGGCTGTGCGGGTCGGACGGGTTGTTGGTGTACTTGACCGCCTGGTAGCCGTTGTAGCGGTACAGGCCGTTGGTGTGGGTGCCGACCCAGACGAAGCCCTTGCGGTCCTGCAGCAGCGACAGCATCGACGGCTCATCGCCGCCCAGCGGCCCCAGCTTCTTGAAGCGCAGCGACGGCGCCGGCGCGGCGTTGGCGTCGGCGGGCGGCAGCCAGGCCAGCAGGAAACTCAGTATCAGCAAACAGGACAGCAATAGGGAAGGGCAGCGGCGCAGGACCGGCGGAAGCACATGCATGGTGGTGGGATATCCGGTGGCGTAACGGGTTGCGCGGGCGGAGCTGCGCACGAATGTAAACGATATTCTGATCAGATTGGCTATTATACATACCATTGATGCAAGGGTTTTAATATAAAAGCCGGCGGTTTTTAGCGCAGTTGCCGGAAATTAGGGTATAGTTTACGGCGCTCATTGTATCCTGCTAAGCGCGCGCCGCCCCGCCGGTCCTTCCGCACTTCCTCCAAGTCGTACACCAAGCCCGGGCCGGCAGCGCAGATCTGTTAATTGAAGAAAGCTTGGCTGTCCGCCGCAGGGCCGCCGCACACATTATGTCCGAAACCGAGATCACCACCCCGACCGTTATTGAGTCCGCCGCTCCGCAAGCCGCTGCCGACGCCGTGGCCGCCGCTGCGCCCGCCGTCGAAGTTGCGCCAGCCGCCGAAGCCGCTGTCGAAGCCGCGCCGGTTGCCGCCCCCGCTGTCGAAGCCGCGCCAGTCGCCGCCGCGCCAACCGCTGTGCCAGCCGCCGCCGAACCCGACCAGGTCCGCTTCGCCGACTTCGGCCTGTCGCCGGCCATCCTGCGCGCGCTGACCGACCAGGGCTATGTCCACCCGACGCCGATCCAGGCCCAGGCCATCCCCGTGCTGCTGCAGGGGCGCGACGTCATGGGCGCGGCCCAGACCGGCACCGGCAAGACCGCCGGCTTCGCGCTGCCGATCATCCAGATGCTGCTGGCCCACGCCAGCGCCAGCACCTCGCCGGCGCGCCACCCGGTGCGCGCGCTGATCCTGACGCCGACCCGCGAACTGGCGGTGCAGGTGGCCGAGAACGTCAAGGCCTACGCCCAGCACACGCCGCTGCGCTCGACCGTGGTGTTCGGCGGCATGGACATGAAGGGCCAGACCGTGGTGCTGAAGGCCGGCGTCGAGATCGTCATCGCCACGCCGGGCCGCCTGCTGGACCATGTGGAACAGAAGAACATCAGCCTGGGCCAGGTGCAGATGCTGGTCATGGACGAGGCCGACCGCATGCTGGACATGGGCTTCCTGCCCGACCTGCAGCGCATCATCAACCTGCTGCCGGCCAAGCGCCAGAACCTGATGTTCTCGGCCACCTTCTCGCCGGAGATCAAGAAGCTGGCCAACACCTTCCTCAGCAACCCGGTGACGATCGAAGTGGCGCGCAGCAACCAGACCGCCGACAAGGTCACCCAGGTGGTCTACAAGGTGCCGGAAAACCAGAAGCACGCATTGACCGCGCATCTGCTGCGCCAGCGCGAGCTCAAGCAGGTGATCATCTTCTCCAACACCAAGATCGGCGCCTCGCGCCTGGCCAAGGGGCTGGAGCAGGAGGGCATGAAGGCGGTCGCCATCCACGGCGACAAGACCCAGCAGGAGCGCATGGCCGCGCTGGAATCGTTCAAGAAGGGCGAGATCGACATCCTGGTCGCCACCGACGTCGCCGCGCGCGGCCTCGACATCACCGACCTGCCGTGCGTGATCAACTACGACCTGCCGTACAACGCCGAGGATTATGTGCACCGCATCGGCCGCACCGGCCGCGCCGGCGCCTCGGGCGACGCGCTGTCGATCTACTCGGACAAGGATGAACGCCTGCTGGCCGACATTGAAAAACTGATCAAGCAGACCATCCGCCGCGGCGAGCTGACCGGCTTCAACCCGGCCCCGAGCTATGGCGGCGACGAGCGCGGCGAACGCCGTCCGCGCCGCGAAGAGGGCGGCCGTGGCGCGCCGTCGTCGTTCTCCTCGTCCTCGTCGTCTTCCAGCGGCCGTGGCGAGCGCGGCGACCGTGGCGAGCGTCCACCGCGCGCCGCCGGCGCACCGACCTACGGCAGCCGCCGCGAGAAGGTCGATCCGTGGTTCCTCAAGCCGTACGAGCCGGCCAAGGCGCCGGCGCCGGTCGCCACCGCCAGCCTCGGCGGCGCGGCCACGGCCAAGCCCAAGCAGAAGCTGGCCTTCCTGCTGGGCGGCGCGCCCAAGCAGTAAGCCAGGTTCAGGGTTTGCGGTAGACGCAGACCACGATGTCGCTGGGGAAGGCGCGCAGCACCGGGATCGTCAGCATGACGGCCGCGTACTGCGCGTAGATGCTCAGCCAGCTACCCTGGCCGGCGCAGCGCAGCCGCTCCAGCATGCTCTTGGCGCGCACCGCCGGCAGCTCGGCCTTGAGCCGCAGTTCCAGTCCTTGCTGCCCCACCAATTTGCTCAGATTCCCGGCCTCGAAGTAGTGCACGTGCGGCGACGGCAGGCCCTTCTGCCACAGCCGCTCGAACGGCGCCCGCCAGCCGGCGCGCGCGAACAGCTTGGACAGGCGATAGAAAAATCCCCGGCTGTTGGGCAGGTTCAGGATCAGGATGCCGCCCGGCGACAAGCGTTCGCGGCAGGCGGCCAGCGCCGAATGGATGTCCGGGATATGCTCGATCACGTCATTGAAGACAATCACGTCGAAGCGTTCGTCCGCCTCCAGCGCGTCGGGGAAGAAGCCGTTGCGCACCGGCAGGCCGCGGGCGGCGGTCTTCTCCGCCACGGCCGTATCCGGCTCCATGCCCAGCACCTCGAACTTGCCGCGCGCGGCCTCCAGGAACCAGCCGTGCGCGGCGCCCACGTCCAGCAGCCGGCGCGCGCCGGGCGGCGCCAGCGCGGCCGCGTAGCCGACGATGGTCTCGAAATTTTCCTGGCGGATGGCCTTCAGGCCGGCTTCGCGCTGGGCCTCGTCCACGTGCACATGGACCTCGGCGTCGTTGATGGTGGGCAGCAGCGCCGCGCTCTCGTAGCGGCAGGACGGACAGACACGATGCCAGGACGACAGCCCCGGCGCCGTTTGTTGCTTACAGACGATGCAATTCATTGGATCCCCAGGTAAAGCGTACGAACGAGGGGTTAAATGTATAGCAATATTGGTGGCGAGGCCAGCGTTTTCAAGCGCGGCGCGCGGCCGGCGCCGGCCGCGCCGGCAGCAGCTTGAGCAGGCCGTCGCGCACCAGGTTGGACAGCTCCTGTTCCAGGTTGCGGTGCGACAGCGCCGCCATCGCCACCGAGCACACGGTCGTCAGCAGCACCGACGGCCGGGTATGCCACAGCGCGTACGTCACGCCCAGCGCCAGCATGTTCCAGGCCAGCTGCCGGCTACGCACGCGCAACCATGGCTGGCTGTACAGCCAGCCGATCGCCACGCCGATCAGGAACTCCAGCACGAAGGGGCTGGTCACGATGCTCAGGTAGCCGACCGGATAGACCGGACCGCCCTCGACGCTGAGATTGAAGCCGCGCTCGGCGTACGGCAGCACCAGCACCGTCAGCACCACCCAGGCCACCAGCGCCACCCAGCGCAGGCGCTTGAACAGCATGCTGGCGGCGAAGATCAGGTAGAAATACATCTCGAATTCCAGCATCCAGGCGACCACCAGGGTCAGGCCGAAGTACGGCGCCTGGCGCGGATCGGCCGGCAGCATGCCCAGCGTGTGCCACCAAAACTCACCGGTGCGCCAGCCACTCCGTCATATTTTGTTGCATCGCTTCCCAGGTGTAGAAGCGGCGCTGCTCGTAGTACAGCGGGCCGTCGTGCGGGCGCTGCGCCAGCCGCGCCAGCGCGACCGGCTGCAGCTGCTGGCTGCCGTGGCGCAGGTAGTGCCACAGCACGAAGGGGAACAGGCCGACCCAGGTTTTCCACTGGCTCGGATAGCGCAGCAGCCGGCCCAGGTGGCGCACACGCGCGCCCCAGCCGATGGCCGCGCGCTCGACCGCGCCGTTGGCCGCCAGCGGCGCCAGCACGTTGAACCACGGCGCCCGCCGCCCCAGGGCGTTGTACAGCGAGTACTGGCGCAGCCGCGCGAGCAGGCCCAGCTTTTCGGCCGCGTGGGCCGCCAGGAAGTGCAGCGCGTCGTGGTCGTGGTGGCCGCCTTCCCAGGCGGTCACGCAGATCAGTTCGACGTCGTCGAAGGACGCCAGCCAGTCGCGCAGCCAGTCGCCGGCCGCCGCCATGTGGCGCGGCAGGGTGCCGTCGACAATGGCCAGGCGGTCGCCGGCGAAGGCCACCTCGCGCGCGTCCACGCCCATGCCGGCCAGCACCGCCAGCGACTCGGCGTTGCGGCGCGGGCCGGAGCCGCCCGCGCCCTCGGTCAGGTAGGCGCAGGCCACCCGGCGCCCGCGCCGCAGGCTGTCCTCGATGGCCTGGAACACGCCGTACTCGTCGTCCTGGTGGGCGAACAGGAACAGCGCCGTGCCGGCGGTGCGCTTAGTAGGCATCGAAGTCGAGGAAGCTGAAGCGGATCGCGGCCGGATCGAGCTGCGCCACGCGCCCGGACAGCGAGCGGTAGATCAGGTTCAGCGGCGACGGCCGCAGGCGCTGCGGGATCGACGGGTAGCCGGTGAAGCGGCGTTCGCTGTCCGGCACCAGGCCGAGGAACAGGCGCGCCGGCGCCCAGCCGCCCGCCACCTGGTTGGCGTCCGGCGCGGCGCCGGCCGGCAGCGCCAGCTCGCCGTAGGCGCGCGCCACGCTCAGCGCGGCGGCGTCGAACTGCCACAGCGCGCCGCGGCGGCGCATGCGCACCGGGTTGTCGGGGTTGGCGCAGCGCCAGGCCAGCGCGGCCGCGCTGCGCTGGCGCTCGAAGCTGACCGCCGCGCCCTGGCCGTGCGGCCGCGTGCCGACCCCGCCCCAGCCCAGCCGCGCCTCCAGCGGCCGCACCAGCTGGAAGCCCAGCTTGCGGATGAAGCCGGGCGTGCTGTTGGCGTTGGCCACGCCGTAGACCGCGTCGTAGCCCTGCTCGCGGGCGCTGTCGTAGGTCAGCGCGGCCAGCTTGGTGAACAGGCCCTTGCCCTGGTAGTCCGGATGGGTGGCGGTGTTGAGCGACAGCAGCACGCGCACGTCCTGGCCGCCGATGCGCGCCACACCCGGCACGCACACGTAGTGCGCGGCCAGGCGCTCGCCGTCCCAGGCGTCGTAGCCGGCCGCCGCGCCGTCCGGATTGTCGGCGTACAGCCAGCGCAGGTAGGCCGGTGTGAACTTGGACGCGTCCGGGAAGCAGGCGGCGAACAGCGCGCCGTACTTGGCCAGCGCGGCCTCGTCGTAGCGCACCGGCGCGAAGGTCAGGGTGGGAGTGGCGATGTCAGCAGTCATTTGAATACCCAGAATTTACTCAACAGGAAACCGTTGGCGGCCACCACCGGCAGCGAGACCAGCTTGCCGGCCAGCGGACTGCCCAGCAGCTTTGTCGCCAGCGCCACCAGCAGCAGCGTCAGGCCGTAGTTGACGGCCACCACCACCAGGTAGCGCCACATGCTGTGGCTCTGGCTCAGGCGGGCGAAGGTGATGCGGGCGTGGAAGGCGTAGTTGACCACCAGCCCGGCCACGAAGCCGAGGCTGGCCGCCGTCAGCGGCGGCAGGCCGGCGCGCAGCGCCAGCTGCATCAGGCCGATGTCGATCAGCGCGGTCAGCACGCCGCCGGCCACGAAGACCAGGAACTGGCGTTGCAGGAACATCTGTTTAACCATGAAGAATGCGATCCGAAGGCCGAAGGGCTGCCATTTTAGCAGCGTCCGCTCGCGGCGGGGGCAAAGCGGTGGGCCGCTGCGGTGTGCGGCATGACCGGACTCCTGTACAATTTCGCCACCGATACTTACAGATGCTCAATTGAATCCCTTTCCCCAGCACCGGATCGCCATCGTTGTCCCGTGCTACAACGAAGCCCTGACCATCGCCGCCATCGTGCGCGACTTCAACGCCTGCCTGCCGGGCGCGCCGGTGTACGTGTTCGACAATAACTCCAGCGACGACACCCAGGCCGTGGCGCGCGCGGCCGGCGCCATCGTGCGCAGCGTGCGCCAGCAGGGCAAGGGCAATGTGATCCGCCGCATGTTCGCCGACGTCGACGCCGACGCCTACGTGATGGTCGATGGCGACGACACCTACGACGCCAGCGTGGCGCCGCAGCTGGTGCGCCGGCTGCTCGACGAGAGCCTGGACATGGTGGTCGGCACCCGCCACAGCGACGAGCAGGAAGCCTACCGCTTCGGCCACCGCTTCGGCAACCGCCTGCTGACCGGCTGCGTGGCGGCCGTGTTCGGCAACACCTTCACCGACATGCTGTCGGGCTACCGCGTGTTCTCGCGCCGCTACGCCAAGTCCTTCGCGGCGCACGCGGCCGGCTTCGAGACCGAGACCGAGCTGACCGTGCACGCGCTGGAACTGCGCATGCCGGTGGCCGAGGTGCCGACCCGCTACGGCGCGCGGCCGGACGGCTCGGTCAGCAAGCTCAACACCTACCGCGATGGCGTCCGCATCCTGTGGATGATCGTCAAGCTGTTCAAGAACGAAAAGCCGCTGCCGTTCTTCGGCCTGGGCGCCGGCCTGTGCGCGCTGCTGGCGCTGGTGCTGGCCGAGCCGCTGGTCGCCACCTATCTGCGCACCGGCCTGGTGCCGCGCCTGCCGACGGCCGTGCTGTGCACCGGGCTGGGCATGCTGAGCGTGCTGTCGCTGTCGTGCGGCCTGATCCTCGACACCGTGACCAAGGGCCGCATCGAGCAGAAGCGCTTCGCCTACCTAGCGGTGCCGGCGCCGCGCCCGGCGTCCGACGCCTGACCCATGCTGGCGCCGCACGTCCGCCTGCAGTTGCTGCGATTTGCCGTGGCCGGCGTGGCCGGGCTGGCGGTCGATGTGCTGGTGCTGTACCTGGCGCTGGCGCTGGGCAGCGGCTTCCACGCCGGACGCGTGCTGTCCTTCCTGTCGGCCGTGTGGGTCACGTGGCAGATCAACCGCCGCTACACCTTCGACGCCGCAACCGACAGCCCGTGGCGCCAGTGGTGGCGCTACGTCGGCGCCATGGCCTTCGGCGGCTTCGTCAACTATGGCGTCTCGGCCGCCGTGATCGCGCTGATGGCGCACTGGCCGGCCGCCGCGCCGCTGCTGCCGGCCGCGCCGTTGCTGGCGGTGTGCTGCGGCACGCTGGCCGGGCTGGCGCTGAACTTCCTCAGTGCCAAATTCCTCGTGTTCCAGCGCTGAGCCGCCTGGCTCACGGCTGCGGCAAGGCGGCGTCGATGGTTTCCAGGCTGTACAGTCCGATGCCCAGCTTGCGCTGGTCGCTGCCGTTGCCCAGTTCCTGCGGTGAGGTCGGCTTCGGCACCTTGATGGTGATCACGCGCACCGTGCCGTCTGTGGTGAAGCGCAGTTCCTTCATGCCGTGCGTGCCGTCCGCGCGCAGCGGCAGGGTCTGGCCGCCGGCCGTCACCTGGAAGTCCAGGCCGGCGTTCGGTCCGTAGGCCGCCACGTCCAGGCGCAGCAGCAACTGCTTGGGCAGCGGCTGGGCGAAACGCAGCGTGACCAGCTCGCCGTCGGACCAGCGGCCCCAGTCCTCCATGCCCGACAGCCCGGTGCTGCGCAGGGTGTTGTCCTCGGCCTCGGCGAAACGGTGCTGGCGCGCCTCCTCCGGCGGCACGATGCGCGCCAGCGTGAAGCCGCGCATGCCGCTGTGGCGCACCGCGCCGGCCGGCAGCGGATAGTCGCCCACCACCAGCAGCCAGGCGTGCGGCTGCGCCAGCGTCTCCGCCGGGATCGGCTGGCCGGGCGGCACCTGCAGCACGCTGGCCTCGACGCTGTCGACGAAGAAGCGGCTCTTGAGCAGGTTGCCGCCGTCGTCGCCGATGATGGTCAGGTGCTTGAGCTCCTCAGGCGCCAGGTAGTGGTGCGCGAACTGGCCGGCCTTGACGAAGGCGTCCGCGTGCTGCGCCATGCGGGTGTATTGGTTGAGCTTGACGCCGGAGACCACCACCACCAGCGGCGTGACGATGTAGACGAACCAGCGCGCCGCCTGGCGCGGCTGGGCGATCCACAGCAGCAGCGCCGCCACGCCGAAGGCGGTCAGCCCGAGCATGCTGCCGTGGTCGCGCGTGATGCCGTACAGGGTGGGGCTGTCGATGTAGTTGGGGGTGTAGACCGGGACCAGGTAGCGGCAGGCCGCCCAGGTCGCCAGCAGCAGCGGCAGCGCCACCAGCAGGCGGCCGCGCCAGCCCACGCCGGGGCGCGGCGCCGCCAGCTGGGTGCCGGCCAGCATCAGCATCAGCGGCAGCGCGAAATCGTAGTAGCGCATGTGCAGGCGCGCGCCGCTTTCGCCGCTGCCGCCGCCGGCCACCAGCGCCGTGAACAGCGCGGTCACCGCCACCAGCGACGGGATCATCAGCGCGGCGTAGGCCAGCAGCGTGTTGCTGCCGCGCGCGGCGCCGTTGCGCTGGACGCGGCTGGCGCACAGCAGCGCGGCGGCCGCCAGCGGCATGCCGCACATCAGCACCAGTCCCATCAGGTGGCCCTGCAGGCTGGCCAGTCCCAATTGGATCAGCACGCCCACGCCGGGCCGGGTCTGCGCCTGGTTGGAATAGAAGGTGCCCAGCAGGTAGAGGCCGTTGCGGCCGGCGTACAGGTAGCCCACCGACAAGCGCACCGCGGCGGCAGTGGCCAGCGCCACCACCACCAGCAGCAGCGCCTTGCGCAGCCAGCGCCAGCCGTCGCCGGCCTTGCGCTGGGCGAAGGCGGCATAGGCCAGGTACACCACGTAGGCCGGGATCAGGAACAGCGCGTGCACCTTGACCATCGCCATCAGGCCCAGGATCGCCGAGCTGAGCATCACGGCGCGGACGTCGACCCGGCCCAGCCCGCGCAGCACGGTCCAGCTGAACACCCAGAAGGCCCAGAAGTACATGGCCTCCGGCATGAAGTAGGCGGTGTAGCTATTGGTCGGCGCCAGCACGGCCAGCAGCGCGACCACGGCGGCCAGCCGGCGCGGCATGTACTGGCGCGCGATCAGGTACAGGAAGGGCGTGGCGGCGACGTAGAACACGGCGTTGATCAGGCGCGCGCACTCGAGGAAGCCCTCGCCGCAGAAGTTGGTCAGCCGGTACACCGTGTAGTACAGGTAGGACGGCACCTGCGTGTCCTTGAACGGCGTCAGGCGGGTGAAGCTGCTGTACGACCATTCGTCGCCGAACACGGTCGGATACAGGCCGATGTTGCGGAACACGATGAACAGGAAGATGGCCAGCAGCGCCAGCGAAAACAGGGCCGGATCGGACAGGCGGGGAATGCGGGCGGCAAGGCGGTGTAATGGGCGCATGGGCTATCGAATGGGTTGAAGTGGGGCGGCCGCAACGCGGCCGCGCCTGGCGGCCACGCGCCGTGCCGTCAGTCGCGGACGAGGGTGCTGCGCGTCACGCGCACGCGGCCCTGCAGCGGCTTGCGCGGCACCGAGGCGATGTCGTAGGCCAGGAAGGCCAGCAGCAGTTGCATGCCCATCAGGATAGGCATGGCCGACAGCATGACGGTGCCGGCCGCGGTCGGCAGGCCGGCGCGGGCCGAGTCGATCCAGTGCAAGCCGCCGTAGACGCTGCCCGACACCAGCATCAGCGCGCCCAGCGGCAGCTCGATCGAGGCCAGCGACATATTGCGCAGGTAGTAGTTGTAGAACACCCGCTTGCAGAAGTTGCGCACGTGCTTGGCCATGAACTCGGTGACGATCTTGGAAATCTTCAGGTTGCTGACCTCGTCGCCGTACACCGCGTTCATCGGCACGTCGTGCACCACCGCGTTCAGCGTGTTGAGGCGGAACAGCATGTCGGTCTCGAAGAAGTAGCGCTTGCTGATCTTGTGGAACGGCAGGTGGCGGGCGGCGTCGCGGTGGATCGCGGTGTAGCCGTTGGTCGGGTCGAACAGGTCCCAGTAGCCGGACGACAGCTTGGTCAGCAGCGACAGCATGGCGTTGCCGAACAGGCGCATCGGCGGCATGCTGCCGATCTGCTCCAGGTCGAAGAAGCGGTTGCCCTTGGTGTAGTCGGCCTCGCCGGCCAGGATGGGGGCGATGAAGGCCGGGATCAGTCCCGGATCCATCTGGCCGTCGCCGTCGACCTTGACCATGATGTCGGCGCCGTCGGCGATGGCGGCCTGGTAGCCGCTCATGACGGCGCCGCCCACGCCCTGGTTCTCCGTGTGCTCGACCACCACCACGCGCGGGTCGGTGTTATGGGCGCGCACATAGGCGCCGGACTGGTCGGGGCAGCGGTCGTCGACCACGTAGATGCGGTCCACCTCGGGGCCGATCGCCGCCAGCACGCCGAGGATATGGCGCGTCACTTTGTAGCTGGGAATGACGACGGCGACGGACGGGGATTTGGTTTGCTGCATAGTCTTCGGTGGCTTTGGTGGTTAGGGTGCGTCAATGCGGGGGCGTTTAAGGTACGGGGCGGCCCTTGGTGCGGCAAGTGCCGTTACAGCCGGTTACATATAAGGCAAGTATAATCCGCCGTGATTATACGGCAGGTCTGCGATAATGTTCGCCCCAGCAATCTTTTTGTTGACTGCTGCGACCCGGCCGGTCCCCTATCGAGGTTATTTCATGGTTTTTAGTTCCGCCACGTTCTTATTCTATTTCTTCCCCCTGTTCCTGATTTTGTATTACGTGCTGCCGTGGAAAAACGGCGTGCTGCTGGTCGGCAGCCTGCTGTTCTACGCCTGGGGCGAGCCGCGCTTCGTGCCGCTGCTGCTGGCGTCGGCTCTGCTGAACTACGGGGTGGGCTGGCTGATCAACGCCTCCAAAGGCGAGCGCCGCCGCCAGGCCATGCTGGTGCTGGGCGTGGCGGCCAACCTGGCGTTCCTGATGTATTACAAATATATCGGCTTCTTCGCCGGCATCTACAACCAGCTGGCGCAGCCGCTGGGCCACGGCGTGACGGTGCCGGCCGTGGTGCTGCCGCTGGGGATCTCGTTCTTCACCTTCCAGGGCATCTCCTACCTGATCGACCTTTACCGCCGCGACATCGAGGTGCAGAGCAGCTTCTGGCGCTTCGCCATGTACAAGGCCATGTTCCCGCAACTGATCGCCGGCCCCATCGTGCGCTACCGCCAGATCGCCCACGAGATCGAGCACCGCGACCTGCCCAACGCCCGCATCTGGGCCGGCTTCCGCCAGTTCATCGTCGGCCTGGCGCAGAAGATGTTGATCGCCAATACCGTGGCGCTGTCGGCCGACCGCCTGTTCGGCCAGGACCCGTCGCAGCTGACCACGGCCGGCGCCTGGATCGGCATCGCCTGCTACACCATCCAGATCCTGTTCGACTTCGGCGGTTACTCCAACATGGCGATCGGCATCGGCCACATGCTGGGCTTCAGCTACCCGCCCAACTTCGAGCGCCCGTACGCCTCGCTGTCGATGACGGAATTCTGGCGCCGCTGGCACATCAGCCTGTCGTCCTGGTTCCGCGACTACCTGTACATCCCGCTGGGCGGCAACCGCCACGGCCCGCTGCGCACCTACCTCAACCTGGGGCTGGTGTTCCTGCTGTGCGGCCTGTGGCACGGCGCCGCCTGGACCTTCGTGATCTGGGGCCTGTGGCATGGCGCCCTGCTGGTGCTCGAGCGGCTGGGCCTGGGCGCGGCGCTGGCGCGGTTGCCGGCGCTGGTGGCGCAGGCCTACACGCTGCTGATGGTGATGCTGGGCTGGGTGTTCTTCCGCGCCGACAGCGTGCCGCACGCGCTGTCCTTCCTGCGCACCATGGCCGGCCTGCAGCCCGAGGCGGCCATGCCGCACCCGTGGCAGCTCGACTTCACCGCCTCGTCGGCCGTGGCGCTGGCGATCGGCACGCTGATCGCCACCGTGCGCCTGCCGCGCCAGACGCTGGACGGCCGCGCCTCGGCGCTGCTGCGGGCCGCGCCGCTGCGCTCGGCCGCGCTGGTGGCGGCCCTCCTGCTGTGCGTGCTGAACATGGCCGCCGGCACCTACAACCCGTTTATTTACTTCCGTTTCTGATGATGACGTCTGTTTCCTCCGCCGGCCCGCTGCGCCGGCACGCGGCCAAGATCGCGCTGGTTGCGCTGCTGTCCATCCCCGCCATCGTCGGCGGCATGCACGCGGTGCACGACCGCCGCGGCGAGAACCGCGTGCTGGCCTCGTTGCCGGACCGGCCCACCGACTGGCCGTCGGCGCTGGCGCTGCCGCCCAAGCTCGATGCCTGGATCAACGACAACTTCGGCTTCCGCGCCGCGCTGCTGCAAGCCCACAACCGGCTGCGCTACCGCCTGTTCCACGAATTCCCGTCGATCCAGGTCGAGGCCGGCCGCCACGGCCGCATCTTCCTCAGCGCGCACGGCACCAACGTGCCGCGCTTCTCCGCCGTCAAGGCCGCCTGCGCGGGCGGCGAGACCAAGCCCGGCACGCCGGAATACATCGCCCGCCTGTTCCACGATTTCCACGCGATGGGGCTGCGGCCGCAGATGATGATCGTGCCGTCGGCGCCGGTGGTGGTGTACGACGACTTGCCGGCCTGGCTGGCGCCGGTGTGCGCCTCGGCCGCGACGCCGGTGGCCGGCTGGCTCGCTTCCGGCGCCTTCGGCCCGGAGGCGCAGCCGTCGATCTACTATCCGCTGCAGGAGATGCGCGAGATCAACCAGCGCGAGGTGCTGTTTCCCAAGCACTGGTTCCACTGGAGCGGCGGCGGCCTGGCCGAGGTCGCGCGGCTGACGCTGCCGCGCTTCGGCCGGCCGCTGGAGCCGGCCGCGCCGCCGCTGACGGTGGTCACGGTGGATGACATCCCGTCCGACATCTCGGGCCTGTTCGCCGGCATCCAGCTGAAGGGGCCGATCCAGGGCGTTGATTTCGCCGCGTCCGGCGTGGACTCGTGCTACGGCGGGCGCTGCTTCCCCGAGTTTAAGGAATACGCCGAGACGCTGTACGACATCTCGCGCTTCCACAATCCGAAGGCGCCCAAGCGCCGGCTGGTGATGTTGACCGATTCGTTCGGCTCGAAGGTGGCCGGCTGGTATTCGCGCTACTACTCGGATGTGGAGCAGGTGGCCACCAACAACATCGGGCAGCTGAGCACGGACCAGATCCGGCGCTTGAAGGAATATCTGTTCCGCGATCGCGAGAACATGGATCTGCTGATTTTGTATCACGACGTGGGCACCAGCACCGGCACCATGCAGGTCGGCCTGGAACGCTTCCACGAAAAGCCGTAGACCCGACCCCGACCCCGGCGTCCGGGGTGCGGGTTAAGCCTTAGCCTCGTTCGCCGCGCAGCACCGCCAGCAGGCCGGCCGCGTTGTCGGCCCAGGTCTGCCACGGCATGCCGGCCGACGATGGCGCCTTGCCCTGCGCATCGAGCGCCAGCCAGGCGCGCACGGCCTCGGCCAGCGCGGCGCCGTCGGTGCCGTCGAAATACTGCGCATGCTCGCCCGCCACCTCGCGGAACACCGGCAGCGCGCGCGCCAGCAACGGCAGCCCGTGGCTGGCCGCCTCGATCAGCGGCAGGCCGAAACCTTCCCCCTCGCTTGGCACCAGCAGGCACGCGCTGTCGCGGTACAGCTGCTGCAGCGCCTGGTCGTCCAGTCCCTGCAGCCAGAACAGGCGCTTGCCCAGTTGCGGATGCTGTTGCAGGCGCTGCACGATGCGCGGAATGGTGCGGCGCTCGTGCGCCGGCAGCGGCTTCCAGCCTTCGGCGCCGACGATCACCAGATGCGCTTCCACACCCTCGGCCCACAATTGCTCGAACGCGTCCAGCGCCTGCAGATGGCCCTTGCGCGGCTCGATCGTGCCCACCATCAGGAAGCTCGGCAACGCGGTGCAGCGCGCCAGCCCGGCGTCCGGCACGGACGGCGCGGCGGCCTCGTTGCCGATGTCGGCGCCGTGGTGCAGCACCGCCAGCTTCGGCAGCGGCGCTTTGGCGTCCTGCTGTTGCAGCCACTCGCGCAGCTCCTGGCGCACCGCGTCGGAGATGCAGATCAGGCGGTCGGACTCGGCGGCGATGCAGCGCAGCCAGGCGCCGTGGTTCTGGTCGGCGCCGGACGGGAAGAATTCCGGCCGCAGCACCGGCAGCAGGTCGTGCACCAGGAAGTTGACCTGCACGCCGCGCGCGCGCCAGTGCGCGTACAGGCCGGCCTGGGCGGCGGCCATCACCGCGCCCGGCGTGTAGTCGGCGCTGTAGAAGATGTCGCCGGTGCTGGTGTCGGCCACGCTGTCGTGCAGCTCGGCCTTGATGCCCAGCAGTTGCGCGGTGTAGCGGCGCGCGTAGCGGTAGTGCCAGCGGCCGCCCTCGTCGGTCAGGTACACCGGCTCCACGCGCCAGCCCGGCAGCGGCGCGCGCAGCAGCTCGGCCGCCTGGGTGCGCACCACGCGTTCGATGCCGGTCTTCAGGTCGTGGCGGGCGATGGCGGTGACGTCGACCAGCAACTGGCGCGGCAGCGCCGGCTCCGGCAGGCGGGCGATGGCCGCCGCCAGCTGTTGCAGCGAGGCTTCGTCGGCCGGCAGGTCGTCGCGTTCTGCCAGCGCGCGCAGCAGCGCCGGACGGTCGTGGCGCGCGTCGTCGGCCGCTTCGGCCATCGCCTCGGCGTACAGGCGCGCGCATTGCGCCGGGCTGTGTGCGGTGTGCAGCAGGTGCGCTGCGGCCGCGCCCAGTGCCTGGCGGCGGCCGGCGTCGTCGCGCAGGCCGTCCAGCGCGGCGGTCAGCGCCGCCAGCTCGAAATGGTCGGCCAGTTGCCAGACCGTGTCGGTCGGCAGCGCGGCCATCGAGCCGTTGGCGTTGACGATGGTGGCCAGGCCGTAGTTCATGCAGTCGAGCACGGCGGCCGAGGTCTCGCCGCGCGACACGCTGCGCAGCTGCACGCCGATGTCGGCCGCCTGCAGGTACTGGTGGTAGACCGCTTCGTCGGTCCAGCCAGCGATGCGGATGCGTTCATGGCCGGCGATGGCGGCCGTCACGTCGGCGCCGTAGTCGCCGCCGTGGTTCTCGCCCACCAGCACCAGCACGCAGCGCGGGTCGGCGTGCAGGCGCGAGGCCAGCCAGGCTTCGATCAGCTCCAGCGTCAGCTTGGTCGGCGCGATGAAGCCGAAGCTGCACACCAGCAGCGCGTCGTCGGCGATGCCCAGCGCGCGGCGGGCGGCGGCGCGGTCCTGTTGCGCCGGCAGCGCGCGCGGCAGCGGCACCACGTTCCAGTTGGCCGCCGCCTGCTCGCCGTACCACTGGCGCGCCAGGCTGCGGGCGTGCTCGGAATGGACGATGACGCGGGTGGCGTCCTGCAGCACCGCCAGGTTGCACGGATAGACGCGCATCGCCTCGGCCTGGTCGGTGTGCTGGCCTGCCAGCAGGGCGGGGTAGCCGTGGCTGTCGAACAGCGCCTGCGACCACACGCCGGGCATGTTGCCGGTGCGCTGTTCGTAGGCCAGCACGCCGCTCAGGAAGAAGTCATGCAGCACCACCACGCCCGGATGGCGGCGCAGCAGGCCGAACATGTGGGTGTGGAAGGGGCTGTTGCCGAACTGGTAGAGGATCTGGTCGTAATCGTCGGCGTGCTGGTCGAACCAGTCGACGCTGCGTTGCGGCAGCGCGGCCAGTTCCGGCGCCAGCGTCAGCTGGTTTTGTTGCAGCACCAGTTCGATGTCGAAGTGGTCCAGCATCGCCGGCAGCAGCTGCGCGGCGTAGTCGGCGATGCCGGTGCGCTCGGGCGGCAGCGGCGTGACGAAGGCCAGCTTCGGCTTGCGCGTTGGCGTGGCGCCGGCAGCGGCTTGGCCTGCGGCTTGGTCAGCGCCGGCCTGGCCGCGCCAGGCCTCCAGCGCGCGCACGGTGCGCTGTGCGGTCACGTCCCACGAGAAGCGCTTGGCCTGTTGGGCGCCGTGCGCGCGCAGGCGCTGTTGCAGCGCGTCGTCGGTCAGCACCTCGGCGATCTTGGCGGCGATGGCGGCCGGGTCGTCGGCGTTGAACATCGCCTCGTCACAGCCGATCACTTCCGGAATGCTGGTGTTGTCGGCGCCGATCACCAGCGCGCCGCAGGCCATGGCCTCCAGCGCCGGCAGGCCGAAGCCCTCGTGGCGCGACGGGAAGACGAACAGCGCGGCATTGCGGTACAGCTCGATCAGGTCGGTGTCGCTGACGTAGCCGGTGAAGATCAGCTCGTCGGCGGCCAGGCCGGCGCGCGCCGCGTGCGCCAGCAGCGCGTCGCGGTCGTGCTGGCCCACCTTGCTGGCGATCAGCAACTGGTGGCCGGCGCGCACCGTCGCCGGCAGCAGGCTGAAGGCGGTGATCAGGCCGTCGATGTTCTTGCGGGTGTCGAAGCCGCCCGGCGCGTACATCAGCATGGCGCGCGTCAGGCCGTAGCGGGCGCGCAGCTCGGACCACAGGCGGGCGTCCGGCGCGGCCGGCTGGAAGCTGTCGTCCACCGCGG
This sequence comes from Duganella caerulea, assembly GCF_040362985.1. NCBI lineage: Bacteria > Pseudomonadati > Pseudomonadota > Betaproteobacteria > Burkholderiales > Oxalobacteraceae > Duganella > Duganella caerulea. Next base: position 424,466 of record NZ_BPWJ01000004.1, on the reverse strand, counting down.
TGGAGATGGCCACCACCTGCTCCGGCGCCAGCCGCAGCGCGTCGATGGCTTCCTGGCGCGAGTAGTCGGAGATCGACAGCAGCAGGCCGGCGCGGCGCAGCGAGGCGATCTTGCGCTCGTAGTAGGCGCGCTGGGCCGGCGTGCCGAGGTAGGCGTCCGGATTGAGGAAGGGGATCAGGTCGTACAGCACCACGGCGGTGCGCTCGGCGCCGGCGAAGGCGCCGACCGAGACCACGGCGTCGTCGACAAAGCCTTCGAACAGGCTGGTGACCAGCACCGCGTCCGGACGCAGCTGGGCGATGGCGTGCTCGCGCAGCAGCTCGGCGGCGCGGGTGCGGGCGCTGTTGTCGGTGTGCAGCTCGGCCAGCGGCACCGGCACTTCGAACACGCAGATGCGCTCGGGCGGCACCAGGCCGGCGAAGGCGGTGCGCAGGTCGGCGATGGCGTCGGCCAGCGCGCCGTTGAGCAGCAGCCAGACCTCGTGCGGGCCGGCGTTGCGCGCCACACCCAGCGCCAGCGCCAGCGAATAGCGGCCGATGCCGCGGAAGCGGCTTTCGGATTGGGCTCCCTGCAAATCGATGACGATACGCATCAATGTTTCCTTGTCTTCTTGAGCGCGGATTGAAGGTCGCGGTAGACGCGCAGCGCGCGCGGCGACATGTCGCCCAGCGGCGCCTGCGGTTCGGGCGGCATGGCCTGGCCGGCGGCGATGCTGGCCTGGTAGACGCGGGTCACGCCGGGGATGCGCAGCAGCAGCGGCCGCAGCAGGCGCTTGACGCGTGGCCAACGCTGCAGCGTGCGGGCGGCGGCCAGCAGCGCGGCCCTGGCGCGGGTGCGCGGACGCAGCACGACGCGCGCCCGGTGCGCCCAGCCGCCCACCATGCGCCATGGCGCGGTGATGCGCCACGAGCTGCTGGCCAGCAGCGCGGCCACTTGCTGCGCGGCCTGCTGGCGCGCCTCCTCGGCCTGGCGCAGCGCCTGTTCGGTGGCCTGCATGCGGCCGCCGAGTTCGCCCAGCGACCGCGCCAGTTCCTCGCTGCGGGCCGCGTTGGCCTGGCCCAGCCGCGTCAAGCCTTCCAGCGCGGACTCGGCGCCGGAAAGGCGCAGCTTGCTGTCGATGGTGTGCTGTTCCAGCTCGGCCAGCGCGGCGCGCAGGGCGTCGTCGCGGCCCTGCAGGCGCTGCTCGAAGCGCTGCGCCAGCTGGCCCAGCGCCAGGCCGTAGCCGGCGCCGAAGGCGGTTTCGAACGGCGCCAGCACGGCCGGCTCGGCCTGCTTCTGCGCGACCACCGCGTAGTCCGGGCTGACGCCGTCAAGCACATTGATCAGGGCGACCGGCGTGTCGCCGCGCAGGCCCGCTTCCTCCTGCAGGCGCACCACCTTGTGGCGGCCGAAACCGCCGAACTCGGTGACGAAGGCCAGCAGCTGCGGCGGAATCGGCCGCAGGTGGGTGGGGTCGAGGTAGAAGCTGGACGCGCCCACCACCAGGTTTTCCGGGTTGGGCGTTTCCATGATCAGCAGGCCGCCCGGCAGCAGCACGCGGCGCGTCTCGGCCACCAGCGTCTGCAGCAGCTCGAACGGGATGTGCTCGACCAGGTGGAAGGCCGACACCACGGCCAGGCTGTTGTCCGGCAGCGCGCGCAGGCAGGCGACGGCGTCGCCCAGCTCGACATCCAGGCCGCGCTCGCGGCAGGCCGCCAGCATGCCGTCGTCGAGGTCGACGCCGTGGGCGTGGAAGCCCTGTTCGCCCAGCAGCTCCAGCCACTCGCCGCGGCCGCAGCCGAGGTCGAGCGCGGCGGGCGGATCCTGCAGCGTGCGCAGCGGCGCGAAGAAGGGCTCGTAGGCGCGCAGGCGCTGCTTGATCAGCTCGCGCGAGCCGCGGTAGCGGTCCTCGAAGGCGCGGTAGAAGCCGGCGCTCATCGGGCGATCTCGATCGCCGGTTCCAGCCAGCTGGTGCCGACGAATTCTTTACGGTTCATGTTCATGACGATAAACAGCAGCGCCAGGTCGCGCCACTCGTAGTTGTCGGCCAGGTGGGTCTCGTTGCTGGTCAGCGCGGTGGTCACCGAGTAGCTGCCGGGGCCGAGGTTGAGCGGGAAACGGAAGCAGTACTCGATCTGCTCGCCGGCGCGCAGGCCGGTCAGCGGCTGCTCCATGTGGTGGGTGTTGGTGCCGTAGATCTGCTGGCCCAGACGGTCCTTGATCATATAGCCCAGCACCAGGCGCGGCAGGTCTTCATGCACCTTCACCTTGACCCGCAGCGTGACCGGCACGCCGACGTTGAGCACCTCCAGCGGCGCGCCGTCGGCGTTCTCGATGCTGATCGCGGTGACCGTGGCCTTGCCGTTGCCCGAGCTGGTCTGGGTGCGGCCGTCGGCGGCGGTGGTCTGCTCGACGTTGACGCCGTCGCGCTCGGCGATCAGGGCGTTGTAGTAGTCCATCACTTCCTCCGGCCGTCCCTGGAAGGCCAGGCGGCCGCGGTCGAGCAGCAGCGCGCGGTCGCAGATCGACTGGATCGCGGCGCGGTCGTGGCTGACGATCAGCAGCGTGGTGCCCAGCTTGCGGAACTCGCGGATGCGCTCGAAGCTCTTGTGCTGGAAATACGCGTCGCCCACCGACAGCGCCTCGTCGACGATCAGCACGTCCGGGCGGCGCACGGTGGCCACGCTGAACGCCAGCCGCATCTGCATGCCGGACGAGTACACCCGCACCGGCTGGTCGATGTAGTCGCCGATGTCGGCGAAGGCCTCGATCTCGGGCATCAGCGCGCTGATCTCCTCGACGGTCAGGCCCAGCAGCTGGCCCGCCATGTAGGCGTTCTGGCGGCCGCTGAACTCGGGATGGAAGCCCATGCCCAACTCCAGCAGCGCGGCCACGCGGCCGGTGATCTGCACGCTGCCGGTGGTGGGCTGGGCGGTGCCGGTGATCAGCTTGAGCAGCGTGCTCTTGCCGGCGCCGTTGATGCCGATGATGCCGACCGCCTCGCCCGGCGCCAGCTGGAAGCTGACGTCCTGGATCACCCACTTGAGGCGGTGGCGCGGACCCATGGCCGGCAGCACCCACTCGGCCAGGCGGCTCCAGCGGTTGCCGTATTGTTTGTAGGCCTTGCCCAGTTGTTTGACGCTTATGCTGCCCATGGTGTGCTCCCGGTGTGGCGCTTACAGTTCATCGACCATCTCGCCGGCGCGTTTGCGGAACAGCTGCAGGCCCAGCGCGCAGCACAGCAGGCCGGCCACGGCCACCGGCAGCAGGCTGCCCCACTGCGGCAGCTGGCCGCTGACCAGGATCTGCTGGTAGGCGCCGATCACGGCCGCCATCGGGTTCCACACCAGCAGCGCGCGCACCGGCGCCGGCAGCGTGGCGGCCGGGTAGACGATGGGCGTGAACCAGAACCAGAACTGCAGCACGATGGAAAAGAACTGGCCGACGTCGCGGAAGAAGACATTGAGCACGCCCAGCACCATGCCCAAGCCGATGGCGAAGATGATCTGCAGCAGCAGCACCGGGAACACCGCGAAGTAGACCCAGCCGGGGAAGCTGCCGGAGATCACCAGGAAGGCGGTGAACAGGCCGAAGATGATGGAGAAGTTGACCAGCGCGTTGAGCACCACGATGATGGGCAGGCAGATGCGCGGGAACTGGAGTTTCTTGATCAGGTTGGCGTGGTCGATGAACACGGACTGGCTGCGCCCGGTGATCTCGGCGAACAGGCCCCAGGTCAGCACGCCGGCGCACAGGTAGATGCTGTAGGCGAAGGTGGCGGTGCTGCCCTGCAGGCGGCTGCCCATGACCTGCGAGAAGATGACGGTGTAGACCACGATCATGGCCAGCGGGTTGAGCACGGTCCACGCCGCGCCCAGCAGCGAGCCGCGGTAGCGCGACTGGAACTCGCGCTGCACGCTGCCCAGCACGAAGCCGCGATAGCGCCACAGGCCGCTGAACATCGCGCGTGAAATCATCGTGCCACTCCCGTCTGGCTGGCGGGCCGGCGCGGGGCGCGGCGGTGGAGCGGGCGGATGCTTTTCGTCATGGGGCGGTGGCGCTTGGGCCGGGTGGCAAAGCGGCGGATTATAGCATGGCGCCCCCGCGCGGACGGCCGCGCGCGCTAGCTCTGCGCCAGCTTTTGCAGCGCTTCCGGATCGACGATGATCAGGCGGTGCGTGCCCTTCTTGACGATGCCCTGCTGGACCAGCGCCAGCAGCGTGCGGGTGACGGTCTCGCGGCTGGTGTTGATCATGTTGGCGATGTCCTGGTGGGTCGGCAGGTTTTCCACCACCTCGACGTCGCCGTCCTTCTTCTCCTTGACCAGTTCGAGGAAGCTGTAGATGCGCTTGGCGGTGTTGTGGATGCTGAGCAGGGCGCGGAATTCCGAATCGCGCTGCACCTTGGCGGCAAGGAAGCGCAGCATCTGGTTGGCCACCGACGGCGAGTGCGAGAACAGGTGCAGCGCCGTGTTACGCGGCAGCAGCGCCACCAGCACCGCCGTGGTCGCCACGACCGAGGCCGAGCGCATGGTGCCGTTGATCACCGCGATCTCGCCGAAGAAGTCGCCCGGCGCCAGCATGCGCAGGCCGATCGCGCGGCCGTCCTCGGTGATGTCGATCACCTGCAACTGGCCCTGCAGCAGGAACAGCAGGCTGTCGCCGCTGGCGCCCTTTTGCAGCACCACCTCGCGCTTGGCGTACTGGCGGATGCGCAGGTCGGCGCGCACCATCGCCATTTCCTCTTCGGTCAGATTGGCCAGCAGCGGAATCTTGCGCAGGTGGACCTGCATGCTGTACGGCTGGCCGGACTCCAGCGCCGCCGCGACCGGGTCCAGCGGCGGCGCGGCCGGATCCTGCGGCGCCGCGGCGGGCGCTTGCTCGTCGGGCGCCGTCATGGCGATGGCGCCTCGGTGGCGGTGAGGGCGGGGCGGTGTGAAATCATTGGATACGGTGTTAGAAATTGTCCCAGCGCCAGTTGAGCTGGATTGCATGGCTATTATATTGAAACAGCGAGATGTTTTCCTGATTTCTTACCGCGCGCCATTCCAGCTGCACGCTCTGGTGCGTACCCATCGGCATCACCACGGCCGCGCGCAACTGCCGCGTGTCCTGGTGGCGGATGATGTCGATGATCTCCGGCGAGTACACATCGCTGCTCTGCCAGACCTGGCGTGTCCAGCCCAGCTCGGCCTTGAGATTCTTGTAGGGCAGCGGCTGGGTCAGCTGCAGCGCGCTGTACCAGCCGTGGCGGTCGCCGCCCAGGCGGCCGTTCTGGCCCTTGTCCAGCAGGCCGCTCAGCGAGAACGACACCTGCTGCGTGCCGCGCCAGTACAGGCTGGTGCCCAGCTCCAGCGTGTTGGAATCGTACTTGGTGCGGGTCGGATAGCGCACATGGCTCAGGCTGGCCAGCAGCGACCATTGCAGGTTCTCCGGCACATTCAGCGGCGGCGTCGCGCGCAGCTGCACCTGCTCCTGGCGCTGGTACAACTGGTGTTCCAGCTGCAGCACGCTGAACGCCGCCGTGCCGTAGCCGCGCCACGCGCCCAATTGCCACGGCCGCTCGTAGCCCAGCTGCAGCGAGGCCGAATCCTGCGCGTGCACATTGTCGTTCTGGCGCACGCGCAGCTGGGCGATCAGCAGCGAGCCCGTCTCGTCGAGTTGCTGCAGATAGTCGACCCCGGCCGTCGTCTGGCGGTCCGGCTTGGGCATGTAGTCGGCCGGCAGTTCCCATTGCGTCAGCGTGCTGCCGCTGCCGGTGGAGAACTCGCTGCTGCTGGCGCCCTGGTTGATGTTGTTGTCGTAGCCGCGGCCCAGCGACACGGCCCACAGCGGCCGCCACGACGGCCGCGTGTTGCAGCCGCGCGCGCGGTGCTGGTCGATCAGCTCCTGGATCGCCGGCGGCGGCTTGAAGCGGCGCTCGATCTCCTGGAACAGCCGCTCGGCCTCGGCGCCGTGGCCCAGCGTGCACTGGCTGAACGCCAGGTCCAGCCAGGCGCCGGCGTGGCGCGGCTCGCCTTCCAGGAAGCGCAGCAGCAGGGCGTTGGCGCGCTCGGGCTGGTCGGCCGCCAGCGCCCGCATCGCCTCCAGGTACAGCTCTTCCTGCTGGATGGGCGCGTACGGCGCCGGCTCGGCGCTGGCGCCGCCGTCGGCGGCGGCCGCCACCACGATGTCGCGCTGCGCGGGTGGCTGCACTTGGCCGGCGGCCGACGCGCCGCCCCACGGCAGCGTCAGCAGCAGCGCCAGCAGCAGCGGTGGGCTTACGGCGCGCATGGCGCGTCCTCAAGGGTGTACAGATTAATCGGGTGCTCCTTGCCGCGCAACGTGCGCTGGCCTAGTTGGCGGAAACGGTGGCGGCTCGCGCGGCTCACCGTTCCTTCGCCGATGATGATGTCGTACGGGTAGTCGCGCGCCGCCTGCTCCAGCCGCGAGGCCGTGTTGACGCTGTCGCCTACCGCAGTATAGATGCTGCGCATGGCCGTGCCAAAGTCGCCCGCCATCGCCAGCCCGCTTTCGATGCCGATGCGCACCCGCAGCGGCGGCTGGCCGGCGGCGGCGCGGCGCGTGTTCAGGTGGCGCACCGCCTGCAGCATGGCGCGCGCGGCGTCCAGCGCCAGGTTGGCGTGGTCCGGATTGGGCAGCGGCGCGCCCCAGAACGCCACCATGCCGTCGCCGGTGTATTTGTCGAGGGTGCCGCGCATGGCCAGCACCGGGCGTGTCAGGCAATCGAGGAACTCGGTGGTCAGGCGCGCGGCCTCCTCGACCGGCAGCGACTCGACGTGGGTGGTGTAGCCCTCCATGTCGGCGATCAGCGTGGTCACCTCCAGCTGGCGCGGGGCCAGCGGATCCTCCAGGTTGCTGCGCAACAGCTCGTCGACCACGTCGCCGGCCACGTACTGGCGCAGCGTGTCGAGCAGGCGGCGCGAGCGCGTCTGCGCCTGCTGCCAGTGGAAGGGCACCGCCACCAGCAGCAGGAACAGGATGGACAGCAGCGGGCCGGACGGGCCGAAGCCGGCGTCGTGCGGGGCGATCAGGTAGGCCAGCGGCAGCCACAGCGCCGAGCCGGCCGCCAGCAGCGCGATGTTGACGGCGGCGGTGCGGCGCGGCAGCGTGTAGATCGACAGCGCGGTCACGGCCAGGCAGAACAGCAGCGCGATCAGGCTGCCGGGCCAGGGCGCCGGCGCCAGGCCGGCCTGGCGGTCCAGCAGGCCGGTCAGCATCGAGGCGTGCACCATCAGCCCCGCGCTGAGCGCGCCCAGCGGCGTGGCCACGCGGTCGCCGATGCTCAGCGCGGACGAGCCGATCAGCACCAGCCGGCCCTGGATGAACTCGGGCGGCACGCGCTGGTCCAGCAGGTCGGCGGCCTTGGCCACCTCGTAGGCTGGCCAGGCGCGGGTGTAGGGAATGCGTACCCAGCCGGTGGCGGTGGGCGGCAGCGGCCGGCCGGCGGCGCAGCAGTCGAACAGCGCGCGCGACAGCGTCGGATAGCTGCGGCCGTTGAAGGTGGTGTACATCGGCACCCGGCGCAGCACGCCGTCGCTGTCGGGCGCCACGCCGATATTGCCGAAATGGGCGGCCTGCGCCAGCCCGGCGTGGTTGGCGATGTAGCCGTAGGCCGGCACCGCGCCCGGCACCGCGCCGGGCTCGCCGCCGGACAGCACGCCGCTGTGCAGCGGATCGTCGCGCTCGCCGAAATCGAACAGCTGGGCCATGACCAGCGGCGCGTGCTGCGACAGCATGGTCATGCGGGCGTCGCCGGCCGCGTCGGCCGCCTTTTCCTGCAGGATGTCGAGCGCCACGCCGCGCGCGCCGTCGGCCAGCAGCGCCTCCACCATCTCCGCCATGCGGGTGCGCGGCCACGGCCACGGGTAGCGCTCCAGGCTGGTCTCGTCGATGTCCACCAGCAGCATGCGCTGCTCCGGCTGGACGCTGGCGCGCATCAGCGTGTAGCGGTCGCGCAGCCAGTTGTCGAGCCGCTGCGAGGCGCCGCCGTGGTCCCACTGGACCCAGGCGGTGATCAGCAGCGCGGCCAGGGCGATGCAGCTGCGGGCGACGGCGGTGGCGGTGAACGGAATACGCAAGATGAGCGGTAGTCTGGGTGGCTGGACCGGCAGCGTGCCGATAGTTGCTGAGGTAAAATAATCGCCCAGTATAACGGCTTGTGCCGGGATGGAATAGAGCAAAATTGACGGTTTTACATCTCTTTCGTCGGCTTTGTCGGGCGTGTTGCGGCGCCGGCTGGTCAATTGTATCCAAATGAAAGAATGTGACCGGGGTCACATACTTTCGGGGACGATAGCGGACAATGTAGGCTGAGGGAGAAACTTATTATGCGCAATCAATTTCACACCATATATGCAGCGATGTTGCTGGGGCTGGGGATGCTGGCATCCGCCGCCCAGGCCGGCGAGGCTGGGAAAGTCGTGTTCGTCACTGGGCAGGTCAGTGTCGCCGCGCATCCGCTCGCGCTCGACGCCGCCGTCCAGGAAGGTGATGAATTGACCACCGGCGCCGACGGCTATGTTTATGTCAAGACCGTCGACCAGGGTTTCCTCGTGCTGCGCCCGAACAGCAAGGCGCGCATCGTGGCCTACCATATCGATGCACAGAATCCGGCCAACACCCGCGTCAAGCTGGAGTTGCTGCAGGGCGTGGCGCGCAGCATTTCCGGCGTCGGCGTCAAGCAGGCGCGGCAGAACTTCCGCTTCAACACGCCGGTCGCCGCGATCGGCGTGCGCGGCACCGACTTCGTGGTCTACACCGACCAGCAGACCTCGCGCGTGACGGTGATGTCCGGCGGCGTGGTGGTCAGCGGCTTTGCCGGCAGCTGCGGCCCCGAAGGCGGCGGCCCCTGCGAGGGCGGCGCCAGCCGTGAGCTGTTCGCCGGCCAGGCCGGGCTGATGCTGCAGGTGCAGCGCGGCCAGACCAGCCCGCAACTGCTGCGCAGCCCGGTGATGTCGCCGGCCGACCAGGGCTCGCCGGCGCGTCCGGATGAGCCGGTGGGCAAGGTGGGCGCCAGCAGCCCGGGCGCCGACGTCAACCTTGACGCGCAAAAGTCCAACAATGTGCTGAACAACAGCAAGCAGATCACACAGACCAATAATGTCACGCCGGGTGGCGGCGCATCGGTGCCGCCGCTGGTTGACCAGCAGCCGGAAACCGTTGTGCCACCGGTGAAACCAGTCACGCCGCCGGTCTTGCCGCCGGTGGTGACGCGCGGCCCGGAGGAGGTGATCTGGGGCCGCTACGAGGCGATCGCTGGCGGAAACGTGGATACCGCGACTCAAGCCAAGATGAAAAACGGCACGTATGACCTGGAATTGGTGCTGGGGCCATATAACATCGCCCGCCTTAAATCGACCGCCTACGTGGCGCCGCGCGAAGGTACCGCCTCGTTTGTGCTGACCGGCAGCGATGCGGTGCTTCAGCGTACAGGTGGAAACTGGGTTCAGGCGGCAGTCGAGAATGCGCAGCTGGATGTGGATTTCGCCAAGCGGACGTTCAAGACCAGTTTGGATGTGGTCGGCGACAATATGCGCGTGCCGTTCAGTGTGGCGGGCAATATTAGCCAGCACGGCGAGTTGGTCAATCCAAATCAAATTACCGATAACCGTATCAAGGGATATCTGGGCGGGGCTAATGTGGAGGAAGCTGCGTATTTATTCCAATACAAGTCCAACTTCGTCACAGTGAACGGCGCGACCAAGTGGAGCCGTTGAGCGTTCTGTTTGAAGTAGTTGGATGAAAAAAATGGGTAATGTTGTGCAAGCAACATTACCCATTTTGTGTATACCGGCCGCATATGATATAAAGGCGCCCGGATGGGGCTGATAGCGCAAACGTAATGTGATTATTTGTGTATATTTATGGATCTTGCATAAATAATGCGCAGATAATTTACAACTAGTTGCAAAGTCGGAAGAAAAACATTTGTTTTGTGATGCCCGTCACAACAATTGTCCCTTGGTATGGCAATATACTCCCACCTTCTGCAAAAGGGCTCAGTGTGATACGGCGCTGTACGCTCTGAGCTGCAGAATTTCTGGTTTAAACCAAACTTTTTAAGGAATTATCATCATGGCGGCAACTGACTACACTCAAGTCGTACAACAACTGTACATTTCCTACTTTGGCCGTCCTGCAGACCCAACCGGCCTGGCTAACTTCACGGCCCAACTGCTGGCTGCTGACCCAAATGCTGGCACCGACGCCGCACTGACCACCATCCCAGCCCTGAGCGCCTACTCGCAAGCTAACCCAACTTCGGCTGTAGGCCTGCTGGTTGGCAGCTTCGCCAACAAAGTCGCGCCTCCAGGCAACGATCACCTGTCGATCCTGAAGTTCGTCAACGACGTCTACAACAACGTGTTCCACCGCGATGCTGACGCTGGCGCCAACTTCTGGGTCAACGCCATCGAAACCGGTGCCGTGAGCCGTGAAAACGCATCCCTGGCCATCACCGAAGGCGCTGTTAACGGCACCAACACCTCGCCACAAGGCCTGCTGGATACCGCCCTGGTTGCCAAGGTCAATGCTGTCGCTACCGACTTCACCAACTCGCTGGACACCATCCCTAAGATCATCTCGTTCTCGGGCGACGCTGCTGCCGCTGCTATCCATGGCCTGCTGGCACAAGTTACCGCGACCACCGACCTGACCGCGTTCCACGCCAACGTGACCGCCGCAATCAGCGCGCTGATCATTCCAGTAGTTGCGACCGCCTCGCTGACCACCGGCGTTGACACCTTGATCGGCACCGCCGCCAACGACGTCTACTCGGCAACCCTGGGTGGCACCGCGCCAACCCTGACCGCTTTCGATTCGATCGACGGTGGCACCGGCACCAACACCCTGAACATCAACGACTTCGGCACCGGTAGCCCTATCAACCCACTGAGCGGCGTAACCGTCAAGAACATTCAGAACCTGAATGTACAGAGCCTGGAAGCCATTAACCTGGACACCTCCGCTGTTGCTGGCCTCACCAACCTGGCGGTTTCCGCTTCGGTAGGCGCTGACACCATCAAGGCTGCAACCACGACCGCTGTTACTGTGAACAACGCTATCGGCGCTGGTGCCCTGACCACGTCGATCTCCGGCGGCTCGTCGATCAATGCAACCGTCACCGGTGTCACCACCGGCGGCGCGATCAACGTTGGCAGCTCGACCACCGCTGGCGCGATCACCGCTGTTGTGACCAACGCTAACACCGGCGCGGCAGACGTTACCGGCAGCGCCGTTACCATTGCTGGCGGCACCACCGTGAACGTTACCCAGAACATCGCTGCTGCTACCTCGGCAGTCGGTGCTGCTCACTCTGCAACCGGCGGCGCTATTGTCGTCAATGGCGGCGCAGCTACCACCGCTGTTACCGTGAACCAGACCGCAGCTGTTGCAGCTGTAGCTGGCGTTGCAGCTGCTGGCGTTCTGACCGAAACCGCAGTTGTGACCTGGCAGGCCTTCACCTCGGCTGCAGTTGGTACGCAGACCATCGGCGGCATGACCATCTCCTCCGATGGTTCCGGCACCTTCACCGCAGCCCAAGTGGCAACCGTTGCTGGCGGCGGTACCGTTGCTGGTCTGACCATCACTGTGGCACCGACCCTGTGGACGGTCGCTGCAGCCTCGGGTGCAACCAACGTGTTCACCAGCACCACCCCTAGCGCCAACGTCACCGACATCGCCGGTGCTGCCTTCACCGGTAGCGCAGCTGCTGCTCCTACCCCTGTTACCACCCAAGGTCATGGTGTTGTGTCCGCCGTAACCGCAGTTGGCGGTATCATCGATGGCGACATCACCATCAACGACCTGAACTCGGCTAACACCGACAGCACCAAGGCTAACACGATCACTTCCGTTACCCTGGGCAACTTCGTCAACGCTGCGGTCAACACCAACGCGCTGGCTACCCTGTCGCTGACCAACGGTACCGGCACCGTGACCGTAACCGACAACTCGGCTACCGCCACTGCAACCACCTTGGGCCTGACCGTCAATGGTATGGATGGTGCTCTGGTCGATGCTAAAGTGAAGACCCTGAACATCGCCGCTACCGGCGCTGATTCGGCTCTGAACGTGACCGGCGCTGCTGTGAAAACCATCGCTGTCACCGGCGACAAGGCTCTGGACCTGACCGGTTCGACCGTTGCTGCTGCTACCGCCTTCACCTCGAGCAACACCTCGGGCGTGACCGTGGCGCTGAACGCCGCTGAAACCGGTTCGTTCACCGCTGGTAACAACGTTGTAACCATCGCAGCAGGCGCGACCAAAGCCGTGACCTTCGGTGGCGGCAACGACACCGTTATCGTTTCGACCCTGGGTACCGGCGGCGGTGCTACCGGCGGTGCTGGCACCAACACCCTGCAAATGTCGGCTACTGATGCTGTAACCGCATCGGGCAGCAATGCCTTGGCTGCTGCTGTGACCGGCTTCACCCACCTGACCATCACCGGCGCAGTTTCGGAAACCATCGATGCAAACGTTCTGGGTGGCTACAACTACGTGTCCGCCGCTGGCGCAACGAACTTGACCGTGAACGGCCTGACCTCGGGCGCGACCCTGGCACTGACCGACTTGGGTACTGCTTACACCGTTGGCATTACCGGCGCACTGGCTGGTACCGCTGACGTGCTGAACGTTGCACTGTCCAACGCTGCTTCGACCTCGTTCGGCACTATCAATGCCGCGAACGTCGAAACCATCAAAATCGCGACCACCGACAGCTCGACCACTCCAGCTGGCACCGTTACCGATTCCCTGACCATCGCTGGTAGCGATGTTAAGGCGATCACCGTATCGGGCACCGCACACACCCTGCTGACCGCTGGTTCGACCGCTCTGACTTCGTTCGACGCTTCGGGCCTGAACGTTGCTGGTTCCGGCGCTGCTACCACCGGTGTCTCGCTGACCACCGGCGCGCTGACCGCTTCGTCGACCGTAGTTGCAACCTTCAAAGGTTCGGCAAACGGCGGCGACGTGATCAACGCTGCAGCATCGCTGAAAGCTGTCACCATCACTGAACTGAAGGGTGCCAACACCATCACCGGTAGCTCGACGATTGCCAGCACCCTGACCGGCGGTACCGGTGCTGACCACATCAACGGCGGTTCGGGTAAAGACGTGATCGTTGGCGGCGGCGGTGCTGACGTCATCACCGGCGGTGCAGGTGCTGATACCATCACCATCTCCGGCAACACCTCGACCATCGTTCAAGTTGCGGGTTCGTCGGGCGCCAACGCTACGCTGAACACCGCGACCAGCGAACTGACCGCAAACTTCGACATCGTCAAAGGCGCGGTTGCAGGCACCAAGATCGATCTGAGCTCGCTGGGTGTTCTGACGGTCGCTGCTGCTGACCTGGCTGCAACCAACCTGGCTGGCGTTACCGGCCACGTGGTGTTCGCTGCTGGTACCTACGATGCAGCCAACGGCATCTTCGCCTACGGCGCAGCTGGTGCTGACACCGTTATGACCTACGACAACGGTGCTGCGTTTGAGTCGGTCGTTCTGGTTGGCTACCATGCAGCATCGACCACCGCGATTGCTTCCAACATCCTGACCCTGGCTTAATCGCCGGTTGATCCATCGGAGCGCAGAACAGCGCGCTCCGATGTTTCCTGAAAAGCCAGACTTCGGTCTGGCTTTTTTACATTTGCGTGCAACAATGCCGTATGGCGTAGCAACTGCGCCGAATACAATAATCGAGATCGCCGGCACCATCGATGCGTCTTTATTTTGCACTGAAGTGTAAAATTTGTGATGAGCATCACATTTTTCGTGGATTTTAGGCGATAATCTCTCGTCTACTCAAATCTAGGCTGTTTCTTGCAGGAAAAGTCATTCATAGCCTCTTCGGGGCTCGCCCGTCTGGTATGAATCCGCTGCTCCGCCTTTGTATTGCCCACGCATATTATGAAAAACAAATTATTCAATTCTAAGAACGAAATTGGACAAGTTCTGCTCACGTTCAAAAAGACCTTCATCACCGTCGGAACGTTCAGCGCCATCAGCAATCTGCTGATGTTGGTTCCCTCCATCTATATGCTGCAGGTCTATGATCGCGTGCTGGCCAGCCGCAACGAGCTGACGCTGCTCATGCTGACGCTGATGATGTTGGGTGGCTACCTGATGATGAGCGCGCTTGAGCTGATACGCAGCTTCGTGCTGGTGCGGGTGGGCGCGCGCTTCGACATGCAGCTCAATAAGCGCGTCTATACGGCGGCGTTTGAACAGAATTTGAAACGCGCCGGCGCGAACGCCGGCCAGGCGCTGCAGGACTTGACCAACGTGCGTCAATTCCTGACCGGTAACGCCCTGTTCGCTTTTTTTGACGCGCCCTGGTTCCCGGTCTACCTGATCGTGATCTTCGTATTTGAACCATCGCTGGGTCTGTTCGCCTTGGCCGGCACGGCGCTGCTTGTGCTGCTGGCTTATATCAACGAGCGCGTTTCCCACAAGCCGCTGGCTGACGCCAACGCCATGTCGATCGCATCGAGCACCCTTGCGACCAATAATTTGCGCAATGCTGAGGTGATCGAGTCGATGGGCATGCTGCCGAACCTGATGGGCCGTTGGTTCAAGCTGCATGGAAAATTCCTGCACCTGCAGGCGGAGGCCAGCGAAAAGGCCGGCCTGGTCGGCGCGATAACCAAATTTGTCCAGGTCGCACTGCAATCGCTCGTCCTGGGCTTTGGCGCCTTGCTGGTTCTGGAAAATAAGATCACCCCGGGCATGATGATCGCCGCCTCGATTCTGGTTGGCCGGGCGCTGGCGCCAGTGCAGCAAGTGATCGGCGTATGGAAATCGTTCGCCAACACCCGCAGCGCATATGAACGCTTGAGCACTCTGCTGCAGAATAATCCTGAGCGCCCAGCCGGTATGGAGCTGCCTAAGCCGCAAGGCAATCTGACGGTGGAAGGCGTGACCGCCGCGCCGCCGGGTAGCCAGGTCGCGGTTCTGAAGGGCGTCAGCTTCGGCGTGCAGTCGGGCGACGTGCTGGGCGTGATCGGACCCAGCGGTTCGGGCAAGTCGACGCTGGCGCGCCTGCTGGTCGGCGTGTGGCCGTCCGCTGTCGGCAAGGTCCGTCTGGACGGCGCTGACATCTACCAGTGGAACAAGGCTGAATTGGGACCGAGTCTCGGCTATCTGCCGCAGGATATCGAATTGTTCGGTGGTACGGTCAGTGAAAACATCGCCCGCTTCGGCGAGGTGGATTCGGATAAGGTGGTACTGGCGGCCAAGCGCGCCGGCGTGCACGATATGATCCTGCATTTCCCTAATGGTTATGACACCATGTTGGGCGATGGCGGCGCCGGCCTGTCGGGCGGGCAGCGTCAGCGCATCGGCCTGGCACGCGCGATGTACGGTGACCCGGCGGTGCTGGTGCTGGACGAGCCAAATTCCAATCTGGATGATGTCGGCGAAGCCGCGCTGGTGCAGGCCATCGGCGATCTGCGGTCGCGCGGCAAGACGATTGTGCTGATCACTCACCGCACCAGCGCGATCGCCGTCACCACCAAATTGCTGCTGCTGCGCGATGGTTCGGTCGCCATGTTTGGCGAGACCAATCAGGTGTTGGCTGCCTTGACTGAGGCCAACCAAAAACAAGCGCTAGCCCAGCAACAGGCCGCCCAGCAGCAGGCTGCTCAACAACAGGCCGCCCAGCAACAGGCTGCCCAACAGCAGGCCGCACAACAGGCGGCCCAGCAGGCGGCTGCACAACAGGCCGCCCAGCAGATGCTGCAGCAGCGCGCGCAGCAGGCACAGGAAAATCTCGGCGATGTGAATAATCCAGCGCCGACGGAACAGGAATAATCATGGTAAATATCGTTAAGAAGCAAGAGCCAGCGACCGAAGTCATCAGCCACGACGTCGAGCCGTTGACGGTCAATACGGATGCCGGCGCCTACGCTCGGGTGGGCTGGGCCATCGTTCTGTTCGGCGTGCTGGGCTTTCTGGTGTGGGCGATCTTTGCTCCACTGGACAAAGGCGTGCCAATGCAGGGCACGGTTGCCAAGGAATCGAATCGCCAGTCCATCCAGTATTTGCAGAACGGGATCGTCAAGGACATCCTGGTGAAGGACGGCGACGTCGTCAAAGCCGGCCAGGTGCTGGTCCGCATGAACAATGTGCAGGTGAAGTCCGCGATGGATATCACCCGCGTGCAGTACGTGAGCGCCCGCGCGACCGAGGCGCGTTTGCAGGCCGAGTTGAGTGGACAGAAGTCGATCAGCCTGCCGGCCTCGCTGTTGCCCTACAAGGACGAGCCGGCGGTGATCGAAGCCATGACGCTGCAAAACCAGCTGCTGGCTTCGCGCCAGGGCTCGCTGCGTAGCGAACTCGGTGGCGCCGATGAGAACATCGAAGGCCTGCGGTCGCAGATCTCGGGCTTGCAGCAGTCGCGCGACAACAAGAAGGACCAGTTGGCCATGCTGAAGGAACAGCTCGATAATTCGCGCGACCTGGCCAAGGAAGGCTACCTCGCTCGCAACCGCCTGCTGGAAGTGGAGCGCACTTATTCGCAGGTCAATGGCGCGATCGCCGAGGACGTCGGCAACATCGGCCGTGCGCAGCGCCAGATCATGGAACTGACACTGCGCAAGCAGCAGCGTAACCAGGACTACCAGAAGGAAGTGCGTACCCAGCTTGCCGACACCCAGAAGGAGGCCGAGGCGCTGCAAGGCCGCCTGGATGCGCAGAAATTCGACGTCGCCAGCGTGGACGTGAAGTCGCCGGTCGACGGCGTCGTGGTGGGATCGAACGTGTTCACCCGCGGCGGTATCGTTGCCGCCGGCTCGCGCATGATGGAGATCGTGCCGACCGCCGACGCCCTGGTGGTGGAAGGCCAATTGCCGGTCAACCTGATCGATAAAGTTCATCCGGGCCTGAAAGTGGAGCTGATCTTCTCGGCCTTCAATGCCAACAAGACGCCGCATATCCCTGGCGAAGTGATACAGGTGGCAGCGGACAGGACCGTGGATGAGCGCAGCGGCGCGGCGTACTACAAGGTGCGCGCCCGGGTGTCGGCCGAGGGAAGCAAGTTGATCCAGAAGGAGAAGCTCGCCATCGTCTCCGGCATGCCGGTGGAAATGTTCGTCAAGACTGGCGAGCGTTCGATGATGAGTTACTTGCTGAAGCCGGTTTTCGACCGCGCCAAGACGTCGATGACGGAGGAATAAAACGTGTCCAAACAGTCTAAAGCTCAACCGCGCATGCTGGTGAAGGTGTTGGCGCGGGCACTGTGCGCCGGCTTTTTGTTGCACGGCACGGGCGCGATGGCGCTGGGTCTGATGCAGGCCTATCAAGCGGCCTTGCAAAACGATCCGACCTATCGCTCGTCGTACTACGCCAACGAGGCCGGTCGCGAAAACGCGAAGCTGGGTTTATCCAATCTGCTGCCCAACGTATCGGGCAGCTATAGCGCCAGCCAAAACCGAACCACGCGCGTGATCGGCGCGCAGACTTATCCCGAGGACTATATCAGTCGCTCGGCGGGCGTCCAGCTGCGCCAGACGCTGTTCAATCTCGACGGCTGGGCACGGTACAAGCAGGGCAAGGCACAGAGCGATTATGCCGGCGCGCAGTTCGCGAGCCAGCAGCAGGAAGTCATCATTCGCGTGTTCAGCGCCTATCTCGACGTGTTGTTCAGGGACGACCTGCTGAACCTGGCGAAGGCGGAGCGCGAATTCTACGTCGAGCAGCGCAAAGTCAACGACCGCCTGTTTGCCAAGGGCGAGGGCACGAAAACCGACATGCTGGAAACGCAGGCCAAGCTCGACGGCGCCGAGGCGCAAGTGCTTGAAACGCTGGATAACCAGGCCGTCGCGCGCGAGACCCTCGCACGTATCGTGGGCGGCGAGATTGGCACCCTGGATGAACTGACGCCGAACTTTCACGTGATGCCTAGCGACGGCCAAAGTTTTGAGCAATGGAAGGCCGTCGCCATGGAGCGTAACCCGGACATCAAGGCGCTGGTCTATGGACAAGAGATCGCGCACCAGGAGTACAAAAAAGCGATCGCCGGGCACGCCCCGCGTTTAGACTTCGTGGCCAACTACAGCAAGAACGCGTCCGACTCGATCACCACCGTCAATCAGGATACGACGGTGCGCAGCATCGGTATCCAGCTGAATATCCCGCTGTATTCGGGCGGCGCGGTCAACGCGCAAGCGCGTCAGGCATTGGCCAGCGAGGAAAAAGCCAAGGCCGATTTGCAGGCGCAAGTCGACAAGATACTGACCGAGTTGCGTAAGGATTACAGCGCACTGTTGAGCAGCGTTGCCCGCCTGAGTGCGCTGGAAAAATCGGTGGCGTCGGCGGAGCTGCTGATCAAGGCCACCGAGCAGAGCATCAAGGGTGGGGCGCGCATCAACCTGGACCTGCTCAATGCACGCCAGCAGTATTACACCAGCAAGCGCGATCTGGCGCAGGCGCGCTACAACTATTTGATTACGTCGTTCCGCATGCGCGCTTCGGCTGGCACGCTGGAGTCGGACGACATGCGCAACATGGCCAACATGTACTTCCATTGAGCGTGGGTGTTTATGATGACCGATGAAATTGAAGTCACCGTGGACGGCATCAGCTACAAGCTCAGCGAGCTGAGCGAGGCCGCGCAGGAGCAGGTCGCCAACCTGCAGTTCGTCGACGCGCAGATGGCCGAGCTGAACGCCAAGCTGGCGGTGTTCCAGACCGCCCGCAACGCCTACCAGTCGGTGCTGCAGCAACTGGTGCCGCGCGTGCCGCAATAAACGCTGCTACAACGAGCCATACAACAACGGCGCCCTCGGGCGCCGTTGTTGTTACTTCTTGCCGTAGCAGTGCGGGCAGGATTTCTCGTACACGTATTCCGGCGACAGCTGCTGGCGCGGCGTGACCACCGAGCGGCAGACGAAGCATTGCACGGTCTCGGTCGGTTCCAGTTTCGGATTGAGCGCGGTGCGGTAGTCGAATACGAAGCAGTCGCCGGTGTAGTGGGCGCCGCCGACTTCCTCGAAGTACTTCAGGATGCCGCCTTCAAGCTGGTACACGTTCTCGTAGCCGATGTTCTGCATGTGGATGGCGGCCTTTTCGCAGCGGATGCCGCCGGTGCAGAAGGTGACCACGGTCTTGCCGGCGAAGTCGTCCTTGTGGGCGGCGATCACTTCCGGGAACTCGGTGAACTTCTTGATGCGGTAGTCGACCGTGTTGTCGAAGGTGCCGACGTCGACCTCGAAGTCGTTGCGGGTGTCGACCATGACCACCGGCTGGCCGTTGTCGTCGACGCCGTTGTCGAGCCAGCGCTTGAGCGTGGCCGCGTCGACGAAGGGCGCGCGGCCTTCCTCCGGTTTGATCAGCGGCATGCGCATGGTGATGATTTCTTTTTTGATCTTCACCAGCATGCGCTTGTGCGACTGCTCGGCCGAATAGCTTTCCTTCACTTCCAGGTCGGCGAAGCGGGCGTCGCTGCGGACCCAGGCCAGGAACTCGTCGATGTGGCTGCGCGGGCCGGACAGGAACATATTGATGCCTTCCGGCGTCAGCAGGATGGTGCCTTTCAGGCCCAGGCGCTGGCAGATGTCCTGGTACAGCGGGCGCATCGCCTCGGTGTCGTCGAAGGTGACGAATTTGTAGGCGGCGATGTTGACGTGAGCGGCAGCGGCAGCGATGGCGGCGGCATGCGCTTCAGCTTGTAAAGCAGTATTAGCGTGCATGGTGGAGATGATCAAAAAATATGAAGAGCCGGTATTATACGCGCTTTTCGTGCTCAAAAAACAGGCAGGTTCTCGAATTAAGTGCTAGGCTTTTACTATCAATGTAGTCAGGAGGAGATGATGGCGGAAAGTACCTCGGTTCGCATCAATCAGGATTTATATGAGCTCGCCAGGCAGGATGCGGCGCTGGAGCACCGCACGGTCGCCGGCCAGATCGAGTTTTGGGCGCGAGTAGGGCGTGCGGCCCTGGACAACCCGGATTTGCCGGTCAGCTTCGTTGCGGAATCGCTGGCGTCCCTGGCGGAACCTCGTGATCAGGCGCAGCCGTTCGTTCCGCTCGATAGCCGGGCATCCAGAAGTTATTAAGCGGCGTGGCTGGGGTTCCTGGGCGCCAGCGCGGCCACATCGATGGAAATGACCGCCCAAATCCAACCGGCAAACTCAGGATTTGCATGATGTTCCGTGAAGGAGCGCGCTTGGGGAGCATCGCCGCCGTCCTCAATTACAGTCGTCAGCCAGAGTTCCGCGGCTTCACAAGCGTTGTCGATTGCTTCATCCAAAGTGTCGCCGGCTGAGAAGCAACCGGGAAGATCGGGTATGACAACGCCAAATGCATGCGTTGCATCACCGGGCTCGATTGCGATTGGATACCTCATGATGATGTCCTATTTCAGTCCAGCTTGCTTGAGTAGCTTGTGTACCAAGCCTGTGCCAAGATCCTTTTTCGGATGAGGCACGCTGATGTGGCCGCTCCGCAATGGATGTGCGTAAATGTGATGGGAACCCCGGACGTTGCGGAGTATCCACCCAGCTCGCTCAAGCCGCTTGATCAGGTCTGCGCTGTTCATGCGTCTATCGTACTCACAGCGTAACACCGGATGCCGAGCTGGCGCAAACGCGGCCGCAAATCAGATTCATCGCACACGGCCGCCGCACGGTAAAATAGCTGGTTATTGAACCAGCATTGAGCCGCGTATGAACATGGTAGCAAACGAACAAGCAGTGGCGCCGGCAGCGGCTGTCCCGACCGGGCCGGATTTCGTCCACCTGCGGGTGCACTCGGAATATTCCATCGTCGACGGCCTGGTCCGCATCGACGACCTGGTCGCCACCGCCGCCAAGGACAAGCAGGCGGCGCTGGCCGTCACCGACCTGTCCAATATGTTCGGCATGGTCAAGTTCTACAAGGCCGCGCGCGGCAAGGGCATCAAGCCGGTGGTCGGGGTCGACGTCTGGATCACCAACGACGACAACCGCGACAAGCCGCACCGCCTGATGCTGTTCGCCAAGAACCGCATGGGCTACCTGCAGCTGTGCGAGCTGCTGTCGCAAGCCTGGCTCACCAACCAGTACAAGGGCCGCGCCGAGATCCGCACCGAGTGGCTTGTCGAGCTCACCTCCAAGACCTACGCGCTGCTGCCCGACGACAGCCCGGCCAACGGCCTGATCGCGCTGTCCGGCGCGCACTTCGGCGACGTCGGCATGGCGATCGAGAACGGCAATCCGGCGCTGGCCGAACAGAACGCCGAGAAGTGGGCGCGCATCTTCCCCGGCCATTTCTACATCGAGATCCAGCGCGCCGGCCAGCCCAACCAGGAGGCCCAGGTGCGCCACGCGGTGGCGCTGGCCGCCAAGCTGGGCCTGCCGGTGGTGGCGACCCATCCGGTGCAGTTCATCCGCCAGGACGAGTTCATCGCCCACGAGGCGCGCACCTGTATCGCCGAGGGCGAGATGCTGGCCAATAACAAGCGCGTGCGCCGCTTCAACGAGCAGATGTGCTTCATGTCGCAGGCGCAGATGCGCGAGCTGTTCCATGACCTGCCGGCCGCGCTGCAGAACTCGGTGGAGATCGCCAAGCGCTGCAACCTGACGCTGACTCTGGGCAAGCCGCAGCTGCCGAACTTCCCGACGCCGGGCATGACCATCGACGACTACCTGCGCGCGGAAACCAAGAAGGGCCTGGAGGAGCGCCTGGAGCAGCTGTATCCGGACCCGGTCAAGCGCGAGCAGCAGCGCCCGCGCTACGAGGCGCGCCTGGAGTTCGAGAACAACACCATCATCAACATGAAGTTCCCCGGCTACTTCCTGATCGTGGCGGAGTTCATCCAGTGGGGCAAGAACAACGACGTGCCGATCGGGCCGGGCCGGGGCTCGGGCGCGGGCTCGCTGGTCGCGTACGCGCTGAAGATCACCGACCTTGACCCGCTGAAGTACAACCTGCTGTTCGAGCGCTTCCTGAACCCTGAACGCGTTTCGATGCCCGACTTCGACATCGACTTCTGCCAGGAAAAGCGAGAGCTGGTGATCCAGCACGTCAAGGACCTGTACGGCCGCGACGCGGTGTCGCAGATCGCCACCTTCGGTACCATGGCGGCCAAGGGCGCGATCCGCGACGTCGGCCGCGTGATGGACTTCGGCTACAACTTCTGCGACGGCGTCTCCAAGCTGATCCCGTTCAAGCCGGGCAAGCCGGTGTCGATCGCCGAGGCGATCGAGGAAGAGCCGATGCTCAAGGAGCGCCAGCAGAACGAGGAGGAGGTGGCCCAGCTGCTGGACCTGGCGCAGCAGGTCGAGGGCATCACCCGCAACATCGGCATGCACGCCGGTGGCGTGCTGATCGCGCCGGGCAAGCTGACCGACTTCTGCCCGCTGTACACGCAGGGCGGCGACGCCGGCGTGGTGTCGCAGTACGACAAGGACGACGTCGAGGCCGTCGGCCTGGTGAAGTTCGACTTTTTGGGTTTGACCACGCTGACCATCCTGGACCGCGCGGTCCGCTACATCAAGGCGCTCGATCCTGCCGAGGCCGACTTCGACCTGGCCAAGCTGCCGCTCAACGACCGGCCATCCTATGAACTGCTGACCAAGGCCAAGACCGTGGCCGTGTTCCAGCTGGAGTCGCGCGGCATGCAGGGCATGTTGAAGGACGCGCGTCCCGACCGCTTCGAGGACATTATCGCGCTGGTGGCGCTGTACCGTCCGGGCCCGATGGACCTGATCCCGGACTTCTGCAAGCGCAAGCACGGCGAGAAGTTCGACTATCCCGATCCGCGCACCGAGTCGATCCTGTCCGAAACCTACGGCATCATGGTGTACCAGGAGCAGGTGATGCAGATGGCGCAGATCGTCGGCGGCTACTCGCTGGGCGGCGCCGACATGCTGCGCCGCGCGATGGGTAAGAAGAAGGCCGAGGAGATGGCCGAGCACCGCGAAATCTTCCGCGCCGGCGCCGCCAAGGATGGCCTGTCGGCCGAGAAGGCCGACGAGATCTTCGACTTGATGGAAAAGTTCGCGGGCTACGGCTTCAACAAGTCGCACGCCGCCGCCTACGCGCTGCTGTCGTATCACACGGCCTACCTGAAGGCCCACCATCCGGCCGCGTTCATGGCAGCCAACATGTCGCTGGCGATGGAGGACACCGAGAAGGTTAAGATCCTGGTCGAGGACGCGATCGACATCTGCGGCCTGACCATCCTGCCACCGGACATCAACAAGTCGGACTTCCGCTTCATGCCGGACGGCCCGCCGCCTTCGGTGACCGGCAAGAAGGTCACGCAGATCCGCTACGGCCTGGGCGCGTGCAAGGGCGCCGGCCAGAACGCGATCGAGGCCATCATCGCGGCCCGCACCGCTGGCGGCCCGTTCATCAGCCTGTTCGATTTCTGCAAGCGCGTGGACAAGAAGCAGATCAACCGCCGCACCATCGAATCGCTGATCCGCGCGGGCGCCTTCGATTGCCTGGCGATCGACCGCGCCATCCTGCTGGCCACGGTCACCTTCGCGATGGAGTGCGCCGACCAGGAAGCCAAGGCGGCCAACCAGGTGAGCCTGTTCGGCGGCGACGATTCCGACCTGGTGGCGCCGCCCGAGTACGTGAAGGCCGCGCCGTTCACCGACCGCCAGAAGCTGGCCGAGGAAAAGATCGCGCTGGGCTTTTATCTGTCGGGCCACATGTTCGATTCGTTCGCGCCGGAAGCGCGCCGCTTCGCCCGCACCAAGCTGGCCGAGCTGGAGCCGTCGCGCGAGCCGCGCATGCTGTGCGGCGTGATCACCGGCATCCGTCCGCAGATGACCCAGCGCGGCAAGATCCTGATCGTCACGCTGGACGACAAGACGGCGGTGGTGGAGGTGACGGTCTACAGCGAGGTGTTCGAGGAGAACAAGCGCATGTTCAAGGACGACGAGTTCCTGGCCGTGGTCGGCAAGGTGTCGGAGGACCGCTTCTCGGGCGGCTTGCGCATCTCGGCCGAGAAGGTGTTCGACATCGTCACGGCGCGCATCAATTACGGCAAGCAGCTGGGCATGGCGCTGCCGGCCTCGGTGGACGTGCGCAAGATGGCCGAGGTGCTGGCGCCGCACCGCCACGCGGACGGCTTGCCGGTGTCGGCGCGCATCACGCCGCAGGGCGTGGGCTGCGTGGTGCAGCTGGGCGAGTCGTGGCGCGTGGCGCCGTCGGACGAGCTGCAGCTGGCGCTACAGCAGGTGCTGGGCGCCAAGGACGTGGCGATCGAGTACTGACGTCATTCCCGCCTACGCGGGAATGACGCTACAGCTGGCCGTCGAGGCTGGTGATGGCATACCCCTTGGCGCCGATCTGCTCCAGGGGATGGACGATGTGGTAGCGGGGCAGGTCGTCGCGCGCGTCGTCGACCTCCACGTGCCGCGCTTCAGGGTGCCAGTCGGTGTTGGTGGCTTCCTCGGGGATGGGTTTGCCCTCCGGCACAGCCAGGTAGCTGTGTTTGCCTTTTGCTTCATCTCGGTAATAAATATCCACACGCATGGTATTTCTCCTTGGACGAAAGGCCCATGGTACCGGATTTTTCAGGCCAGTGCGTATTCGTCGCCGTCGTGTGCGGTGACCGTCAGGGTGCTGTAGTTCTGGCTCAGCGGCGTCGGCACGGTCTCGAAGCGCGGCGCGCTCAGGCCGGCGCGGATGACCGCGCTGAGGGCCAGCAGCGTCTCGTGGCGCTTGCGCGCCTCCGAGCGCTTCTTCGACGCGATCGCCGCCAAGTCCGGCGGCGCGATGGCCTCGCACGGCAGGCGCCAGTCGCCATCGGCGCGGCGGCCGGCGTCCAGCTCTTGCCACAAGGTATCGTAGTCGGCGTGCACCTTGCCCTGGCGGGTGGCGCCGCACACCACGCGGTTGGCGTTGCTGACCAGGCGCAGCTCGGTGCAGCCGTAGTCGTGGCCGATCTGGCTGAGCAGCTTGACCATCATATTGGTCGGCCGCAGGCCGTGCAGCTCGCGGGTGGCGTCCTTGATCCGTTGCAGGCCCAGCTCGCTCTTCGAACCCTGCATGCAACCCACGCTCAGCACCATGCCGCGCACGCCTTGCTGGAAGGAGAACGCGCAGCTGTAGACCAGCCCGTCATCCTGGTACAGTTGCAGCACCAGTTCGCCTTCGCGCTCCATCGGCTCGATGGCGGAGAGGCGGATCTGGTAGGGCAGGCCGGACTTGCCCTCGATGCTGCCCAGCACCACCGAACCGCGCGCGGCGCGCACCGTCAGCGGGCCCAGGCCCTGGCGGAAGATGAAGCGGTAGTGTTGTTGCAGCAGGTCGACGCGCTCGGCGCAGCCCATGGTGTTGCTCAGGTAGGGACGGTAGACCTTGTACAGCAGGCGCGGACGGGCCTTGACCAGTTCCATGAACAGCGGGTGGGAGTTGAGCAGTTGCAGCCAGCCGCCGGTGGCTTGGCGGTGCATCATGGCGCGCAGCGACAGCTTGAGCGATTCGCGGACTTGCTTGAGGCCGTTGAAGCCGGCCACGCCGGAGCGGATAGTGATTAACTGCGACATCGAACGACTCTCATCAAAAGCGGCTGCAGGGGTGGCGCGGCGCGGTGGCTTTAATATCGTCCGGGCAACGGTAGGTGCCATTACGACATTTTCGCAGTGTAAATCCTGTGTAACGTATTGTAAATTGGGGTAAAGGCTTACGGTTTTCCCTTAATAATTGCCGCTTAGGAAAACCAAGTGTTGTATAGAGGCGAAAGCGCAGGCCTAAGGGGAACCCGTAGTTGTGAAAAGCAATGCGCGATGAATTCCGGCAATGCATAATGCTACATAACGATACAAAGCCCCGTATGTCACCTTCCCGCCTGCGCCACCTGGAAATACCCGTCTTCGTGGGGCTATACCTGCTGTTCGACTGGGCCACGTATATCGACCCGTTCTACGGCCTGAACATCACGCCGTGGAATCCCGATCCGGCGCTCGGCCTGGTGTTCTGGCTGCGCCATGGCTGGCGCGCGGCGCCGCCGTGGTTCGTGGCGCTGCTGGGCGGCGAGCTGCTGGTGCGCGGCATGCCGGCCGGCTGGGCGGTGAGCGTGCTGGGCGCGCTGTGGCTGACGGCGGGCTACGGCTTGCTGGGCGCGGCATTGCGGCGCCAGTTCGGCGACGGCGGCGTGTTCGACAGCCGCGACCGGCTGTTCCAGTGGCTGCTGATCGTGGTGGCCGGCACGATGTTCAACGACCTCGGCTATATCTCGCTGCTGTCGGCGGCCGGCTTGATCCCGGCAGGGCAGTGGGGCGAGGCGGTGTTGCGCTTCGGCATCGGCGACATGGTCGGGGTGCTGGTATCGATGCCGCTGATTTGGATGCTCTCGAGCGCGGCCGGCCGGCGGCGCTTGCGGGCGACCGTGTGGCGGGCCGAGACGCTGGGCTACCTGGCGCTGGCGATGTGCGTGCTGTACATGGTGTTCGGCACCATCGCCACCTCGGAGTTCAAGCATTTTTATTTCTTGTTCCTGCCGGTGATCTGGGCCGCGTTCCGCCAGGGCCTGTTCGGCACGGCGCTGATCGTGTTCGTGCTGCAGGCCGGCATCGGCGCGCTGGTCAAGTGGAACCACGCGGTCAACATCGCCGTGCACGAGTTGCAGATGCTGGACGCGGTGCTGGCGCTGGTGGGCTTTTCGATCGGCATCGCGGTGGACGAGCTGCGCAAGGTCGCGAGCGAGCTCAAGCAGACGATGCGGCTGGCGGCGGCCGGCGAGATGGCGGCCGCGCTGGCGCATGAGTTGAACCAGCCGTTGACGGCGCTGAGCGCCTACGGCAAGGCCTGCGAATTCCTGCTGGAGCGGGGCGAGAGCGGCGACGTGCTCAAGGGCGCGATCCAGCGCATGATCGCCGAATCGGGCCGGGCCGCCGAAGTGGTGCGGCGCTTGCGCGATTTCTTTCGCACCGGCGCGATGAAGCTGGAGGCGGTCGAGCCCGGCCAGCTGGTGGCGGGCATCAGCCAGCAGTTCTTCGCCCAGATGCGCGAGCACGGCGTCGAGCTGAAGGTGGGCGAGATCCCGCCGCTGCCCATCCTGGCGGACCGGCTGCAGTTGGAGCTGGTGCTGCGCAACCTGCTGGCCAACGCGCTGGAGGCGGTGCAGGAACAGCCGCCGGGCGCGCGCCGCATCACGCTGACCGGCGAGCGGCTGGAAGGCAAGCGCCGCGGCGGCAAGCTGCGCAAGGGCGGCTGCCTGCAGCTGACGGTGGAGGACAGCGGCAAGGGCGTGTCGGCCGCGCTGGCGGCGCGCTTGTTCGAACCGTTCGTCTCATCCAAGGCCAGCGGGCTGGGCCTGGGGCTGGTGCTGAGCCGCGCCATCATGGAGGCGCACGGCGGCTCGCTGTGGGCCGAGGTGGACGATCATGGCATTTTCAGGTTGGCGCTGCCGTTGGCGCGTCCTTTGGAGCAGGATGGAGAGCAGGTGAGCTATGCAGAGTGATTTAACCGTATTCATCGTCGACGACGACCCGTCGGTGCGCGACGCGCTGAGCCTGCTGCTGGGCGTGCGCGGCTACCGCACCGCGATGTTCGCCAGCGGCGAAGCCTTCCTGCAGGCGTGGCAGCCGGCGTGGCGCGGCTGCATGCTGATCGACATCCGCATGTCCGGCATGGACGGCTTGAGCCTGCAGATGGAATTGCGGCGGCGCGACTGCCGCATCCCGGTCATCATCATGAGCGGGCATGGCGACGTCAGCATGGCCCGCGCGGCGTTCAAGGCCGACGCGGTGGACTTCCTGGAGAAACCGGTCGACGACGGCAAGCTGATCGCCGCCATCGACGAAGCGCTGGCGCGCGCGCGCAGCGTGCACACCGAACAGCAGCGGCGCAGCCGCAGCGACACCCTGCTAAGCGAGCTGACGCCGCGCGAGCGGGAGGTGATGGAGCTGGTGGTGATGGGCCGCCACAATCGGGAGATCGGGCCGGCGCTGGGCATCAGCGTGCGCACGGTGGAAGTGCACAAGGCGCGGCTGATGGCTAAGCTGGGGGTCGACAACGTCGCCGACCTGGTGCGTATTACGATGCAGGACTAACTGCCGGCAGGACTAAGCCGGCACCAGCGCCTCGGCGCGCCACGATTCCACCACCTCCAGCACCTGTTGCGGCGTGATCGCCAGCATGCAGGTGCAGCGCGCCGCGTCCTCGCAGTGGCCGCAGGCGACCGGCGTGCACAGGCTGCGCGCGCGCGGACCCAAGGCGCCCCAGCGCACGATGTCGATCGGCTTGAGCGGCGGGAACAGCCCCAGCGCCGGCCGCCCCAGCGCGGACGCCAGGTGCAGCGGCCCGGTGCCGCTGGCGATCAAGCCGTCGCAGCCGCCGATCAGCGCGGTGAAGCCGTCCAGGTCCAACTTCCCGCACAGATTCTCCACGTTCGGCAAGTCCAGCAGGGCCGGCGCCTGCCGCGCCAGGAGCTCGCCCTCGGCCTTGCTGCCGGTCACCAGCACCCGCACGCCCTCGACCCCGCCCAGCAACTCGGCCAGCGTCGTGTAGTGCTGCAGCGGCCATTCGCGGCCGTTGCCGTTGGACTTCGGATGCAGGATCAGCTTGAAGCCGGGACCGGCCAGCAGCGCGTCGGCGGCCGGATGGCGCGGCGTGTTCAGGCCGTACATGGTCTTCAACAGTTCCAGCGGCGGCTCGTAGTCCACGCCCAGCGGCAGCAGCAGCTTGAAGTTCAGCTGCGCCTCGTGCAGCGGCGAATTGGCGCGGCTGAAGGTGGCCAGGCGGTTGCAGTGGTACCAGTGGTGGATGCGGTGGCTGCTGCCGATGCGGCGCTCGATGCCGGCGCGGCGCGCGGCCGCCGCCAGCGTGCGCATCGGGAAGGTGAAGATCATCGTATCGCAGCCGCTGCGTGCCAGGCCGTCGGCCCAGTCTTCGCCCAGTTCCTCCTGCGTCAGCACCTGGTCCACGTGGCGGCACTGCGCCACCACGGCGGCGGCGTAGCGGCGGCACAGGAACACGATCTCGGCCTGCGGATACAGCTGCTTCAGGTAGCCGGCCAGCGGCAAGGTCAGCACCACGTCGCCGATGTTGTCGGTGCGGGCGATCAGGATGCGGCGCGGCACCGGCGCCGGGTATTGCGCGGCCAGGCACATGCCGACCAGGCTGCACACCATCATGACGTAAAACACTTTCGTCATCATCAGCCAGAACATCACGTCGGTCAGGCCGAAACCCATGAAGGCCACCACCACCACCATGCCGGCCAGGGCCAGCGGGCGCTGGCCCCGGTCCGCGCTGCGCAGCTGGCGGGAGAAGAAGCGCAGCGGCGCCACATACATCAGGATCAGCAGGCTGAAATCCAGCAGGCCGCCGGTGGCCAGGCAGTTCAGCATGTCGTTGTGGCTGCTGCTGTAGATCAGCGCCGGCGACTGCTGCAGGCGGCCCTGGGCCGCCAGCGCGTGCAGCGCCACGTCGAACTGGTCGCGGCCCACGCCCAGCCACGGATGTTCGAGGAACATCATCACCGACGCCTTCCACAGCTCCAGGCGGATGCCGACCGAGGTGGTGGCGTCGCCCAGCGTCAGGTAGCGCTGGATTTCCGCCAGCGCCTGTTCGATCCGCCCGGCCACGCCGGTGGCCGGTATGGCCAGCGCCAGCACGACCAGCGCCAGCAGCACGGCGCCCACCACCAGCAGGCGGCGGCCGTATAGCTGCACGCCGTAGCGGACCACCGGGATCGCGACCAGCGGCAGCGCCAGCCAGCCACCGCGCGAGGCCGACAGCATCGAAGCCAGCAGGCCGCACACCAGGCCGACGCCGGGCAGCCAGGCCATGCGCGTGTTGCGCAGGTCGGTCAGGCCGCACAGCGACATCAGGCCGCAGGCCAGCGCCAGGTCGCCGAAGGTGATTTCATGGTGGGTGAAGCCGATCGCGCGGTCCATGCCGAGCACGGTCACCTGGAACAGCGCGACCACGGCCGACAGCACGGCGGCAAAGCACAGCCCCAGCCAGAAGTGGCGGGCGCG
Source organism: Duganella caerulea (assembly GCF_040362985.1). Taxonomy (NCBI): domain Bacteria; kingdom Pseudomonadati; phylum Pseudomonadota; class Betaproteobacteria; order Burkholderiales; family Oxalobacteraceae; genus Duganella; species Duganella caerulea. The sequence continues at coordinate 394,561 of NZ_BPWJ01000004.1, read as the reverse complement.
CGGGCGCAGGTAGTAGACCACGGCGATGCAGCTCAGACCGAACAGCAGGCGCGACGGCCCGTCCAGGGTGTTCAGGCGCTGGTGGTCCACCGCCAGCCGCACCAGCGACACCAGGAAGTAGCCGCCGAAGGCCAGCACCACGCCGCCGATGTCGTTCCAGTGGCGCTTGTACAGCGGCAGCAGCGTGCGGCCGCGGCGGATCAACAGCAGCAGGATCAGCAGCTGGACGATGCCGAGGCCAAGCTTGCTCGACAGCGCCAGCGCCGGCAGCAGGAAGATCATCGTCGAGGAGAGCGGACCGCCATATTCGGTGTGCGGCGTCGAGGGGCTGGCTGGAGTCATGGTCACGCGGTCGGGGCGGCGGGGGCCGGCAAAAAGGCTGATTATAGCAGCATGGCCGGGCCCTTCCAGAGGCGGCCCCGGCTTGTGGCGGGGGCCGCGATGGGCGATAATCGAGCCGGCATGGGCCACCGGCCTGACGATGAAAGATTCCGTGTTACCCGATAAAACCGTCACCGCCGGGACCGCCCCGCGCACCCTGGTCATCTCCCCCAACTGGATCGGCGACGCCGTCATGGCCCAGCCGCTGCTGCAGCTGCTGCGCGCCGCCCATCCCGGCCGGCCGATCGACGTGCTGGCGCCGCCGGCGGTGTCGCCCGTGTGGCGCCAGATGGCCGAGGTCGACGAGGTGCTGGAAACCCCGTTCCGCCACGGCGCGCTGCAGTTGAAGGAGCGCTGGAAGTACGCCCGCCTGCTGCGCCAGCGCGGCTACGCCGACGCCTATGTGCTGCCCAACACCATCAAGTACGCGCTGATTCCCTGGCTGGCCGGCATCAAGCGCCGGGTCGGCTACAAGGGCGAGAGCCGCCACGGCCTGATCAACGTGATGCACCACGACGACACGCCGCCCCGGCCGATGGTGGCGTTCTACGCTGCCTTGGCCGGCGCGCCGCAAGCACCGCTGCTGACGCGTGCCGCCCTGCCGCGCCCGCGCATGGCGGTGGACGCGGCGCAGGTCGCGGCGGTGCGCCAGCGCCACGGCATCGACCTGGCGCGGCCGGTGGTGGCGTTCGCGCCCGGCGCCGAGTTCGGCGGCGCCAAGCGCTGGCCGGCGGCCCACTTCGCCGGCCTGGCGCAAGCCATCCTGGCGCGCGACGGCGCGGCCCAGATCGTCCTGCTCGGCTCGCCCAAGGACCAGCCGGCCTGCGCCGAGGTGGCGGCCGGCATCGCCGGCGGCGCCGTGTTCAACCTGGCCGGCTCCACCAGCCTGGCCGAGGCCATCGCGCTGATCGCCGGCAGCGCCGCCGTGGTCGCCAACGATTCCGGCCTGCTGCACATCGCCTCGGCGCTGAACCGGCCGGTGGTGGCGTTGTACGGCCCCACCGACCCGGACCACGCGCCGCCGTTTTCCGACTTGGCGGCCTCGCTGTCGCTGCGGCTGGACTGCGCGCCGTGCAAGCAGCGCGAGTGTCCGCTGGGGCACCAGGACTGCATGGTCAAGTTGACGCCGGAGCTCGTATGGCACAGACTCGAACCGATGCTGCCCGCGCCTTGAACGGCGCGGCACGCCCGATTTCCTGTATGGCCGCGCCCACCGGCTGTTTCTCCCATGTTTAAGCGCTATACGATCACATTCTGGGCCACGCTGTTTGTCGGCGTGGTCTGCCTGTCGCTGGTGGCGGTCGACGTCTGGCGCAGCCTGATCGCGCGCGAGGCCCAGCTGCAGGAAATGCAGCGCCTGGCCTCCAACGTGGCGCGCGCGATGGCCCAGCACGCCGACGACACCATCAAGGCCGCCGACACCGCGCTGGCCGACATCGTCGAGCGCATCGAGGCCGACGGCTTGGGCGCGCCGCAGCTGGTGCGGGTGCGCCGCCAGATGCAGGCGCACGTGGCCAACCTGCCGCAGCTGGCCGGACTGTTCATGTACGACGAGCGCGGCCAGTGGCTGGTCAATTCGCCCGCCGTGCTGGGCGCCTCGCTCAACAACGCCGACCGCGAATACTTCGAGTACCACCGCACCCACGCCGAACGCGTCCCGCACGTGGGCCCGCCGGTGATCAGCCGCACCAGCGGCAAATGGATCATCCCGGTCTCGCGCCGCCTCAACAAGGCCGACGGCGGCTTCGGCGGCGTGGTGCTGGCCACGCTGGACATCGACTACTTCCGCCGCTACTACCAGAGCTTCGACATCGGTGCACGCGGCGCGGTGGCGCTGATCTCCGGCCAGGGCGCGCTGATGCTGCGCCAGCCGTTCGACGAGAACCGGGTCGGCGTCAGCCTCGCCGACAGCACGCTGTTCCGCGCCTACCGCGCGCACAGCGGCGGCAGCGGCCTGTTCGCCTCGTCGTACGACGGCGAGGTGCGCTACAACAGCTACCGCGGGCTGGAGCACTATCCGCTGTTCGTGACGGCCGCGCTGTCGCAGGAGGAGATGCTGGAGCAGTGGCGCCACGACAGCTTCATGCGCTCGATCGGCGTGATCGTGCTGGCCGCGCTGCTGGGCTTTTTCGGCAAGCGGCTGGTGGACCAGATCAATCTGCGGGTGCAGGCCGAGGCCGAGCTGCGCCGGGCGCGCGACGCGCTCGAGGGCGCCAACCGCACGCTGGAGCGGCTGGCCATGCAGGACGGCCTGACCGGGCTGGCCAACCGCCGCCAGCTCGACGTCACGCTGGGCAACGAGTTCAGCCGCGCGATCCGGCACGAGGACACGCTGTCCTGCGTGATGATCGACGTCGACTACTTCAAGCAGTACAACGACCTGTACGGCCACGGCGCCGGCGACGATTGCCTGTGCGCCGTGAGCAAGCTGATCCGCGCGCTGACGCCCAAGCGACCCGGCGACGTGGTGGCCCGCTACGGCGGCGAGGAGATCGCCATTTTGCTGCCGAACACCGGCATCGAGGGCGCGGTCGCGGTGGCCGAGCGCATCCGGCAGGCCATCGCCGGATTGCAGACGCCGCACAACGGCAGCCCGTTCGGCATGGTGACCGTCAGCGCCGGCGTGGCGGCGATGGCGCCGCGCCGGGGCGACGTGTCCGGCCAGTTGGTGGAGGCGGCCGACAAGGCGCTGTACGCGGCCAAGTCCGCCGGCCGCAACCAGGTCAGCGCGGCCGCCGTGCCGCCAACGGCGTCCTAGCGTTCGCTCATCTGGCGCAACGCCGCATGCGCCAGCGGCGGCGACACCAGGTGGGCGCCGTCGAATTCTCCATACTGCACCGCGTAGCCTTCGCCTGCCAGGCGCACGGCGATGGCCTTGCCGCGTTCCACCGGCAGCACCTGGTCCTGCTTGCCGTGGGCGATGAACACGCGCGGCATGCCACTGCGCCGCAGCGGCGACATGAAGCCGGGCGAGAAGGCGAAGATGTCGGCGAACAGCCCACCATTCATCAGGCCGACCGACAGCGCGTACGAGGCGCCGTCGGAAAAGCCGCCCAGCGCCACCGCGTCGGCATCCACGTCGTAGCGCTGCATGGTCCATGACAGCAGAAGGTCGATGAAGGCCAGGTCGGGGCCGTAGCCGCCGCGCAGGAAGTCCCAGCTGGTCGACAGCGCCTCGGGCATGAGCAGCAGGAAGCGCTGCTGGGCCGCGTGCGCCAGCGCCAGCAGGTCGCCGCCGCCGTGCTGGCCGCCGGCGCCGTGCAGCAGCACCAGCAGCGGCAGCGGCGCATCGTCCTCTTGCTCCGGCACATACAGGCGGGCGTGGCGGTTATTCGGGAAGGCCAGCCGGTGGACGCCGGCCGCCAGCGGCACCGGTGGCGACCGCGGCCGCGCCATCCCGGCGCGGGCGTGCAGCAGCCCGTCGCTGTAGGGCGTGGGCGGAGTGGCGTCGGTGGGCATGGCGGCTCATTTGCGTTTATTTGCGCACGAAGGTGGTCAGTTCCCAGCTGTCGCGGTTGAAGATGCGGCCGTTCCAGTCGGTGTCACGATAGTCGAGCTTGACGAAGTTGTTGACCTCCGGCGCGAACCACACCGTCTCGGTCAGCTGGCCGCTGCCGCCGGGGCTGTTCGGTTCCTCGCCGTGGTACAGCGCCTCCACCTCGACCTTCAGCGCGTCGAACTCGCCGGCCGCCACCTTGATCTTTTCCCAGTTTAGCACCTTGCCCTTGATGCGGTAGCGCCAGTGCTTGCCGGACTTGGGATTGTCGCCGGTGGCGTCGGTGGTCCACTCCTTGCCGGGCGTGAGCGGGAAGGCGTAGCGCGAGAACGCCGGCGCGAAGTGCATGGCGCCGCGGTCGATGGGATTCATCTCGGCGCTGAACAGCTGCTTGGTCAATAGGGCGCCGCTGGCGGCGCGCTTGATGTCGACATGCACGCCGGCGGCGTCGACGCCGGTCACTTCCATGCGGTTGAGGTTGCCCTTCGCGCCCTTCCAGACGTCGGTGTACTGGTAGGTCCAGGAATCGCCGACGGCCGGCGCCGGCGCCGCCACCGGTGCGTGTTCGTCCGCCAGCGCGAGCTGCGCCGCCAAAGTCAGTCCCAATGCCGCCAGTACGTGCCGAGCCGCCATGCCGCCTCCGAAATGGTGTGGTTAATATTATAATTATGCCATCACATTCAACGGCCGCATGAGCTAAATCGTGCGCGCTGTGGCGCTGGCAAGACAGCGGCGGCGACGCAAATTGGCCGCCAGGGTCAGCATTGAGTGGCACACCGCCGCGCGGGCGATGCTAGCATTACGTCATGGCCGCACTCAATCACAAGACCCGATGAAGCTCACCCGGATTTTCACCAGCATCGCGCTGCTCGCTGCGATGTCCAGTGCGCACGGCGACGAGGCCGCGGCCAGGCTGCGCGCCCTGAATGATGCCGAGCTGCGCGGCGTATCGACGCCGATCCCGGCGCCGGTGCCTCGGCTGCCGGCGCGTTCGCTGCATCGCGGCCTGTTTCCCTTGCACGGCCTGTTCGGCGGCGTGCTGGGCGCGGACGCCAAGGGCGCCGAGATGGGTTCGGTGCTGTTCCCGCTGCTGGGCGTGCTGAACGCGGACGTGACGGCGCGCGATGTCGTGTACGGGCCGAACGGCAGCGCGCCGCGTCTCAACGCGGACGGCTCCGTCAACCTGGCGCTGCCGGCGTCGATCGGCGAGCTCGACCTGCAGAACATCCGCACCGGCGTCAACGACAACAGCAATTTCGGCTCGGTGCAAATCCGCGGCATCGACCTGAGCCGCACCGTGATCACGGTCGCGCCGACCCGCTAGGCAGGCAGCCCCGCACCGTACGCCTTGTCATCTGCAAGTCATGCGGGACCTTTAGCATGGGCGCTTTCACATTGCTGAGGGCGTAACATGGAAAAGATGGCACAGGATGCACAACGGCGGTCGTTGCTCAAACTGGGACTGGCGTCGGGCCTGTCCGCCGGCGGGCTGCTGGCCGGCTGCGGCGGCGACAGCGCTGCCTCGTCGAACACCCCGGACACCCGGATTTCCAGCTTCGCGCTGGCGGTGCTGCCGGACACGCAATTCTATTCGCGCTATGCGACCTCGTCGGAAAGCAATCAGTACGAGCGCCACTACGGCAACGAACCCTACGCCGCGCAGACCAGCTGGGTGGCGCGCAACGCGCAGGCGCTCAACATCCCGTTCCTGATCCATCTGGGCGACGTGGTCGACCAGGTCGGCAAGCCGGAGCAGTGGAAGGTGGCCGACGGCGCCATGCAGGTGTTGGAGGTGGCCAAGGTGCCGTACTCCATCCTGGCCGGCAACCACGATGTGCTGAACGACATCGACTTCGACAGCGACCCGGCCAAGGGCACCGACACCCAGCGCGTGCTGGCCAACGAGCCCTACCTGCAATGGTTCGGCGCCAAACGCGCGGCGCGTCAGGCCACCTTCGGCGCGCGCGACAGCACCGGCTTCCACGAGTACCACATCTTCAAGGCGCAGGACCAGCAGTTCCTGGTGCTGTCGCTGTCGTGGCGCATCTCGGACGCCGGCATCGCCTGGGCGCGCAAGGTGCTGGCCGACCATCCGACCTTGCCGGCCATCCTGGTCAACCACCAGCTGCTCAACATCGCGCCGGACGCGGTCAGCCCGTTGGAAACCGGCTACGGCAAAATGCTGTGGGAAAAGCTGATACGCGATAACGACCAGATCTTCATGACGCTCAACGGCCACCACCACGGCGGCGCGCGGCTGACCAAGATGAACGACTTCGGCAACGCGGTCGAGGAAATGGTGGTCGACTACCAGATGGCCTACCAAGGCGGCAACGGCCTGATGCGCCTGTACGAATTCGACCTGACCAACAACCAGATCAAGGTGCTGTCGTTCTCGCCGTGGGTGCCCATGAAGCCGGCCGACACGCTGAACGCCTTCGACCGCGCGGTGCTCACCGAGAGCAATCACAGCTTCACGATCGACATGAACTTCGCCAAGCGCTTCGCCCGCTTCAATACCGGCTTCAGCGCCGGCAAGGCCACGGTCGCGTCGTCGCTGGTCGAGCAGGCCAGGGCCCTGGTGCTGAAGGGCTACACCGAGCCGGCCATCGTCGCGCCGGTGGCACCCAAGGACGCGGACGACTATCCGAAGGTGGCATCGACTGTGGCGCACTGGCGCTTCTACGGCGGCAGCGACGGCGCGCCGGTCGCGCCCGGCACACGCATCGCCGACGTCACCGGCGCCAATCCGCTGGTGCGCGACCAGCTCAACCAGGGCGGCATCGTCGGCGCGGCGGCCGGCGACATCGTCTGGAGCAGCGACCACCACCGCCTGTCCTCGGCGCCGGGCTCGGTCAGCTTCCTCAACACCGACAAGAACGCGCCGCGCCTGAGCTACTTCCTCACCGACGCCACGGCCGCGATCAACGCGCAAACCTTCGCCACGACCGGCTACACGATCGAAGCCTTCGTCAAGATCAACCCGGCGTGGGACAAGGCCAAGCACGCCTGGATGAACATCATGACGCGCGACGGCAAGCGCGGCGGCCTGGCCGGCTTCGACGGCGGCGACCCGGAATCGCCGCCGCTGCTGTTCGCCATCTCCAGCCTGCGCGAAGTGCAGTGGGAAGTGGTGCCGGACGTCAGCGGCCAGCGCGACGGCATGGCCAGCTGGTCGGGCGAGATCATCGCCGGCAACTGGGTGCACATCGCCATCGTCAACGATCCGGTCACGCATGACACCGTCATGTACGTGGAGGGCGCGCCGGTGCTGCGCAACAGCAGCCACGTGGTCGGGCTGGCGACCTTGTCGGCGTCGTCGCCATGGGTGGTGGGCGGCGGCTCGTGGGATGGTGCGCGGGCGGACGGGTTCTTCGGCAACATCGGCGAAGTACGCGTGGCCAGCGCCGCGCTGCCGCCGAGCCAGTGGCTGACGGCGCGCCGCGGCTAGGCGTCGTGTGATATTTTAAGAGCTCGAATCGTTACGCCGGTGGGAGCGTGGAGCTCGTATTGTTTGAGTATCGATGCAAGTCCTGCGGAGGAATTTTTAAGGCTCCGCAGGTGAGCCCGCACGCGTACGGTGAGTTTTTGCTTCGCAAGAAAAACTCATTGTCTTTACGATATCTGGATGCGATCAATAGCAGCGTCTATTTGGATATCGCGCGGGAGATCAAGATCAACCCGGAGACGAGTGGATTGAACGAGACGCGGCAATCCGATGTTTTGCAGGCGATTTTTGGTACTGTTGCTTGCGATCCCGATGCGGATGGCCAACCTTTTCATATGGGGCTGATGCCACGCTGCCCCCATTGCAATGAGCGCGATGCGCTGTCCTGGAATATCACCGATCCGATCGAGTTCGATGAAATCGAAGTGGCCCCGGTGGAGTTCTCCATTTGGCACGGGCTGACGCCGAAAGAGCGAAAAACAAGAATCCTGAACAGCGTGCGAAAATTCTTACCGAAGGCGCGAGTGGCCTGACTTTTCGCACGCGTCCAACGCTTACATCAGGATCACGTCGTACTGCTCCTGGTGATAAGCGGTCTCCACCTGCAGCGAGATCTTCTTGCCGATGAAGTCGCCCAGCATCGCCAGGTGCTGCGATTCCTCTTCCAGGAACATGTCCACCACCTCCTGCGAGGCGAGGATGCGGAATTCGCGCGGGTTGAACTGCTTGGCTTCGCGCAGCAGTTCGCGCAGGATCTCGTAGCAGATGGTGCGCGAGGTTTTCACTTGGCCCTTGCCGGCGCACGCCGGGCACGGTTCGCACAGGATGTGCGCCAGCGATTCGCGCGTGCGCTTGCGTGTCATCTCCACCAGCCCCAGCGCCGAGAAGCCCGACACCGACACCTTGGTGCGGTCGCGCGACAGGGTCTTCTTCAACTCCTGCAGCACGGCGTTGCGGTGCTCGGTGTTCTCCATGTCGATGAAGTCGAGGATGATGATGCCGCCCAGGTTGCGCAGCCGCAGCTGGCGCGCGATCGCGTGCGCGGCCTCCAGGTTGGTCTTGAAAATCGTGTCGGCGAAATTGCGCCCGCCGACGAAGCCGCCGGTGTTGACGTCGATGGTGGTCATCGCCTCGGTCTGGTCGACGATCAGGTAGCCGCCGGACTTGAGGTCCACGCGCCGCCCCAGCGCGCGCAGGATCTCTTCCTCCACGCCGTACAAATCGAACAGCGGCCGCTCGCCCGTGTAGTGCTGCAAACGCGGCAGCACGCCCGGCGTGTAGGCCAGGCCGAATTCCTGCAGCTTCAGGTAGTTCTCGCGCGAGTCGACCTGGATGGTGGCGGTGTCGTCGTGCACGAAGTCGCGCAGCACGCGCTGCGCCAGGCTCAAGTCCTGATGCAGCAGGGTGGTGGCCGGCTTGGTCTTGGCGCCGTGCAGGATCGCACCCCAGGTCTTGCGCAGGTATTCGACGTCGGCCGCGATGTCGGAGTCCGACGCGTCCTCGGCCTGCGTGCGCACGATGTAGCCGCCTTTTTCCTCCGGCGGCAGCAGGCTTTGCAGCCGCGCGCGCAGCGCCTCGCGCTCCGCTTCTTTTTCGATCTTCTGCGAAATGCCGATGTGGGCGTCCTGCGGCAGGTAGACCAGCATGCGGCCGGCGATCGAGATCTGCGTCGACAGCCGCGCGCCCTTGGTGCCGATCGGGTCCTTGATCACCTGCACCGTCAGCACCTGGCCGTCGAACAGGATTTTTTCAATCGGGGTGGGGGCGGCGTTCTGGCCGCCGTCGTGCGGGCGGGCTTCCCAGATGTCGGCCACGTGCAGGAAGGCCGCGCGTTCCAGGCCGATGTCGATGAAGGCCGACTGCATGCCGGGCAGCACCCGCACCACCTTGCCAGAGTAGACATTGCCTGCCAGGCCGCGCGTGAGCGTGCGTTCGATGTGCAGCTCTTGCACGGCGCCCTGCAGGATGAGGGCGACCCGGGTTTCCTGCGGGGTGATGTTGATCAGGATGTCTTCGTTCATGCTCGGCTTCTGTAGGGGCTGTGAACGACGATCATACACGCCGCTCAGGGCAGCGGCAAACCCGCCTGGCGCAGCAGTTGGACGGTTTCATACACGGGCAGGCCCATGATGCCGGAATGGCTGCCGGTGATGTGTTCGATGAACGCCGCGGCCGGGCCCTGGATGCCGTAGGCGCCGGCCTTGTCGTAGGGTTCCTGGGTGGCGCAGTAGGCGGCGATGGCGGCCGGCGTCAGCACGCCGAAGCGCACCTCCGACACCTGCGTGACCTGGCCGGCGAAATCGGCCGAATGCGCGGCGATCGAGGTCAGCACCTGGTGCGTGCGGCCGGACAGCTGCTGCAGCATGGCGATGGCTTCGTTGGGCGTGGCCGGCTTGCCGAGGATGGCGCCGTCGATGGTGACGGTGGTGTCGGCCGCCAGCACCACGCGCGGGGCCATGCGGCGCTTGACCACCAGGTCCGCCGCGAAGGCGGCTTTTTCACGCGCCACGCGGGCCACGTAATCGAGCGGCGCCTCGCCGGACAGCACCTCCTCGGTGACGTCGGCGCCGCGCGGGCCGTCGCTGCGCAGCAGCAGAAGTTCGAAATCGATGCCCACCTGGCGCAGCAGTTCGCGCCGGCGCGGGCTCTTGGAAGCGAGGTAAATCTTTTTGTCGACCGGTTTCATATGGTTTTATTTTAAACGCGGTGATACGGGTGGTTCTGTGTAATCGACCAGGCACGGTACAGCTGCTCCGCCAGCATCACCCGCACCATACCATGCGGCAGCGTCATGCTGGAAATGCGGATCAAGCCCTCGGCGCGTGCCTTCAGCTCGGGATCGAGGCCATCGGCGCCGCCGATCAGGAAGGCCGTGTCGCGGCCGTCCTGCTGCCAGGCTTCCAGCTGCTGCGACAGGCCGACCGAGGTCAGGTCCTTGCCGCGTTCGTCGAGGGCGATGATGCGCACGGACTTGGGCAGCGCCGCCTCGATGCGCTCGCGTTCGAGCGCCATCGCGGTGGCGGCGGTCTTGCTGCCCGAACGGTCGACCGGCTTGATTTCCTTCAGCACGATCTTCAGTTCCGGCGGCATGCGCTTCGCGTATTCGGCGAAGCCCGTTTCTATCCAGGCCGGCATTTTATGGCCGACCGCAGCGATGATCAGCTGCATGCCCGATTACTCTTCGACTTTTTTGATACGCTTGATGACGGTCTTGACCGGCGCTTCGTCGGCTTTTGGCTTGGCCACTTTACGCTTAGGCGGCAGGGCCTTCAGCGCTTCGGCGGCGGCGACGGCCGACTTGGTCTTGCCGACCTTGATGGTTTTACCGGCTGGCACAGCGGCTGCCTTCTTGGCGGCCGGCTTCTTCTCGGCGGCCGGCTTGGCGGCGGCGGCCTTGCGTGCCGGGGTTTTCTTCTCGATGACCGGGGAGGCGTCGACGGCCTTTTTGCCGGCGGCCAGGTGGCTGCTGACTTTCTTCGGTGCGTCGGCTTCCTCGCCTTCCTTGGTCGACTTGCGCTTGGCGGCGCCCAGCTTGACCGGCTTGTCGCCCCAGATTTCTTCCAGGCGGTAGTAGGCGCGGATCGGCGCCTGCATGATGTGGACGATCATGTCGCCCAGGTCGACCAGCACCCATTCACCGGTGTCCTCGCCTTCCATGCCGTAGACGTCGCCGCCGGCGGCTTTGACCTTGTCGCGCACCGAGGCGGCCAGCGCCTTGGTTTGACGATTGGAGGTACCGGACGCGATGGCGATGCGGTCGAACAGGCTGGTCAGATGGGTGGTATCGAACAGGGCGATGTCTTGGGCCTTGACGTCTTCGAGGGCGTCAACGACGAGGGATTGCAGTTTTTTGATGTCCATTTAGCTTTTGTATAGATTGTGTTGTTCAATATAGTCTAGCACTAGCGGCGGGATAAGCGAGTTTGCACTTTCCCCCCGTTGTAATGCCGCACGTATTTCGGTGGCGGAGATATCCACCGCGAAGTCCTGTGCCAGATAAGTCAGACCGTGCGGCGTGTTGCGGATTTGTTCAGGCGTTCCCAGACGGCGGGAAAACGCCTCGGCCACTGCCGGCGGAAGGCCGGCGGTGGCCAGGTTAAAGCCAGGGCGGGCCGCTACGCAGATATGGGCGTAGTCGAACAGCGCCTGCCATTCATGCCAGGTGTCGAGCCGCTGCAGCTGGTCGGCGCCCATCAAGAAGCTGATGGAGGCCGACGCACCCAGTTCGGCGCGCACCTGGCGCAGCGTGTCGATGGTGTAGGTGGCCAGACCCTGTTCGCCGCGCTCGATTTCCTGCATGTCGACCGCGACGCCGTACGGGGCGCCGGCAAAGGCCAGCGCCACCATCTCGGCGCGCTGGCGGGGCGTCGCCTTCAGGGTGGATTTCTGCCATGGCAGGCCGGCGGGGATCACGCGCAACTGGTCTACTTGCAGCAGTTGCGCAAAGTGCGCGCCTAGTGCGACGTGACCGTGATGCACCGGATCGTAGCTGCCTCCCAGCAGTGCGACGCGGTAAGCCATCGTCACGCGGCGAGCCAGTCGCGATGCGGCAGGAAGTCGCTGTACAGCGCCGCCTCCGGGCTGCCCGCTTCGGGCTCCCAGCGGTAGCGCCATTTGACGATGGGCGGCATCGACATCAAAATCGCCTCGGTGCGGCCGCCCGACTGCAGGCCAAACAGCGTGCCGCGGTCGAACACCAGGTTGAACTCGACGTAACGTCCGCGGCGATAGGCCTGGAAGTCGCGTTCGCGTTCGCCGTACGGCGTGTCCTTGCGGCGTTCCAGGATGGGCTGGTAGGCCTTGAGGAAGGCGTCGCCGACGCTCTGCATCATGGCGAAGCTTTGCTCGAAGCCCGCTTCGTTGAAGTCATCGAAGAAGATGCCGCCAACGCCGCGCGCTTCCTGGCGGTGTTTCAGGTAAAAATACTCGTCGCACCATTTCTTGAAGCGCGGGTGCAGGTCGCCGCCGAACGGCGCCAGCGCATCGGCGCAGGCCTGGTGGAAGTGCTTCACGTCCTGCCGGTCGCCGTAGTAGGGCGTCAGGTCCATGCCGCCGCCGAACCACCATGCCGGTTCGCCGCTGGCGGTGGTCGTGGTGAAGAAGCGCACGTTCATGTGCACCGTCGGCGCGTACGGATTGCGCGGATGGATCACCAGCGACACGCCCATCGCTTCCCACGGCTGGCCGCCCAGGTCCGGGCGGTGCGCGGACGCCGATGGCGGCAGCTTGGCGCCCATCACGTGCGAGAAGTTGACGCCACCGCGTTCGATGACATTGCCTTCCTCGATCAGGCGCGAAATGCCGCCGCCGCCCTCGGGCCGGTCCCACGCGTCGCGCAGGAAGGGTTTGCCATCGACGGCCTCCAGCGCCTGCACAATGCGATCTTGCAGGTCGAGCAGGTAAGCCTTGACGGCGCCGGGGTTCGGAAGGGACGACATCTGGTCCTAGTGCTTCAGGCCGCGCCAGCCGATGTCGCGGCGGCACTGCATGCCGTCGAACGAAATCTGGTCGACCACTTCGTAAGCCTGCTTCTGCGCCAGCTTGACGCTGTCGCCCAGGCCGACCACGCACAGCACGCGGCCGCCGGTCACCTGCAGATGGCCGCCCACTTCGGCGGTGCCGGCGTGGAAGGTCACCGATTCCGGCGTCTCGGCCGGGATGCCGTCGATGACGGCGCCCTTCAGCGGCGCGTCCGGGTAGCCGGCGGCTGCCAGCACCACGCCGACGGCGGTGCGGCGGTCCCATTCCAGCTCGATCTGGTCCAGCGTGCCGTTGACGGCGTGTTCCATCACCGCCACCAGGTCGGTCTTCAGGCGCGCCATGATCGGCTGCGTCTCAGGATCGCCCATGCGGCAGTTGAATTCCAGCGTGCGCGGATTGCCCTGGGCGTCGATCATCAGGCCGGCGTACAGGAAACCGGTGAAGACGATGCCGTCCTTCGCCATGCCGGCGATGGTCGGGTTGATGATCTCGCGCATCACGCGGGCGTGCATGGCCGGCGTGACGATAGGCGCGGGGGAGTAGGCACCCATGCCGCCGGTGTTCGGGCCTTCGTCGTTGTCCTTGAGGCGCTTGTGATCCTGGCTGGTGGCCAGCGGCAGGATGTTTTTGCCGTCGCACATGACGATGAAGCTCGCTTCTTCGCCGGCCAGGAATTCCTCGATGACGATGCGCGCGCCGGCGTCGCCGAAGCGGTTATCGGCCAGCATGTCGTCCACCGCGCGGTGGGCTTCTTCCAGCGACATCGCCACCACCACGCCCTTGCCGGCGGCCAGGCCGTCGGCCTTGATGACGATCGGCGCGCCGTTGGCGTCGATGTAGGCGTGCGCTTGCGCCACGTCCGAGAAGGTCTGGTACTTGGCGGTCGGGATGCCGTGGCGCTGCATGAAGGCCTTGGCGAAGTCCTTCGACGACTCCAGCTGGGCCGCTTCCTTGGTCGGGCCGAACACCTTCAGGCCGCGCGCGCGGAACAGGTTGACGATGCCGCCGGCCAGCGGAGTCTCCGGGCCGACCACGGTCAGGCCGATGTGCTCCTGCTCGACGAAGGTCGCCAGTTCGTGCAGGTCCGTGATGTTGACGTTGACCAGGCGCGGATCGCGCGCGGTGCCGCCGTTGCCGGGGGCGACGTAGACCATCTGGATGCGTTCCGATTGCGCCAATTTCCAGGCCAGCGCATGTTCACGGCCGCCGGAGCCGACTACCAATATTTTCATAAATCCTCAGTCTTCGATCAGCGTGTTGGAATAGACTTCCTGGACATCGTCCAGCGCTTCCAGCGCGTCCAGCAGTTTTTGCATCTTGACGGCGTTATCGCCGGTGAAGACGGTCTCGGTGTCCGGCTTCATGATGATCTCGGCCACTTCGGCCTTGAAGCCGGCGGCTTCCAGCGCATCCTTGACGGTCGCGAAGTCGTGCGGGTTGCACAGCACTTCGAAGCCGCCTTCCTCGTCGGCCACCACGTCTTCGGCGCCCGCTTCCAGCGCCACTTCCATCAGCGCGTCCTCGTTGGTACCGGGCGCGAACAGGAACTGGCCGCAGTGCTTGAACATGAAGGCCACCGAGCCTTCGTTGCCCATGTTGCCGCCGTTTTTGTTGAAGGCGTTGCGCACTTCAGCCACGGTGCGCACGCGATTGTCGGTCATGCAGTCGACGATGACGGCCGCGCCGCCCACGCCGTAACCTTCGTAGCGAACCTCTTCGTAGGCCGCGCCGTCCTCGCCGCCGGTGCCGCGGGTGATCGCGCGTTGCACGTTATCCTTCGGCATATTGGCGTCGGCCGCCTTGTCCACGGCCAGGCGCAGGCGCGGGTTCGAATTCAGGTCGCCGCCGCCCATGCGCGCAGCCACGGTGATTTCCTTGATGAGACGGGTCCAGATCTTGCCACGCTTAGCATCGGTTGCTGCTTTTTTGTGCTTGATATTGGCCCATTTGCTGTGTCCAGCCATGTTCGGTCTTCCTTCGGCGGTAAGTCATTGGTGTGCGGTGAGGGCGGTATTCTAGCATAGGGGCCAGCTCAAAACCTTTTCCATCACCTCTGGCAGCTCGATTTTCGTTACCCAGGCATCCATTTCCTTGACCAGGATGACGGCGCTGTTTTCCTGGTCGATCGGCACCCATTCCGGGTTGTTTTGGCGCATCAGGGCGATCACCGGCACATGCACCGCGTTCGCCAGGTGCATGACGGCGGTTTCCACCGTGATGATCAGGCTGCACAGGCTGAGCACGGCCGGCAGCTGGAAGAAATTGTCCACCGCCGAGAACAGGTGGGTGTCGGGCGGCGCCAGGCGTTCGTACAGCGCCTGGGCGTTCCGCATGTCTTCCGGCACAACGTTGACAATAAAGCCAGCTTCGCGCCACTTGGGCTGGGCGCGCATTTCCTTGATCAGCTCGAAGGCGCGCTCCAGCGGCCAGCAGCGCTCCTCGCCCTTGGAATAGGCGTTGATGAAGACCACCTGCGGCGGCAGGCCCCAGGCGGCGAATTGATCGCGCGCATAACCCATCCACTGGTCCGGGATCTGGATGGTGGGGTAGCGGTCCGGCTTGGGGATGTCGATGCCGAAGGCTGTCTGGAACCATTGCGCGTAGATGTCGCTCACGTGCGGCACGTCGCGCTCCTGCGATTCGTACAGCGGCATGGTGGCGTTGAACTTCAGGATGCTGAGCTTCTTGGACAGCTCGAAGAAGCGGTACTTCTGCTTCTTCAGGCCGACGATGAAGCCGCGCGGGCTGATCTCGCGCGTCAGGCGCGCGTAGCGGTGGCAGGCCATGTGCGTCAGCGAGACCACGATCGGATACTCCTCGCGCTGCGCCTTGGCGATCGACTGCGCGTGCAGGGCGGGGCTGTAGTTCTGGGTGTAGGTCTGGTCGATGTAGGGGCTGGCGGTGAGCCAGTCGTACAGCGAGTAGTTCTTCAGGTGCGGCCAGTCCTCGGGGTTGTCCGAGCGCCGGCGCTCGTCGACCCACAGGTGGATCTGCAGATGGGGGTGGGCCTGCTTCAGCGCGCGAAAGCACATTTGCATGTAGGTGAAGTCGCCGATCGCCATGTGGGTGACGACCAGGATTTTGTCTGCCTTGGCAAGCAGTGGTGCGGGAATCAGTTGTTTCATGTCGCGGGCTGGCAATAAAAATAAGTCAAGACGGTAACACGTTGTCGCCTCTAGAGGCAGGCCTCCACTTTTTGTAGGGAAGCTGTCATATCCTCCTGCTACGATTTTTCTTTTAATAACTACAATACGGAGCACACATGGATCGGCGGCAGTTTCTTAAATTCGGCAGTTTTGTGACGGTATCGGTGGCCTCGGGCGCAGGCCTGAGCGCTTGCGGCGGCAGCAGCGCGGCGCCTGGCAGCGATTTGCCACCGGCCAGCGGCGCGTGGAAATTCCCGCAAAGCGTGGCCTCCGGCGATCCGCGCGCCGACAGCATCATGCTGTGGACCCGCGCCGTGCCGGCATCGGCCGACAATGTCGCCGCCGCCACCGGCAGCGATTCCGCCATCCGCCTGGTCGTGACCGCCGTGGATAATAGCAGCTCGCTGGGCGGCGCCGTGGCCCTGAGCGGCGCCACCGTGGCCGACGTGACCCTGCCGCTGCAGGTCAAGTACGACAACACCGTGCGCCACAAGCTGACCGGCCTGACCGCCGGCACCACCTACTACTACCAGTTCATCGCCGGCGACAGCCGTTCCAACGTGGGCCGCTTCAAGACCGCGCCGGCCGCCGATGTCGATGTCTCGCAGCTGCAGTTCGCCTACATGACGTGCCAGGACTGGAGCGTCAACCACTGGGGCGCGATGAGCAGCATCGCGGGCGAGAACCTGGACTTCATCGTCCACCTGGGCGATTACATCTACGAGACCGTGGGCGACTCGTTCCAACTGGGCGCGGTCGAATCGCGCCACGACGCGCTGGTGCTGCCGGACGGCGCGTTCAAGAGCGGCACGTCCGGCGCAAAGTACGCCACCACGCTGGCCGACTACCGCTACCTGTACAAGAAGTACCGCACCGACAGCCGCCTGCAGGCGTTGCACGAGCGCTTCGCCTTCATCGCCATCTGGGACGACCACGAGTTCTCGGACGACGCCTGGCAGGATGCGCAGACCTACGACGGCAGCTTCAACGCCGACGGCTCGGACCTGCACCAGACGGGCCGCCGCCGCAACGCCAACCAGGCGTGGTTCGAGTACATGCCGGCCGACGTCGATTTCGACACGGCCAGCACCGGCTTCCAGAATATCAAGATCTATCGCGACTTCCAGTTCGGTAAGCTGATGCAGCTGGTGATGACCGACGAGCGCCTGTACCGCGCCGACCACGTGATTCCGGAATCGTCGATCAACCCGGCCACCGGCCAGGCGCTGGGCCGCATCGGCTCGCGCTACCTGGTGCCGCAGGATTTGTTCAACACGGTCGAGGCGCAGAAGATGGCCGGCGCCACCACCATCGGCCTGGAGCCGCTGGCCACCGTGACCATGCTGGGCACCACGCAGCGCCAGTGGTGGATGGACAAGATGAAGGCCGCCACCGCGACCTGGAAATTGTGGGGCAATGAAGTGTCGCTGCTGCGCATGGGCCTGAACGGCGTGGACGCCATCGCGACCCTGCTGGCGCTGAACGCGGTGCCGACCATCGCGGCGTCGATCGGCAGCACGGCGGCTGCGGTGGGCGGCAACTTCCCGCTGGCTTCCGCGATCGTCGCTGCGGCCACCGCGGGCGCTGCGGCGGCCGTGGCGCAGGCTGGCGCCGGCGCGATCCTGCAGGCCTACGCCACTCCCGGCAGCACGCCGGAGACGCAGGTGGGCGCAGGTGTCAAGGCCGGCCTGACGGTGGCGCAGGCCACCATCGCGGTGGCCGCGTATTCGCGCGTCTACATCGCCGCCAGCGGCATCGTCGCCGGGACGCCGGCGCAGCTGGCCGGCGCCGGTGCGCAGACCATCGCCTTCGGCTACATCAAGCCGGACATCCAGGCCAAGAAGATCGAATCGCCGTTCGTGGCGGCGTCGGGCAAGAAGGCGCAGCTGGCGCCGTTCTTCACGCGCTTCCTGCTCAACTGCGACCAGTGGGACGGCTACAACAGCGAGCGCAAGGCGCTGATGGCGCACCTGAAGACCAACAGCATTAGCAACGTGGTGGCGATCACCGGCGACATCCACGCCTTCTTCGCCGGCACCGTCAGCGACGATTTCGACGCCACCGGCGGCGGCACGCCGGTGATGGTGGATCTGGTGTCGGCCGGTATCAGCTCGGACTCGTTCTTCAGCTACCTGCGCGACGCGGCATCGGCGCTGGGCGACATCGCCACGCTGGTGGCCTACCCGCTGGCGATCCCGGTCACGGGCCTGGGCACGCTGAACATCTCGATCGATCTGCTGGACTACACCATGGGCAAGGCCGCGCCGACGCTGGCCAGCCTGGCGGAGCAGGTCCGCGTGCAGGTGCGCGGCGCGTTGGCCGCCAAGGGCCTGCCGGAGGCGCAGTTGGACGCGACCACCGGCGCGGTGCTGGCGGGCCTGCAGGCCAACAGCGATTTCAACGTCTCGCTGCTGTCGCTGGCGCAGCAGCTGTCCGGCCTGGGCAACAACCCGTGGATCAAGTATTTGAACACGGACGCGCAAGGCTACACGCTGGTCACGCTCACGCCGGGCAAGATGGTGGCGCAGTTCAAGCAGGTCAACAAACTGGTGGGCGCCAGCGCCCCGGCCAGCGTAGTGGCCCGCGTGACCACCGCCACCGTAACCGCCGGCTCGGCTGCCGTGGCGATCAGCTAAGCGTAAAACAAGGCGCCGCCAGCGGCGCTGTCCGTTTGCCCGTACAATTCCGGTATGGAAAAAAGCATCACGGACAGCGCGCCGGCGCGCGCCGCCTATCTGGGCGGCTTGGGTATCGCCATCGGCGGGGCGGTTCTGTTTTCGACCAAGGCGGTGGTGGCCAAGCTGCTCTACCGCTATCACATCGACGCCGTCACCCTGATCGCCTTCCGCATGATCTTCTCGCTGCCGGTGTTCGCCGCCATCGCGCTGTGGAAAATGCGCACCGAGGCGCCCCTCACCAGCAACGACCGCTGGCGCCTGATCGGCCTCGGGCTGGTCGGCTACTACCTCTCCAGCTTCCTCGACTTCCTCGGCCTGCAATACATCTCGGTTGGCCTCGAACGGCTGATCCTGTTCCTGACGCCCACCTTCGTGCTGCTGATTTCCTCCACGCTGCTCAAACAGCACATCAGCCGCAAGCAGTGGCTGGCGCTGCTGATCTCCTACTGCGGCATCGTGTTCGTCTTCCTGCATGACCTCAACAGCGGCAGCAAGAACGTGGTGCTGGGCGCCTTGCTGGTCACCGGCTCGGCCGCCGCGTATTCGATCTACCTGCTGCTGTCGGGCGAGATGGTGCGCCGGCTCGGCGCGCTGCGGCTGGTGTCGTATGCGATGTGCGTCTCCAGCGTCGCCTGCATCGGCCAGTTCTTCCTGCTGCGGCCCGCGTCCGGACTGCTGCAGCCGCTGCCCGTGTACGGCCTATCGCTGGTCAACGGCATCCTGTGCACGGTGATGCCGGTGTTTATGACCATGGCCGCCGTCGAACGCATCGGCGCCGGCACCGCCTCGCAGGCTGGTATGATCGGCCCCGTTTCAACGTTGTTCCTGGGCGCGCTGCTGCTGGGCGAACCCGTCACCTCCTGGCAGTTGGGAGGCACCGCGCTGGTGCTGGCCGGGATTTATCTGCTGTCAAAAAAATAGGATCAAGACATGAAAACCCGCATTGCCCTGATTGCCCACGACAAGAAAAAAGACGACATGATCGCCCTGGCCGCCGAGTACAAGGACTTCCTGGCCACCTGCACGCTGACCGCGACCGGCACCACCGGCGGCCGCCTGATCAACGAGCTGGGACTGACCGTGGACCGCAAGCACTCAGGCCCGTTCGGCGGCGACTTGCAGATCGGCTCCATGCTGGTCGAGGGCGAGATCGACTGCGTGATCTTCCTGCGCGACCCGATGACGCCGCAGCCGCACGAACCGGACATCAACGCGCTGGTGCGCGCCTGCGACGTGCACAACACGCCGTGCGCCACCAACGTCTCGTCGGCGCACCTGGTGCTGTCGCAGCTGCAGCTGCGCGCCGCCACGGCCTGACCGGCGCTACACTTTTCGCATCAAGCACAACGGAGGTACACATGACCAAGGCAATCCGCATCAACCGCTTCGGCGGCCCCGAGGTAATGGAACTGGTGGACGTGGAGCTGGGCCCGCCCGGCCCCGGCGAGGCGCAGGTACGCCATGAGGCGATCGGCCTGAACTTCATCGATGTGTACCACCGCACCGGCCTGTATCCGCAGCCGCTGCCCGCCGGCCTGGGCATGGAGGGCGCCGGCGTGGTGGAGGCGGTGGGCGAGGGCGTGACCGAGGTGCAGGTGGGCGACCGCGTGGCCTACGCCGGCCGGCCGATCGGCTCCTATGCGCAGGCGCGCAACATGCCGGCCGCGCAGCTGCTGGTGCTGCCGGAGAAAATCGGCTTCGACACGGCGGCCGCGATGATGCTGCAAGGGTTGACGGTGCAGTACCTGCTGCACCGCACGGTGGCGCTCAAGGCCGGCGACACCATCCTGTTCCACGCGGCGGCCGGCGGCGTCGGGCTGATCGCCTGCCAGTGGGCCAAGGTGATGGGCGTGACCTTGATCGGCACGGTGGGCTCGGAGGAGAAGGCGGCGCTGGCCACCGAGCGCGGCGCGCACCACGTCATCAACTACAACAAGGAAAACTTCACCGAGCGGGTGAAGGAGATCACCGGCGGCAAGGGCGTGACGGCGGTGTACGACTCGATCGGCAAGGATACCTTCATCGGATCGCTGGATTGTCTGCGGCCGCTGGGCACGATGGTCAGTTTCGGCAATGCGTCGGGACCGGTGCCGCCGTTCAGCTTGACCGAGCTGGCCAATCGCGGCTCGCTGTTCATCACGCGGCCGTCGATGATGGCCTACCTGTCCACCCGGGAGGAACTGGAAGCGGCGGCCAAGTCGCTGTTCGGCGTGGTCGGCAGCGGCGAGGTGAAGGTCGAGGTCCGCCAGCGCTACGCCCTGGCGGATGTGGCGCAGGCCCACACCGAACTGGAAGGCCGCAAAACCACCGGCTCCTCGATCCTGCTGCCGTAAAACGTCGGCCTGTTAGCCGGCCTTCTTGGCCGGCGTAGCGTCAACCGTTTCGGTCTTCGGATCGATGGTCAGGTCAACCTTGCGCGGCACGCCGTTCACGCCGGGGAAGCCGGTGAAGGCGCTCTGCACCAGCGCCGGCATCACATGCGGCGTGGCCTGCACGCGGCTGGTGTTCTGCACCGTCACGTCGTACAGCTTGCGGCCGTCGATGGTGTTGATGGTCACGCGCAGCTGGCGTTGGTACTCATGCTTGATGCGCTCCTCCACCATCATCGGACCGCCGTAGAAGCGGAACGGATCGTAGAAATACGGACGATAAGCCCAGCGCGAATACCCCCAGCCGTAACGGCCGTAGCCCGGCCCCCAATACGGCCCCATGAACGGATCATCCGCCTCCAGCACCCGCACCGGATGGTCGATGGTGCTGAATTTCATGCCGACGAGCAACTTCGGCTGTTGGTTGCCGGCCGCCTGGTGGAAGCCCAGCTTGCCCAGTTCATTGCTCACAAGCACTTGATAATTGCGGTACTCCAGCGTGTCGTCCGCGCCCTGCGGGGCTTCGAACGCATAGGATTTGTCCTGCAGGTCGGCCGGCCAGGCGTTGAAGGCCGTGACGTCGCTGTGGATGGTGGTGGCGCAGCCGCTCAGCAGCATGATCGCTGCGGTGGCCAGCAAGGCGAGATATTTCATGATATTGCCCTCTCTGTTACAGACGGTATTTTACAAATCCAAGTTTACGACGGCGGCTTCGCCCTTGCATGATTATTACAGAATGTTACGGCAAGGTGGAAACCAGCAACTTATCAGGCACCGATCCAGGCCGGCTCAGGCAATTCGCCCGTCCTCCGGCGGCTGGTATTGGTAAAATAGGCTTTTGCTTACGTCACCAGAGTCCTCCAATGCGCACAGACAGCAGTCCACAGACGATATTCCGCAAAGATTACACCCCTCCCGCCTACCTGGTTGATACCGTTGAACTCGGCTTCGACCTGGATCCCGACCGCACCATCGTGGCCAACCGCATCACCATGCGGCAGAACCCGGCGAGCAAGAGCCGCGACATCGTGCTGCACGGCGAGGAGATCGAACTGGTGGCGCTGCGCCTGAACGGCAAGACGCTGGCGCCGACGGAATACCGGCTGGACGGCAGCACGCTGACCATCCGCAAGGCTCCGGCCAAGGCGGTGCTGGAGATCGAAACCCTGTGCGCGCCGGTGCAGAACACCAGCCTGTCCGGCCTGTACGTCTCGAACGGCAATTTCTTCACCCAGTGCGAGGCCGAAGGCTTCCGCCGCATCACCTATTTCCCGGACCGTCCGGACGTGATGGCCAAGTACACGGTGATGCTGCGCGCCGACAAGGCCGCCTACCCGGTGCTGCTGTCGAACGGCAACCTGATCGAGGAGGGCGAGCTCGGCGACGGACGCCACTACGCCAAGTGGGAAGACCCGTTCAAGAAACCGTCCTACCTGTTCGCTCTGGTGGCCGCGCGCCTGGTCTGCCAGGAGGAAAAATACACGCTGCAATCGGGCCGCGAGGTGCTGCTGCAAGTGTGGGTGGAGGAGGGCAACCTCGACAAGACCGACTACGCCATGCAGTCGCTGAAGAACTCGATCCGCTGGGACGAGGAACGCTTCGGCCTGGAGCTGGACCTGGACCGCTTCATGATCGTCGCCGTGGGCGACTTCAACATGGGCGCGATGGAGAACAAGGGCCTGAACATCTTCAACACCAAGTTCGTGCTGGCCAACCCGCGCGTGGCCACCGACATCGACTACGCCGGCATCGAAGCTGTGGTCGGCCACGAATACTTCCACAACTGGACCGGCAACCGCGTGACCTGCCGCGACTGGTTCCAGCTGTCGCTGAAGGAAGGCCTGACCGTGTTCCGCGACCAGGAGTTCAGCGCCGACATGATCGGCACCGACAGCGGCCGCGCCGTCACCCGCATCGACCAGGTGCGGACCTTGCGCCAGGCCCAGTTCCCGGAGGACGCCGGCCCGATGTCGCACCCGGTGCGGCCCGACTCCTTCGTCGAGATCAACAACTTCTACACCGTCACCGTGTATGAAAAGGGCGCCGAAGTGGTGCGCATGTACCAGACCCTGGTGGGCCGCGACGGCTTCCGCAAAGGCATGGACCTGTACTTCAAGCGCCACGACGGCCAGGCCGTCGAATGCGACGACTTCCGCGCCGCCATGGCCGACGCCAACGGCCGCGACCTGCGCCAGTTCGAGCGCTGGTACTCGCAGGCCGGCACGCCCATCGTCACCGCGCGCACGCGCTACGACGCCGTCAAGCGCAACTTCGACATCATCCTCAGCCAGCGCTGCCCGGCCTCCGCCGGCCAGGCCGACAAGCTGCCCTTCCACATCCCGGTGGCGGTCGGCCTGCTGAGCGCCAGCGGCAAGGACCTGCCGCTGACGCTGGAAGGCGGCAAGCACGCCAAGGGCGCCACCACGGTGGTGCTGGAGCTGACCGAGCAGGAGCAGATCTTCCGCTTCCGCCACGTCGACGAGCGGCCCACGCCATCCATCCTGCGCGACTTCTCGGCGCCGGTGATCCTCGAATACGACTACACCGACGACGAGCTGCTGCACCTGTTCAGCCACGACAGCGACCCGGTCAACCGCTGGGAAGCGGGCCAGCGGCTGGCGATGGAGCGCCTGCTGAAGCTGACCGCGCAAGTGGCTGCCGCCGGCGGCAGCGACGCCGGCCTGAAACTGGACGCTACCTTCATCGACGCCCAGCGCGCCGTGCTGACCGACGACACGCTGGACCCGGCCTTCCGCGAACTGGCGCTGATCCTGCCGTCGGAAATCATCATCGCCGAGCAGATGGACGTGGTCGACCCGCAAGCCATCCACGTGGCGCGCCAGTTCATGCGCCGCACCATCGGCGCGGCGCTGAAGAGCGAGCTGCTGGCGCAATACCACGCCAACCAGACGCCCGGCGCCTACAGCCCGGACGCCCTGTCGGCCGGCAAGCGCGCACTGAAGAACCTGTGCCTGTCCTACCTGATGGTGGCGCCGGACATGGCGGAACTGAAGCTCGCGCAGCAGCAGTTCGAAAAAGCCGGCAACATGACCGACCGCTCCGCCGCGCTGGTGGCTATGATCCACAGCGGCGCCGAAGCGGGCCCGTACCTGAAGGCGTTCTACCAGGACTTCGAACACGAGGCGCTGGTGATCGACAAATGGTTCGCCATGCAGGCCGCCGCGCCGACCACCAACGTGGCCGCCGTGCGCAAGCTGATGCAGCATCCGGCCTTCACGCTGAAGAACCCGAACCGCGCGCGCAGCTTGATCTTCAACTTCACCAGCGCCAACCCGTCGCAGTTCCACGCGGCGGACGGCAGCGCCTATGAATTCTGGGCCGAATTCGTCATCAAGCTCGACGCGATCAACCCGCAGGTGGCGGCGCGCCTGGCGCGCGGCATGGACCGCTGGCGCCGATACGCCCCGGCGCTGCAGGCCAAGATGAAAAAAGCACTGGAAAAAGTCGCCGGCCGGGCCAAGCTGTCGAACGACGTGCTGGAAGTGGTCACCAAGGCGCTGGCCAATTAAGCATAACGATTTATACGATTTATATTCAACGCAAGGGAAACCATGAAACGCATCAGCCTTACACAATACCTGGTGGAAGAACAGCGCCAGAACAACTCGATCCCGGCCGAACTGCGCCTGCTGATCGAAGTGGTCGCACGCGCCTGCAAAACCATCAGCCACTCGGTAGGCAAAGGCGCGCTGGGTGAAGTGCTCGGCACCGCCGACACCGAAAACATCCAGGGCGAAGTGCAGAAAAAGCTGGACATCATCTCCAACGAAATCCTGCTGGAAGCGAACGAATGGGGCGGCCACCTGGCGGCGATGGCGTCGGAAGAGATGGAATCGATCCACCCGATCCCGAACCGCTATCCAAAAGGCGAATACATGCTGCTGTTTGACCCACTGGACGGCTCGTCCAACATCGACGTCAACGTCTCCATCGGCACCATCTTCTCGGTGCTGAAGGCGCCGGAAGGCATGGGCCAGCCGACCGAGGCCGACTTCATGCAAGCCGGCACCAAGCAAGTGGCCGCAGGCTACGCCGTGTACGGCCCGCAGACCATGCTGGTGCTCACCACCGGCAACGGCGTCAACTGCTTCACGCTGGACCGCGAGATGGGTTCGTGGGTGCTCACGCAGCGCAACATGCAGATCCCGGCCAAGACCAAGGAATTCGCGATCAACATGTCGAACCAGCGCCACTGGCACGCGCCGGTGCAGCGCTACGTCAGCGAACTGCTGGCCGGCGAGACCGGCCCGCGCGGCACCAACTTCAACATGCGCTGGATCGCCTCGATGGTAGCCGACGTGCACCGCATCCTGAACCGCGGCGGCATCTTCATGTACCCGGCCGACACGCGCGACACGTCGATGCCAGGCAAGCTGCGTTTGATGTATGAGGCGAACCCGATGGCCTTCATCGTAGAGCAGGCGGGCGGCGCGGCCACCGACGGCCAGAACCGCATCATGGAGATCCAGCCGCACAAGCTGCACCAGCGCGTGCCGGTGTTCTTGGGTTCGCGGGACGAAGTGGCGGTGGTGACGGGCTACCACGCGGGCTGACAAGCTTCAAAACCGCACAAAGCAATGATATTTTTGCAGCATGGCTAAAATTTATCGTGCAGGGACTAGCGTGTAGCAAGAAATATTTGTTAGAATGTGCGACTTCGCCGCTTTAGCTCAGTTGGTAGAGCAGTTCATTCGTAATGAAAAGGTCGCCAGTTCGATTCCGGCAAGCGGCACCAGAACACAGTTGTAAAAAGTATTAAGAAGTCGAAAAACCCGCTTCCTCCATAGGAGAAGCGGGTTTTTTGTTGTCCTTGAAAATCCGGTGAGTTAACATAAAATCAAGGACGTATACCGACAATTTTGTCGGTATCTCGTTGCTGAGCTCGGGTTACGTATACCGACAAAGGAGAGCTCCCATGGCACTCACCGACACCTTTGTTCGTTTCGCCAAGGCAAGCAAGCCGAGTGGGGATAAGCACTACGACGGCGGCGGACTCTACATTCACGTCAAACCGCAAGGTAAATACTGGCGGCTGGACTACCGATATCTCAACAAGCGCAAAACGATGGCGCTCGGCACCTATCCCGAGGTGGCCCTCGCCAAGGCGCGCAAGCGGCGTGACGACGCTCGTGTGCTGCTGGCCGATGACATCGATCCGGCCGAGGCCAGGCGCGCGGAGCGTGATGCGAAACTGCTCGCCGCCAGCCAGACCTTCGAATTGGTCGCACTCAAGTGGTTGGAGATGCAGGGGAAGATGCGTTCGGTCAGCACGCAAGACAAGGTGCGGGCCTGGTTGGAGCACGATGTTTTTCCTCTCTTAGGCAAGCGGCCGATCTCCATGATCAAGCCACGGGATGTTTTGGCCGTGGCTCAGAAAGTGGAGGCCCGCGAAGCCTACGATTCTGCCCACCGCATCAAGCAGATGTGCGGGCAGATATTTAGGTATGCCGTCGCCCTCGATCTGGTGCAGCGAGACGTGACGGCGGATCTTCGCGGCGCGCTGGCGGTGATTCCTCGGTCGCATCATGCGGCGCTGACGGAGCCGAAGGACGTGGCGGCATTGATGCGGGCGATCCACGGCTACGACGGCTATCCGGTGGCCAAGGCGGCGTTGAAACTGGCGCCGCTGCTGTTTGTACGTCCGGGGGAGTTGCGGGCCGCAGAATGGGCGGAAATCGATCTGGATGGCGCGGAGTGGCGCATCCCGTCCATAAGGATGAAAATGCACATCGAGCACATCGTCCCTTTGGCGCGGCAGGCCGTGGCGATCCTGCGCAAGCTGTATCCGGTAACGGGAGACGGCCGCTACGTCTTCCCCAGTCTGCGCACAGCCAACGAGTGCATGAGTGAGAACACCGTCAACGCAGCACTGCGCGGCCTTGGCTACAGCAAGGAGCAGATGACGGGCCACGGCTTCCGCGCGATGGCGCGCACGATGCTGGATGAAGTGCTAGGGGAGCGTGTCGACCTGATCGAGCATCAACTGGCACATGCCGTGAAAGATCCGAACGGGCGCGCCTACAACCGCACCAAGCACCTGCAGGCCCGGCGCGAGATGATGCAGCGCTGGGCCGATTACCTGGACAGGCTGCGTGATAGCGACGATCACCGCAGCTGGGGCGATTGACGTTGCTTCACTGTGCGCAGCTTGACCTTGAGTTCGACCCATTCCTGCACCTCGCTTTGAAGCCAGGCCACGGAGCGCGCTGAAATCCTGATCGGTTCGGGGAACTGGCGCTCCTTGATGTTGTTGTACAGCGTGCTGCGGGACATGCCGCATATCCGCAATACTTCCTTCAGTCGAATCAAGCGAATGGTATCGGGGAGACTGTCGTAGGTTCTCATGTTGTCCTCCAGTGGTGGTTGTCGCAGTACGATACGATGTACCGTTGTCCGCGCAAGCGCCAACCGAAATCAGGGCGTTTATCGCGGGCCATTCCCCATCAGCGTTAGACAAATAAATCGGCGAGAATTTTATGTCGGTGATGCCGGCGCTATGCCAGGTGGAGGACAATATATTTTTCGACGCGAAGGATCGCCCTTCGCAACCTGGCATTGCGCCAGGCGTAGCGCTCGTCACGCGCCCTTAGTCAGTACATCTAGATTGGATTCGCCTGTGAGCGAACCCGCGATCAGCCAGGACTGGCTGCATCCTTATTGCGCATCCTTCCACTGAGGGCGATGCGCGTCACATTGTGCGCCTTCGCGCACTGTCACCACTTCACGCGGCGATCTGCCGCTGCGTGCATGTCGATACGCCGCCATAGTCCGCGGCGCAAACCGCGCGTCGTTACTGGCGGCCTGCTGCCAGTGACGACGCGCTAGCAACCAAGCGCTATATGGGCTCCGCCGCTGTTTTCTCAGTGACGCAGGCTAGTGACGGCGGATCTACCGCTATCAGCGCAGCAGAACGCTGCTTGCCAACTATGCCCCTTGTGGGCCGACAACGTGTGCGAGGCACACCCCATGGACCCTGGGTAACTGGTCCCACCGCGATCAGGCTTCTACAAGGAGCGGATCGCGGCGCCACACGCGCATGCGGCGCGGGCAAGCAGTGAACACACCGCATACACGGGAGTGGTGTCCCGAGGCCTTTACAAACCGTCCTTGCTGCGGCAAGCACGGAGGCCAGAAACACTTACCTGACCCGATGACACCAAGTTTGATTTTAGGAGCATGCGATGCGCGACTTGAACTATCAACTCAAGCAGCTGTGCGACCGCAATCGCGACGGCAGCTATGCCACGCAGGCCGACCGTGCGCGGATACTCTCGCACGTCGCCAACCAGCTGCACGATTTGGGATATCGCCATATGAATGCTGACAGTCTGCGTCCCAAGCATGTGGACGCGCTGGTGCAGCAGTGGAAGACCGATGGCGTCAGCGCCGGTACGATGAAGAATCGCATGAGCGCCATGCGATGGTGGGCGCAGAAGATCGGCAAGGACAACATTATCGCACGCGACAACGGTAGCTACGACATCGACAAACGCACCTTTGTCACCAACATCTCCAAGGCCCAAGTGCTTGATGATACGCGCTTGGCGAAGATCACTGATGCCAACACGGCGATGTCGCTGCGCCTGCAGTCGGCATTCGGACTCCGGCGTGAGGAAAGTATCAAAATCGTCCCCTTATGGGCCGACGGCGGCGACAGGCTAAAGCTCAAAGATAGTTGGACCAAGGGTGGCAAGTACCGCGAGATCGCCATCCGAACGCCAGCACAGCGCGAGATTCTCAATGAGGCCAAGCGTCTGGCTGCTCGCGGTAGCCTAATCCCTACGAACTTACGCTATCGCGACCAGCTTCAACGCTTTCGCGCTCAGTGTGACAAGGCTGGAATTCAGGGAGTTCATGGACTACGCCACCTCTACGCCCAAGAGCGCTACCGGCAGCTGGCCGGTTGGCATTGCCCTGCGCGTGGCGGGCCGCGATCTTCGCAGCTTAACCAAGAACAGAAGCAGCGCGATTTGTCGGCCCGACTACTGCTTTCTGAGGAGATGGGGCACGGCCGCGCGCAGATCACAGCGGTTTATCTTGGGCGTTAATGTACGAGGATCTGTCCGTTGTGTTGCAGGTAACTAAGTCGGATGTGACAAAGCGCGTATTTTTCACTGGGGCAAGATGCTATCCTCAGTTTAATCATTTACTTTATGCTTAATTATGACCCAACTTAATCCCGATCAGGCGTCAGACTTTGACTTTGCGCGCCACGAGCAAGCTGCTGTTTCGGAATACTTGCGCGTTGTAGGGTTCTATTCTGATCTGGCTACGGCCTCAAAGCGAATTGCCGAAGAAATTCTCAAACGGCGAGACATTCGCATCCACTCGATCGAAGCTCGGGCCAAGGATCCTTCCAGTTTTGGAAGGAAAGCTGCAAAACCTTCTAAACTTGACCCTAACCGTCCGATGTACAGCAATCCGGTCGAAGAGATAACGGACAAGGCCGCTATACGAATAATTACGTTCTTCCCGAGAACAATTGAGGAAATCAATGATGTATTGCACGCTGAATTTTCAGTTATTGAGCACCTCGATAAGGGAGAGAGCTTAATTGAGGAGCAAAAATTTGGCTACCAGAGCGTTCACTATCTCGTGACGTTTGATCCCGTTAGAACCGCACTTCCTGAATATGAAAGATTCGACGGTGCCAAAGTGGAGGTGCAAGTCCGTACTATTCTTCAACATGCCTGGGCAGAGATTGAACACGATATCCAGTACAAGTCTTCAGCCACTATTCCAAAAGACGTAAAACGCCGCTTTATGTCGCTGGCAGGCCTCCTTGAAATTGCCGACCGCGAATTCCAAGCTATTCAGGACGCGGATCGGGATCTGACAGAGAGAGCGGAAGCCTTAATTTCGGAAGGCCAGTTTAAGACCGTTGAAATTACTTCCGGGGCTCTGAAGTCCTATCTAGACAAGAAATTGGGACCTGATGGCAGGATGACCGAATTTTCCTATGATTGGACCGCACGTCTCTTACTGAAGTTGGGCTTCTCAACGTTGGCACAGATCGACGAGTGCATCAGCCCGTATAGTGATATGGAGTTGTCTCGACTGATCGAAGGGCGGCGCCAAGGGCAATTGACCCGTTTCGAGTATATGCTTTTAGCAGGAATGGGTATGCAATACATCGCTCGGCATCCGTGGTATGCGGAGTCCTGGTTCCCTGGACGTCGCAAGTTAATATTGGAGGAGTTCGCTAAGAACGATATTCGAACAGGATGGTACGACCCCGTGGTTCCGGAAACATCAGAGCTAGAAAATGAAATAGTTCCTGTCCAAGATGTCGTTTAAAGCTGATCGCGCCTCAGCTCGTAAAAACGTACTTGAAGAGCAACAAGAACGACGCCAACGACGCGGGGACCATCTGCGAGGCGAGGAGCCTGCCGAGTATGCGCTATGTCACGGTCAAGTCAAGGCGTGCAGTATCGCGTTCAGCTGCAACGCTTCCGCGCTCAGTGCGACAAGGCGGGCATTCACGGGGTGCATGGTCTACGCCATTATTATGCGTAGTTACGCTACCTACAGTTCGCTGGCTGACAGTGCCTGGTGCACGGCGGCCCCCGATCATCTCAGCTTAGTCCCGAGCAGCGGGAGCGGGATCGCTCGGTGAGGCTGTTATTGTCTGACGAAATGGGGCATGGTCAGGAGCAAATCACTGCCGTCTATCTCGGCCGCTAGGGTAGGAGTACGCGGCCTTTGTATTTGTGCAACTGTCTGTGACAAAGCGTGAAGTTTTCAACGATGCAACATGCTATGCTACTTAGGCAAATGAACTTTAGGGAACCGCTGATTTAATCGATTTTCGGCCCAGTGCGCATTGTAAGTCCTTGATTTTTCATGGAGTGGATTTTCAGAAAACGAATAAATCAGCGCTTCCTTAGCACGTAGTAATATCCGGCTAGGTGGGCCTCAACATGAAGATTCATTAGACGGTGATCTCAACAGTAATTCACGGAAGATTGAAATGACAAATCTGGACAAATGTGACGAGGAACCAAGTCTCGCTTTCCAAGCAGCGGAACGACCAGCGCTAGTCGAAAAATTTGAAATTGAAGATCTTTACGGTTATCGCACACTTAGTCTCAATTCAGCTTACGCTGCAACGATATTAATCGCAAAGAATGGCTCAGGTAAGACCACGTTGCTTGGCGCGTTGAATGCATTCTTGAGGACAGAGTTTCACCGTCTGGCAGAGATACAATTCTCCAAGATTAGCTGTAAGCTCCGTGGGATAGACGAAACACTGATCCTTCATCACCAAGATATAGTATCACTGTCTGTCCTCGCGCCCAATACCGAACTCAGCGCGTTTGCTCAACGGTTTGGGATCGATCCGATCGATTTCTCTGACTATTTATTGAGCGATTACCGCCACGCTCGAGACGACAGAGCCTACGATCCGGGCGCGACTGATATCTATTCAATCGTGGTGAACAAAATGTCATACAACCGCCTTGAAGCACGCAAGCTATGCGATAGGTTGCTTGCTGAGCGACGCCGTGAGTTGCCCAGGCTTACCGCTCTTTCGGATAAGATCAAGAACGTAACCAAAGATATCGAAATCGTATACTTACCGACTTATCGTCGTATTGAACTACCGCTGGCAAACAATAAAGAATCGAGGGGGCGTGATTATTATAAAAAGGAGCCTAGCGTTCAGTCGAAACTTGGATTGCCTCGCCGGGCACTATTCAGTAGCGAAATCTATTTCGGGTTGGGCGATATTACTGATCGTCTTGCAGAGTTAAATATGCGAGTTCAGTCGGCTTCAAATTTTGGTTATCGTGAAATTAGTGCAAACATCATTAGCGAACTCGTCGATGGTACCTTTGAGCGTGAAGGGCTTGCGGAAACTCAGCGTCCAGACAAAGAATCGCTGAATTTGTTTTTTTCTCGCTTGCGCAGCACAGATCATCGTCGTCATTTTGGCCCTTATGATGAAGTAATAATTCCGGATATTGATAAAATTTATCTTGACGGAGGCAGTTCTGCTGAAGTTAATAAATTCCTGCAGTATTTTCTCGGAAAACTAAATAAGGTTATCCTCGCAACTCGGGATGTCGAGAAAATGGTCGAGGAATTCGTCAACAATTGCAACTCTTACCTCCGTGAAGACGAAGCACAAGTGCCCGAAATGGGCGGCCGAAAAATTTCAACGACGGATTCGAAATATCTTCGTTTAGATAAAAAATCACTTAGGGTTCGAGTTCGAAGTTTGGTAAAGAATCGCGATGTGCCAGTAGATGCGCTTTCGTCCGGCGAAAAACAGATGATTTCGCTATTCGCGCGCCTATATCTTTACGAGGGCGAGAAGGTTGTGCTTATTGATGAGCCTGAGTTGTCACTATCGCTGGAGTGGCAACGTAAAATTCTAAAAGATATATTGGTTGCACCTTCCTGTTCCCAAGTAATTGCCATTACTCATTCGCCTTTTGTTTTCGATAACGAATTGGAACCGTTTGCGAAGTCATTAGAGGTTAGCTTCAAATCAAATATTGATCAAAGTGATGATGAGGATATCGATGAGTGATTCCTTTCTTAATGAGATGTTGGCCTCAAGATCTAGTAGAGCCGTGCTAAAAATGGATCTCGCAAAACTTCGGTCATCATTAAAAAACACGCTGATAGTTGCGATGGAGGGAAAAGGTGATAAATTCGTCTATTCTCAATGGATAAGACGAATTCTTCCAGATCTAGAATTTGAACCATTTGCTTGCGGTGGAAAGACAAAAGTTTTATCACTGAAGGCTGCTGTTGAGGCCGACCTGAATAATTTGTCTAAGGGAGTTATTTTTGTAATTGATCGTGACTTTGACGATCTCAGAGGTTGCGAGCCATCTGGCTCACTTTTTATGACCGACGCGTATTCTGTCGAAAACTATCTAGTTGCTTCAGTCGTTGTGCAGGAGTTATTGACGAATGATTTCGATTGCCACGCACAGCCACTCTTACGTCATGATATTATCGCTGACTTTGAGCGCCTCTATAGTGAATTTTTAACTGCGATGCGGGACGCTAATAGACGGATTTTTCTTGCACGTCGACTTGGAATTCCAGTTGTGGGCGGGGTACCGAAAAAATTATCTGACTTTGTTGTAGTTGAACTTAGCTCCATAAAGCGAACTGATATGACCCCAGCAGAATTTATCAAACTTGAGCGTGAACCTTCGGAAGAGGAAGCAAGTTTATACTCTGGCGAATTTGATGCGATGGAAGCACGCTCACGGCATAGGGGGAAATTCGCTATCATGTTCTTGATGAAGTGGCTAGAGTTACTCGCTTTAGACCGGCGAGCAGAGAATTCCGTTTGGTTCGGTAACTTGGCGAAAAATGTCACGATTAACGTTCAGGGTATCACCTTGGGAGTTATGGCGACTAGATCCACAATTCCGACCGGATTACCGGAATTTATCCAACGTGCGGCTTAGCTTAGCTCAATGGAGACCTAGGGGGGAAACGCTGATTTATTCGTTTTCTGAAAATCCACTCCATGAAAAATCAAGGACTTACAATGTGCACTGGGCCGAAAAATTGATTAAATCAGCGGTTCCCTAGCGCTCAGTAGCCTCGTCTCTTACCGACGGTTAGAGTCTGTGCGACAAGTTGTCGAGCCACCCATTACCGCAGCGAGACTGACGCGTTAGCCTTGCGTAGTGAGGTACTGCAATCCGGTCAGCATCGGCAGACGCGGAAATAGGCAGTAGTGCCACTTGCGTCCAATGAGGATACGAACCTATGGACTCTCAGCAGCAGGGATGGATAAGGTAATTGTTTAGCGATAAGTTCTACAAATTGTGGAATCTCACTGTTTCCATTTTGCATTTTTTCGGTACTTTTGTCGGTACTTTTTTATGCCAATATGTAATACGTACTGTATCTAAAGGCCGTATGCGAAATTCGATTCCGGCAAGCGGCACCAGAACACAGCAGTAGTTAGCTTCAAGAAGTCGAAAAACCCGCTTCCTCCCTAGGAGAAGCGGGTTTTTTGTTGTCCTTGAAAATGGCCCGCGCGATGCTGGATGAAGTGAAGGGAGAGCGGGGCGAGCTGATCGCTTGTTCAAAGCTTAGGCCAACGGAAAAGGGGTACGGCTGTTCAAAGACGGAATCCTGGAAAATACCTCAGCCATGAAGTCCATAAACACGATCGCCCTCGTGGGGAGCAGTCTGTTTGCCACGTAGACGATCTGCACCGGGACTGGTGGAACAGCATGGTCGGTCAGGATGAACTGCAACTGACCGCTGTTCAGTCCATCCTCAAACAGCCACGCAGGGCCATGTCCTATGCCCAAACCCGCCGCGACCGTAGTGCTCACAGCATCGGGAGAGTTCACTCTCAGCCTGCCTGAGACCGGAATTTCAGTATCCCGGAACCGCCAGGTCGCCCCGGACGAGAGCAAGGTATAAATGACGCAGTCGTGGTCGCGCAGGTCTTCCGGCGTTTGAGGGATTCCGCGTTTGGCGAGGTAATCCTTGCTGGCCACGAAGACGCGGTCATACCATCCAAGTGGCCGCGCGCGCAAAGCACTGTCCTCCAGATGTCCGATGCGAATGGCGAGTTCGGTCCCTTCGTTGACCAGGTCTACGTAGCGATCGTTAAGCTGCAGGTCCAGCGTCAATTGCGGATAGCGCTGCAGGAAAGCCGGCACGTGTGGCAGTACGAACGCGCGCGCGAGCGCTGTCGGGCAGGCGACGCGCAAGAGCCCCGATGGCTCGATGTTATTCCTGAACGACGATTCGGATTCATCGACCGCATCCAGGATGCGCCGGATGTCCACATAGTAGCGTTCCCCCTCCGGCGTCAAAGACAACTTGCGAGTTGACCGGTGCAGCAGACGGGTCTGCAAATGATTTTCCAGCGCAGCCACATAGCGACTCACATTGGGTTGTCCCAGGCCCAGGTCGCGCCCTGCAGCGGAAAAGCTTCCGGTTTCTACCGCGCGGGCGAAGCATGTCATCAAAAGGAATCGGTCCATGCGATCACCATTATTTATGCAAATTAAGCATGGATTATATGTGAAATCATAGTCTTATCTATTTTTTAGTATGAGTGCATGATGCTCTTCATCGACCAAGTCGGTCGTCATCTACAGGAGAAATCAATGTCGCGCTTACAAGGAAAACGTACTCTCATCACTGGCGGCACCAGCGGTATCGGGCTGGAAACCGCGAAGCAATTTCTGGCCGAGGGTGCCCGCGTCATCGTCACGGGCGTCAATCCCGAGTCGATCGCAAAAGCTAAAGCCATACTGGGACCAGACGTTCCGGTGCTGCGCGCCGACTCGGCCAGCGTTGCTGCGCAAAAGGAATTGGCACAAGCCGTCAAGGATCACTACGGCCAACTGGACGTCGCCTTCCTCAATGCCGGCGTATCGGTCTGGCAGCCCATCGAAGCATGGACGGAAGAGATGTTCGACCGCTCTTTCGACATCAATGTAAAGGGTCCCTATTTCCTGCTGCAGGCTCTGCTCCCGGTGTTCGCGAATCCTGCTTCTGTGGTGCTGACCACCTCCGTCAGCGCGCATGCCGGCGCAGACCGTTCGTCCGTATATGCGGCCACGAAGGCGGCATTCCTGAATATGTCGAAGACCCTTTCGACTGAATTGCTGGCACGCGGCATCCGTGTCAACGCAGTCAGCCCGGGGCCAGTGGATACGCCCCTCTACGACAAGCTCGGAATCCCCGACGCGTATCGCGAGCAGGTTAACAAGGAAATCGCGGCGAGCATTCCACTGGGCCGTTTTGGCACCTCCGACGAGGTTGCCAAAGCTGTCATGTACCTGGCTTCGGATGAGTCGCGTTGGACGGTGGGCTCTGAAATCGTGCTTGACGGCGGCCGTCTGCTGAACGGCTAAGCGATACCTCTCAGCATAAGAGAGGAAACAGTGCGCTGACTTGTTGTGCTCTGTTTCCTTTTCATTAACCCACCGAACGTGATATCAACATGACTACTCTTACCCTGATTAGCCACCCGCTCTGTCCATTTGTTCAACGCGCAGCAATCGTACTTCTTGAAAAAGGCGTGGAGTTTGATCGGATAAACGTAGATTTGTCCGCGAAGCCAGACTGGTTCCTGGCGCTTTCACCGACGGGCAAGGTGCCACTGCTTAAGGTGAGCCAGGACAATTCGGAAGACGCGATTCTGTTTGAAAGTGCCGTCATCTGTGAATACCTTAACGAAACACACGAGAAAACGCCGATGTATCCTGTTGATGCAGTGTCGCGTGCGCGGCACCGCGCATGGATTGAGTTCGCCGTTCAGACCTATGCTGAAGGTTGGCAGTTCCTTCACGCACGGGATTCTGCAACCGCTGATAGCAAGCGTGCGTCATTTCGTGAACGGTTGAGTAAGTTGGAGTCCGAAATAGGTAAAGGTCCGTTTTTTTCGGGAAGCACTTTTGGAATGGTTGATGCAACGTACGCCCCGCTTTTTCGTTACTTCGGATTCGTGGATGCGTTAGTTGCGCAGCAGGTGTTCGAAGGTCTTCCACGTATTTCAGCATGGCGTACAGCGCTCGCTGAGCGACCTAGCGTTAAGGCTGCTGTCGTGGATGATTATGCCAGTCGCTTCCTGATACATCTTCGTGATCAAGGTGCGCTCTTGGCTCAAGCCTGACTCTCTTTATTGTTACTCTTGCGGGTGTGATGTTGGGCCAGGATTATTCTATTAGAGCACCAAATTAAGAAGGGAAAACTCATGAGCAAACACAATGCGGTATGCAGTTGCGGCCAACTGAATCTGAGCGCAGCTAACGATCCGGTGCGCGTGTCACTTTGTCATTGCCAAGCGTGCAAGAGGCGCACAGGTAGCGCATTCGGCTATCAAGCACGATTTGCTCGCGAAAGTATCACCATCACTGGAACGCAAACTAAGTATGTTCGTACAGGTGACTCAGGCGGCACCGTAACATTTAGTTTTTGTCCACAGTGCGGAGCGACAGTTTTTTACGAAATCGCTAGCCTGCCCGATATTATTGCTGTTCCTGTGGGCGCATTTGCCGATGAAGAATTCGCTACGCCGTCAGTGTCGATATTCACCAATAATAAGCATCCATGGGTAGAATTGCCGGATACGGTTCAATGTCTAGCTTGATATCAAAGAGTGACCACGGAATTCGAAAAGAATAATAAGCTACGTTGCTATTGGACTATGCCTCGCGCACTAGAACACAATATCAACAAGTCGAAAAAACCGCTTCCTCCCTAGAAGAAGCGGGTTTTTTGTTGTCCTGCAAAGTTCGGAAAGCCGTCACGTCAGCGCCGCCGACAGGTGCGCCACCAACGCCCGCACCTTGGCCGAATGCTTGCGTTCGGGCGGGCTCACAAGGTGAATCGGAGTGCGCGGCGACTCCCAATCGGGCATGAGTCGCACAACTTCTCCGCTCGCCAACTCGCTGTCGAGCAGCCAGGTGGGCAGGTAGCCGATTCCCATGCCCATCGCCACGGACGCGCGTAGCACCTCGCTGCTGTTGGTCTGAATATGTCCCTCGACCCGAATACTCTTGACGGTTCCCGTCGCCTCGGACGCGCCCGCGCCCGCCGTAAACACCCATAAATTGCTGTTGGCCATCTCCGTGTAGACGATGCATTCGTGCGCCAGCAGGTCTTCCGGACTGACGGGAGGGCCAACGCCCTTGGGAAGGGCACGCAGGTAGTCGCGGTGGGCGAGCAGCATGCGATCCGATGTGCCGACGCGCTTGGCGATCAGCCCGCTGTCCGGCAGCTCGCCGATCCGCACCGACACATCGATCCCCTGTTCGACCAGGTCGATGAATCCATCATGCAGGCGCAGGTCGATTTTGACGTCGGGGTGTGCCGCCATGAACGACTTCAGCAGGGGCATCAGCTTCCGATGGCCAAAAGCTACCGAGGCGGCCACTCGAATCCAGCCGCGCAGCTGCCCCGCGCCGTTGACGAGGCTGGATTCGGCCTCGGCAATTTCGGCGACCAGCCTGCGCGCCTGCTCGAAATAGCGGCCGCCTTCTTCGGTCAGGGCAAGCGAGCGCGTCGTCCGGACCAGCAGCTTCGCTCCCAGCTCCTTCTCCAAGGCGGCCACCTGCTTGCTGATGGCGCTTTGGGTGGCGTGGAATTCGTCGGCCACGGCGGAAAAGCTGCCGGACTCGACCACTCTCACAAACGTTCGCATTGCCGACAGCTTGTCCATACTCGCCCTATATATTCCATTTGTTACTAAATGATAGTGCGAAAACTGGGCTATATCAACCAAAGAGAATCAGTCAAAGTAGAGCCATCGATCAAGCAAGTCCATCGTTTCTCAACCACTACCAGGAGATTTTCATGACCACCATCAACGTTCCGACCCGCGAAGAAGTCAGCCCAGCCAACCAAGCGATCTTTGACAACCTCAAAAAAGGCTTCGGCATGGTCCCCAACCTGTTCGCCACCTTGGCCCACTCGGAGAACGCCCTCGCGACCTACATGGCGTTTCAAGGCGCCAAGAGCAGCGTCACCGGCAAGGCGCGCGAGGTCGTCAACCTTGTCGTCAGCCAGGTGAACGAATGCGAATACTGCCTGGCCGCGCACACCATGGTCGGCAAAATGAGCGGCTTCACCGATGCGCAAATCATCGAGATCCGCCGTGGCCACGTCAGCTTCGACGCCAAGCTCGACGCGCTGGCCCGCTTGACCAAAGGCATCGCGCAAAGCCGCGGCCATGTCGATCACGGTCTGGTCGAGGCGTTCTTCGCCGCCGGCTGGACCAAGGAAAACCTGGTGGACACCATCGTCGCCATCGGCGACAAGACCGTGACCAACTACCTGCATTCGACCACGCAGATCCCGGTCGACTTTCCCGCCGCCCCACGGTTGGATTGATTGAACACGCCAATTCCACATTTCACTTCACCTCGAGAGGCACCACCGATGAATTCCCTTTATGACCCACTAGCATTGGGCGATCTGCAACTGAAGAACCGCGTCTTCATGGCGCCATTGACACGTAATCGGGCGCAACCGGATGGCGTGCCGGGGATGTGGACGGCGACGTACTACAGCCAGCGCGCATCGGCCGGTTTGATCGTGTCGGAAGCGACGCAAATCTCCGCGATGGGGACGGGCTATGTCAATACGCCGGGCATTTATACGGCCGAGCACATTGCGGGATGGCGCCAGGTTACGCAGGCGGTCCATGATGCGGGTGGACGCATCTTTCTTCAGCTCTGGCATGTTGGCCGCATCTCCCATACCAGCCTGCTTCCGGACAACGCGTCGCCATTGGCCCCCTCGGCGATCACGGCCAAGAGCCAGACCGTGGTTGCGACGGGTTTTGTGGACGTGTCCGAGCCGAGGGCGATGACGCTGGCGGATATTCGCCAGACCGTCGAGGAGTACCGTCAGGCGGCGGTCAACGCCAAGGAGGCGGGCTTCGACGGGGTCGAGATCCACGCCGCCAACGGCTACTTGATCGATCAATTCCTTCAGTCGAAGTCGAACGTGCGCACGGACGACTACGGAGGTGCCGCCTCGAACCGGGTGCGGTTTCTCCGCGAAGTTGTCGAGGCCGTGCTTGATGTCTGGGAGCCGAGCCGCATCGGCGTGCGCATTTCCCCCGGCGGCACGTTCAACGATATGGCCGACGCCAACCCGACGGAGACGTTTTCCCATGTCGTTGATGTTCTCAATGCGCTGCGTGTCGGCTACTTGCATGTAGTGGAAGCCTCGCCGGGGCAGGTGCCCGCGAGCGAGGGCTTGCCCGAGCTGTTCGGCCATATGCGCGCGATGTGGAACGGTATCTACATCGTCAATGGCGGGTACGACGCCGCGCGGGGCGAGCTGGCCGTCTCCAGCGACCGCGCCGACGCTGTGGCCTACGGACGCCTGTTCCTCGCCAATCCAGATTTGCCGAAGCGCCTGCGCCACGGCGGACCGCTGAATGAAGCTGATCCATCGAGCTTCTACGGCGGCACCGAACGCGGCTATATCGACTATCCAACGTGGGGCGCAGAGGTTTAAGCGGAAGGCTGTTCCCCGAAGCGTGACGGGCGCAGAAGATCGGCACGGTGTGACAAACCGTGAGCTTCTCGTAGAGGCAAGAGTGTTATGCTGGCTCGGATAATGCTCGGATAGCTGAAGGAACTTTATGCCGCAAGACAGATGGGAACGGATTCGCGGTGGCCTGTATGGCTTGCTCATCGGAGATGCACTCGGCGTACCTTATGAGTTTTCATCTCCGGAAGACATCCCTGAGCGACACCTCATTGAAATGTCCCCACCCAGTGGATTTGCGCGAGCACATCGCGCTGTCCCTGTCGGAACCTGGAGCGACGACGGCGCGCAAGCGTTGGTGTTGTTGGAATCTTTGGTAGCGTGTTCGTCGCTCGATCTCAAACAGTTCTCCGACGGATTGCTGGCCTGGTATCGCACGGGATTCATGACACCTGACGGGCACGTTTTCGACATCGGCATCCAGACGATGCAAGCACTTGGCAACTATGCCCGAAGCGGCGATCCCCTCACATGCAGCCCTTCCGATGAACGGAACAATGGAAACGGCTCATTGATGCGTGCGCTTCCATGCGCGTTTTTTTTGACGCCGACCTCAACGGATATTATCGCTCGCGCCAGAAAGCAAAGCATGCCGACTCATGCGCATCTGCGGTCGCAACTGGCCTGTGCACTCTACGCGCTCATGGCTTGGCAGATGGTGGAGGGGAGAACGCCTATCGAGGCGCTGGATTACGCGCAGGGTACACTTGAGGAAGCAGTTCATCCGACCGAGCGGCTTGAGTTAGGCATCGTATTAGATGGTCGCTTGGAACCGTCCAAGGGGTCGGGATATGTGGTCGACAGTCTATGGTCTGCAATCCGATGCGTTCTCGCTACTTCGGACTATGAGGCCTGTCTCCGTAACGCCATTGCTCTTGGAAATGACACCGACACGACAGCCTGCATCGCCGGCGGCTTGGCCGGCATCCTCTATGGTGAGCGAGGAATTCCAGTCCGCTGGACGGAGGCTTTGAACGGTCGAGCAATCGTTGAAAATGTGCTCAGTCGCTTGGCAATTACCCAGGCAGCTGTGGCTTAAAGCTGCCCCTCGCCCTACCTCAAAGTCCTTCGTCATGTGCAGAGTCATCGCTACCCGGTAGAACTATAGTACGCCGTGACACGGCACGGTATCTGGATTTGATCTATACCGTTTAGCTAATTTTGATGCCGAATGGCACCCGGGACGCCTTAGCTTGGTGCTGACGCAACCGAGCATAGCACCTCTCGTA
This sequence comes from Duganella caerulea, assembly GCF_040362985.1. Classification (NCBI taxonomy): domain Bacteria; kingdom Pseudomonadati; phylum Pseudomonadota; class Betaproteobacteria; order Burkholderiales; family Oxalobacteraceae; genus Duganella; species Duganella caerulea. The sequence continues at coordinate 353,304 of NZ_BPWJ01000004.1, read as the reverse complement.
GCCCATCGAAGACGGGAATTGTCCATTCGATAATTCATGATGGCGTGATAATATTGGCAATTAACTTACAGGAAGACTTTATGAATAGGATAAATGCGCTATCGTACAAGGTTTTCTTTGCAATATTACTTGCCACATTGCATGGAGCAGCACAAGCCACCACGATATATTACGTCGATAATAGTACCGGAAATGACACCAATAACGGGACTAGCCCGAGTACCGCTTGGAAGACGCTGGGAAAAGTCAGTAGCGCTAAATTAAGCGCAGGTGACTCGGTGCTGTTCAATCGGGGCGGAGAATGGCGAGGCTCGTTGACCACCAAGCCCGGCTCGGCCGCTGGCGGCAAGATTGTGTATGGCGCTTACGGTGCGGGAAACAAACCTCGACTGCTGGGATCCGTTGCATTGAACAATCCCGCTTATTGGGTAGAAACGTCCAGTGGCAGCCATTTGTGGGAGACCCAGGCGGTCTTGGTAGGCAGCGAGCAGTTGCTGCAACCTTACATTACATATAGCGCCACCTTCAAGAACGACGCCTCCGAGACAAAAACATACGCGACATTCGCCAATGATTATTCCAACCACTCCGCCAATACGAGCTATAGCGTAAAGGTCGCGATGCAATATGCAAGTAGCGTAAACCCGAATGTTCAGATTTTCAGGCCCATAAACCAAATTGTCGCTGGGCGCTATTATAAGTTCTCTTTTAATGGACGCGCCGATCAGCCAGTGACGTTGTCGGTTCCAACGATCATTAGCAGCAGCTATGGTAGCTATGCTACCCAGGTTGCACCGGTCGCCGCTGGCCCATCCCTTGGGACTGCCTGGGCATCATATGAGTATTATTTCTACGCCAGCACGACTGCCACGGATGCGAGTGTCCGTCTGTTCTTTGGCAATGTGCCGGCCGGCGCGAATTTGAATATCGACTCGTTCAGCGTGCTCGAATACGATGGCATCTTCAACAACGACGTGGGCAATTTGATTTTCGATGATGGTGCGTCTCTTGTCGGCTTCAAGAAACTGAGCGCTGCGGCGCTCGCACAAAGTGGCGATTTTTGGTACGACGCCACGAGAAGCAAAATCCGCTTGTATTCGGTCCTGAACCCCGGCTCGGCATATTCTCAGCTCGAAGCGGCAGTCACCCAAAGTATAGTTAATGCCACTAGCGATGTGGAGTTACATGATCTGGACCTGCGTTACGGCGGCGCGCACGGCGTGCGGTTCCTGCGTGATACGTCGCGCGTGCTCGTGGATGGGCTGAGCCTCTCTTATATCGGTGGGGGCATGCTTGATGCAACGACCCGCTACGGTAATGGCATACAGTTTTGGGAAACAACAAACGAAGCCGTAGTCAGCAATAACACTTTGTCCCAAATTTATGATTCCGCTCTTACTGCTCAAGGCAGAGCTCCTGGGGTGGTGAACGGTATCACCGTCAGCAACAACTATATCTCCAAAGCCGAGCAGTGTTATGAGCTGTGGTCGAGTAGCGCCAATGGCGTAACCTCCACCATGACAAATGTGACCTTCACTCGGAACACCTGTGTGGGCTCGGGCTCGGGTTGGAGCCACGCCCAACGCCCGATTCTGGTGGGTTACGATGTGATGCTGTACGTGAATACTGGCACGACTTCGAATGTCAAAATTACCGACAACATTTTTTACAACGCTATCAATGGCGTTGTATACCTGGATCTGCCCTGGAGCGGCTACCAGGCGATCGACTTCGCGGGAAATTGCTACTACCCTAAGCAGAGTACTGATGCGAACTTGGGCAAACTGCTACAACTGGACGTCACCTCAGGGAACACCGGGCCCGCCACGCCGGTGTCAACCAAGAGCGTGTCCGTCTTTAATTCTGCGTTTGCCAGCAATACCTCGGCTTCTACATTCGGCGATCCGGCGATGATTTCATCGGGCAGCCTGCTCGTACCGAATCCAGTTGGTGGGTGTTCGGGCAAGGGATATGTGCCGCCGTTCGGCAGCTGATCAGTATGGTCATCCGAAATATTAAAGCGCACCGTGGCAAGCAGCCGGTATTCATCAACAGCTCGACTGGCTGTGTCACTCGTTATAGCTTCCCCATTTGTGCTGCTGAGTGGCGCTTTGTCGCCGCGCTGCTTCCCTGATTTTGCCACTTGACCCGGCTAAATCAACAGCGCACGTAGGTGATGACGTGGTGCGCCAACAGGTCGCCGTTTTCGTTCAGGCATTCCGCTGTGCCATACGCGGTGCGCTTGCCTAGCTTGAGCAGGCGCGCCGTGCACAGGATGTCTTGTTCTTTCGCGCTGCGGAGGAAGGTTGTCTTGATATCGGTCGTTACCCATTGCTCGCTGGTGCCGCGCTCGGTCATGATGGCTAACCACATGGCCACGTCGGCCGCTCCCATGATCGTCATTCCGCTGACAATTCCGCCGGGCCGTTCCAGGCTGCGGCTAAATGGCACGGTCACGGTGCATTGTCCTGACTCGCAATTGGATACAAACAGTTTATACGGTTCCAGGAATGCCGATGCCGCGAGTACCGCGTTCAGCTCGTCGAGAGAGGCCATCATTTGACTTGTTTTCATGTAGTGAGTTCTTGAACCAAATTTAGAAAATCCCCTGGCGCCTCATCGATGATGCCATGCCCGGTTGGCAGCGACTTCACTATCCAGCCCGGATCAAGCTTCAAGCGCTCGTAGGTTGAGGTGAAGGGCGTGTGATCCCATCCGCTCGCATAGATGAACATCTTTTTCGGAATCTCTTTCCACCGGCCTTCGAGATGTATCGCCTGACGAAACGCCGCAAGCGGATGGGGAACGCGTCTCGGATCGGTGCCGGGTGGCGGAGTCACGCTAAAGCCGTCCGCCGCCGATCGATCTATCGCAAGCTTGCGGAAATAGTCCCCGGCCAGCGTCCACCAGGCATCGCCATCCTCCGGGACAAATGCGTCCACATACACCAGTGCGGCGATCTTGTCTGGCAACCTGTCCGCGACTCCGGTGATGACCATCCCGGCATAACTGTGACCGCAAAGAATAACGTCGCCAAGATTCTCGAAGGTGAGAACGTTGGCTACATCCATGATGTGCGTGCCCAGGTTCGGGCGGGCGTGCGCGAGATGGACGCGTTCACCGAGGCCGGTCAACGTGGGCGTGTAAACGTCGTGTCCAAGACCGCGCAGTGTCCGCGCTACGGAAGCGTAGGTCCAGCCGCCGCGCCAGCCGCCATGGACCAGAACAAAAGTATTCATCGAAGATCTCCATGCACTCTGCGGAACATGGGCGGGTAGTCGAGCACCAGCCCGTGCTGGTCCACGTCCAGTTCGGCGAAAAACCCGCCGGGAATTCCGTCGTACCTGTAACGCGAACCGGCGACGAGGCAAGTATAGCGTTGTCGTGCGCGCCGGGGCAGGAACTGCGCTGCGATCTCGCTTGGCAAAGGAATGTATGCGACCTCGATCTCCGCGCTTGCCTGCGCTGCCAGTTTCAGCCGCCTGATCGGCAGGGTATTGGTTGCCGGCGTGACGCCAATGTCGACGTCCAGGCAACCGTCAAGAGAGGAGAGCGGCTCACCGCTGAGCCGGTCCCACCATCGCCCTTGACCGTCGGCTTCCACCTCCAGGCAAGGGCCGCCCACATACGTGACGCGAACCTGTCGCGTGTGAAAATGCGCATCGGTGCGGACCAGATAATGGGCACCATAATGTCCTTCGCGGGTGCCGATGAGCACTCCTTCGAGGGTGAACCCGTCAGCGGTCTCGGAAAAAAAATGGCACCGTTCCAATCCTTCGGCGTTCCAGTCGCACCAGTGAACTATGGCAGGCATCTGGCCCGCGCTCATTGGTTCGGCTCGCGTCTGGTTTTGCATCAGGACCTCCGATAAGTTGGGCAAGCAAGACAGGTCACCGGCCAGCTTCCGCAGCGCGCGCGTCGAGCCACGGTGCCAGGGACACGCTCCAGATGTTCTGGCTGCCATTGTCCCATTGCTCGCTCCTTGCCAGATCCTCCCGCGCCTGCACGAGCGTACGCGGGAAGCGGACAGCTTCGGTTCGGGTAGTGCTGAAATACAGGGTTCGGCCATCGGGGCCGAGCCGCGCTTCATTGGTATCGACGCCGCCGCTATTGACTCGCTCGCCCAGATCAATCGGCGTACCCCAGCCTTCGCCGCGCCGAAACGCGATCGACAAGCGTTCGGACGCGTTTGGCCCAGGCAGCATCGAGCCGAACACGATGAACGATTCGTCCGGCGCGACGGCCGGGTCGACATCCTGCGTGCGCGGGTCGCCGAACGATTGCGCTACCGGCGACAAGTATGCACCGTTTCGATATTGTGAGCGCCACAGACGAAACGGCGCGTCGGCACCGGCCCGTTCGATAAAGTACAGGCTGCCGTCGCCGGCCACGCTGGGCGCCCACGTGCTGTTGCCTCGGTTGACGGTGGCGGGCAGGTGCACCGGTTCGCCCCAGCCGGCGCCGACGCGGTCGACGCGCCACAGGTTGCCTGCGGGGCCCTTCAAATCGCCTTGCTTGACGGGCCGGTTGGAGACAAAAACCAGGAAGGAGCCGTCCGGCGCCATGCTCGGTTGCTGGTCCATCCATTGCCCCGAGAACGCGGCGATCTGCGGCGGGCTCCATCGGTCGCCGTCCCGCTGTGAGCGCATGATCGTGCTGTTGCGGGAGAAGTAGACCGTGTTCCCATCGGGAGTAAAGGTGGGATCGGCATCATTGGCGGGGCCGGAAATGACGCCCGCCCCGAAAATTTTCGGCACGCCGGCCGGGGGCGTGTCGGCTGCGATGCTGACTTGCTGCGCCAGAACCAGCAACGCGCCGAGCATGCCGGCGCAGGTGGTTACTTTATTGGGCTTGGTGGCATTCATGCGTTCTCGACAGAGATGATGGTTGCTGGGCTTGCTCCGGTTGACATATCCGATTACGGCGCGCTGCCGGCGGATCGACACGCACTGTAATCGGGAGACCAGGCGAAGACGATCAATACTCGACGAATGACGTTTTAGCGCGACGAACTGCACGCGCCCTCGGTCAGCCCGGTAGCGGCAATCCGAGCCGCGCTTTGACTTCCGTGAGATAGCTGCGGCCGACCCTGGCAGGCCGGCCGTCGCGGTCGATGATTTCCCAGGCCCCCGCGCCCAGGTGCCTGAAATGCGCGACGCAGTCGATGCGCACGACCGTGGAGCGGTGCACTTGCACAAACAGCGCCGGGTCGAGGCGGCCAACCAGCGCCGACAGCACGGCGCGCATCAGGTAGGAGCGCGTTTCGACGCTGAGCCGGACATAGTCCCGCTCGGCGTCGATGCGCAGCACCGAATCGGCGGGCACGCGCACGATGCTGCCCGCGTGGGGCACCCAGAAGTCCTGCATCGGCGGCGCGTGGCCTGCAGTGGCCCGACGTGCCGCGAGGAGCTGCTCCGCTCGTTTCACGGCCCGCATGAAGCGGTGCGATTCCAATGGCTTGAGAAGATAGTCGACGACGGCCAGATCGAATGCCTGCGTGGCGAAGTGATCGAACGCTGTCACCAGGATGACGAGCGGCGCGGGATCCCAGGCCTGGATCGCCGTGGCAAGCGCAAGGCCATCCATGCCGGGCATGCCGATGTCGAGAAAGACAAGGTCGGGCCTGTGCGATGCGAGCGCGACCAGGCCCGCCGCTCCGTCGCTGGCGTGGCCGATCACGTCCACCGTGCCGGCTTGCTGGCACATCTGGCGTACCGAGTCGACCGCGAGCGGCTCGTCGTCGATGATAAATGCGCGGATCGGCATCGGTGCTAGCGCCCGCGCAGTGGCAGCAACAACGTCACCCGAAATCCGTTCGGCGACACAGGCCCGGCCGTGCACGTCGCCTTGCCGTCATACTGCAGGGCCAGACGTTCGGCGACGTTTTTCAGGCCGATGCCCGTGCCTGTTGGCGCCGTGCCCACATGAACTGCATCGTCCTCGATCACAATCTCAAGCTGGCCGTCGGGCAGGACGCGGGCCAGGATCTGGATCAGCACAGGCTCGACTGAACAGCCCAGCCCATGCTTGACGGCGTTCTCGATGAGCGGCTGCAACAGCAAGCTTGGTATCAGCGCGGCTGCGGCCTGCGGGGTGACGTCCACCCGCACCTGCAGGCGCTGTGGAAACCGCCGGCGCTCAAGTTCGAGATAGCCGACCTGTATATCGATTTCGTCGGCCAGGACGGCGTCGGCCAAGGGATCGGCTGTCAGGCTGTAGCGCATGAAGCGCGCGATCTGCCCGATCATCACTTCCACTTCGCCCATGTCACCGCGCCGGACGAGCGTCATCAACGAGTTGAGGACGTTGAAGAGGAAGTGCGGATTGATCTGGTAGCGCAAGGCGCGGATTTCGGCGACGCGGGCCGCGGCTCGGTGGGCATTGGCACGCGAATCGGCGAGCCTGGTCGCGGCCGCCGACGCCAGGGACAGGCACAACATGCCCCACGCAAGGAAAACAAAGGTCCAGCTGATCAACAAGTCTGAAATGGCGACAACGATCTGGTGGTTGATGCATGGCGTATCCACGTTGCAATCCGCACCAGGCATCGGCGCGATGACGTAAAACACCAGCACGTTGACGGTGGCAAAAGCCGTCCCGAAGGGCAGGCTCATGCTCACTGTCAGCAGGATCTTCCGGCGCAACGAGGCCATTGCGGTCCGTTCGAGTACCCGATACATGAGCCAGGACAGCGATATGCCCACAGTCGCCACCGCCGCGCGGCGTATCAAGGACTCGGCTTGATGGTCGATCCCGAGCAGTGCGGCCCGCAAGGTGTACATGGTGACGAAAGCCAGCCAGAACAGCGCAAGGGCCGCGGCAACCGCGCGCCGTGGAACGGGCGGCGCGGGTGCGTGTGCTGCGGCGGAATCGACAATTTGCTCGGACACTGCCAGGGCTACCAGGTAGGTTTGGACAAGGATGCGGGATCGGTCAACGGGGCACGGTTGACCGGTCAGATCGTAGCGTATTGCGCCGCTACGAGAAAGACAAATTTTTCCTCAGCCCGATATTACAAAGCCGCTTCCAAATTGGCGAGTTTCTTTTCAAGGTCCGCGCGCTCTCCGGGGTCTTTAACTTGCGCCATGACCTGGCGCAGGGCTAGCGAGTTCGCTTTTGCAAGGGCCTTGTCGGCCGCGACGGCAATGTCCGGTTTGACTCCGGTACCTTCCCAGTTGCCGTTTGTGATCAGGTTGATCGAACGCCCGACCGGGATGATGGCGACCATGTTCGGATCGATAGTGAACGGACGGATCGGATGCGCGCCGCCGCCGCTGGTTTCGCCAACCACGGTGATGCGCTTGAGGGCCTGGAGGTTGTACGTGAAATCTTCGGCTGCGGAGAAGGTTTTGCCGCTGGTTAGCACATACACAGGCTTATCCGCGCCGAAGCGCGGTCCCGGAACGGATGGATCGCTCCAGAAGGAATTGGTTTCATTATCAGCCCGGAAGTAGATGTCCGACAGATGGACCTTCTGATCGCCGAGCAGGTAGCTTGCCACGAACGCCACCATGCGCGGGTCGCCACCGCCGTTCTGGCGCAGGTCGATGATCATCGCGTTGCCATTGGCTGCCAGGTTCATGGCCGCCGTTGCGGCTGTCTTGGCGAAGTCCGCGTTAAAGAACCCGTTCAACTTGAGGTACATGATATTGCCCGGCAGGCGCTCCACCTTTTCAATGCCGAAATTGAGGTAGGTCCCGGACTCGAGGCGCTTCTTAACCTCGGAAGGCATGACTTGCGTAGGCGCGGGACGAGGCATGTCGGGCTTTGCCTCCGGGACGTAGCGGATGTTCAGGTGCTTGTCCGGGGTGACGGCATGGACATGGGCCGTCAGCAATTCCGCGAATTCCGCGTGCGTCGCAACCTTCTCGTAGTCACCCTTGCGCAAATGGTCGCGGATGGCGGCGGCCATTTTGTCGCCCAGGTCGGCGTAGACGTATTGGGAGGAGAGGTTTTGAGCCAACAGGTCGACGGCCGCGGCCTTGCTTGCGGCGCTCAACGGCTGCGACTGTTGCGCTGTTGGGGCCGGCCGCTGTTCTTGTGCGCCTGCGTTGGTGAGGGCGATGGCGCAGATGGCCATGACTGCTGCGGGAAGAAATTTACGCATTATTGGGCTTGTCTCCGTAAAAAACGAACAATTCATAAGGGCTTATGCATTTCGATACTAAGTCAATATTTACAAATCTGCAAACCATTTCAATTAAACTGGCACCTGCCATGTAAAGGAGTGAGCCGTGAGTGATGAGAACAACGAGGTGCCGACAGAACAATCGTCCCAAACAGGCCTGGTCCGTTTGTTCAACGAGACGCGAAAGCGCCTTGTCGAGACTGGCACGCGCAACCGGCTTATTCATGTTAACCGGGCCAACGTGCGGGGCAATGTCATCAACCTCGTCAACGAGCGTTCCGATGATGTGTACGCCATCCTCTCCACGCACAAGGCCATGCGCTTCCTTGCCATTGGACGCGATCGGGACGATGACGGGACATCTGTTCGCCTTGCGGACGCAGGCGAGCTGGCCTTCGATCCGGGCCGCTACACCGACGCCTACCTCGAGACGCGGATGGGGCCGGACGCGCTGCAGAAACGGCTCTTGAAGATCGCACGCGAGGCGCAAACAGCGGAAGAGGAATCCGGGGTTAACATCCTTTATCTGGCGCTCGGCTTCCTGACCTGGTTCGAGGACAAGTCGACTGTCGCTCGCGAAGCGCCGCTGATTCTTCTGCCGGTTGAGCTTACCCGTAACCTGCGCACATCGACTTATGATGTGCGGATCCGGGATGACGAGTTGGTGACCAATCTGCCGCTTCAGCAACGGTTGAAGGAAGATTTCGGCATCCAGTTACCCGAGCTTCACGCTGACGAAGAATGGATACCCTCCATCTATTTCGAGCAAGTCCAGGAGGTCATCCATGGACAGAGGGACTGGCGGATTGAACCCGATGCAATGCAGCTCGGCTTCTTTTCGTTCTCGAAGCTGCTGATGTATCGCGATCTCGCGCTTGAGGCATGGCCGGAAGGAGCGATAGCGAATCACGGCCTGACACGTGGCCTGTTGTTCGAAGGCTTCGAGCCTGCTCCGTCGATCTTCGGCGCCAATGACAAGCTCGACGACATGCTGCCTCCCGAAAAACTTCTGCACGTGGTCGATGCCGATGCTTCGCAAGCCCGTGTGATCGAGGAAGTCAGGTCGGGGCGCAACCTTGTTGTTCAGGGGCCTCCCGGAACGGGAAAATCCCAAACGATCACCAACATCATCGCGGCGGCCGTCAAGGATGGGAAGCGCGTGCTTTTCCTGGCGGAGAAGATGGCGGCGCTCTCCGTTGTTCATGATCGCCTGGTTCGGGTGGGACTGCGGGACGTTTGCCTTGAGCTTCATTCCAGAAACGTCAACAAGAACGCCGTGTTGGCGGAACTGGCGCGCACGCTCGGCGCTGCGGCCGCCGTGCCTTCGACGCCTGGTGCACCGGCGGACCTGACCGCGGTGCGCGATAAGCTCAATCAATTCACCGAGGCGCTTCATCGGCCCATCGGAAACACCGGCGCCACGCCATTTTCGGTGCTGGGCGTACAGACTCGCTACATAGGACTGGGCGTGCCGGCGCCAGGCATCGAGAGCGCCGGCCTGTCCACGATGACGGAGGACGGGGAGCTGCGTCTGCTGGACACCATCAGGCAGTACGGAGACTCGCTAAGGAAGGAGAACGCCAGCGAGAAGCATCCGTTCGAGGGAACGCGCAATCTTGAGCTTCAGCCGGTCGACCTGAAGCGGTTGGAGATTTTGCTATCGGAAGCGCGCGATGCCTTGTCGGCATTGGCCCTCGCGGTTAGTGAAGCCATCGCTCAGTTGCGGATCGATGTTCCGGTTGCGTTCTCGTCGGTCGCTCCGCTTGATGATGTGCTTGCCCGCTTGGAGGGGATGCCTGCGGGCGCGGTCGAGATCGCGAAGGCGCTCCTGTCCGCCGCAGACATCGCGCGAATAAAACAGACCATGACCGACGGGGCTACCTGGCGGTCAGAACGGGATGCGGCTGAGGCCACCTTTGTCGAGTCGGCGTTTTCCGTATCGACCATAACGCTGCGCGGCGCGCTGGCGGCCGGTGTGCATTCGTTCTTTGCGCGATGGGGCGGCGCTTACCGTCGTGCGTCGCGCGAGCTTGCCGGCCTTTTGCGCGGGGCATTGCCCAAGTCGGCCAAAGACCGGCTCGAACTCCTGGATCGCCTGGGAAGTATCGAGGCGTGTAAATTGCGATGGGAGCGCGACGCCGAATATTGCGCTCATGTCTTGCAAGGAGAATGGCGCGGCGAGCTCACCGATTTTCACCGGCTATCGGCAATAGCCGTCTGGTGCGAGCGTCTTGATGGTGCGGCGCTGCGTTGCGCTCCAGATGCGTGGCTGTCCATGGCCGCCGATGCCGGCTCCGTCGCGGCAATGCGGAAGGGCTTGCATGAGCGTGAAGCCGCTGCGCGCCGCAAACTGGGCGAGGTCGTTGGCCTGCTGGACCTGGAGCCACGCTCGCTTGGCGAAGGCGGGCCTGATCGTGCCGATCTGAACGCGGTCGCCAAGCGATGCGATGAGATGGCCAGGTCGACGGACCGCTATGCTGGGTGGAGCAATTTGACCCGCCTTCACAACCGTATCGAGGAAGCTGGCGTGCCTGATCTGGCAAGACGGATGCAGTCCGGCGAGCTCGATAGCGGCAGGGCGGCCATCGAGCTTCGCTATGCGCGGGCCGAACGGCTTTGGCATGTCGCGCGTGATTCGGTTCCCATCTTGCGCGACATGGCGCTTGAGGATAAGCACGACCTGGTCGCGATGTTCGGGGCGCTTGAGCGGCAACGGCTCTCCGAGAACGTCACTAGCATTCTGGCCGGGCATCTGGCCCAAGTCCCGCAAGGCGCGTTGGGCGAGATGAAGGTGGTGCGCGGGGAGATCGGCAAGAAGCGCGGGCATATCGCGCTTCGAAAACTATTCCAGAACGCGGGTACGGCAGTGCAGAGAATCAAGCCGGTTCTGCTCATGAGTCCTATTTCGGTTGCGCAGTTCATCCCACCTGGAGCATTGGAGTTTGATTTGCTTGTGATCGACGAGGCATCGCAGGTCCGGCCGGAGGATGCGCTCGGCGCCATCGCGCGCGCGACCCAGATCGTGGTTGTCGGCGATCAGAAACAACTGCCGCCTTCGTCCTTCTTTGACCGGCTGCTGGCGGATGAGTCCGACGAAGAGCCGGAAGAGGAGGACGATGGCTTGCTGGGCAATGCCGCGAAGCTCGGCATGATGGAGAGCATACTCAGCCTGTGCGAAGCACGGGGGCTCAGCTCACGCATGTTGCGGTGGCATTATCGCTCGCGCGATCCGTCGTTGATCTCGGTGTCGAATCACGAGTTCTATGAGGATGGCCTCATTTTGCCGCCATCGCCGTTGCAGGAGGATCCTGCATATGGTCTGTGCTTCACGCGTGTCGACGGCGTCTATGACAAGGGCGGCAAGCGGGATAACCGTAAGGAGGGGGCCGCCATTGTGGAGCGGGTGGCCGAGCATGCGCGTCTGCATCCGGGCCTGTCGCTGGGCATCGTCACGTTTTCCTCCGCACAGAAGACCTTGATTACGGAACTATTGGAATTCGCGCGCCGTAGCGATGCGGCGCTGGATGCGTTTTTGCGGGAAGGGCAGGCGGAAGACGTGTTCGTCAAGAACATTGAGAACGTGCAGGGAGACGAGCGGGACGTCATTCTGGTCAGCGTTTGCTACGGCCCTACCGTGGCCGGCGGCCGGCTGACCAGTATGACGTTCGGGCCGGTCAACATGGAAGGCGGCGAGCGGCGGCTTAACGTCCTGTTCACCAGGGCGCGCGTGCGCTGCGAGGTTTTCGCCTCGTTCGATCCAGCCGATATCGACCCGAGCCGAACGACCCGCCAAGGCACTCGCATCTTGAAGCGCTTCCTGGATTTTGCGAACAGCGGTCTCGTGAACGACATGGAACCAGCCGGGCTGCAGGCCGACACGCCATTTGAGGAGGACGTTGCCGACGTGATCCGGAGTCTGGGCTACCTGGTCGATTCGAAGGTTGGCTCGGCTGGCTTCCGTATCGATATCGGCGTTCGCCATCCGGACCGTCCGGGAACGTATATCGCGGCGGTCGAATGCGACGGTCAGACCTATCACAGCGCCCAGTGGGCTCGCGAGCGGGATCGTCTCCGGCAGGATGTGCTGGAGCATCTGGGTTGGCGTTTTCATCGGATATGGAGCACCGATTGGTTCTATAGCCGCAGCATCGAGATCGAGCGCTTGCGCGTCGCCCTCGACGATGCGCGAATCGCGGCGGAGGCTGGCGTAAAGATAGAAGGAGCCAATCGCGCGCGTCCGGTGCCGGCCATGGATCTGCCAGTGGAAGCGCCTCCGTCATTTGATGTCTCGCGAGTGGAGCCTCGACAGATGCCTGCCTATCAGCGGGCCCATTTCCCGGTGACTGGCGGACACGAGCCGCATGAGGTGGCCGTTGCCGTGCTGGCGGATCTGGTGAAGCGCATTGTCGATGTCGAAGGACCGATACACATAGAAGAGACCGCCCGGCGCCTGGCGGCCTGCTTTGGAAAGGAAAAGGCGGGCGCGCGCATCGTGACAAAAACGCGCGAGGCGCTCAGCCATGCGCAATCGAATGGGCAGGACCTGCTCTCCGACGGAACGTTTTGGTTTACCCGCCAGCAGTCGGAGGCGCCGCCGGTCAGGGATCGATCGGCTGAGAGCGGTGCGACGATCAAGCCTCTTAGCATCTCCATGCTGGAGGTGACCGCAGCCCTGAAGATGGCGCGCAATGACAACGCGGGCGGTGCCGAGAGCGATCTGATACGGACGGCGGCCAGGTTGCTTGGTTTCCGTCGGGTGGGGCCGGACTTGCAGGAGCGGCTTGCGGCGGGCCTGGAACAGCGGAGTTGATGATATAAGCAAATCTCTTGAGGAGCGGTCGCATCGCGCCGAGGCAGTGGAATAATTTTTAGGTGTCAGCGGCCTGCGGTGGTACGCCCGGCTCCCGTGCATCGAGCAGGGATCAGGGAACCAGCACGGCAGCGCCATCCAGATCGCCGGCGCGCAACGCGGCCAGCGCTTCGTTGGCCTGCGCCAGCGGGAACACCGTCGTGTGGGTTTGCAGCGGGCATTCCGCTGCGAGCTGGAAAAAGGCCAGCCCATCGGCGCGCGTGAGGTTGGCTACGGACCGCAGCGTCCGCTCTCCCCACAGCAGCGCGTAAGGAAACGCCGGCACGTCGCTCATGTGGATGCCGGCGCAAATCACGCTGCCGCCGGCACGGACCGCCGCCAGCGCGCGCGGCACCAAGGCTCCATTCGGCGCGAACAGGATGGCGGCGTCCAGCGGAACCGGCGCGTCTTGCTCGCTGTCGCCAGCCCAGATCGCGCCCAGGCTGCGGGCGAATTCCTGTGAGCGCGTGTCGCCTGGCCGCGTGAACGCATACACCTCGCGTCCCTGATGGCGGGCGATCTGGCACAGGATGTGGGCCGCCGCGCCGAACCCATACAGGCCGATGCGCTGGGCCTGGCCTGCCATCGCGTACGCGCGGTAGCCGATCAGTCCGGCGCACAGCAGCGGCGCGGCGTGGACGTCGTCGTAAGAGGCGGGCAGGCGGAAGACATAGCGCGCGTCGGCCACCATGTATTCGGCATAGCCGCCGTTCAGGTCGTAACCTGTGAAGAGAGCCTGTTCGCACAGGTTTTCATTTTGCCTCGCGCAGTAGGGACAATGGCCGCAGCTGTCGCCCAGCCATGCAACGCCGACGCGGTCGCCGGGTGCATAGCCTTGCACTTCGGCGCCGCAGCGCACCACATATCCGACCGCTTCATGGCCTGGTATCAGCGGTGCCTTGTGTGGCGCCAGTTCGCCGTCGACGATGTGCAGGTCGGTACGGCATACGCCACATGCACTCACCCGCAACAGCAACTGTTGGGGCGAGGGTGTGGGTGTCGCCATGTGCGCGGCGCGCAGCGCCTGGCCCGGCCGATCCAGCAGCATGGCCAGCATTTGGCCATCCGGGCCAAGCGAGCCACTCATGATGTCAGCGGAACACCAGCACCGGGATCTGGCTGTGGGTCAGCACTTTCTGCGTTTCGCTGCCCAGCAACATCCCTTTGACGCCGCGCCGTCCGTGCGAGGCCATGCAGATCAGGTCGCAGCCGTGCAGGCGCGCGGTCTCGATGATCTGTTCGTAGGGCTGGTCGTCGGTGCAGATGACCGTCTTGCATTGCACGCCCATTTCACGCGCGGCCTTTTCGATATCGTCGAGGTAGCGCTGCGCGTGTTGCTGGCTGTCGCGGACATATTCGTCGCGGGTGGCTTCCAGCATGTCGGCATGCGCCGTCAGGACGTGGAAGGGCGCGATCACGTGCACGGCGGTGACCGTGGCGTTGCTCTCCTTGGCGAAGGCGATGGTCTTCTGGATGATGGCGGAGGAAATGGCCGAGCCGTCGGTCGGCAATAAGATGTGCTTGAACATGATCTTCTTTCCGTTGCGTGAGCGAGTGGGTGGCTGGTTACACTGTACTGCGAATCAAATAAATCGGACGTACGACTAACGCTTGCTGCCGCCAGCGATGGCGACCTTGGGCTTGCGCGGCGCGGCCTGCTTGTCTTGTTCGCGCTGCAGGCGCGCCATGCGGCGCCGGATTTCATCCGAGTCCATCCACAGGTCGGAGCCTTTCAGGATGTTCTTGATTTCGCTGGCGGCCAGGAAGGGCTGGCACGTGCGCGACATGAATTTCTCGAACCAGCTGCTGAGCGCCAGCGATTCGGCTTGCTGTTCGTTGCCCTTGCCGGTGAAGACGCCGGAATAGATGTGGAACAGCAGCTGGCAATTGTCGTGCACCACCAGTTCGTCGCCGGCCAGGAAGATGAACGCACCCATCGAATAGGCGCGCGCTTCCAGCACGGTGACCACGTGCGCATTCGACGCCTGCATGTTGTTGATGATCTGGAGCCCGGTGTCGAAGTCGCCGCCGGAGGTGTTCAGATGCAGGAACACCAGGTCGTTCTCGCTGGCGGTGCGCAGGGTGTGGAACAGATCGGTGTAGTAGCTTGCCTGGACGATGCTGCCCGACAGGTAGTAGGAGATCTGCCGCAGCTGCGTGTGGTATTCGTAGCGCATCAGGCCCTGGAACGGTTCCTGCCCGGCATCTTCCGGTTCCTGCTCCTGTTCCTTGAAGAGCGCTGGCCTCATCGTGCAACTCCCGCGGCGGAAGTTTTGTTCGTCACGGAGCGCAGCACCGAAACCACGGACAGCCATAGGGCGCGTGGGCGTGTTTGCGTGCGATAACGTTGAATCACGGGCATGATGGTTCCTTTGTGAATTGGCGATGTCAGCCGTGGCGGCCTCCTTGATTTACAAGGTAGTGCATCACCTCAACAGAAGCATCAGCGGCGCTTGACTCAAATCAAAAAACCAAGAAATTGTTTGTGGCGGCTTCCTCGTCCTGCCGTCAGGGGCCTGTTTTCCGGGGCGCCCTTCTGTCGTCCGTGTATCCGTTCGAATGTCTTTTGTAGTTTCTCAATATATAAAAATGTCCACGCTCAATAATTGGCGCTCGGCATTGTTCTTTTCTTCCCTCGATTAACAAGGACAAGGAGTTATGAATGCGGCGCTATACGATTACGTTGGGGGCATCGACCACTGCTGGCGGTAAAGTCATCACAGCCAGCGCTAATGGCAGCATTAGCGGAGCACAGATCGCTCTTGAGAACGATCTTATTTTTTGCCCCGCTTGTAAGTCCCAAGGGAAGATATTGTGCGTTGGACCACGCATCCCGGAAACCTGGAACGGAAAGCGAGTCGCACTGGGGGATGACTTGTGCATGTGCGCTTGTACGGTACTTCCGAAGCTTGTTCCAAATCAAACCCTGCGAAGCCAAGTAATCGAGGGTTCCCCAACGTCAGCTGGTGTATCGTCCGCAGCAGAAATTTCATCTGATGGTCAAAATGTCCGCACGTCAGAAGAAGAGATTATCGAGCAATTTTTTTCTCTCTTGGATGAGCGAGGCCAACCGGTGGAAGGCTTCCGGTACGATCTGTATAAAAATGGTGAACTACACGCCAGAGCGGCCGACTATGCGAACGGTGCCACTGAGAAGATACCAGGGATGGGCGACTTGAAGTTGGTAACTTGGTTTAATACTGATGGAGCAAGTCGCCATGGCTGATAAGACTACTAAGGGACTGAGTGCTGAGACGAGGCTGCTTGCGGCAATTACATTTGGTGAGTCGTCGACTAAAGATGATCCTGACGAGATGTTTGCCATTGCCAGCTTGCTTGTCAGACAGCGGGATGCGCGCAGATATAAGGACATCATGCATTTCACTGCGCGGGAGAAATCGTTTGCATTTGCTGTTAGTGATGGCAACGACCGATACGAAGATCTGATGAAGGCTTCGGAAAATAAGATAGACCAACAGCCTGGGATGAAGATCGCGATCTTGGCCGCTGTCAACGCGCTCGAAGGCGGCGAAGATAAATCTAATGGTGCATATTTTTGGGATGGCGCTGACATCAAATCGAACTACAAGCATCACTTTAAGGTCAGACGAGGAATCAAGTTTGCCGAACCCTCGCATAACATCTATGGGATTCAAGATTCCATCAAGCTTGAAATCAAATACAAGACGACCAAGGTCAAGAACACCAGCACGGGAAAGGTTTCCGTGACTCGTGTAGAGATTGGTCGCTACGATCATCAATATGATTCAACAGCAGCGTACGGTGGAACCATCTTCTGGAAGTTTAATCCACAGTTTCTGGAAGTTACGCATGGATGGGAGTACAAATGATGCGTGGACCTTTGTTTTTCGTGATCTGGCTGGTTATGTCGGAAGCACCGGCTGCCGAGCCTTCCAGAGCGGCGATTCTCAGCTGTTTATCGGCGAGGGCGGTTTCCTCGTCCGTGACCTGGAAGGCGTTGCCGACGGCGGAAATTAACTCGCAAGACGACTACCAGGATGGGTTCAACGCTACCTATTATCTCGTCGCGCAAGGAAAGGAGATTGGCTATGCGGAGAAGGGCGCGGCTAAGGGGATCCTGTTCGATCACAAAATTTATCCGATGGAGATGGCTCGGGCACTCCCCGGCTTTGAAGTACGGCCGACTGAGTTGAACCCGTACATCGCGGAATGGGGAACGGTGAAGGATGCCAGCGGAAGATTTATGTGCGTCAGTTTTCCTTTTGGTACGCTAGGACAGAGCGGGAGCTTTCAGCAAAATAGAAGCGCCTATTTGGTCGCACTTACCGCTTCCAAGAAAGCCCGCATCCTTTATTCGGCGACTGGTCATATTGATTTGATCGGGACGCCAAAATAATGGTGGCGCGATGAGGCGTTCAGGTAGCAAAGAACCTGGCCGAGTCCGATACTTGCCACACTCCTTCCAATCTTGGTAATGTTGGCCAATTCGGCCCGTGTGGATATTATTTGATAAATGGTATAAATTATATACTTCGTTATCTCTTCGGCTGGGATATGCGGTTCGCTGCTGGCAGCTCCATCGCCGCTGCTTCGTCGTCCTGCCGTTCCTTGATGCACCAGTCGACAAAGCCGCGCAACGCGGCAGACATGTGCTTGCGGCTCGGGTAGTACAGGTAGAAACCGGGCATGGCCGGACACCACTCTTCGCACAGGCGCACCAGCTTGCCCTGCCGGATGTGCTCCAGCGCGTAGGACTCATGCACGAAGGCGATGCCGACGCCGTCGCATGCCGCGTCCACCATCATGGCGTCATCGTCCAGCACCAGCGGGCCGTCGACGCTGACCGCCATGCCCTGGCCGTCGCGTTCGAATTCCCATGCGTAGATCACGCCGCTGGGGAAGCGGCGGCCGATGCAGGGCAGTCCGCGCAGCTCGGACGGGCTGGCCGGGCGGCCGTGCACATCGATAAAATCAGGCGCGGCGACCACCGCGAAGCGTTGCGCCGCGCCGATAGGGATGGCGATCATGTCCAGCGCCAGGCTCTCGCCGAAGCGCACACCGGCGTCGTAGCCCTCGGCCACGATGTCGACCAGCTGATCGTCGGTGACGACTTCGATCTTGACGCCCGGGTGCATCTTCAGGAATCCGCTCAGTATCGGCGCCAGCAGCAGGCGCGCGGCGGGACGCGGCACGTTCAGCCGCAGCGTGCCCTGGATGGTGTCGCGGAAGCCGTTGATTTCATCGAGCGCCTGGTCCAGGTCCTCGATCACGCGGCTCACCCGCGCGTACAGATGCTTGCCCGCCTCGGTGGGCTCGACGCTGCGCGTGGTGCGGTTCAACAGGCGTATGCCCAGCCGCGTCTCCAGCGCGCGCATGGCGTGGCTCAGCGACGAGGCGGTGACGTTGCGTTCCTCGGCCGCCTTGCGGAAGCTGCGGTGGCGCGCGACGGCGACAAATATTTCCAACTCGTTGAGGTCATGGCGCATGGGGCTATTGCTGAATTCCGTTCATTGGTTCAAGTGATTTCCTGGTGATTGTATAGAGGATAGAGCAAACGTATCATTTTCACCATTGATTACAAGGAGCGGAAAATGAAACAGCGAAAATTAGGAAGTGGCGGCTTGCAGGTATCGGCCATAGGCCTCGGTTGCATGGGCATGAGTTTCGCCTACGGTGGCGGCGACGATGCGGAGTCCATCCGCACCATGCACCGGGCCGTCGACCTGGGCGTGAGCTTCTTCGATACGGCCGAGGTGTACGGGCCTTACGTCAACGAGGAGCTGGTCGGCAAGGCGCTCAGGAGCTTGCGCGACAAGGTGCAGATCGCCACCAAGTTCGGCTTCCGCATCCTGCCGCATGGCCAGGGCCTGCAGCGCATGGCCGGCGTCGACAGCCGGCCGGAGCATATCCGGGAAGCGGTGACGGGTTCGCTGCAACGGCTCGGCATCGAGACCATCGACCTGCTGTACCAGCACCGTCCCGATCCGTCCGTGCCGGTGGAGGAGGTGGTGGGCGTGATGGCGGAGCTGGTGCGCGAGGGGAAGGTGCGCCACCTGGGCCTGTCGGAAGTGTCCGCCGCGACGGTGCGGCGGGCGCATGCGGTGCATCCGATCGCCGCCGTGCAGAGCGAGTATTCGCTGTGGAGCCGCGATCCGGAGCAGCAGGTGCTGCCGGTGTGCCGCGAGCTGGGCATAGGCTTCGTGCCGTACAGCCCGCTGGGCCGGGGCTTCCTGACCGGCGCGCTGACATCGGCCGATGGGCTGGCGCACGATGATTTCCGCCGCACGCTGCCGCGTTTCCAGGATGCGGCCATGCGCAACAACCTGGCCTTGGTCCACCAGTTGCGGCGGCTGGCGGACGGCCACGGCATCACCCTGGCGCAGCTGGCGCTGGCCTGGCTGCTGCATCAGGGCGAGGACATCGTGCCCATCCCCGGCGCGCGCCAGCTCGGCCATCTGGAGGAGAACTGCGGCGCGGCGGAGATCAAGCTGGGCGCGGCCGACCTGGCCGGCGTCGCTGCCCTCTTCGACGAGGGCAGCGTGCACGGCGCGCGTTATACCCAGGGCGATTTCGATTTGCTGGAGCGTTGATCGCTGTTTTCCGGGGTGGCAGAAATTCATTCATGATTGTCACTTCCGCCAGGCAGGCGGCTGATATGGTCTGCGTTTTCAACTGAACACGGGCGTATCAAATGTCGATCGGTAGCTTCAGCAGAATCAGCGCGGCAGGTCTATGCGCCATGACGGCATTGTCGGCGCATGCCCAGGCGTTGCCGTCTGGGTGCGACAGCGTGGGGAGCGGCGGGGGTACCGTCTCGTCGGAAGGCGCGCCGGCGCCCGTATTCCCGCCGATCCAGCTGGAGATCCGCACGCCGCTGGCGCCGACCCTGTTCGCCGGCGGCGGCCGCAGCTTCCTGCTGTATGAACTGCACCTGCATAATTTTTCCGATCAGGCCTTGCCGCTGCGCGGGATCGAAGTCATCAACGCGGACAACGGCGCGGTGCTTGATCTGATCAAGGAGCCGCAACTGAAGGAGCGCGTGCGCCTGGCCGGGGGCGACGACGATGGCGGCGCGCCCCGCCTTGCAGCGGGACAGGGTGCCGTCGCCTTCCTGTGCCTCGCGTTCGATACGGCCGCGGTCCCGCGGACATTGCGCCACCGTGTGCTGCTCGATAATGCCTTTGCGGACAGCGCGTCCATCGGAACGCGCGCCAATAAAATGCACGTGCTTGGCCCGCCGCTGGCTGGTGCGAATTGGAGCGCCGATAATGGTCCGAGCATTCAGTCGCACCACCGCATCGGTGTGTTCGTCGCCGGTGGCCTGGCCTACAATGCCCGCCGCTACGCGATCGATTGGAAGAAGTACCAGGCCGGCGCCACCTTCAGCGGCGATGCGCGCGACGTTCATGCCCACTTTGCATACGGGCAGGACGTGCTGGCCGTCGCGGACGGCAGGATCGTCGCCGCGCGCAACGACATGCCGGACAATATCCCCCGCACCAAGGATGGCTTTACGCCCGCCGTGGCCATCACGATGGACAATATTGCCGGCAATTTCGTTGTGCTCGATTTGGGGGACGGACAGTTCGCGCAGTATGCCCACCTCCAGCCCGGCAGCGTGCGCGTCAAGGCCGGCGACCGGGTGCGGCGCGGGCAACTCATTGCGCACGTGGGCAATTCCGGTGACGCGCGCGTTCCGCATCTGCATTTCCAGGTCGCGAACGCGCCGGACTTCCTGGCCAGCGAGGGCTTGCCGTACCTGATCGACCACTTCAAACTCAAAACGGCGGAGGGGGTATGGAAGACGCGGAAGCGCGAGTTCCCGCTGGATGCCTCTGTTGTTGATTTCGGCTCCGAGGGCAAGGGACCAATGAAATAGGGTGGCCCGGGCACAGCGGGATAGGCACGCCTTGGCGTCCCGTGAACGGTGATTCGTGGCGCGGTCTGATATCATCGCCCGATGAACAAGAAACTGCTTTCCGTTGCCGCCGTCGCTGGCCTGCTGGGTGTGCTCAACCTGATGAGCCACGCCGAGCAGCGCGGCCAGGCGCCGTTCAAATCGCTGGTCAGTCCGATTAGCTGCGCGCAGCCGCAGTGGCCGGACGAGGCGCGGCGCTATGAAATCGAAGGCGTGACGACGATACGTTTCCAGATAGGCGAGGACGGCAAGGTGGTGCGCCCGGAAGTGACCCAGGGCAGCGGCTGGAAGATCCTCGACGATGCCGCCGTCAGCGGCATCTCCCGCTGCGTGTTCCAGCCGCACCTGGACGAAGCCAAAAGCGGCGCTTCCTTCCCGATGCAATTTGTCTGGCAGTTCAGCGACGGCCCGGCCGTCCGGCCCAAGCTGGTGGCCGGCAGCTGCCAGCCGTCCGACCGCTTCGACGGCTTCAAGGAATTCGACCGCCGGCCGAGCGGCAGCGACGGCATCCTGCTGCGCTTCCTGGTCAACAGCGATGGTGCGCCGATCCGCGTGGTGGCCGAACCCAGCGGTCAGGCGCCGGATGTGGTGGCGCAGGCCGCCGGCTATCTGCAGAGCTGCCGTTTCGCGATCGATCCGCAACTGCCGGGGCAGCATACGGACACGGCTTTCGGCCGCGTGCTGCTCAAGCCCTAGCTATTTGCCGGCGCGCAGCGCTTGCAGTTCGCCTTTGAGCCAGACGCCGCTGGCGACGGCCGGCTGGGTGCCGCATCTCACCTGGTAATTTTTCCCCGAGCTGCTGCTGGAGCTGGCGGCCAGGTCGATGAACTGTTCGGTGCTCTCGACCTGTTTTTTCTCGACCAGATAGTCGAGCTTGCGCGTCAGGTGGGTCTTGGCGTCGACCGGCGTGTACCAGCTGCCGTTGCGGTTGAACTGGCAGCCCGAGCTGGCCAGCCGGTTGAGCAAGGCGTTGATTTCCGTGCGCGAGGCCGGCGACAGTTCTGCCGCCATGCCCGAAGTCATGGCCAGCATTAAAATGGGCAGGGTCAGGTATTTGATTTTCATGGGCCTTTAGCGCAGGTCTTCGGCGCGGCGCTTGTCCGGTTCCGACAGCACGCGGGCGATCACGGGCAAGGGCACGCCCGCGTCTTCGAGGAAAGTGGCGGCGGCTTCGCGGCCGGCGGTTTCAAGCAGGGCCAGGCCCGCGTTGACGGCGATGGCTTTGACGCGATCTGGACGCGAACGGCGTTCTATTTGCATGGGTGACTCCGGTTGTTGGTCAACAGCAGCGTTTGAGCTTATCACAAAAGCAATTGGAAGATCCTTCTTTTGGCCGGCTTGAAGAACCGGGGAACGTCGCTAAATTGTACAGAGATACTCACTAAGGATGGAATATGACGACAACTGAAAAAGCGATATTGGCCGGCGGATGCTTCTGGGGCGTGCAGGATCTGCTGCGCAGGTACCCCGGCGTGCTGGCGACGCGGGTCGGCTACACCGGCGGCGATGTGGCGAACGCCACGTACCGCAACCACGGCACCCATGCCGAGGGGCTGGAGATCATCTTTGATCCGGCCGTCATCAGCTATCGCAAGATCCTGGAATTTTTCTTCCAGATCCACGATCCGACCACTCGCAACCGGCAGGGCAACGACATCGGGACCAGTTATCGCTCAGCAATCTACTATGTCAACGAGCAACAGAAGGCGGTTGCCGAGGACACCATCGCCGACGTCAACGCGTCCGGTCTGTGGCCGGGGAAAGTCGTCACCGAAGTGGCGCCGGCCGGCCCGTTCTGGGAGGCGGAACCGGAGCACCAGGACTATCTGGAGCGCGTTCCCAACGGCTACACCTGCCATTTCATCCGTCCGGACTGGCAGTTGCCCAAGCGTTGATGCTGGAAATATTTTCAATATAATCAAGCGCTTGGCGGCCGGAAGGTATTCGGAAGGCAAGTTTTAGCTTGCGCCGCTAGAGTTGACTCATGTTTCATCTTCATTCGTCAGGAAGCACCATGAGTCAATTATTTACTGCAGTGTATGAAATCACCAGCGCCATCGAAGGCAATCCGACCTTGCGCTTGAACCTGGTCGTCAATGCCTTGAACGACAGCGTGATGGGCCACGCCCGCGTGGAGTTCGGCGACGGCGAAAGCGCCGGGATTTCCATCCGCGGCCATCACACGGAAATCGACAGCGGCGAGCCCTTGCGGGCGGTGGTGCTGGCCGGATTGCCGTCGATTTTCCCGTCGGTGGAGGAAGAGCCGAGCGCCTTCCAGCTGCTGATGGTGTTGCCTACCGCATCCAAGGACGGCCAGGTTTGCTACAAGATGAGCTTTGGCGATGCGCGGCAACCGCGTATCGTCGAAGTCCGCGACGGCGTCGCGCGGGCCATGCTGCCGGAGCTCGACTCCGCGATGTAGCCGGCCGTACCACTTGCCGGACGCGCAAAATTGGTACTCGTCATTTAACACCATGTTCAATTTGAGACATTCGAAAGTCAGGGGCGAGCCGCGCCGGTTTGCCTGCTGAATTTGGTTGGTGAGTACTCACATACTATTTCAAGCCGCACATCGAATCTTTCCGTAATAACTCTTCCTTGGTTGAAACTGGTATTCGAATGGTCGCAACAAAATAAAACCACTTGACTACCACTTTTTTAGACTCCATCCTGAAAAAATAATAAAAGCAGAGAGTCACCCAACCAAGGAGGAGAGAGCATGGAACGTGCAGTCAAGGGTAATGCGGCCGTACTCGGCCTGATCGCCAGTATGCTGGCGGCTTGCGGCGGGGGCAGCGACAGCCCCGCCACCACTTCATCACCAAAATTGCTGGCCAGCGTGCAAACCGCCGACGCCACCGCCGATTGTCCGGCATGGTCGTCCAGCGCCATCTACACGGTCGGCATGTGCGTGACCTATAACGGCTCGACGTACAAGGCCAAATGGTGGACGCAAAATAACGTGCCGGGCACGGAGGAGTGGGGGCCATGGGCGCTGCAGTCGGTGACGCCGACACCAACGCCGACACCAACGCCGACACCAACACCAACTCCAACGCCGACACCGACGCCAACGCCAACGCCAACGCCAACGCCAACGCCGGTCGGCGGCCGCGAGATCGGCTCCTACTTCGCGCAGTGGGGCGTGTATGGACGCGGCTACGAAGTGGCCGACATCCACACCACCAAAACCCCGGTCAACGGCGTCCAGACCAGCATCGCCGACCAGCTCACCTTCATCAACTACGCCTTCGGCAACACCTACGCCAAGAACGGCGGCTACGAATGCGACATGGTCACCAGCGCCGAAGTGGGTAACGACAATCCGACCTCACCGGCGGCCGGCACCGGCGGCGACGCCTACGCCGACTATCAACGCCAGCCAGCGCGCACCGTCGACGGCAAGACCATTCCGTGGGACGCTCCGCTGACCGGCAACTTCCAGCAACTCAAGCTGCTCAAGGCCGCGCACCCGAACCTGAAGGTGTTCATCTCGCTGGGCGGCTGGACCTGGTCGAAGAACTTCTCGGCCGCGGCCAAGACCGACGCGCTACGCAAGCAGCTGGCCAAATCCTGCGTGAAGATGTTCATCGCCGGTGACCTGCCGGTGCAGGATGGACGCGGCGGCCCAGGCTCCGCCAAGGGCGTCTTCGACGGCATCGACATCGACTGGGAATATCCGGGCGGTGGCGGCCAGCCGTACAACACCGTCGACGCGGTCAACGACAAGCATAACTTCACGCTGCTGATGGCCGAGTTCCGCGCGCAGCTGGACGCGCAAGGCGCCATCGACGGCAAGCGTTATGCGCTGACGGCCGCCATCGGTGCCGGGACCGAGAAGATCGCCCAGACGGAACCCAACCTGTATTCGCAATACATGGACTGGGTCAACCTGATGAGCTACGACTTCCACGGCGCATGGGAAAGCACCACCAACTTCCACTCGCCGCTGTACCACGATCCCGCCGATCCGGCCACCGGTGTCCTCGCCAAGTACAACACCAACGACGCCGTGACGGCGCTGGTGGCGGCCGGTATGCCGCGCAATAAGATCCTGCTCGGCGTGCCGTTCTACGGACGCGGATGGAAAGGCGTGGCCGCCGGCCCGAACGGCAACGGCCTGTATCAAACCACCACCGGCGGCGCGGCGGGCACCTACGAAACCGGCATCGACGACTACAAGGTCCTGGTCAACAAGGCTGGCACGCGCTGGTACCATCCGCAGACCAAGCAGCTGTTCCTGTACACCGGCACCGGCGAATGGTGGAGCTACGACGACCCGACCGTGATCGCGACCAAGATGCAGTACATGCGCGACCAGAGCCTGCGCGGCGCCTTCTCGTGGGAGCTGGACGGCGACGCCAGCGGCGCCCTGACCAGCGCCGTCTGGAAAGGACGCTAAGCCATGAAGCGCCATGCCGTTGTCCAAACCATCGGCGTCAGCGATGCATGGCGCAGCTGGATCGCCGAGAACCTGATCCTCGGCAGCCGGCCGGATACACTGGCCGGCATCCTGATCCAGTCCGGCATCGGCGCGCGCGATGCGCACGCGGAGATCGCCGCCGCGCTGCACAGCCCTTACCTGAAGGGCGTATCGCGATTGCATAACCGGCTGGCCAAGCGCGACTGGGTGATCGGCATCCAGTCGCAATTGAACCGGCTGGCGCCTGTTGAACTTCCGCGGCGGGCGCGCCTGTCCGGCGCGGAGTTCCTGGACCAGCACTACCGCCGCAATCTGCCGGTGATCATCACCGGCATGCTGGACGACTGCGCGGCGCGCGCCAAGTGGACGCTGGATTACCTTGGCGCGCAGCTGGGCGAGCGCATGGTGGAGGTGCAGTTCGGCCGCAGCGCCGATCCGGATTATGAGATGAACAGCCAGTCGCACAAGCGCCGCATGCGCTTCGGCGAGTACGTGGCGCTGGTGCGCGACAGCGGCCATACCAACGACTTCTACATGACCGCCAATAACGACGGGCAGAATCGGGAGTCGTTGCAGGAGCTGATGGCGGATGTGCCGCCGCTGCCGGAGTATCTGAATCCGGAAGGGCGGGGCTTCTTCTGGTTTGGCCCGGCCGGCACGATCACGCCGTTCCATCATGACTTGACCAACAACTTCATGATCCAGATCGCGGGGCGCAAGCGCGTGCGGCTGATCGCTCCTTGCGATACGCCCAAGCTGTACAACCAGCGCCACTGTTTCACTCCGGTCGATGGACGCGACATCGACCTGCAGCGTTTTCCGATGATGGCAGACGTGCCGGTCATCGACTGCGTGCTGGAGCCAGGCGAGATCCTGTTCCTGCCCGTCGGTTGGTGGCACTTCGTCGAAGCGCTGGATATCACCATCACCATCTCCGCCACCCACTTCAAGTGGGACAACGATTTCTACAGCCGTTACCCGAACAATCACGATTTCTAAAATACGGGAATACAAAATGAGACACAACCTTTTGATGCTGGCGCTGATCGGCAGCGCTGTTGCCGCCTGTGGCGGCGGTTCCGATCCGCAAAGCGCCACGCCCGCGCCCAAGCTGATGGCCGGCATACAGACCGCCGACGCCACCGCCGATTGCCCGGCATGGTCGTCCAGCGCGGTCTACACGGTCGGCATGTGCGTGACCTACAACGGCTCCACCTACAAGGCCAAGTGGTGGACGCAAAATAACGTGCCGGGCACGGAGGAGTGGGGACCGTGGGCGCTGCAGTCCGTGACGCCAACGCCTACTCCGACACCAACGCCAACGCCAACGCCAACGCCAACGCCAACTCCGACGCCCACGCCTACGCCGACACCTACGCCCACGCCCACGCCAGTCGCGTGCCGCCCCGATGGTCTGACCTCGCCGGTACCGAACGTGAACTACTGCGGCGTGTACGACGCCAACGGCCGCGAGAAGCTTGCCAATGGCCTGAACCGCCGAATCGTCGGCTACTTCACCAGCTGGCGCACGGGCGCGAACAACACGCCGTCCTACCTGGTCAACAACATCCCGTGGGACAAAATCACCCACGTGAACTACGCCTTCGCCTCGGTGGACGCCAACGCCAAAGTGCAGCTGGGCAGCGGCGCCAACAACCCCGACACCGGCATGACCTGGCCCACCATCCCCGCCGCCGCGATGGACCCATCGCTGCCGTACAAAGGCCACTTCAACCTGCTGGCGCAATACAAGAAGCGCTACCCCGGCGTGAAGGTCATGCTGTCGGTGGGCGGCTGGGCCGGCAGCGGCGGCTACTACACCGCCACCACCAACGCCGACGGCTCGCTCAACACCGCCGGCATCAACACGCTGGCCGATTCGATGGTGGCCGTGCTGCGCCAGTACACCTTCTTCGACGGCATCGACATCGACTACGAGCACCCGACCACCAACAACGAAGCCGGCAACCCGCTGGACTTCAGCCTCTCCAAGCCACGCCTGGCGGGCCTGATGAAGAGCTACAACGTGCTGCTGAAAACCGTGCGCCAGAAGCTGGACACGGCGGCCGTCGCCGACAACAAGTACTACATGCTGACCATCGCCGGCTCCGCGTCCGGCTGGATACTGCGCGGCGAGGAAAACCTCTCCGGCCTGCAGTACCTTGATTACGCCAGCCTGATGTCCTACGATCTGCACGGCGGCTGGAACCAGTACGTCGGCCCCAACGCCGCGCTGTTCGACGACGGCAACGACGCCGAACTCAAAGCCGGCAACGCCTACTCCTACGGCGGCATCGGCTACCTGAACGTCGACTGGGCCTACCGTTACTATCGCGGCGCATTGCAGGCCGGCCGCATCAATATCGGCGTGCCGTACTACACGCGCGGCTGGAAGGACGTCACCGGCGGCAGCAGCGGCCTGTGGGGAACCACGCCGCTGGTGAGCGACACCGTCACCTGCGCCGGCGTCAAGACCTGCGGCACCGGCGCGGTCGGCATCGACAACGTATGGTACGACCTCGATGCCAACGGCAAGCCGGTTCCCGGCGGCGGCAATCCGCTGTGGCACGCGCTCAACCTGCAGAACGCCATCGTGCCGGATTACCTCGATGCCTACGGCGTGACCGAGAAGACCATCACCGGGACGTACGCCGCCAACTACAGCGCCACGATGGCCGCGCCATGGCTGTGGAACGCCACGCGCAAAGTCTTCATCTCCACCGAGACGGCGCAATCGATGGCCGCCAAGACCCAGTACGTGATCGACAACGCCATCGGCGGCATCATGATCTGGGAGCTGGCCGGCGACTACGGCTGGGACGCGAGCAGGAACGGCGGCAAGGGCGAGTACTTCATGGGCTACACGCTGACCACCAACATCTACAATGCCTTCAAGGCCGCCAGCCCGTACGGCGCCACGCGGGCGGAGTCGCCGATGCCGGCCAGCAGCGCGAAGGTCAGCATATCGCTGGGCGACTGGAAGCTCGGCGACAGCAACTACCCGATCAACCCCGTGATGACGGTGACGAACAACACCACCGTCACCATCCCCGGCGGCTCGGTGGTGGAATTCGACTATCCGGTATCGGCGCCCGCCAACATGAGCGATCAATCGGGCTATGGACTGGTGGTGACCAAGGCCGGCTACACGGGGCCGAACAACATCGGCGGCTTCAAGGCCAACTTCAACCACGCCAAGTTCACGATCCCATCGTGGCAATCGCTGGCGCCGGGGGCCTCGGTGTCGCTGACGCTGAACTACTCGCTGCCGATCTCGGGACCGTCCGCCTACGTGGTCACGGTCAACGGCGTGCGCTACGCCTTGAGCGACGAGTATCCCGGCCTGCCGGTCGCGCTGAAATAAGGAGACGCGATGAAACCAGTTCACAGCATCGCTGTGCTGGGCGCCTTGCTGCTGGCCGCCTGTGGCGGCGGCAGTGGCGGCGGCCAGGCAGACAGCAACGCTCCACGCGTACTCTCCGGCGGCATCAGCACGGCTGCCGCCACCGCCTGCCCGGCATGGACCGCCACGGCGGTCTACACCGCCGGCATGTGCGCGATCTATCAGGGCAAGCAGTACGAGGCCAAATGGTGGGTGCAGGGCACCGCGCCCAATCAGGCCGACACTTGGGGGCCGTGGAAGTACATCGGCGACGCCACCGATCCCACGCCCACCGATCCGGGCACACCGCAACCGGGCGGCGTGCCGACCAAGGCGCAGGCCGAGGCGCGCGAGGCCCAGCTCACCGACAATGACTTCTTCCGCACGGTGAAGGCATCGATCCGCACGCTGGACAACGCGGCGGTGGAAGCCGTATCGCCCGGCGCTGCGGCCAATCCCGCCAACGTCAAGCGGGTGGAGCACCTGCTCACGTCTTCCAAGTGGGACTACTACTTCGGCATCCGTGAGCCCAGCTACACGTACGGCCGCTTCCTGCAGGCGGTGGCCAAGTTCCCGGCAATCTGCGGCGACTACACCGACGGCCGCGATGCGGACGCCATCTGCCGCCACTCGCTGGCGACCATGTTCGCCCACTTCGCGCAGGAGACGGGCGACCACAACGCCAGCCTGCCGCTGCCGCAATGGCGCCAGGGACTGAAGTACCTGCGCGAGATGGGCTGCGACGAAACGGGCACCAACTGCGGCTACAACGTCGAGTGCTCGGACCCGGTGTTCAACACCGTCTGGACCTGCGGAAAAAACGCCGACGGCAGTTTCAAGAAGTACTACGGGCGTGGCGCCAAGCAGCTCTCGTACAACTACAACTACGGTCCGTTCTCGCAGGTGATGTTCAACGGCGACCAGTCGGTGCTGCTGAAGAATCCCGATCAGGTGGCGTCGACCTGGCTCAATCTCGCCTCGGCGACGTTCTTCTTCGTCTATCCGCAGCCTCCCAAGCCGTCGATGCTGCATGTGCTGGACGGGACCTGGGTGCCGAATGCGGCGGACAAGGCGGCTGGCGCGGGCAACAACTTCGCCACCACGATCATGATCATCAACGCCGAATGCGGCACCGGCACCGAGAAGGCGGCGGCGCAGAACCGCATCGACTACTACAAGCAGTTCGCGGCGGACCTGGGCTGGAACATCGGCAGCGAGCAGCTGTCCTGCGCGACGATGCAGCGCTTCAGCGGTTCCAGCTCGGCGGCCTACAACATCTACTGGGAGAAGAACTGGAGCAGCGGCGGCGACTACCAATGCCAGTTGGTCAACTATCAAACGCCGTACAGCGCTCTAATCCCCGGAAACTACACCAAATGCGTGGAGAAGAACTGGGGAGTAACGCTCAAGTGAGGTGATGGCATACAATGGACGGGCCGTCAGTAACAAGGAGGCCCCCCATGCCTATGCACTACCTGCGGGCCATGACAAGTCCGCAACGCACCGATATCAGTAACCGCCGCCTTGGTCGTTCGCTGGCCTTCGTGGCCGGCGCGGTCAATGCCGGCGGCTTTTTCGCGGTGGGACAATACACGTCCCACATGAGTGGCATCGTCTCGGCGGTGGCCGACGACGCCGCGCTGGGCGAGGTGCGGCTGGTGCTGGCGGGCCTGGCGTCGCTGCTGTCGTTCCTGCTGGGCGCGGCCACGTCGGCGATCCTGATCAACTGGGGCCGGCGGCGCGGGGCGCAAAGCCTGTATGCGCTGCCGCTGATCGTGGAGGCGGCGCTGCTGCTGTGTTTCGGCCTGATGGGCGCGCGGCTGGACGCATCCGGGCAGGTGTCCGCCATCATCGCCTTGCTATGCTTTGTGATGGGACTGCAAAACGCCATCATCACGAAGGTGTCGCGCGCCGAAATCCGCACCACCCACGTCACCGGCCTGGTGACCGACATCGGCATCGAGCTGGGTAAAATGTTTTACTGGAACGACAGCGCCCTGGCCGAGAGGGTGATGGCCGACCGCGGCAAGCTATTGTTACTGAGCTCCCTGCTGGGGATGTTTTTGCTGGGCGGCCTGGCCGGCGCCTTCGGCTTCAAATACCTGGGCTTCATCGTCACGGTGCCGCTGGCGGTGGCGCTGCTGTCGCTGGCCATCATCCCCGTGTTCGACGACCTGCTGCAGGCGAAGAGTTAAGGATTAGTCTATACTTTGCCGCAAGGAGATACCACCGGGATGATGAGGACTTACCAAGGTAGCTGCCATTGCGGCGCGGTGCGCTTCGAGGCGGATGTCGACCTGGCGCACGGCACGCTGCGCTGCAATTGCTCGTTCTGCCTGAAGATACGCTGCTGGGCCGTGATGGCCAAGCCGGAGGCCTTTCGCCTGCTGGCCGGCGAGGGCGAGATGAGCGTCTACCAGTTCGGCGCGAAGAACGAGCATCACTACTTCTGCAAGCACTGCGGCGTGCGACCGTACGGTGTCGGCAACTCGCCGCGTTACGGTGTGTTCTACGGCGTGAACGTCGCCAGCCTCGATGGCGTCAGCGACGAGGACTTCGCCAACGCGCCCATCACCTATGTCGACGGCCGCGCCGACAACTGGATTTCTCCACCCACCGAAACCCGCTACCTGTGAATCCGATGATACGACCCGCCACACCGGACGATGCATCCGCCATCGTCGCCATCTACAACCACTACATCGCCACCACCACCATCAGCTTCGAGGAGCATCCGGTCGCGCCGGAGGACATGGCGGGCCGCATCCGCGACGTCACCACGCACCTGCCTTGGCTGGTGTATGAGCGGGATGGCGAAGTGCTCGGCTACGCCTACGCAACCAAATGGCGTGCCCGCAGCGCCTACCGTTTTTCCGCCGAGACCAGCGTC
Source organism: Duganella caerulea (assembly GCF_040362985.1). NCBI lineage: Bacteria > Pseudomonadati > Pseudomonadota > Betaproteobacteria > Burkholderiales > Oxalobacteraceae > Duganella > Duganella caerulea. The sequence goes on along the minus strand of NZ_BPWJ01000004.1, from coordinate 321,732 downwards.
TACGTGAAGTTCGGGCAGGGCGGCAAGGGGATAGGATCGGCGTTGTACAAGGTGCTGCTGGAGGAGTTGCGTGCGCGCGAGATCCACATGGCGATAGGCGGCATCGCCCAGCCCAACGAGGCCAGCGTGGCGCTGCATGAAAGCCTGGGCTTCGAGAAGGTCGCCCATTTCAAACAGGTCGGCCGCAAGTTCGACCGCTGGGTCGACGTCGCCTACTGGGAGCTGCAGCTGGCCTGAGCCAGCCGCGCCCCGTCGCATCAGTAGGTGGTCAGCGCAACCGGCTGGCCGCCCTTGAAGTGGAAGATGGTGACCGGCGACTGCTTCATGTCGCCGCGCTGGTCGAACGAGTAGGTGCCCGCCACGCCCGTGTACGAGCCGGCGCTGATCGCGGCCCCCACTTTTTGCGGATCGATCGAATTCACCTTCTGCATCGCCTGCGCGTACATCATGGTCGCATCGTAGTAGGCCGCCGCGTAGACGTCCGGCTCCTGCTTGAAGCGCGCCTTGTACTTCGCCTTGAAGGCCGGGCCGCTGGCCAATTTATCCAGGCTGGCGCCGCCCTGCGGGCACAGGACGTTCTCGCCAACGGCGTCGCCACCGAGCTTGCCCATCTCCGCGGTGCAGATGGTGTCGCCGCCCAGCAGCTTGGCGTTGATGCCCAGCTGCTTCATCTGGCGCGCCATCGGTGCGCCCTGCGGCGCGTAGCCGCCGAAGAAGATCGCCTCGACCTTCTTGGTTTTCAGCTTGGTCAGGATGGAGCTGAAGTCGAACGACTTATCGGTGGTGAACTCGTGGCCGGCCACGGTCATGCCGGCGGCCTTGGCCTGCTTCTTGAACTCCTCGGCCAAGCCCTGGCCGAAGGCGGTGCGGTCGTCGATCACGGCCACGGTCTTCAGTTTCAATTCATTGGCCGCGTACAGCGCCATCTTGCTGCCCAGCTGCGAGTCGCTGGCGTTCACGCGGAACAGGCCCTTGTAGCCTTGCTGCGTGAGTTTGGGATTGGTGGCGACGGAGGCGATCAACACGCCGGCGTCGTTGTAGGCGCGCGAGGCGGGGATGGCCACGCCCGAGTTGTACGGGCCGACCACGTACTTGACGCCCTGGTCGATCAGCTTCTGGGCCGCCGCCATGCCGGCTTTCGGATCGCCCTGGTCGTCCTCCGATTGCAGTTCGAACTTGAGCTTCTTGCCGCCCACGGTGATCGGCTTGGCGTTCAGCTCCTCGACCGCCAGGCGCGCGCCGTTCTCGTTGTCCTTGCCCGAAAACGCCTGGGCGCCGGACAGCGGGCCGCTATGGCCGATCTTGACCAGGGTGTCCTGGGCGTGGGCGCCGGCGGCGGCCAGCAGTGCGGCGGCGGCTGCGATGTGCTTCAGTTTCATGCGATCTCCTGATTGTGGTGTTGTAAGGTGCTGGCGAGATTATCGCCAAAAACGCAAAATATTATCGTGTGACTTGCACTTGCGAATGGCCTGTTTTGCGGCATATCGCCTTTCGAATCGGCTGCGGCCGAAATTTAATTCGGCGCGTGCTGGCGCCTCGCGTCCTCCTCGCGCTTGTGGATGCGCGCCAGCGCGAGGTTGATGCGGTCGATGATGCCGTCGTCACGGTCGCGGGCGATGGCGAAAAACTGGCCGCTGTCGGTGACCAGGGGCTTGGGCAGCACGCTGAAGCCGGCGTTGGCGGCGGCGCCGATGGCCGGCAGGCGTGGGGCCATGAACAGGCGGATGCTGGCCTCCAGGTCTTTGGCGGTCAGGCCCTCGGGCTGGAACAGCAGCACCGCGTCCACCCGCTTGAGCATCAGGCGCGTGAGGCGCGTGCCGCGCGAGGAGATGTCGTCGTCGGTGCGGAACAGCTTACCGCGCGCCGCGTCGAACTCCGGGCCGTAGCTGTAGCCGCGCACCGTGCTGATGGTTTTACCGCGCAGGTCTTCGAGACCGTTGAAGGGGAAGGTGGCGTCGCTGCGCGTGACCACCCACAGGCTGTTGTGGGTGGCGGGGTCGGAGTAGTGCAGCGCGCGCAGGCGGTCGGCGGTTTTCGGCAGGCCGAACACCAGGGCCTCGCCGTTCAGCGCGTGGCGTTCGGCGCGCGCCCATGGATAGGTGCGCGGCTCGAAGGTCACGCCCAGCTCCTGCGCCACGGCGTCGAGCACCTTGCGCTTGACCGCCGGCATGGGGCGGGGCCTGCCCTGTTCATCGAGCGTGTCGCCGATCAGCAGTGGCACCTTGGGCGCGGTGGCGGCGAGCGCCGGGGCGGCGCACGACAGCGCGGCGGCGAGCAGCATTGCGGTGATGTTCAGGCGCTTCATCGGCAACAGGGCAGTGGGCAAGCGCCGATTATTGCATGGTTTGGAAAACCCCCGGTGCTTATGGCGTGTGGCCGTTGGCGCGTGTGCGGGCGGTGGCGGCCACCGCCGGCACACGCGGGATGGCGCTGCCCGCCGTTTGCGCGAGATGGCTGGCGGCGCCGGCGATGTCGTTGATGCGGTAGGCGGCGATGGCGGCGGCCAGCGCCGGATTGGCGCCCAGCGGATCGTTCTGCTGCGCGAAGGCCAGCCGCGCGGCGAAGTTCTCCGCCACGGCGTCGAAGTTGCCAAGGGTCGCTTGCAGCGTGGCGGCGGTGGCCTCCGGGGCGGTGTGGAAGGCGGTTTGCAGCTGGACGTCGTCGAGCGACAGGCTGTTGTGCGCGTCCGGCGGCAGGGTCGCTTGCAGGGTCAGGCCGATCTGCGCCAGGTTCTGCGCGACCGCCGGCGGTCGCAGGCTTTGCACCAGCGTGTCCAGCAGGGACGGTTCCTGCGGGGCGCGGTCGAATTCGCCGGAGGGCAGCAGGTTGAAGGCGTCGACCACGTCGCGCGTGCGGTCGCTCAGGGTGGTGTCGCTGTTGGGCGGCGCGGTGCCTTGGGCCAGGGCCGCCTGCAACTGGGCCAGGTGTTGTTGGGTCTGCGACACGGTCAGCAGGAAGCTGGCCACCGGCGACAGGTCCACCGTGACCGCGGCGGGGGCGGGCGCGTCGGTGGACGAGGCGATTGCCGTCACCAGGTCGGCATCCAGAGGCCCGAGGGGCGTCACGTTACTGGCCGGCGTGGATGAAATGGGAAACATGCGGCGCTCCAGAGCAGTATTTTTAGCTCAGCATGCGCCATCCGGCCGCCGCCGTCCGTGTGGCAGCTCACATAGCACGATGATTGCTAGGTGGGGGCGGCCAGGCGGTCTGCTGTTGTGTCCGGCATGGGGTGTTGCGCCAGATGGTCCAGTTCCGCGCGCGCCAGGTCCAGCCGCGCGTTGGCCGCCATGTCGGCGGGCGTCAGCGATGGCTGCGGCCGGGCCGCCTGCGCTTCCGCCGCGTCGTTGCCGGCGGCGCTCAGCTGTTCCGCGTAGCGCTTCGCCACGTCGCTGAAAGTGTCCAGTGTGTCCTGCAAGGCCAGCATGGCGCTTTGCGGTTGGCGGTTGAACGCGGCCCGCAACACTTCGTTGTCCAGCGACAGGCCGCCGGTCGCGTCCGACAGCAGCGGCGCCTGCAGCGTGATGCCGATTCGCGCCAGCCGTTGCTCCGGCGTCCATGCCGCTGGCGCTTTGCCCGAGCTTGGTTGCCGCAAGCTTTGCACCAGGCTGTTGAGCAGCGACGGCGTCTGCGATTGCGCCTGGTTGAAATCGACCGAGGGCAACAAGTTGAAGGCGTTCACTAGATTTTGCGCGGCATCGTTCAGGGACGCGGCCGCTTCGCGCTGCTGTGCGCCGTTGGCAAGCGCCGTGTGCAGCTGCGACAGTTCCTCCTGGGACTGCGACACCGCCAGCAGGAAGTTGGCCACCGGCGACAGGTCGACGCTGGCCGAGGCCGCCGCCGCGTCGTCGGCCGGGTCCGTGCGCGCCGGGGCGACCTCGGCAGGCGTCGTCAGCGACGCCGATGAAATGGGAAACATGCCGCTCTCCTCAACCGGGCAATGGATGCTAGCAACCAGCATCCTCCTGTCGGACGCGGCAGTCCGTGTGCCAGTTCACATACCCGGCGCGTTGCCGCAAAGCTGCGCTCTGCCTGCCACTTTGTTAGTTTCCGCACGGTTAAGCGGCGGCGAGGAGCCTATCGTATCCCTTGCAGTTCCAACATTCACTCGAAAAAGGAAAGCATCATGGACAACAACCTCGACAACAAAATCAACTCCACCCGCGACGGCGTCACCCAGATCGGCAACAACCTGCGCGCCGATGCGCACGCCGCCATCGACAAGGTCGCCGACAAGGTTCCGCCCGCCACCGACCGCCTGGCCAACAGCGCGCACAACAGCGTCGACCGCGTCGCCGACGGTGTCAACAAGATGGCCGACACGATGGAACACACGTCCGACAGCCTGCTGGAACGCGGCAAGCGCGTCACCGCCAGCTGCAAGGCGCTGACCGAATCGGGCCGCAGCCGCGTGCGCGCCAGCCCGGCCATGTCGGTCCTGCTGGCCGCCGCCGCTGGTTACGGCCTGTCCAAGCTGCTGAGCTCGCGCAGCGCCAAATAACACCAGGCTGCCCCGCCGGTGCGCCCGCCGGGATAAGCGGCGGCCCGGCCGGGCGCCGCTTATCGGAGTACATCGATGGAAAATTCCAGCAAAGCGCCGGCCGCCGTCATCGGGGCCGGATCGGTTTTGAGCACGGTGTCCGGGCCTTCGTCGGCGCCGCCGGATCATCTGGGGGACGACTCCCCGCAGCAGCAAGCCTTGCTCCACAAGGTCAAGGGCGGCCAGCAGCTGGCCGCCGGCATGGCGTTCAACGCCAACAAGCCCAATGAACACGGCGAGGCCGCGCGCACGCCGCAGGCCGGCCAGAGCTGCCCGGTGCCGCATCCCGCCGCCACCGCCAGCACCGCCGGCGAAACCACGCCGTCCGCCAAGACCGGCAGCGGCGTGCCGCCGCACGGCGTCAATCCCGCCAACGCGTCGCTGGACCGCGTGCGTGTCGACAGCGGCGACCAGCGCCTGACCACCAACCAGGGCGTGCCGGTCGCTGACAACCAGAACTCGCTCAAGGTCGGCCTGCGCGGCCCCACCGCGATGGAAGACTTCATCCTGCGCGAGAAGCTCACCCACTTCGACCACGAACGCATCCCCGAACGCGTGGTGCACGCGCGCGGCTCGGCGGCCCACGGCTACTTCGAAAGCTATGGCGACTTGAGCGACATCACGCGCGCCGCGCCGTTCGCGGCGGCCGGCAAACGCACGCCGGTGTTCGTGCGCTTCTCCACCGTGGCCGGCGAGCGCGGTTCGGCCGACACCGTGCGCGACGTGCGCGGCTTCGCCGTCAAGTTCTACACGGATGAGGGCAACTGGGACCTGGTCGGCAATAACATCCCGGTGTTCTTCATCCAGGACGCGATGAAATTCCCGGACCTGGTCCATGCCGTCAAGCCGGAGCCGCACAACGGCATGCCGCAGGCGGCCAGCGCGCACGACACCTTCTGGGACTTCGTCACGCTGATGCCGGAATCGACGCACATGCTGATGTGGCACCTGTCCGACCGCGCGATCCCGCGCAGCCTGCGCACCATGCAGGGCTTCGGCGTGCATACCTTCCGGCTGGTGAACGCCGAGGGCGCGTCGGTGTTCTGCAAATTCCACTGGAATCCGGTGGCCGGCACCCACTCGCTGATGTGGGACGAGGCGGCGAAGATCTGCGGCGCCGATGCCGACTTCCACCGCCGCGACCTGTGGGAGGCCATCGAGGCCGGCGCCTACCCTGAATGGGAACTGGGCCTGCAAATCTTCACCGAGGAGGAGGCCGAGCGCTTCCCGTTCGACGTGCTTGACCCCACCAAGCTGGTGCCGGAAGAACTGGTGCCGGTGCGCGTGGTCGGCAAGATGACGCTGAACCGCAACCCGGATAACTTCTTCGCCGAGACCGAGCAGGTGGCCTTCTGCACCGCGCACGTGGTGCCGGGCATCGATTTCAGCAACGACCCGCTGCTGCAGGGGCGCATCCACTCCTACCTGGACACGCAGATCAGCCGCCTGGGTGGCGCGAACTTCCACGAGATTCCGGTCAACGCCTCGCTGGCGCCGGTGCACAACAACCAGCGCGACGGCATGCACCGCCAGGCGATCGCGCGCGGTCGCGTGGCGTACGAGCCCAATTCGCTGGGCGGCGGCTGTCCCTTCCAGGCCGGCATGGCCGGCTTCACCACGGCCGCCAGCAGCAGGCCGCAGCCGCCGGAGGACAAGGTGCGCGGCAAGCCGGAGCTGTTCGCCGACCACTACTCTCAGGCGCGCCTGTTCTGGATCAGCCAAAGCCCGGCCGAGCAGGCCCACATCGTCAACGCCTACCGCTTTGAATTGAGCCGCGTGCAGACGCCGGCGATCCGCGTGCGGCTGCTGTCCATGCTGGCCAACGTCGATCCCATCCTGGCCGAGGGCGTGGCCGAAGGATTGGGGCTGGAGGTGCCGCCGCCGATGCCGCTGGCCATCGACGCCGAGCCGCCGCAGTACGCTCCGTCGCCGACGCTGTCGCTGCTGGCTCGGCCGGGTGCGACCGGCATCGCCACGCGCCGGGTCGCCATCCTCGCGGGCCACGGCGTGGAGGCGGCCAGCGTCAAGGCGATTTACGCCGACCTGCTGGAAGCCGGCGCGGTGCCGCGGCTGGTGGCGCCGCAGCTGGGGCAACTGACGGCGGCCGATGGCGGAAAGCTCGATATCGACATCTCCATCGAAGCCGGTCCGGCGGTGCTGTACGACGCGCTGATCGTGGCCGACGGCGCCGCCAGCGCGGCCATGCTGATGCGCGACGCCGACGCGCTGGACTTCGTGCGCCAGCAGTACCGCCACTGCAAGCCGGTGCTGGCGGTGGGCGCGGGCGTCGAGCTGCTGTTGAAGGCGGGCCTGCCGGCCACGCTGGAAAACGGCGCGCCGGACCTGTCCCTGTGGCGCGCGGATGCCGCCAGCCTCGATGCGGCGCTGGCGGAGTTCAAGCACGCGCTGGCCGGACACCGCAACTTCCAGCGCGAGACCGAGGCGGTGGTCCTGTAGGCTCTCCCTTTTGAGTGGGCTGTAATATACGCAACAATGACGAGCATAGTGATATGCTCGTCATTGTGTTGTTTACGCCCCATACAATTCGCTTCCGGACCTTCTGACCACCATGGACGTTTACGCCCCACAGGTATGGCTTCCGCACGAGCGCCCCTCCTTGCCGGGATCGCCGTCGACACCGCTGCACACGGCCGAGCGCCGGCTGGCCTTCCTGGTGGTGGGCTTCATCGTCGCCGTCACCGGTGGCCTGGGGAACGCGCTGGTGTCGGTCAACCTGCCTTACCTGCAAGGCTCGCTGGGCGTTTACTCGGCCGAGATCCAGTGGCTGCCGGCTGCCTATGTGATGGCCAACGTGTCGATGAACCTTCTGCTGGTGAAGTTCCGCCAGCAGTACGGCCTGCGCCTGTTCACCGAATTATTCCTGGTGGTGTACGCGGTGGCCACCGTGGCCCACCTGTTCGTGCACGGCCTGGCCTCGGCCATCGCGGTGCGCGCGGCGCACGGCATGAGCGGCGCGGCGCTGACCACCCTCGGCCTGTACTACACGCTGCAGGCCTTCCCGGCCCAGCACCGGCTCAAGGCGGCGGTGTTCGGCATCGGCTTCTCGCAGCTCGCGCTGCCGATGGCGCGCTTGTTCTCGTCGGAGCTGATGGAGTTCGGCGAGTGGCGCGGCCTGTACTTCTTCGAGTTGGGACTGGCGCTGTTGTCGCTGGCCTGCGTGCTGGCGCTCAAGCTGCCGCCGGGCGACCGCGTCAAGGCCTTCGAGAAAATGGACTTCCTCACCTTCGGCCTGTTCGCGCCCGGCGTGGCCTTGCTGTCGGCGGTGCTGGCGCTGGGCCGCACGGTGTGGTGGTTCGAGTCGCGCTGGCTGGGCCTTTGCCTGGCCGGCGCCATCGTGCTGATCGCCGCCGCGCTGCTGGTCGAGCATAACCGCGCGCGCCCGCTGCTCAACACGCGTTGGCTCAGCAACGGCAATATCGCGAGGCTGGCCTTGTCGGTGCTGCTGATCCGCGTGGTGCAGTCGGAGGCCAACGGCACCGTGGGCTTCCTGCAGGCGCTGGGCCTGAACAACGACCAGATGCAGATGCTGTGGATCGTCGTCATGGTCGGCACGGTGGCGGGGCTGGTGGCCAGCGCGCTGACCATCACGCCGCCGCGCATTCCCTTGCAGCTGATGTTCTCGCTGGTGCTGATGGCGATCGGCGCCTACATGGATTCCGACGCCACCAATTTGACCCGGCCCTCCGACCTGTATGTGAGCCAGTTCCTGCTGGCCTTCGGTGGCGCCTTCTTTGTCGGGCCCACGTTTATCTCCGGCTTTGGCGCGGTGATTGCGGCGCCGAATAACCTGGTCAGCTTCTCGGTCATGTTCAGCATCACGCAGACGCTGGGTAGCCTGCTTGGCTCGGCGCTGGTCGGTACCTTCCAGGTCGTGCGCGAGAAATTCCACTCCAGCATACTGGTCGAGCATCTGACCCTGCTCGATCCGTTGGTGGCGGCGCGCATCCAGAGCGGCGGCGCGAGCGTGGGCGCGGGGCTGGCCGATCCCGCCGCGCGCAGCGCCACCGGTGTGGCGGCGCTGGGCGCGGCGGCCACGCGCGAGGCCAATATCCTGGCCTATAACGATGTCTTCCTGATGATTACCCTGGTGGCGCTGCTGACACTGGCCTGGATGCTGGGCCGTCATCTGTGGTCGGTGTGCGTCGTCTGTCCTGGCAGCCCTGCGCACAACGCGCAAACCGGCATGGCCAACGTCTCCCTTAACAATTCTGGATCCCGCTGAACCACATGGCTAACACGACTCCCGACAATACCTCTTCCTCCGAAACCCGCGTCGCGGCGGTGGCCGCCGCCGCTGCCGCGGCAGCCGTCGCCGCGGCGGCGCCCACCGCGCCAGCGCCCGACCGGCGCGCGCAGATCCTGTCGGCGATCGCGTTCTCGTTCGTGGCGCTGGTGGGTGTGCTAATCGTGCTGTATGCGTGGCGGCTGCCGCCGTTCAGCAGCGCCATCGTCTCCACCGAGAACGCGCTGGTGCGCGGCCAGGTCACGTTGATCGGCACGCAGCTGCCCGGTTACGTGGTGGATGTGCGGGTGCAGGATTTCCAGCAGGTGAAGCAGGGCGATTTGCTGGTGCTGATCGATGACCGCATCTACCAGCAGCGCTATGAACAGGCGCAGGCGCAGTTGGCTGCGCAGAAGGCGGCGCTGGCCAACTGGGAGCAGGCGCGCCGTACGGCGGAGGCGGGCGTGGCGCTGAACCAGGCCACGCTGGCCAACGCGGAGGCGCAGGCCGCCAAGTCGGTGGCCGATTTGAGCCGCGTGAATTCGCTGGCGGCCGATGGATCGCTGTCGGTGCGCGAGCAGGATTCGTCCAAGGCGGCCAAGGTGCAGACAGCGGCGGCGGTGTCGCAGGCGCGCGCCAGCCTGGAGATCGCGAAGCAGCAGGTGCAGACGGTGGTGGTGAACAAGCTGTCGCTCGAGGCGGCGGTGGCCAATGCGACGGCCGCGCTGAACGCGGCCAAGGTGGACCTGGATAACACGCGCATCACGGCGCCGGAGGATGGGCAGCTGGGGCAGGTCACGGTGCGCAAGGGCGCCTACGTCAACACCGGCGCGCAGTTGATGGGATTGGTGCCGCGCCAGTTGTGGGTGATCGCCAATCTGAAGGAGACGCAGATGAATGGCGTGCAGGTTGGCCAGAGCGCTACCTTCAAGGTCGATGCGCTGGATGGGGCGCTGTTGACCGGGCAGGTGGAGCGGATCTCGCCGGCCACCGGTTCCGAGTTCAGCGTGCTGCCGGCCGATAACGCGACCGGCAATTACGTGAAGATCGCGCAGCGCATCCCGGTCCGCATCCGCATCGATCCGGGCCAGGCCAAGGCGCGCAGGCTGGCGCCGGGGATGTCGGTGGTGGTCAGCATCGATACGTCGGCGGTGCTGGACGACGCTGGCGCCCAAGCCAAACACGCGGGAGCCAGGCCATGAGGGAGCGGGCCGTAACGGCGCGTCCGGTCGCTGCGGCGCTGGCCGTGATGCTGGCGCTGGCCGGCTGTGCCGCCAAGGCGCCGCCGCCTCCCGCGTCGTCCTTGCAGATGCCGGCCGCATGGCGCACCGCCGCCGAAGCCGGGCAGGGCGCCGCTGTCGCAGCCCAATGGTGGCAAGCGTTTGGCGATCCCGCACTGAGCGCGCTGGTGGCCGCCGCGCTGGAAAACAACGGCGACCTGCGCATCGCCCGCGCCCGCGTGGCGCAGTACCGCGCGCTGGTGGGCGTGGCCGCCGCCGGCCAGAAGCCCAACGTCATCGTCGACACCGCGCCCACCCGCGCGCGCCAGCTGGCCTACAACGGCGTCCCTTACGTCACCAACGTCTACCAGGCCGAGTTCCAGGCCAGTTATGAAGTCGACGTGTGGGGCCGCTTGGCCGCGCTGACCGATGCCGCCACCGCCACCTATCAGTCGGAGCAGGCCAACGCCGATGCCGCCGCGTTGTCGATCGCCGCCACCGTGGCATCGGGCTACCTGAACCTGCGCGGCCTGGATGCCCAGCTGGCGCTGACCGAAGCCACGCTGAAGCTGCGCGAGGAATCGCGCGACCTGGCCAAGCGCCAATTCGACGTCGGCTACAGCTCGCGGCTGGAATGGCTGCAGGCGGAGGCCGAATACCAGACCACCGCCGAACAGGTACCGCAGCTCAAACGCTCCATCTTCGAACAGGAAAACGCGCTGTCGATACTCACCGGCGGCAATCCGGGCCCGATCGCGCGCGGGCTGGAGCTTGCGCAATTGGCCGCGCCGCCCGTACCTGCGGGGCTGCCGTCCGAACTGCTGCGCCGCCGGCCGGACATCGCCCGCGCCGAATTGAACCTGGTCGCGGCCAACGCCAACCTGGCCGCCACGCGCGACCAGTTGCTACCGTCGTTCAAGCTGACTATGGTGGGCGGCGTGCAAAACCTGAAGTGGCATGATTTCGTCAACGCCCCGACGGCGCTGTGGCACCTGACCGGTGCGGTGGCTGCGCCGGTGTTCGAGGGCGACCGCGTGCAGCACCAGACCGACGCCGTGGCGGCGCAGCGCGATCAATCGGTGTACGCATATGAGAGCGCCGTGCGCACCGCCTTCGCCGAAACCGACAACAGCCTGGGTGCGTTGGCGCGCCTGAAGGAACAGGCGGTGCAGAACGATGCGCGCCGCGCCACGGCTGCGGAAACGCTGCGCATCGCGCACAACCGCTATCGCAATGGCTACGCTTCGTATCTGGAGGAACTGGATGCCCAGCGCACGCTGTACAACGCCGATGTCGGCCGCTTGCAGCTGAAGACGCGCATGCTGGTGGCGTCGGTGGATCTGTATCGCGCGATGGGCGGCGGCTGGGCGCCGCCGCCGTAAGTCCGGTGGCTTATTTCACCGGGATGCACAGCTCCGATTCGAACACGCCGGTGGCCGGGTCCATCGCGTAGTCGGCCGGATAGCGCTCGAAACAGATGCCTGCGACGGCCTTGCCTTCAGCCTGCAGCTGGCCGAAGAACTCACCCCACGCCTGCGGCACCTGGTCGCCGGTGCCCTTGAACTTGGCGACGGCGTAGCGGCCGCCGGGAATGGTGGCCTCCTTGGCCGGCTCCTTGACCGGATAGTCGGCCGACACCTCCACGCAGGCGTCGTAGCGGCACTGGTCCGGCGGCGTGGTGGACGGATCGTCCTGCGCCACACCGTAGGTGACCTTGTTCACCAGGCCGAAGGCCTTCTGCCACGGCGTGAACACCTCTTTCCAGAACTCGCCGATCGGCGCGCCGAACGGACCTTTGTAGCGCAGGTAGGCGACGCGCACCGCCGGCAAATCCTTGACTTCATATTCCATGATCATCTCCTAATGTTAGTGGCCACCGCCGGCGACTTTGCGCAGCGGTTGCATGGCTTCTTCAGGCGCTGGCGCAGGCTCGCGGCGCAGCTTGCCCATCAGGCGTTTCAGCAGGTGTTCGAGATCGTCGATGTACGTGAACACCGCCGGTATCACCAGCAGGCTAAGTAACGTCGACGTGATCAACCCGCCGATCACCGTGATCGCCATCGGCGAACGGAAGCTCGGATCGGCGCCCCAGCCCAGCGCCAGCGGCAGCATGCCGGCGCCCATCGCGATGGTGGTCATCAGGATCGGGCGGCTGCGCTTGTGGCAGGCGTCGACCAAAGCTTCGAAACGGCTCATGCCTTCCTGACGCGCCAGAATAGCATAATCAACCAGCAAGATTGAGTTCTTTGTAACGATCCCCATCAGCATAATCAGGCCGATCATCGACGGCATCGACAGCGCGCGGCCGGTGACCAGCAGCGCCACGAAGGCGCCGCCGATCGACAGCGGCAGCGCGAACAGAATCGTCACCGGCTGCATGAAGTCCTTGAACAGCAGGACCAGCACGCAGTAGATGCAGACCACGCCGATCAGCATGGCGATGCCGAAGCTGGCGAACAGCGACGCCATCTCCTGGGTATCGCCCAGTTCCGCGATCCGCACCGATGGCGGCAGGTTCATCATGGTCGGCAGCGCACGCGCCTCGGTGTTCACTTCACCCAGCGAGCGTTTGCCCAGCTCCACTTCCAGCGTCACGTTGCGGCTGCGGTTCAGGCGATTGATCTGCGCCGGGCCGCTCTCCATCGTGATGGTGGCGACGGTGGCCAGCAGCACCGGGCCGTTCTTGCCCGGCACCGTCAGGCGGCCGATGGCGTCCAGGTCGGCGCGCACGGCATCCGGCAGCTTGACTCGGATCGGCACCTGGCGCTCCGGCAGGTTCATCTTGGTCAGGTCGGTGTCGTAGTCGCCGGCGGTGGCCACGCGCACTGTCTGGCCGATGGACGCGGCGGTCACGCTCAGATCGGCGGCCTTGGCGAAGTCCGGGGTGACGATGATCTCGGGCCGCACCAGCGAGGCGCTGGAGCGCACGTTGCCCACGCCTTTGAGAGTGCGCATTTCGCGCTCCACTTTCTGCGCCGTCTCCTTCAGCGCGACCGGGTCTTCGCTGCGCAGCACCAGCTGCATCTTGACGCCGTTGTCCGGCGGGCCGACCTTGAAGCGGGCGCCGGGAATGGCGCTGAGCTTCTGGCGGATCTCGCCTTCCAGGTCGGCCATCGATTCCTTGCGGTCGTTGCGGTGCGCGGTGGTCAGCGTCAGCACGGCGCTGCGCGCCTCGGCCGCCGCGCCGGGCGCGAAGGCGTCGCCGCTGGAGCCGCCGCCGATGGAGCTGAACACGGCCTTGATGCCTTTGACTTCCATCGCGGCCTTGCGGGCGCGCTCGGCGACCACGCGGGTTTCGGCCAGCGTGGAGCCGGGCGGCAGTTCCAGGTTGATCTGGGTCTGCGCGCGGTCGGCCGCGGGAACGAAGCCGGTCGGCAGCAGGCCGACCAGCATGATCGAACCGATGAAGAACGCGGCCGAGGCGATGGCCGTCACCAGCCGGTGCGACAGGCACCAGCGCATCACGCGGATGTAGCGCGTCATCAGCCAGCCGTCTTTTTCCTCGGCGTGGACGACCGGCTTGAGGATATAGGCCGCCATCATCGGCGTCAGCAAACGGGCCACCACCAGCGACGCTAGCACCGCCACCACGGCGGTCCAGCCGAACTGCTTGAAGAACAGGCCCGGCACGCCGCCCATGAAGGCGGTCGGCAGGAACACGGCGACCAGCGCGAAGGTGGTGGCGATGACAGCCATGCCGATTTCGTCGGCCGCTTCCATCGCCGCCTCCATCGGGGTTTTACCCATGCGCAGGTGGCGCGCGATGTTTTCGATTTCAACGATGGCATCGTCCACCAGCACGCCCACCACCAGCGCCATCGACAGCAGCGTGACGGTGTTGAGCGTGTAGCCGAACAGGTACAGGCCGAGGAAGGCCGGCATCACCGACAGCGGCAGCGCGGCGGCGGCCACCAGCGTGGCGCGCCAGTCGCGCAGGAACCACCACACCACCAGCACCGCCAGCAGCGCACCTTCGTACAGCAGCTCCATCGAGCCATTGAAGTTCTCTTCGACCGGGAAGGCGTTGTCGATCACCGGTTTCAGTTCCACGCGCGGATTGGCGCGGGCCAGTTCGGCGACGGCGGCGCGCGCACCCTTGGCGACCGCCAGTTCGCTGGCGCCCTTGGTGCGGAAGATTTCAAAGCCGATTACCGGCACGCCGTCCTGCAGCGCGATGGCGCGCGGCTCGGAGACGGTGTCGGTTACGGTGGCCACCTGGTCGAGACGCACGCGGCGGCCGTCGGTCAGCGGCAGTTCGATGGCGGCCAGCGAGGCCGCGCTCTGCACGGTGGCGATGGTGCGCACCGATTGCTCGGCGCCGCTCACGTCACCGCGTCCACCCGGCGCTTCCTTCTGCACCAGGCGCAGTTGGCGCGACACGTCCAGCGCCGACACGCGCAGCGCGGCCATGCGGGCGTCGTCGAGCTCCACGCGGATTTCGCGCTTCACGCCGCCGACACGTTTGACCGCGCCCACGCCGGGCACCGCCAGCAGGCGCTTGGAAACGGCGTTGTCGACGAACCAGCTCAGTTCCTGGTTGTCCATCTTCTCGCCGGGCGTCTTGGCCGCGGCGGCGGTGAAGGTCATGATCACGCGGCCGGCGGTGGAGGCCTTGGTCACGGTCGGGTCGCGCAGCTCGGCCGGCATGTCGGCCTTGACCCGGGCCACCGCGTCGCGCACCTCGTTGACGGCGTCGGAGATCGGCTTCTCAAGAATGAACTCCACGGTGGTGGTGGAGACACCGTCCAGCACCGTGGTGTAGATGTTCTTGATGCCTTGCAGCGTGGCGACCGAATCCTCGATCTTGCGCGCCACTTCGGTTTCCAGCTGGGCCGGCGCACTGCCGTCCAGCGTGGCGGTGACGGTGACGATGGGCAGTTCGATGTCCGGGAAGTCCTGCACCGGATTGGCCTTGAAGGCCATCAGCCCGGCCAGCGTCAGCAGCGCGAACAGCATGATCGCCGGGATCGGGTTCTTGATCGATAGGGAGGAAAAGTTCATGGCGCGTCCTTACCTGGCTGCCAGCTTATTGGCCTGTTTTTCGGCAGGCGCGGTCTCGGCGACGTTGTGTACCAGGTCGCCGTCGTTGAGGAAGCCGGCGCCGCGCACCACCACCTGGGTGTCGGCGGTCAGGCCGCCCAGCACTTCGATGCGGTCGCCCAGGCGGCGGCCCGGCTGCACCTTGATCTGGCTGACATGCTGGTCGGCGTTGAGGCGGAACACGAAGCTGAAGCCGTCGC
Source organism: Duganella caerulea (assembly GCF_040362985.1). Classification (NCBI taxonomy): domain Bacteria; kingdom Pseudomonadati; phylum Pseudomonadota; class Betaproteobacteria; order Burkholderiales; family Oxalobacteraceae; genus Duganella; species Duganella caerulea. Next base: position 306,492 of record NZ_BPWJ01000004.1, on the reverse strand, counting down.
GCACAACGATGGATTGCTGCGGCACGGTCATCGCGTCCGACGTGCCCAGTTCAAACTGGCCGCTGGCGAACATGCCGGCCTTGAACGGCGCGTCCTTGGCGCCGGCGCTGGCCGGCAGGTCGACGTAGACCAGCGCGGAGCGGGTCTGCGCATCGACGGTCGGCGCGATCATGCGCACCTTGCCGGTCACCTCGCTGCCGTTGGCCGCCTTGACGACGGCGCCGGTGCCGGTCTTCAGGTTGCGCAGGTCGGCGGCCACCACTTCGGCGCGCCATTCAAGGCGGCCCTGGCGGATCATGCGGAACAGTTCCGTGCCGGGGCCGGAGACCGCGCCCACGGTGGCGTTGTTGGTGCGGGCGGAGATGATGCCGCTGTCCGGCGCCACGACCCTGGTGTACTTGAGGCGCAGCTGCTGGCTGGCCAGCGCCGCCTTGGCCGAGGCGATGCGGGCGTTGGCGGTCTGCTCGGCGGTGGTGTATTGGCTGATCTGCTGCGCGCTCAGGGCGCCGGTGTTTTGCAGCGTGCGCGCGCGGGCCGCGTTGGCGACGGCATCGGCGGCGTTGGCTTCCGCCTCCTGCACGGCGGCCTTGGCCTGCGCCAGGTCGGCGTTGACGGTATCGGCCGAGAACACGGCCAGCACGTCGCCGGCCTTGACCACGTCGCCGACGTTGACGCGCACCTCGGTCAGGCGCAAGCCGTTCGATTCGCTGCTGACGCTCGCCTCCTGCCAGGCGGCGACGTTGCCGTTGGCGGCCAGCTTGATCGGCAGGCGCACGGCCGATGGCTTGGTGGTCGTGACGGTCAGCGCCGGCTTGGCGGTTTCCGCCTTCTTGTCGTCGGCGGCCTGGGTGGCGGACGGGTAGAACGCCATGCCGGCGCCGCCGATGACAAATACCGCCAGCAGTGCGTAGGCGACGGGCTTCAGATTGGTTTTCAGTTTTTTCATGATGAGCACAAGTTAGTTGGCGCTGGCGACGGCGGGAGCGCCGTCGGTCGGGGCGGTCCAGCCGCCGCCGGCCGCGCGGTACAGCGCGACCCAGGCGGCGCTGCGTTCGCGCTGCAGGTTGATGACGGTTTGTTCGGCGGCCAGGCGGGTGCGGCGCGCGTCTTCCAGTTCGAACAGGCTGGCCAACCCGTTCTTGTAGCGGTCTTCCACGGCGGTGTAGTTGACGCGGTAGCCGTCCAGCGCGGCCTGCGCATCGGCGGCGCGCGCGCCGGTGGCGTCCAGGTTGACCAGCGCCTGTTCCACTTCGCTCACGGCCTGGCGCACGGCGGCGCGGTAGCTGGAGACGGCGGCGTCGTAGCGCGCGCTGGCCGCGTCGACGTTGGCGCGGCGCTTGCCGGCGTCGAAGATCGGCAGCGACATCGAGACCGGGCCGATGGTCCAGGTGTCGGTGCCGGTGTTGACGCCACCGGCGCGGAAGTTGCCGTAGCCGATGGAGCCGGACAAGGCCAGGCGCGGATAACGCTGCGCCTGCGCGCTGCCGACATCGGCGCTGGCGGCGGTCACTTCGCGTTCGGCGGTGAAGACGTCGGGCCGCTGGCTCAGTGTTTGCGCCGGCAGTTCGGCGATAGCGATGGCCGGTGCATTGGCTGCAGCGCCGGCGGCCGCCGCTGCGCCATCGGCCAGCTTGCGGCGCAGATCAGGTTCGGCGACGGCGGTCAGTGCCACCAGCGCCTTGACGTTGACGTCGCAGGCGGCGCGTTGCGTGATGTAGCGGTTGTTGCCGTCGGCCGCGCTGGCACGCGCCAGCGCCAGGTTGGCCGGCGACTGGAAGCCCGCCTTGGCGCTCAGCTCCGTGAGGCGCGCGGTGTCGGCGCGCGAGGCGGCGTCCTGTTTGGCCACCGCCAGCAGCTGTTCGCAGGCGCGCAGGCCATAGTATTGGTTGGCCACTTCTGCCGCCACCGAGACGCGGGCGTCATGCCAGCCCGCGTGGGCGCTGTCCAGGCGGGCCTGGGCCGCATCGCGCGCGGCGCGGTTGCCGCCGAACAGATCGATCTCCCACGAAGCCTGCAAGGCAGCCTGCGAGGTGGTCCCCATCGGCATCGTCGATTGCTGGTTGGAGCGGTTGACGCTCGCCGATGCGTCCAGCGACGGCGCCAGCGCGGCGCCGGCGGCCACGCGCTCGGCGCGCGATTGCGCGATGCGCGAGCCGGCGGTGGCGATGGTCGGGCTGACCGCCTGCGCCGATTCGATCAGCTGCACCAGCAGCGCGTCGGCCTGGCGGCTCCACCACGTGGCAAGGTCGGCCTGGCTGCCGTTGTGCGGAAGTTGCGTCGGCAGCGGCGCCTGCCACTGCTGCGGCGCTTGCGCGGCCACGTGCGGCGCGGGAGCCTGCGTGGCGCAGGCGCTCAGCGACGCGGCGACGGCCAGCGCCGCCGCGCGTAGGAATATCTTCATGGTTATCCTTGTTGAAGTTTGGATCTCTCGGCGAGCACCAGGGCTTCGGCAAAGCCGACCAGGTACTGCGCCCACTTTTCTATCGCTTCCGGCCCGTCCAGCAGGTGCGGCGTGATCGAGGCGATGATGTCGCGTCCGACCATCAGCTGCACCGCCATGCCGACTAGGGCATAGGCCAGGCGGTGCACGTCGTCGGTCGGCCGCTTCACGCCCAGGTGGCGGCACAACGCATCGACCAGTGCCAGGTGCTCCGGCTTGATGTTGTTGTCGATCTCCTGCTGCCACAGGCCGGTCGGCTCCAGCATCTCGCGGTAGAACAAACGCAGCATCAGCTGCGCATCGCCGCCCGCCGTCAACGGCGCCAGCATCTGCCGGTAGAAGCCCTCCAGCGTTTGCCGCAGCGTGAAGTGCGGCTGCGCGAACTGCGCGATGTTGTCCGGCTCCGGCTGGCACATGAAACTGAAGCAGGCCTGGTACAGCCCCGCCTTGTCGCCGAAGTAGTAGCTGATCGCGGCGACGTTGGCATTGGCCGCCTGCGCGATCTCGCGCGTCGAGGTCTTGGAAAAGCCCTGCGCGGCGAACAGGCGCATGGCCGCCAGCAGCAGCCGCTCGCGCGATTGCTCGCCGTCGGAACGTGGCTTGCGGCCGTCGTCGGCTGGCTGGCTGGTATCGATGGAAGTGGGTTTAGCGTTCATGGGCGGCATTAGATCACATAACTTAAACAATTGATATAACTAAATCAGTTGTTTAATTTATTTGTGAAGCAACGCTAACAGCCGCTTACAACCGATACATGGCAGTCGTTTGGGGAGCAACAATATTGCGTTATAAAGTAAATATATTTTTCGACAGGAGCACCGCCATGAACTTCTCCCGCTGGATCGCCGTTGCCGCCATGGCCGCCGCCTCCGCCACCGCCATGGCCGCCGAGCCGCTGACGCCCGAGCAGGCCGCCGCCCATGTGCTCAACCGCATCGCCTACGGTCCCAAGCCGGGCGATATCGAACGGGTGACGCAGATGGGCGTGCAGCGCTACATCGACGCGCAGCTCAATGCGGGCATGCCGCTGCCGCCGGCGCTGAATGCGCGCCTCGCCAGCCTGGATGCGGCGCAGGAGCCGGCCGGCGTGGTGATGAAGCGCTTCCTGGAAGTACGCGCTATGGCCAAGGACGAAACGGACGGCGACAAGTCCAAGCGCCGCGAGGTGGTCACCGCCATCGCGCAGCAGACGGCGGAGGCGCGCATCGCCCGCGCCGTCGACAGCCCGAACCAGCTGGAAGAGGTGATGGTCGATTTCTGGTTCAACCATTTCAACGTCTTCTCCGGCAAAGGCGTGGACCGTGCGCTGATCGCCAGCTACGAGCGCGATGCGATCCGCCCCTACGCGCTGGGGAACTTCCGCGACCTGCTGGGCGCCACCGCGCACCATCCGGCCATGCTGTACTACCTGGACAACTGGGTCTCCACCGCCAACGGCTACGTCCCGCGCGGGAAGAAGCAGGGCGGCCAGAAGGGCAAGAGCAGCGGCCTGAATGAAAACTATGCGCGCGAGTTGATGGAGCTGCACACGATGGGTGTCAACAGCGGCTACACGCAGAAGGACGTCACCGAACTGGCGCGCATGCTGACCGGCTGGACCTACGACAACCGCGAACTGGTGAAGCGCAACCGCACCTTCGCCTTCGACCCGGCGCGCCATGACCGCGACGACAAGGTCTGGCTGGGCCGCCGCATCAAGGCCGGCGGGCAGGATGAGGGCGAGTACGCGCTCGACGTGCTGGCGATGCTGCCGGCCACCGCGCATCACCTGAGCTTCCAGCTGGCGCAGTACTTCGTGCAGGACCAGCCGCCGCCGGCGCTGGTGGACCGCATGGCCAAGACCTACATCGACAGCAAGGGCGACATCCGCAGCGTGCTGCGCACCTTGTTCACCAGCGCCGAGTTCATGGCGCCGGAAGCGGTGGGCGCGAAGTTCAAGACGCCGTATCAATACGTGATCTCGGCCGCGCGCGCCAGCGACACGGCGCCGACGGACATCAAGCAGACATTGGGCGTGTTGAACCGCCTCGGCATGCCGCTGTACGGCTGCCAGACACCGGACGGCTACAAGAACACGCAGGACGCGTGGCTCAATCCCGATGCGCTGAGCCGGCGCATCGCCTTCGCCACGCAGCTGTCGCCGGCGCTGGACGCGCAAGCCTTGCAGGCCACGCTGGCCGGTTCGATCTCGCCGAAGACGCAGAACGCCATCGCCGGCAGCCCACCGCCACTGCGCGCGGCCATGCTGCTGGGCAGTCCCGATTTCATGCAGCGCTAATCACCAGACGGAGAACACCATGCAACGCAGAGACTTCCTGAACGCGCTGGCCGCCGGCGCCGGCCTGATGATACCGCTGGGCCGCCATGCCTGGGCCGCGACCGCCGCATCGCCAAACACCACACCAAACACCGACGCCACCAGCCGCAAGCTGATTGTCGTCATGCTGCGCGGCGCGGTGGACGGCCTGAACGTGGTGGCGCCGGTGGCCGACGTCAACTACGCGCGCCTGCGTCCGACCATCGCGCTCGGCCGGCCGGGCGAGGACAACGGCGCCCTGAACCTGGACGGCTACTTCGGCCTGCATCCGGCGCTGGCGCCGCTGCTGCCCTTGTGGGAGCAGAAGAAGCTGGCCTTCATCCACGCCAGCGGCTCGCCGGACATCACCCGCTCGCACTTCGACGCGCAGGACTATATGGAATCGGCCACGCCCGGCATCAAGAGTACGGCGGACGGCTGGATGAACCGGCTGGTGGCATCGCTGCCCGGCACCACCACGCCGACGCGCGCGCTGAGCATCGGCCCGACCATGCCGCGCATCCTGTCGGGCCATGCGGCGGCGGTCAACCTGGCCAACGGCGCGGCCGGCACCAAGGCCAATGTGCTGGACCGGCCGGCGGTGGGCAAGGCCTTCGACCAGCTGTACGCGGACAACGCGCGCTTCGGCGCCGCCTACCAGCAGGGCCAGGACGCGCACCGTGAAGTGATGGACGCGGCGGCCGGCAAGATGAGCGGCGGCGGCATGGCGGGCGGGATGTCGGCGGAGATGCAGGCCGCGAACGGCGGCGCGCCTTTGCCGAACGGCTTCCCCGACGATGCGGCGCGGCTGGCGGCGCTGATGCGCAACGACCCCAATATCCAATTGGCCTTCGTGGCCTTGGGCGGCTGGGACACGCACGCCAGCCAGGGTTCGGCGCGCGGCCAGCTGGCCAATCGCCTGCAGCCATTGGGGCAGGGCCTGGCGGTGCTGGCGCAGCGGCTCGGGCCACTGTTCGACCAGACCACCATCGTGGTGATGTCGGAGTTCGGCCGCACCGCGCGCGAGAACGGCAACGGCGGCACGGATCACGGCCATGGCAATGCGATGTGGGTGTTGGGCGGCGCCGTCAAAGGCGGGAAGGTGCTGGGCGACTGGCGCGGCGTCGGCGACGCAGAATTGAACGAGGGCCGCGACCTGCCGGTGACGACCGACTTCCGCACAGTGCTGGCCACGATCGCCGAGCGTCACCTGCGCCTGGGCGACAAGCAGCTGGTACAGGTCTTCCCATCGATGCCGCGCGCCGGGCGGCTCGATCTGGTATGACAAAAAAATGCCCGCTACCTTGACGGGGCGGGCTTAATTCCAATGTTCAGCGAACGGTTGGAGGAGACAGTTCCAACTATATGCCGATTTATGTTGCGGTGCAATACCGTAGAACTACGGTGTCCAACTTTCTACAGTATAAAAAAGCCAAGCTTGTTCACGCGCCGCGCAGCGGCAGCGCCAGCGTGAAGGTGCTGCCTTGGCCGAAATCGCTCTTGAAGAACAGCGAGCCGCCAATCAGGTTGGCCAGGTTCTGGCACAGGTACAGTCCCAGTCCCGCGCCTTCCGCGTGCCGCGTCGAGGTGGAGTCCAGCTGCGAGAAGGCCTGGAACAACTTGGCCTGGTCTTCCTCGCGGATGCCGGCGCCGCTGTCGGCCACCGAGAATTCGATGGTGTCGTGGCCATCGCCCGGCCGCTGCGACAGCGTCACCCGCACCTGGCCCGACTCGGTGAACTTGATCGCGTTGTTGGCCAGGTTGAGCAGGATCTGCGTCAGCGCGCGGCGGTCGGTCTGCAGCACGATGGGATCCGGCGCCAGTTCCACCTCCAGCCCCAGCCCCTTTTGCAGCGCCAGCGGCCGCAGGGTGTCCACCACGTCGTTGACCAGGTGCTGGCACTGCACCGTCTCCAGCTCCAGCGTGACCTTGCCCGCCTCGATCTTGGCCACGTCCAGGATGTCGTTGATCAGCGAGAGCAGATGGCGCGCGCTGGTGCGGATGGTGTTGAGCTGCTTGTCCTGCTCGTTCGTCAGCGGGCCGGGAAGCTTCATCAGCAGCGCGCCGGTGAAGCCGATGATGGCGTTGAGCGGCGTGCGCAGCTCGTGCGACATGTTGGCGATGAAGGCCGACTTCATGCGGCTCGCCTCGGCCAGCTCCAGGTTCTTGAGCGCGATCTCGCGGTTGATGGTTTCCAGTTCACCCGCGTGGTGCGCCAGCCGCATATTCAGTTCGATCACCTGGCGCTCGCGCGCCTGCAGCTCGCTGTTGACCTGCACCGCCTGCTCGTAGGTGGAGATCAGCAGGTCGAGGATCTGCTGGCGCTCGGCGTTGATGAAGTGCTTCTGGTCGCCCAGGTACAGGGCGATGCCGATCTCCATGTTCTGGTTCCGGCGCAGCTTCTGGTTCATCAGCATGTGGCCGATGCGGTTGAGCAGGTAGTCCTCGGCGTAGGGCTTGCGGATGAAATTGTCGGCGCCGCATTCGATGCCGCGGATGATGTCCTTCGGATCCATCAGCGACGTCACCAGGATCACCGGGATGTCGCGCAGATCGGGATCGGTCTTGATGGCGCGGCACAGCGTGTAGCCGTCCATCTCGGGCATCACGATATCGGACAGCACCAGGTCTGGCTTGCGGTCGCGGATCGCCTCCAGCGCCAGCTGTCCGTTGCCGGCCACGCGCGCGCCGTACCGCATCGACTGGATCAGCCGCCGCAGACGCTCGGCCTGGGTCGGGCTGTCTTCAACGATGAGGATCTCGATCTCGTCGGGCTGGATTTCGTAGCTGGTGTCCACGGACGACCCTCCTGATTGCGTATTTGGCTGGTGTGACTATATCGGATTTAGCCCGTCAGGGGGCGTTTTCCTGGCCCTGGAAGCCGCCCGCGCGCCACGTCAGCACCAGCGTGTCGCGATGGCCGTGCTCCGCCAACGGCTGGATCGGCGTCGATTCGTGGATCACCGCGGCGTCGTCCAGCAGCAGCATGGTCCACGGCTCGGTCATCGTGAAGCGCTTGCCGTTCGGGCCATCGGCTTCAAAGATGCGAGTCTCCCCGCCCTTGATCTGCTCGCGCCCCACCAGCAGCACGGCGACGAAATCGACGCCGTCGCGGTGGGCGCCTTCCGGCGTCGGCCGGCCGATGCCGTCGGTGGTGTCGATGCGGAACTGGTGCGCTTCAACATACCACGGCGCGCTGCTGCGGCGCGCAGCGCTGCACAACTGGCCGATGCCGCGCACCAGCTTTTGCCACGCCGGCTGCGCCACGGTGGCCGGCAGCATCGGCTCGAACAGGCGGTTCATGCCGCCGTGCAGGGCGTTGTATTCGAGCGGCTGCCAGTGCGCGCGGTGCGGCGACTGCGTCAGCTCGGCGCCGTTTTGCACGAAGCACGAATGGCGCCGGCGGCGGTAACGGCCGCCGTCCTTGAGGTAGTTGTCCAGCTCCAGCGCGTCCCAGCTGGGCGTCAGCGCGTTCAGCTCCGCCAGCGTCACGCCGGCCAGCGCCGCCACGTCCTGCGGCGGCATGACCGCGTAGCCGTCCTTGCGCAGCGCCTCGGCCACATGGAGGGGATGGGTGTAGATCGGGTTCGAGGTCGTCATCGGCGCGCTCAGCTCGCGGACATCAGGCTGGTACGCAGCGCGTCGAGCTGCTGCTTCATGCCGACCACTTCGTCCAGCGTGCAGCGGGTCGCTTGCAGGATGGACGGCGGCAGCTTGGCCGCCTCGTGGCGCAGCGCGTCGCCGTGCGGCGTGAGCGAGATGATGACCTGGCGCTCGTCGTTGGCGGCGCGGGTGCGGGTGAGCAGCTCGGCCTGTTCCATGCGCTTGAGCAGCGGCGTCAGCGTGGCCGAGTCGAGGAACAGGCGCTCGCCCACCTCCGACACGGTCAGCTCGTTTTTCTCCCACAGCACCATCATCACCAGGTACTGGGAATAGGTCAGGCCGAGGCCGCGCAACAGTTTGCGGTACAGCTTGCTCATCGCGAGCGAGGTCGAGTACAGCGCAAAGCACAGCTGGCCGTCCAACTGGGGCACGGCGGAAGGGGCGGGTTGGGGTGTTTTGGTATCCATGATTACAGTATAGATAGTGCGCTATACAATTGCAAGCTAACCGAGAAAAATGTTTTGCAGGCAAAACGCCTCGGTTATGATGATATCGACAAAGACCAATATCAGGAGTAGTGGCAGATGAATATCAAAAAGGCCATCGTGCTCGTCGCCGACGAGGCGGCGGACAACCTGATCCTGATGCATGGCCTGCTGCAGGACCAGTACGAGGTCAAGCTGGCCAACAGCGGCCGCGCCGCGCTGGACATCATGCAGCAGGTGCCGCGCCCGCACCTGGCGGTGCTGGACGCCGCGTTGCCCGAGGTGGACGGCTACAGCGTGTGCCAGCAGCTCAAGTCCAGCCCCGACACCGCCGACATCCCTGTCATTTTTCTGCAACGTCACGCCGACGAGGCGCGCGCCTTCCGCGCCGGCGGCGCCGACACGGTCCACAAGCCGATCGCCGCCGACGTGCTGCGCGCGCGGGTCGACACCCATCTGCAGCTGCGCCACTCGCGCGAGCTGCTCAAGCAGCAGCGCAACCTGCTGGAGCACGTGGTCGAGGAAGTCACGGCGGAGCTGAGCCAGATGCTCGACGCGATGATCTGGGCGCTGGCCTCGCTGGCCGAGACGCGCGAATACGAAACCGCCAACCACCTGCGCCGCGTGCAGCACTACGTGGCCGCGCTGGGCCGGCAGCTGCAGCCGCACAAGCGCTTCAAGGAAGAGCTGAGCGAGGCCAATATCAAGTCGCTGTTCAAGGCCGCGCCGCTGCACGACATCGGCAAGGTGTCGATCCCGGACGCCATCCTGCTCAAGCCGGACCGCCTGACGGACGAGGAGTTCGCCGTGATGAAGATGCACACGGTGTCCGGGCGCGACGCCATCGTCAACGTCGAGAACCACCTGGGCTACACCAACACCTTCCTGCGCTACGCGCGCGAGATCGCCTACTCGCACCAGGAGAAGTACGACGGCTCCGGTTATCCGCAAGGCCTGGCGGGCGACGCCATCCCGATGTCGGCGCGGCTGATGGCGGTGGCCGACGTGTACGACGCGCTGATCTCCAAGCGCGTCTACAAGCCGGCCTTCACCCACGAGACGGCGATGGAGATGATCAGGCAGGGCAGCGGCGAGCATTTCGATCCCGACGTGGTCGACGCCATGCTGACCATCGAGGAGGAATTCATGGCCATCGCCGAGCGTTACAGCGATCATCCGGCCAGCGGCGCGGCGGCGCCGCACATCGCGGCATAGGCGCCGCCCAGCCATCATGCGATCGCGCGGATACCTGGCGTTCATCGTAGGTATCTGCGTCACCGCCGCGACCTGCGGCTTCGTGGTCATGACGCAGCGCCAGCAGGTGCAGGCGAACTTCCAGCGCGACGTCGACAAGGTGGCGCACGACACCGAGGTGCGGCTGCAAACCTACTTCGACGTGCTGCTGGCCATCAAGGGCATGTACGCGTTGGACCAGGACATCGACCGGCTGCGCTTCCACCGCTTCGTGGCGGAGCTCAAGCTCGATCGCCGCTATCCCGGCTTCCAGGCGATCCAGTTCGTGCGCGCCGTGCCGCAGGCGCGCCTGGCGCCGTTCGTCGCCGCCGTCAAGGGCGACACCTCGATCGATGCCGGCGGCTACCCCGGTTTCCTGGTGCACCCGGCCAATCTGCGCGACCCGCACTTCATCATCGAATACACCGAGCCGCTGAAGGGCAACGAGAACGCCTTCGGCCTCGATCTGTCGGCATTGCCGCCGCACCTGAAGGCGCTGGAGCTGGGCCGCGACACCGGCGAAATCGTCGCCACCGAGCGCATCACGCTGGTGCAGGACGCCACCGGCGAACCGGGTTTCGTGGCGCGCGCGCCGGTCTACCGCGGCGGTGCGCCCTTGCAGACGGTCGAACAGCGGCGGGATGCGCTGGTGGGCTTTGTCGCCATCGTGTTCCGCGTCAGTACGCTGATGCGCGAGGTGATCGACTCGCCGCTGCTGGAGCATCTGCACGTGCGCATCGACGACGACGGCTATTTCGACGCGAAGGCGGCGCAGGCGCCCAGCGCCGACACGCTGCTCTACAACAGCGCCGGCGTGGCCGGAGTGCGCGAGCCGCTGGACGGCCTGGTGTCGCAGAAGGCGCTGCTGGTCGGCCAGCGCCGCTGGCTGATGCGCTTCGAAGGCTACGGCGGCGGGCGATACGGCCGCTCGCCGCTGCTGGTGCTGCTGATCGGCGTAGCCGGCTTCATTATCAGCGCGCTGTTCGGGGCGCTGCTGGTGTCGACCCGGCGCGTGGTCGACGCCAAGCACGGATTGGAATACAGCCTCGCCGAGCTGGAACGGCAGAAGGCCAATGTGGAGCAGGCGCGCAGCGACCTGGCGGTGGTGGTGGAAACGCTGAAGCAGGCGCAGACCAACCTGCTGACGTCGGAGAAGATGGCGTCTCTGGGCGCGCTGGTGGCCGGCGTGGCGCACGAGCTCAATACGCCGATCGGCAACAGCCTGCTGACCGCCAGCGCGCTGAGCGACATGGTGCGCGATTTCGAACGGCGCCTGGCGGAGGAAGGCGGCTTGAAACGCTCGGTGCTGGAGGCCCACCTGCACGACGCCCGCAAGGCCTGCGACATCATGAACAGCTCATTGACGCGGGCGGCCGATTTGATCACGTCCTTCAAGCAGGTGGCGGTGGACCAGGCTAGCGGCCAGCGGCGCCGCTTCAAGCTCGACGAGGTGGTGCACGATACGCTGGCCACCTACGCGGCGCAATTGCGGCGCAGCGGCTGCGAGGTGCGCGTGGACGTGCCGGAGGGGCTGGAGTTCGATTCCTATCCGGGCAGCTTGAGCCAGGTGTTGAGCAATTTGATCGGCAACGCGCTGCTGCACGGCTTCGACGGCCGTGGCCACGGTGCCATCGCGGTCGAGGCGAGGCGCGAAAGCGCGGACACGGTGAAGCTGATCTTCTCCGACAACGGCGCCGGCATGACGGCCAACACCCTGCACAAGGTCTTCGATCCCTTCTTCACCACCAAGCTGGGACAGGGCGGCTCGGGGCTGGGGATGAATATCGTTTATAACATTGTCACCGGCGTGCTGCGCGGGACGATACGGGTGGATTCCTCGCCCGGCGCCGGCACCACCGTCACGCTGGTGTTGCCGATGCAGGCGCCGCAGGAACCTGTGCCTCAGGAAGCGTAGCGGGCCCGCAGCAGCGCCAGCATCGCCACGTTCAGCTCCCACGCGTTCGATACTTCCTTCTGTGTGTAGGGCAGCGTTTGCGTGTACGGCACCGGGCCGAATTCCGGCGTCAGCGTCATGCGCTGCGCCCCGGCCGCGCGGCGCAGCCGTATCACCTCGTCCCACCACGCCAGGTGCGCCTGCAGCGCGGCCTGCGCTTCCGGCGCGCGGAAGTCGGCCACCTGCGGCCCTTGCGGATGGCCGACGCGCGCGTGGATGTGGCGCACGTGCGGCAGCGTCGCCGCCAGCGTGTGCGGCTGGTCCTCCAGCAGCGATTCGCAGGCGCAGCACCAGTGCGAGAGGTCGGCCGTCAGCTCCAGCTCCGGCATCTGTTCCAGGTAGGGCAGCAGCAGCATCGGGTGGCCGCTGAAACGGCTGCGGTGGATCTCGTGCACGATAGGCACGCCGTGCTGGCGCGAAATGGCGGCGGCCAGTTCCAGCAGCTCGCGGTTCTGCGCCGGCGTGAAGTAGTCCTTGCCGGTGTGCGAGTTCACATGCAGCGGCTTGGCCGCGCAGGCGTTGTGCAGCAGTTCGGCCAGCGCGTCGCGGTGCGGTTCGAAGGTCGGATGGAACACCGTTTCCCATTGGGCGGCGATCAGTTCCAGGCCGGCGGCGGCGATGCGGCCGGTCCAGTCGTCGCGGGCGGCGGCGTCCAGCGGCAGCGACATTTCGATGCCGTCGAAGCCGGCCTGCTTGACGCGGTCGATGAACACCTGCGGCGCCAGGTCGTTGTTGCCCCAGTGGGCGGCGAAAATCTGGACCCGCATTACAGGAAGCCCCGCACCGGGAAGGAAGCGTCGCGCTGGATCCAGTTCTGCGGCGAGTATTCGGTGGCGGCATCGGTCACGTGCAGCGTGTAGGCGTGGCGCGAGACGGCCGAGCGGTTCGGCGCGCTGTAGTGCGGCAGCAGGCCGTGGAAGCATACCAGGCTGCCGGCCTTGCATTCGAGCGGCACGGCGGTGCGGTCGTCCGGCCACGGCATGTCGCTCAGTTTTTCCATGCGCACCTCGTCGCCGTTGCGCAGGAAGCGCTCGCGCATCGGGCCGCGGTGGCCGCCCGGTTCGGCCCACATGCAGCCGTTCTGCAGGGTGGCGTCTTCCAGCGCGAACCAGAAGGTGGTCACGCTGATTGGATTGGTGTCGAAGTAGGTGGCGTCCTGGTGCCAGCGCACCTCGCCGCCGATGCCGGGCTGCTTGAAGATGTACATCGACTGCCAGACCTGCGCCTGCGACAGGCCCAGGTCGCGCGCCACGGCGGGCAGCCGCACGTCGGTGGAGAAGGCGCGGAACACCGGGTCCAGGTCGTGCATGGCGTGGCCGATCTTGTTGATCGACAGCGACTTGTCCTGTTTCAGCTGGCCGTCCGGACCGAACGCCTCTTCCTCGAAGAAGCAGCGCACCGTGTTGTCGGAGCCGAGGAAGTAGTCGTCGTTGGTCTTTTCCTGTTCGACGGTGCTGAAGATGCCGGATTTGGCGCTGGGATCGAAATCGTTGACAATCTGCGCGGCGCGTGCGCGCAGCGCGGCGATCTCCTGCGGCGTCTTGAAGTTGGGCAGGACGATGTAGCCGTCGCGTTGGTATTGTTGTTTTTGTGCGTCTGTCAGCATGGCGGGCTCCGAAGTGCGGGAAGGGATGACGCATTGTAGGGCGCGCACCGGAGCGGGACAATCCGTAAAAGGTTGACACATTGTCTCCATAATGAAGACAATGTGATATGGATCAATTACGCGCAATGGAGATTTTCATCGAGGTGGCGCGCCAGCGCAGCTTCAGCGAGGCGGGCCGCCGCCTGGGGCTGACGCGCGCCATGGTCAGCAAGCATATCCTGCAGCTGGAGGACAAGCTGCAGGCGCGCCTGCTGCACCGCTCGACCCGCGAGGTGAGCCTGACGGACGCCGGCCAAGCCTATCTGGCGCCGTGCATCGCGACGGTGGAGCAGTCGCAGGAGGCGGCGCGGGCGCTGAGCCAGGCCACCCAGGCCGGCGCCGAACTGGCGGGGCCCTTGCGGATACAGGCGCCGTCCAGTTTCGGCAGCGAGTGGCTGGCCGACGCGGTGGCGCGCTTCAGCGTGCCGCATCCGCAGCTGGCGCCGATGCTGTACGTGGACGACGCGCTGCTCGATCCGATCGAGCATGGTTTCGATTTGACGGTGCGGGTGGGCGGCATCCCCGACGTGCACGCGCTGGCGATGCGGCAGCTGGCGCCGTGCCGGGGCGTGTTGTGCGCGTCGCCGGCCTACCTGGCGCGCCACGGCGTGCCGCAGTCGCCGCAGGACCTGCACCAGCACCGCTGCCTGCACTTCAGCCACCTGACCGACGGCACGCAATGGCACTTCACGCGCGGCGCGGAGCGGCAGACGGTAAGGGTGCAGGCGGCGTTCACCGCCAACAATGGCGTGGTGCTGCAGCGCGCCGCGCAGCGCGGGCTGGGCATCGTCTACAACACCACCTTCCTGGCCTGGCGCGCGCTGATCGAGGGCACGCTGGTGCCGGTGCTGACCGACTGGGAGCTGCCGCTCAACCATCTGAGCGCGCTGTATCCGGCCAGCCGGCAGCCGTCGGCCAAGGTGCGGGCGCTGATCGATTTCCTGGTGGCCGAATACCAGCCGGTGCCGCCGTGGGACCGCGAGCTGCGCTCCCACGGCTTGCTGGCTTAGTCCGCTAGCGGCCGGTCAGGCGGGCGTAAGAGGCTTGCACGGGCGAGCTGTAGAGGTTGGCGTACTGCGCCCACAGCAGCATGGCCTGGCCGCTCTGGTCCAGCGACAGCGCGGGATCGCCCATCGCCGAGGTGCCGGAGGCGAGCGACACCGGCGCATCCCATTTGCCCGCCGCGGCGTTGAAGCGCATGGTGACCATCGAATACACGCCGCCGTCGTAGTTCACCCACGAGGTGAGCGCGTTGCCGGCCGGGTCGAACGCCAGCGGCATGATGGAGCCGGTGTAGCTGGAGATGTTGGGCAGCGCGGTCCAGGTCCCGGTCGAGCGCTGATAGCGCCGGCTGTTGATGTTGAAGGTCGAGGGGACGGTGTAGGTGGCCCACACCAGCAGCGCGTTGCCGGCGGCGTCGACCGCCAGCGTGGAGTCATGGTAGGCCGTGTCCATCAGCTCGGGCTGGCCCCAGGTATTGCTGGCGCCGGTGTAGCGGACGGCGTGCACGGAGCTGGGGCTTTGCGGCGTCGCCAGGCTGAGGATCGCCAGCGCGTCGCCGGCGGCGTCGAAGACGAACTGCGTGACGCTGGAACCACCGGTCGCGCCCGGCGCGATCTGGGTGTTCGGGCTCCAACTGCGGGCGCGGGCGTCGTAGCGCGCGGCGTAGGCCTGGCCGATGCCGCCGTTCGGGGCGAGCTGCGACCACAGCACCATGGCGTTGCCCGCAGCGTCGATGGCGGCGATCGGGAAGCCGGTGTCCGCCAGGCTGTTCTGCAGCGATCGCGCCGGCGTCCATTGCTGGCTGGTCGCGTCGAAGTAGGCGATATCGGTGGTGCTCTGGCTGACGACGGTGCTGTGGTATTGCAGCCAGGCGACGATGATGTCGCCGGTGCGGCTGATGGCGACCGTCGCCCCGGAGTAGCGCGACGAATATTCGCCCGGCCGGGACACGACCGCCGGCGCCGACCAGCGGCCGGTGGCGGCGTTGTAGCGCGCGGCCTTGATCGCGTACTTGCCGTTGTCCAGCTGCTCCTCCCACACCGCGCAGGCGTTGCCGGCGTCGTCGGCGCGCAGCACCGGCGACTCGCCCCATTTTTCGGTGCCCTGGATGGAGGTGGTCGTGCCCCAGCTCTGGGTGGCGGCGGTGTAGCGGGTCGAGGTCACCTGCGAGGCGCCGTTGGCGCCCACTTCGGTCCAGACCGCCAGAACATCGCCGTTGCGCGCGCCGGCGGTCTGCAGGCTGCCCATGGCGGGCTTGCTGACCGGGGACTTGACCGTGGCGCCCCAGGTCGGCATGCGGGTGTCGAAGCCGGCGCTGTAGGGCGCGGCCAGCACGCCGCCGGCGGTGGCGCGCAGCGAGGTGGCGGCGCTGAGCTGGTAGTGGCTGCCCCAGACCAGCGGCTGCGTCGGCGTCAGCGTGACGGTGCTGCCGTTCAGCGCCAGGCTGCTGTTGACCGCGCCGATGGGGCTGCTCAGCGTGACCGCTGCGACGCTCACCGTGGTCGCGTCCAGCGTCTGGTTGAACATCAGGCTGGGCGTGGCGTCGGTGCCGCTGGCGCCACCGGGCGCCGGGTTGGACGCGCCGACCGCCAATGGCGTCGCCAGCACCGGCGTGGGGGCCGGCGCGGGCGCGGAGGCCGGAGTGGAACCGCCGCCGCCACCGCAGGCGCTCAACAGCAGGGTAACGATGGACAGAATGGGGAAGGATGAATGGCGCAAAATAATTCTTTCTAAGAATGATTTCCTGAAAGAATTATTATAATCTATTAAACTTTTATCCGGTTTTTTGAGTGGTGTCGAGCCGCCAGGCGCCGTCCTGGTAGACCCGCTCGTCGTCCAGGTAGACCGCCTCGGTCACGGCGAACACGTCGACGTGGTAGCGCGCGTCCTTGCGCTTGAACTGCGGCTTGGCGTACACGCCGTGCTTGGCGCCCAGCGACAGGTGGATGCCGCACATGCGCTCGTAGGTGCCGATGTCGTCGACCATGCGCTCGCGCGAGAAGGCGCGGTTCATGCCGAAGCCCAGTTCGCGCAGCCACACCTCGCCCTCGTGCGCGCGGATGATGGCCAGCATGTTGTCGAACTCCGGCGTGGCGTTCTCGGCGCCCACCACGCGGCCCTTCTCGACGATCAGCGTGACCGGCGTGGCCGGCTGGTTGACCAGGAAGTTGGTGTCGCCGAACACGAAGATCCGCACCCGGCCGTTGACCGCCTCCAGGTCGCGCGCTTCGGTGAATACCTCGCCCAGCGGGAACTGGCCGCCGACGTTGTTCATGCCGCTGTAGTCGCCGATGTTGAGCTTGGCCGATTCAAACGGCGAGCCGAACACCAGCCGGGCGCCGTCGCCGCTGTCGACCACGCCGTGTTGCGCGCGGTCGATGCGCGCCTTGAGCGCGTGGCCCACGCCGCGATAGTAGGCCGGGTCGTAGGCCAGCGAGGCGATGTAGTGCAGGCCCTGCTCGCCGGGCATGCGCGACAGGTGCACGTGCTCGATCACCTTCAGGCCGCGCTTGAACAGCTCGATGCGGATGCGGAACGCCTCCAGCCGGAAGCTGGTCGACTGGATCAGCACCACCAGGTCGCCCGCGTGCAGGCGGGCGAAGGCGGCCAGCACCTGCTCGGGCGTGGTGCTGTCGAAGTCGACGAACTCGGCGTCCGGCACCACGCGGCGGTAGGCTTCGGTCAGTGCGCGGTTGAGGTCGGTGCGGGTGTCGTGGACGATCAGCGCGGCGTGCGGGGCGGCGTGTTCGATGGCCACGGCCAGCGTGTCGCGCACGTTGCGCTCGGCGGTGTCGACCGCGTGTTCGGGAATGGCGCCGAAGCGGGAGCCGGCGGGGAGGGAGGACGACGTCATGGCGTGGCGGGCAGAAAGGATCAGCCCGCATTATACGGGCTCGGCAGGCGCGATTACCCGTTGCGCCACGCCTGCGCGGTTTCTCCTTGTATTGGGCAGGGGCGCGAGATAGAATCACAAATATAGCCTAGCAGCAACTCCGGCGACGACAACAGGAAGCGTGATGAGCGTAATAATGGGACAGGATTTGCCGCTGGAGCGACCGGACGCCACCGGCCGCGCAGCGTTGTTCGTGCCGACCGCGAACATCAAGGACGATGTGCTGGAGACGGTGCGCAAGGGTGCGGCGATTGTCGGCTTCGGCAACCACGACCGCACCTTGACCATCTACTACGAGAGCAACCGCTTCAACGAACCCAACCTGGCCAAATGGGAGCAGAAGGCGCGCAAGGCCTTCGAGCGCCTGGCCGAGAACCTGCCGACCGTGTCCAAGATGGTGAGCAAGCCCGAGAATTTCGAGCAGGTCGGCTACATCAGCAGCAAGGGCATCTTGATCCGCCGCATGGAAAAATTGATGAAGTGGCTGGAGGCGTCCGAGGCGCTCGATGGCGCGCCGGAGTCCGAGAACATCGTCTTCACGCCGCCGCCCCCGCCCAAGAAGATCACCTGACCCACGCCGCCGCGGCGCCCGCACTGAGGAGATACACGATGAAGCATCTGTTCCAGTTGTTAATGGCCGCCGCACTGACCCTGAGCCTGACCGGCGCCGCCTCGGCGCAGGACGCGCCCCGGCGCGGCACCGCCGACGAGGCGGTGGCGATGGTCAAGCGCGCCGGCGAGTATCTGCAGAAGAACGGCAAGGACAAGGCGGTGGCCGCGTTCAACGATCCCAAGGGCGAATTCATCCAGGGTGACCTGTACGTGTTCATGTTCGACAAGACCGGCGTGGCGCTGGCGCACGGCCAGAACCCCAAGATGGTCAACAAGAACCTGATGGAGCTGAGCGCCGGCGGCGTGTATCCGATCAAGGAATTCCTCAAGATCGCGGCCAGCCCGGCCGGCAAGGGCTGGGTCAAGTACATGTGGCCCAACTCGATCAGCAAGAACCTCGAAGAGAAAAACACCTACGTGGAAAAAGTCGGCGACTACGTCATCGGCGTGGGCATCTACAAGTAAACCGCCATCGGTGCGCTGTTCCGGTGCTCGGCGATGTATGCTGTCGGGAATGTTTGATTCCTTGAGGAGATGGCGATGACGGCGATGACAACGGTGCGCGGCGCGGCCGCCGCGATGGTGGTGCTGGCGCTGCTGGGCGGCTGCCAGAAGAAGGATCCCGCTACCCCCGGCCCGGCGGAAACGGCCGGCCGCAAGCTCGACCAGGCCACCGACAAGGCCGGCCGCCAGCTGACCGAGGCCGCGCAGCAGGCCAACCAGCAGATCACCGACGCGGCCAAGGAAACCAGCCAGCAGATCGACAAGGCCACCGAGGCCGCCGGCGAAAAACTCAACCAGGCCACCGAGCAGGCCGGCAAGAAGCTGGAACAGGCCGGCGAAAAAATGCAGGAAAAAGCCCGCGAGCGCGAGGCGTCCACGCCCGCCAAATAAGGCGGCTGAGGCTCAGCGGCCGCTCTTCTGCGCCGCCTGCTTGAGCGGCACCACGTTGCCGTGCTCCGACGGCGACGGCGACGGCGTTTCCGGCTCGCCGCCCAGCACCACGCTTAGGTCCACATAGCCGGCCCGCCACGCGCTCTCCAGGTCCTGCTCGATCGCCTCCATCGTGGTCAGGTGGAAGTTCTCGAAACCGCGCACGCCGTAGGCGCGGTTGCGGCCGTGCGACTTGGCCAGGTACAGCGCCATGTCGACCAGGTTGACCGCGCGCTCCCACGGCAGCGGCGCGCCGTCCGGCGACAGCGGATACGGCGAGAAGCCCACCGACACGTTCACCGAAATCTCGTGCTCCTGGTAGCGGATGGCCTGCGATGAAATCCCCACCAGGATGCGGCGCGCGATCTCGTCGACGCCGTGGCGCGGGATCGCCGGCAGGAAGGCCAGGAACTCCTCGCCGCCCCAGCGCACGATCATGTCGGTCTCGCGCAGCACCACGCGCAGGTTCTCGGCGATCATCCGCAGCACGGCGTCGCCGGCCGCGTGGCCGTAGCTGTCGTTGATGTGCTTGAAGTGGTCGACGTCCAGCAGGAACAGCGCGCCGACGATGTCGTCGCCGTGCGGCGTGCGTTGCGCCACCTGCGACTGGCCGGGCGCGCGCGGGTCCGGCAGGGCGCGCATGTAGTCCTGGAAGTGGCGGCGGTTGTACAGCGCGGTGAGCGGGTCCAGCGTCGATTGCGCCTTGAGTTCGATGTTCTTCACCTCCAGCCGGGCGTTGGCGTGGCGCACCTTGCGGTACAACAGCCCGACCACGCCCGAGGCCAGCGCGCACGCCAGCGCCACCAGCCACCAGACGCGCTGCTCCAGCCGGCGGTTCTCCAGCTCCGCGCCCTTGACCTGGCTTTCACGGCGCAACAGCTCGATCTGGCGCTGCTTTTTTTCGGTCTCGTACTTCTGCTGCAGCTCCAGCATGGACTTGCGGCGCTGGGTTTCCTCCATCTCGTCCGACAGCTTGCGCTCGCGGTGATAGGCCTGCACCGCGCCCGCCATGTCGCCCGCCTGTTCCAGCGCCTGGCCATATTCCATCAACGCTTCCTGCAGGTCGGAGCCGCGGCCGCTCTGGTCGAGCGTGGCCAGGCCGGCCTCGTAAAACTTCTTGCCCTCGGCGACCCGCCGCATGCCCAGATAGGCATGGCCGAGGTTCATGCGCGACTTCGCCATGCCCACCACGGACTTGCGGGCGGTCGCCTCCTGCAGGGCTTCGGACGCGTAGTGCGCGGCCTGCGCGTAGTCGTGCTGCTTCAGATACAGGTCGGAGATGTTGACCTGCATGGCGATCAGCATGCGCCGCTCGCCCAGCTTGCGCAGCAGCGCCAGGTTGTCCATCAGCGCCTGCAGCGCGCGCTGCGGCTGGCCGAAGCGGTTGGCCACCTCGTATTCCATGAATTTGACGTCGATCGCCAGCGACGGCGCCGGCTGCGCCGCCACCGCCTTCTCCATCTCGGCCAGCGCGGCGTAGGCCTGCTCGCGCTCTCCGGTGCGCACGTGGAGATGGATCAGTTGCTGCAGCGCGTTGGGCAGCAGGACCGGCACGTCCGTCGCCTGGCGCGCCAGCTGGACCGCCGCCTGCAGCTGGTCCAGCGCGGTCAGGAAATTGCCCTGCGCCGTGCTCTGCATACCGGCGGTGGTCGCGGCCCGCGCTTGCGCGGCCTTGTCGCTGGTGGTGTAGGCCAGCTTTTCCGCCTGCAGCGCCAGCGTGTAGGCCTCGTTGGCATGGTCGCTGCCGGCCAGCGCGATCGCCCGCGCCCGCATGCCTTCGGCGACGATGGCGTCGTCGTGCTGCGCGCGGCCGAGGGCGGTGAGCTCGGCGGCGGTCGCCAGCGCCGCGTCGAACTGGCGCAGATAGCTTTGCGTGGCGCTGAGCTGCACCAGCCGTTCGGCGCGGGTCCGGACCGGCGCGGCAGCCATCTGCGGTTGCAGTTCGAGCAGCTGGGCCAGGGCCTTGTCGGGATCGAGGTTGCTTTGTTCCTGCAATTGCGCGATGCGCTGGTCGAGCTCGGACAGCGCCAGCGCCGCTCCCGGCGCGAGCGCGAGCAGGAGGGCGGCGCACCGCAGCCGCGCCCGCACTCCTGTCCATCTGTTTCCTGGCTTGATCACCGCCTGCCGCCCCTCGCTTTGAAAATTTCCAAAAAAACCCAGCTTATTATATTTCAGTTGAAATTTGGAAAGTCAATGAGGTGTGGTCTTCGCCGGTTCCGGCGTGCGCTTGAGCGGAACCACGTTGTTGTGTTCGGCCAGTCGCTGTTCCTGCTCGCTGCCGAACACCACGCTCAGGTCGACGAAGCCGGCCCGCCACGCGCCCTCCAGGTCCTGTTCGATCTGCTCCATCGAGGTGTGCTGGAAGTTGTGGAAGCCGCGCAAGCCATAGGCGCGGTTGCGGCCGTGCGCCTTAGCCAGGTACAGCGCCATGTCGACCAGGTTGACCGCGCGTTCCCACGGCAGCGGCGCGCCGGCCGGCGCCAGCGGGAACGGCGCGAAGCCCACCGACACGTTGACTGAAATCTCCTGGTCCTGGTAGCGGATGACCTGCGACGAGATGCCGGCCAGGATGCGGCGCGCGACCTCGTCAACGCCATGGCGCGGCAGCGCCGGCAGGAAGGCCAGGAACTCCTCGCCGCCCCAGCGCACGATCATGTCGGTCTCGCGCAGCACCACGCGCAGGTTCTCGGCGATCATCCGCAACACGGCGTCGCCGGCGGCATGGCCGTGGCGGTCGTTGATGTGCTTGAAGTGATCGACGTCCAGCAGGAACAGGGCGCCGACGATGTCGTCGCCGTGCAGCGTGCGCTTGTCCAGCACCGGCAGGCCGGCGTGCAGGCTGTCGCGCATGAAGTCCTGGAAGTGGCGGCGGTTGTACAGCGAGGTCAGCGGATCGAGGGTGGACTGCGCCTTGAGCTCCAGGTTCTTCACCTCCAGCTGGGCGTTGGCGTGCCGCACCTTGCGGTACAACAGCCCGACCACCACCGACGCCAGCGCGAACACCAGGGCCAGCAGCCACCACACGCGCTGCTGCAGGCGGCGGTTGTCGATCTCGGCGCCCTTGACCTGGTTCTCCTGGCTCAGCAGCTGGATCTGGCGCTGCTTCTTCTCGGTCTCGTATTTTTCCTGCAGCTCCAGCACCGCCTGCCGGCGCTGCTTCTCGAACAGTTCGTTCGACAGCTTGCGCTCGCGGTGGTAGGCCGACACCGCGCCGCCCAGGTCGCCCGAGCGCTCCAGCGCCTCGCCATATTCGCGCAGCGCCGATTGCAGGTCGGGCTTGTTGTTCTCCTGCTCGTAGCGGGCCATGCCGGCCTCGTACTGCTTCTTGCCCTCGGCGATGCGGCCCATGCCCAGGTAGGCCTGGCCCAGGTTGACGCGCGCGGTGGCCTCCACCGACTTGTCGTTGGTCAGCTGGGTCGAGCGCAGCGATTCGGTCGCGTACTGGGCCGCGCGCGGGTAGTCGTGCTCCTTCAGGTAGCTGTCGGACAGGTTGACCAGGGTCACGCCCATCATGCGCTCGGCGCCCAGCTTGCGCTCCAGGTCCAGGCTTTGCAGCAGCGCGCGCAGGGCGCGCTTGGGCTGGCCGGAATCGATGGCCAGGCCGTACTCGGTGATCTTGGCGGCCGCCATGCGGCCCGGCGAGCGCAGCTTCTCGGTCTCGGTCAGCAGCTCCTCCAGCGCGGCCGAGGCCTTGTCGTAGTCCTTCATCTGCGTGTACAGCCCGACCAGCTCGTTGAGCGCGCCGACCAGGATCACTGGATCGTCGTTCACCTGGCGCGCCATGTCGACGCCGTTCTGCAGCTTGACCAGCGCGGCGGGGAAGTTGCCTTGCGCGGCGTAGGTGTCGCCGACCGCCACCGCGATCTGCGAGCGCAAGGCCAGGTTGCTGCTGTTGGCGGCGGTCTTCTCGGCGTCGAAGGAGAGCTGGTGCGCGGCCTTGACGTCGGCGCGGTCGAACAGCACGAAGCTCTTGACCATCTGGCCCTTGGCGATGATGGCGTTGTCGCGCAGCGACTGGCCATAGGCGATCAGCTGGTCGGCCGCGGCCAGGGCGGCGTCGCTGTGGCCGGCGCGCATATTGGCCATGGTCAGCTGGGTGAGCAGTTCGGCCTGGGTGGCGGGCGGCGCGTTGACCGCCTCGGCCTGCAGCTTGAGCAGCTGCGTCAGGGCCTTGTCCGGCACGAAGCGGCTTTGTTCGCGCACTTCGAGGATGCGGGCATACAGCGAGGACGGCACGGCATCGGCCGCCATCACCGCCGCCGGCGTCAGGGCGAGTGTCACGGCGGCCGCGAGGGCACGCGGTCCCGCGCGAACTAGCCACCAGCCATTTCTGATACCCGCCAACTGACGCTCCCGGTTGTCCATTGCACGTGCAAAGTGTCTAGACAATTATATTCTTGTTGCAGACGAGAAAGCCCCTGAAACCATGATTTTTCACCCGAAAATGCACACTATTCGTGGCGGAAATGGCAAGAAAATGATCGATATTGCCAGTTGAATAGCAATGTTTTTTACAACGTTGCCAGAACGGGAAGGCTGTCGGCGGCCTGCACCACGCTCAAGTCCACGAGGCCGGCCCGCCACGCGCCCTCCAGGTCCTGTTCGATCCGCGCCATCGAGGTGTGCTGGAAGTTGTGGAAGCCGCGCACGCCGTAGGCGCGGTTGCGGCCGTTGGCCTTGGCCAGGTACAGCGCCATGTCGGCCAGGTTGACCGCGCATTCCCACGGCAGCGGCGCGCCGGCCGGCGCCAGCGGGTACGGCGCGAAGCCCACCGACACGCTCACCGAAATCTCCTGCTCCTGGTAGCGGACGACCTGCGACGCGATGCCGTCTAGGATGCGGCGCGCGACCTCGTCGATGCCGTGGCGCGGCAGCGCCGGCAGGAAGGCCAGGAACTCCTCGCCGCCCCAGCGCACGATCATGTCGGTCTCGCGCAGCACCACGCGCAGGTTCCCGGCGATCATCTTCAGCACGGCGTCGCCGGCGGCGTGGCCGTGGCGGTCGTTGATGTGCTTGAAATGGTCGACGTCCAGCAGGAACAGGGCGCCGACGGTGTCGTCACCTTCCGGCGCGCACTCGCGCATGTGGTCCTGGAAGTGGCGGCGGTTGTACAGCGAGGTCAGCGGATCGAGGGTGGACTGCGCCTTGAGCTCCAGGTTCTTCACCTCCAGCTGCGCGTTGGCCTGCCTCATCCTGCGGTACAACAGGCCGACCACCACCGACGCCAGCCCGAACACCAGGGCCATCAGCCACCATACGCGCTGCTGCAGGCGGCGGTTCTCGATCTCGGCACCCTTGACCTGGTTCTCCTGGCTCAGCAGCTGGATCTGGCGCTGCCGCTTGTCGGTGTCGTATCTTTCCTGCAGTTCCAGCACCGCCTGCCGGCGCCGCTTCTCGAACAGCTCGTTGGACAGCACGCGTTCGCGGTGGTAGGCCGACACCGCCGCGGTCAGGTCGCCCGCCTGCTCCAGCGCCTCGCCGTATTCGCGCAGCGTGGCTTGCAGTTCGGGCTTGTCGTTCTGCTGCTCGTAGCGCGCCATGCTCGCCTCATACTGCCGCTTGCCCTCGGCGATGCGGCCCAGGCCCAGGTAGGCCTGGCCCAGGTTGGAACGCGCGACCGCCTCCACCGTTTGGTCGTTGCTCAGCTGGGTGTAGCGCAGCGATTCCTTCGCGTACTGGGCCGCGTGCACATAGTCGTGCTCCTTCAGGTAGTTGTCGGACAGGTTGACCAGGGTCGTGCCCAGCATGCGCTCCGCGCCCAGCTGGCGTTCCAGGTCCAGGCTGTGCAGCAGCGCGCGCTGGGCGCGCTTGGGATGGCCGGTGGCGGTGGCCAGGATGGACTCGGTGTTCCTGGCAGCCGCCATGCGGCCCGGCAGGTGCAGCTTCTCGGTATAAGGCAGCAGCTCGTCCAGCGTGGCGTAGGCCTTGTCGTATTCCTTCATCTGTCTGTACAGCCCGACCAGCGCGTTGAGCGCGGCGAACAGGATCAGCGGATCGTCGTTCACCTGGCGCGCCAGGTCGACGCCGTTCTGCAGCTTGACCAGCGCGGCGGGGAAGTCGCCCTGTATCGAGCAGGTCTGGCCGGCGGTGACGGCGGCCTGCGAGCGTACCGCCAGGTTGCTGCTGGCGGCGGCGGTTTTTTCGGCGTCGAAGGACAGCTGGTTCGCGGCCTTGACGTCGGCGCGGTCGAACAGCGCATAGCTCTTGGCCATCTGGCCCCGGGCGATGATGGCGTTGTCGCGCAGCGACCGGCCGTAGGCGATCAGCTGGTCGGCTGCGGCCAGGGCGGCGTCGCTGTGGCCGGCGCGCAGGTTCGCCATGCTCAGCTGTTCGAGCAGCTCGGCCTTGGCGGCCGGCGGCGCACTGGCCGATTCGACCTGCAGCCTGAGC
Organism: Duganella caerulea; assembly: GCF_040362985.1. Taxonomy (NCBI): domain Bacteria; kingdom Pseudomonadati; phylum Pseudomonadota; class Betaproteobacteria; order Burkholderiales; family Oxalobacteraceae; genus Duganella; species Duganella caerulea. Next base: position 281,006 of record NZ_BPWJ01000004.1, on the reverse strand, counting down.
AGCTGCGGCAGCGCCTTGTATGAGACGAAGCGGCTTTGTTCGCGCAGCTCGAGGATGCGGGCATGCAGCGTGGGCGGGCCATCGTCGGCTGCGGCCGGCGCGGCCGCTGCCAGCGCGAGCGCGGCGGCGGCCGCGATGGCGCGCGGTCCCGCGTGGACTAGCCTCCAGCCATTTCTGTTCCCTGCCAACTGACGCTCCCGGTTGTTCCGCCGCACCTGCAAAGTGCCTCGGTGATTATATTCGTGTTGCAGACAGGAAAGTTCGCAGGGCAGGAATTTTTCACACGGGAACGACATATTGCCAACAGGATGGCAATACTTCCAACATTGTCGGCGGGACCGGAAAGCTAGGCGGCCAGCTGCTGCAGCAGGTAGAGCCGCTGGTACAGGCCGCCGTTGATCTGCATCAGCTGCTCGTGCGGGCCGGTCTCGGCGATGCGGCCGTGGTTGAGCACGATGATGCGGTCGGCGTCGCGGATGGTCGACAGCCGGTGCGCGATGGCGATCACCGTCACGGTGCCGCGCAGCTCGTCGAGCGCGGTCTGCACGATCTGCTCGGTCTGCGAATCGATGTGCGAGGTGGCCTCGTCCAGCAGCAGGATGCGCGGCGCGCCGGCCAGCGCGCGGGCGATGGCGATCAGCTGCTTCTGGCCGACCGACAGCCGCGAGCCGCCTTCGCCCAGCGCGGTGTCGTAGCCCTGGTCCAGCGCGGCGATGAAGTCGTGCGCGTGGGCGGCGCGCGCGGCGGTCTCGATCTGCGCCTGCGTCAGGCCGCGGCCCATGTCGATGTTCTCGCGCGCCGAGGCGGCCAGCAGGAAGGGGTCTTGCGGCACCAGGCCGACGTCGGCGCGGAAGCGCTCGTTGGCGATGGCGTCCAGCGGCACGCCGTGGATGGCGATGCTGCCCTGGCGCACCGGATAAAAACGCAGCAGCAGCGACAGCAGCGTGGATTTGCCGCTGCCGGTGTGGCCGACGATGCCGACGAAGGCGCCCTGCGGGATCTCCAGCGACAGGTCGTGCAGCACCGGATGGCCTTCGTTGTAGGCAAAGCTCAGGTGGCGGATGGCGACCGCCGGCGCGTTGGCATCGTTGGCGGCGGTGCGCGCGGTGGCCAGGCCGGCGTCGTGGCCTTGGCTGGCGTGCTCGGTGGCGGTGGCCTCGTCCAGCAGCGTGGCCACGCGCGCGGTGGCCACCACCGATTGCTGCAGCTGGCTGAACTGCATGGTGATCTGGATCAGCGGCTCGATCACGCGCGCCAGGTAGCTGATGAAGGCGTACAGCACGCCCACCTCGGCGGCGGTCATGGCGCGCTGGCCGAACAGGTAGATCACCGCCGCCAGCAGGATGATGTTGAACAGGTCCAGCGCCGGGCGCAGCAGCCAGGCGTTGGCGCGCAGCTCGGCCAGGCGGGCGGTGTAGTGGTCCTGGTTGGTGGCGGCGAAGCGCTGGCCGAAGCGCGCCTCGGCGTTGTTCGCCTGCAGCACGCTCATGCCGCCGATCGACTCTGCCATCTGGCCGTTGATGTCGCTGCGCAGCGCGCGGGCGCGCGTGACGGCCGGCGCGCTCCAGCGCTGGTACAGCCAGACGATCAGCAGCACCGCCGGCAGCAGCGCCAGCACGATCAGCATCAGGTGCCAGTCCAGCCAGGCCATCGCCGCCACCGTGCCGACCAGTACGATGGTCGAGTCCAGCATCACGAACAGCACCTGGATGTACAGCGTCTTGACGGCCTCGGTGTCGTTGGTCACGCGCGAGACCAGCTGGCCGGTGATGGCGCGGTCGAAGAAGGCCATCGGCAGCAGCAGCACGTGGGTGTAGACCATCTCGCGCAGCCGCATCACCGAGCGCATCGCCAGGCCTGACAGGCGCACCAGCTGCAGGTAGCGCAGGCCGCTGGCGATCCAGCCGGTCAGCACCATGCCGCCCAGCAGGCCGGCCATGCGCGGCCAGTCCAGGTGGTGCGGCAGCAGGTGCTCGTCGATCAGCGCCTTGCCCATGATCGGGCCGGACACTTCCAGCAGCGCGGCCAGCACCAGCCACAGCACGGCCCAGCCCAGGTGGTGCTGGTCGGGCAGGGCGGCCCGGCGCAGCAGGGAGAACGCCTGCCAGGTCTGGCGGCGCGCGGAGGTGGGTTCGGGCTTAAAGGGCATTGAGGCTGGCTTCCAATTGTTGATAGCGCCACTGGCTGGCGTACCAGCCGTCCTGCTCCAGCAGTTGTTCGTGGCTGCCGGTTTCGCTGACGCGGCCGTCGCGCAGCACGACGATCAGGTCGGCGTTGACCACCGCGCTCAGGCGATGGCTGGCGATGACGGCGCTGCGGCCGTGGCGCGCCTGGCGCAGTTCCTCCAGGTGGCGCAGGATGCGCGTCTCGGTGCCGGTGTCGACGGCGGACAGGGCGTCGTCGAGCAGCAGCAGGTCGTTATCGGCCAGCAGCGCGCGGGCGATGGCGACGCGCTGGCGCTGGCCGCCGGACAGCGTGATGCCTTTCTCGCCCACCTCGGTCTCATACCCTTGCGGGAATTGCAGGATGTCGTCGTGGATGGCGGCCAGCGTGGCCGCGTGCTCGACCTGCGCGCGCGTGGCGCCGGGACGCGCCAGCGCGATGTTGTCGGCGATCGAGGCGGAGAACAGGAACGATTCCTGCGGCACCCAGCTGATGGCGGCGCGTAGCGCGTGCAGCTTGTATTCGTCGAGCGCGTGGCCGCTCCAGCGCACGCTGCCCGATTGTGGCGTCAGCTGGCGCAGCAGCACCCGCAGCAGGGTCGACTTGCCGCAGCCGGTGGGGCCGACCAGGCCGAGCGTCTGGCCTGGCTTGAGTTCCAGCGTGATGCCGCTCAGCGCCGGCGCGCCCTGTTCGGGATAGGCGTACGTGACATTGTGCAGCGACAACGGACCCGGCGCCACAGCGGCCAGCGTGCCGTGGTCGTCGATGGCCAGCGGCGCGTCCAGCATCGGATGCAGGCGCTGCCAGGCGGCGCGGCCGCGCTCGATCAGCGACAGCACCCAGCCGGCCGCGAACATCGGCCAGATCAGCTGGCCGAGGTACATGGTGAAGCTGGTCAGCGCGCCGATGGTCAGCTGGTTCTGCCAGACCAGGTAGCCGCCCAGGCCCAAGGTCAGGCCGCCGGCCGCGGTCAGCGTCAGGCCGACCGCCGGTTCGTAGGCCGCCTCCCACACTTGGGCGCGCAGGCTGGCGTCGGACGCCTTTTGCGCCAGCTCGCCGAACTGGCGCGCGCTGCGCTGCTCCAGGCCCAGCGCGCGCAAGGTGCGCACGCCGGACAGGGTTTCCTGCACATGGTCGTTGAGGGCGCTGAAGCGCTTGAGCGAATCGGTGGAGGCGGTGTGGATGTGGCCGGAGATGTACCAGAACGCCCATCCCATCAGCGGGAACGGCAGCAGCGCGATGCAGGCCAGGCGCCAGTCGACGCCGAGCAGCATCACGCCCAGCACCATCACCAGCGTCAGCGCGCCGTCGAAGCCGGCCAGCATGGCTTCGCCGGCGGCCATCTCGATGGCGTCGATATCGTTGGTGGCCAGCGCCATCAGGTCGCCGGTGCGCTGGCGCTGGTAGAACGCGGCGCCTTGCACGGTGAGGCGGTTGTACAGGCGGGTGCGCAGCGACACGCCGAGCTGGTAGGCGGCGCCGTACAGGATCTGGCGCCAGGCCACGCGCAGGAAATAGATGCCGGCGCCGATCAGCAGCAGTGTGCCGATTTCCATCAGCAGCGCGTTGCCGCCGAGGGTGTGGGCGGCCAGGCCGTCGATCATGGCGCCGACCTTGCGCGGCACCCAGATGGTGAGGATGGCCACGCCGGCCAGCATGGCGCCGGACAGGGCGTAGGCACGGCTGTGCTGGCGGACGAAGCCGCCGATCAGCACGGAAAGTTTAGACATGTTGCCTCGGATTAGCGCGTAGTCCGCTAGGATACAACATGCCCGCCGGACGTGCCCGGCACCAGCGCGGCGCTAGCTTACTTCTTGGATTTGCTGCCGCTCAGCATGTCGAGCTGCTTGCTGCTGGGTTTGACCTTTGGCGCCGGCACGGATTTCAGATCCGGCTTGCTGTCGACGGCGGCGGCCACTGGTTTTTCAGGCGGCGCCGGGAACGAACGCTTGACCGCGGCCTTGACTTCCACCGGCGCCGGCGCTTCCTCGGCGGCTTTCGGCTTGGCAGTCGCCTTGGCGGTTTTGACTTCCGGCGCGGCGACCGGCTCGTTGGCCGGCGTTGCCACCGCCACCACCACCGGCGGCGCAACCACGGCCGGCGCTGCGGCTGGAGCGGCGGCAACCGGCGCCGCGGCCACTGGCGCTGCGGCTACCGGCGCGGCAGCGGCTGGAGCGGGCGCGGCCGCCTTGACGCCGGCCTTCAGCGCGGTGACCGGCGCGGCGGCCAGGTCGGAGACTTGCTTGATGGTGGACTGCGCGCTCTGGATCAACTCGTTCTGGACGCCGGAGGCGATGCTGTACAGCTCACGGCCATAGGCCAGCAGGTTGTCGAAGCTGGCCGGTTCGGCGGCGCTCAGGCTGAAGAATTCGCGCGGGTCCTTGGCGCCGAGCAGTTTTTTCGCCGCTGCCGACGATTTTTCCACCGAAGCCTTGGTGGTGCTGATGTTCAGCGCGATGACCTTTTCCGCGCTCTCGACGGCGGTGCTGGCAAACGTGTTGAAGATCTTGAATTGGGCTTCCAACTGGGACTTCGTAGCTGCGGAAAACTGTTCGGTGATCGAAGACATGGTTTCTCCTGAGACGATTAGAATGTCGGTCAAGCTGCGCACACGGGGTGCATTATGATGCATTGCAATATCCTCATTCTAGCGGCGAAAGCCGGGCTTGGAAAGTTATTTTATCTGCCATGTCGCAAAGCCCGCAACAAGGAAACATGCCGCGTGGACACTACCCGTACGGATGTTGATCTACCGCAATGCAGACAGGAAAAAACTCTGGATTACTGCGCCGCAACAAGTTATCGAATTCAATGAAAAAGGAAACGCATGGCCATCAAATTGAACAAGGAAGTCGAGCAACGCCTGCTGGGTTCCATCCAGCGCTACTGCGCGGAAAACATGGACGAGGAGGTGGGTGAGCTGAAGGCGCGCCTGCTGCTCGATTATTGTTTGCGTGAAATCGGCCCGTCTGTCTACAATCAGGCCATCCTCGACGCCCAGGCGGCGATGCAGGACAAGATCGCGGAGATCGAAACGGTCTGCTACGAGTCGGAATTTTCATACTGGACGAAAAAATAGGCGGGGAGCGCGGATGGATGCGGTGATCGAGACGGTAATACGAAACGCCAGCCTGGCCGATGGACAAACGGGCGTGGACGTCGCCATCGGGCACGGCCGCATCACCGCCGTCGGCCCGGCGCTGCCGCTCAAGGGCGCGCAGGAAATCGACGCCGGCGGCGACCTGCTCAGCGCGCCGTTTGTCGACGCCCATTTCCACATGGACGCCACGCTCAGCTACGGCCTGCCGCGCGTCAACGCCTCCGGCACTTTGCTCGAAGGCATAGCGCTGTGGGGCGAGCTCAAGCCCGAGTTGACCCAGCAGGCGCTGGTCGAGCGCGCGCTGCAGTATTGCGACTGGGCCGCCGCGCGCGGCCTGCTGGCGATCCGCACCCACGTCGACATCTGCGACGACCGCCTGCTGGCGGTGGAGGCGCTGCTGGAGGTCAAGCGCCTGGTCGCGCCCTACCTGGACATGCAACTGGTGGCCTTCCCGCAGGACGGCGTGCTGCGCAGCCCGACCGCGCTGGCCAACCTCAAGCGCGCGGTCGGCATGGGCGTGGACGTGGTGGGCGGCATCCCGCACTTCGAGCGCACCATGGCCGACGGCGCCGAGTCGGTGCGCATCCTGTGCGAGTTCGCCGCCGAGCAGGGCCTGATGGTGGACATGCATTGCGACGAGTCGGACGATCCGATGTCGCGCCACATCGAAACGCTGGCCTACCACAGCAACCGGCTCGGCCTGCACGGCCGCGTGGCCGGCTCGCACCTGACCTCCATGCATTCGATGGACAACTATTATGTGAGCAAGCTGCTGCCGCTGATCCGCGAGGCGGGCGTGGCGGCGATCGCCAACCCGCTGATCAACATCACGCTGCAGGGCCGCCACGACAGCTATCCGAAGCGGCGCGGCATGACGCGGGTGCCGGAGATGCTGGCGGCCGGCATCGAGGTCGCGTTCGGCCACGACTGCGTGATGGACCCGTGGTACAGCCTGGGTTCGGGCGACATGCTGGAGGTGGCGCACATGGGCCTGCACGTGGCGCAGATGACGGGGCAGGACGCCATGCGCGCCTGCTACCAGGCGGTGACGGCGGCGCCGGCGCGCATCCTCGGCCTGCGCGACTACGGCGTGGCGGTGGGCTGCCACGCCGACCTGGTGCTGCTGGACGCGGCCGATCCGGTGGAGGCGATCCGCCTGCGCGCGGCGCGCCGCATGGTGATGCGGCGCGGGAAGGTGATCGCCGAGGCGCCGCGCGCGCAGGCGCGCCTGAGCTTGCCGGGGCGGCCGGCCACGGTCGATTTCCGCTTGGGGCGCTGAGGCTGGACTTGCCTTCGGAAATACATGACAATCGAACACTGTTTAACTCGCCTGGAGCCGACTTGAAAGAAATCGCCATCCGTCCCGCCTCGGAAGCTGACTTCGGCGCCATGTGGGAAATTTTCCAGGAATTGATAGCCAGCGGCGACACCTATTTGTTCGCCGCCGACACCAGCCGCGAAGATTGCCATGCGTACTGGTTCGGTCCCGGGGTGCAATCGTATGTGGCCGTCCTGAACGGCGAACGGCTGGTCGGCATGTACCGCCTGATCGCCAACCAGCGCGACCGCGGCTCGCACGTTGCCAGCGCCTCCTTCATGGTCAGCCCGGCGGCGCAGGGCGTCGGCGTCGGCAAGCTGCTGGGCGGCGACTGCCTGGACCGCGCACGCGCGCAAGGCTACCTGGCGATGCAGTTCAACTACGTGGTCAGCTCCAACGTCCCCGCCGTGCTGCTGTGGAAGAAGCTCGGCTTCACCATCGTCGGCACGCTGCCGCGCGCCTACTATCACGCCCATCTCGGGTATGTCGACGTGTACGTCATGTACCAGTTGCTGGACGATCCCTCTCATTGGCCCGATGCATGAAGATATTGGAAACCGAACGCCTCAGCCTGCGCACCATCACCGTCGATGACGCGCATTTTTACTTTGAACTGGTCAACGATCCAACCTGGCTGGAGTTTATCGGCGACAAGGGCATCCGCAGCATCGACGATGCGCGCAAGGCCATCATCGAAGGGCCGCGCGCGATGCAGGAGCAGCGCGGCCATTCGCTGTACGTGATGGAGCGCAAGAGCGACGGCGCGCCGCTGGGCTTGTGCGGCCTGATCAAGCGCGACGGCCTGGACGATGTCGACATCGGCTACGCGATCCGCCCGGCCTGGTTCGGCCAGGGCTACACCTACGAGGCGGCGGTGGCTGTGGTGGCCTACGCGCGCGACCAGCTGCGCATGCGGCGCCTGCTGGGCCTGACCGATCCGGGCAACGCCAATTCCATCCGGCTGCTGCAAAAGCTGGGGCTGGAATTTGTCGAGCTGCGCAAGCTGCCGCCGCATGACCGTCCTACCAATATTTACCGCATCGAGTTGCAGGGCTGATCGCTTGGGCTGTTGCAACGGTGGGAATTCGATAGATTTTTGAGAGGGGTGGCTTGGATTTTCTGGCGCGTGAGCGCATGATGGATTTTAAGAACTAAAGGTTGCCTGGTCCCCAAAAAACGGCCGCAATTCAAGAAATATGAGTCACACATTCGCGGCGGCCACTCCGTCGCGCGGGTCTTGTACGAATTGAATTTTTACCGAAGGGGATACTAATGAAACTCGCCAACCTGAAGATAGGCGTGCGGCTGGGTTTGCTGGGCGGCTTCTTCTTTATCTCGCTGCTGGTCGTCGCCACCGGCGGCTGGCGTGCGCTGGATTCCAGCAACGCGGCCAATGCCGTCGCCATGCAGCGCATGCAAGCGCTGACGCAGGCTGTCGACATGGCGCGCAGCGCCCAGGTCGAATTCAAGATCCAGGTCCAGGAGTGGAAGAATACCCTGTTGCGCGGCAACGATCCGGCCAACTTCGACAAGTACAGCAAGGCCTTCGTCAAGGGCGGCGAAACCACGCGCGGCGAATTGCAGAAGCTGAATGCGCTGCTGGCCAAGCTGGACCTGAAAACGCCGCTGATGGACGAGGCGATCGCCACCCAGAACGAGCTGGTGAAACGCTATATGGGGGCCCTGGAAAAATACGATCCCGCCAGCCAGGACAGCGCCCATGTGGTCGACGCGCTGGTGAAGGGCATGGACCGCGAGCCTACCAAGAAGATCGATGACATCGTCGCCTTCATCGGCAAGGAATCGCAGCGCATGATCGTTGAAATGGAGGTCGAGAACAAGGCGGAGCATGCGCGGGCGATGCTGGCCATGGGTGTCACGCTGCTGGTCACGCTGGTGGTCGGCTGCGTCACGGTGCTGTGGCTGATCAAGAGCATCACGGTGCCGCTGCACGAGGCGGTCAACATGGCGGAGACCGTGGCTTCCGGCGATCTGAGCAGCGAGGTGCACGTCCGCAGCACCGACGAGATCGGGCTCTTGCTTGGCGCGCTCAAACGCATGCAGGGCAACTTGAGCCACATTGTCGGCCAGGTGCGCGTCGGCACCGACGCCATCCACGGCGCGGCGGTGGACATCGCCGCCGGCAATCTCGATCTGTCGGGCCGCACCGAGGAGCAGGCCAGCTCGCTGGAGGAAACCGCGGCGGCCATGGTGCAACTGACCACCACCGTGCAGCAGAACAATGCCAACGCGGCCGAGGCTTGCAAGCTGGCCGACACCGCCTCCAGCGTGGCGGCCAAGGGCGGCGATGCGGTCGAGCAGATGGTGCGCACCATGGGTTCGATCAATGAATCGTCGCGCAAGATTGTCGACATCATCGGCGTGATCGATGGTATCGCTTTCCAGACCAACATCCTGGCGCTGAACGCGGCGGTGGAGGCGGCCCGCGCCGGCGAGCAGGGACGTGGTTTCGCGGTGGTGGCGTCCGAGGTGCGCAACCTGGCCCAGCGTTCGGCTGCGGCGGCCAAGGAAATCAAGGAACTGATCGGCGATTCGGTGGGGCGGGTGGAGGCCGGCAGCCGGCTGGTCGGCCAGGCCGGCGAGACCATGGGCGAGGTGGTGGCCAGCGTGCAGCGGGTGACCGCCATCATCGGCGAGATCTCGGTCGCCAGCGTCGAGCAGCGCGACGGCATCGAACAGATCAGCATCGCCATCAGCCAGATGGACAGCGTGACCCAGCAGAACGCCGCGCTGGTGGAGGAGGCCGCGGCGGCCGCCGACGCGCTGGAGCAGCAGGCGGCCGGGCTGGCCGCGGCGGTGAGCGTGTTCAAGCTGCAGGGGCAACTGCACCACGCGCCGACAGCCCCGACGCGCAGGTTACAGGTGGCCGGAGCGGCCTGATTGTGGGGCGTCTTTTGATGTCGCTCAAATACAGGCTCGAACACGCTTGGAACCGCTGATCTATTGAGTATGCTTCCCTCTTCCCCGGGACGGAGAGGGACAGCATGAACAGTCTATTGCCGGTACTGGCCGGCCTTGCATTCAGCCTGCTGGCGCTGTGGTACGGCGAACTGCGGGTCCGTGGCATGCGCGCCCGGTGCGTACAGCTGCAATCGGCGCTGGAGGCGCACCGCGAAGCGGAAATGCGGCTGGACTACATCGCCCACCATGACAACCTGACCGGCCTGCCCAACCGCCTGCAATGCCAGTTGCAGCTGGAACACGGCATCGCCTACGCGCGCCGGCACGGCAGCCTGCTGGCGGTGTTGTTTGTCGACATCGACCATTTCAAAGCCATCAACGACACGCTCGGCCACGACGCCGGCGACCAGGTGTTGGTGCAGTTCGCGCAGCGCCTGCGCCAGTGCGTGCGCGAGGTCGACACAGTGGCGCGCCAGGGCGGCGATGAGTTTATCGTGCTACTGACCGAACTGCGCTGCGCCCAGGATGCGCAGCAGGTGGCCGACAAGATCAAGGCGGCGATCGCCTTGCCATTCCTGGTCCACGGCGAGACGCTGGCGGTGGCCGCCAGCATCGGCATCGCCGTCTATCCCGACGACGACCTCGACATCGAGGCGCTGCTGGAGAAAGCCGACCTGGCGATGTACGCTGCCAAGCAGCGCGGCAAGGGCGCCGGGGTGCGCTTCGTGCCCACCATGCAGGCCAAGGCCTACTCGCGGGTGGTGCAGGAGACTGCGCTGCGCCACGCGCTGGAGCACGGCGAGTTCGTGCTGACCTACCAGCCCAAGCTGAACCTGAGCGAGCAGAAGATAACCGGCGTCAAGGCGCTGCTGCGCTGGCGCCATCCGGAGCTGGGGCTGGTGATGCCGCCGGACTTCCTGCCGGTGCTGGAGGACAGTGCGCTGATCCTGCCGGTGGGCGCGTGGGTGCTGGCCACCGCCGCCGCCCAGGCGCGGCGCTGGATGGAGCTGGGCCATCCGCTGACGGTGTCGGTGCACCTGTCGCAGCGCCAGTTCTACCAGAAGGACATCGCCGGCGTCTTTGCCGACATCCTGGAGCGGGCCGGCGTGCCGGGGCGTTACATCGAACTGGAAATCACCGAGGACATGTTGATCGATAAGAATCAGAATTGCGAGACTGTGCTGCGCCAGTTCAAGGAGCTGGGCATGCGCATTTCGATCAGCGATTTCGGCACCGGCTATGCGTCGCTCAATTACCTGCGGCGCTTCCCGGTCGATCTGGTGAAGATCAACAATTCCTTCGTCGACGACCTGCGCCGCACGACCCTGCATCCGCCCGAACGCCACTGCGACGGCCGGGCGGCGGACGAGGGCGCGATGGTGCGCGCCATCATCGCCATGGCCCATACGCTGAACATGCAGGTGATCGCCGGCGGCGTGGAAACCGGCGACCAGCTGGCCCAGCTGACCGCGATGGGCTGCGATGAGGCCTTCGGCTTCTGCCTGAGCGCCGCCGTGCCGCCGGACGAGCTGGAGACGCTGCTGGCAAACCGCCGCCGGCTGTCGGCGCCAGCGGACACTGCCGTTTAGCCGTCACCGCCGCCTGCCGCGCCCGCGCGGATGGGCGCCGCCGCTTAGCCGCCGCTTGCCGTGCCGGCTTCGCGCGGCAGCGGCATGATGCGGATGCCGTGGATATCGAAGCGGTTCGATGGTCCCTTGACGCCGCCCGCATCGCCATAGCTTGCGTTACTTTGCAGGTAGCTCATGTTGTAGAAATCGCCGAGCTCCAAGCGGTAACTGCCCGCCTTGAGCGCGGCCTTCAGCGGCGTCGACCACGACGGCTCCGCGCTGGCCGGCGAATGCGGCAGCGCCACCACGCCTTGCGCCACGACGGCGCCGCTGCCATCCTTGAGCGTCATCCACTTCACGCCGCCACTGATGCCCAGGTTGACCTGGTGCGCGGTGTTGCGGTACTTGAGCTGCAGCGCGTAGCTGCCGTCGCGCTCGACCTTGATGTCCTGCACCGCGAAGGTATCGGCCGGCGCGCCCCAGCCGGCGATGCGGCCATCCGCCTCGGCCACGCTCGATCGCACGCGCCGGTCGCCGACGGCGATCTCCACGCCACCGCCCAGGCAGACCGGCGCACTGTGATGGCTGCGGTTGCCCGAGCCGGCGTACATCGCCTCCACCGAGTAGCACAGATTGTCGCTCTCGCCATGACCTGGCAGCGTGGCGCGGCGGTCAGCCCACGTCTTGGCGGTCACGCGTTGCGTGGCCAGCCTGCCGTTGCGGTAGATGTTGTATACCACACCCTTGCCGGCACCCTCAAGATGCAGCGTCGGAAAATCGTAAGTGCCGCGTTCCAGCTTGACGATGCGCGGCTCCGGCGGCGCGTACACGGCAGGATCGACCGCCAGCGGCTGCGCGCCCACGCTGCGCTTGATCTGCTGGCCCGCCACCAGCTTGCCGAGACGGACCTCTATGACATTGTCCGCATCCAGCGCCGACCAGGCCAGCGAAGCCGCCGCCGGTTTGCCGTTCAGCGTGACGGCATCCACTTCGTAATAGCCGTCGCCGCGCCCGGCGGGCGGCAGCGACAGCCGCACCTGCACACGCTTGCCGCGCAGCGCCAGATTGTTCAGCGTGACCGCATCGCTGCCCGCGAACGCCTCGCGCCGCAGCCTGGCCGTCACGAACGGACGCAACGCGATGCCGTCGTCCGTCGTCTGCACACCGAACACGCCGCCCACCACCATACCCAGGTAAGCGCCGACGGACCACAGCTGCCGCCGCGAGTCCACCACCGGCCCGCTCAGGTCACGCTGTCCTTGGCGGTCCTTCAGCATTGGCTGGCCCGACAGCCACTCCAGGTTCTCCATGTTCGACAAGTTGAGGGCCGCGCCGCGCATCAGCGTATCGTAGGCCGCATCGGCGACGGCGACATTGCCCGTCATCGCCGCCGCCCTCAAGCCGAACGCCGTCACGAACGGCCACATGGCGCGGTTGTGATAGATCGCCACGCCCGGCTGCTGCGGGTAGATCACCGGCGCGCCCAGCGGGCCATGCGGATAATGCGCCAGGATGCTCTCGGCCTGCTTGCGGTCGGCGATGCCGGTGACAATCGCCAGCGATTGCCCGAGCCAGTCGTACTTGTACATCGGCGCGCCGTCGAAATGGCCGGCCGTCAGGCTGCTGTACATGCCGGGGTCGGCCTGCCACAGACGCTGGTTGATGGCGCGCTTCAGGTCCGCAGCCCACGCCGCGTACTTGTCCGCCAGCGCAGCGTCGCCTTGTTCCCGCGCCAGCCGCGCCGCCAGCGTCAGCGCCTTGTAATGCCCGGCGTTGGTGGACAGCGCCTTCGACGTTGCCATGCTGGCCAGGTCACCCGCGATCCAGTTCGCGTAGCTCTGCTCGCGCCAGTCGAGGAAGGATTCCTCGCCGTTGTACAAGCCATCCGCCGGATCGTAGACGGCCAGCCGGTCGTTCTCCAGCGTGTTGGACAGCGCACGCAGCGCGGTCGCCGCGAAGGCCTTGCGTTCTTCAGGCGCCAGCGCCTTCAAGGCTTCCTCCGCGCCGAAGGCCCAGCTGACGCGGTCCGTGCTGACCGGCCAACTGCCGCCGCTGCCGGTGTCCTGGATGATCTGCAAACCGTCGGCGCTGCCGGCAACGTGCGCGCCCGGCCGCACGCCGTCGCGATAACCGGACAGCTTGAACTCCAGCGAGTTGCGCACGCGGCGCGGGTCCAGCATGCCCAGTCCCAGCGAGGCCGCATACGACAGGTCGCGCGTCCACACGTAGTGCCACAACTCGCCCGTCTCGAAACAATCGCAGGTGATGGCCTTGCCGCCGTTGTAGCTGCCGTCGCGGATCTCGCTGACCGAGTCCTGCTTCATCTCGACGCCGGCCAGCGCGAACAAGGCGTCGAAGGCCAGGTTGCCGCTGCGGACGGACGGCAGCCCGTCCGCCTCCGCGTAGCTGATCTCCTGCCTGCCGCCGTCGCGCACGCGCATCGTGGTCGACTGCGTGTAGCTGCGCAGTGCGGCGCCGGCGTCTGGCGTGGTATAGCGCACGGTCTCCTGCTTGCCGTCCCAGGTGGGGTAGCTGGTGCTCAGCGTGGTGGTGGCACTGGCGGCCAGCGCGGGCAGGGCGAGGGACAGGGCGCCAAGACGGCGACGGGACAGCTTCATTGTTCGATCTCCAGTATCAGCGCCGAGCGCGCGGGCAGCGTCACTTCGCCATCGAGCGCAACGCGCTTGCCGCTGATGACGTCGACGCCGGCGCGCACGCCGTTCAGCATCTCATGGAAACGCGCAGTCTTTAGCACGGTGTCGGTGGCGTTCTTGTTCAAGGCTACCATGACTTTTTTGGCGCCGTCGTAGCGGAAGTAGACGTAGGTGTTCTGCTCAGGACCGTAGTGCATCATCTTCCCGTGATGGATCACGGACGCACCCTTGCGCCAGTTGAACAGCTTCTTCACATATGCCTGCGCGGCCGCCTGCTGCGCGCTCAGCCCCGCGCCGGTGAAGGCGTTGACCGCGTCGCCCCGCCAGCCGCCGGGGAAGTCGCGACGATACGACGCATCGTCGCGGCCCTTGGTGGTGCTGGTCATCTGGATCTCGGTGCCGGCGTAGAACTGCGGGATGCGCGGCGCCGTCGCAATGAAGGCCATCGCCATGCGGAACAAGCCATCGTCCGCATTAAGCTCGCTGTAGATGCGCGACATGTCGTGATTACCCTCGAACAGCACCAGGTTGCCGGCGTTCGGATACAGGTAGTCCTGCGACAGCGTCTCATACAGATTGGTCAGCCCATGCTCGGCGCCTTCCGGCGCGGCCAGCGCGCGGCGCATCGCATCGGTCAGCGGGAAGTCCATCATGCTCGGCATGTGCGACTCGTAGCCGTTGAAGTTCCGCTTGCCCTCCTGCCAGTGCGCGACCACCGGTATCAGCGGACTCCATTCCTCGCCCACCAGGTTCAGCTTCGGATACTCGGCCATCACGCTGCCGGACCAGCGGCTCAGGAAGGCGGTATTGGAATAGCCATAGGTGTCGACCCGCAGGCCGGCCAAGCCCGCGTACTCGATCCACCAGATATCGTTCTGGATCAGATAGGTCGCCACATGCGGGTTGGCCTGGTTCAGGTCCGGCATGCTCTCGACAAACCAGCCCTCTGTGAAGTTGCGCTTGTCCTCCTCCGACGCGTACGGATCCTGGAGCGCCACCCGATGGTGCTCGGTCGGCACGAACTTGCCTTGGTAGGTCAGCCAGTCCGCCATCGGCATGTCCTGCATCCACCAGTGCTTGTCGCCGATGTGGTTCAGCACCACGTCCTGGATCACGCCCAGCCCCTTGGTGCGCGCCTGCGCGACAAAGGCGCGGTACTCCTCGTTGCTGCCATAGCGCGGATCGATGCGGTAATGGTCGGTGGTGGCGTAGCCGTGATAGGAGTAGGCCGGCGAGTTCGATTCCAGCAGCGGCGTCGGCCAAATGGTGGTGAAGCCCATGCCGGCGATGTAGTCCAGATGCTCGGCCATGCCGCGCAGGTCGCCGCCGTGGCGGCCGGAGGCATCGGCGCGGTTGGCGCGTTCGGTCATGCCGGCCGCGTTGTCGTTGGCGGGATCGCCGTTGGCGAAGCGGTCCGGCATCACCTGATAGATGGCGTCGCTGCTGTTGAAGCCCTCACGCTGGGCCGAGCCGGCGGCCCGCGCCAGCAGCTGGTAGTTGTAGTGCACCGCCTGGCCGTCGCGCTTGAACACCAGGTCCATCTTCCCCGGCGCGGCGTTGGGCGCGATCTCCAGGTTGACGAACAGGTAGTTGCGGTTGGCGACCCGCTCCACCGAGGCGATCCGCACGCCGGGGTAGGCCAGCGCCGGCTCGAGGTCGGCGATCCGTGGCCCGTGCACCATCAGTTGCAGCGCGCCGTTGTGCATGCCGGTCCACCACAGCGGCGGGTCCATGTGCTCGATGCGGTAGTTGTCGGCGTGGGCGATGAACGGCAGCGCGGACAGCAGCGCGGCGGCGAGGATTTTGCTCATGGTGTCTCCATCAGGTAGTCGGACTACAGCTGTTTTTCTGTGCAGTTCCACCCGAGAATACTATGAAAGAGGCGGGTCATCAAATGCGGGATTCTAGTTTTAGTACATTTCATTGTTGAGTCTGTCTTAAAATTATCCGTGCAGCAACTTTGCCATGGCGGCGGCGTCGGAAATGCTACGTATCGAAGTCGCATTGAGGTCAAATATGTAGTTCCACTACACTTTCTGCCGCCCACTTCTGTAGCCGAAATACAACGCGCACAGCTTTTTCGCGGGGCGCCCAAGGGCTGGCGCCACTCTGCGGGTGTAGCGCGGCTGAAGTCTGATTGACACAGAATCTAGTTTTAGTACAAAATTCTTCATAGAACGTCTTTTAGAACGTTTGCAATTCCTTGGAACCCGTGTAGTCGATGGTGCGAGAGCAGGCTGTAGTTGTCGCGGGTGTGTTTTTAGATGAGTGAGGGACATTTGATGATGAAATCCACCAACCAGCGCGGCGCAAGCCCTGCTCCGACCAGCGTTGCATTTAAATTGAGCCCGGTAGCCGCCGGCCGCGCAATGCTGCTGTCCGCCATTTCCGGTTCCGCCTACGCGCAAGACGCGACCGCCGGCCAAGCCGCCGACGCGCCTGTCATCCAGACCGTGAAAGTGTCCGGTATCCGCCGTGGTATCGAAGACGCGATCTCCGTTAAAAAGAATTCCGAATCCATCGTTGAAGCGATTTCCGCTGAAGACATCGGCAAGCTGCCGGACGTGTCGATCGCCGAATCGCTGTCGCGCCTGCCAGGTGTGGCCGCGCAACGCGTGGCCGGCCGCGCCCAGGTGCTGAGCATCCGCGGCCTGGCGCCAGACTTCTCGACCACCACCCTCAATGGTCGTGAACAGGCGTCCACCGGCGACAACCGCAGCGTCGAATACGACCAGTATCCATCGGAACTGATCAACGGCGCCGTGGTCTACAAGACCCCTGACGCATCGCTGGTCGGCCAGGGCCTGTCGGGCACCGTCGACCTGCAGACCGTGCGTCCGCTGGAGTTCCCGGGCCGCACCATGGCGATCAACGTGCGCGGCGAGAAGAACTCGCTGGGCAAGCAGAACGCCGGCTACAAGGACAAGGGCTACCGCCTGAGCGGCATCTACATCGACCAGTTCAACAACCGCACCCTGGGTGTGGCGGTCGGCTACGCCCGCCTGGATTCCCCAGGCCAGTACCAGAAGTGGAGCAGCTGGGGCTACGGCATCGATCCGAAGACCGGCAGCACCACCGGCCTGGCCAACTCCGGCAACGAGATCGACGCCGGCTCGACCAAGCAGACCCGCGACGGCCTGATGGCGGTCGTGCAGTGGAAACCGAACCGCGACTTCCAGTCGATGGTCGACACCTACTACTCGAAATTCGATTCCGACACCACCATCCGTGGCATGCAGTTCGGCACCGGCAACTGGATGAAGGACCTGACCTACACCAACCCTGTGTTCGCCAGCTACGGCGGCACCCAGGTGCTGCAGAGCGCGACCGTGGGCGGCATCAAGCCCGTGCTGCGTAACGACCTGAACACGAACCGCGACAAGCTGTTCGCCATCGGCTGGAACAACAAGCTGCGCATGAACGAAGACTGGACCGGCATCGCCGACTTCAGCTACTCGAAGGCCGACCGCCAGGACATGATCCTGGAGACCTACGCCGGCGCCGCCAACACCGACACCGCCAAGATCGTCCGCGACAACAACACCGGCCTGCCGCAAGTGACCACCGGCCTGAACTATGCCGATCCTTCGATCGTCAAGCTGAGCGATTCGGGCGGCTGGGGCCAGGACGGTTACGTCAAGTATCCGCAAGTGACCGACAAGCTGAAATCGGCCCGTTTCTCGGCCAAGCGCAGCCTGGACGGCATGTTCAGCAACCTGGACGTGGGCTTCAACTTCACCAAGCGCGACAAGACCCGTCAATCGTCGGAGATGCTGGTCAACCTGAAGAACGGCCGCACCCCGATCGCCGTGCCGTCCAACCTGATCCAGGACCCGACCTCGCTGGGCTTCGCCGGCATCCCTGGCATCATGAGCTACGACATCATGGGCGCCCTCAACAGCGTGTACACGTTGACGCCCAAGATCCACCAGGACATCTACAACAAGGACTGGCTGGTCAGCGAGAAGGTTTCGACCGCCTACGCCAAGGTCGGCATCGACGACACCTGGGGCGTGCCGGTCAAGGGCAACTTCGGTGTGCAGATGATCCACACCAACCAGAGCTCCAACGCGTACAACGTCGACACCAACAACCTGAACGCGCCGAAGTCGGCGGAAGAAGGCACGTCGTACAACGACTTCCTGCCTAGCCTGAACCTGAACTTCGACCTGGGCAGCGAGCAGCACGTGCGCTTCGGCCTGGGCAAGACGATGGCCCGTCCACGCCTGGACCAGCTGCGCGCGTCGTCGAGCGCGTCGGTGGATACCACCAAGCTGCTGTGGACCGGCAGCGGCGGCAACCCGAACCTGAAGCCATGGCGCGCCAACGCGATCGACCTGACGTACGAGAAGTATTTCGACAAGAGCACCTACTTCAGCGCCGCGACCTTCTACAAGAAGCTGAGCACCTACATCTACGACCAGATCGTACCGTTCGATTTCACCAGCTATCCTAACGATGGCGTGACGCCGAAATCGAACATCGGCACGCTGACCCGCCCAGCCAACGGCACCGGCGGCTCGATCAAGGGCGTGGAACTGTCGGGCTCCATCGACGGCAAGGTCCTGTGGACTGGCCTGGACGGCTTCGGCGCCACCGGTTCGATCTCCCGCACCAAGAGCGAGATCGCTCCGGATGGTCCTGGCACCACCGGCGCATTGCCTGGCCTGTCGCGCACCGTGTCGAACGTTCAGTTCTTCTACGAGAAGTCGGGCTACTCGGCACGCGTAACCCGCAGCGAGCGCTCCAACTTCCGTGGCGAAGTGACCGGCTTCGGCGCCGACCGCACCTTCACCGACATCAAGGGCGCCGCGCAAGTGGACTTCCAGGTTGGCTACGAGTTCAAGGAAGGTCAGTACAAGGGCCTGTCGCTGCTGTTCCAGGTGATCAACGCGAACGACGCCGCCTACCAGACCACCCTGAGCAACGGCACCCTGAAAGTGCCGGGCGAGTACACCAAGTACGGCCGCACCATGCTGCTGGGCCTGAACTACAAGATGTAATTTGGACCGGTCCAAAACACCCCCTGTCAGCAGCAGCCGGCAGGGGGTGTTTTTTTTCGTGCACAATATCGGACAATACAAAAGCTGGAGACAAGCATGCAGCACAATCAAGCGGACCGCCGCATCAAGCAGATCCTGATCGTCGGCGGCGGCACCGCCGGCTGGATGACGGCGGCGGCCATGTCCAAACTGCTGGGCGGCCATTACCAGGTGCGCCTGGTGGAATCGGACGAAATCTCCACCGTCGGCGTGGGCGAGGCCACCATCCCGCAGATCAAACTGTTCAACCAGGCGCTGGGCATCGACGAAGACGAGTTCCTGCGCGAGACGCAGGGCACCTTCAAGCTGGGCATCCAGTTCGTCGACTGGGGCCGGCTGGGCGAGAACTACATCCACACCTTCGGCAGCATCGGCCAGGACATGGGGCTGGTCGAGTTCCACCACTACTGGCTCAAGCTGCACCAGGCCGGGTTGGCGCCCGACTTCGGCGCCTACTCGCTGGCGGCGGTGGCCGCGCCGCAGAACAAATTCATGCGCGCGGTCGATGCCGGCAACTCGCCGGTGTCGCACATCGCCCACGCCTTCCAGTTCGACGCCGGCCTGTATGCCCGCTACCTGCGCAAGTTCGCCGAAGCGCGCGGCGTGGTCCGCACCGAGGGCAAGATCGCCGACGTGATCCTGCGCGAAGGCGACGGCCATGTGGCGGCGGTGACGATGGAGAACGGCGAGCGTATCGAAGCGGACCTGTTCATCGACTGCTCCGGCTTCCGTGGCCTGCTGATCGAAGGCGCGCTGAAAACCGGTTACGAGGACTGGACCCACTGGCTGCCGTGCGACCGCGCGCTGGCGGTGCCGTGCGAATCGCGCGGGCCGATCACGCCATACACGCGCGCCACCGCGCGCACGGCCGGCTGGCAGTGGCGCATCCCGCTGCAGCACCGCATCGGCAATGGCCACGTCTATTCGAGCAAATACATCAGCGACGACGAAGCCACCGCGCAGTTGCTGGCGAACCTGGACGGCGCGCCGCTGGCCGAGCCCAAGCCGCTGCGCTTCGTCACCGGCAAGCGCAAGAAAATCTGGAACAAGAACGTGGTGGCGATCGGCCTGTCCAGCGGTTTCATGGAGCCGCTGGAATCGACCAGCATCCACCTGATCCAGTCGAGCATCGCGCGCTTGATGAGCTTTTTCCCCGACCGCGATTTCAACCAGCAGAACATCGACGAGTTCAATCGCCAGGCGCACTTCGAAGTCGACAAGATCCGCGACTTCCTGGTGCTGCACTACCACGCGACGGAGCGCGACGACACGCCGTTCTGGAACTACTGCCGCACGATGGAAGTGCCGGAAAGCCTGAAGCAGAAGATGGACCTGTTCAAGCAGCACGGCCGCTTCTACCGTGAGAAGGACGAGATGTTCGCGTCGGTGAGCTGGCTGCAGGTGATGCTGGGGCAGGGCATGCGGCCGCAGTCCTACCATCCATTGGTGGACCTGTATCCGCAGGAGCAGATCGAAGCCCACCTGCGCACCATCAAGACCGTGGTGGAGAACTGCGCCGCCAAGATGCCGGGCCACGAAGACTTCATCAACGCCCACTGCGCATCGGCGGCGATGCGGATGAAGCGGCCGAACTACGGGGTGCGCTGATAAACCACCTCGCTTGCGCGCGCGTAGCACGGAATGCGGCGAATACTTCTAGCCAAATGTAACTTGCTAAAAAAATATTGTTGTTGATCGTGGAATGACACTTGGTTACATTGCTCCTACCACTAGACAGGGAGCATACGTATGTTGAACTCGTCTTTTCTCGCGCAGCGGCCGCTGTTGCGGACCGTCGTAACACTACTCGGCAGCATCGTTCTGCTTCACTCGGTCGCTAGCGCCGATACGACGATCCCCGCTGAACTCTCGGATACCATCAAGGCTCCCAACGCCGTGGCCAAGTTTGGCCCGGACCTGTTCGGTGATAAGGTCAATTTGTATAACGGTACGCTGATCTTTGCGCAGACAGACGTGCGCCTGGACGGAATCGGGGCGATTCCATTGACCGTAGGCCGCACGCTCACGGTCGGCAAGTCGAACGTTGGGCAAGGGGGGCGCGCGTTCGGCATATGGGATCTGGACATACCCTATTTGTCCGGCGTGTTTGAAATCTCAAATGGTTGGACCAATTCGCAAAACTCAACTGCGCGCTGCAGCAACTTCAGCGCGCCGCCGGTGTATTACAACCAGCGGACGTGGGAGTTCTACCCAACTGATTACTGGCAGGGGAATACGCTGCACCTGCCAGGTCAAAGCGACCAACTGATGTTGCTGCGCTATGCATCTATGCCCAACGTCCCGTCCGACGGGCCGGCTTATCCGGTTGTCACGCCGCAGTTGTGGGCCTTCAGTTGCCTGAGCACGTTGGCAGATAACACCGGTGCCGGTGAGGGCTTTCTGGCTGTAGCGCCAGATGGCACCCGGTACAAATTCGACCATATGGTAAGTGTTTCCGCACCCACCATCACCGGCGGGACGCAAGGGGCGGCAAAGCCTGCATTGGGTGACGTGAAACGAGACCTGAGTGCACGACCCGGCAGTCCGGAAAATCCGCTCACTAGCGCGGCCGGCCAAGGCATCATGCATCGCAAGGAGGTGCGGCTGTTGCCGACGTTGATCACTGACCGGAACGGCAACACAGTAACTTTCACTTATGATCCAGCGCTGCCGGGCAATCTGAAAACCATCGCAGCCAGCGACGGCAGAAGGCTTACCTTCACTTATGGTAACTCCAGCGCGACCAATCTCATCACCAGTGTGACTGACGGGGTGCGGACCTGGAGTTACTCTTATTCGGGCACCATCCTTAATCTTGATACGGTGACCCAGCCCGATGGTTCGAGATGGAGTTTGGCGGGAATCTCGCCTTTATTTACGAATGTGAAGTTCAGTAGCAAGCCTAACTGCGACAATCCCGGCGAGGTGACGGGGTCGTCGACGGGATCGATGACGCATCCATCCGGCGCGGTCGGTACGTTCACGTTGAAGGCGACGATACACGGGCGTTCGTTGGTCGATCAGCAGTGTATTCAAAACGTCTTCGACGGCACGGAATGGGCAGTCACGCCACGCTATTTTTACACCAATTCGCTGGTTAATAAAACCATCTCAGGCCCAGGCCTTCCCGCGACGACCTGGACGTACGACTACGGCCCTCTCAACGCCAGCTGGAGTAACTGCGCCGGCGATTGCCCAAGTACGAAAATTGTGACGGTGACCGATCCATCGTCGTTCGTCACGCGCTACACCTTCGGCAATGTCTGGTTGCAGACCGATGGCAGATTGCAGCAGACGGACTTTGGTTGGAATGGTGGCAGCGCCCTGCGCACGGTTAAACAGCGGTATCGCCAATTTGGGGCCGGTCCCTACCCCGACATGGTTGGCGCATCCGGCAGCGGCAGCATCGGCGATTCGGATATGCAGCAGCGTCTGGCACCGATGGACCAGAAAGTTATTACCCAGCAGGGCGTCGACTTTACATGGGAGGGGAGTGGTTACGACGTCAAGGCGCGGCCCACGGTGGTATCGCGTTACAGCGCCTTGGGCAGTCGTACGGAAACCACCGTTTTCAGTGACAACCTGAGTAAATGGGTGCTGGGCCAAATCGGCTCCGTCACGGAAAGCAGCACTGGCAAGGTGATGGTGCAGAATACTTACGACTCGATAACTGCGGATCTGCTGACCGTCAGCCAGTTCGGGCTGCTCAAAGAAACTCGGACCTACTATGCCGATGGGACGCTGAAGACCAGCAAAGACGGCCTGAACCAGACCACCACGTTTAGTAGCTACCTGTTCGGGATACCGCGACTGGTCAGTTTTGCGGATGGAAAAACGAAAAGCACGGTGGTGTCGCCGTCGTACGCCCAGATCAACTCAACCACCGATGAAACCGGTGCAACGACCAGCTTCAGTTATGACAGCATGGGGCGCTTGTTTTCGATTGTCTATCCGGCAGCCGACACGGTCGCCTGGAACGCGACCAATCTGCGGTTTGATCAGGTGTCCACGGCGGAGTACGGCCTGCCGGCAGGTCACTGGCGCAGGATCGTCTTTACCGGCAACGGCAACGAGGTAACATATTTCGACGCCATGTGGAGGCCGGTATTGTCGCGCCGTTTCGATGCAGGCGACGAGGCCAATACCCGCAGCATGGTGCTGCGCAAGTTTGACTATAACGGTGCACTCATCTTCGAGTCGTATCCGCAGCGCACGATCAACGCGATGACCGATAGCGTCAATGGCACCACCACCACGCTCGATGCTTTGGGACGGCCGACCAACATCGCCGCCAATAGCGAACTTGGTACGCTCAACACGGGCTTCAACTACAACCAGGGATTCAATAAGACCATCGTCAACCCGCGCGGTATCGGAACGATTTACGGCTACCAGGCATTTGACCAGCCGAGTGAAAACGCGATCACCGTCATCAATGAACCCTACGGCATCACGACGCAAATCGGACGCGACGTATTCGGCAAGACAACCAGCATCTACAAAGGTGATGCGTCGGTCAACGCCACGCATTACTATGTCTACGACGCCTATTCCAGACTGTGCAAGACCATCGAGCCGGAAGGTATCACGGTACAGGATTACGATGCGGCGGACAATGTCAAGTGGCGCGCCTTCGGCCAAGCACTGCCGTCGGGCGACAGTTGCGATCAAACTAGCGTACCGGCGGCGAATAAGGTCGTGTACGGTTACGATACCCGCAACCGTTTGCTGACGACCAGCTATTCCGATGGTAGCGCAGGCATTACCCGTACCCTTTACGGCGATGGTAAGCTGAACACGATACTCTCCAACGGCACCA
Source organism: Duganella caerulea (assembly GCF_040362985.1). Classification (NCBI taxonomy): domain Bacteria; kingdom Pseudomonadati; phylum Pseudomonadota; class Betaproteobacteria; order Burkholderiales; family Oxalobacteraceae; genus Duganella; species Duganella caerulea. Next base: position 257,420 of record NZ_BPWJ01000004.1, on the reverse strand, counting down.
CCTGGACTTATGGCTACAACAAGCGCCGCCTGCTTGAAACGGAGACGCTCAACTACCTGGGCAAGAACTACGTCGTCAAGCATGGATTCGACGCTAACGGCAATGATAGTTCGCTGACCTATCCCGATGTAGCCGCCACCAAGTTGCCATATTTCGCGAACCAAGTGGGGCAGATCACTCAGGTGGGCGATGCCAGCAGCGGCGTCTACATCAGCGCAGTCAGATACCATCCGAATAACGCGATTGCCAGTTTCAATTACGGTAACGGCATAGCGCATGCGATGGGCCAAAATATCCGCGGCTTGCCGCTGCAGGGCGGCGACGTAGGCGTCATCAACGATACCTACACCTACGACGAGAACGGTAACGTCAAAGGCATCACCGACAACCAGGAAGGTGTTACCACGCGCACCATGCAGTATAACGACGTGGATGCATTGACCAACGTGACGGCGCCGAACATGTGGGGCAGTGCTACCTATGCGAATGATGCACTGGGCAATGTGCGTGGCGTGACTGTGAGCCAAGGACCGACTGCGCGCACCAATGCGATCAATTACGACGCGGCTACCAACCGTGTAGACAACATCTCCGGCGTCACCTATTTTCAATACGACCGCCAAGGCAACGTCAAGGCACGCGGTGCGGACCAGTATGCATTCGACATGGCCAACCGGATGACCAGTGCTACAGGCAAGGCAAGCTATGTATATGATGGCTTGGGTCGCAGAGTAGCGACAACCCGGACGGACAATACCAAGCAGATTCAGATTTATACGCAGGATGGCTTGCTGGTCTACGCGACCAATCAGGTGGGCGCGGGTGCGGTGACGGAGACGCGTTATGGCTATCTCAACGGCAGTTTGATCGCCGAGCTAGGCATCGCTTATATCCATACCGACGCGCTGCGTAGCCCGGTGGCCCGTACCGATGCCGTCAGAAATGTGCTGAGCCGCACGCGCTACGAACCCTATGGATTGACTGCAGCCGGCGCGACGCCGACAGTCGGCTTCACCGGGCATGTGAATGATGCCTACACCGGATTAGTATATATGCAGCAACGTTACTATGATCCGAGCTCTGCGCGCTTCCTAAGTATTGACCCGATATTAACTGATGTGAATACTGCGAGGAGTTTTAACCGGTATGCCTACGCTGCCAATAACCCTTACCGGTACATAGATCCTGATGGCCGAGATTTTTGTGGAAGCTATCAGTGTGAAAAGTTTGGCGTAGGGAATAGTGACGGTAGTTTGCGAGGGCTTGTGAATTCCTTGGCAGCCGGTGCCCAAGCAAATATCGTTGAACCTATACAAGCATCGGTGGATGCATCTGTCAATTGGTTGGATGAGAATTGGAACAGATATCTAGATTACAGACAGGCTCGGTCGGATCTATTGTCGGCTGCACTGCACGGTGATAAAGTCGCATCAGACCAAGTGGCGTTGGAGTTTGCGATGGGGTTTGTTGGTGCGACCTCGTCCAAAATTGCGGCTGGCCATGCTTTTGAGAAACATGTCTTGGGTGTCGGGGCTAGATTGGACGATCCCCTATTCCGAGGTCTTGGAATAAGAACCGTTGCGCAACTGGAGGCGCATATTGCTCAGATTATGGCAAATCCGACTGCTCAACGAGCACTTAGCAGAGGGAGAACCGCCTATTTAGACGCGCAGACCGGTACGGTGGTGATTCATAACCCGCGGGCTGCCGATTTGGGGACTGTATTTCGACCCAGCGATGCTCTTAAATATTTTAACGACTTAAAATGATGATTATGAAAACTGAAAATCGAAATGAAAAATCTATCACCCTACAATTTTCAATTGATGAGATTTTAATAGTCAACAACGCTTTGAATGAGGTTTGCAACGCCTTGGGTCCTCACGATTTCGAGACACGTATGGGGGCTACAATTGATGAAGCGAGAGCATTATTGAAGAGCGTAGGCGAACTCTTGGATAAATACTCTTCGGCTTGATCCACTCATAATCGAATTTAATGGTTCGCTGTATTCACTCTTGGCATGCTCGGAAAATGACAAATGGCAGACATGTTAGTCTGCTCGGTAAATCTTGAGTTATTTTCCGTCAGCCGCCGCGAAAGTGGCATTCTGCGTATCGACCCAGGTTTTAGCAGCGCGAAGTAGTCGAGCAGCGTACCTCCGTCGATCTTGTGCTTGCCCGAAATCGTACTCAGCGCCTCGGGCACAGCTTGCTCGTCACCATCGCCAGCATCACTGCAGTTTGGCGCCGGCCTTGGCAGCGTCATACACCGAGTAACGATGCGGTGGATCGGTGTGTACCAGTTGGCCGATAATTCTGATCCGGTGTTTGAACGCGACCACGGTACGCGATCCGCAGGCGACGCCTACAGCGGCGCCGAGCAGCACGAGGCGATGTATTCCTCGTGCGTCGGCATATGCTCGGCGCAGCGCAGCACCACTTCCTTGACGTTGCCCAGGAAGGCGGCGATGTCCTCCGCCGAGCGCTGGTCCACCAGCGGGTGGTAGCCCTTGGCGCGCAGGCCCTGGCCGTGCATCACCTGCAGCCAGCTGGTTTCGGTGAACAGCTCATCGCTGCCCCGGATGATGCGGCCGTTGCTGCGGTACAGATCCATGCGCCGCTGCAGCGTCGCCGGTATCTCCATGTTGCGGCAGTAGTCCCAGAACGGCTTGCTCTCGCGCGCATTGAGCTTGTAGTGGAGGATCAGGAAATCGCGGATGGCGGCGTACTCCTCGTCGGTCGCCTGGTTGAAGGCGTTGATGTCCGGCTGGTCGTAGCCCTTGTGCGGGAACATCGTCAGCAGCCGCGTGATCCCGGTTTGCACCAGATGGATGCTGGTCGATTCCAGCGGCTCCATGAAGCCGCCCGCCAGGCCGATGGCCACCACGTTCTTGTTCCAGGCCCGTTTGCGCTTGCCGGTGGTGAAGCGCAGATGGCGCGGCTGCGCCAGCGGCGTGCCGTCCAGGTTATTCATCAGGATGGACTCCGCCTGTTCCGGCTCCATGAATTTGCTGCTGTAGACGTGGCCATTGCCGATGCGGTGCTGCAGCGGGATGCGCCACTGCCAGCCGGCGTCGTGGGCGGTGGAGCGGGTGTAGGGCAGCAGCGGGCTGACGGACTCGCACGGCACCGCGATCGCGCGGTCGCACGGCAGCCAGTGCGACCAGTCCTCGTAGCCGGTGTTGAGCGCGCCCTCGATCAGCAGGCCACGGAAGCCCGAGCAGTCGATGAACAGGTCGCCCTCGATGCGCTCGCCGTTTTCCAGCACGATGGCCTGGACATGGCCGTCGTCGGTGCGCAGCACGGTTTCGACGATGCGGCCTTCGGTGCGGTGCACGCCGCGTTTTTCGCTCAGGCCGCGCAGGTACTTGGCGTACAGCGCGGCGTCGAAGTGGAAGGCGTGGGAGATGTCGGACAGTGGAGAGCCCGTGCTGTCGCTGACGGCGCGCAGGAATTTGTTCTTGCGGGCGGCGACGGTGTTGATCGAGTAGTGTTCGATGTCCGGCACCTGGCCGTCCTGGTACAGCTTGAGCCAGTACTGGTAGAACTTGGCGAGCAGCTGGTCGCGCCCGATCACGCCGAAGCCGTGGATGTAGGAGTCGCCTTGCTGGCCCCAGTTGACGAATTCGATGCCGAGTTTGAAGGTGCCCTGGGTCTGGCGCAGGAATTCGTTTTCGTCGACGCCGATCAACTGGTTGTAGCCGCGGATGACCGGGATGGTGGCCTCGCCGACGCCGATGGTCGATATCTCGTCCGATTCGACCAGGCGGATCTTGCATCCGTTTGAAATCAGCGTAGACAGCGCGGCGGCGGTCATCCATCCAGCAGTGCCGCCGCCGACGATGACGACGTTCTTCACCAGTCCAAGACCCATTTTGTCTCCTGTAGTTATATGTGTAGTTATTTGATTTGGCACCCTTCGATGGGGTGCCAAATCATTAACTTAACATACACAGGAGAGGGTTACTTCTTCTCCGCCGCCGCGAAGGCCGCGTTCTGCGTATCGAGCCAGGTTTTCAGCGGCGCGAAGTAATCGAGCAGCGCGCCGCCGTCGATCTTGTCCTCGCCCGAAATCGCCTTCAGCGCTTCCGGCCACGGCTTGCTCGCGCCCATCGCCAGCATCTGCTGCAGCTTGGCGCCGGCCTTGGCGTTGCCGTACACCGAGCAGCGATGCAGCGGACCGGTGTAGCCGGCCTCGCGGCACAGCGCGCGGTGGAACTGGAACTGCAGCATATCGGCCAGGAAGTAGCGCGCATACGGCACGTCCGCCGCCACATGGTACTTGGCGCCGGCATCGAAACCCGCGCCGCTGGCGTCGATGGCGACAGGGCGCTTCATGCCCATGTACTGCTCGCGTAGCTGCCACCAGCTCTTGTCGTAGTCGGCCGGCTTGGTCTTGCCGGAGTAGACGTCCCAGCGCCACTTGTCCACCGAGTAGGCGAACGGCAGGATGGCGACCTTGCTCAACGCGCGCTCCAGCAGCTGGCCGATATCGGCGTCGGCATCCGGCGCCTTGTCCATCAGGCCGACCTTCTGCAGATAGTTCGGCGTGATCGACAACGCGACCGTATCGCCGATGGCTTCATGGAAGCCGTCGTTGGCGCCGTTGCGGAACAGGAAGGGCTGCTTGGTGTAGGCGAGGAAGTAGTAGATGTGACCCAGCTCGTGATGGATCGTGGTGAAGTCCTCGGCGGTCGGCGTGATGCACATCTTGATGCGGACATCGTCCTTCTCGTTCAGCGGCCAGGCGGAGGCGTGGCACACCACGTCGCGGTCGCGCGGCTTGGTCAGCAGCGAGCGTTCCCAGAACGATTCCGGCAGCTTCTGCATGCCCAGCGAGGTGTAGAAACGCTCGGCGTATTGCGTCATCTGCTTGGCGTCGGTCTTGCGCTCCTCCAGCACCTTGGTCAGGTCGAAGCTGCTGGCGCCCGTCGCAGGCTTCAGAATCGGATACAGGTTGGTCCAGCTCTGGCTCCACATATTCCCGAACAGGTGGGCGGGGATCGGGCCGGTCAGCGGCACCACGTCCGGGCCGTAGGTCTGGCGCAGCTTGTAGCGGGTGTAGGTGTGCAGCGCTTCATACAGCGGCTTGACCTGCTGCCACAGGCGTTCCATCTCGGCGGAGAAGGCCTCCGGCGGCATGTCGTACTGCGCGCGCCACATCGCGCCGGTATCGACAAAGCCCATCTGCTTGGCGCCCTTGTTCGACAGGGCGACGTACTCGGTGTATTTCTGCTTGTAGGACGGCGACTGCGCGTGCCAGCCGGTCCACATTTCCTTCAGCTTGGCCTCGTCGCGGCTGTTGGCCAGGACCTTCTCCATTTCGCCCAGCGCCATGCAGGCGTCGGCCGTGCCGTCGGGCTTTTTCGGGCAGTACTTGGCTTTGCCGTAGGCGCCGTTCATCGCCGCCTGCAGCTGCGCGTATTGTTCGCGTTCCTTGGGATCGGCGAAGACCAGCGTCTGCTGCAACAGCATCATCTTGCGTGCCGATTCGGCCGGCAGCTTCAAGCCGTTGAAGCGGCGCGCGCCGATCGCCGCCTCGCCGGCCGCCGTCAGATAGCGCTCTGCGAAGAAGGAGGCGATGGCTTCCGTGTCGTCGGTGATGAAGTTGGAACCGACCCAGGCGCCCCTGGACTGTTCGTTGTTGAGCTTATTGAGGCGCTCTTCGGTATCGGCGAGAAAACGCTCGGCTTCCGCGACGGTTGGTTTTTTTGCGGGGGCAGCCAACACGGTGGTGCTGGCGGCTGTCATGGCGCTGAGCGCGAACAGCGTGCTGATGATTTTTGGTGACACTGGCATCTCCCTTGTAGTCTTGTTTGGCCATCGAACCGGTCGATTCGATGGCCGACAATCATACACGCTTACAGGGTGATGAAGACACTCCGGGCAGGCTGGCTGCTGGCCGGCAGCTGGATGTTCAGCACCTTGGCCGCTTCGTCCCAGACGAAGATAACCGGCTTGCCTTCGACGCGCACCAGCGACGGGTGGGCCGTCACGTTATGCACCTGCAGCGCGATGCTGCGCTCCGGGCGCTCGTACTGCTTGCCCACTTCCGATTCGATGCGCAGGGTCAGGCTGCGGCCCTGCAGCTTGCTGGCGAAGTGCAGCAGCTCGTACTTGCCCTGTTCGTAGGCTTGCGCGGTGGCGCCGTCGTCGTCATACAGCTTGCCGGCGCCGGCGCTGACCGAGGCGTCGTGGTAGTAGTGCAGTTCGAGCTGTTTGGTCGAGTAATCGCGCGTGGTCTGCACCACCTTGATCATCGGGATGAAGGCGCCGGCGCGCACGTAGACCGGCACATGATCGTCGCTCAGCTTCACCGCTTCGGTGGCGCCGCCCGCGTGCTTCTCGCCGGTGAAGAAATCGAACCACGCGCTGCGCGCCGGGAAGTAGACATCGGCCGTCGCCGCGCCTTGCTTGAGCACCGGCGTGACCAGGAAGTCCTTGCCCCACAAGTAGGTCGACGACATCGCGCGCACCTTGGCGTTGCCCGGCTCCTCGTACAGCATGGGGCGCATCAGCGGCAGGCCTTTCTGGTTGTTGTCGAAGCCCAGCGTGTAGTTATACGGCAGCAGGCGATAGCGCAGGCGGATCGCCTCGCGCGCCAGCGCCTTGGTGCGGTCTTCCCGATAGACCGGCTCCGGCGGCACCTCGTCCTGCGCGTGCGGCCGGAAGATCGGCTGGAACACGCCGTACTGCAGCCAGCGCGTGTAGAGCTCATTGTCCAGCACCGGGTTGGCGAAGCCGCCCAGGTCCGAGTGCATATAGCCCGTGCCTTGCATTCCCATCTGCAGCGAGATCTCGGGCTGCGCCTGCAAACCGCCCCAGCTCCGGTCCACATCGCCGGACCACGGGATGATGCCGTAGCGCTGCGTGCCCGAGTACCCGGCGCGCATCAGGATGAATGGGCGTTCGTTCGGGAAGTCCCGCTGGTAGCCTTCCGCCACCAGCTTCGCCCATTGATGGCCGTAGATGTTGTGCACCTGGTCGGCGCTGCCGGTGGCGTGGCGCATGGCGGTCGGGTGGACTTCCGGTTCGCCCAGGTCGCCCCACACGCCGGTCACGCCCTGCTGGCGCAGGCCCTTGTAGATGTTCCAGAACCAGTCCTTGCCTGGCTTGCCGAAGATGTCGATCAAGCCGGTGTGGCCGAAGTAGAAGTCGTAGGCCAGCGGCGCGCCGGCGGCGTCGGTGCCCAGCACCTTCTGCTCGACGGCTTCCTTCCATTTGCCGGACGTATCGAGAATAAAGGGCTCGGTGATCACCACCGTCTGCACGCCTTTTTTCTGGAAGTCGGCGATCATGCCGGTGGGATTGGGGAAGCTGTCCTTGTCCCACGCCAGGTTGCCCATCGTGCCCTTGATCTCTTTACCGAACCAGAACAGGTCGAACACGATGGCGTCGAGCGGGATATCGTCGGCGATGAATTTGTTGACGGTGTCGCGCGCGACGGCCTCGTTGCGGTAGCCGAAGCGCATCGCGAAATTACCGAAGGCCCAGCGCGGCGGCAGCGGTTGTTTGCCGGTCAGGCTGGTGTAATTGCCCACCACGTCCTCCCAGCTGTCGCCGGCGATCACCTGATAGGTCTTGCGGCCGCCGATGGTTTCGTAGGTCAGGCTGTCGTTCTTCTTGCTGTCGAAATCGAGGTAGCCGGTTTGCGGATTGTCGAAGTGGATCGCGTACATCTTCGACGACAGCGCCATCGGAATCGCGTAGCCCATCTGCTCGGACTTGTCGTCGTAGCCGTAGTGCGCCTTGTTGTACAAGGTGAAGCGATGGCCGCGGCGGTTCATGCCCACCGCGCGTTCGCCGGCGCCGTACAAGGCCTCGTCCTTGTCCAGCGCGAACTCTATGCCTTCCAGTTCGCGCGCCTCGCCCTTGTTGATATCTTTGCTACCGGTGGCCACATCGTCCCTGACCTTGATGTAGCCATGCTTTTCCGCGACCAGGCGCTTGCCCTTGTAGGCATACGAAATCTGGAACGGCGACTTGGTGATGGTGACGACGATGCCGGGTGTGGCATATTCGATGCTATTCAGTTTTGTGGTCAGCGTGGTCCTGACGTTGGCCGGCGCCAGCACCACCGCATGCGAGGCCGGGTCCAGCTGCTCGCCGTTCGGCACGAAAGTGGTTTCGACGATGCCGGCGGAGTAGGGCTTGATGACGTAGCTGCCGTCGCTGGTGTGGATTTCCAGCTGGCCGTCGCGGCGGGTGGCGCTGTCGAAGTGGCGGTCGGCGTTTTGCGCGTGCCCGGCCTGGCCGGCGGCCAGCAGCGGCAAGACTGCCGCAAGTTTTGCGATGGAATTGCTTTTCATGTAAGTTGAGTGGTCTCTGAGGTTGTTATGATTTTGTTGTTTGGCTACATTTGACTACAAAATTCTGCCCTTGGGATGGCTTGTTTCCTTTATTTTACTGGGAAACTCTTTCAATTGACACGCACCAGCCTGCGTGTTATTTTGCTACAAATTCAAAATAATCCGGGACGCGCAGCATGCAATCTTCCAGCAGCAAGCCCATACTGTCGTTTTGGCAGCTGTGGAACATGAGCTTAGGCTTTTTAGGCATCCAGTTCGGCTTTGCGCTGCAAAACGCCAACGTCAGCCGGATCTTCTCCACGCTGGGCGCCAATCCCGACGACCTGCCGTTGTTCTGGCTCGCGCCGCCCGTGACCGGATTGCTGGTACAACCGATTATCGGCTACCTGAGCGACAACACCTGGCATCCGACTTGGGGCCGCCGCCGGCCGTTCTTCTTTGTCGGCGCCTTGCTGGCGTCGATCGCGCTGTTCCTGATGCCGAATTCCACCGCGGTCTGGATGGCCGCCATCGTCCTGTGGCTGCTCGACGGCGCGATCAACGTGTCGATGGAGCCGTTCCGCGCCTTCGTCGGCGACAAGCTCGGACCCTCGCAGCAGACCGCCGGCTTCGCGATGCAGACCTTCTTCATCGGCTGGGGCGCGGTGATCGCCTCGCTGCTGCCGACCATCTTCACCCATCTGGGCGTGAGCAACGTGCCGGTCGGCGGCGCCATTCCGGACACCGTGCGCTACTCGTTCTACAGCGGCGGTGCGATCTACTTCCTGGCGGTGCTGTGGACCGTGCTCACCGCGAAGGAAACGCCGCCGGACGACATGGAGGCCTTCCGCGCCGAGCAGCGCCGCACCAAGGGCCTGGGTCACGCGCTCAAGGAAATCCTCGGTGGCTTCGTGCGCATGCCGAAGACCATGGTGCAGCTGGCCGCCGTGCAGTTCTTCACCTGGATCGCGCTGTTCGCGATGTGGATCTATACCACCAACGCCATCGGCGAAAACGTGTTCGGCACCACCGACGCGCAATCGGCCGCGTTCCAGAGCGCGGGCAACCATGTGGGCGTGATGTTCGCGGTGTACAGCGGCGTGTCCGCGCTGGCCGCCTTCATCCTGCCCATCCTGGCCCGCATGACCAGCCGCAAATTCGTCCACATGAGCTGCCTGACGATAGGCGGCATCAGTTTGTTCAGCATCTACGCCATCCATGACCTGAACATGCTGTTCGTGCCGATGGTCGGCGTGGGCATCGCCTGGGCCAGCATCCTGACCATGCCGTATGCGATCCTGGCCGGCGCGCTGCCCGCCAAGCGCATGGGCTACTACATGGGCGTCTTCAACTTCTTCATCGTGATCCCGCAGATCGTCAGCGGCCTGCTGCTGGGTTATGTGACCAAGTACTGGTTCGCCGGCCATCCGGTCAAGACCCTGATGCTGGGCGGCGTATGCATGGTGATGGCGGGCGCGCTGACGCTGGCCGTGCGCGATAACGCCGATCCGGTGGCCCGCTGAGGTAAGATTGTTCGCTTGACCATGTATTTGCGCGCCGCGGTTTCGCCGGAACAGGTAAAACAGAGGCTGTGAATACAGTCCTTTACCCTGCGGAGCGAACATGAGCATACAAATCGTAGCAACCAAACCATTCCCTGGCCAGCGGCCGGGGACTTCCGGCTTGAGGAAAAAAGTCAGCGTCTTCCAGCAGCCCTCCTATCTCGAGAATTTTGTGCAAAGCGTGTTCGACACGCTGGGCGACTGCGCCGGAAAAACGCTGGTGCTGGGCGGCGATGGCCGCTACCACAACCGCGAGGCGGTGCAGACCATCCTGCACATGGCGGCGGCCCACGGCTTCGCCAAGGTGCTGGTGGGGCAGGGCGGCATCCTGTCGACGCCCGCGGTCAGCTGCGTGATCCGCAAGCACGGCGCGCTGGGCGGCATCGTGCTGTCGGCCAGCCATAATCCGGGTGGACCGGATGGGGACTTCGGCATCAAGTACAACATCGCCGCCGGCGGCCCCGCGCCGGAAAGCGTGACCGAGGCGGTCTTCCACCGCACCGAATCCATTTCGCTCTACCGCATCAGCGACGCCCCGGCCATCGACATCGACCGCATCGCCACCTCCCGCATCGAGCAGATGGACGTGGAGGTGATCGACCCGGTGGCCGATTACGCGGAGCTGATGCAGCGCCTGTTCGATTTCGACGCCATCAAGGCGCTGTTCGGGCGCGGCTTCCGCATGTGCTTCGACGGCATGCACGCCGTCTCCGGCCCGTACGCCAAGGCCATCATCGAAGGCATGCTGGGCGCGCCGGCCGGCACCGTCATCAACGCCGTGCCGCTGGAGGATTTCGGCGGCCATCATCCGGATCCCAACCCCGTCAACGCCGCGCAGCTGATCGCCATCATGGCGGAGGACGACGCGCCCGATTTCGGCGCCGCTTCCGACGGCGACGGCGACCGCAATATGATCGTCGGCCGCAAGTTCGAGGTCACGCCGTCCGACAGCCTGGCCGTGCTGGCCGCGAATGCGACCATGGCGCCGGGCTACCGCGCCGGGTTGAAAGGCATCGCCCGTTCGATGCCCACCTCGCGCGCGGCCGACCGCGTGGCCGAGGCGCTGGGCATCCCGTGCTACGAAACGCCGACCGGCTGGAAGTTCTTCGGCACGCTGCTCGACGCCGGCAAGGCCACGTTGTGCGGCGAGGAGAGCTACGGCACCGGCTCGGACCACATCCGCGAGAAGGACGGCTTATGGGCAGTGCTGTTCTGGCTTAACCTGCTGGCCGTCAGCGGCAAATCGGTGCAGCAGCTGGTCGACGAACATTGGGCGCGTTTTGGCCGCAACTACTATTCGCGCCACGACTACGAGGCGGTCGCCTCCGAGGCGGCCAATGAGCTCATGGCCTCCCTGCGCATCAAGCTGCCCACGCTGGCGGGGCAGGACCTGGGCCATTACGTGGTCGATTTCGCCGACGACTTCGAGTACACCGATCCGGTCGACGGCTCGGTCGCCACGCAGCAGGGCATACGCATCGTGATGACCAACGGCTCGCGCATCGTGTTCCGGCTGTCCGGCACCGGCACCGAGGGCGCCACCCTGCGCGTCTACCTGGAGCGCTACGAGGCCGATCCGACTTACCACCACCTGCTCACCCAGCAGGCCTTGGCCGCATTGATACTCATCGCCGAGCAGGTCGGCGGCATCACCGGATGGACCGGACGCGCGCGTCCGACCGTCATCACTTAAAACCACAACTAAGGACGACAGCATGAAATTGACTCCCCTTGCAATGACTTTGGCGTTGGCGCTCGGCGCCGCGACAGTTGGCACCACCGCCATCGCCGCGCCGGCCGCAAAGCCGGCCGCGCGCCAGCCATTCCTGTGGGAGAACGCCACCGTCTACTTCCTGCTGACGGACCGTTTCAACAACGCCTATGTCGGCAACGACCTGGCCTACGGCCGCAAGGCGGATGCCGGTCCGCTGCGCGGCTTCATGGGCGGCGACCTGGCCGGCATCACCACCAAGATCAACGACGGCTACTTCGACAGCCTCGGTGTCAGCGCGATCTGGGTGTCGCCGCCGGTGGAGCAGATCCACGAAGGCACCGATGAAGGCACCGGCAAGTCCTACGGCTTCCACGGCTACTGGGCCGCCGACTTCACCGCGGTCGACGCCAACCTGGGAACGGAGAACGACTTCCGCAACTTCGTCGACGCCGCCCACGCGCACGGCATGCGCGTGCTGCTGGACGTGGTGATGAACCAGACCGGCCCTGTGACGGAGACCGATTACGTCTGGCCGGACGACTGGGTACGCACCGGCCCGCAGTGCACCTACAAGGACGCCAAGACCACCATTGAATGCACGCTGGTGAAGAACCTGCCCGACTTCCGCACCGACAGTGACACCCCGGTCGAGCTGCCGGAAAACCTGGCGGCGAAGTGGCAGCGCGAAGGCCGCTTCGAACGCGAAGTGAAGGAGCTGGACGAATTCTTCGCCCGCACCGGCTATCCGCGCGCGCCGCGTTACTACTTGATGAAGTGGCATTCGGACTGGGTGCGCAAGTACGGCGTGGACGGCTTCCGCGCCGACACCGTCAAGCACGTGGAAGCCAAGGTATGGAAGGAACTGGGCACGGTGGCCAGCGCGGCCTACGAGGACTGGAAGCGCGCCAATCCGGACAAGAAGCTAAGCGACGACAAGTTCTTCATGACGGCGGAAGTCTTCAACTACAACATCGCGCAGGGACAAGTGTTCGACCTGGGCGGCGGGCAGACCGCCAACTACTACCAGAATGGCTTTAACAGCATGATCAATTTTGGCATGGTATACGACGCCGCCAAGGATTACGAATCGCTGTTCAGCAGCTATTCGAACATGCTGCACGGCGGCGCGCTCGATGGCTACTCGGTCTTGAACTACCTGGACTCGCACGACTACGACAAGCCGTTCGACGCTTCGCGCAAGAAGCCTTTCGAAAGTGCGAACAAGCTGCTGCTGGCGCCCGGCGCCGCGCAGATCTACTACGGCGACGAAACCGCGCGCAAGCTCGATGTGGCGGAAGCGGTGGGCGACGCCAAGCTGCGTTCCTTCATGAACTGGGACGAGCTGCAGCAAAACGCGCAGCGCGACGGCTACAAGATCGCCGACGTACGCGCGCATTGGGCCAAACTGGGCTTGTTCCGCAAGGCCCACGTCGCGGTCGGCGCCGGCGTGCACCAGCAGCTACAGGCGAAGCCTTACGTCTTCAAACGCACCTATGACAAGGGCGCGCTGCACGACAAGGTGGTCGTCGCGCTGGACCTGCCGGCCGACAAACCCGCCAGCATCAACCTGCACGGCGTGTTCGCCAACGGCCAGAAGGTCAAGGACTACTACTCCGGCAAGAGCGCCGTCGTCAAAGGCGGCAGCGTCAATTTCGGTACGAGGAACGCGGTCGTCCTGATCGGTCAGGAGTAAGCCGCCTCCCGGGTGCGCCGCATGAACCGCGTGACCAGCATGGCCACGGTTTCCGGCGCATCCTCGAGACAGTAGTGGCCCACGCCCGGCAACGTGTGCACCTCGGACTTCGGAAACAGATCGCTGTACAGCGGCAGGAAATGCCCGGCATGCAGCGTGCGGTCGGCCAGGCCCCAGATGGCGAGGGCCGGCAGCGACTTGATGGCTTCCCTGGCCGCGTCGCCGGGCGTTTCGAATTGATGCGCGCCGGTCGCAAATCCCTTTGCCCAGCCGATCGCACCCAGGCAATCTGCCGGCGTGGCGAAATGCGCCGCATAGGCGCGCAGCCAGGTCTGGTCGATGAGCGCGTGGTTTTCGAATCCATTGAGCTTGAGTGTACTCAGGATATTGAATCCCAACTCGCCCAGCACGTTTTCCAGCCGCTGCTCCGCTTCCGCCTTCAGTATCCATTGAAACCACGGCGAGACCTGCGCGTTCGCCACCAGGCGGGAAGACAAATCGGACTGCCCGAACGGAGTCGGGCCATTGGCCGAGATGACGCGGGCGATGCGCTCCGGATGGCGCGCGGCCAGGCCCATGCCGACCGGGCCGCCGAAATCGTGCATGAGCAGCGTCACCTTGCGCAGGTCGAGCGCCAGCACCAACCGTTCGAGATTATCGATATGGTCCTGCAGCCAGTAGCTGCGCGCCTGCGGCGTGGCGCTCTTGCCGAAGCCCATGTGGTCGGGCGCGATGACGCGGTATTCGCCGGACAGGCTGGCGATCAGGTGCCGGAACATATAGCCCCAGGTAGGCTCGCCGTGCAGGCAGAGGATCACCTCCGCGTCGCGTGGCCCTTCGTCGACATAGTGCATCTGGAATCCGGGTGCGTCGCTGTAGTGCGGGGCAAAGGGGAAGGTGCCGTCAAAGGTTTCGTCGGAATGGATCATGGTTGGCCTCTATTCAATTTGGTTTTAATATGAAACCATTTGATTTATAGCTCATTCGGTTTTATTATGCAACCACAATCGTAAAGGAGAGATGGAATGGTCAAGCGCACCAGTCACAAGGACGTGGCATGCGGGGTGGCGCGTCCGCTGGATGCGATAGGCGATGGATGGTCCTTGCTGATCGTGCGCGATGCCTTCGATGGCCTGCGCAGGTTCGGCGAATTCCAGCGCAGCCTGGGGCTGGCCAAGAACATCCTGTCCACGCGGCTGCGCAACCTGGTCGAACACGGGATACTTGAAACGGTGCAGCCGGACGACGGCGGCGCGCATCTGGAATACCAGCTCACCGGGAAAGGGCGGGCGCTCTTTCCGATGCTGGTCGCTCTACGCCAATGGGGGGAGGATTACTTCTTCGAGCAAGGCGAGGCGCATGTGCGATTGGTCGACCGCAAACGCGGCCAGCCGGTGCGGCGGATCGAGGTGCGCGCACAGGATGGCCGCGTGTTGTCGGCTGAAGATGCGGTCGTGGACCGCAACGGCATCGACGGCTGAACGGTGGATGAACGTTAGCCGTTAGGGATGCGGGTCGGTTGAAAGCGAGTAGGGCGCGTCGGACGGCGCGGTGGCGCGCTGCTTGTTCGGCTGGCTGGACATGTCGAAGTCCAGCACCGCGCCCTGCATCAGGCTTGCGTGGCTCAACCAGTTCTTCGAGTAGGCCTTGCCGTCCAACTTGAGCGCGTTCACATAGCGCTTGCTGTCGCTGTTGGCCGGCGCGTTGATGACCACCGTCTTGCCGTTCTCCAGCCGCAGCGTGACCTTCTTGAAGAGCGGCGCGCCGATCACATACTGCGGCACCGCCGGCGTGACCGGGTAGAAGCCCAGCGCCGAGAACACATACCACGCGGACGTCTGGCCGTTGTCCTCGTCGCCGCAATAGCCGTCGGGCGTGGCCTTGTACAGGCGGTTCATGGTCTCGCGCGCCCAGTACTGCGTCTTCCACGGCGCGCCGGCGTAGCCGTACAGGTAGATCATGTGCTGGATAGGCTGGTTGCCGTGCGCGTACTGGCCCATGTTCGCGATCTGCATTTCGCGGATCTCGTGGATCACTTCACCGTAGTAGCTCTCGTCGAAGGTCGGCGGCAGCGCGAACACCTGATCCAGCTTGGCGACAAACTTCTCGCGGCCGCCCATCAGGTCCACCAGCCCGTTCACGTCGTGGAAGACGGACCAGGTGTAGTGCCAGCTGTTCCCCTCGGTGAAGGCGTCGCCCCATTTGAAGGGATTGAACGGCGACTGGAAGCTGCCGTCCTTGTTCTTGCCGCGCATGAGGCCCGTCTCCGGGTCGAACAGCTTCTTGTAGTTCATCGCCCGCTGCGCGTAGATGGCGATCTCCGACTGCGGCTTGCCGAGCGCCTTGCCCAGCTGGTAGATGGTGAAATCGTCGTACGCGTATTCCAGCGTGCGTGCGGCGTTCTCGTTGATCTTGACGTCATACGGCACGTAGCCAAGTTCGTTGTAGTACTTGACGCCGGCGCGGCCGACGGCGCTCATCGGCCCCTCGTTGTCGGCGCCGTGCTTGAGCGCCTGCCACAGCGTTTCGATGTCGTAGCCGCGCAGGCCCTTGATGTAGGCGTCCGCCACCACCGATGCCGAGTTATTCCCGATCATGACGTCGGCCAAGCCGGGGCTGGACCATTCGGGCAGCCAGCCGCTTTCCTTGTAGTCGTTGGCCAGGCCGGCCTGCATCTCGCGGTTGATCGACGGGTACATCAGGTTCAGGAAGGGATACAGCGCGCGGAAGGTGTCCCAGAAGCCGGTGCCGGCGAACATATAGCCGGGCAGGATCTTGCCGTTGTAGGGACTCCAGTGGACCACCTGGTTGTTGGCGTCGATCTCGTACAGCTTATTCGGGAAGAACAGCATGCGATAAAGGCTGGAATAGAAGGTGCGCGTCTGCTCGTCGCTGCCGCCTTCCACTCTGATGCGGCTCAGCGTCTTGTTCCATACGTCCTTGCCTTTTTGCGCGGTGGCGTCGAAGCTGTCGCCGGCAAGCTCGCGCTTCAGGTTCAGCTCCGCCTGTTCCTCGCTGATGAAGGAGGAGGCCACGCGCATGCCGACCTTCTCGCCCTTTTCGGTCTTGAAGCCGACCACCGCGCCGCTATGGTCGCTGGTCAGTTCCATCACGTCGCCGGCCAGCTTGTCGCCGCTCCAGATGCGGGTTGAGGCGAAGGGTTTGTCGAAGTAGATGACGAAGTAGTTCTTGAAGTTCTTCGGCAGCGGGCCGCGCGCATAGCGTGTGCTGTAGCCGACGATCTTGCGCTCCGACGGAATCACCTTGATGTACGAACCCTTGTCGTAGGCGTCCACCACCACGTAGGCCTGGTCGGTCTTGGGGAAGGTGAAGCGGAACTGCGCGGCGCGTTCGGTCGGCGCGATCTCGGTGGTGACGTCGGCGTCGGCCAGGTAGACGCTGTAGTAGTAGGGCTTCGCCACTTCCGCCTTGTGCGAGAACCAGCTGGCGCGTTCGTCCTGCGTGAACTTGAGTTTCCCCGTCACCGGCATGATGGCGAACTGGCCGTAGTCGTTCATCCATGGCGAGGGCTGGTGCGTTTGCTTGAAGCCGCGGATCTTGTCGGCGTCGTAGGTGTAGGCCCAGCCATTGCCCATCTTGCCGGTCTGCGGCGTCCAGAAGTTCATCCCCCACGGCATCGCGATGGCCGGGTAGGTGTTACCGTTCGAGAGTTCCGGCTTGCTGGCGGTGCCCATCAGGGGATTGATCAATTCAACCGGATCGGCGATGGGCGCGGCGGAAGCCGACAGAGCGAAGAAGAAGAGGGGCAGCGCGAGCGTGTGCAGTTTCATGTTTTGAACGACGGTGACGGGCGAAAAACTAGTGTAGCAGCTATGCCATCGCCGGGAGGCCGCGGGCCTTGGCGGCCGCCGTGTTTAATGGCGGCGCACTAAACGAGGTGCGACAGTTACTGCGCCGTGATGATCACGGACGATGGTGCGCTATTGAGTTTGCCGTCATCGACCACCAGCGTGGCGGTGTACACGCCCGGCAGGTCGGCAAAGAAGGTCGGCGTGGCGACTTTGGCGTTGAGCAGGGTCGCACCGCTGCCGGAGGGCTTGGTCAGCGTCCAGGTGTAGCTGAGGAGGTCCTGGTCGGCGTCGGCGCCGCTGCCGGCCAGTTTGATCGAGGTGCCGGCGGCGACGGTTTGCGCGGGACCGGCCATGGCGACCGGCGGGCGGTTAGCCTGCGCGGCGTAGTCGCCGCCGCCACCGCAGGCGCTGAGCGCGAGCAGTAGCAGCAGTGCTGCGATAGGGTTGCGTCTCATCATGATCTCTTTCTGGATCGATAGGGAGCCAAAAAGATATCACGGTGTTTAGTTCTTTTCTACGAATACCACGGCGCTGCGTGGCGGAATTGCAAACGTGCCGGAGGCCGCGTCGTATTTGGCTTCCAAGGCCACGCGTTTGTCCGCTGCGGTCATGCTGGTGTGGACCGGATGCAGCTGGTAGCGGCGGTTCTTTTCCTCCGCGACCGTCACGCGCTGCGCCACTTTGTCGACGTTGATCAGGTAAGTGACGGACTTGAAGTTTGCGCCCGCGTAGCCTGCGCCATCCAGGTGCGCGGCGATCACGGTCGGCACCTGGCCGCCGCCGGTGTTGTGGAAGCGCAGGCGCTGTTTGATGTCGGCCGCCGTGCGAAGGCGGAACAGCGTGCTGCTGGAGCGGATCGCCAGCAGGTCGCGGAAGGCGTCGCGCGCGTAGGCGATGTCCTTCGGCGACGGCTTGATGGCGGCGTCGCGCAGCAGGGGCTTGATCAGGGCGTAGTCCTTGCCGTTGTCCTCCGCGCGCGGCGCGCCGGTGCCGTAGTAGTTGTCCTGGTAGCTCCAGTCGATGCGGTTGAACCAGTCGCCCGATTCGAAGCTGTTGCGGTCCAGCGATTTGGATCGCAGGATGTCGAAGCCCGCGTGGAAGTAGGCCACGCCCTGGCTGAAGGCGTTGATGGCGGCGCCCAGCATCTGCACCTGCGCGCGTTCGGCGCTGGTGGTCGATTGCGGTAGCTTGAAGGCGTTGATGTCGTACAGCGTCTGGTTGTCGTGGTTCTCGACGTAGTTGACCACTTCGCCCGGCTCGCTGGCGTAGCCGGCCGGCTGGTTGCCGCCGTAGACGATGTCCTGCAGCTGTTGCGTCTTGCCGTCCCAGGTTTGCAGCGGGTAGCTGCGGATGGAGCCGGCCAGGCCGGCCTTCACCAGGTCCGACGCTTGCAGCAGGTCGCTGGCGGGGCGCTTGCCCGCTTGCGCATTGGTGTCGTACACCAGGCCATTGATGTAGCCCTGCTGCGTGACCATCTGCACGCCGCTGTCGCCGGCGCCGCCGCCACGCACGGCGTCGCGCGCGCGGTCGCTGAAAGTGCCGATGCCACTGCCGTTCAGCGACAGCTGCGACGCCTGCACGAAGCGCGCGCCGTCGGCCACTTCGCCGAAGTTCCAGCCTTCGCCGATGAGGTTTACGTGTCGGCCGGTGGCGCGGTCGGCGCGGGCTTGCAGCTGCTCCATCGCGGCGCGCGGCTGGTGGCCCATCAGGTCGAAGCGGAAGGAGTCGATCTTGTACTGCACCGCCCACTGTTCGACGGAGTCGATCATCAGCTTGGCCATCATCAGGTTTTCGGTGGCGGTGTTGTCGCAGCAGGTGGAACGTTCGATGGCGCCCTTGGCGTTCAGGCGGTGGTAGTAGCCGGGTACCACGCGGTCCAATACCGACTTCTCATTCTGGCCGGCGATGAAGGTATGGTTGTACACCACGTCCATGCCGACGCGCAGGCCGGTCTTGTGCAGCGCCTGCACCATCTGGCGGAATTCGATGATGCGCTTCGCGCCGTTGGCGGGATCGGTGGAGTAGCTGCCTTCGGGGGCGTTGTAGTGGTAGGGATCGTAGCCCCAGTTGTAGCAATCGGTGGACTGGGTCTTTGCGACCAGCGCTTGCTGTTCCTCGCTGCCCGGCGCCAGGACGGCCGGAATGGCGGGTGTGACGCAGCCTTTTTCCGGCACGCTGCCGATGTCGAATACCGGCAGCAGGTGGATGTCGGTCAGGCCGGCTTTGCTCAGCGCCGCCAGGTGCTTCATGCCGTTGGAGCTGGCTTCGGTGAAGGCGGTGTACTTGCCGCGGTTGGCGGCGCTGACGGTGCTGTCGTTGATGGAGAAGTCGCGCACATGCAGTTCATAGACTGTCATGTCGGATTGGGTGGCGACCTTTTTCGGTGCAGGGGTTTTGTCCCAGCCGGCGGGTTTCAGGTTGGCGGCGTTCAGGTCGGCGATGTAGCTGCGCTTCGAATCGGTGGTCAGGCTGATGGAATAAGGATCGGTGACGAGATTGCGCACCAGGCCAGCCGACGGCGCCACCACGTCCACCAGGTATTGGTAGTACTGGCCGGAGCGGTTGCCGTCGAGGTGCGCGGACCAGATGCCGGTGGCCTCGTCGCGCTGCATGGTGGTGAGGGCGGAGGCTTTTCCGGAGCCGTCGGCGTAGGTGCATAGCGCCACGCGCTGCGCGGTCGGCGCCCACAGTTTGAAGCCGGTCTGCTTGCGCGACTGCGCACCGGCCCCGCCGACACTAACGCCCAGATCCCGCGCCTTGGCGGCGCCAGCGTACAAGTCATCGAGCGCGCCGGCGATTTGCAGCGTGGTGGCGTCGCGCACGGTGCCATCGTCGGCCTCGTGCACCAGCATGACCTGCTGCGTCAACACGCCGCCGAGGTGCGTAGAATCGGTGGAGGCCAACGCCAGCAAAGCGCCGTCGCCGACAAATTTGAAGTGCTGCGCGACATCGGCCGGCACGCCGCCATCGAAGCGCACCAACGCCAGCGCACCATCCGCGCCGGACACGCGCGTGCCAGGCGCAGCGTGCAGCGATGCGGAAGCGGAGTGATAGAGTTTGAAAACGCCGCCAGCGGCATCTGCGCCCGGCCATTTGATCAACTGGCGATTGAGCCAATAAGCCCGCGCATCGGCGGCGACGGCCGGCTGCAGGACGGTGGCGAAAGGCCCATCGCAAGCGGCAAGCGTCGCCGCATCGGCGGCAGCGGCGGCCACACTAGTCAGCGCCAGTGCACCGCCAACAAAACCCCCGACCACCCGCCGCCACACTCCAAGATGCCTACCGCCCATATCGCCGCCTCCAAAAACTATAGATTTAGGTAGTGTGGCTACAAAAAACCAGCAAATACCCTTGAATTTGCTGGTTATGGTAATCTAAAACCTGTAGTTTTGATACCTTGATTGGTTGGCCGGGTCTATTCCTCCCTTGCGGAGTGCCATGCCTGCGCGCGTGTTATACACTAACTGTATAGGCAACCGAAATGGGTGTTTCATGGCGCAACTTACGGTAGAGCTGGACGATCGCGAAATAGCGCGCGTGCGTGCGGCTGCTCGTGCGCGGCAGGTTGACTCTAATCATTTGACTAGCGTTGAACTGCTGCAGGCGCTTGCGGCCGCATATCCGAAGAAGGCCAAAGCTAAAGGGGTGTGGCTCAGTGGTAGCGCGGCACGCATGACGCGTATGAGGGGGACGAAAGGCATCGATGCGCTTTTGTTAGCCTATGCCGCCCAGTGCGCGACCGAGATGCTTGAGCGGCAGCACCAGGCCGCCCTTGCAAAGATGGCAGAGGCTGTCAAAGAGACCGGCGTAGCTGCTGACACGGCCGCCATCAGCGCCGCCGCGCGCGCGAAACGTCTTGCTGCCGTCATGAGCGTGCATGGCATGTGGAAGCATGACCCGGATAAGCCACGCGACGCGGTCGCTTACCAGCGCGAGGCGCGTGCCGAATGGAAATAGTCCTCTTCGACACGAATATCCTGATCGACAATCTGGAGGGGCATGCGGCTGCGGTGGTCGAACTGACGAGCTATGACGACGCTATCATTAGCTCCATCACCTGGATGGAAGTGGCGTGCAAGATGGACATCTGAACGACGATATCATGGAACGCGCGGCTACTTTGCGAGGCCACAGCATCACTCATCCTCCCAAGTACTCACTGCCAGACTGCATCGTACGTGCGACAGCTGAAGCGGAAGGTCGTCTTATCATCACGCGCAATCCTGCCGATTTCGGCGGTGAAGGGCCTCGGGTGCGCGTGCCGTATGACATCATCGCGGGCGTTGCCGTGAACATCAAGGCGCCGCCCGCGTAGGTCGCCTACTTGGTCGCGCTGCCCTGGTTTTCAGTGCGGTAGTTGTCCACCATCTTGTAGCGCATCGCGTACAGCGCGAAGATGGCGGCGACCAGCAGCGCGAAGGCGGCGAAGAAGAACATCTGGAACGCGATCACGCCCATACCGCTGGTGGCGATGTGCGCGCTGACCGCATCGTTCTTCACGCCGGCGTTGACGATCAACACCCACAGGTTGCCGATGGTGACCGCCAGATACCAGAAGCTCAGAATGATGCCCTTCATCGGCGCCGGCGCCTGGCTGTAAGCGAATTCCAGTCCCGTCGCCGAGACCAGCACCTCGCCCAGCGTCAGCAGCGCGTACGGCAGCAATTGCCACAGGATGGACACCTTGTCGCCACCATCCATGCGCAGCTGGATCATGCCGATCACCACCCAAGCCGCCGCCGACAGCGCGATGCCCAGGCCCATGCGGCGCAGCGGCGTCGGCGTGATGCCGATGGCGCGCATGATCGGGAACAGCGCCAGGTTGTTGAAGGGGATCAGCAGCATCACCAGGATCGGATTGACCGCCTGCATCTGCGCCGGCAGCAGCGTGAATTCCCAGCCGAGGATGTTCAGCAGCGGGCTCTCCATCGAGTTGGCCTGCACGATCCAGGTCGAAGCCTTTTGGTCGAACAGCGACCAGAACGGCGTCACCATCGCGAACACGATCAGGATGCGCAGCACGGCGCGCACGCCTTCCACGGCCTCGTCGCTGTGCAGGCCGCGCGCGCGGTCCAGCTGCATCGACACGCCGATGCCGCCGAACGCCAGCACCAGCACCAGCGCCAGGCAGGCGGCGATGACGAAGCCCCACTGCGGCGTCATGCACAGCGACGCCACCGCGCCCAGCGCGCCGACACCGGCCATCACCAGGCCGGGCCGCGATTGGCCCGGCTGCTTGCTCATCAACGCGGTGCGGGCCACGCTGCTGAAGGAGTTCGGATTCGGCGCGGCCGGCGGCACGTGGATGTATTTGCGCTTGCCAAGCCAGAACACCAGCGTGGCGACCGCCATGAGAATGCCTGGAATGCCGAAGGCGACGGCCGGGCCGTAGTCGCGCAGGAACAGCGGCATCAGCAGCGAGGCGAAGAAGGAGCCGAAGTTGATGATCCAGTAGAAGGCGTCGTACACCGCCTTGGCGCGGTTCTTGTTGGTCTGGTCGAACTGGTCGCCGACAAACGCCGCCACCAGCGGCTTGATGCCGCCCGAGCCGAACGCGATCAGGAACAGGCCGAAGTAGAAGCCCTTGAGGTTGTCCTCGAAGATCGCCAGGCAGGCGTGGCCAGCCACGTAGATCAGGCTGAACCAGAACACCGTGTTGTACTTGCCGAACCAGCGGTCGGCCAGCCAGCCGCCCAGCAGCGGGAAGAAGTACACGCCGATGACGAAGGTGTGGAACACGTGCTTGGCCTCGCTGGCGCGGTCGGCCAGCGGCACGAACAGCAGCAGGGTGCTGAGCAGGAAGGGCGTCAGGATGTTGCGCATGCCATAGAAGCTGAAGCGTTCGCAGCCTTCGTTGGCGATGATGTAAGGGATTTGCCGGGGCATTGGCCCGTTGCCGGTATTGCTCACTATCTCTCTCCTGAGTGTGTAGTTTGACTACTATTTTTATCCGACGAATTTTTGTAAAAATCCATAAGACGTTGATTTTTAAGGATTAATTGTAATAATCCGCTACTGGCTCATGGATTGAAAATTCCACTACCGTGATGTATATTGTCTACAAACCTATATCCAGTGTCGCCAACCCAGGATTTTCTTATGACCAAACAACTTACACAAGTTTCTCCGCACGCCCAGGACTGGTACCGCGAGGCGATCATCTATCAGGTCTACCCGCGCAGCTTCAACGATACCAACGGTGACGGCATTGGAGATATACCTGGTATTACGGAAAAGCTGGACTATATCGCATCGCTGGGTGTGGACATCGTTTGGATCTCTCCCTATTTCAAATCGCCGATGAAGGACTTCGGCTACGACATCGCCGATTACTGCGACGTCGACCCGATGTTCGGCACGCTGGCCGACTTCGACGCCATGGTCGCCAAGGCGCACGGCCTGGGCCTGAAGATCATGATCGACCAGGTGATGGCCCACACGGCCGAGGATCACGCGTGGTTCAAGGAGAGCCGCTCCAGCCGCGACAATCCCAAGGCCGACTGGTACGTCTGGTCCGATCCCGCGCCGGACGGCAACCCGCCCAACAACTGGATGTCGGTGTTCGGCGGCTCGTCGTGGCAGTGGGACACGCGCCGCCGTCAATACTATTTACACAATTTCCTGGTCAGCCAGCCGCAGCTCAACTTCCACAACCCGCAAGTGCAGCAGGCGCACCTGGACGCGCTGCGCTTCTGGCTGGAGCGCGGCGTCGACGGCATCCGCCTGGACGCCTGCAACTTCCACTTCCACGACCTGGAACTGCGCAGCAATCCGCCGGCCGTCAACCGCGACACCGCCACCGTCTCGGACGTCAATCCCTACGGCATGCAGGCCCACATCTACGACAAGAGCCGCCCGGAGAACCTGGCGTTCCTGCAGAAGCTGCGCAAGCTGCTGGATGAATACAAGGCGGTCGCCATCGGCGAAGTGGGCGCCGACGATTCGCTGGCCGTGATGGCCGAGTACACCGCCGACGGCGACAAGCTGCAGATGGCCTACAGCTTCAACTTGCTGGTGCCGACCTGCTCGTCGCACTACATCCGCAAGCAGGTCGAGAATTTCGAGGCGCGCGTCAAGGGTGGCTGGGCTTCCTGGTCGGTCGGCAACCACGACGTGCAGCGCGTGGCGACCCGCTGGGGCGGCCCGTCCGCGCCGGTGGCGTTCGCCAAGATGATCCTGGCGATGCAGCTGTCGCTCAAGGGCACGCCGTGCCTGTACCAGGGCGACGAGCTGGCCTTCGCCGAGGCCGACGTGCCGTTCGAGCTGCTGCAGGACCCGTACGGCATCACCTTCTGGCCGGAGTTCAAGGGCCGCGACGGCTGCCGCACGCCGATGGCCTGGACCACCGGCGCCAACGGCGGCTTCACCGAGGGCAAGCCGTGGCTGCCGGTCTCGCCGGACCACCTGGCCAAGGCGGCCTCGGTGCAGGAGGGCGACGCCGCGTCGTCGCTGGAGTTCACCCGCAAGTTCATCGCCTGGCGCCGCAAGCTGCCGCAGCTGACGCGCGGCGCGATCCAGTTCTTCGACACGCCCGAGCCGGTGCTGGCGCTGCGCCGCGACGCCGAGGGCGAGCGCGGCATCATCGCCGTGTTCAACCTGGGCGCCGAGCCGGTCAGCTGCGCGCTGCCGCAGGCGGTGGGCGCCGAACAGATGGAAGGCTATGGCCTGCCGGGCACGGTCGTCAACGGCCAGGTGGAGCTGCCGGCCTTCGGCGCGTGGTTCGGCTACGCCGCGTAGCGTGGCGGGAGAGGGGAATTTGCACCAGTTTCCTTCTTAACATCGCGTATTTCGGGTATGCTTCCGCCAACTGTTTTGACTGAATCGACGATGAAACAAGCTGAAGTGGATCAAAAACTGAATCGCACCGCCTTTGCCGACGGCCCGCGCCTGCTGGCCGACATCGGCGCCACCCACGCCCGCTTCGCCCTGCAGACCGCGCCCGGCGAGTTCCGCGCGGTGCGCGTGCTCAAGTGCGACGACTACACCGACATCGTCGCCATGCTGCGCTCCTACCTGGCGGACCACGCCGACATCACGCTGAACCACGCGGCGCTGGCGGTGGCCAACCCGGTCAGCGGCGACCATGTGCGCATGACTAACCGCGACTGGGAATTCTCCACCGACGAAGTACGCCGCGCGCTGGGCCTGCACACGCTGCTGGTGGTGAACGACTTCACCGCGCTGGCGATGTCGCTGCCGGGCCTGAAGCCTGCCGATTTGATGCAGGTGGGCGGCGGCAAACCGGCCTCCAATTCCGTCATCGGCGTGCTGGGGCCGGGCACCGGCCTGGGCGTGTCGGGCGTGATTCCGACCGTGGACGGTTTCGTCACGCTCGGATCGGAAGGCGGCCACACCAACTTCGCGCCGGCCGACGAGCGCGAATATTCGATTTTGCAGTACGCGTGGCAGACCTGGTCGCACGTGTCGACCGAGCGTCTGATTTCCGGCCCCGGCATGGAGATCATCTACCGCGCCATCGCCAAGCGCAACGGCCGCCAGGTGCGCGACCTGACCTCGCAGGAGATCATGGCCGGCGCGCTGACTGACAAGGACCCGCTGTGCCTGGAAGTGCTGGAATGCTTCTGCGCCATGCTGGGCGGCGCCACCGCCAACCTGGCCGTGACCTTGGGCGCGTTCGGCGGCATGTTCATCGGTGGCGGCATCGTGCCGCGCATGGGCGAGTGGTTCGCTTCGTCGCCGTTCCGCGCGCGCTTCGAGGCCAAGGGGCGTTTCACCAGCTACCTGTCGGAGATTCCTACCTATGTGATCACCACGCCGAATCCGGCGTTCTATGGCGTGGCGACGATTTTGTCCGAGCACCTGCGCGGACGCAGCGGCGCCAACACGCTGATGGAGCGCGTGCAGCATCTGCAGCACGAGCTGACACCGGCCGAGCAGCGCGTGGCGCAGCTGGTGCTGGAGCAGCCGCGCCTGGTGCTGAACGAGCCGATCGCCGATATCGCGCGTTTGGCCGAAGTGAGCCAGCCGACTGTGATCCGCTTCTGCCGCTCGCTGGGTTTCCTCGGCCTGGCCGATTTCAAATTGAAGTTCGCCAGCAGCCTGACCGGCGCGATTCCGGTGCGGCACAGCCAGGTGCGCGTCAGCGACAGCACGCATGATCTGAGCGCCAAGGTAATCGATAATACTGTTTCCGCGATTTTGAAATTCCGCGACCAGCTGGACGTGCGTTCGCTGGACAAGGCGATCGCGCTGGTGGCCAAGGCCAAGCGGGTCGAGTTCTACGCGATGGGCAATTCGCGCGTGGTGGCGCTGGACGGGCAGCACAAGTTCTTCCGCTTCCGCATTCCGACCGCGGCGTATGGCGACTCGCACCTGCTGACCTTGGCGGCCGAGTTGTTGAATCCTGGTGATGTGGTGATCGCCATCTCCAATTCCGGCAAGCTGCCGGACCTGCTGCAAGCCGTGGACGCGGCCCGGGCGGCGGGGGCGGACGTCATCGCCATCACGTCGAGCAACTCGCCGCTGGCCAAGAAAGCCAGTGTGTGCCTGGCGGTCGATCACAGCGAGGACAGCACGACCTTCCTGTCGATGATCTCGCGCATCCTGCAACTGCTGCTGATCGACATCCTGTCGGTGGGCATCTCGCTGGACGCGCAAAACTCGCGCCTGGTGGTCGAACACAAAGCCAGCACCGGCGACGCCGACAACCGCCGCCTGCTGATCTCCCACCTCGACAGCTAAACCCTGGGGTCAAGTCTGACATTCGGACACGAGCTCTGCCGTAGACGCGCGTCTACGGCAGAGCTCGTGTCCGAATGTCAGACTTGACCCCCGACGTAAGTTCCTCATGATGGCGCTGTTCCGCCTCCTGCACATATTCCTGCTGCTGTGCCTTGTTCAGCCCTGGACTGTATAAAAAAGTCCTTGAACTCTTCCGTAAACTGGTTAAGATATATCTTATTAAGTTATATCTTAACTTGTTATATCGTAAGGAGAGACAAATGTTTAGATTTTTACATCACCAGCACCACCATCACGCCATGCATGGCGACCATCACCACCATCGCGGCGGAGGCGGGCGCGGCCGTGGGCCGAAGATGTTCGACGCCGGCGCCATGCGCTACGTCGTGCTGCACCTGATCGCTGAAAAGCCGCGCCACGGCTACGAGATCATCAAGGCGCTGGAGCAGCTGTCCGGCGGCGGCTACACGCCCAGCCCCGGCGCGATCTACCCGCTGCTGTCGATGATGCTCGACATGGGACACGTCTCGGCCACGGCCGACGGCAACAAGAAGCTGCACACCATCACTCCCGAAGGCGAGGCTTTCCTGGCCGAGAACCGCCAGTTCGTCGACGTTATCCTGGCGCGCCTGGCCGAGCCGTCCGAAGGCCGCGTCGACCTGCGCCTGGCGATGCACGAGCTGAAGGCCGCCGTGATCGACAAGGCCCACGGTCCCGGCGCCAGCGACCAGCGCGCCGCGCAGATCCGCGCTATCCTGCAGCGTGCGGTCGACGACGTGCGGCAGCTGGATTAATCCAACCCTACCAATCAGATGACAACAATAACCAACCCCCTGCCGCCGGCGCGCGAGCGCATCGTGCTCTGGCTGCTGGCGCTGACTCAGTTCACCGTCATCATGGACTTCATGGTGATGATGCCGCTGGCGCCGCAGCTGATGCGCGCGTTTTCCATCACGCCGGCGGCCGTGTCCGGCGCGGTGTCGGCCTACGCCTGGTGCGCCGGCCTGTCCGGCCTGCTGGCCTCGATGTACATCGACCGCTTCGACCGCAAGCGCCTGCTGCTGGCGATGTTCGCGTTGTTCACGCTGTCCAACCTGGCCTGCGCGCTGGCCCCCAACTTCCACATACTGGTGCTGTCGCGCGCCTTCGCCGGCCTGACCGGCGGCGTGCTGGGCTCGATCATCATGGCCATCATCGGCGACCTGATCCCGGTCGAGCGCCGTGGCGCCGCCACCGGCGTCGTGATGACCTCGTTCAGCCTGGCCGCCGTGGCCGGCGTGCCGACCGGCGTGATGCTGGCCGCGCATTACGGCTGGGCCTCGCCGTTCTACCTGCTGGTGCTGCTGTCGCTGCTGATCTGGGGCGGCGCCTGGCGCGTGCTGCCCTCGCTGGGCGGCCATCTGACCCGCCCGGTGCCGCTGTCCGAGGTGCTGCCCAACCTGATCGGCCTCTACCGCGTGGGCGGCCACCTGAAAGCCTTCCTGCTGTCGGGCGTGAACATGATGACGGGCATGCTGGTGATTCCCTTCATCTCGCCCATGCTGGTCGAGAACATCGGCGTGCAGCCGGCGGAGATCACCTGGGTCTACCTGGCCGGCGGCGTGGCCACGCTGTTCAGCGCGCGCATGATAGGCAAGTGGTCGGACCGTTCAGGCGCGCAGCGCGTGTACCGCTACATCGCGCTGTTCTCCATCCTGCCCATCATGTTCATGACGCACATGCCGGTGATCCCGCTGGCGGCGGTGATGCTGTTCTTCCCGTTCTTCATGACGGCCATCTCGGGCCGCAACATCCCGATGCAGGCGCTGATGACGACCGTGCCTGAGCCGGCCCGGCGCGGCGCCTTCCTCAGCTCGAACTCGGCGATCCAGCAAGTGGGCAGCGGCTTTGGCGCGCTGGCGGGCGGATGGATGTTGCACACCGACGCGGCCGGCCATATCGCCGGCTACGGCCTGAACGGCTGGATCGCCGCCGGGCTGACGCTGTTCTCGGTGCTGTGGGTGGGGCAGGTGGGCGCGGCCGCGAAGGCCGTGCCGGTGGGGGAGCGGAAGGTCGCTTAACCGTCGATGCTGGTGCGCTTGGCCGGGTGTTTTTCACGGCGCCAGCGCGCCAAGCTGATCACCTCGTCGGTGCTGGCGTCTTCCACCAGGATCTCGTCGTCGCTGGACGAGACCAGGAAGCTTTCCCAGCGCTGCGCCGCGTCGCTGCTGTTTTCCACAAAGCTGAACTGCCAGTAGCTCTTGCCGTTCAACAGGCGCGGGGCCGGGTCGTATTCGATCAGCGCGCCGTGCGATTTGCCGCCGGAATTCTTCTCGACGATGGCCGACCAGGCTTGCAATTCCGGCAGCGCCATCAGGGCTGCAGCGGCCTGTTCCTTGCTGCGCAGGTGCTTGGCTTCGGCCGGGGCGGACGGCGCCGCGCTGGCCACCGCGCGCGGCGCCGCCGCCACCGGCGCGGAGCTCGCCGCCGAGGCCGAACTGCTGGCGCTGGCCGGATGCTTGGCCGGGGCCGGCATGACCTGCGATTCAGCCGGCGTCATGGCGGAAAAATAGACACCCCCGCCCAGCAGCAGCGCACCGGCGACGGCGCCTGCAATGAACAGATTTCGGGTGGACGGGGTGCGAGATTCCATATACATGCATGCCTGGATTGTTTGTTGCGGTCATACTAAACCAAAGGCATCCAAGGGGCAACTTTTACCGGCCTCGGCAGGGGCTTGCCATACCATTTTGGTATTAGTCCAGCGAGATAATTCATTGGAGCCGGGGCGGCCTTTTTCGTACCATGTTGGCAGCGTCAGCAAAGGGATCGCATAGTGGACAAAAAAATACTGGGAGTGGACTGGGGCACGAGCAATCGGCGCGCCTATCTGGTCGATCAACATGGCGCCTGCCTGGCCGAACACGAGGACGGCCTGGGCATGCTGGCGGTCGGCGGACGCGAGCGTTTCAGCGGCGCGCTGGCCGGCCTGCTGGAGACCATGGGCGTAGGCCGCGAGGTGCCGGTGATCATGTCCGGCATGGTCGGCAGCGCCTCCGGCTGGCAGGAAGTGCCTTACCTGGACAGTTCCGTGCCGCTGACGGAGTTGCCCACCCACCTGGCGCCGGTGGCCGACGCCGACTGGGCCGGCCGCTGCCACATCGTGCCCGGCTATTGCCACCGTGACGGCGGCGCGGTCGACGTCATGCGCGGCGAGGAAACCCAGCTGCTGGGCGCGGTGGCGCTCGGCCATCGCGACGGCTGGCTCGTTCTGCCCGGCACCCACAGCAAATGGGTGCTGCTGCGCGACGGCTTGATCCAGTCGATGTCCACCTACATGACCGGCGAACTGTTCGCCATGCTGTCGGCCGGCGGCACCTTGTCGTCGATGATGGGCGGCGACGCCTCCGACGTCGAGGGCTATGCCATCGGCCTGGCCCAGGCCCGCCGCAACGAGCCGCTGTCGAACACGCTGTTCCGCGTGCGCGCCGGCGTGGTCTCGCGCAGCGCCCCGGCGGCGCAGGCGCCGGCCGTGGTCAGCGGCCTGCTGATCGGCGCCGAATTCGCCGCCGCCACCCGCGCGCTGGAAGCCAGCGGCGGCGCGGCCAACATCACCGTCATCGGCTCGCCGGCGCTGGCTGTCCGCTACGCGGTGGCCGCTGATCACTTCGGCCTGCGCTGCGACGTGCTCGATCCGCATCGCGTGTACTGCACCGCGATCTCCCAATTTTTCCCACAGGCTTGATCATGACTCCATCCCATCCCACCATTCCCCTGGTCGCCATCCTGCGCGGCCTGCAGCCTGCGGAGGCGGTCGCGGTCGGCAAGGTGCTGCACCAGGCCGGCTTCCGCGCGCTGGAAGTGCCGCTCAACCGTCCCGGCGCCCTCGAGTGCATCGCCTCGCTGGTCAAGGAGCAGCTGCCGGACACGCTGATCGGCGGCGGCACCATGCTCAACGTCGGCCACGTCGAAGCCGTGTATGAGGCGGGCGGGCGCCTGCTGGTCTCGCCGAACTGCAATCCGGCCGCCATCCGCCGCGCGGCCGACTTGGGCATGTACTGCGCGCCCGGCGTCGCCACGCCGACCGAGGCGTTCGCCGCGCTGGACGCCGGCGCCCACGCGCTGAAACTGTTCCCGGCCGATATGGTCGGCCACAACGGCCTGAAGGCGTTCAACAGCGTGGTGCCCGCCGGGACGCCGATGTGGCCGGTCGGCGGCATCACGCCCGACAATATGGAAGGCTGGGTGCGCGCCGGCGCCACTGGCTTCGGCATCGGTGGCCAGCTGTACACGCCGGGAGTCGGTCTTGACGAGCTGGGCCAACGCGCCGCCGCCTATGTGGCCAAGTGGCGCGCATTGTCAGTATGATGGTGGATTCCACACTGGGAGCGAAATTGATGAGCAAGCATGAAGTGCAATGCATCTGGGAAGCCGGCGCGCAGCTGGGCGAAGGTCCGTCGTGGGTGGCGGAGCAAAACCGGCTGTATTTCGTCGACCTGAAGAGCCAGACGCTGCACGCGCTGGACGCCGGCAGCGGCCAGCGCCACAGCTGGGCCATGCCCGACTACATCTGCTGGCTGATCGCGCGCCGCGACGGCGACGGTTTCATGGCCGGCCTGCGCGACGGCATCGTCCGCCTGTGGCTGGAGCCGGAAGTGCGCATCGAATACCTGGCCCGTCCGTTCCCGGCCGGCAGCGCCCTGCGCATGAACGACGCCAAGGCCGACAGCGCCGGCCGCATCTGGGCCGGCTCCATGCACAACACCGACTACGCCCAGGCCATCGGCCAGCTGTTCCGTCTCGACACCGACCTGTCGCTGACGGTGGCGGACCAGGACTACCACATCTGCAACGGCCCGGCCTTCAGCCTGGACGGCGCCACCATGTACCACACCGACAGCTATGAGGACCGCACCTACGCCTATCCGCTGGCGGCCGACGGTACGCTGGGCGAGCCCCGCGTGTGGCGCGAGTTCGGCGGCGGTCAAGGTTCGCCGGACGGCATGACGGTCGACAGCGAAGGCTGCGTCTGGATCGCGCAGTGGGGCGGCGCCCGCGTCTGCCGCTACTCGGCCGATGGCGAGCTGCTGGACACGATCCACGTACCGGCACGCAATCCCGCCTCCTGCACCTTCGGCGGCGCCGACCTGAAGACGCTGTACATCACCACCGCGCGCGAGGACAACACGCCGGAGCAGCTCAAGGAGTTCCCGCTGACCGGCGCCCTGTTCGCCGTGCGGCTGGACGTGGCCGGCGTGCCGGCCGCGCGCTTCGGCTGATGATGAAGCGCTGGCTCACCGCTTTGTGCGGCCTGGCGTTCAGCCTGGCCGCGCAGTCCGCCACCTTCGCCAACGGCGCCGATGTTGGCTGGGTCAGCCAGCAGGAGTCCAGCGGCTATTCGTTCTACAACAGCAGCGGCGTCAAGACCGATCCCTTCGTGCTGCTGAAGAACCTGCAGGTCAACGCCATCCGCCTGCGCGTCTGGGTCAACCCCAGCGGCGGCTGGAACGACGGCGCGGACGTGCTGTACAAGGCCAAGCGCGCCGCCGCGCAAGGCCAGCGCATCCTGATCGACTTCCACTACAGCGACAGCTGGGCCGATCCCGGCCAGCAGACCAAGCCGGCCGCCTGGGCCAACCACACGCTGGCGCAACTGAACAACGACGTCTACAGCCACACGCAGGGCATCCTCAACTACCTGAAGACCAACGGCATCACGGTCGAGTGGGTACAGGTCGGCAACGAGATCAACAGCGGCATGCTTTGGCCGGAAGGGAAGACCACCAGCTTCGCCAACCTGGCCGGGCTGATCAACAGCGGCTACAACGCCACCAAGGCGGTCTACCCGAACGCCAAGGTGATCCTGCACCTGGCCAACGGCTATGACAACGCCGTGTTCCGCTGGTTCTTCGACGGCGTGAAGGGCGCGGGCGCCAAGTGGGACGTGATCGGCATGTCGCACTATCCGCCGGCGTCGGACTGGGCCAACTACAACAACAAGATCTCGGCCAATATGTGGGACATGGTGTCCCGCTACGCCAGGCCGGTGATGGTGACTGAAGTGGGCATGGACTGGACCCAGGCGGCCACCAGCAAATCCATGCTGGCCGATTTGCTGGCCAAGACCAAGGCGCTGGGCTCGAATGGACTGGGCGTGTTCTACTGGGAGCCGCAGGCCTATCCTGGCTGGCAGGGCTACACGATGGGCGCTCTCGACGCGAGCGGAAAATTCACCATCGCGCTCGATCCGTTTTAAGCAGGCTGTTAAAATCCGGGACTCGATATCTATGGTCCCATCATGCAGAAACCGGTCATCCGCTATTTACACCTCACTCCCGACAGCGATCTTCCCGCGCTGGAAGGCCTGTCGCATTTCAAAGCCGTGCTGGTCGTCGAGGCCGACGTGGCGGAGATGACGATGTGGGAAACCAGCCGCTGGCTGGTGGAATCCGGTTGCGCCCTGGCGCTGGCGTGGGGCAAGGAGTGCGAAGCCTGGCGCGAAGCAATCGAAGACGCCAGCCTGGAAGCCGTCAACTACGAAGACGTGCCGGACGAGCAGCTGCTGATCACCACCGCGCACGAGGATGAGGATCTGAGTGAAGCATTCTGGTTCGCCCGCCACCGCGCCGTGCACCCCGCGCACGACCTGCGCGAAACGCTGATCCTGCACATCGCCGAACAACCGCGCCGCGAAGAACTGGAAGCCGAGTACCGGGACGCCTGAACATGCCGGCGTACTTATTGCGTAAATGGACGCAGCTTCCGCTGATCTCGTTGTAGCCGCCGACTTGCTTACTGCTTGACCAGCTCCACCCGGCGATTCTTCTCGCGCCCGGCTTCGGCATCGTTCGAGGCCGCCGGCGCGTAGGAGGCCACGCCCTTGGCGCTCAGCCGTTTCGCGTCGACCTTGTAATCGGCCGCCAGCACCTTGATCACCGACTCCGCCCGCTTCTGCGACAGTTCCAGGTTGTGCGCCAGCGCGCCCTGGTTGTCGGTGTGGCCGACCACGTACAGCTTCAGCTTGGCGTCTTGCTGCAGCAGCTTGGCCATCTCGGCCAGCGCAGCCTTGGACTCGGGCTTGACGTCGGTCTTGTCGGTGTCGAAGAAGACGCCGTACACGGCCACCTTGCCGTCGGCCGCGATGCCCTTAGCCATGTCGGCCGCGTTCATATTGGCCGACACCTTGCCGCCCTCCATCGCCTTGGCCTCGACGATCTCGACGTAGATGCCGCCCAGCTTGTCCTGCACCGGCGCGACCGAATACACGGCCACGTGGACCAGCGACCCGTCCGGACGCGTGCCCTTGGCCAGCAGGTAGCGTTCATCGTCGCGGCCGTAGTTGAACGGATCGGAGCTCGCCTCGGCGCCCTGGATGAAATGATTGCCGACGCGCTTATCAAGGAAGAACTCGCCGAAGCCCCTGCCGCAGTTTTCCTTGGCGCAGGCGAACACGGTCTTCAGGCCGGCCTTGTCCAGCGCCGCCTGGTAATTGCGCATCACCTCCAGCGACGAGCGTTCGCGCGGGAAGTTGTAGGCCATGCGGGTGTACTTGCCCTCCAGTTGCAGCGCGTTCTCGAACGCCATCTGGCCGCCCTTGTTCTCGATGCGTTTACCGGCCGGCAGCATCACCTCGTCGAATTCCTTGAGACCGTAGCCGACCATCTTCGACCCTTCAAAGCGGGACAGCAGCGGATGGTCCTTGCCGCCCTTGACGGTGTCCTGCGCCGGCATCTGGGCCTGGGCGGCGGCGGCGCAAAGCAGCAGCGGAAGTAGGCGGTAGGCGCGCATGGAAGTCCGATCTGAAGAAAGTTGAAGAACATCGATTGTAGGGATTGATTGTCTTTGAATCAATGTTAACTTTTCAATCGAATCGGCCTTATCGCGACAATTGCAGTATTTTATATTTCAGAAAATTCAGAAAACTCAGGGAGATCATATGCATCCATCCAAAATAACAGCGTTGGCGCTGGCATTGTCCATGGCCGGTTGCGGAGGCGGCGGCTCGACGGCGACGACCCCGCCGGCGACGCAAAAATCGGCCCTCATTTCGGGCAGCGTGACCGGCCTGTCGGCTAACACCACTCTGCTGCTGGTCAACAACGGTGCGGAGACCATCGCCGTGAAGGGCAGCGGCGGCTTCAAGTTCACCTATCCCGTGGCGTCCGGCGCGCCGTACAGTGTCGTCAAGTTCGCCGACCCGAACGGCGCCACCTGCACGGTCGCCAACGGATCGGGCACGATAGCCCAGGATGTTGCGGTCGATATCAGCAACGTCGCCGTGACGTGCCAGCCTGCCGCGATCGGCTTATTGCAATACCGCGTAGGGGTGACGGTGTCGGGACTGGCAGTCGGCAATACCGTCAGCTTCGCCGATGGCGGGGGCAACATCCTGAAGGCAAGCGCCAACGGCCTGGCCGTGTTCGCCGTTTCGTATTCGCCGATGGAGCTGCACGGCGCCAGTTATGCGGTCACGGTATCGGCCAACCCGACGGGGCAGGTCTGCACCCTGACGAACAACACCGGCACCAACAACGACGGCGCAGGGTTCGTCGACCTCGTCAACGTTACCGCGCTCTGCAAATAGGACGGTCCAGTGTAGGCGTATCTGCCAGGCATCAGCGATATTCCTTGGTGTGCCAGATGCGCAAAATATAGATCACAGAACCTTTGATCTCGTAACGGATTTCATAGCGTTTAACCAGAATGCGGCGAACTTCGCGCAGACCGAACTCGCGCAGGCGCTCGCCGATTTGCGGATTGGCGAGCAAGTTTTCGGGGGCCGCCGCCAACGCACCGATGATCCGGCTGGCAGCTTGAGCATCTTTCCGGCTCAAGAACTCATGAAGCCGCTCCAAGTCGGACAAAGCCTTGCTTGTCCAACGCAGTTTCATTATTTGGGCAGCGGCGATTGGCTTGGGTCGGCAAGACTCTTGGCCCATGCCTTGACATCATCATGATCCACGAACCGGTCGGCATCGACATCAGCGAGGGCTTCCAGCGTCAGGACTGTGCGCGCATTCGACTTGGCGTCTGGGATTTGATGGCTTTGTATTTCCTGGAGCAGGGTTTGCAGCAGAATCTTCTTGTCGGACAAGCTCAACGACCTGATGCTCTCTGCGAGTTCACTGACTGTTATGGACATTGTCTGCTCCCGAGGATTCTATCGGCTACTTTATTGTAGACCCAGGCGACCGCTGTAAGTTCACTCAATAGTCAAATAAAAAAGCCAGCCTCCGAAGAGGCTGGCTTTCCTGTACAGAGAGGCTTATGCCGGCAATTACATCATGCCGTCCATGCCACCCATGCCGCCCATGCCACCCATACCGCCCATGCCACCGGCTGGTTTGTCTTCGGTGACTTCAGCGATCATGCAGTCGGTGGTCAGCATCAGGCCAGCGATCGAAGCTGCGTTTTGCAGTGCCGAACGGGTGACTTTGGCTGGGTCCAGAACGCCCATTTCAACCATGTCGCCGTAGGTGCCGTTGGCGGCGT
Organism: Duganella caerulea; assembly: GCF_040362985.1. NCBI lineage: Bacteria > Pseudomonadati > Pseudomonadota > Betaproteobacteria > Burkholderiales > Oxalobacteraceae > Duganella > Duganella caerulea. Next base: position 221,176 of record NZ_BPWJ01000004.1, on the reverse strand, counting down.
TGTAACCGTAGTTACCTTTGCCGGCCAGAACCGCAGCAACCACCACCGAAGCTTCTTCGCCGGCGTTTTGCACGATCATGCGCAGTGGCTCTTCCATCGCGCGCAGAACGATCTTGATGCCAGCTTCCTGGTCAGGATTGTCGCCTTTGATGCTCAGAGCGGCACGAGCGCGCAGCAGGGCTACGCCGCCGCCTGGCACGATGCCTTCTTCCACGGCAGCGCGGGTAGCGTGCAGTGCATCTTCAACGCGGGCTTTCTTCTCTTTCATTTCGACTTCGGTGGCTGCGCCAACCTTGATCACTGCAACGCCGCCGGCCAGCTTGGCCACGCGCTCTTGCAGTTTTTCACGGTCGTAGTCCGAGGTCGCTTCTTCGATCTGCACGCGGATTTGCTTGACGCGGCCTTCGATGCCTTCAGCGCGGCCAGCACCGTCGATGACGATGGTGTTTTCCTTGCCGACTTCGATACGCTTGGCCTGGCCCAGTTCTTCCAGGGTGATTTTTTCCAGGGTCATGCCGACTTCTTCAGCAACCACTTGACCGCCGGTCAGGATCGCGATGTCTTCCAGCATGGCCTTGCGACGGTCGCCGAAGCCTGGGGCCTTGACTGCGCAGGTTTTCAGGATGCCGCGGATGTTGTTCACAACCAGGGTGGCCAGTGCTTCGCCTTCGATGTCTTCTGCGATGATCAGCAGTGGACGGCCAGCCTTGGCGACTTGTTCCAGTACCGGCAGCAGGTCGCGGATGTTCGAGATCTTCTTGTCGCACAGCAGGACGAATGGATTGTCCAGGATGGCGACTTGCTTCTCTTGGTTGTTGATGAAGTATGGCGACAGGTAACCGCGGTCGAACTGCATACCTTCAACGATGTCCAGCTCGTCGTTCAGCGACTTGCCGTCTTCCACGGTGATGACGCCTTCCTTGCCGACTTTTTCCATCGCTTCAGCGATGCGGTCGCCGATCGACGAATCCGAGTTGGCGGAGATCGAACCAACCTGGGCGATTTCCTTGGTGGTGGTGCATGGACGGGCGATGATGGCGATCTGCTCGACGGTGGCAGCCACTGCCTTGTCGATGCCGCGCTTCAGGTCCATTGGGTTCATGCCGGCGGCAACGAACTTCATGCCTTCGCGGACGATGGCTTGTGCCAGCACGGTCGCGGTGGTGGTGCCGTCGCCGGCGTTGTCGCTGGTGCGGGAAGCGACTTCCTTGACCATTTGCGCGCCCATGTTTTGCAGCTTGTCTTTCAGCTCGACTTCCTTGGCGACCGATACGCCGTCCTTGGTGACGGTCGGGGCGCCGAAGGAGCGCTCCAGCACAACGTTGCGGCCTTTAGGGCCCAGGGTGACTTTGACTGCGTTGGCCAGGACGTTGACGCCTTCAACCATCTTGGCGCGCGCTGCGTCGCCGAAAATTACTTCTTTAGCTGCCATGTTGTTTCTCCAGAATTAGGTGAGTACTAGTGCAAACGTGCGGGTCAATTACTTGACGACGATTGCCATGATGTCTTCTTCGCGCATGACCATCAGCTCCTGGCCGTCGACCTTGACGGTCTGGCCGGCGTATTTGCCGAACAGGACGCGGTCGCCTACTTTGACGTCCAGCGGACGGACTTTGCCATCTTCCAGAATCTTGCCATTGCCGACGGCGAGCACTTCGCCTTGATCCGGTTTTTCAGCAGCCGCATCAGGGATGATCAGGCCGGACGCAGTTTTGGTTTCCTGGTCGAGGCGTTTGACGATTACGCGATCGTTCAAAGGGCGAAGGTTCATACAAAACTCCTTAAATTAACAATGGAACAGTTTGTTGCCACACCAATAAGCTTGCTGCGGCGGAAAGTTTGGCCGAGAGCGCTGTTAGCACTCCCTTGGAACGAGTGCCAATTATAGGGACGACACTGCTGTATTTCAAGACGCATCACTTGCGCGTGCACAAATAAGCACAAAAATAATGTTGATACGTCCCTAAAAAGTAATGTTTACATATTGTGTATAGAAGTTGACAACGTCTATACAAGCTCCTAACATTGCAACGCTGCAAATAGAGACTGTGTGAGATTTTTCAATATTTCTTTTTTAAGGACTATGGAAATGGCAGATCAAAAAGAGGCAAAACTGTTCGCATTCAAGCTGGCTGCGAAACAGGAGAACAAACCTGCAGAGCAATGGAAAGTCCGCGACGGCGTCGCCGTGGCAGGCTGCACTGGCCCGGTCGACTTCGACAACTATCGCGAGTACGACGCCATCTATCACCGCAACGACAAAGGCCTGTACTGCTAAGTACCGGCCCGTCAACGAAAGCCTTGCTGCGCCAGCAAGGCTTTTTTGTTTTTCGCGCAGTTGCGGAGTACGAGATGAGCAAGACGATTTTAATTGTCACCCACAGCCAGGATTTGCACGCCGACCTGGTCGCCACCAGGCTCGCGGCCGGCGGGCACGGCGTGTTCCGGCTGGACCTGGACCACTTCCCGCGCGACTTCCAGACCAGCCAGCGGCACGCCGGCGGCGCGCTGCACAACAAGATACGCCGCCGCAGCGAGGAGCACTGGCTCGACCTGGCCGAGGTGGGCGCGGTCTGGCTGCGCAAGCCGGGCGAATTCACCTTCCTCAGCGATGAGCTGGCGCCGCAGGAGCTGGCCTACGCCAGGCAGGAGGCGGAGCATGCCTTGTTCAGCCTGCTCTACACGCTGGACTGTTACTGGATGAGCCACCCGCTGGCGCTGCGCGGCGCGCAATGGAAGGGCGAGCAGCTCAAGCGCGCAGCCCGCATGGGCTTCCTGGTGCCGGACTCGCTGACCACCAATGCGCCGGATGAGGTGCTGGCCTTCAAGGACGGCCTGGCCGGCGACATGATCTTCAAGTCATTGTCGGACCCGATGCTGGCCGGCGGCGAGCTGGAGCCTGAGCAGCGCAGTAACGGCGGGCTCTGCACCACCATCGTTGACGACGACATGCTGCGCAACGTCGAGGCGGTCAGCCAGTTGCATTGCCACTTCCAGCGCTACATCCCCAAGCAATACGAACTGCGGGTGACGGTGATCGGCGAGCGGGTGTTCGCCGCCAAAATCCACAGCCAGGACGACGCCCGCACCGCCGTCGACTCGCGCGACATGTCGGCGCCGATCCGCTACGAGGCGACGCAGCTGCCCGACGAACTGCGGCGGCGCTGTGTGGACTTCGTGCGCAGCTACGACCTGAACTACGGCGCGCTGGACCTGATCGTCACGCCAGCCGGAGAGGTGGTGTTCCTGGAAAATAACCCGGCGGGCCAGTTCCTGTATATCGAACAATTGATACCGGAGTTCAGGATGATCGACGCCATGGCCGACACGCTGGTGGAGGGCGCGCTATGCCACTAGAGCACATCGCGCTCGCCGGCCACATCCGCGAGCTGGAGGCCGTGCGCGACAGCCGCGTGCTGGTGCTGGCCGCGTCCCAGCTGGAGATGGAACTGCTGCCGGCGCTGTACGAACAATGCCGCGACCTGGCCCCCGCGCGGCGGCTGGACGTGGTGCTGCACGGACGCGGCGGCGTGGTGCAGGCCGCGCGCCGCATCGCGCTGTTGCTGCGCGCGCAAGCGGACCAGCTGTGCTTCATCGTTCCCTACCATTGCGAATCGGCCGCCACGCTGCTGACCTTGTGCGGCGACGAGATTATCGCCGGCCCGCTGGCGCTGTTCTCGCCCATCGATCCGCTGCTCAACGGCGCCGACGGCACGGCGTTCTCGGGCCTCGACATCCAATGCCTCGGCGACATGGCGCAGCAATGGTTCGGCGTGCCGGCCGACGAGGCGCGGCAGCAGGCGCTGGCGCTGTTGGGCGGCAGCGTGTTCCCGGCCAGCCTGGGCGCCTTCTATCGGAGCACGCTGGAGCAGAAGCAGATCGGCGAGCAACTGCTGGCCTTCCATTTGCCCGGCGAAGACGCGACGGTCCGCAGCCGCCTGGTCGACCAGCTGATGACCGGCTATCACTCGCACAACTACGCGATCACGCGCGAGGAGATGGCGGCGCTGGGCCTGCGCGTGCGCGGCGACGCGGCGGTCGAACGGCCGGCGTGGGAAATCTCGCGGCTGCTGCAAGGCCACATCGGCGGCGGCCAGCGCGCCAGCGAGGACGCGCCGTGGTGCGACGCGCTGTTCGCCACACGTTACGGCTCCAGCGAACGCCGCCGGCATCCGGGCGGCCTGGCGCCGTCGTGGAACGTGGAGCGCTACCCGCGATGAGCACCGGCCAATTTCTCGGCGAGATACTGCGCTACTTCGTCGCGCTGCTGATGCTGGCCGCCGCCACGGCCAAACTGCGCGACCTGGCCGGCTTCCGCGACAACCTGGCCAGCCTGTTCGGCATGGGCCCGGCGCTGCGCGCGCTGGCGGCGCCGGCGGTGGTGGCGGCGGAACTGGCGGTGGCCGCGCTGCTGCTCGGCGGCCTGGCGCGCATTGGCTTGCTCTCCGCGCTGCTGATGCTGGGCGTGTTCACGGCGCTGGTCGGCTACAAGTTCTACACGCAGAGCGTGGTCCGCTGCGGCTGCTTCGGCGAGGCCGAGCGCTCGCTGTCCGGCCTGGACCTGCTGCGTAATGTGCTGGTGATGGTGGCCATCGGCGCCGGCCTGGCGCTGCCGGCCGGGCTCGCGCCGCCGTGGCACGTCGCGGTGCTGGCGGCGTCGCTGGGTTGTCTGACCTGCGTGATCGCCGTGCACTTCCATGAGATCGTCCACTTACTGAGCCCAAGCGATGGATAGCCAGATTCTCTACCTGACGCTGGCGCTGCTGGCCCTTGGCCTGGCGCTCAACATCAAGCTGACGCTGTCGGTGCTGCACACCACGCGGCGCGAGCGCGAGACACCCGAGGAGCTGCCGCCCGGCGCGCCATTGCCGCAGGTGCAAGCGCGCGCATTGCAGGGCGGCGTGGTGCATCGCCTGGGCGCCGAAGGGCAGGCGTCGGCGCTGCTGTTCTTGTCGAGCAAATGCCCCAAGTGCAAGACCAAGCTGGCCGAGATCGGCAGTATGCTGGAGCCGGCCGAGCAGGCGGGGCTGGACATATGGATCGTCAGCCACGAGCCGGGCTGGCGCCTGCGCCAGTTCCTGCGCGGCTTCCCGCTGACGCGGGCGTTGCGGCTGACGATGCGCGATTACCGGCTGCTCAATCCCACGCTGGCTTCGCCGGCCTACATGATGGTCAATCACGAAGGCGTGCTGGAAGCGGCCGGCATGATCGGCGACGACAACTGGCTGGACTTGCGCGCCCAGCTCGCCGAGAGCGCCGAGACCACCGCAGCGGAGGGCGCGCCATGAACTTCGAGCCACATCTCGAGCGGCTGCGCCTGATCTATCCGGTGCGACGCCAGGTCGGCGCGGCGGTGTTCTTCATGGGCTTGGGCGTGCTGATCCAGCTGGTCTTCCCCAAGGGCGTGGCCTACTTCATCGACCACGTCCAGGAGCTGCGGCTGGAGACCATCTCCGCGCCGGTGATCGGCCTGGGGCTGCTCTGGCTGCTGGTGCAAGCCACCGCGTCGACGCTGCGCTACTACTATTTCGAACTGGCCGGGCATCTGATCATCAACGGCGTCCGCCGCCGCCTGTTCGATGTGCTGATCAACCAGCCGGTATCCTTCTTCGACCGCCATCACGTGGGCGAAATCACCAGCCGCCTAAGCACGGACGTGCAATCGCTGCACCAGTCGCTGACCATGGGCGGGGCCAACGCGCTGCAATCGCTGTTGATGTTCGGCGGCGGCGTGGCGATGCTGCTCTACATCTCGCCGCTGCTGAGCGTGATGCTGCTGGTCTTCGTCCCTGCCAGCCTGTACTTCGGCAAGGTCTCGGGCGCCAGCCACCGCGACTACGCCAAGGCGGTGCAGGCCTGCATGGCCGACAGCGGCCGGGTCGCGCAAGAGCACTTCGCCCATGTGCGGCTGGTGCACGCGTTCAACCAGCAGGGCGGGGCGTCGGCCAGCTACGCCGAGGCTTGCCGTCGCCTGCTGGAGCTGTCGATGGCCAGCACCCGGCGGCAGTCGGCGTTTCGCGCCGGCCTGTCGGTGCTGGACTTCGGCGCCTTGCTGTGCGCGTTGGGTTTGGGCGCCTACCTGATCGGCAAGCGCGTGCTGTCGGTGGGCGACCTGATGGCGTTCGTGATCTACTCCAACATCGTCACGCAGGCGGCCGGCGCGCTGAGCGAATCCTGGAACATGTGGATGCGCAGCATGGGCGCCACCGATCGCATCTTCGAGATCATGCGCACGCACCGGCCGCCGCCGGCGCCGCGTCCGCAGGCGCCGCTTACCGGCCGGCTTGGTTTCGAGGACGTGGTGTTCAGCTATCCGGAGCGGCCCGGCGTGCGGGCGCTTGACGGCGTCGGCTTCGGCATCGCGGCCGGCGAGAAGGTGGCGCTGGTGGGCGCGTCCGGCGCCGGCAAGTCCACCATCGCCGCGCTGGTGCTGGGGCACTATCAGCCGGACGGCGGGCGCCTGCTGTTCGACGGCTTGCCTGCCGCCGGGCTGGACCTGGCCGCCGTCCGGCGCGGCCTTGCGGTGGTGGAGCAGGAGCCGTCGCTGTTCTCGGGCAGCATCGCCGACAATATCGCCTTCGCCGTGCCGGAGCGGAAAGTGCCGCTGGAGGAGGTGATGGCCGCCGCGCGGCTGGCCCACGCGCATGAGTTCATCCAGGGCTTCCCGCAGGGCTATGACACCGTGGTCGGCGAGCATGGCGTGCAGCTGTCCGGCGGGCAGAAGCAGCGGATCGCGATCGCGCGCGCGCTGTTGCGCGATCCGGCCATCCTGATCCTGGACGAGGCGACCAGTGCGCTGGATGCCTCCAGCGAGCAGTTGGTGCAAGGTGCGCTGGATCGATTGATGGCCGGGCGCACCACCATCATCATCGCGCATCGTTTTTCCACCATCGCCAAGGCTGACCGCATCTTGGTGCTGGAGCAGGGAAGGCTGGTTCAGCAGGGCAGCCACGAGCAGCTGGTGCGGCAGCTGGACGGCGCGTATTTCAGGCTGGTCAAGGATCAGATGTTCGCGCCCAGGCCGGAGGCGCCGCTGCCGGCGTGACGGCGCGGGCGCTCAGACAGCCGGCAACGTCAGGCGGAAGCGCACCTGGCCGGGATTGGCGTCGGCCAGCGCGAGGGTGCCGCCGTGGGCCACGGCGATGTCGCGCGCCAGCGACAAACCCAGGCCGACACCAGGCACTCGCCGCTGGTGCGACTGGTCGGCGCGGTAGAAACGGTCGAACAGTCGGTGCCGGTGCTCAGGCGCGATGCCGTTGGAGGCATTGCTGACGTCGATGCGCCATTGCCCGCCCTTGCACCGCGCCGACAGCGCGATCCACCCACCCGGCTGGCCATACTTGATGGCGTTGCTGACCAGGTTGTGCAGCACCTGGCGCAGCAGCTCGGCGTCGCCGCGCACCGCGATGTGGTCGGGCAGCTCCAGCCGCACCGGCCGCGCGTCGTCCAGCAGGCCGATGTCCTCGGCCAGCTCGTCGAGCGCCGGTCGCAAGTCCAGCGGACACATGGGAATGGCCAGCTGGCCGGCATCGGCCCTCGCTAGCAGCAACAGTTTGCGCACGATGCTGTCCAGCCGCCGCACCTCGTCGAGCATATTGGCCAGGCCCTGTTCCAGCACCGGGTCGGCGCCGGCCCGCGCGAAGCTGCGTTCAAGCTCGCCCTGCAGGATGGTCAACGGCGTTTTCAATTCATGCGCGGCGTCGCCGGAGAAGCGGGCCGCCTGCAGGAAGCTGCGCTGCAGCCTGTCCAGCATGCCGTTGAACACGCTGACCATCTGGGCGAACTCCAGGTCTTCCTCGGCGGCCGAGACCCGCTGGTCCAAATCGCTCGCGGTCAGGCGCACCATGACGCCGGTCAGGTGCTCCACCGGCCGCATGGCGCGTCCGGCCAGGTACCAGGCTAGCGCACCCATGGCCACGGCCAGCACGCCGATGGCCGCCGCGAAGCGCATCAGGCTGGCGCGCACCTGGGCGTCCGACAGGCTGCGGTTGACCGCCACCCAGATCGTGACCGAGCCCTGCGTGACGCTGCCGATGCGCCAGCTCTGGCCGCCACCCTCCAGCGTGCGCAGGCCGGGGCCGGACGGCGGAGCGGCGTCGCCCAGCACGCGGTCCCAGGATGGGCTGCGGTACAGCGTGCCTTGAGTTGCGTCCTCGACCCGCAACAGGGCGTAGTCCTCCGGGCCGATGCCGGGCGGGGCGAAGCCGCCGAAGCTGGCGTTGAGCTGGGCGTCGGTGGCCGGCCACAGCGCCTGCGGCGTGGCCTGGAAGCCTGGGCCGGCCAGGTGGGCCGACAACATGTGGTCGATGATGTCGGCGCGGCGGTGGATGATGGTGTAGCTGGCCATCACATACAGCAGGAAGATGGCGGCCAGCGCGGTCAGCGTCGAGCCGAGGGCAATGCGCAGCCGGAACGAGCGCAGGCGCGGCCAGTGCGCCCTCACGCCGGGGCGTCCGGCTGGCGCAGGCGGTAGCCGACGCCGCGCACGGCCTCGATCGCCACGCTGTCGGGCAGGTCCAGCTTCTTGCGCAGGCGCTGGATGCACACGTCCACCATATTGGTCTGCGGTTCGAAGTCGTAGCCCCACACATGTTCCAGGATCTGCGTGCGGGTGTAGACCCGGCCCGGCGAGCGCATCAGGTATTCCAGCAGGTTGAATTCGCGCCCGGTCAGCTCGACGGCGCGGCCGTCGACGTCGGCCACCCGGCTCAGGCGGTCCAGCCGCAGCGCGCCCAAGGTCAGCACGCTCTGCCGCTCGCCGCTCACGCGCCGCAGCAGCGCGTGGATGCGCGCCACCAGCTCCTCCACGTAGAAGGGCTTGGCCAGATAGTCGTCGGCACCCAGGTTGAGGCCCTGCAGGCGGTCGTCCAGCTCGTTGCGCGCGGTCAGCAGGATGACCGGCACGTTGCGGCCCTCGCGCCGCATGGCCTTGAGGATGGACAAGCCGTCGCGGCCCGGCACCATCACGTCCAGCAGCACCACGTCGTACTCGCGCGACAGCGCGTAGTCGTAGCCAAGATTGCCATCTTCGCAATGGTCGACCAGGAAGCCGTGCTCGCGCAGGCCGGCGCACACGAAACTGGCGATACGTTGTTCATCTTCTACTAAAAGCGCTTTCATGGAGGCATTGTCCGGGCTGGCCCGGCCGCCGTCAATGGCGGGTTTAGCGCTTTTATTACAGCTTTGTAATCGTTGTGTTTGCCATCCTGTCATTTTCCCTTGATTTAATGCAAGCGTACCAAACCATAACAAGGGGTAAAGATGAGTATCGGCAGCTGGTTCAAGAAACACGTGGAAAAGCCCATCGTCAGTGTGGTCGACAAGGTCGGCGACACCATCAAGGACATCGGCAGCGACCTGAACGGCATCGGCGACGCCTTCGACGCGGTCGGCAACGACATCACGGCGGTGGCCAAGAAGATCAGCGAACTGGGCTACACCAAGAAAAGCCTGGGCAACGGCGACAACAACTACACGGCCAGCTCGCTGGGCGCCAATATCATCCACGGCGACGGCGGCAACGACACCATCACCGTCACGGCGGGCGCCTACAACAACCTGTACGGCGACGACGGCAACGACACCATCGTCGTGCGCGTGGGCGGCTACAACCGCATCGACGGCGGCAACGGCGACGACACCATCCGCGTCGAGGTGGGCGTCTACAACAAGATCAGCGGCGGTGCAGGCAACGACTCGGTCACCGTGTCGGCCGGCGCGGCGGCCGACGTCGACCTGGGCGACGGCAACAACAGCCTGTCCATCAACAGCGCCTACAACGAGATCACCGCCGGCAACGGCGACGACCGCGTGACGGCCAACGGCGGCTGGAACAAGATCGACGTCGATGGCGGCAACAACACCATCACCGCCAACGGCGGCGCCAACACCGTCAGCACCGACGGCGGCAACGACAACATCACCGTCAACGGTGGCGCCAACAAGGTCAGCGCGGGTGACGGCAACAACGTCATCAGCGCCGGCGGCGCCTCCAACGTCATCAACACCGGCAACGGCGCGGACACGGTCACGGCCGACGGCGCCAGCAACGTCATCAACACCAACGGCGGCGACGACCGCATCACCGTCAAGGCGGCCAGCAACGTGGTCGACGCCGGCGAGGGCAACAACACGGTGACGGCCGACGGCGGCAACAACCACATCACCGCGGGCGGCGGCGACGACACCATCAAGGCCAACGGCGGCGCCAACGAAGTCAAGGCCGGCAACGGCAACAACAACGTCACGCTGAACGGCGCGGCCAACGTGATGAACTCGGGCTCGGGTGCGGACACGGTCACCGCGGCCGGCGGCGCCAACATCATCAACACCGGCGCCGGCAACGACCAGGTGCAGGCCACCGGCGGCGCCAACGTCATCAACGCCGGCAGCGGCAACGACACCGTGGTCGCGCTGGGCGGCGCCAACGGCATCACCGCCAGCGACGGCAAGGACAACATCGTCACCGGCGGCGGCGCCAACGTGGTGATCGACGACGGCGGCAACAGCAACATCGTGCTGGGCGGCCTGCTCAACATCGCCTACACCGGCGGCAGCGGCAACAAGGTGGCCGCGCTGGGCGACAGCAACGCGCTGGTCAGCAACCAGGGTGGCAACATCGAGGCGGCGGTCGGCGTCAACAACGTGATGCTGGCCAACGGCAGCGGCAACACGCTGGTCGGCGTGGGCGGCGCCAACCTGGTGGCCACCACCGTCGGCGGCGACACTGTGGTGGCGCTGGGCGGCACCAACGTTGTGCTGACCGAGCTGGGTGGCATGGTCAAGGCCGCCACCGGCGGGCTGGGCAAGGTATTAGCCGATGCCATGCCGAGCAAGGCGGCCGCCACCGCCATCAACAACGCCAGCGCCAAGCTGGCCGCCGGCATCAACAGCGGCGCCGGCAACGACACCGTGGTGGCCGTGGGCGGCAACAACGTCATCTACACCGGCGCCGGCAAGGACGTGGTCACGGCGGCGGGCGGCAACAACATCGTGCTGGCCAACGGCGGCGACAACGTCACCACCGCGCTGGGCGGCAACAACATCATCGTCAACACCGCGGGCAACAACGTGGTGACGGCGGCCGGCTCGGTCAACGTCATCGTCACCGGCATCGGCGACGGCCTGGCCGACGTCACGGCCAAGCTGGGCAGCGCGGCCGGCGGCGCCACCAAGGCCGTGGCTTCCTTCATCGGCAACAATGTCGCGCATGGCGACGGCAACGACGTGGTCAGCGCCATCGGCTCGACCAACGTGATCTACACCGGCAGCGGCAACGACGTGGTGACCGGCATCGGCGCCAACAACGTGGTGTGGAGCGGCACCGGCAACGACACGGTCACCGTGTTCGGCGCGCGCAACGTGGTGTGGGGCGACGCCGGCGCGGATACCGTGACGGCCGTCGGCGCCAACAACCTGCTGGCCACCGGCAACTACGCGGAGATCGCCGTCACCGCCGTCGGCCTGGTCGACTCGCTGGCCTCCGGCGTGGCCGCCACCGACCTGGTGTCCAAGGCCGGCCTGTCGGGCGCGGCGTCCAGCCAGAGCGGCCATGACGTGATGACCGCCTTCGGTAAGAACAACGTGCTGATCGGCGGCAGCGCCGACACCGTCGTCACCGCGCTGGGCGTGAACAACCTGGTGGCGACCGGCGCCGGCAACGACGTGGTCAGCGCCATCGGCAGCAAGTCCGGCATCGTCACCGGCGCCGGCAACGACGTCGTCACCGTGGTCGGCACCTACAACGTGGTGTCGGTGGGCGAGGGCAACAACGTCGTCACCGCGCTGGGCAAGGGCAACCTGATCGAAGGCGGCAGCGGCGACGACGTGCTGACCGCGCTGGCCTTCGGCACGGCGGCCAAGTCGGTCAACGTCAACGGCAACCTGATCGTGGCGGGCGACGGCAACAACGTCGAGACCGTGGTCGGCAAGGACAACGCCGTGATCGGCGGCAGCGGCAAGGACACGCTGGTGATGGTCAGCTACGGCGGCGGCAACACCAGCACCACCACCAACGAGGTCGAGGGCAGCAACCAGACCACCACCAGCACCACCAAGGGCAGCACCCAGCTCAACGTGGCCTGGACCGGCGCGGGCAACGACACCGCCATCGTCTACGGCGACCACAACGTGGTGCTGTCGGATTCGGGCGACGACTTCCTGGTCGTGCTCAACGCCGGCAGCAAGCTGAGCTACTCCAGCACGACCACCGAGGCGGTGGAAGGCTCGGACAAGGCGCAGACCACCGACTCGACCAAGGTCAGCCTCGACACCGGCATGAACTTCGTGCACGCCGGCGACGGCAACGACACGCTGATCCTGGCCGGCACCACCACCATCGGCATGGGCGGCAACGGCAACGACCTGATCGTCTCGTCCGGCCAGAACAACATCGCCCTGGGCGGCGCCGGCAACGACACCATCATCGGCCTGGCCGAGATCACCGTGTTCAACGCGGCCGAATCGATCGTCGAGAACGACTACGAGTCGGCCGGCGACTGGGTGGGCGCGGCCATGAACGCCAACTTCATCCGCTCGCAATACGGTTCGCTGGCCAAGGGTGACCTGGGCAAGCTCAACCTGGTGGGCAATGTGATCATGGGCGGCGACGGCGACGACACCATCTTCGCCACCAACGCCGGCACCTATGTCGGCGGCGGCAACGGCAACGACACCATGATGGGCCTGGGCTGGGGCGTGATCGACCATCTGCTGGTGGGCAAGGCCAACGCGCTCAACGCGGCCTGGAACGACGCCGGCAAGGGCTTCGACGCCATCACCAAGTACCTGAACTCGACCTTCACGGACGAGATCAGCAAGGGCTGGGCCGGCGTGGCCGACAGCATCAAGGCCGAGCTGGCCAAGGCCACCGCCAGCGGCGGCAAGCTGGCCGACAGCCTCAACGCGGCCGCCAACGATGCGCTGAACGGCATCACCAACACCGCCGGCCTGTCGTCGTCGGGCATCGACGTGGCCTCGCCGCTCAAGTCCGCGCTGGACACCGGCAAGAGCGGCCTGACCTCGGCGGTGAACGGCATCAGCAGCGGCGTCAACTACGTGGCCGATGCCGACGTGGGCACGGCCCTGGCCGACGCCACCGACTGGCTGGGCAGCGCGCTGAAGACGGCGTCCAACGCCAGCGGCGACGGTGTGAACTGGCTGGGCAAATACCTGGGCATCAACCTGCACCTGAGCGAGTACAAGGGCGCCGACTTCTTCATCGCCGGTTTGCTGGCCTACACGCTGGGCTACAAGTACGCCGGCAATAACCGCCTGTTCGGCGGCGCCGGCGACGATACGCTGTACAGCGGCATGGGCAACGATTCGTTGAACGGCGGCTCGGGCAAGGACACTTATGTGATGTCCATGGGCGACGGCAAGGACACGGTGCACGAGGTAGCCGGCGGCAACGACGTGCTCAAGTTCACCGGCAACAAGTTGTTCAGCAGCGTCACCATCGCGGCTGACCACGTCAAGGCCAACATCGACGGCTCGGACCTGGTCATCAACTATGTCGACGGCGGCAAGTCCTACGCGCAGTTCACGGTGGCCGACTACGCCAAGGTCAACATCGCCGAGGTGGACCTGGTCGATGCCAGCGGCAAGCAGGTCGCCGCGATCAACTTCGCCGATCTGGTGGCGCACGCCGACCAAGGCAGCAGCCCGTACGAGATGGCTGCCACTTGGACGGCCGACCGCATGCACACCTTCGCCGACTTGATCACCGCATCGATCACGGGCGGCAGCGCTGGCGTGCAGTTGGTGGGCGTGGCCAGCTAAGTCGGCGCCGCGCAAGGCAAGGCTGAAGACAGGTGGCGCATGCCGCCGGTCTTCAGCTTTTTTTTCGGGCAAAAAAAACCGCCCGCCGCGGGGCGCGGTGGGCGGCAAACCACATGACAAGCTTTACGGTGCTACGCGCAGCTGATAGACCGGTATCACGCTGACGCCGCGCATGGTGGCGATTTGAGGCTGGCCCGCGAAATCGGGGCGCGCCTCTTTCGGCAGGTAGATGGGCGCATCGGCGCGCAGCGGCAGGACGGACACGGTCAGCGGCTGGTCGAGCAGGGCGCTGGCCTGGCGCAGGCCGAACTGCCATTGATAGCCGCTGTAGTACCAGTCGTCCAGCATGCGCGTGCCCGAGTACAGGCGGCCGATGTCGCCGACGAAGTCGATCTGCAGCAGCGCGTCGTCCAGCCCAAGCAGCTGCTCGCGCGGGACGTTGATCTGCCACGCACCCGCCGCCTTGAAGTTTTCCGGCAGCGGCTGCACCGCGGCTTTCGCCGTGCCGCCGATGACGATGGGCGCCGCCTCTTGCGCCGCGCGCGTCGGCGTGATGCTGGCCTTCAGGTCGCGAACAGGCAGTTCCGCTTCGAAGGACTGGAAGATGCCGTCGTTGCCTGCGGCGCGCAGGGTGACGCGCTGGCCGGCGGCGGTTTCGGTCCGCGCCGCGGCGCTGGCGCCCTTGCTGCCCGGAGCCGCCGCCAACGCAGCGTTGGCGCCTTTGCCGCCGGGAGCTGCCCATGCAGGGCTGGCGGTGCTTGCCGTCGGCTGACCGCTCAACGCCGGGTAGACGGCGAAGCGGAACTTGTTGCTGCCCGTCGAACGCATTTGCAGCGCGCCGTCGGCGACGTAGGTCTGCTGGCCGCTCAGGATCAGGCGGCGTTGGCCGCCCAGTTCCGCCACGCTCAGTTGCTGCGATTGTTCGGCCGTCAGCACGACGATGGTCAACGGCCGCTTGCCTTCGCGCTGCACGGTCAGCGCAGCACCGGCGCCGGGCTGCAAGCCGCTCACCAGCGCGCGGCCACCGGCGACAGCGACCTGCGCGCCGCCGTTGGCATGAATCTGCTGCTTCAGCGCTGCGTCGAACGCCAACTCCACCGGCACGCCAGCGCTGGCGCCGAACACCGCCACCACGCCAGCCTTGCCCTGGTCGAGCAAAGCCAAAGGCTGCGCCGTCGCGTAGGCGAGGTTGACGCCATCCAGATCAAGATTCAACGGCCAGATGAAGTAAGCGCCATCGGCGATATCGACCGGCGCACTTGGCAGCGTGATCGTCTGGTCCGGCAGCTTGACCGAGAACTGCGTGCCCCGCTGCGCCGCCATCGGATACTGTCGCACGTGGTTATTCACGAACAGGAAACCGCGATCGCCCTCGCTGCGCACCGCGAAGCGCGCCGTCTTCAAATCGTCCGGCGTGGCCGGCGAGGCATCCGGTTTACGAACCGTCATCGGCGCCAGGCGCGAACCGAAATTGTGCAGGAACAGATGGAAGGGACGCAGCTTCTCCAGCACCTTGCGCTGCTGGCCGTCCGGCCCGAGCGGGGCCTGGAAGTCGTAGCTGATCATGGTGGTGTCGTTGTAGCCGCCGCTGAGCGAGCTTTCCTCCATCGAGGTGCCGCCCAGGCCAGTCGGATTGCGGCCGCCGTGGAACATGTAGTAGCCCATCAGGTTCACGCCGGAACCCAGCTGCACCGGCAGCATCGACGCGATATCGTCCGCGCTGACCACCGTGCGGCGGCGGTACATGAACGGCAGGCCCGCGCCGTATTCCGCGCCGAGGAAAGGTGTCACGTCTTTGTCCGTCTCCGCCGTGCCGGGTGCGTGGGCGGCGGTCTGCGCACCCAGGTCGCCGCTGACGCGGGTATCGAAACGGAAGGCGTAGGTCTCTTTCGGCGGCAGCTCGCTGGTGCTGGTGCCCCAGGGCTCGTCGGGATAACCGCCGAACACCGGCGTCACTTCGCCGGTGGGATAGATGGTGCCGTCCCAACCCGTGACGGTGTAGTAGGGCACATCCATGCCCGCCTTCAGCGCCAGCTTCTTCAGCGCGGCGATGTGCGCCGCGCCCTTGCCGGGACCATCGATGTTGTATTCGTTTTCCAGCTGGATGCCGATCACATGGCCGCCATCCTTCCACAGCTGGCCCTTGAGCTGCGCGCCGATCTGCGCGTACAGCTTCTCCACCAGCGCCATGTACTGCGGATCGTTGGAGCGGGTCGGCATGGCGTTGACCACCCAATCCGGCACGCCGCCGTAGCGCACTTCCGCATGCGCCCACGGGCCCACACGCACCACCACATCCAGCCCGGCCTTGGTGGCCAGCTGCACGAAGCGGCGCAGGTCGCGGTTGCCCTTCCAGTCGAACTGGCCGGCCAGCTCCTCGTGATGGTTCCACATCACGTAGCTGGCGACGATGTCGATGCCGGCCGCCTTCATCTTGCGCAGCTCCGCCTCCCACTGCGAGGCGGGCGTGCGGCTGTAATGGAATTCGCCCATCACCGGCAGCCATGGCGCGCCGTTGCGGGTCAGGTAGCGCGCGTTGGCGCCCAGCCTGTCGCCGTTGGGCGCGACCGAACTGCCCATGCGCAGCGCCGCGGCTTTCGGCGCGGGAGTCGTCGCGCTGGCGTCGATGGACAAGGTATCGGCGCCGGCGACGCCGCCCGCCAGGGCGCCAATAATCAGCGCGGCGCCCGAACGGCGGCTAAACAAAAATGGCATCTCGATCCTTACCACTCGGCGACGCTGCCATCCGCGTGGCGCCACACCGGATTGCGCCAGTCCGGCGCGTTGAGGCTCGCCTCCAGCACGCGCGCCTCGTCCACCACCACGCCCAGGCCAGGCTTGGGCAGCGGCTTCATATAGCCGTCGGTGATGAGGAAGTCTTCCTTGTTGACGACATAGTCCAGCAGCTCGCCGCCCTTGTTGTAGTGGATGCCCATGCTCTGTTCCTGCAGCACGGCGTTGTACGACACGAAGTCCACGGCCAGGCAGGCCGCCAGCGCGACAGGGCCGAGCGGGCAGTGTGGCGCCAGCGTGATGTCGTAGGCTTCCGCCATCGAGGCGATCTTCATGCATTCGGTGATGCCGCCGGCGTGCGACAGGTCCGGCTGCGCGATCGACAGGCCGCCGGCGTGGAACACGTTCTTGAATTCGAAGCGCGAGTACATGCGCTCACCGGCAGCCAGCGGAATCGAGGTGGTCGCGGCCAGGCGCGGATAGTACTCGGCCTGCTCGGCCAGCACCGGCTCCTCGACGAACAGCGGGCGATACGGCTCCAGCTCGCGCAGCAGCACCTTGGCCATCGGCGCGGCCACGCGGCCGTGGAAGTCCAGGCCGAACTCGATGCTGTTGCCGAAGGCGGCGCGGATCTCGGCCACGCGCTCGACCGCCTTGTCGACGGCGGCGGCGGTGTCCAGCATGCCCAGTTCTTCGGTGGCGTTCATCTTGAACGTATTGAAGCCGCCTTCGCGCAGTTTGCGGATATGCTCAATGATGTCGGAAGGACGGTCGCCGCCCACCCAGCTGTACATCTTCATGCGGTCGCGTACCAGGCCGCCCAGCAGCTCGTACACCGGCTTGCCCATGACCTTGCCCTTGATGTCCCACAGCGCCTGGTCGATGCCGGCGATGGCGCTCATCGTGATCGGGCCGCCGCGGTAGAAACCGGCGCGGTACATGGTTTGCCACAGGTCGTTGATGCGGGACGGGTCCTGGCCGATCAGATAAGATTCCATTTCCTGTACCGCCGTCTCCACGGTGCGCGCGCGGCCTTCGATGACCGGTTCGCCCCAGCCGACGACGCCTTCATCGGTTTCGATCTTGAGCAGCATCCAGCGCGGTGGTACACGGTAGGTCGTCAGTTTGATGATTTTCATAGGAGAGAGAGGGTAAGTTCAGGAACAGTGCTCAGTCTAAGCCTGCCCGCTAGACTGGAAATATGATTAATTCGTAAGTAGGCATATCATTATCGGATAGCTTCCCGGGCGCTGCCCAGCTATCCGATATCAGCATGGCAGCAGCCGATTTATTCATATCTGCGGCGGCGGCGGGCCGCTTAGACTGGCGCGGTCACGTCATCCATCCGGAGCCCCCGCAGCATGAGCCCAACCAGTACGTCCACCGCTTCCACGACCGGCATCCTGCTGGCGCTCGCCGGCCAGGCTGGCGGCGCGCTGCGCTGGGACCCGCAGGCCGCCTGCTGGCGCTGGCCGGACCCGCAGGGCGGCCAGTTGTACGCCTGGCCGCAGCACGACGGCAAGGCGGCCGGCGCGCGCCTGCTGGAGAATGCCGGCGTGATCGCCTGCTGCCGCTCCGGGCGCATGCTGCTTGGCCAGGGCAAGCGCCTGGGCATGGTGGAGCTGACACCCGCCGGACAGCCCGGCCGCCCGCTGCAGGCGCAGGTGCTGGCGACCATCGACGCCGCCGAGGCGCGCACCGTCATCAGCGACGGCTGCACCGACCGGCACGGGAATTTCGTCTTCGGCACCGCCAACACCGGCGCCGACCAGCGGCCCATCGGCAGCTTCTATCAATATTCTACGCGCCACGGGCTGCGCCGCCTGGCCTTGCCGGTGGTGGTCACGGCGCGCAGCATCGCCTTCAGCGTGGACGGCACGCGCATGTACTTCGCCGACGCCGCCCGGGGCGGCATCATGCAGTGCCGCTACGACGCGGAGCGCGCCAAGGTGGGCGAGATCCGCGAGTTCGCGCAGGCGCCCGAACGGGGCGCCGCCACCGTGGACAGCGCCGGCATGCTGTGGAGCGTGCAGGCCGGGGGACTGGCCCAGTACTGCGCCGACGGCCATTTGCGCCGCCGGATCGCGCTGGAGCAGGAGCAGCCGTCCGGCATGGCCTTCGGCGGCGTCGATACGCGCCAGTTGCTGCTGCTGGGCGTGCGCGGCGGCCTGTATGGCTTGCCGCCCGCCTTGGCCGAGGAGCTGGCGCCGGGCGTGGCCGATACCCCCTTCGACGACGGCCCGGCCGCCGTCGCCGATTCCCAACGCCGGCGCCAGGGTGATTGACGCTGCAACGGCGCGCCCTTATGATGGGCGATCCAGAAAATCACCCCTATGACCGATTCAAGCTCCGACCGCTTCGTCCGCTCCCATCTGAAAACCCGCCATTTGGTGCTGCTGGTCGAATTGGGCCGGCACGGATCGATCGCGCACGCGGCGCAGGCGGCCAACTTGACCCAGCCCGGCGCGTCCAAATTATTGGGCGAGCTGGAACACGCGCTGGGCGTGCAGCTATTCGAGCGCCTGTCGCGCGGCGTCGCCCCCACCTGGTACGGAAAAGTGCTGATACGCCGCGCCGGCGCCGCGCTGGCGGAGATGGACGCGGCCCACCAGGAGGTGATGGAGCTGCTGTCCGGCCTTCGTGGGCGGGTAGGCATCGGCACCGTGCTGGCGCCGGCCACCGGCCTGGTGCCGAAGGCGATCAACCTGCTCAAGGCGCGCCACTCGCGGGTGCACGTCGCGGTCAGCATGTCGACCAGTAAAGCGCTGGTGGAGCGCCTGCGCGGCGGCGAGCTGGATCTGGTGGTCGGCCGCATCCTCGACACGGCCGCCGCCGACGAACTCAATTTCGAACCATTGACCGACGAGCCGCACCTGCTGATCGCGCGCGCCGGCCATCCGCTGGCCAGCCGCACCGACCTGCGGCTGGAGGATCTGATGGAGCAGTGCTGGATACTGCCGCCGGCCGGCAGCATCCTGCGCGACCGCCTGACCGCGCTGTTCCTGTCGCATGGCCTGGAGCAGCCGGCGGAAACCGTCGAGACGCTCGACCTGCCGGTCGTCGCCAGTCTCCTCATGAGCAACGACATGATCGTCGCGCTGCCGTCCGACGCCGTGCAGCCGTATCTGGAAGCGGGCCTGATGACGATACTGCCGTTCGACCTTGGCGTGAGCATGGATTCATTCGGCATTGTGACGCGCAAGCGACACCAGCTCTCGCCTGGCGCCGACGCCATGCTGCTCGCGCTGCGCGACGCCGCGGCCAGCATCTATCCTCACTATCGTCCGCCCGTGTAAGCGTCCTCAAGCGTGATATACGAACTTCGTATGGCCCGCGCTGAATAAGCTATTGGAAGTGCTTCTTTCGTTTCGCTAGCATCCAGTTATTCGTCCGAGTGGTAACCAGAGACGAAACCTATACAACACTGGAGATGCACATGAAGCACAAGAAATTGAGCTGGCTGATTGCCACGCTCTTCACGTCCCCTTTGCTGGTCCAACAGGCATTTGCACAGGAAGCCGCAGGCGATATCCAGCAAGTGAACGTGACCGGTATCCGCGCCTCGGTGCGCAACGCGCTGGCCGCCAAGGAAGCTTCGAACAGCATCGTTGAAGTCATCGCGTCGGAAGACATCGGCAAGCTGCCCGACACCACCATCGCCGAATCGCTGGCGCGCCTGCCGGGCATGTCGTCCGGCCTGGATCGCGGCAACGCCAGCCAGATCGTCGCGCGCGGCATGGGCCCTCGCTTCATCGGCGCCACGCTGAACGGCCGCGAGCTGGCTTCGTCGGAGCCCAACCGCGCCGTGCGTTTCGAGCAGTTCCCATCGGAGTCGCTGAGCGGCGCCACCATCTACAAGACGCAGAACGCCGAGCTGGCGGAAGGCGGCATCGCCACCTCCATCGACCTGCAAACCGTCTCGCCACTGAAGTACTCGGGCCGCCAGGTGTCGCTGAAGGCGGACGCGCTGTACTACGCGCTGGCCAAGGACATCGGCGGCGCCGACAAGACCGCGCCGCGCATCGGTGGCGTCTACATCGACCAGTTCAACAACAAGACGCTGGGCGTGGCGCTGGCCTTCAGCTACCAGGACCAGCCTTCGGTGCAGAAGAATATCCGTCACTGGGGCTTCAACGAGGACCACTCGGCTGACCTGAACGGCGACGGCAAGGTGGACAAGACGCCATGGGGCTTCCAGGACGACGTCCGTCACGGCAAGGACAAGCGCTCCAGCGTGCTGGCCAAGGCCGAGTGGAAGCCGAACCAGAACGTGCTGATCACCGCTGACACCTACTACGCCAAGACCGCGATCGACGAGTCGCAACTGCAGCACTGGACCGGCGACATGGGTAACTGGGACGGCGGCAACTCCGGCAACTTCAGCAACCTCGATATCCGCAACGGCTATGTGGCCGGCGGCACCGTCAAATGGGTCAACGTCATCAACAACGACGCCCGCTGGATCCAGGATAACAGCGTCGCCGCCAGCGGCTTGAACGCCAAGTTCAACGTCGGCGACTGGAAGGTGGAGTCGGACCTGTCGACCTCGCACGCGATGCGCGCCAGCCAGTGGCGCGACCTGCGCCAGACGTCGAAAAACAGCACCACCATCAACTGGTCCTTCACGGGCGACGAGCGCCAGAGCTACGACTTCGGTGGCCTGGACACCGGCAACCCGGCCAACTTCGCCGCGCCCACGCTATATGTCGATACCGACGGCCATGTCAAGGATCTGCTGAACGCCGTGTCGTTGAGCGCCTCGCGCCCGATCGAGAACAGCATCGTCAGCCGCCTGAAGGTCGGCGTGCGCGCCACCGACCGCGAGAAGAGCTATCGCCAGACCACCTGGCAGCTGAATTCGACGGCGGCGATTCCCGACTCGGCCTACGAGACCGTCAACGTCAGCGGCTTCCCTTCGTATATCGCGTTGAAGGACTTCGGTGCGTCGACCGCCGCCGCCTTTGGCCCCAACGCCTTCAATCCCGACGGCCAGGTACGCGAGGACTGGCAAATCCGGAACGATGCCTTGTCCGGCTGGAAGGTCAAGGAGCGCAGCACCTCGGCCTTCGTGCAGGGTGACCTGGACGGCGAAGCCTTCGGCAAGACCTATCGCGGCAACGTCGGCGTGCGCCTGGTGCACACCACGCAGACCGGCTACGGCGCGCAGTCGCTGAACGGCGCGGCGCCGACGGCGGTGGAAGGCGGCACCTCGTACAACGAGATCCTGCCTAGCCTGAACCTGATCTTCAACATGGACGAGGCGCAGGAGCGCCAGGTGCGCTTCAGCGTGGCGCGCGCCATGTCGCGCGCGCCGCTGGACGAGATGCGCGCCTCGCGCAACCTGAACGTGGTGACGGATTCCACCCAGCCGGTCACCGGCAGCGCCGGCAATCCCGAACTGAAGCCGATGATGGCCAACCAGGTCGACCTGGCCTACCAGTGGTACTTCAGCAAAGGCTCACTGCTGTCGGCCGGTGCGTTCTACAAAAAGGTATCGCGCTACATTGCCATCACCAGCGACACCACCACCGTCAACGGCCGTCCAGCCACCATCACCCGTTCGGTCAACGGCGAGGGCGGCGACATCCGCGGCGTGGAGCTGGTGTACCAGCAGGCCTTCACCTCGCTGCCTGCGCCGTTCGATGGCCTGGGCATCGCCAGCAACTACGCCTACACCACCAGCAACATCCACGAGAAAACGCCAAGCGTGAATCCTTATCCGATCGAAGGTCTGATGAAGAGCAACGGCGGCGTGACGCTGTGGTACGAGAAGGCCGGCTACGAGGCGCGCATCTCGGCCAACTACCACAGTGCTTTCGTGCGTAATCCAACCTGGGGCGCCGGCCAGTTGATCATGAACGAAGCCGAAACCTACCTGACGCTGAACCTGGCCAAGCAGCTGACGCCGAACGTGCAACTGCGCTTCGGCATCGACAACCTGACCAACCAGAAGGCCGTCTACACCAGCGCGAACATCCCGGTACAGCAGGAGGTCACCGAATTCGGCCGCCGCTTCAACCTGGGCCTGTCGTTCAAGCTGTAATCTGTTTTTTGTCGTGGCTTTGACGGGGCGGCGCGTGATGGCGCTGCTCCGTTTTTTTCATCAAGGGGGCGCGAATTGAAATCGACCATATTCAACTGGCGGCGGCTGTGTTCCGCCATTCTTCTGCTGACGGCCTGCGTGGCCGCTCATGCTGTTCCTGCCGCATCGGCGGGCCGTGAGCGCCTGTCGCTGGATCGCGGCTGGCTGTTCCACCTGGGCGACATCGTCCAGCCGCCGATCAAGGGACACGGCGAATCCTACGGCAACGCCAAGGCGGGTAACGCCGCCGGCGCGGCCGGCACCGAATACGACGATTCCGATTGGCGTCACCTGGACCTGCCGCATGACTGGGCGGTGGAAGGTCCGTTCGACCCCAACGCCAACGTCTCGCAGGGCTACCGTCCGCGCGGCATCGGCTGGTACCGGCGCTACCTGCGCGTGGACGCCGCCGACCGTGGCCGCCATTTCGAACTGCAGTTCGACGCCATCGCCACCCACGCCACCGTGTGGGTGAACGGGAACGTGGTGAACCGCAACTGGTCCGGCTACAACTCCAGCTACATCGACATCACGCCTTACCTGCGCTACGGCGACGCGATGAACACCATCGCCATCCGCGCCGACGCCGAGGCCATGGAAGGCTGGTGGTATGAGGGCGCGGGCATGTACCGCCATGCGTGGCTGGTCAAGCGCGATCCGGTGCATGTCGTCACCGACGGCGTGCACGCGACGCCGCGCCTGGACAAGAATAATCAATGGACCATTCCGGTCGAGGTCACGCTGAACAACAGCGGCAAGCAGGCCAGCGGCGTGACGGTGGAAGTGGCCGTGTTTGACCCGTCCGGCAAGCAGGTGGCGCGCCAGACCGCCGCCGCCCGCATCGGCGCGCTGGACACGAACACGGTGAAGGTACCGGTGGCCGTCGCCAAGCCGGCACTGTGGTCGCTGGAGAAAACCAATCTGTATCGCGTGACCACGCGCGTTCTGCAGGACGGCAAGGCGCTGGATGAAGTGTCGCTGCACACCGGCTTCCGCACCATCCGCTTCGACGCGGCGCAGGGCTTCTTCCTCAACGGCGTGCATGTGAAGCTGCAGGGCGTGTGCATCCACCAGGACCACGCGGGTGTCGGCGTGGCTGTGCCGGATTCGGTGTGGGAGTACCGCCTGCGCAGGCTGAAGGAACTGGGCGTGAACGCGATCCGCTTCTCGCACAACGCGCCGGCGGCCGAGGTGCTGGATCTGGTGGACCGCATGGGCTTCCTGGTCATGGACGAGAACCGCAACTTCAATCCATCGCCGGACTACATGAAGCAGCTGGAGTGGATGGTCAAGCGCGACCGCCATCATCCGGGCGTGGTCCTGTGGTCGGTGTTTAACGAAGAGCCGGAGCAGGCCACTGAAGTGGGCTACGAAATGGTGCGCCGCATGTCGGCCGTGGTCAAGTCGCTGGACGACACCCGTCCGGTCACTGCAGCGATGAACGGCGGCTTCCTGACGGAGCTGAACGTGTCGCACGCGGTGGACGTGGTGGGCGCCAACTACCAGGTGCCGGACTACGACCGCTATCACAAGGCCAATCCGAACAAGCCCTTCACCAGCTCCGAGGACACGTCGGCCTACATGACGCGCGGCGAGTTCAAGACCGTCCGCGAGAAGAACCTGATCGCCAGCTACGACGACGATGCGGCCGAGTGGGGCAACACCCACCGCGACGCCTGGCAGGCGATCGCCACGCGGCCATACGTGGCGGGTGGTTTCGTCTGGACCGGCTTCGATTACCGCGGCGAGCCGACGCCCAACGAGTGGCCTTCGGTCAGCTCCGTGTTCGGCATCATGGACCTGAACGGCTTCCCGAAGAACGCCTACTACATCCATCAGGTACAGTGGATCAAGGACCGTCCGCTGATTTACATCGCGCCGCACTGGAACTGGAGCGGCAGCGAGGGCAAGGACATCCGCGTGATGGTGATGGCCAATGTCGAGCGCGTGCAGCTGCTGCTGAACGGCCGCGTGCTGGGCGAGCAGAAGGTGGACCCGTACCGCATGAACAGCTTCAACGTCGCCTACGCGCCGGGCAAGCTGGAAGCGATCGGCTACAACGGCGGCAAGGAAGTCACGCGCACCTCGGTGGAAACCACCGGCGCCGCCGTCGCGCTGGAGCTGGTGCCGGACCGCGCGCAACTGGCCGGCGATGGCCGCGACGCCATGCCGATCACCGTCCGTGCGCTGGACGCGCAAGGCCGCGCCGTGCCGCTGGCCGACGCGCAGGTGACGTTCGCGGTGACGGGCGGCGGCCGCTCCATCGGCCATGGCAACGGCGATCCGAATTCGCACGAGGACGAGAAGGGCGCGACGCGCCGCCTGTTCAACGGCCTGGCGCAGCTGATCGTGCAGACCAACTACGACAGCACGGACGCGATCAGCGTCACCGCCACCGCGCCCGGCCTGGCGCCGGCGCGCATCAGCATCCCGGTCAAGGCCACGCCCGCGCAACCCTACGTGGCGCAGGCCGAGGCGCCGCTGACCTTTGTGCGCAGCTGGCGCATCGCGCCGGACAGCGCGCAGCGTCCCGACCCGAACCAGCAACTGGCCAGCTTCGACATGAACACCTGGGGCTGGGGATCGCCGCCGATGATCGCGTCGGCCGCCGCGAAGTATCACCTGTACCGCTCCAGCTTCACGCCGCGCAAGAACCTGGCCGACGGCAGCGGCGTGGTGCGCTTCGCGGGCATACGCGGCAAGGCGGAGTTCTGGCTGAACGGCCGGTTGGCCGGCAAGAAGGACAGCTACGCGCTGGAGCCGTTCGAGCTGCCGCTGCCGGCCGGCGCCGGCAAGCGCGAGATCAATGTGATCGTCGAGGCGGAGCCAGGCCAGGCCAGCGGCATCGAGGGTTATGTGAGCATTACGCCACGCTTGCTGGCAAAGTAGCAATTTTCAGCAAGGCGTTGACAGTGAGGAAATAAATCGCGCGCTTGCCCGCCAAATATGCGGGCAGCGCGCGTGATTCGGTTGACGGCGTTCCGCGCGCTGCCTATAGTGGCGGGATGATCCCAGATTTCCAAGAACTATCCGACAAAATCGACCAGTTGGCCGAGATGACCCACGCCCTGCGCCGGGAAAATACAGAACTGCGCCAAGGCAATGCCGCCCTGGTGATAGAGAACCTCGGCTATCGGCGCCAGTTGGCCGAGGCGGCCAGCCGCGTCGAGGCTTTGTTGGAAAAAATCCCCGCGCTCGACGGCGCCGCCGAAGAGGAACAACAGCCTGAAAACGAGGACGCACGATGATACAGCTGGATGTGACCATCATGGGTTCGCCGTACCGGCTGGTCGTCAAGGAAGGCGAGGAGCGCGCGCTGCGCGAGGCCGCTGCTTTCCTCGATAAAAAGATGACGGCCATTCGCGACGCCGGCAAGATCAAGGGCAACGACCGCATCGCCGTGATGGCGGCGCTGGGCATGGCGGCGGAATTCCTGTCGGTGAAATCGCCGGTGGGGCCGTTGTCGGACATGTCGATGCTGGAAGTGCAGACGCGGATCAGCGCCATGCACAAAGTGCTCGATAGCGCGCTGACGCCACAAGAAACCCTGTTTTAATTCGCTAAACTCCTTCCTTTGCGGCGGACAAGAGAGTAAACTTCGTCTCACCCTGCGGTGTTCGCGATTGCCATATATTCCTTGAACCATTTATGTGCACCGGTTGCGGAATTTTGTTCGATGGGCGTGAGCGTCGCTAGTCCGATGAACCCGAAATTGAACTAACTGTGACCACCTTGAACCGTTTGGTTCGGGATGCCGGCAAAGACGGCACAGGCGGGGCCTCATTACTAAAGAAGCGGTTGCAAGCATGTGAGTGCGCAGCCGCTTTTTTTCGTCTGGAGAAAAACCTATGCAATATTGGTTGATGAAATCCGAGCCTGATGAAGTGAGCATCGACGACGTGATGGCGTCGCCGGCGCAGACCACGCCGTGGTTCGGCGTGCGCAACTACCAGGCGCGCAACTTCATGCGCGACGGCATGCAGGACGGCGACGGTGTGCTGTTCTACCACTCCAGCTGCCCGGAGCCCGGCATCGCCGGCCTGGCGCGGGTGGTGGGCGGCCCGTATCCGGACGCCACGCAATTCGACAAGGACAGCAAATACTACGATCCCAAGGCCACGCCGGAGCAGCCGCGCTGGATCTCGATTGACGTGCAAGGCACGCAGAAAACCCGGCTGCTATCGTTGGCCGAGATGCGTACCATACCGGCGCTGGAGGACATGGTGGTGCTGCAAAAAGGCAGCCGCCTGTCAATCACACCGGTGACGGCGGCGCAGTGGAACGCCATCGTCAAGCTGCTGAAAAAGAGCGGCTGATGGACCTGGGCCTGGTGCTGATCCTGTTGTTGATGGGCGCCGTGGGCGGCTTCATGGCGGGCTTGCTGGGCATAGGCGGCGGCATGATACTGGTGCCGTTCATCACGCTGATCTTCAGCGCCCAGGGTTTTCCGGAGGAGGCGATCATCCACATGGCGGTGGCGACATCGCTGGGTGTGATCTTGTTCACGTCGATGTCGTCGGTGCGCGCGCACCACCGGCATGGCGCGGTGCTATGGCCGGTGGCGCTGCTGCTTGCGCCAGGTATTTTGCTGGGTGCGTGGTGCGGCCCGTGGATCGCCAAGCAAATGAGTTCGGCGGGACAGGCGCTGTTGTTCAGCATCTTCCTGACCTTCTCCGCGACGCAGATGCTGCTCGCTAAAAAGCCCGCGCCGGCCGAAGGCGTCGCGCAGCGCGGCCTGCCGGGCAATGCCGCCATGTTCGGCGCCGGCGGTGTGATTGGTTTGGTGGCGGGGCTGGTGGGCGCGGGCGGTGGCTTCCTGTCGATCCCGTTCATGACCTGGCGTAACGTCAAGATCCACAACGCCGTCGCGACCAGTGCCGCGTTGGGATTTCCGATCGCGCTGGCCGGCACGCTGTCGAACATCTACTACGGCTGGAATACGCCGGACCTGCCTCGTTATTCGCTCGGTTTCGTCTACATGCCGGCGTTGCTGGTGATCGCCGCGGCCAGCGTCACGCTGGCGCCGCTGGGCGCGCGCACCGCGCATAAGCTGCCGGTGCAGACCCTCCGAAAAATCTTCGCCATCGTGTTGTACTGCCTCGCCGCCTACATGCTGCGCAAAGCAATCGGCGCTTAAATCGGCGCGCGGCCTTTCTGTTTGACTTTGTAGGACCAGACCAGCATGGCCGCCGCGCCGACAATCATCGGCAGCGACAGCACCTGGCCCGAGGTGATCGGCATGCCGAGCACCGTGGTCTCCCAGTCCGGCGTGCGGAAGTACTCGGTGAAGAAGCGCGCGCAGCCATACAGCAGCGTGTACATCGCGCCCACCGCCAGCCGTGGACGCTCCTTGCGCGAGAACAGCCACAGGATGACGAACACCAGCAGGCCGTCGATCAGCAACTGGTAGATCGGCGACGGATGGCGCAGGCCCTCCAGGAACACGGGATTCGGATGCAGCGGATAGGCATTGTTCGGCCACAGCATCGCCCACGGCAGCGATTGATCCGCGACCACGCGCCCCGGCAGCTCGGCGTTGATGAAGTTGCCCAGCCGGCCGGCCGCATAACCCAGCGGCACCAGCGGCGCAATGAAGTCGTACACGTCCAGCAAATTGCGGCCGCTCTTGCGTGCCCACACGGCCATCGCGATCAGCACGCCGAGGAAGCCGCCGTGGAAGGACATGCCGCCGTGCCAGACCTTGAAGATCTCGATCGGGTTCGAGAAGTACTTGACCGGCTCGTAGAACAGCACCTCGCCCATGCGCCCGCCGATGATCACGCCCAGCATGCCATAGAACAGCATGTCGTCCAAGTCCTCCTTCCTCCATCGCTGCGCGGCGATGTGCGGCTGCTTGATGCGCACCCGTCCCAGCGTGATGAACAGGGCGAAGGCGAGGACATACATCAAGCCGTACCAGTGGATCGCCACCGGCCCCAGTTGCAGGGCGATCGGATCGGGCATCGGGTGTATCAGCATAGGGTGTTCTTTCTTAATAATTCCAAAAAGCCGCGCAGCACCGGCGAGGCGTTGTCGCGCCGCCAGGCAAGGCCGGTTTCAACCAGCGGCGTGGCGTCGCGCAGCGCCCGGTATTCTACCCCGGGCCGCATTAGGTTGGACACGGACTGCGGCACCAGCGCCATCCCCATCCCGGCCGATACCAGGCTGACGATGGTCTGCATCTGGATCGCCTGCTGGCCGATTTCCGGCGTGATGCCGGCCTCGCGGAACACCGACAGGATGGCGTCGTACAGGGCCGGCGAGATCGCGCGCGGGAAGACGATCAACGGCAGCTTCGGCAAGGAGGCCAATGCCAGCCTGCCTTGCTTCTTCAGCAGGCCGGCCGGCAGGGCCAGCACCAGCGGCTCGCTCAGCACCGGCAGATAGTCCAGTTCCAGCTTGGCCTTGTCCGGCAACGGCGGGATCAGCAGGCCGGCGTCGATGCGGTTGTGCAGCAGGTCGTCCAGCTGCAGGTCGGACGTGGCCTCCTGCAGTGTGATCTGCACCTGCGGATAGGCGGCTCGGTAGGCGCGCAGGAAGGGAGGCAGCACGCTGTAGTCGGCCGAGGAGACGAAGGCCAGCGTCAGCCGTCCGACTTCGCCGGCGGCGGCGCGCTGCACCAGCTGCGGCAGTTCCAGCGACTGCGCCAGCATGCGGCGCGCTTCCGGCAGCAGCGCCAGCCCGGCCGGCGTCAGCGCCACGCCGCGCCGGTTGCGCTCGAACAGCGCGGCGCCCAGCAGCTCTTCCAGCGCCTGGATGGTTTGCGACAGCGGCGGCTGTGTCATGTGCAGCCGCAGCGCCGCCTTGCCGAAGTGGAGTTCCTCGGCGACGGTGACGAAATAGCGTAGCTGCCGCAGTTCCAGGTTCATATTGTTTACTATTGAAATTTGTTCCGGTGATATTTTATACGACTCACAGGGCCGCAAATACTATATTTGACACCGGGGCAGGGCCAAGGCAATCTCTCATACTAAGCCAGCGGTCTTAAGCCCGCCTTTATCATTGGAGATTCATCATGCCGCAATACCGTTCCCGCACCACCACCCACGGCCGCAACATGGCCGGCGCCCGCGCCCTGTGGCGTGCCACCGGCATGAAGGACGGCGATTTCGACAAGCCTATCGTCGCCGTGGTGAACTCGTTCACGCAGTTCGTGCCGGGCCACGTGCACCTGAAGGACCTGGGTCAGCTGGTGGCGCGCGAGATCGAAAAGGCCGGCGGCGTGGCCAAAGAATTCAACACCATCGCGGTGGACGACGGCATCGCCATGGGCCACGGCGGCATGCTGTACTCGCTGCCGTCGCGCGACCTGATCGCCGACTCGGTCGAGTACATGGTGAACGCCCACTGCGCCGATGCGATGGTCTGCATCTCCAACTGCGACAAGATCACGCCGGGCATGCTGATGGCCGCGATGCGCATCAACATTCCGGTGGTGTTCATCTCCGGCGGTCCGATGGAAGCGGGCAAGGTGCTGAAGGTGGTCGACGGCAAGCAGAAGATCATCAAGCTCGATCTGGTCGATGCGATGATCAAGGCCGGCGATCAAACCGTCAGCGATGCGGATGTCGCCGAGATCGAGCGTTCCGCCTGTCCTACCTGCGGTTCGTGCTCGGGCATGTTCACCGCGAACTCGATGAACTGCCTGACCGAGGCGCTGGGCCTGGCGCTGCCGGGCAACGGCACCATCGTCGCCACCCACTCCGATCGCGAGCAGCTGTTCCTGCGCGCAGGCCGTTTGATCGTCGAACTGGCCAAGCGCCACTACGAGCAGGACGACTACTCGGTGCTGCCGCGCTCCATCGCTACCAAGGCCGCGTTTGAAAACGCGATGGCGCTGGACGTATCGATGGGCGGTTCCACCAACACCGTGCTGCACCTGCTGGCCGCCGCGCACGAGGCGGGCGTGGACTTCGACATGAAGGACATCGACCGCATCTCGCGCAAAGTGCCGTGCCTGTGCAAGGTCGCGCCGATGACCGACAAGTTCCACATCGAGGACGTGCACCGCGCCGGCGGCATCGTGGCGATCCTGGGTGAGTTGGCGCGCGCCGGCCTGCTCGACACTTCGCTGCCGACCATCCACGCGCCGACGCTGGGTGATGCGATCGAACGCAACGACATCACGCGCACCAACGATCCGGCCGTGCAGCAGCTGTTCCGCGCCGCGCCGGGCGGCGTGCCGACGCAGGTGGCGTTCTCGCAATCGGAACGCTACGGCGCGCTCGACACCGACCGCAGCACCGGCTGCATCCGCGACAAGGCGCACGCCTATTCGCAGGACGGCGGCCTGGCTGTCTTGTACGGCAACCTGGCGGAGAACGGCTGCATCGTGAAGACGGCGGGCGTCGATGAAAGCATTTTGAAATTCAGCGGCAAGGCGCGCGTGTTCGAGAGCCAGGACGCTGCGGTTGAAGGCATCCTTGGCGATACCGTGCATGAAGGCGATGTGGTCATCATCCGCTACGAAGGTCCGAAGGGCGGCCCTGGCATGCAGGAGATGCTGTACCCGACGTCGTACATCAAGTCCAAGGGTTTGGGCAAGGCGTGCGCGCTGCTGACGGACGGCCGCTTCTCGGGCGGTTCCTCGGGACTGGTGATCGGCCATGCCTCGCCGGAAGCTGCGGAGGGCGGCGCCATCGGCCTGGTGGAAGAGGGCGACATGATCGATATCGATATCCCTAACCGCACCATCAGCCTGCGCATCAGCGATGCCGACCTGGCGGCGCGCCGCGCGGCGATGGAGGCCAAGGGCAGCGATGCGTGGAAGCCGGTCAACCGCGAGCGTTATGTGTCGCAGGCGCTGCAAGCCTACGCGGCGCTGACCACGTCGGCCGACCGTGGCGCCGTGCGCGATCTGTCGCAGATCAAGCGCTAAGCCGGCGCGTCATTCCCGCGCACGCGGGAATCCATAGAGCGCCGAGCATGGACGCTCAGCATGGGTTCCCGCCTGCGCGGGAACGACACGCTGTCATTTCTTGTCGAAATTCTGCTTCACGCGCGCCTTGCGGCGCTTTTCGTCTTCGTCGTGGGCCTTGCGCTTGTCGAGTCCCAGCATCGGCTCCAGGAACTCGAACCACACGAAAGCGAACACCATGAGCCCGATTATCCACCACCAGGACAGTAGGGCGAACTTCCACACTTCGAAATAACGCAGCCCGCACAGGGCGATGATCACCAATATCATGGGCATGATGTGTTCCTCCGGTTACCTCATCTTACAAAGAAAATGGCTTTGCGGGCAGCAATATTCTATTATCGGTCAACGGGGATATAAGCTATGGCGTTTAATGTTCCATAGCAAAACACGGTAGAATTGTTGGCAGAATTGAGTAGCACTTACCTGGAGAAGACAATGAAACGTAATTTGATGATGGTTGGTATGGTGGTCGCTTCGGCATTCGCATCGCAAGCCGCAATGGCGGACGCGGGCATGGACTTGGCAAAAGCGAAGAATTGCCTGGCTTGCCACGCTGTGAGCACCAAGCTGGTTGGCCCTGCCTACAAGGATGTCGCCGCCAAATACGCCGGCCAGAAAGACGCTGAAGCCAAGCTGGTCACCAAAGTGATGAAGGGCGGCTCCGGCACTTGGGGCGCGATCCCGATGCCAGCCAATCCGCAAGTGAGCGAAGCTGAAGCCAAGACCCTGGTGAAATGGGTGCTGGCGCAGAAGTAATCCGCGCCGCAGTAGTATAAAAAAACGCGCCTTCGGCGCGTTTTTTGTTGGTTCAATCAATGCTTATTTGATGACCGAGGTGATGGTCTTGGTGCCGTTGTTGTAGTTATACAGCGTCAGCGAACCGTCCTTGATGTCGCCCTTAGGATCGAACTCGATCAGGCCGGTCACGCCCTGATACTTGATCTTCTGCAGGAACGGCAGGTACTTGGCAGGCTCAGCCGAGTTAGCCGCCTGCATCGCCGCAGCCATCGTCATCACCGAGTCGTACACGTATGGCGCGTACAGCTGCACGTCCATGTTGTACTTCTTCTTGTAGCGGGCGTGGAAGTCGTCCATGTTCTTCTGCAGTTCAGGCGGCACACCGCCGGCTTCCGCGCAGGTGACAACCTTCACCGCGTCCGCGCCAGCCAGCTTCGGCAGCGATTCGGTGCACAGGCCGTCGCCGCCCATGTACTTGGCCTGGATGCCCAGCGCCTTCATCTGGCGCAGCAACGGGCCGCCTACCGAGTCCATGCCGCCGAAGAAGATCAGGTCGGGATTCTTGCCCTTGATGGTGGTCAGGATGGCGTTGAAGTCGGTGGCCTTGTCGGTGGTGAATTCCTTGCCGACGATTTGCACGCCTGGCATCGCCTTCTTGGCGCCCTTGATGAACTCTTCCGCCACGCCCTGGCCGTAGGCGGTGCGGTCGTCGATGACGGCAATCTTCTTCACGCCCATCTTGCCGACCGCGTAGCTGCCCAGCGTGCCGCCCAGCTTGGCGTCATTGGCGACCACGCGGAACACCGAGTTGAAGCCCTGCTGCGTGTATTTGGTCTGGGTGGTGGCTGGCGAAATTTCCGGGATGCCGGCGTCGAAGTAGATCTTCGAGGCTGGGATGGTGGTGCCCGAATTCAGGTGGCCGATCACGCCGTTGACTTTGGCGTCGACCAGCTTCTGCGCGACCGCCGTGCCCTGTTTCGGATCGCCGCCGTCGTCTTCCAGCACGAGCACGAACTTGACTGGCTTGCCGCCGATCTTGATGCCTTTGGCGTTCAATTCTTCGACGGCCATCTTGGCGCCGTTTTCATTGTCCTTGCCCAGGTGCGCGGATGGACCGGAGACCGGCGCGACGTGGCCGATCTTGATCACTTCTTGCGCACCGGCGCTGCCAGCGAAAGCCAGGGCGATGGCGAGTGGAATGAACTTGGTCTTGAACAGCATATGCATTCTCCAATGGTTGAATAAGCGACGGTGTCTCTCGAGCGCCGCAGGATTTTTCCTGCAAGGCCAAAAGGTACAACAAATTATTCTTATCGCAAAGGGAGTTTCGCAGGGTTTCGCACTTTGACGTGGCGTTTCCCGGTTTTGGGGCGGCGGCGCACTGGATTTTCCAACTTTTAATACAGTGGCGCACTGAAGGCGTGCGGTCCGCGCAACGGTTGGGCGCGGACCGGGGGAGAGGGTTACTTCTTCTGGGCTTGCAGGTGCGTGAGTTCCTGCGAGACGGCGCGCGCGACAATTTTTTCTATCGTGTCGTGCAGGCCGATACGGATTTCGTTGGTCAGGCCGTGCAGGGCGTGGGTCAGCACTTCGGCCATGCTGTCCTTGATGCGCTGCTCCAGCACGAAGTCCACGCGCGATTGCAGCTGGTGCATGATGCGTTCGGACAGGCGATGCTCCATCATCGCCCATTCCGCATCGCTCCAGTTGTCGATGGCGTCGGCTTCCAGCTGCGCG
Organism: Duganella caerulea; assembly: GCF_040362985.1. Classification (NCBI taxonomy): domain Bacteria; kingdom Pseudomonadati; phylum Pseudomonadota; class Betaproteobacteria; order Burkholderiales; family Oxalobacteraceae; genus Duganella; species Duganella caerulea. Next base: position 187,187 of record NZ_BPWJ01000004.1, on the reverse strand, counting down.
GCCATTTCAGCGCGCTTGGACAGTGTGGTACGGATACCGGAAGCGGCCTCGCCGGGCAGCAGTTCATCGCCCAGCGGCTCGGCCTTCAGGACTTCCGTCAATACAGGGATACTGGCGTCAAACGATTGGGCTTGGCTCATGATTTTCCTGTGACAAAGTGGGTAAGTGGATAGTCTTGCTGCTTGTATGCGACATAGCGCTTGCGGCCTGCGGCCGCATCATCCTCATCGGAGGAAATTACTTCGATCATGCGCTCGAATTGCGCGACCCCGGAGGGCGCGCGGCGCGACAAATTTACCAATAATTCTTTGTGTGGTAATTCTGCCTCATCGTTGTCCGTGAGTATGATCGGCGTGTGCGCTGCGAGCGCGTCGCCGGCCAGCACGTGAGGCAGGAAGTCGGTGGCGGAAAATGTCCACATCGCCGCGTTAAGTTCCGCCAGTTGTGCCGCATCGTCTGCCATCAGCACCACGCGCTTGTTCGCCCCCCAGGCCTTGCGCACGAGGCGGCAGGCATAGGCGATTTTGTCCGGCACGTTGGTGTGGAAATCGATGCGTGTCATAGCTGTTTTGATCTGTTCTGTAGAGGGGAAGTGCATGCAGCGCGATGCTGCGTGATTCCAGTTTATGCGAAAATTATTTTTGGTGCTGGCATCGATGTTGCTACCGAACGCCGATTTTAGAACTGGAAGCCGGGCGGCGCATTGACCGGCGGCAGGGGCTTGGCGGGCTCCTCCACGGGACGCACCATTTCGGACGCGGGCGGAGGCGGCGGCGCGGCGGAGACCGGCGCCGGATATTGATAATTCGGTGGCAAGCGTTTTTCCAGCGGATAGCCGGCGTCGCTCAACAACACATCCCAGCTGGTTTGCTCGAAGCCGGTCAGCTTGCTGCGGCCGACCAGCAGAAATGGAAATTGGCCATTACCGCCAGCCTTCTTCAGCGCCACCTGGTCGTCCACGGTGGCGACGGTTTTTTCAGTGAAGGGTATGCCGCGCGCCATCAGCATGGCGCGGCCGTTGCTGCAGCCGTCGCACTGCGCCGTGGTGTACAGCGTGACCGGACGGTTGCGCACGGCGTCGGCCAGTTCCTGCGGCAGCTCCACCGTGGCGCCGCCGGTGGCGAACGATTTCAATTCGACTTTTGTCCTGGCCGGTGTTGACGGAGGCGGCGGCTGGTCGCTGTAGTGGGTCACGCCCTTGCCGTCGACCCATTTGTACACCTGCGCGCTGGCCGTGCCGAGGCACAGCAGCGCGATGGTGAACGCGGCCAGCCGTTTCATGCTCAGGCCGCCATGCCGCTGTGACGCAGCAGCGCGTCGATGCTGGGCTCGCGGCCACGGAAGGCCGTGAACGATTCCAGCGCCGGACGCGAACCGCCCACCGACAGGATCTCCTGCAGGTAGCGCTTGCCGGTTTCGGTGGTGGCGTCCGGGCCGAGGGCCTTGGCTTCCTCGAACGCGGCGTAGGCGTCGGCGGACAGCACCTCGGCCCACTTGTAGCTGTAGTAGCCGGCCGCGTAACCGCCGGCGAAGATGTGGCCGAACGAGTTCTGGAAGCGGTTGAACGCGGGCGGAATGATCAGCGCGAACTTGGCGCGCACTTCGTCGATCAACTGCTGCACGCTCTTGCCGGTGCTGGCGTCGTAGTCGTAGTGCAGGTGCATGTCGAGCAGCGAGAACTCCACCTGGCGCAGCGTCTGCAGGCCGGACTGGAAATTCTTCGCGGCCAGCATCTTGTCGTACAGCGCGCGCGGCAGCGGTTCGCCGGTGGTCACGTGCGAGGTCATGTGTTCCAGCACTTCCCATTCCCAGCAGAAGTTCTCCATGAATTGCGACGGCAGTTCCACCGCATCCCACTCGACGCCGGAGATGCCGGACACGCCCAGCTCATCCACCTGCGTTAGCATGTGGTGCAGGCCGTGGCCGAATTCGTGGAACAGCGTGATCACTTCATCGTGCGTGAACAGCGACGGTTGGACGACGCCGTCCACCACCGCGGGCTCGGTGAAGTTGCAGGTCAGGTAGGCGACCGGGGTCTGCACTTTTTCTTCCTCTGCGCGGCGGCCGCGTGCATCGTCCATCCAGGCGCCGCCGCTCTTGCCGGCGCGCGCGTACAGGTCCAGGTAGAACTGGCCGATCAGCTTGCCGTTGCGCTCGATGCGGAAGAAGCGCACGTCCTTGTGCCATACCGGCGCATCGTCCGGCTTGATCTCGACCGTGAACAGGTTCTGGATCAGACGGAACAGGCCGTCGACCACTTTGTGTTCGGGGAAGTACTGCTTCACTTCCTGCGCGGAGAAGGCGTAGCGGCGCTCCTGCAGTTTCTCGGAAGCGTAGGGGATGTCCCAGGCTTTCAGCTCGGCGATGGCGAGCTCGTCCTGCGCGAATTTTTTCAGCTCGGCCAAGTCCTGCTCGGCGAACGGACGGGCACGCTTGGCCAGGTCTTCCAGGAAGGCGATCACCTGGTCGGGCGACTGTGCCATCTTCGGCACCAGCGATACCTCGGCGAAGTTTTTATAGCCCAGCAGCTTGGCTTCCTCGTCGCGCAGCTTGAGCAGCGTGACGATGTTTTGCGTGTTGTCCCATTCGTCCTTCTTGCTGAACACGTCGCCCTGCTCGGACGCCTTGGTGGCGTTGGCGCGGTAGATGGTCTCGCGCAGTTCGCGCTTGTCGGCGAATTGCAGGATCGGGAAGTAGGACGGGAAGTGCAGCGAGAATTCGTAGCCTTGCTTGCCTTCCTTTTCAGCCGCCGCGCGCGCGGCGGCCTTGACGTCGGCGGGCAGGCCGGCCAGGTCGGCTTCGTCTTCCACCAGCAGCTTGTAGTCGTTGGTGGCGTCGAGCACGTTTTCCGAGAAGCGGGTCGAGACCGACGCGTGCTCTTCCTGGATCTCGGCGAAGCGTTCCTTTTTATCGGCCGGCAGCTCGGCGCCGCCCATGCGGAAGTCGCGCACGGCGTTGTCGATGATGCGCTTGCGGGCCGGCGACAGGCTGTCGAAGCCGGCCGACGCGCGCAGCGCCTTGTACTTGCCGAACAGCGCCTCGTTCTGGGCCAGCGCGGTCCAGAACTCGGTCACCTTCGGTTGATTCTCGTTGTAGGTGGCGCGCAGTTCGGGCGTATCGACCACATTGTTCAGATGGCTGACGATGCCCCATGCGCGGCCCAGCAGCTCGGTGGCGTTTTCCAGCGGGGTGACGAAGTTATCCCAGGTCACTTGCTCGGACGGTGCTTCCAGTTGCTCGACCACGGCGCGGCTCTTGGCCAGCAGTTCGTCGATGGCCGGGGTGACGTGCTCGGGCTTGATCGCGTCGAAACGCGGCAGGCCGGAAAAGTCCAACAGCGGATTTTGGTCAGTCATCTTGAGTCCAATAAGTTCGATACGGTTGGTTTAGGTGCGCTCGGCCGCTTCGACCGTGTTCATCAGCAGCATGGTGATGGTCATCGGGCCCACGCCGCCAGGTACCGGCGTGATGTGCGATGCCACTTCCTTGACGCCGGCGAAGTCCACGTCGCCGCACAGCTTGCCCGCGTCGTCACGGTTCATGCCGACGTCGATCACGATCGCGCCCGGCTTGACCATGTCGGCCGTCAGGGTATTGCGGCGGCCGACGGCCGCCACCACGACGTCCGCCTGGCGGGTGTACAGGCCCAGGTCCGGGGTCGCACTATGGCAGATGGTGACGGTGGCGTTGGCTTGCAAGAGCAGCAGCGCCATCGGCTTGCCGACGGTGTTGCTGCGGCCGATGACCACCGCGTGCTTGCCGCGCAGGTCGATGCCGGTGCTTTCGATCAGCTTCATGCAGCCGTACGGCGTGCACGGGCGGAAGCCTTCCAGGCCGGTCATCAGCTCGCCGGCGCTCAGCACCGAGTAGCCGTCCACGTCCTTGGTGGTCGAAATCGCCTCGATGACCTTGTGCGGGTTGATATGCTTGGGCAGCGGCATTTGCACCAGGATGCCGTGGATGGCCGGATCGGCGTTCAGCGCGGCGATGCGCTCCAGCAGCGCGGCTTCGCTCAGGTCGGCGGGATACTGCTCCTTGAGCGAGTAGAAACCGGCATCCTCGCAGCCCTTGACCTTGTTGCGGACATAAACGTGGCTGGCCGGGTCGTCGCCGACCAGGATCACGGCCAGGCCGGGTTGTTTGCCTTTGGCGGTGAGGGCGGCAGCACGTGCAGCAATTTCCGCGCGCAGTTTTTGGGAGAGGGCGATTCCGTCGATCAGTTGAGCAGGCATGATTTAACCAGGTTGGAGAGGAAAGCAGGATTATAAAGCCGCAGCGCGCATTGCGCCTCGTTTCCCGCTGCCTGGTCGTGCTGCGACGCACAAGATTTTCATAGGGCAATTTCACAATACGAAATCACGTATCGTAATTTGAAAAAGCAGAAAACTGCTGTTAGAATCGCACACGGCATAGAAGTATTGGTAAATAATCAGCGTTACGTCAGCACTCAAACTCAGGAGACTTAATACATGTCAGCTCAACTTGACCAGGTAACGGCAAACACCGACCCTGATTCGCAAGAAACCAAAGAATGGTTGGACGCACTGGCCGCAGTGCTGGAACAAGAGGGCCCTGAACGTGCTCACTACCTGATGGAACGCCTGATCGACCTGGCCCGCCAGAGCGGCTCGGACATCCCGTTCTCCGCCAATACCGCCTACGTCAACACGATTCCAGCACATCTGGAAACCCACTGCCCGGGCAACCTGGAATACGAAGAGAAGCTGCGCTCGTGGATGCGCTGGAACGCCATGGCGATGGTCGTCAAGGCCAACCGCGTCGACGGCGACCTCGGTGGCCACCTGTCCTCGTTCGCCTCGCTGGCCAACATGCTGGGCATCGGCTTCAACCACTTCTGGAAAGCGCCTAGCGAAAACCACGGCGGCGACCTGCTGTACATCCAGGGCCACTCCTCGCCGGGCGTGTACGCACGCGCCTTCCTCGAAGGCCGCCTGTCCGAAGAACAGCTGACCCATTACCGCCGCGAAGTCGACGGCAAGGGTCTGTCGTCGTATCCGCACCCTAAACTGATGCCGAACTTCTGGCAGTTCCCGACCGTGTCGATGGGCCTTGGCCCGCTGATGGCGATCTACCAGGCGCGCTTCCTGAAGTACCTGCACGCTCGCTCGATCGCCGACACCACCGACCGTAAAGTCTGGGCATTCTGCGGCGACGGCGAGATGGACGAACCGGAATCGCTGGGCGCCATCGGCATGGCCGCGCGCGAGAAGCTGGACAACCTGGTCATCGTCGTCAACTGCAACCTGCAGCGCCTGGACGGCCCTGTGCGCGGCAACGGCAAGATCATCCAGGAACTGGAAGCGGACTTCCGCGGCGCCGGCTGGAACGTCGTTAAAGTCATCTGGGGCCCGGGTTGGGACGCGCTGCTGAAGCAGGACAAGGACGGCATCCTGCGCAAAGTGATGATGGATACCCTGGACGGCGAATACCAGAACTACAAGGCCAAGGACGGCGCCTACGTGCGCAAGCACTTCTTCGGCAAGCATCCGAAGCTGCTGGAAATGGTCGCCAACATGACCGACGACGACATCTGGCGCCTGACCCGTGGCGGCCACGATCCGCACAAGATCTACGCCGCCTTCAAGGTCGCGCAAGAGCACAAGGGTCAACCGACCGTGCTGCTGGTGAAGACCATCAAGGGCTTCGGCATGGGCAAGCACGGCGAAGCGCGCAACACCGCGCACAACACCAAGAAGCTGACCGACGAAGCAGTGCGCGAAATGCGCGACCGCTACTCGATCCCTATCCCGGACGACAAGCTGGCCGACATCCCGTTCTACAAGCCTGCCGACGACGCACCGGAAATCAAGTACCTGCACGAGCGCCGCGCAGCGCTGGGCGGCTACTTGCCGGCCCGTCGCATGCAAGCCGACGAGAAGCTGACCGTGCCGCCGCTGTCCGCGTTCCAGAACGTGCTGGATGCGACCGCCGAAGGCCGCGAAGTATCGAGCACCCAGACCTACGTGCGTATCCTGACCACGCTGCTGAAAGATCCTAGCGTCGGTCCACGCATCGTGCCGGTGCTGGTCGATGAATCCCGCACCTTCGGTATGGAAGGCCTGTTCCGCCAGGTTGGTATCTTCAACCAGCAAGGCCAGTTGTATGAGCCGGTCGACAAAGACCAGGTGATGTACTACCGCGAAGACAAGGCCGGCCAGATCCTGCAAGAGGGTATCAACGAAGCCGGTGGTATGAGCTCGTGGATCGCTGCCGCGACCTCGTACTCGACCAACAACCGCGTGATGATCCCGTTCTACACGTACTACTCGATGTTCGGCATGCAGCGTATCGGCGACCTGGTATGGGCCGCCGCCGACATGCGCGCCCGTGGCTTCCTGATGGGCGGCACCGCCGGCCGCACGACGCTGAACGGCGAGGGCCTGCAGCACGAAGACGGCCATAGCCACCTGTTCGCAGCGGCTGTACCGAACTGCATGCCTTACGATCCGACCTTCGGCCATGAACTGGCCGTGATCATCCAGGACGGTATGCGCCGCATGGTGGAAGAACAGGAAGACGTGTTCTACTACATCACCATCATGAACGAGAACTACCCGCACCCAGGCATCAAGCCAGGCCAGGAAGAGGGCATCTTGAAAGGCATGTACCTGCTGCACGAAGGCGACAAGAAAGCCAAGCAGCGCGTACAGCTGATCGGTTCCGGCACCATCCTGCGCGAGTCGATCTTCGCCCAGGAACTGCTGCTGAAGGACTGGAACATCGCCGCCGACGTGTGGTCCGCTCCGTCGCTGACGCTGGTGGCCCGCGATGGCCAGGATGCCGAGCGCTGGAACCTGGTCAATCCGACCAAGGAACAACGCGTGCCGTACGTGACGCAGCTGCTGAAGGATACCTCCGGCCCTATCGTCGCGACGACCGATTACATGCGTGCGTTTGCTGAGCAGATCCGCGCCTTCATCCCTAAAGACCGCACCTACCGCGTGCTGGGCACCGATGGTTTCGGCCGTTCGGACACCCGCGCCGCGCTGCGCGAGTTCTTCGAAGTGAACCGTTACTACATCACGGTCGCTGCGCTGAAATCGCTGGCGGAAGAAGGCAAGATCGACGTGAAGGTGGTGGAGCAGGCAGTCGTCAAGTACGGCCTGAACGCCAACAAGCCAAATCCGGTGACCCAATAATTAGAACGGAGCAGACGCTATGAGCATTGTGGAAGTTAAAGTCCCGGATATCGGTGATTTCAAGGAAGTTGAAATCATCGAGTTGATGATCAAAGTAGGCGATACCATCAAGGTAGACCAGTCGCTGATTACCGTTGAATCGGACAAGGCCAGCATGGAGATTCCTTCGTCCGCCGCTGGTGTGGTCAAGGAAATCAAGGTCAAGGTTGGCGATAAGGTGGCCGAGGGTTCGCTGCTGCTGTTGCTGGAAGCCGATGGTGCCGCCGCGGCTCCTGCCGCTGCCGCACCTGCACCAGCCGCCGCAGCTCCAGCACCGGCGCCTGCCGCTGCCGCCGCGCCGGCACCTGCGCCGGCTGCCGCACCCGCAGCTTCGGCCGGTCCGGTCGAGGTGAAGGTTCCGGACATCGGCGACTTCAAGGAAGTTGAAGTCATCGAAGTGATGGTCAAGGTTGGCGACACGATCAAGGTCGATCAGTCGCTGCTGACCGTTGAATCGGACAAGGCCAGCATGGAAATCCCTTCGTCGCACGCTGGTGTGGTGAAGGAAGTGAAGATCAAGGTTGGCGACAAGGTTGCGATGGGCACCGTGGTGCTGGTGGTTGAAGCTACGGGTGGCGCTGCCGCTCCTGCTGCCGCCGCCGCGCCGGCTGCCCCTGCTGCCGCTCCAGCTGCTGCCGCTGCGCCTTCGCCGGCTCCAGCCGCCGCCGCTGCCGCGCCAACCGCGTCGCAAGGCTCGGTCCAAACCGGCAAGCTGGCGCACGCATCGCCGTCGATCCGCAAGTTCGCCCGCGAACTGGGCGTGGACCTGGGCAAAGTGCCAGGCTCCGGTCCTAAGGGCCGCATCACCCAGCTCGACGTGCAGAACTACGTCAAGGGCGTGATGGCCGGTACCACCGCTGCTCCTGCCGGCGCATCGGCGCCAGCAGGTTCCGGCGGCGGCATGAGCGTGCTGCCATGGCCGGTGGTCGACTTCAGCAAATTCGGTCCGACCGAACTGCTGCCGCTGTCGCGCATCAAGAAAATCAGTGGTCCCAACCTGCACCGCAACTGGGTCATGATCCCGCACGTCACGCAGTTCGACGATGCCGACATCACCGACCTGGAAGCGTTCCGCGTCGAGACCAACAACGCCAACGCCAAGAACAAGGACGCGGCCAAGCTGACCATGCTGGCCTTCGTCATCAAGGCATCGGTCGCCGCGCTGAAGAAATTCCCGTCGTTTAATGCATCGCTGGATGAGAAGGGTGAAAACCTGATCCTCAAGCAGTACTACAACATCGGCTTCGCGGCCGACACGCCGAATGGCCTGGTTGTACCGGTGATCAAAAACGCCGACCAGAAATCGGTCTCGCAGATCGCCCGCGAAATGACCGAGCTGTCGCTGCAAGCGCGCGAAGGCAAGCTGAAACCGACCGACATGCAAGGCGCCAGCTTCACCATCTCGTCGCTGGGCGGCATCGGTGGCACGCACTTCACGCCTATCGTCAACGCGCCGGAAGTGGCGATCCTTGGCCTGTCCAAGGCATCGATCAAGCCGGTGTGGGACGGCAAGGCATTCCAGCCTCGCCTGATGATGGGTACCTCGCTGTCCTACGACCACCGTGTGGTCGACGGCGCGATGGGTGCTCGCTTCTCCGTGTACCTGAGCGAAGTGCTCGGCGACATGCGCAAAATTCTGCTGTAAGGAGCGACTATGAGCACAGAAGTGAAAGTGCCGAACATCGGCGACTTCGCAGAAGTTGAAGTGATCGAGGTGATGGTCAAGGTTGGCGATACCATCAAGGTGGACCAGTCGCTGATCACCGTTGAATCGGACAAGGCCAGCATGGAAGTCCCATCGTCGCACGCCGGCGTGGTGAAAGAAGTGAAGGTCAAGGTTGGCGACAAGGTCAAGGAAGGCTCGCTGATGCTGGTGGTGGATGCCGCCGCTGGTGCGGCTGCCGCACCGGCTCCTGCGGCCGCTCCGGCTCCAGCTGCGGCGGCACCTGCTGCCGCACCAGCCGCCGCGCCAGCCGCGCCGATCGCAGTAGCCGGCGCCGCTCCTGCCGGAGCGGCCTACGCCGGCCAGGTCGACATCGACTGCGACATGATGGTACTTGGCGGCGGTCCTGGCGGTTACTCCGCCGCGTTCCGCGCAGCGGACCTGGGCCTGAACACGGTCATCGTCGAGCGTTACGAAACGCTGGGCGGCGTGTGCCTGAACGTCGGTTGCATCCCGTCGAAAGCGCTGCTGCACGTGGCATCCGTGATCGACGAAACCGCGCACATGTCCAACACCGGCGTCACCTTCGTCAAGCCGACCATCGACATCGACCAGGTACGCAAGTACAAGGAAGGCGTCATCAAGAACATGACCGGCGGCCTGGCCGGCATGGCCAAGGCACGCAAGACGCAGATCGTCACCGGCGTCGGCCAGTTCCTGAGCGCGAACCACATCGAAGTCACGGCCGCCGACGGCACCAAGAAAGTGGTGCAGTTCAAGCAGGCCATCATCGCCGCCGGTTCGGCTGTGGTGAAACTGCCGTTCGTGCCTGAAGATCCACGCATCGTCGACTCGACCGGTGCGCTGGAACTGCGCCAGATCCCGAAACGCATGCTGGTCATCGGCGGCGGCATCATCGGCCTGGAAATGGCCACCGTGTACTCGACCTTCGGCGCGCGCATCGACGTGGTCGAAATGATGGACGGCTTGATGCAGGGCGCGGACCGCGACGCGGTCAAGGTCTGGCAGAAGTACAACGAGAAGCGCTTCGACAACGTCATGACCAAGACCAAGACGGTCGCGGTTGAAGCGCTGCCGGAAGGGATCAAAGTCACCTTCGAAGCGGCGGAAGCCGGCGCCACCGCGCCAGCGCCGCAGGTCTACGACATGGTGCTGGTCGCGGTTGGCCGCAGCCCGAACGGCAAGAAGATCGCCGCCGACAAGGCTGGCGTGATCGTGACCGATCGCGGCTTCATCCCGGTCGACAGCCAGATGCGCACCAACGTGCCGAACATCTTCGCCATCGGCGACCTGGTGGGCCAGCCTATGCTGGCGCACAAGGCGGTGCACGAAGGCCACGTGGCGGCGGAAGCTGCGGCGGGCCAGAAGTCGCACTTCGACGTGAAGGTGATTCCATCGGTGGCCTATACCGATCCGGAAGTGGCATGGGCCGGCATCACCGAAGACGAAGCGAAAGCCAAGGGCATCAAGGTCGAGAAGGGCCACTTCCCTTGGGCCGCGAGTGGCCGCGCCGTGGCCAACGGCCGCGCAGAAGGCTTCACCAAGCTGCTGTTCGACGCTGAAACGCACCGCATCATCGGCGGCACGATGGTCGGCACGCATGCCGGCGACATGATCGGCGAGATCGCACTGGCGATCGAGATGGGCTGCGACGGCACCGACATCGGCAAGACGATCCACCCGCACCCAACGCTGGGCGAATCGATCGGCATGGCCGCCGAAGTGTACGAAGGCGTCTGCACCGACCTGCCGCCGCCGCGCAAGCGCTAAGCGACAATCCGCATCACACGAAACCGGGACTTGTTCCCGGTTTTTTTTCGTCCTCTCGGTTACGAACTTTCCCAAGAATCAACGACTTAGCTCCTTTCTTTGATGCTGGTCTGTGTCTGGATGGATTTCCGTAGAGAAATTTTCGGTAAGAATATAAAGTAGTCACATCAAATTCAATAAGTCGTATGGTCGAGTTTGATATTTTTTTAATTCTCATCTATTGGAGAGAAAAATGGAAACCTTGAATATTCAAGAAGTCGCTGCGGTATCCGGAGCCCGTATAAATGCCTTTGAGGCAGCAGAGTTAACGATTGCACTTATGGCGTTGGGTGGTCCAGTGGCTGTAGGTGTTGGGGTCGCAGCGCTTATGTACTACGCGTGGAGTTGATAAATTTGCTGCCTCTCTTTCATGGAGGGGCGGCTTTTTTAAAAATGGGAGATGATGAAATGGACGGAAAATATACGGAAGTCTTTCCTGTAAACTCTTCATCGGAAATGAAGATAATAAAAAATGGTAAACTGATAAATGCAGAAGACGAGTCTTCGTTAATCGAGATTGTAAAGAAGTGGAAGCCGTTTGATTCGCTTCTCATAGCAGTTTCGGGAAACAAGCATTTCTTGCCGATATTGAATATTGAAAGATTCAGGTCGCGTGCGCATAAGACAGCTATCGACCGGAGTAACGTTGGTTTGCGGATAATTTTATTGGCGATGTTAATATCGATCGCCATGGCTTATATTTTTAATAAGCCAAAAATGTGGATTCTGGCGGAGACATTTTTTGGCCTTGGAATTTTTTTGTTGATTGACCACATTATTATAATACGGAATATTTTTGCGTTAAATGAGAGGGAGAATTATATTTTTTTTATAAGAAAATTCTCTTTGTCCTATATGATTTTTTGGGCAGCATTTATGTTGATAATCGGATGGGTTCAAGTTTTTATTGGTTATGGTCAGCAGGACCCGGATTATTGTTTATTGATTTATGGGGCGGTGTTCAAGAGTCTTAATAAGGGCGAATATTGGCGTTTAATCACCGGCGCTTTTATACATGGAAGCATTGTCCACTGGTTTTCTAATTTTGTAATGCTTGTTGCCGCTGCGGGAATCGCGGGTGCTATTTCACGTATTAACGCATTCTTTGCCTTCCTACTTGGCTGCGTTGCTGGGAACTTGGCTTCCTGGTGGTGTTCACCGTGGACCCATGCTGATGCATGCCAAGGAGCGTCGGCAGGAATAATGGCGATAATGGGATTTTGCATAATTCAATGTATTAAAAATCCGAATTCGTTTCCCAGGCTATTTTCTTGGACGCTATCCTATTTTGTTGTTTTGAATATCTACCTTTCGTATGTTAACAATCCTCAGGTTAGCAATGAAGCTCATTTTGCTGGGGTTCTAGCTGGGGTGATTTGGGGAGTGGTTGTCTCGGGGGGCGCTCTGGTGAGTTATGATAGATTATCAAAGGAAGTGTTGATTAACTGATAGTTCCCGGGAAATAACCCATCGGCATGGCGCGTATTTCCGCTGCTATAGAGCCGGGCTAAAAAAGATCAGTCTGGCACGGGATGGCTATATTCTATGAACTTCCGTCGCATTGGCTGTAATATAGATACCGCGCCGCCGACTTTAATATTTCCTGATTCTGACCAGATAGCCACATTCCCTTCATTCCAACGTAGAAGACGAGGTAGGTTTTGATGAAATACGATACAGTTCAAGTTATCTGATTCTTTTATATATCCAAAATATTCAAGCCGCTTGATAAGAAAATCCAGGTCCTCCGGACGTGCGTTAAATATCGTAAACTGTGCGGGAATTACCGAGATAACAGAAAGCATTGAGCCTATCCCGCCGCCACTTAAGATGGCAGCTATCGGGACGGTGTTTGGATCGAAAAAATCGAGCGCAAGCCACGAAAATGCAGAGAAACACATCATCGCGAATGCCCATGATGTAAATTGAAACCACGATTGGAAGATAATAAAATAACGCCACAATGGAAATGGATATGTCAACTTGGATATTGCATTTTCTAATTGATGTGATGTTGTAGACATAAAATATCTCCTTGTCCCTGCTGCAAATGTTATGGCCGGCGCCGCCGGCGAGTGTGCCAGCAAATGCTCCTAACGGTCCGGCTGCTGCACCTGGCGTAGCACCCAACCGCATCGCGCCGAGGCATCCGCCCAATGCGGTGCCGCCGGACGTTAATCCAATTGTTCCCATTTCCTAAGCGAAAACTCCGTCGGAGACTTTTCCAATTTCTCCAGCTGATAGTGTTTGCATGATATTTCTTCTATGACGGAGAGGTAATTGGTCTACGTTGATGTGCCAAGTACGACTAGGTCACGCTGCCTAAGTGGCCAACGGTTCTGCCTCGGATTCGGGGCGGCTGGACGGCAGCCTGATGTCCTGGAACGCCTTTCCATTCAGCAAAACGATAACGCGGCTGGCGCTTGCAATAGTCTCTGGGCGGTGCGCGATGATTACGCGTGTTATGTTCAGCGCCTTCACCGCGCGGTTGACGATCTGTTCCTTTTCCACGTCCAGATGGCTGGTCGCTTCGTCGAGAAACAGGATCTTGGGGCGCTTGTACAACGCGCGCGCCAGCAGGATGCGTTGCTTCTGGCCGCCGGACAAGACGGTTCCCATATCGCCGACCAGCGTCTGATAACCCATCGGCATGGCGCGTATCTCCGCTGCTATCGATGCCATCTCCGCGCACTGTTCGACCCAGTCCTGGTTGGCTTGCGGGTCGAAGAAATGGATGTTGTCAGCAATGGAGCCGGCGAACAGCACATCATCTTGCAGGACCGTGCCGACCATCGACCGTAAGAAGTCGGTGCCACAGTGCTTGATGCCCATGCCTCCGACGGATACTTCTCCGGCCGTCGCCGGCAGTATGCCCAGCAGTACATTGAGCAGCGTAGTCTTGCCGCAACCCGATGGACCGACTATCGCCACCGATTCACCAGCCTCGATGGTGAAGCTGATATTGTCCAGAATCATAGGCTCCTGGTCGGCGTAACGGAAGCTGAGCTGGTTCACCGCGATGCTCGCCGCGAGCGTGTCAGCCTCCACGCTGTGGGGGCTGGCTGCTGTCTCAGGTTCCGACAGGACGATGTCGGCCAGGCGGGCGCCCTGCAACTGCAGCATCTTTAACTCATAGAACTTGTCGATCAGCGCACCGGCGCGGGTATCGAACTGATTTTTGTAAGCGATGAACGCCATCAACGCGCCCGCGCTGAAGTTACCGTCGAGGACCAGCCGAGCTCCCAGCCAGATGACCAGTACGTTCTCGGTGCCGAACAGCAGGCCGTTCAACAGGCGGTAGGCTAGCTGCAGTTTCTGGACCCGTAGATCCGCGTTGATTTGTTCCACCAGCAGTGTCAACCAGCTGCTGCGCCGATGGTCCTGCCGTTGAAATAATTTGATGGTCTTGATGCCGCGTATAGTCTCCAGGAAGTGCGTTTGCTGCTTGGCCGCGTGGACGATCTGCTCGTCGGTCGCGTTGCGTAGCGGCCCGTACCACGCCCACCGGCCGAGCGCGTACAGCACCATCGCTCCGAGGGCGATGCAGCCCAACGTCGAACTGTAAAGGAACATCATGCCGAGCGTGACGATGGTCATGGCGCCATCGAGCATCGCCTCCAGGAAGGAAGTGGTGAGGGTGTGCTGAATCAGGTCGATCGCGCCGAAGCGCGAGACCACGTCGCCCAAGTGCCGTTTTTCGAAGTACTGCACAGGCAAGCGGGTAAGGTGGGTGAAGACGTTGGCGCGCCATTGCAGATTCAAGGTAGTCCCCATGTACAGGATCGCCCAACTGCGGATGGCGGTGACCATTTGCTGCATCAGCATCAGCAGGCCGAAGCCTATCGCCAGCGTGGTTAGCAGGTCGCGGTCTGCGGCCACCAGTACGTTGTCGATGACCCATTGCAGGAAGAATGGCGATATCAGTCCGAAAATTTCCAATACCAAGGCCAGTATCAGGATTTGGCCGAGTGAGCTTCGCAGTCCACTGACGTGCCCCATCAATTGGCGCAGCCTGATCGTCGGCGCCGGCTTGGCGGGTTTGAAATTTGTTCCCGGCCAGATCTCCAGCGCGACTCCCGTGAAAGAGTCGGAGACTTCGCTCCATGACAGCGTGCGCGAACCGACGGCCGGGTCGTGAATGGTCACCGTTTTGGCGTTCACTTCCTTGAGCACGACGAAATGGTTGAAGTTCCAGTGCAGCAGGCACGGCAGCTTCAGCTGACTCAGATCCTCAAGATCCAGCTTGAGCGGGCGTGTTCCCAGATCGAGCTGTTGGGCGATCTGGATGATGTCGCTGAGCGTCGCACCTTTGAGCGAAATGGGGAAGCGGCGACGTAAAGTCATCAGGTCGGTGTGATGACGATGATACCCGGCCACCATAGCCAGGCAGGCCAGGCCGCATTCGGTCGCCTCTGTTTGCAGGATCACCGGCAGCGAACGGCCGAAGCCCAGGGAGAGCTCATTCAGGAAGGACATGGGATTTCCTTTATCGAACGACTACAGTTTGCCTGTTAGGCTGTACAGCGGCTCCAGCACCCACTCGTAGAGTTTGCGTTTCTCTTGCAATACATCGGCCTCGACCAGCATGCCGGCCTGCAGCGGTTGGGGTTTGCCGTATGCGATCAGGTTTTGACGTGCCAGCTTGACCGTGATGCGATAGAGCGGCTCCGAGTTGCCGCCACTGGCGGGAGCACCGGAAAACTCGTTGGCCGACATAGCCGTCTGGGAGATCGATACCACGATGCCGTGGGCATGGCCGAATTTTTGAAATGGAAAGGCCTGGTAGCGCAACAGCACATGGTCATTCTTGCGGATGAAACCGATGGCCCGGCTGGGTGCGTACAACTGGGCCTGCAATTGCGCTCCCTCTGGAATAATGTTGACCACGGGCCGGCTGCCGTCGATGGTTTGCCCGACTTCAGCGGTGACGGCGGTGGCGATGCCGCTTTCGGGAGCGATCACGGCGATGCGGCGCTTGGCTTCGCTTTCCGTCCATTCCTGCTCCGTGTTCGTCAGCTGTCGTTCAATTTGAGCGAGCTGATTGTGCTGTCGTAGCGGCAGGCTTTCCATGTCGTTGCGGATACTCAGCAGTTCCCTGCCGAGGCTGATTTCGTCGCGCTCCAGCGCTTGAAGTCGCAGGTGCTGGTCCAGCAGCTCCGCTTGTTTTTGCTGTTTGATTTCTTTTGAAACAAAGCCTTGTTCACTCAGCTGCACCGCGCGTTTCAACGCCTCCTCGGCCAGCTCCACACGGCTGCGTTGAGAGGTCAGTTGGCGGCTCACATTTGCCTGCTCAGTCTGCAGGGCTTCGGCCTTTTTGCGCAAGGCTGCTTGCTCGTCCAGTTGAACGCGTTGTGTCTGCCGCAGTTCGTCGTTTAGCGACCGCTGGCGGCGCGCCACTTGCCGGCTGATGGACTCTTGAATGTCGCTGCGATTGCTGGCCTGGCGCTCACTCGAGACGAGGTAGAGCAGATCGCCCCGATGGACGGACTGTCCTTCGCTCACCATTTTTTGCAGCACGATGCCAGCTTGCGGCGGGTAGACTTTGACCACGCCTAAGTCCGACATCAGCTGTCCACTAACATTGCTATGTCGGGTGTAACTCCCTGCGAAGAACAGGGCGGCGACCGATACCGCCATCGCGCCCGCGATGGCGGTGAGGATGCGAAATGTCAGCGGCCGGATCAGAATGATTTCGCCGAGCCAGTGGACGCGGGATGCCGACAGGGCTTCCTCACGAAATAGCGATACCCGTTTCATAGTGGCTCCAGCAAGTTGGGTGGATGACCTGCCTACATGATGGCCTTGCTGCTCGGGGGAGTATTTGTAGAACCTCAAGAAATAGTTGACTACAGTCACTTTTCTTTGCGGCGCAAACTGGAGGCGTAAAAAAGGCTATGTAGCCCCTAAGTGTTGAACGGCTGGCTCCCCCATCGGTCTAAGCAACACGGACTGATGGGAGACGGCGATGAAAAAATTAGATTTTCAAGCACTCGTTAGGCAGCTGGACGCATTGTGGTGCGACCGAGCTATACAAGGCCGGCAATCGCTGGACCGCTTCCATCGTGTGGCGACCCACTATCTTCCCAACTATCTCGGATGGCGATGGGCCGCGGACGCCCACCGGATCAGTGCTCCGCTGGACTTACTCAAGACCTCAGTCGGAGTCTTTCCACACCTAGCCGCCACATAGCCTTTTTTTCGTCCTCACCATTTGGCGATGGTTGCGCGTCATTAGCTTACGTTGCAAATAATTCACTCAAGCACGCATCTTATTTTTCGTCAAGAATTTCCTGCTGGCATTGTTTTAGTATTTAAGAAGCGTAAGTTAATAATCATGGTGGATTATGAAAGTCAAAGACCTGCTTGGAATATTGTTGTTTTGCGTTGTTCTGAGAGCAGCGTGTACTTTAATAATTGTCAGTAGATACCCCGATAATGAATATTATCTGGATCTTATTTTTCAGGCGGGGACGGAAATTCTGTTTATTTTGTTGTGCAAGATCCTAATGAAGATAAGTTTTCAGGAAATAAAAAACATAGTGGGGCATATGATTGGTATCGGGGAAGTGGCGTTAGCAATGGCAACGGGATTGACTCTAATCCTATTCACATTTGGCGAGAATGGTATCGAGGCGCTCATCGTTGCACAGTTCAATCCGCAGAAGGTATTTAGAATTTGGAATTTTCATACAACAGCCCGGGAAGTCTACCCGTTCTTTTCTTTGAACGTCCTAAGCTTCTTGGCTGTCAGCTGCTTGGTTGCACCAATATGCGAAGAGCTATTTTTTCGAGGATTTTTGTTGCGGTCGTTGTTGGAGAAAAAGAGCCTGTACTCCGCATTGATAATAAATTGCTCTATATTCACAGCATTGCATTTCTCCCATGAATATTATGTTAGTACGTTTGTGTTTTCATTGCTCTTATGCTGCACATATCTCGTTACCAGATCAATTGTGTTTTGCAGTGTGGCGCATTCGATCTTCAATTTTTTTGCCTTGTTGCAAAATTACTCGCTGAATGAATATTTTCTCAAGTCAATTGATGGTGTTGCGTCTCCTTCATCGTGGGCTTTAGAAATATTTTCGTTCATTGCGTCATCTTTAATTATTTTATGTCTTTTCTTTAAATTTAAAAAGAATTTTGACGGCGGATTACAACCCGGAGGGTGACGTGGCGTTCTTTAAGAACTCGAAAGGGATAAATTACTTTAGTTGCTTTTACTCAAATGATGAACTTAACGCAGTGAGTGGAGTATTTTATGAATTGCCAGAAAAGACGATGCAGCGGCTGCGTATTCTTTATAAGCTAATTTCGGTAGCGGTTGTTGCTTTATTTTTCGTGGAGATTCTTCTTCCCCTAGCATTGATGGGTGTCGATGGCGAGGAGAGGGATATCGGGATAGTGATATTTCTTGTGATCGATGCCTTGATTATTCTACCTCCAGCGCTACTCGTTGTTGCAAAAAAGAAGGTGGTAATTAGAAGGGAACACCTCACGTTATATAGGCGCGACTCCATCCGGGTATATATCTGTGTATGCTTTGTTCCGCTTAACTATACGTTGATTATGATCTGGATAGCTCTCTTTGATACTGCTTCGTCCCTTTTGCCATTCGCTGTCGCCTTGTCTGTCGCCGCAATGTCGGGCGGGCTGTTCAGACTGCGCCAAATAGCTCGGATGAAGGCATAAAAAAACCGGGAACTGGAGTCCCGGTTTTTTCGAATCGTTTGGCGCTCAGGCGCGCGACTTTCTGCGCCAGGCCAGCAGCATCAAGCCGGCGCCCAACATCAGGTAGGTGGACGGCTCGGGCACGGGCGCGGTAGGCGAGAGGGTCAACGTGGTGAAATCGCAGTCGACTTCCACCCATTTGTGGTCGGCCGACATGCGCGAGAAGCCATAGCTGCCGTAGTTGAATTGGCTCAGGCTCAACTGCCCAGGAATCGCGGCGCTGTTGAAGGCTGTGCCGGTGCTGTCGCCCAGAATGATCAAGTTGGTGAAGATTTCACCCTTGTAGGAAGCGGAGTTACTTAACCAGAAGCCGTCGCCGTTGTTCAGAAGGGTGGCGTTGTCGAGCACCTGCACCGTGCTGTTGACCTTCACGCCGGCCGGCACGGTGGTGTGCAGGCCGCTGTTCAGGAACGTTGCGTCGATCGGATTCTTGTAGTTCGCGGAGTCCGAATACAATACCCAGCTGCCCTGTGCCTGCGCGGGCGGCTGGTAGACGGTGCTTTTCGGAGTGTCGGTGTCGAAGCTGAACGTGCCATGCATTTTCTCGCCCACCGATACCAGCGCGCCCGGACGGGTGCTCGATTGCACATAGACCGGATTGACGTTGTTATCCATCTCCACGATGTGGTCGACGGTGATGGTGAAATCGTAGCTGACGACTTTTGCCTCAGCCGAACCCAGCAGCGCGAGGCCGCAGGCCAAACCCACAAGTTTCTTCAATTTTGCCTCCTTGTTGAATAGATGCATTTAATTCATGCAAATAAAACAATTATAAGGAGATAATGTCAAAAATGAAAGTTTTATCGGGTCAGGCGATAGATCAGAATGGCGGTGCGAATGGTGGCGCGTTCGATGGAGGCGATTTCCAGGTCCTCGTCCGGTGAATGCGCCCCGTTGCCGGTGGCGCCCAAGCCGTCCAGGCTGTCGAGCAGCGGGGCGACGAACTGCACGTCGCCGGCGCCGCGCTGGCCA
Source organism: Duganella caerulea (assembly GCF_040362985.1). Classification (NCBI taxonomy): domain Bacteria; kingdom Pseudomonadati; phylum Pseudomonadota; class Betaproteobacteria; order Burkholderiales; family Oxalobacteraceae; genus Duganella; species Duganella caerulea. Next base: position 167,795 of record NZ_BPWJ01000004.1, on the reverse strand, counting down.
GGCGGCAGGGCGGGAATCTCACCCAGGCCGGCGTCGCTGCTCGCCTGCGAATACAGCTTGAGCACCGCCAGGTTGCCGGCGGTCGGCGACATCGGCGGATACGATTCGTGGAAGCTGATGGTGGCGCTGGTGCCCGGCAGGTTCTGCGCGACGATGGCTTTCATCTTCGCGTGCGCGCGGTCGCGCTGTTCGTTGCTCAGGTAGCGCAGGTCGCCGTGCACGGTGGCGCTGCGCGCGATCACGTTGCCTTTGCCTGCGGCCTGGCCCTTGGTGCCACCGGCGTCGAGGCTGACGTCCGTGCCGCCCAATATCAGGCCGGGGCTGAAGGTCAGGTCGGGCTCCATCACTTGCTGGCGGAAGCCGTCGACGATACGCGCCGCTTCGTACACCGCGCCATAGCCGGCGTTCTCGGTGAAGATGCCGCTGGAGTGGCCTTGCTTGCCTTTGACTTCCAGGTCCCACGACGCCGATGCACGGCGGCCGATGGTGCCGGTGTCCTTGCCGTTCTTGTCGCGCACCGTGGCTTCGAAGGCCAGCGCGATGTCGCTGCGCTTGGCGGCGGCGACCATGTCGGCGCGCGAGATCTCGACCGGATGGCCGGCGCTTTCCTCGTCGCCGCTGAACATGACGGTGATGCTGGTGTTATCGAGCGCGCCCACGCGCTGCAAGGCGCGCAGCGCTTCGACGATGATCACGTCGCCGCCCTTCATGTCGTTGACGCCCTGGCCGCGCACGCGGGCGCCGTCGCGCTTCCACAGCTGCACCGGGCTGTCCTTTTCAAACACGGTATCCAGATGGCCGATCAGCAGCAGGCGCTTGCCTTGCTTGCCTTCGCGCGTGGCCAGCAGGTGGCCGGCGCGCTGCACGGCGGGCGGCATGTCGATCCAGCGGGTGGCGAAGCCCAGCTGGTCGAACTGTTCGCGAAACAGCTTGCCCACTTCGCGCACGCCTTCGTGGTTCATGGTGCCGCTGTTGATGTTGACCGAGCGCTCCAGCAGCTGCAAGCCTTGCTCCGAATGGGCCTTGACCTCGTCGACGATTTTTTGCTCGACCGGCGACAGCGCGGCGGCGCCTGCGCTGCTCATTGCCATCACCAGTGCTGCGAACGCGAACGGTTTCAATGCCATGTGGACTCCGGTGGTTGATCAGGCTTGCGCCGACGCCGGCAGTCCGAAGATGCGGTCGAAGGCGAGGCTGAAGAGAAAGGTATAAAACATAAAGAATAACACCAGCCCCAAGTCCAGCACAAAGGCTTCCCACAGCGAGATGTCCAGCCACCAGGCGAACAGCGGGACCAGGATCACCACCAGGCCTCCTTCGAAGCCCAGCGCGTGCGCGGCGCGGCGCAACCAGCTGCGGCCACGCTTGGCCTGGCGCGCTTCCCACGCTTCGAACATGCTGTTGTAGATGAAGTTCCAGACCACGGCGACCAGCGACGAGGCGACCGCCGCGACGCTGGCGTGGCCGGCGTCGTGGCCCATCAACAGCACCAGCACGCTGCTGGTCAAACCCACGGCGATCAATTCGAATAGCGATACGTAGACGATTTTGCGTTTCAATCCTTGCATAATGTTTCCTCCTTAATACGATATGGCCATGGTAATAGCGATTTACTGATTGAAAAAGTCGACAGCTATCAGTTTTTCTGACAGCATGGGGCCATGGCCTTCTCCAGCGATAACATCGCCATCTTTCTCGCCGTGCTGGATCACGGTTCGTTTTCCGCAGCGGCGCGGGCGCTGGGGCGGGTGCCGTCGGCTGTCAGCATGGCGATCGCCAACCTGGAGGCGGAACTCGATCTGCAGCTGTTCGACCGCACGTCGCGCGAGGTGCGGCCCACCGAATCGGCGCGCGCGCTGGAGGCCGAGGCGCGGCAGATGGCGGGCCAGTTGCGCCGCCTCGAGGCGCACGCGCTGTCGCTGCATCAGGGACTGGAGCGGCGCCTGACGCTGGCGATCGCGCCCGAGCTGCTGTCGGCGCCGTGGAGCGATCCGCTGGCGCGGCTGGCGGAGGAGTTCCCGTCGTTGGAGGTGGACGTGGTGTCGGCGCCGCAGAACGATGCGCTGCGCATGCTGCACGAGGGTTCGGCGCAGCTGGCGCTGATCTACGAGCGGCCACAGATCGACCAGCGCGAGAGCTTCCAGGAACTGGGCAGCGAAGTGATGGTGGCGGTGATCTCGCCACGGCATCCGCAGGCGCGCGCGTGCAGCGGGCAGTTCCGGCTGGAGGAACTGGTCGACATGCGGCAGGTGGCCATCGTCGGCCGCGACGCGGGGATCGAGGACGAGCGGGTGCTCATCTCGCGCAAGCTATGGCGCACCGACAGCCATCTGGCGACACTGAGCCTGGTGCGCGCCGGCGTCGGTTGGGCGTATCTGCCGCACCGGCTGGCCGCGCCGCTGCTCGATTCGGGCGAGCTGCTGGGCATAGGCTTCGCGCACATGAGCAACCAGCTGCGCCTGTGGGTGGACGTGGTGTGGCTCAACGACCGTCCGCTGGGCCTGGGCGCGCAGCGCCTGATCGCGCTGATGAAGGACATCGCCGGCCTGGAGGCGCGGCCGGCGGCGGTGACTTAATGCGGGCTTAATGGGGACTAAATCCCACAGGCGCGGCGCGTGGGAAGCTGGTATATTCGCTGTGCAGATTTTTTCATAAAAGGATAACCATGCTTCGCCTGAAACTCGCTGTCGCAGCCACCGCCTTGTTGGCCGGCGCCGCTTTCGCATCGCCCACCGCGCCCAAGAACGGCGCCGAGTACACCACCCTGAAGACGCCGCAGCCGGTGCAGGCCGAGGGCAAGAAGGTCGAGGTGATCGAGTTCTTCATGTACCACTGCCCGGCGTGCTACGCGCTGGAGCCGGCGATGCTGGCGTGGGTGAAGAAGCAGGGCGACGGCATCGTGTTCCGCCGCATCCACCTGCCGCTGACCGGCGAGAACGATCCGGAAGCGCATATGTTCCTGACGCTGGAGGCGCTGAAGCTTGAAGAGTCGCTGCACGCCAAGCTGCTGACCACCTGGCACGTCGAGCGCCGCCGCCTGAAGAGCGATGCGGACAACATCGACTGGGCCGTGAAGAATGGCGTCGACAAGGACAAATACGTGGCCGCGTATAACTCGTTCTCGGTCATGGCCAAGTTGAAGAGCGCGGGCCGCGTGGCCGGCACGTATGAAGTCAACAGCACGCCGACGCTGATCGTCAATGGCCGCTACCTGACCAATCCTTCGATGGTGGACGCCAGCAACCCCGGCATCCCGCGCCCGCAGCTGGACCAGGCGACCTTGCAGGTGCTGGACGCGCTGGTGGCGATGTCGCGCAAATAAGGTGGCTGCGAGCGCCGAGTTTGTAGGCTGGATGCGCGAGCAATTCGCGCCGCTCGGCGCCGCGGTGTCGGACGCCGCGTTCTTCGGCGGCCGCGCCTTCAAGTATCACGGCCAGCAGTTCGCGTGGGTGATCGGCAGCACGCTGTACCTGCGCGTCGGCGACGCCACGCGCGCCGAATTCGAGGCCGCCGGCGCGACGCCATTTTCCTACGAGACCAAGAAGGGCAAGGTGCTGGTCACGAAGTACTACACGGCGCCCGAGTTCCTGCTGGACGATCCCGAACAGATGCTGGTGTGGGCGCGCAAGGCGATCAACACGGCCGGGTAAGGCCACGTCAACGTCAAGGATGCGCGGCCAGGAAGGCCAGCATGTGCTGGTTGAAGATGGCTGTTTGCTCCATCTGCGGCAGGTGGCCGGACTGGTCGATCTCGACGTAGGTGAGGGCGGGCATCGCTTGCCGGATGTGGGCCGACTGCGCCACCGGCAGCGTCGGATCCTGCTTGCCCCAGATGAGCTGCACCGGCAGGCCCGCCTTGGCGATGGCCGTGTACATCGCGTCGAAATCCACCACCGCCAATTGCATCCGCGACCGGTACAGCGCGCGGCCGAAGCCGCGATACGCCATCTGCGGGCGATAGCGGTCGGCCCAGCCCGGGAACTGTTCGGGATGCAGGAAATCGCTGGCCTGGTTGTCGGCCATGCCCGGCACGGCGCTCACCTGGAACAGATAAGGGCCCAGCAACGGCGCCCGCAGTTGCCAGGGGATGGTCGGCCGCGTGTTCGATGGGTCGACCAGCGTCAGGGTGCGAACGCGCTGCGGATGCGTCGACGCGTAGTGCGCCGTGACATAGCCGCCGAACGAGAGGCCGAACAAATCCACCGGCTCATTTGCTTGCAGCGCCTTGAGCAGGTCGTCGATCTGGCGGTCGTAGAAGGCGCCGTCGTAGGCGGCGTCGGGACGGTCGGACAGGCCGCGTCCGAACAGGTCGTAGCGGATCACGCGGTAGCCCGCGTCGCCAAGCGCCTTGAAGGTCGGGTCCCAGATGTAGGACGGTACCGAGAAGCCGTGCACCAGCAAGGCCACGCGGCCATTGGCCGGGCCGGCCGTTTCGTAATGGGTGACGCCGTCGCTCAACGCCACGAAGGCGCCGGGCGTGCCCGCGCTGTTGCGGGCCTGGTCGTCGAGTACGGATTTTTCGGGATTGACGTAACGCTGGTAGCCGGCGGCGGCGCCACCGGCAAGCACGACTACGATCAGCATCCACCGCAGTGCCTTCGTCATAAGCGCGGCTTGGCGGCTCAGTTGACGGTGAAGCGGGTCGGGATTTCGATGCCGCCGTTGCGCGCGGCTTCCGCGTAGGCTTGCAGTTCCTGGATGACGGCGTCGAGCTGCTCCTGGCCGGGATTGGCCTGGAAGTTTTTAACGCGCTCATTCATGAGCGTTACCTGCCTGCTCCAGTCCAGTCTATTCGATTTGCTCATGTGTGCTCCGTGGGTAAAAATCCAGTATAGAGCAAATGACAAAAATGCACAGCGCCTAACGCAGCACGGCGCGGTAGAACAGGTCCAGTCCTTGCCGCGCGCGGGCGCGCAATTCGTCGACCGACGGCGGCTGCTCGACCGGGAACAGCATGCGCACCATGGTGTCGCCCATGAGGCAGCTAAGCAGGTGCACCGCCAGCGTTTCGACCGGGATTTCCGGCCGCAGTTGCGCGCGGATGTCGTCGCGGCTGAAGAAGCGCATCAGTTCCTCGCGGGTGCGCAGCGGGCCGGCCTTGTAGAAGGTCTCGGCCAGCTCGGGCGTGGTGCGGGCCTCGGCCACCACCATGCGGTGCAGGCTGACGAAGGCGGGCACCGTCACCAGTTCCAGGAAGCGCAGCGCGAAGTCGTCCATCACTTCGCGGAAGGGACGCGGGTCCGACTGCAGGTCGGTCATGCCGGCGAAGAAACGCGCGCGGCCGTTGGTGATGACGGCGCTCAGCAGCCCGGCCTTGCCGCCGAATTTGACATAGATCGTGCGGACCGCCACGTGGGCTTCGCGCGCGATCATTTCCAGGCTGACCTTGCTATAACCTTTTTCCAGGAACAGGGAGGCGGCCGTGTGCAGCAGCGATTGCAGGCGGGCTTCCTTGTCGGCCGCGCGCGGACGCCCGGCCGCCTTGCCGAAGCAGGGGGAGTCGGGCGAATCGTTGGCGGCGCCCTCGGGGCAATCCGGGTCTTCCAGGGCGGCGGCGTTGGTGGTGATTTTCATGGGATGACATGGTAATGGATGCACACATCGTAGTCCAAAATAAAATGAAATGCAATCGTTTCATTTCTTGACTTTGCTCAAATTCGGGCTAATAATGCACTTCTCCCATTTCATTTCATTTGGAGCTGCACATGTCCACTCAGCACAACCAAGAACAAAAAGTGCTCAGCGCCGTCCCCGCTGGCCAGCCGGCGGCGCCTGCCGCGCCGGCCGCTCCAGCCGCGCCTGCCAAGTCCAACCGCCGCGTGGTGGTGATCGCCGCCGTTGTCGCCCTGGCCGCGCTGGCCGCCGGCGGCCGCATGTGGTATCGCAGCCATTATTTCGTCGAGACGGAAAACGCCTATGTGGCCGGCCACGTGCATCCGGTGTCGGCGCGTATCGCCGGCGTGGTCACCAAGGTGATGATCGACGATAACCAGATCGTCAAGGAAGGCGATGTCATCGCCGAACTCGATCCGTTCGACCAGCACGTGAAGGTCGAGCAGATCCAGGCGCAGATCGCCACCGCCGAACAGCAGGTCGCGCAGTCGGACGCGCAGATCGCCCAGGTCCAGGCCCAGGCCAGCGCCGCCGCCGCCCAGGTGGCGCAGTCGGAAGCGCAACTGGTGCGCGCCAAGCAGGACGCCGAGCGTTACGGCCAGCTGTATAACAGCCAGATGAAGGCCGTCTCGAAAGCGGAACTGGACGCCGCCGTCGCCGGCCGCGCCAGCGCCGTGGCCGACCTGGCCGCGCGCAAGGACAGCGCCGCCGCCGCCAAGGCGCAGATCGCAGCCGCCCAATCGGCGCGCGACGTGCTCAAGGCGCAAGTGACCGTGCTGCGCGTGCAGCTGAAGGACGCCGAGCAGCAGCTGGCCTACAACCGCATCCTGGCGCCAGTGGGCGGCCGGATCGGCAAGCGCTCCATAGAGGTGGGCCAACGCGTGACTGCCGGCCAGCAACTGACCGCCATCGTGCAGGAAAACGTCTGGCTGACCGCCAACTTCAAGGAAACCCAGCTGGCCGACCTGAAGCCGGGCCAGGAAGTCAAAGTGACGATCGACGCGATTCCGGGCCGTGAGCTGATCGGCAAAGTGGACAGCTTCGCGCCCGCTTCCGGCGCCCAGTTCGCGCTGCTGCCGGCCGATAACGCCACCGGTAACTTCACCAAGATCGTCCAGCGCGTGCCGGTCAAGATCACCTTCAAGCCGGAAGACGTCAAGGCCCTGAGCGGCCGCCTGGTGCCGGGCATGTCGGCGATCGCCGAAGTGGCCGTGAACCAGACCAAAGCCGCCAACTAAGGAGCCACCATGGCCAGCACCACAATCGATACGCCGGCCGGCGGCGTGGGGAAGCCCGCGTCCGCCCCGGCCATGCCGGCCGAGAAGGTCTCCGGCCGCACCTGGATGGCGGTGGCCGCCGGCATGCTGGGCGCCTTCATGGCGGTGCTCGACATCCAGATCACCAACTCGTCGCTCAAGGACATCCTGGGCACCTTGTCGGCCACGCAGGAAGAGGGTTCGTGGATCGCCACCGCCTATCTGGTGGCGGAGATCATCGTCATTCCGATGACCGGCCTGCTGACCCGCGTGTTCGGCATGCGCGCCTACCTGATGGGCACCACCGCGCTGTTCCTGCTGTTCTCGACGCTGTGCGGCTTCGCGTGGAACCTGCCCAGCATGATCGTATTCCGCATGCTGCAGGGCTTCACCGGCGGCGCGCTGATCCCGATGGCGATGACGCTGGTGATGACCAAGCTGCCGCCGTCCAAGCGCGCCGCCGGCATGGCCATCTTCGGCCTGACGGCCACGCTGGCGCCGGCCATGGGCCCGACCTTCGGCGGCTATTTGAGCGAGCTGTATGGCTGGCCGTCGATCTTCTACATCAACTGGGTGCCGGGCGTGCTGCTGATCGGCGGTATCGCGCTGGGCCTGGACAAGGAGAAGTTCCAACCCAACCTGCTGTTCAACGCCGACTGGCTGGGCATCGCCTTCATGGCCGTGGGGCTGGGCAGCCTGACCATCTTCCTGGAAGAGGGCAACAGCAAGGACTGGTTCGATTCCTCGTTCATCATCACCTTCGCGGCGATGGCCATCGTCGGCCTGCTCGGCTGGGCGGTGACGGGGGCGATGCGCAAGCAGCCCTTTGTCAACCTGGGCCTCTACGGCCAGCGCAACTTCTTCGCCGCCACCGCGCTGTCGCTGGCGATGGGCATGGGCCTGTACGGCTCCTCGTTCCTGCTGCCGCTGTACCTGGGCCAGATCGCCGGCTACTCGCCAATGCAGATCGGTGAGGTCATCATGTGGGTCGGCCTGCCGCAGCTGTTCATCATGCCGTTCGTGGCCAAGCTGTCGTCGAAGGTCGACAACCGCATCCTGTGCAGCTTTGGCCTGCTGCTGTTCGGCGGCTCCTGCCTGATGAACGCCTACATGGACGCCACCACCGGCTACGACCAGCTGCTGCTGTCGCAGGTGGTGCGCGCGCTGGGCCAGCCGTTCGTGATGCTGACGCTGTCGAACTTCGCGATGAACGGCATCACGCCGAAAGACATGCCGTCGGCTTCGAGCCTGATCAACATGACCCGCAACCTGGGCGGCTCGATCGGCATCGCATTGCTGGCCACCGCGCTGACGTCGCGCGAGCATTTCCACTCGCAGCGCCTCGGCGAATCGGTGACCGGCTTCGCGGCCGCCACGCAGGAACGCCTGGCAGCGTTGACGCAATCGTTCATGAGCAAGGGCTTCGACGCGACCAGCGCGTCCGACATGGCGCTCAAGGCGGTCGACGGCATCGTGCGGCGCGAGGCTTATGTGATGGCCTACAACGACGGCTTCTTCCTGGTCGCGATGGTGCTGTTTGGCTGCATCGGCGTGCTGTGGTTCTCGGACAAAGTCAAAGCCCCTTCGGGTGGCGGCGGTGGCGCGCACTAAGCGCCTTCAAAACAATTTTAAGTGAGGTAACACCATGTTGAATTCAGCTTTGAAGCGCCTGACGCTCGCTGTTTCCGTTACGCTGGCCGTCACCGGCTGCGCCACCGTCGGCAGCGATTTCACCGCGCCGAAGAACGTCGCCGACGCGTCGTTCCGCCACCTGCCGCAAGCCGGCGCCAGCGAGGCGCACCTGCCCGCGCAGTGGTGGACCGTGTTCAATGACGAGACCCTGAACCGCCTGGAACAAACCGCGCTGCGCGACAACCCGAGCGTCAAAGCCGCCGCACAGCGGCTGGTGGTGGCGCTGGAGCAGGCCGGCCTGTCGCGCGCCAACCAGCAGCCGTCGCTGAGCGTGAGCACGTCGGTGTCGAACTCGCGCACCTCGGCCGAGACCTCGCAGGGCCTGGCGCTGGGCGGCCGTTCGATCAAGGGTAACAACTACGCGGTGGGCGCATCGATGTCGTATGAAGTCGACCTGCTGGGCCGCGTGCGCCGCCTGGTGGAGGCGTCCGACGCGCAGGCGCTGGCCGCCGAGGCGGACCGCGATGGCGTGCTGTTGATGCTGTCGTCGCAGCTGGCGACCACCTACTGGCAGCTGCGCGGCCTGGATGCCGAGATGGCGATCCTGAACGGCGCGCTGGACACCCGCCGCGAAACCGAGGAGCTGGTGACTGCGCGCTTCAACGCCGGCCTGTCGAATGAGCTGGACGTGTCGCGCGCGCGCATCGAGCGCGCCAACGCGCAGGCCGACCTGCATGAAGTGCAGCGTCAGCGCAACCTGCTGGAACACAGCCTGGCGACGCTGGTCGGCGCTTCGCCGTCGGCGTTGCTGACGGCGCCGAACGCCAATGCCGCCGTGCTGCCACAGCCGCCGGCGATTCCGGTCGGCCTGCCGGCCAGCCTGCTGTCGCAGCGTCCGGACCTGGCGGGCAGCGTGGCCAACCTGCGCGCGGCCAATGCGCAGATCGGCGTGGCGGAAGGTGCGTTCTATCCTTCGCTGTCGCTGACGTCGAACTTCGGCTATGCGTCGGAGAGTTTGAAGGAACTGGGCAAGGGCGGTTCGCGCCAGTTCAGCGTCGGTCCGTTGGCGCTGTCGCTGCCAATCTTCGACGGTGGCCGCAACAAGGCCAACCTGGCCATCTCCAAGGCGCGCTACGAAGAGGCGATCGCCAACCATGAGACCAAGCTGCTGACGGCGCTGCGCGAAGTGGAAGACGCGCTGTCCGATGTGCAGGAACGCCAGCTGCAGGGCGAGGTGCAATCGGCCTCGCAAGTGGCGGCGGCGCGCGGCTACCTGGTGGCGCGTGCGCGCTACGAGCGTGGCGTGTCGACCTACCTGGACGTGACCGACGCGCAGCGCAGCGCGCTGGCTGCCGACCGCGCGGCGGTGCAGATCAACACCCAGCGCCTGCTGGCGGCGGTGTCGGTGGCGCGCGCGCTGGGCGCGGGCTGGCAGCCATCGGCGCAACTGGCGTCGGTGTCGCAGAACGGCGCGATCAAGCCGCTGGCGAAGTAAAGTGTTTTCCGCCCGGTGCAACGCCGGGCGAGGTCCTTACGCGGAAGAGGCCAGCGGCAGTGCTGCCGCTGGCCCGAAGCGTTCCACGATGAAGTCGATGAAGGTGGTCAGCTTGGGCGTGGCCAGGCGGTCGCGTGGGTAGACCAGGTGCATGGGCCGGGCCGGCGGCAGGTAGTCGCACAGCACCGGCTTCAGTCGCCCGGCGGCGATGTCCTGCGCCAGCAGCACCTCGGCCTGCATCACGATGCCGAAATCCTTGAGCGCGGCCATGCGCAGCGCCTGTCCGCTGTTGGTGCGGAAGCGGCTGGGCGGCAGCGCGCGCAGGCCGCGCAGGCCATGCACCGATTGCAGGCGCCAGCGCACGCCGACCGCTCCCACCATGAAATCCAGGCACTCGTGCCGCGCCAGGTCGTCCGGCGTGCGCGGCGTGCCGTGCTTTTTCAGGTAGGCCGGCGAGGCGCAGATCGCCATCGCGTAGTTGAACAGCGGCCGCGCGATCATGCCGGAATCGTCCAGGGCGCCGATGCGCACGGCGGCGTCGTAGCCTTCCTCCACCAGGTCCACCATGCGGTCGTTCAAGCTCAGGTCCACGCCCACCTCCGGGTGCAGGCGCAGGTAGTCGCTGATGGCGGGCGCCAGCCACTCGCTGCCGAAGGAGACCGGCGCGGTGATCCTGAGTCGGCCGCGCGGCACGCGGCGCATCGCCTCGGCGCCGGATTCGGCGGCGGCGATCTGCGCCAGGATGGCGCGGCACTGTTCGACGTATTGGGCGCCGATCTCGGTCAGGCTTTGGCGGCGCGTGGTGCGCGTGAGCAGGCGTGCGCCCAGCGTGGCCTCAAGATGCGCGATGTGCTTGCCGACCATGACCGGCGACAGCTGGAAGGCGCTGGCGGCGGCCGTGAAATTGCCGGCGTCGACGACGGCGACGAAGATCTCCATGCTGCGCAGCTTGTCCATGTGATTGCTAATTGTGAGTTAGTAATGATCTTCATCTTAGCGCATTTATTCCTGTGGCGTTGTAGCCGATACTGGTGTTTTCACTCACTCACCAGGAGAACAGCATGAAAGTAGTCGTCATCGGAGCAGCAGGTACGGTCGGCAAGGCGGTGGTCGAGCAGCTGGGGCAGCGGCATGAGATTGTGACGGTCGGCGCCAGCAGCGGGCAGTATCAGGCGGATATCGCCGATATCGCGCAGGTGCGCGCTGTGTTCGCGCAGATCGGCCGCGTGGACGCGGTGGTGGTGGCGGCGGGCTCGCTGCACTTCGCGCCGCTGGACGGCTTCACGCCGGAGCAGTTCTACGTGGGCCTGAACAGCAAGTTGATGGGGCAGGTCAATGTGGCGCTGGTGGCGCGGGAATACCTGAACGACGGCGGCTCGATCACGCTCACCAGCGGCATCGTGGCCGATGAGCCGATCCGCAACGGCGCCAGCGCCACCATGGTCAACTCGGCGGTCGAGGGCTTTGTGCGGGCTGCCGCGATCGAGCTGCCGCGCGGCTTGCGCATCAACGCCGTCAGCCCGACCGTGCTGGAGGAATCGATGGGCAGCTACGGGCCGTTCTTCATCGGCTTCGAGCCGGTGCCTGCGCGCCGCGCCGCGCTAGCGTATGCGCGCAGCGTGGACGGTGCGCAGACCGGGCAGGTGTACCGCGCCTGGGGAGCGGCGGCATGAAGGCGCTGGTGATCGGCGGGACCGGCACCATCGGCAGCGCCGTGGTCGAGCAATTGCGGCTGCGGCATGAGGTCATCGTGGTTGGCGCGCGCGGCGGGCAGCACCAGGTCGATATCGAGGACATCGCGCAGGTACGGGCTTTGTTCGGGAAAGTGGGGTACGTCGATGCGGTGGTGGTGGCTGCGGGGGCGCTGCATGTCGGCCCGCTGGAGGAGCTGACGCCGGAGCATTTCCACGTCGGCTTGCGCGGCAAGTTGATGGGACAGGTCAACGTGGCGCTGGTGGCGCGGGAGTTCCTCAACGACGGCGGTTCGATCACGCTGACCAGCGGCGTCGATACCGAGCAGCCGATACGCGGCGCGGTGGCGGCGTCCACCGCCAACGCGGCGGTGCAGGGCTTTGTGCGGACGGCCGCGATCGAACTGCCGCGCGGCTTGCGTATCAACGCGGTCAGTCCGACGGTGCTGCGGGAGTCGGTGCATTTGTTCGGTGAGCTGTTCACCGGCTTCGAGCCGATCGCGGCCAGCCGCGCCGCGCTGTCCTACGCGCGCAGCGTGGATGGCGCCGAAACGGGACGGGTATACCGGGCCTGGTAGGAGGAGGGGGATCCGTGTACTACAATGCGGATCTCACTCCAACACGAGGTTCGAATGAAAAAAATACTGCTCCCTCTGGCCATGGCTTTCGCCTGCGCTTCCGCCTACGCCGCACCGGCCAGCCTGGCCGATCTGGACAAGATGACCAAGCGCTTCGCGCCGGTCGCATTGACCGCCGATACCAGCCAGCTGTCCGCCGGCGACAAGCGCGCCATCGCCAAGTTGATCGAGGCCGCCAAGATCATCGACGTGCTGCAGCTGCGCCAGCGCTGGTCCGGCAACGAGGCATTGTGGGCCGCGCTGCAAAAAGACCAGACACCGCTGGGCAAGGCGCGCCTGAACTACTTCTGGCTCAACAAAGGTCCATGGTCGATCCTGGACGACCATCAGCGCTTCCTGCCTGCGGAAGTAAGCGGCATCGCGATCCCGGAGAAGAAGCCCGAAGCCGGCAACTTCTACCCGGAGGGCGCGACCAAGCAGGCATTGGAAAGCTGGATGAACACACTGCCGGCGAAGGACAAGGAGCAGGCGCAGTGGTTCTTCACCACCATCCGCAAGAACGCGGCCGGCCAGTTCACCGTCGTCAAATATTCGGATGAGTACAAGCCGGAGCTGGAGAAAGCCGCCGCGCTGCTCAAGCAGGCCGCCGCCGATACCGACAACGCCTCGCTGAAGAAATTCCTGCAGCTGCGCGCCGACGCCTTCCTGAGTAACGACTACCTGGCCTCCGACTTCGCGTGGATGGACCTGGACGCGCCGGTCGATATCACCATCGGACCATACGAGACCTACAACGACGAGCTGTTTGGCTACAAGGCCGCGTTTGAAGCCTACGTCAATATCCGCGACCAGAAGGAGACGCAGAAGCTGGACTTCTTCGCCAAGCATATGCAGGAGCTGGAAGACAATCTGCCGCTGGATGCCAAGTACCGCAATCCGAAAGTGGGCGCGCTGGCGCCGATGGTGGTGGTCAACCAGGTCTACGGCGCGGGCGACGGCAACATGGGCGTGCAGACCGCCGCCTACAACCTGCCGAACGACGAGCGCATCATCAGCCAGCGCGGTTCCAAGCGTGTGATGCTGAAGAACGTGCAGCAGGCTAAATTCAAGTCCACGCTGACGCCGATCTCCAAGCTGGTGCTCAAGCCGGCCGACCAGAAGGACGTCGACTTCGACTCCTTCTTCACGCACATCCTGGCGCATGAGATCACGCACGGCCTGGGTCCGCACATCACCAAGGCCAACGGCGCCGAATCGACGCCGCGCCAGGACCTGAAGGAAGCCTACTCCACCATCGAGGAAGCCAAGGCCGACATCACCGGCCTGTTCGCGCTGGCCTACATGATGGACAAGGGCCAGCTGGCCGGCACGCTGGGGCAGGGCGCCGCCGCTGAGCGCAAGCTGTACACGACGTTCCTGGCGTCGGGCTTCCGCACGCTGCACTTCGGCCTGACCGACTCGCACGCGCGCGGCATGGCGATCCAGATGAACTACATTCTCGACAAGGGCGGCTTCATCTCGCACGGCGATGGCACCTTCGCGGTGGACTTCAAGAAGATCAAGCAGGCGGTGATCGACCTTGACCGCGAGTTCCTGACCATCGAAGCGACCGGCGACTACGCCCGCGCCAAGGACATGATGGCCAAGTACGTGGTGATCCGTCCCGACGTGCAGAAGGCGCTGGACAAAATGAAAACGGTGCCGAACGACATCCGCCCCGAATTCAAGACCGCCAACACCCTGCTCGCCAAATAACCCCTGGGGTCAAGTCTGACATTCGGACACGAGCTTTGCCGTAGCAGCCGCTAGGGCAGAGCTCGTGTCCGAATGTCAGACTTGACCCCAAATTGAAAGCATTCAATTTTTTCTACGTAGAAATAAGTTGTTGTTGAACCTGCTTTAGAGCAATAAATCTTGCTTTGGGCGTGCTACAGTTTGATCACCATGATCAAGCGCACCTTACTCCTGCTGCTCCTGTCGTCCGCCGGCCTGGCTTCCGCCGCCCAGCTGACCGATATGGAAACCCGCTGGCTCACCGCCGGTTCCGCTGTGCTGGCCTATGCCAAGCAGGAACTCAATCTGCCGATCGATATCACCGTGCAACCGCAGGCGCGCGCGACCGATGTGCCGCTGGCGCTGGGCTTCCAGGACGGACGCTGCAAGCTGGTGCTGTCGATGCGCGGCAATCCCGGCGCCGAGGACATCCTGGCCGGCCTGCCGGCCGAACAACGTCCGCTGATGATCGAGGCCATGGTGGCCCACGAGATCGGCCACTGCTGGCGCTATGCGCAGGGCGTGTGGCATGCGCTGCCGGCCGGCTTCGAGCAGCCCGCGCAGGCACCTGCGCAGGAACAGGCCCAGGCGCTGCGCCTGACTCGCCGCGAGGAGGGCTTTGCCGACCTGGTCGCATTGGCCTGGACCCAGCATCGCCATCCGCAGGACTATGCCGCGGTGGCCGCGTGGATGCGCCAGGTGCGCCAGCCCGCCTCAGGCACGGCTGGCTCGCACGGCACGCTGGCCTGGCTTCAACTGGCACCCAGCGGCGCTGCCTTCGACGCCGCCCAGCCCCTGTTCGAACAGGCTTCCAGCCTGTGGCGCCAGGGCCTGTTGCGCGACGAATAAACATCCGTAACTCTGTACGTTCCCGCACAGAGCAGGGGCGCGCGGCGGCGTTTAATGTGTCCACCAACCACCACACAAGGGACACATCATGAACAAATTACTCTTCATAGTGCTGGCCTCCGCGGCCAGCGCCAGCTTCGCCGCCACCCCCAACAACGATTCCGTAGCCTACAAGGCGGCCACCAAGCAGGCGGAGATCGACTACAAGAGCGCCAAGGCGGCTTGCGATGCGCAATCGGGCACCTCCAAAGATATCTGCGTGGAGCAGGCCAAGGTGGCCCGCGCCAACAGCGAGGCCAACGCCACCATCCAGTACCGTAACGATAAGCGCTCGGTGCAGAAGGCCCATACCGAGGTGGCGGATGCCGAGTACAACCTGGCCAAGGCCAAGTGCGCTCCGCAGACCGGCGCCGAGAAGGATAGCTGCCTGAGCACCGCCAAGTCGACCCACGTGGCCGCCGTCAACGATGCCAAGGCCGGCAAGAAAATGGCCGACGTCGCCCAGACCGGCATCGATTGCAGCACCATGACCGGTACCGACAAGGCGTCCTGCGAAACCAAGCAGAAGAGCGAAATGGCCAAGGACACCGTGGCCGACTCCGTGATCACGACCAAGGTCAAGTCCGAGCTGCTGGCTGAGCCCGCCCTGAAATCGCTGGACGTGCACGTGGAAACCACCAACGGCACCGTCATGCTGAGCGGCTTCGTGCCGTCGCAGGCCGAGGTGGACAAGGCCGTCGATGTGGCCCGCAACGTCAAGGGCGTCAACAAGGTGCAGAGCTCGCTGCGCATCAAGTAATCCCCCGCTTGCCGCAGGGGACCGCCGCCGCGGTCCCTTTTTTTTGCTTGCATTCATTATGATCGTCATTTAAGATCTGGGTCAGCGTGCCTTCCGCGCGCATCCATCACGCGAGGAGCCGCATGTTCGCCCTACCTTTATCCCGCTGGCTGCAAGGCCGCGGCCTGCACTTTTCGTGGGTGATCGTTGCCATCACCTTCCTCACCGGGCTCAGCTCGTCGGCCGCGCTGGGCCTGCCCGGCGCGCTGCTGCAACCGTTGTCCAGGGAGTTCGGCTGGGACGTCGAGCAGATCTCGTCGGCGCTGGCGGTGCGCTTCGTGCTGTTCGGCCTGATGGGGCCGTTCGCGGCCATCCTGATGGAACGCTTCGGCCTGCGCAACGTCGTGGTCACCGCGCTGACGCTGGTTGCCAGCGGCCTGGCGCTGGCCACGCAGATGACGCAGTTCTGGCAGCTGGTGCTGTTCTGGGGCGTCATGCTCGGCGTCGGTTCCGGCATGACCGCGCTGGTGCTCAGCGCCGTGGTCTCGACCCGCTGGTTCGACACCCGCCGCGGCCTGGTGGTGGGCGTGCTGACGGCCAGTTCGGCCACCGGCCAGCTGGTGTTCCTGCCGGTCGGCGCCTGGCTGATCGAGCATTTCGGCTGGCGCATGGCGGTGATCCCGGTGCTGCTGGCGTGCGCCACCGTGGCCGTGCTGGTGTTCCTGCTGATGCGCAACCGTCCCAGCGAGGTCGGCCTGGCCCCATACGGCGCGCCGGAAGGCACGCCGGTGGCGCCGCCCGCCGCGCCGATGCGCGTGACCTTCGCCACGCCGTTCAAGGTGCTGGCCGAGGCGGCCCGCAACCGCGTGTTCTGGATATTGTTCGGCACCTTCTTCATCTGCGGCCTCAGCACCAACGGCCTGATCCAGACCCACTTCATCTCGCTGTGCGGCGACGCCGGCCTGTCGGCGGTGCCGGCCGCCTCGGTGCTGGCGATGATGGGGGCCTTCGACCTGGTCGGCACCATCGCCTCGGGCTGGCTGTCGGACCGCTACGACAACCGCAAGCTGCTGTTCATGTACTACGGCTTGCGCGGCTTGTCGCTGTTCTGGCTGCCGTATTCGGAATTCACGCTGTACGGGCTGTCGCTGTTCGCCATGTTCTACGGCCTGGACTGGATCGCCACCGTGCCGCCGACGGTGCGGCTGGCCGGCGCCACCTTCGGCAAGGAGAAGGCCGGCATGGTGTTCGGCTGGGTGTTCGCCGGCCACCAGCTGGGCGCTGCCGTGGCCGCCTACGGCGCGGGCCGCGTGCGCACCCTGATGCTGACTTATAACCCGGCGCTGTTCGCCGCCGGCGCGGCCTGCCTGGTGGCCGCCGGCATCATCCTGCTGATCCGCAAGCCGGCCGCGGCGGCGGCAGGCGTCCCGCTTGCTCCCCAAGCCAAGGCCAGCGCCTGACGCGAAGACAGGAGGCTGGAAGCGCTCCCAAAATGTAATCAGGCTGTCACGCGCCGGTGCAACAATGCGCTCGACCTTAACAGCCTGATGGAGTTTGTATGCGTTTTGCCCTCCCCGGTGGCCAGCTGATCGCGGCCGCCGCCATGACCTCGTTGCTGGCGGCCTGCGGCAGCGACGGCGTGCCGGTCACCGAGACCAACCCCGGCGACGGCTTCAATCCGACCGCGGTCGCCTTCATGAGCGACGTCCATTTCGAGAACATCTACGGCGACCTGAAGAACCCCAATTTCGCCGGCATCCCGACCAAGGACGGCAAGAACGCCACCATCCGCACCATGTACGCCGAGCTGACCTCGACCCGGCTGTTCAACGAAAACTACTTCGCCTTTCGCGGCGCGCTGGACGATGCGTATGGCAAGGGCCTGCGCCTGGTGGCGCTGCCGGGCGACATCTCCGACGATGCCCAGCCGATCAACATCGACGGCATCGCCGACATCCTGCACGAGTACCAGGCCAAGGGCATGCGCTTCTTCATCGCGCCGGGCAACCACGATCCGAACGAGCCGTTCGACAACGACGAGGCCGGCAAGAACGACTTCCTGACCCGCGACGGCAAGGAACAGAAAATCTACGCCACCGGCGCGGCCGCCTGCAAGGCCAAGGATCCGGCCGTGGTGTGCACCAACCAGCTGATGGAGCAGGGCTATGAAAAGCTGCTGACCAAGCTGGCCGACTTCGGCTACATGCCGAACCAGAACGACGTCTACTGGGAAACCCCGTTCACCAAATACGCCGACGGCAAGTACAGCTATGCCGCCGCCACCGCCGCGGCCGAGCTGGGCAAGCGCCAGTTTGAAATCTGCGCCGAAGGCGAGGGCGGCAGCTACAAGGCGGCCGGCGAAGCCAGGCTGGGCAAGTCCTACACCCGGTGCGGCAACATCATCGACGCCAGCTACCTGGTCGAGCCGGTCAAGGGCATCTGGCTGCTGGCGCTGGACGCCAATGTGCACGTGCCCAACGCCAAATTCGATCCGGCCAATCCGGCCTCGTTCAAGGGCTACGACGGCGCCGGCGACGCGGGCTGGAACAAGGTGCAGACGCACAAGATCCACCAGATGGAATGGATCAAGTCGGTGACCGAGCGCGCCAAGGCGCAGGGCAAGCAGCTGATGGCCTTCTCGCACTATCCGACCATGGACTTCTACGCCAACCAGACCAGCGCCATGAAGGCCGTCTTCAAGCCGGGCGCGTTCCAGGTCTCGCGCATGCCGGACGCGTCCACCACCGCCGCGCTGGCCGCCACCGGCCTGCCGCTGCACATGGGCGGCCATATGCACTTCAACGGCACCAACGATTACAAGGATGCGGCGGGCAACTACCTGGTCAATGTGCAGTCGCCCTCGCTGGCGGTGTTCGGCGCCGCCTACAAGATTGTCAGCTACCAGAGCAAGGACCGGATCGATGTGCAGACCGTGGCGTTGAACAGCGTCCCGCGCTACAACGAGCTGTTCCCGCTGTACCAGGCCGAGTATGACTACCTGCAGGGCAGCGTGGCGGCGGCCGACATCGCCAAGCGCTGGAACCGCGCCATCCTCGACACCAAATCCTATGGCGAGTTCACCCGCACCTATTTCGGCGAACTGTCGCGCCTGCGCTTCATGGGCGACTACTGGCCATGCGAAATGAAGGAAGCGGCGATGTCGCTGGACGCGCGCCAGATGCTGATCCTGTCGCAGCTGCAGACCAGGGTCACGCTGGCGCAGCTGAAGGACAATCCCGGCGTGCTGCCGATCACGGCCGCCTGTGCCGCCAAGGGCACGGCAACCGAGGGCGGTGTCGCCGCCAGCCAGCTGACGGCCGACTGGGCCGCCGCCACCGCCAAGGCCGAGCAGATCGCCGCCGCCGCCAACCTCAAGCTGGCCGACTTCGCCAAGATCAGCGCCTACGAGTTCTACGGCGACTTCCACCGCACCGTGTACGCCGGCGAACTGGCGCTGCGCGACATGGGCGCCGAGCGCGTGGCGCAGTACAAGGTGTTGATGGGCGCGTTCCCGGCGGCGCCGGCCGCGATCGTCAAGATCGGCGACCTGCCGTCGGACCAGAACCCGGTGCATGTGCTGTTCCAGAACCAGTTCAAGCAGGTGTTTGCGATCCTCAAGGGCCTGGGCTCGGGCAAGCCCAGCGACCACTTCACGATCGACCTGAAGGCCAAGACGCTGAGCAACGCCAGCAGCAGTGGCCTCAGCTTCAACTAGAAAAGCGCAGGGCTGCCTGAATTGATACAAGTCAACAATTGTGAACTGAGTTTCAACTATCTTTGGGCAAGCTCTGCAATATCTGTCACAAATCGTAACAATTATCAAGAAAGTAGAGCGAAAATAAATATTCTTACAACAAGTTTCATGCGCAAAAGAACAATGTTATATTGCTTTTCATACCACGGCCATCTGGGATGCACTTCGGTGATGATGGCTGCGGTTGCTATTCAGGGCCCTATAACTTTTCCAAAAGAAACCTAAAAAGTAAGGATAGTTTTCATGATTTTCCAATTCAAACAATTCAAACTGGCCGCGGTGGCCGCAGCCCTGTTGGCCGCCGGCGCAGCCCAGGCCTCCACTGGACTGAGCGACGACCTGGTTCACACGCCCAAGGCGTTGGAGCCGTTGACCGGCAACACCTCGGATGTCGCCAACTGGCGCTTCACGATGGGCCAGAGCTTCAACGGCGTGGCTGGCGCGCTGGACGGCGTAGCCCGCCTGAGCTTCCACAATGCGGAGGGCAACTGGGCTTGCTCCGGTTCGCTGCTGGCCGGCGGCCAATACGTGCTGACCGCCGCCCATTGCGCTGACGACTTCACCAAGATGACCGTGCAGTTCGGCTGGCAGGGCGGCACCGCCGCCGTGACGCGCAACGTCTCGGTCGGCAACGCCTACGTCAACAAGGCATGGACCGGCCAGCTCGATACCGGCGCCGACATCGCCATCCTGAAACTGGATACCGCCGTCACCACCATCAAGGGCTACAAGATCAGCACGACCAACGACGTCGGCAAGGACTACCTGATGGCCGGCTACGGCACCACCCAGAAGGCCACCAACGACCTGGCCACCAACTGGAACGACGGCGGCTACGGCCACTACGGCTTCAACACCTTCGACGTCGACAGCAAGTCCTTCAACAAGGCGGCCGGCGATGCCGGTATCTACGCCTACGACCCGAACTACTACGCTCCAGGCACCACCTACATGAGCGATTTCGATGACGGCACCGCTGCGCACAACACGCTGGCCCGTCTGGCGCACGAGACCGGCGACAAATGGACCAGCAGCACCGGCCGCGGCGTCAATGAAGCGCTGATCGCCGGCGGCGATTCGGGCGGTGGCGATTTCATCTGGAACGGCAAGGAATGGCTGCTGTCGGGTGTGCACTCGTGGGGCTGGCAGGGCAGCGATGCCTGCACGGACTTCAACCTGGCCGGCTGCGACAACGCCCTCAACAACCACTCCAGCTTTGGCGACCTGTCCGGCTCGACCGCGACCTTCTCGCACGCCGCATGGATCAACTCGGTGACCGCCGTGCCTGAACCGGAAACCTACGCGATGATGATCGCCGGCCTGGCGCTGGTGGGCGTGGCCCGCCGCCGCAAGCAAGCGTAATTCAGCAGGCGTAAAAAAGCCCCCGTCCGTTCTGAGCGAGCTCAGGCGGGCGGGGGCTTTTTTTGCGTCCTACTTCAGATATTTGGCCAGCCAGCCGTGCACCTCGCTGTAGAAGTAGCGGCTGTTCTCGCCCTTCAAAATCCAGTGGTTCTCGTCCGGGAACACCAGCAGCTTGGCCGGGACATTCAGGCGATGCTGGGTCGCGTAGTTCATCAGCGCGTTATTGGCCGGCACGCGGTAATCGAGCTCGCCCACCGAAATCAGGATGGGCGTGGTGAAGCCTGTGCCCTTGGCGTGGTTCCCGCCCTGCATCACCGGACTCTGCTCGCGCCACACCGCCTGGTCGCCCCACACCGGACCGCCGCTGTTGACCTCGCGGCCGTGGATGCTGTCGCTGCTGCCCCATTGCATGACCAGGTCCATCTCGCCCGCGTGCGAGACGAAGGCCTTGTAGCGCGTGGTGGTGGCCTGCAGCCAGTTGGCCAGGTGGCCGCCGTAGCTGGCGCCGCCGGCCGCCAGGCGGCTGCCGTCGATGTAGCCGTACTTTTTGACCGCCTCGTCCACCGCCTCGTTGATCTCGTCGCCCGGCCCCTTGAGCGGATCGCCCTGGATGGCGCGCGCGAATTCCTCGCCGTAGCCGGTCGAACCCTTGTAGTCGGTCAGCAGCACCACATAGCCCGGCTGCGCCAGCAGGTGGTAGTTCCAGCGGATGACGAACTGGTCGCGCCACATATTGGCCGCGCCGCCGTGGATCACCGCGAACAGCGGATACTTTTTGGACGGATCGAAATTGGCCGGCTTGACGAGCATGTTGTGGATCATGCGGCCGTCGCTGGCCTTGAACCAGAAGTGCTCGGGCGCCTGCCAGTCGATGCTGGCCGCGCGCGCAGTGTTGAACGCGGTCAGGCGCTTGGGCGCGCCGTTGCCGAAGGCGTACACCTCGGGCGGGTTGACCGACGATTCCCACACGCCCACCATGGCCTTGCCCCCGGCCGCCAGCGAGCCGATGCTGCCGGTCGCGGGCGAGGCCTCGTCGCGCAGGTCGCCGCCGGCGTAGTTGATCGAATGCAGCTGCTCCAGGCCCGCGTGCTCGTAGCTGAACACGACGCGGCCGGTGCCGGCCGGCAGCGCGAAGCGCGAGATCGACCGGTCCAGCGACGCCGTCAGCAATTTGGGCGCCGGCTGCGTCAGCGGCCAGGCGAAGCTGGCCAGGCGCGTCACGTCGTAGACCTTGCCTTCTTCCTCGGCCTGGGTCAGGACGAACAGCGTCTTGCCGTCGGCGCTGAACTTCAGGCTGCCGTAGCTGTGCTTGTCCTGCGTCAGCCGCGTCGGCTCGCCGCCCGCCGGCGGCACGCTGTAGATCTGCGTGTAGCCGGCCGCGCGGGCGGCCTCGTCGCGATTGGTCGAGGCCGCGAACACCACGGCCTTGCCGTCCGGCGACCACAGCGCGTCCAGCGACTGGCCCTCGTCGCCCTGGCCGCCGCCGAAGCCCGGCAGCGCCGCCAGCTTGCTGCCGGCCAGCAGGTCGCGCGGCTTGGCGCCGGCCGCCGCGTCCATCACGAACAGCCGCACTTTTTTATCGTCGAGCCACTTGTCGAAGTAGCGCGGCGGGAAGGTCTCGTAGGCGCGCGCCGAGTACTTGCGGTCCTTGCGTTCCTTGGCGCTTTTTTTCACGTCGTCCTCGCCGGTGTCGCCGGGGTAGACGTCGCTGACGAACAGCAGCTGCGTGCCGTCCGGGCTGAACTTCGGCTGGCGCGCGCCCAGCGTCAGCGTGGTCAGGCGCTGCGCCTCGCCGCCGCCGGCCACGTCGATGCGGTACAGCTGGGCCGCATCGTCGCCGTCGCGCTTGGCCACGAACACCAGCTGTTTGCTATCGGGCGACCAGACGGCGCCGCTTTCGCCGCCCTTGCTGAAGGTCAGGCGGCGCGCCGGCGTGTCGTCGGTCAGCGACTTGATCCACAGGTCCGACCATTGCTCCTTGCTGTCGTACGCAGGATCGGTGACGGAGAACACGGCCCACTTGCCGTCCGGGCTGGGCACCGGCGCGCCGACCCGCTTCATCAGCCACACGTCCTCGTGGGTGATCGCGTGCCGGGCGGCCGGGGCATCGGCGGCGTAAGCGGGGCTGCCGCAGGCCAGGCCGGCAGAAAACAATATGGCAAAAATGGAAAGTCGCGGTATAGTCATGACGAGGTCGCTGCAAAGTCGGTGAAGCGCCGATAGTGACCAAATCTCCCATTGCTGTCAATCAAGTATCCATCCTCAACCGTGGAGTAGACATCTATGCAGACCATCACCAAGATCCACAAGGTCGCCGCTTTCACCGCCGGCGAGCGGGGCGGCAACCCGGCCGGCGTCATGATCCGTTCCGCGCTGCCGGACGAGTCCGCCATGCAGCGTATCGCCGCCGAGATGGGCTACTCCGAGACCGTGTTTGCCGCGCCCGTCGGCGATGGCTGGCGCGTGCGCTATTTCTCGCCAGACGGCGAGGTGCCGTTCTGCGGCCACGCCACCATCGCGCTGGGCACGGTGCTGGCGCAGCAGAACGGCGACGGCATCTTCCCGCTGACCACCAACCACGCCCGCGTCAACGTCGAGGCGCGGAGCAAGGACGGGCAGGGCAGCGCCGCGCTGCAGTCGCCGGCCACCGCCAGCGCGCCGGCCCCGGCCGCGCTGGTGACGGCCGCGCTGGCGCTGTTCGGCTACCGCCATGCCGACCTGGACGACCGCATTCCGCCGGCCATCGCCAGCGGCGGCGCCAACCATCTGGTGCTGGCGCTGGCCAGCCGCGCCCGGCTGAGCGCGATGCGCTACCAGCTGGCCGACGGCCGCGACCTGATGCGCGATCACGGCCTGACCACGATCTCGTTAGTGCACGCGGAAACGCCGCAGCGCTTCCATGCGCGCAATCCCTTCGCTTCCGGCGGCGTGTACGAAGACCCGGCCACCGGCGCCGCGGCGGCCGCGCTGGGCGGCTATCTGCGCGACCTCGACTGGCCGCACGGCGGCGCCATCGACATCATCCAGGGCGAGGACATGGGCGCGCCCTGTCATTTGCGGGTGGAGATTTCCGGCCAGGCCGGCGGCTCGATCCGCGTTTCCGGTAACGCCCGCATGCTGGGCGAGTAGTCCCCCTTCGTCATTATTTTTTTAGGAACCTATGCCAGTGCGTATCCTGTTCACCCTGATCCTCTCCTTCACTGCCTGCATGAGCCAGGCCGCCTCCAACTTCAGCTTTGACGTGACGCCGGGACCGCACAGCGTCGGCCTGCGCGTGGTCGAGCAGTACGACTACGCGCGTGGTTATCTCGGCAAATACGACGTCGTCACCGGCAAGCCGGTGAGCGGCGAAACCGCGCGGCCGATGCAGACCGTGATCTGGTATCCGGCGCAAAAGTCCGGCAAGGCCGTGGCCTACGGCGACTACTTCCGCCTCGGCGCCACCGAGGAGCGCTTCGACAACACGGAGGCGGCCATCGCCGCCAATGTCGACGCCCGCCTGAAGGGCGCGCCTATCGGTGCCGTCCGCGCGCGCGAGGAAATGACGCGCCGCATGTGGGCGCTGCGCGACGCCAAGCCGGCCGCCGGCAAGTTCCCGGTGGTGATCTACGCCCCCAGCTTCGGCGCCTCGACCTACGAGAACGCCGACCTGTGCGAGTACCTGGCCAGCCACGGCTACATCGTCATCACCAGTCCCAGCATGGGCGCCCACGCGCGCGGCATGAGCGACGACCTGGAGGGCATCGAGGCGCAGGCCGGCGACATCGCCTTCCTGATTGGCTACGCCCACACGCTGCCGCAGGCCGACACCGGCCACATCGCGGTGGCCGGCTACAGCTGGGGCGGCATTTCCAACGTCTTCGTCGCCGCGCGCGACAGCCGCGTCAAGGCGCTGGTCAACCTGGACGGCTCGGTGCGCTACTGGCCGGAGCGCGTGCAGGAAGCCAAGTACGTGCAGCCGGCGCGCGTGGCCGTGCCGATGCTGTTCCTGGCCGCGCGCCCCCGTTCGCTGGAGGATCTCGCCAAGCGCAACAAGCCCAACGCCAGCTTCCTCAACGAGCTGAAGTACTCCGACGTGTACACCGTCACGCTGCCGGCGATGGAACACTTCGCCTTCGCGTCCGAGGCGCTGCGCTTCCTTGGCGACGATGCCTACAACGAGTACACGCCGGCCGAGGTGAGCCAGTCCCATGGCTGGATGGCGCGCTACACGCTGCAGTTCCTCGACGCGTATCTGAAGGGGCAGGCGCCCGCCAAGGCCTTCCTGTCCAAGGCGCCCAAGCAGAACGGCGTGCCGGACCACCTGCTGACGGTTTCGGCCCGCATGTCGGAAGGTGCGCCGCCGACGCTGGAAATGCTGGCCTACGAGGCGGCCAAGTCCGGCTTCGCCGACATCCAGCAGGTGTACGAGAAGATGCGCAAGCGGGAGCCGAAGTTTGAAGTGAGCGAGGACAACTTCAACTCCTGGGGCTACCAGCTGCTGCGCGCCGGCGACAAGCAGGGCGCCATCGCTGTGTTCAAGCTGGCGGCGGTGCTGCATCCGGACAGCGGCAACGCCCACGACAGCCTGGCCGAGGCCTACGAGGCGGCGCAGGACAAGCCGCTGGCGATCCAGCATTACCAGCGCGCGCTGGAGCTCAATCCGAAGAACGGCAACGCGGTCCAGCACTTGAAGTCGCTGGGCGCGCCGCTGTAATTCCGTGAGCTAGTCCCACTTCTTCAGCAGGCGGGCCAGCTCGCCTGTTCTCTCCATCTGCTCGATCGCGCCGCGCACGCGCGCCACCACGGCCGGATCGATGTGCCGGCCCATCACCATGTACAGCTGCGCGGTCGACATCACCGTCGGCAGGATCCTGACCTTGCCGGTGGCGCCGGCACTGGCGATCAGGCGGGCCAGTCCCGGCGCGCGGTGCAGGAAGAAGCGGCCGCGCCCGGCCACCAGCTTTTGCACATTCATGGCCGGACTGGTGGCGCTGGCATCGATCTGCAAGCCGCCCTGCGCGATCAGGAAATCGGTGGTGGCGTAGCCACGGTTGCCCAGCACCACGCCGTCCTTGCCGAGCTTGCGCACATCGTCCCAGTCCCGGATCGCCACCTCGTCGCCGGCGCGCGCCAGCAGCATGTAGTGGATCTGGAACAACGGCGGATCGAGGTACACATAGCGCTGTTCGCGCTCCTCCGTGCGCTGCACGCCGCACAGCGCGTCGCGCTGCTGCACCGCGACCTCGTGATAGGCGCGTATCAGCGGCATCCACTGCTGGTCGCCGACGAACACCAGGCCGGGCTCGATGCGCTCGATGGCGCGGAAGATGTCCACGCACAGGCCGATGATGTGGTCCTTGCCGTCCGCAATGAACTTGGGCTCGGTGCCTTCCTGCGCGGCCACCCGCAACACCACCGGCTCCGCCCGGGCGGCCGCCGGCAGCAGCAGGCAGGCCGCCAGCAGCAGCGCGGCCGGCCTCGGTCTCGTCATCGGCAACATCGGTCCTCCCGCAATGGCGTCGAATTGATCGGCAGGGAAAGTATAAGCCTGTCGGCGAACTTGACAGTGAAGGGCGCGCCGCCCGCCCGGCGCGCGCCAATCGCTTGATTCCAAAGGCGGAGCGGGGCGGGGCACGATATATGCGTCACCTCGCCGCGTGTCCGCCTTGGCGCGGACTGGTGCTTCCACGCATGGGAAAGGATATCGTATGCGCACTGCTCCCACCCTGTTATTGGCCTCCTTATTGTTATTGGTCAATGTTCCCGGCAATGCCTTCTGTCCCAAGAACGGTTTTGTCTGCTTCATCACGTCCAAGTCGGCCGGCAGCCTGACCCACCAGGACATCACCCAGCGCGGCATCGAGGAGCTCGACAAGCGCTACTTCGCCGTGCCCAGGCTGACCGCGTCGATGCAAAAGGCGCTGGACCAGATCATCGAGGCCGACGCCAAGGTCGACGAGGACCAGACCAGCTCGGCCAAGCACTTCGACGGCGAGAACGCGGCCGGCGCCCAGCTGCGCCTGGCCACGCTCAAGCAGAACGTGCTGGACGCGCTGCGCAGCGACCCGATCAACGCCACCGGCGCACGCGACAACCTCGGCGGCGCGCTGCACACCATCCAGGACTTCTATTCGCATAGCAACTGGGTCGAGCAGGGCAACAGCGGCGCCCATCCCGGCGTCGGCCGGCCCGGCGCGCTGCCCTTCGCCGGCCCCGCCACGCCGACCTGCGCCGGCTTCACCGACACCGGCCTGTTCTGCGCCAACTCGTCCAACCTGACCGGCAGCCTGCTCACCAGCGGGTACTACGGCGGCGAGGACCGCGTCAAGCCGGGCGCCTTCAAGTGCAGCCACGGCGGCCCGCTCGACAAGAGCTCGCCGTCCAGCGACCCGCTCGGCTACTTCCGCGAAGGCATCAACAAGGACACGCTGTACTGCGACATCTCGCCGCACAGCGGCTACCACAACACGGCCGCCTCGGCCGCCATCGTCGCCACCCAGCAGTTCGTCGAGGACATCAAGGCCGAGATCACGCCGGCCCAGCTGAAGGCGCTGCTGGGCGCGGGCCCGACGCTGGCCTTCGCCATCGACACCACCGGCAGCATGGGCGGCATCATCGCCGGCGTGCGCGCCTCGGCCACCAGCATCGTCGACGCCCGCCTTGGCACCGACGAGGAACCGCTGCAGTACGTGCTGGCGCCGTTCAACGACCCGTTCACCGGCCCCACCATCGCCACCAACGACGCCGGCCTGTTCAAGGGCGCCATCGGCGGCCTGGGCGCCGACGGCGGCGGCGACTGTCCCGAGCTGGCCATGACCGGCATGTACAACGGCCTGTCGCTGGCCGACCCCGGCGGCGACCTGTTCATGTACACCGACGCCACCGCCAAGGACGCCGGCCTGGCCGGCGCCGTCATCAGCCTGGCCAAGAGCAAGGACATCAAGATCTATCCCATCCTGTTCGGCAGCTGCTCGCCGTTGACGCCGGGTTTCCTGCAGGCGGCGGCCGAGACCGGCGGCCAGGTGTTCTTCCTGTTCGGCGGCGAGGCCGGCACCGTCACCCAGCTGGCTGACCTGGTGGCGCGCAACAACGTGGTGCAGGTGCTGTCGCTGGTCGACACCTACGCCAGCGCCAAGCGCTACACGGTGCCGGTCGACAGCAGCATGAGCCGGCTGACGGTGTCGGTCAGCGGCACCGTGCAGGGCGTGCAGCCGGTGGTCACGCTGACGCGGCCGGATGGCGTGGTGGTCACCGCCGCCAACGCCACACGGTACCTGAGCCTGTCGAGCGGCGTCATCATCTCGGTCGACAGCCCGCCGCGCGGCGCGTGGACGCTGGCCATCAGCGGCTCGTCGGAAACGACCTATGTCAACGTCAACGGCGTGGCCGACCTGGCCTTCAGCTCGTTCAAGCTGGCCCGCTTCGGCGCGCAACCGCCGCACCAGGGCCTGCTGACCATCGACGGCGAACCGGGACCGGGCCAGTCGCTGTACGCGGTCGCCGCGCTGACCGGCATCGCCAGCGCGCCGCAGTTCCAGCTGCGCCGCAAGAACTTCGACCTGCTGTCGCCGCTGGCGCTGGAGCAGGACCAGACCGACGGCGGCAAATTCTTCGGCGCGATGACCGTGCCCAATGAAGCCTTCGTCGCCTACGCCACCGGCACCGACAGTTCCGGCTTCCCGTACCAGCGGCTGGTGAGTGTGATGGTGCAGCCGCAGACCGTGTCCGTGACGCCGCCGTCGCGCCAGGACCTGCGTCCCGGCGTGAGCACCACGCTGCTGTACCAGGTGCGCAATGACGGCCCGGCCGGCAGCTTCAGCATCAGCGCCACCGACGACCAGCACTACATCACGGCCGTCTCGCCCACCATGCTGACGCTGGCCACCGGCGAGAGCGCCAGCGTGGCCGTCACGCTGACGCCGCCGGCCGGCGCGCGCATCGGCGGTTCCGACAGCATCACCGTGTCGGCGCAGAGCACCAGCGTCGCCACCCTGCACAACAGCGCATCGCTGACGGTGTTCGTCACCGGCGCGGCGCAGGTGCCGGGACGGCCCGACTTCACCGCCGCCATCATCGGCCAGGAAACCGTGGCGCCCGGCGTGATCGGCATCGATGTGCGCCTCACCAACATCGGCGTGGGCACGGCGCGCGACATGACCTTGTCCTCGCTGTCGCTGCGTACCTTGGCCGGCAGCGGCACCGTCACGCTCAACACCGCGCTGTCGCCGGCGCTGCCGATGATCACGCCGAACGTCGACGTCGGCAGCTTCTTCACCGTGCGGCTGACCTTCAACGTGCCGCCCACGGTGCGGCGCTTCAGCGTGATCGAAAACGGCGGCGTCACCGACCTGAACGGCGTGATCTACGCCTACTCGCAGGCCCAATCCGTCATCCCGAAATAGGAGCAACCGCCATGAAACTCAAATTGCTTTGCGCGCTGGCCGCGCTGCTGTGTTCCTTGTTGTGGACGTCCGCCCCGGAGGCCGCGCCTATCGTGTTCACCTTCGCCACGTTGCCTGCCGGCGGCGCGCTGACCGGCCATCCCGGCGACACCGTGGGGTGGGGCTACCAGCTGGTCAACACCGATGCGTTGAACTGGTTCGTTCCGACGCAGCTGAACGCCACCTCGTTCAGCATCGGCACGCCGGACGCCAGCTACTTCGACTTCCCGACGCTGGCGCCGGGCGCCAGTGCCACCGTCGCCTTCGATGCGGGCACGCACGCGGGGCTGTACGGCTTGCGGATTTTTTCGTTCGCCTTGCCTGGCATGAGCGACAGCGGCAACTTCAGCCTGTCGGGAGAATGGTGGAGTGGCGACCCGCTGGCCGGCGGCACTTTCCTGCAGGTGTCGGACCTGGAGCTGGCGCCGCTGTCGGTCACATTGGCGGTGGCGGGCGTGCCGCTGCCGGGCACCTTGTGGCTGCTGGCGGCGGGCTTGCCGTTATTGTGGCTGGCCCAGCGCGGACGCCAGAAAGGCGCGCAGTTCGGCGGCGCTCTGGGCTGATGGCGCGGCGGGCCGCAGGTCCAGATACGCGCCGGGGCCGGTGCGGCCCAGCAGCTTGAAGGACTTGCCGGCGTAGACCGTGGGCCGCACCTGCAGCACGGCCAGCCGCGATTGGCCGTGGCCCGCATCGGCCTGCACGTGCACGATGAACTGACAGGAGAACTGTCGTCCTTCGGCGTTCCAGTAATAGTCGACATCGGGGACGATCAGCACGTCGTGGCGGCGCTGTTGCGGCGGCAGGCGCAGCCACGCGGCCAGTGCCGCGCTGGCCGGCGCCAGCGCCAGGTCGGCGTCGGGCGGGAACAGCGGCGCGCCGTAGGGCAGGGCCATGCGGTAGCGCCGGTGGGCCTCCTGCTGCGCCGGGATGCGCTGCACCGCCTGCAGGATCGCCTGCTGCGCTTGCGGCGGCGCCAGCGGCACCGTCAGCTCGCCGGACTGGGCATGCGCCGTGGTCGACAGCAGCAACGCCAACAGGGCCGGCACTGCGCGCCTCATCTCAATCCCACTTGCGCATCAGCCGATCCAGCTCGCCGTTTTTTTCAAGCTGGAACAGGGCCCGCTCGAGGCGATCGGTGATGAAGGTCGCCAGCTTTTTGCTGGTCACGAAATACAGCTTGGCGCTGTACATCACCTGCGGCAGGATGCGCACCTTGTCGACGGTGCCTGTGCGCGCCAGCAGCCGTTGCAGGCCGGGTCCGCGATGGAAGAATAACCGTCCACGGCCGGCGATCAGCTTTTGCAGATTCAGCTGCGGGTTGGTGGAGTTGGCGTCCACCTCGATGCCGCCCAGCCGGGCCAGGACATCGCCGGCCGCGAAGCCACGGTTGATCAGCACGATGTTGTCGGGCGCCAGCCGGCGCACGTCGTCCCATTGGGTGATGCTGATGGTGTCCTGCGCGCGCGCCAGGAAGTGGTATTCGATGGTGTACAGCGCCGGGCCGAGGTAGTGGAAGCGCCGCTCGCGCTCGGCGGTGCGCTGCATGGCGCACTGCACGTCCTGCTGGCCGGTCTCCAGTTCCGAGAAGGCGCGTATCAGCGGTTTCCAGCGTTGGTCGCCGACGAAGCGCAGTGTGGGGTCGATCTGCTCGACGGCGCGCAGGATGTCGATGCACAGGCCGGTCACGCGGTCCTTGCCATCGGCGACGAACTTGGGCTCAGTGCCTTCCTGCGCGGCGGTGCGCAGCTCGATGGCCTGGGCGGGCACGGCGGCCGCCAAGCCGAGCGCGCAGCACGCCGCGCCAAGCAGCCGGTTCCATCCGCTGTGCTGTCCTGCCATCTGGTTGTCTCCGTATCGCGTTGTCCGCTGTTTGATGACAAGCTTACACCAGTATGGCGCCAAAGTCTCAGGGGCGAAGGCGGATAAATTGACGGCCGTTGCGCAGGGTTCCGGCGATGCGGTCCATGCCGTCCAGGCGCGCCTCTTGTGCGAAGCCGCATTTTCGCAACACGCGCGCCGACGCGGGATTGCCATCGACGACGTAGGCCAGCACTTGCCGCAGCTGCCACTGCTCATCCGCCAGCGCGAGCAGGTGCTGCAGCGCGCGCGTGGCCAGGCCGCGTCCCGTGTGGTCGCGGGCGATGCGGTAGCCTGCCTCGGCGCTGCCGGCCTGGCGGTCGATGTCCTTCAGGTTGGCGCGGCCGACGATGCGGCCTTGGCCATCGAGGATCAGGCAGGGATGCCAGGTGCCGTTCGCGTGGCCGTCGAGGTACTGGCCGATGTGGTCCCGCACGCCCTGCGGCGTATAGAACTCCGCGGGGCGCGGCGCGATGTGCTGCTCGAACCAGTGCCGGTTCTCCAGCTCGAATTGCAGCAGCGGCGCGGCGTCCTCCGCTTGCAGTGTTCGGATGATGATGTCGTTCATGCAGTCTCCAGAAAATCGTTTGAACAGGCCACCAGCGCCGCGCAGGCCAGCGTGGCCGCGCCGGCCGCCGTCAGCGCCGGGACGATGCCGCAGCGCGCCGCCAGCATGCCCCACGCCGCGCTGCCGACAGTCTGGCCGGCGGCGATCGCGAGGATGTGGACCGACAGCGTGCGGGCCCGCACGGCGTCGGGGAATGCCTTCTGCGCCGCGCCGTTGAGTGTGGTGACGATGGCCGACCACGCCACGCCGCCGATCAACACCAGCAGCAGGCGAAGCGGCTGCGAGGCGGCATGGCCGAGCGTCGCCAGCATGGCGCCGTACACGCCCAGGCCGCCGGCCAGCACCAGGCGCTTGACCGCGCGCCGGCGCACGGCCGGCAGCACGACGGCGGCCACCACCGCGCCCGCACCCAGCGCGCCCATCAGCGAGCCGTAGGTGCCGGCGTCGGGATGCAGCAGCGGCAGCAGCGCGGCAAACGCCGCCGACACGAAAAAGATCCCCATCGCGTACATCAACAGCGATCGATAGCGCGGCGAAGCGCAGCTGATGCGCAGCGCGCTGGCCATGCCGCGAGTACCTGCACCGTGGCTGCCCGCGTTGTCGCTGCTTGCCGCGCCGCCGCCGAGGCCGTGGCTGCCAGCGCTGTCGCTGCTTGCCGCGTGGTTGTCTACGGCACCCGGCGTCGCAGCGCGCGGCGTTTCAGCGGGCCGCCATTGCCGGTAGATCCACAGCAGGGCGCTGAACGACACCGCGTTGAACAGGTACAGTGGACCCGCGCCGGACAGCTGGAACAGCACACCGCCCAACGCCGGTCCGGCCAGCGCCGCCAGGTTGTAGCTCAGGTTGTTCAACGTGGCGGCCGATTCGACCTCGTGCAGCGGCACCAGCGACGACATCGACGCCTGCCACGCCGGCATCGTGAACGCCACGCCTGTGCCCATCACAAAGGTGAGCAGCAGAAGGGCCGGCACCGGCTGCCTGCCGCCGTAGGCCAGCAAGGCCATCGCGACGGCCGCCACCGCCATCACGGCGTTGCTGCGAAAGAGCAGCGTGGGCCGGTGCAGCGTATCGGCCAGCGCGCCGGCGGGAAGGGCGAACAGCAGCATCGGCGCCCAGGTCGCGGTCTGCACCAGCGCCGTCAGCTGCGGCGATTGCGACAGCGAAGCGATCTGCCATGCCGCCGCGAAGGCCTGCATGCGGCTACCCAGGTTGGATAGCAGGTTCGCCATCCACAGCTGGCGAAAGCGCGCATGGCGCAGCGGCTGGAAAATCGAAGCGGTGTGGGATGGCGGTGGCATGACGGCAGTCTAAAAGTGCGCCGGCGGCCGGGTCAATCTTGATTCCTGCAATCGACATTACAATACGCGGATGAGCAAAGACTTATCCGCATCCGAGGCGGCGCGCATCCTGGGCGTCAGTCTCGCCACGCTGTACTCCTACGTCAGCCGGGGCATGCTGACGCCCAGCGGCGCGCTGGCCGACCGCAGCAAGCGCTATCCGCACGACGAGGTGCTGCGGCTGGCTGCGCGCAAGGCCGATGGCAAGCG
The DNA here is from genome assembly GCF_040362985.1 of Duganella caerulea. Taxonomy (NCBI): domain Bacteria; kingdom Pseudomonadati; phylum Pseudomonadota; class Betaproteobacteria; order Burkholderiales; family Oxalobacteraceae; genus Duganella; species Duganella caerulea. The sequence goes on along the minus strand of NZ_BPWJ01000004.1, from coordinate 134,619 downwards.
TGGAGGGCACAAGGTCGCCGCCGCGATGAACTGGGGCACGCCGGTGCTGGAGACGCGCATTTCCGGCATCGCCGATGGCCGCCTGCATTATCGCGGCCACGACGTGCTGGCGCTGGCCGACGGCGCCACGCTGGAGCAGGTGGCCTGCCTGCTGTGGGATGACGGCGGTATCGACTACTTCGCCGCCGCAGACGCCAACGCCGCAGACGCCGCCGGCACGCGCGCGCCGCGCAACGCCGCCGCGCATGCGTCGTTCGCCGCAGACGCCGCCGCAGCGAACTCGCCATACACCGCAGACGCCGCCGCCGTGAACTCGCCGTTCACCGCAGGAGTGGCGGCGGCCATCGACAGCACGCGCGCCATGCCGCCGTTGGAAGCGGCCATGTGCATGCTGCCTGTCTGCGCGCAGTCGCTCTCCGCGAGCAACGACTTTATCGCCGGCGCCGCGTTGATGCGCATGCTGGCCGCGTTGCTGCTGAAGCGCGCGCCGTCGACGCAGCCGCTGCACCTGCAAGTGGCGCAGGCATGGCAAGCCGACGCCGCGCAAACCGAATGGATACGCGCGGCGCTGGTGCTGCTGGCCGATCATGAATTGAACGCCTCCGCCTTCACCGTGCGCTGCGTAGCATCGACCGGCGCCGGCCAGGCTGCCACGCTCAGTGCCGGCTTGGCCGCATTGTCAGGTCCTCAGCACGGCGCCGGCAGCACCTTGATCCGCGCCATGCTGGAAACAGCGCTCGCCTCGCACAGCATCGAAGCCGGCATAGCCGCCTGGTTCGATGGACGCGACCCCAGCGTGGTCGGCTTCTCGCATCCGCTGTACCCGCAAGGCGATCCACGCGGCGCCTGCCTGTTGGAGCGCATGTCGGCGTGGCCGCAAGCCAGCGCCGTGCTGGCGATCGGCGAGCGCGTCGCCACGCGCCTGGGTATGCCGGCCAATGCCGACTTCGCGCTGGCGGCCATGAGCGTGGTCTGCGACTGGCCGCCGGCGGCCGGGGAAATCCTGTTCGCGCTGGCCCGGTCGGCCGGCTGGATCGCCCACGCCGCCGAGCAGATCGCCAACGGCAGCATGATCCGCCCCCGTGCGCGCTATGTCGGCACGTACCAGGTGACATGAGCGCGAGCTGTTGCGCTGCTGCAACGGAACCATTCGCGGAGCATCGGCGCCAACCCATCGCGCCATACACATCCCCACACTGGCTAGCACAACCGCATAAAACCGTTTACATTCCATGACTTGGAACCTGGGCTTGTGGACGTTTCCACACCCCGGTTTTCTCTCGGAATTTCGGCGGGCGTGTGCCCTTTGTTGGGGGAGTCAGGATGAAATGCATGGCCTCGCTGGTGCTGCTCGGCGGCGTCCTTGTCGCGGCGCTTCAGCCGGCGCGTGCCGAGAAGCCGCCGCTGCATCTGGCCAGCTTGGAATGGTTGCCTTACGTCGGACACAGTCTTCCCGACGGCGGCATGTCCGGGGCAGTGGCCAAATCGGTTGCCGCGCGCTTTGATTACGGTATCAAGATCGACTTCTTTCCCTGGAAGCGCGCCATGCAGGTCGGCGGCAGCGATCCCGATTTTGCCGGCTACTTCCCAGCCTACCATACCGCAGAGCGGGCGCAGCAATGTCATTTCAGCGCGCCGATGGGGAACAGCACCATAGGCCTGGCGACGCTGGCGGAGGCGCCCCTGCGCTGGCGCGTGCTGGACGATTTGGCGGGCAACAAGCTTGGCGTGGTGCTGGGTTACTCGAACGGCGAAGCGTTCGACCAGATGGTCAAGAGCGGCAAGCTGCTGGTCGATGTCTCGGAGAGCGACACCATCAACCTGAAGAAGCTGCTGGCTGGCCGGATACGCGCGGCGGTGATCGATAAAGCCGTGCTTCGCTACCTTCTCGCAAGCGATGCCACATTGAGCAAGGAACGGGCAAAGCTGGTATTCAACGGCCAGCCCCTCGCTGTGCTGACCTTGCACGTTTGCTTCCAGCGCACGCCGCTGGGCCTGAAACTGAAGCAATCCTATGACGAAGCCCTGCGGCGCACCGATATCGGCGGCATCGAGAATGCGTATCTTGACCACCTGGACCGCACGCTGGATGCGGGACGCCGCTAGCCACCTTGCCTCTATCGAAAGCTTGCCTTGAAGCTGCGTGTTGCAATCGTACTGGTGATCGCGATCGGACTGTCAGTCCCTGCCTCGATCAATGTCTACAGCAATCGTCACCGCGAGGAAGCGATGATGCAGCGTTGGGAGTTCGAGCATCGCCACTTGACCGAAATCCTGGCGCTCGGCATGCAGGAGCCGCTGTGGAACGTCAATGCCGATGCCGGCTTGCCCTTGCTCGCTTCGCTGTTCCTGGATGAGCGCGTCGTCTCCATCAGCGTGCGGGACAAAAGAACCGGCGAGTTCCTGTCGAAAGCGTATCCGGAACGCCGGAATGGTCGTAGTGCCCATGTGATACGGACCGTCTCGCGCGACGGCGAGGTGATCGGCAACGTCGATTTGGAGATGGCCAGCGGCCTGGTCGCCGCCGAGATCGAAAGCGAGCGGCGCCACTTTGCGCTGACGATGGGCGGCGCCCTCCTGCTGTCGATGGTCATGATCGTCGCCCTGCTGCAGCGCCGCCTGCTCGCCCCGATCAAGCGCCTGATGCAGGAGTCTGCACGGCTGGCCGAAGGGGATTTTTCCCATCCCTTCGTTTGGAAACGGGACGATGAACTTGGCGCCCTGGGCCGCAGCGTCGAGCATACCAGGCAGGCCTTGCACGCTTACTTCGTCGAAATCGAGGCGAAGAACATCGCCTTTCAAAAAGAGATCGAGTACCGCGTGCGCGCGGAACTTGAACTCCAGCGCCATCGCGATCATCTCGAGGAACTGGTCTCCGACCGCACGGCGCAGCTGCGAATCGCCAAGGAACAGGCCGAGTCCGCCAACCGCGCGAAGAGTACCTTCCTAGCGAGCATGACGCACGAGCTGCGCACGCCCCTCAACGCGATCCTGGGCTATGCCCAGATACTGAAACGAAACAAGGCCCTCGACGAACGCCAGTCCTCCGGACTGAACACCATCGAGCAAAGCGGCGAACACTTGCTCATGTTGATAGACGATTTGCTCGACCTGGCCAAGATCGAATCCGGCAAATTCGAACTGCTGCTCGCCACGGTCGACCTGGCTGCCTTCATCGCCAGGGTAACGCGGATCATCCAGGTGCGCGCCCAGCAGAAGGGCCTGGTCTTCGAAGTGTCCGCCCCCGAGCACCTGCCCCACGTATTGATCGATGAGAAGCGCTTACTGCAGATCCTGCTTAACCTGCTGGGCAATGCGGTCAAGTTCACCGACCAGGGCCAGGTCAGCCTGCGCGTCGCATGCGACGGGCAGGCCGGCTCCAATGGCCACTTGGCGTTAAGCTTCGAGGTGAGCGACAGCGGCGTGGGCATGTCCGCCGACCAGCTTGAAAAAATATTCCAGCCTTTCGAACAGGTCGGCGATGCACAGCGCCGGCTCGGCGGTACCGGCCTGGGCCTGGCGATCAGCGGCCAGTTGGCGCGCCTGATGAATAGCGAGATCCAGGTCGCCAGCACACCGGGCGTGGGCAGCCGCTTCTGGTTCTCCATTGAAGTGGAGCCGGGGGCCGTGGCGGCGCCGGCGTCGGCGGCCGAGCGCAACGTCATCGGCTACCTGGGCGAGCGCAAGACCATCCTGATCGTCGACGACCTCGCTGCCAACCGCAACATGCTCAGCGACCTGCTGACCAGCATGGGCTTTAACGTCGAGCTCGCGTGCAATGGCCAGGAAGCGCTCGACAGCGTGCGCCGGCACCCGCCCCACGCCGTGCTGATGGACATCGTCATGCCGGTGATGGACGGCATGGAGGCGACCAGGCGGATTCGCCGCTTGCCGGACATGGCCACGCTGCCGATCATTGCCATTTCGGCCAGCGTCACCGAGCAGGACCAGGATGACTGCATGGCCGCCGGGCTCGACGCCTTCATGACCAAGCCGGTGCACCAGAATGGCTTGCTGGAGAACCTGGGCCGATTCCTCGGTGTGGTCTTGTGTTATGAAGAGCAAGCCGTGGCAGCAGGCAGCCCCGCCGCCGCGACCCTGCTCACGCCGCCGCCCCGCGCCCAGCTGGAGCAGCTGCACCGCCTCGCGCGCGAGGGCGACATGCGTGCGATACGTAATCTGGCCGACGAGATCGAGCGCGCAGACAGCCAGCATCGGGAATTCGCCCAGACCTTGCGGCAGTTGGCCAGGGAGTACCATTCCAAAGCGCTGGCCGAATTGGCCGCGCAATATGTGGAGAATGCCGAATGACCGACGAAAGACAAACCATCCTCGTCGTTGATGACGTGCCGGCCAACATCGGTGTGCTGGTCGAGTTCCTTGAGGAGAAGGAGTTTCGCGTGCTGATCGCCCGCGACGGCGAGGAGGCGCTGGAGCGATGCCGCCTGGTCCGGCCCGACTTGGTCTTGCTGGACGTGATGATGCCCGGCATCGATGGCCTGGAAACCTGTCGCCGCCTGAAGCAGGACAGCGATACGGTGCAGATCCCCGTGATCTTCATGACGGCCCTGACCGACAGCGATAACGTGGTGGCGGCGTTCGAGGCCGGCGGCGTCGATTACGTGACCAAACCTATCCGTATCGCGGAAGTGCTGGCGCGCATCCATACCCATCTGGCGCTGCGCAAGATGAACCTGCAGCTCTCGGCACAGAACGCCCTGCTGCAAGAAACCAATGATCGCCTCCTCCAGGCCGAAAAGATGGCGTCCATCGGACAGCTCGCCGCCGGCGTCGCCCATGAAATCAACAATCCGATCGGCTTCGTCAACTGCAATTTGGGGAGCCTGCAAAACTATGTGACGACCTTGTTCGGCGTGATCGACGACTTCGAGCAGTTGGCCGGCGCCACGCCTGCGCTCGCGGCGCGCATGGCGCAACTGAAGCAAGCCGCCGATGTCGACTTCATCCGCGACGACTTTGTCACGTTGATGAACGAATCGCGCGACGGCATGCAACGCGTGACGAACATCGTCCAGTCGCTCAAGGATTTCTCGCACGTCGACCAGGCCGACACCAGCTTGGCCGACTTGCATCGGGGGCTGGACAGCACGCTGAACATTGTCAACAGCGAGATCAAGTACAAGGCCGACGTCGTCAAGGAATATGGCGACTTGCCCCCGGTCGAATGTGTCGCATCCCAGCTCAACCAGGTGTTCATGAACCTGCTCGTCAATGCCGCCCATGCGATCCCCGAAAGGGGTGTGATCACCATCCGCACCGGCCGCGCCGGTGACTGGGTCTGGATCGAGATCGGCGACACGGGGGCCGGCATGGACGCCGCGACCATCCAACGTATTTTCGAACCCTTCTTCACCACCAAGCCCATCGGCGTGGGCACCGGCCTGGGCTTGTCGGTCTCGTACGGCATCGTTAAAAGCCACGGCGGCCGTATCGAAGTCCACAGCGAATTGGGCAAAGGCAGCCGGTTCACCGTGCATCTCCCAATTTGCCGGGACCACGCCGCATGATTCAGCGTGCCCCACAGTTGCCAGCGCACTTGGGCGGATGGCTGTTCTTTCCGATCATGCTTGCTATCGCTGGCGGGCTGGGCCAGGACGCGCGCGCACAAGCATCGGCCATGCCGGAGGTGATAGTCGGCATGGGACTGCCCAAGCCACCCTACATCATGGAATCGGGTACCGCAGGGCTCGATTACGACATCGCCCGGCAGGCCCTGGCGGCCGGCGGCTACAAGATGGTCGGCCGCAGTTTGCCGCAGACGCGGGCGCTGGCCATGCTGCGTGCCGGCCAGCTCGACGGCATGCTGTCGACGACGGAAGGGATCGGTGGCCAGGATTATTTCACTGATCCTTACATCGTTTATCAAAATGTCGCGACCACGCTCACCAGCCGGCGCCTGGTGCTTCGGCAGATTGAGGACTTGTCCAACTATTCGGTGGTGGCATTCCAGAACGCCAGCATGGTGCTGGGCGAGCGTTTTAGCCTGATCGCGAGCGGCCATCCGGATTACAGGGAAGTGCCGTCGCAGATCACGCAAAACAAGCTGCTCTTTACCGGACGGGTCGATGTGGTGGTGGGGGACCGTTTGATTTTTCACTACTTCAGCAATAAGCTCGACCCGCAGATCGATGCCACGAAGGCGGTCACCTATCACAGGATCTTTCCGGAGAGCCCGCGCAAGGCGGTGTTTCGCGACGCGCGCGTGCGCGATGCCTTCAATGCGGGCCTGAAGATCATTCGCGCCAACGGTGCGTACGATGCGATCATGACCCAATACATAGGCACAGCGCGGCCCTGATTTCGATCATCGGTCGGCATGTTGACTGGCCACGACATCGACCAGCTGTTGCCTCGCCCAGGCATGGGCGGGATCGCCGTGGAAACGCTCATGCCAGATCATGGCCGGCGCCAGGGGCGCGACGTCCAGCGGCAAATCCAGAAGCGCGAGCGGAAGCCTCTCCGCAAGCCGGCGCGCCAAACGGCTGGGCAAGGTGAGGATCATGTCGCTATCGGCCACCAGCATCGCGCCGGCCAGAAAGTGCGGCACGCGCAGCGCGACGTGGCGGGTGAGGCCCTGCGCCGAGAGGGCGGCATCGACCGCGCTCTCGCCCACGCCGGAAATGGTCACGGCAATGTGGCGCAGGGCCAGGTAACGTTCCAGACTGAGCCCGCCTTTTGCGCAGGGATGGCCGGCTCTCACCACGCACACCATGTTGTCGGTGTAAAGGCCGCGTCGATAAAGACTGCCGGGCAGCGCGCTGAAAATTCCCAGCGCGAGATCCGCCATACCTTGCTCGACCAGCCGCACGTTGTCGCCTATCGGCTGTGCGATATGGAGACTTAGCGCGGGTGCGTGTCGTTCGAAGCGTTCCATCAAACCGGCCAGCACCAGCAGGCTCAGATGATCGTGCGCGGCGATCGTGATCCGCCCCGTCGCGGAGGCGGGATCGAAGACGGCGGGCGAGACGATGCCTCGCGCGTCCTCCAACAGCCTGGCCACCGGACCCGCCAACGCCTCGCCGCGTGGCGTCAGTTCCAGCCCGAGCTTGCCGCGCACCAGCAGGCGGTCACCCAGCATCGTGCGCAACCGCCCCAGCGCGCGACTGGCGGCTGGTTGGCTCAAGCCCAGGCGCAGGCCGGCCTGGGTGACGCTGCGCTCGCGGACCAACGCTTCGAACAGCTTTAACAGGTTGAGGTCGATCGTAGAGAAATCCACTTGGCGCATATTCGCTATGTCTTTCATGTCATTGATGCATGTCGCGCAATCATGCACCCTTCGGGTTCAACTTTAAAGGAGATTTTTGTATGACTGCTTCCAACCCAATTCCTTACGTTGTCTTCGGCGTGACCGGCCGCACCGGCGCCGCTGCTGCCGATGCGCTTTTGCGCGCAGGCCTGCCCGTGCGCGTCGTGGTGCGCGATCCGGCCAAGGGCCGCTTCTGGGCCGAACGCGGCGCGGAGGTCGCGCTGGCCGACCTGACCGACCTGGCCTCGATGACCAGGGCGCTAACGCGGGTCCAAGGCGCCTACGTCGTCAGCCCCCAGCACTACAACCGCGAAGACCTGTTCGAGCTGGCCGACCTGATTGCCGGGACCACGGCGCGCGCGGCGGTCGCGGCGGAGGTGCCCAAGCTGGTGGCCCTGTCCTCGGTGGGCGCCGACCGCGAAAGCGGAACGGGATGGATCGGGATGAACCGCATGTTCGAGCAGCGGCTGGCGGGTGCAGGTATCGCCACCGTCTTCCTGCGCGCGGCCTACTTCATGGAGAACTGGATGCCGATGGTTGGACATGCGCTGCGCACTGGCACGCTGCCGACGTTCCTGGCGCCAGCGCAGCGCCGCCTGCCCATGGTGGCGACTGCGGACGTGGGTAGTACGGCGGCGGCATTGTTGCAGGAAGAATGGAAGGGGACCCGTGTCGTCAATCTCGCGGGACCACAGGACTACGCGCCGGACGATGTCGCCGCCATCCTTTCGTCCATGCTGGACAAGCCGGTCGACGTGGCGGTGCTGCCGGAAGCGGAGTGGCCGCATGCACTGGCGGGCGCTGGTTTCTCGGTCGCCGCGCTTGCTGGCTTCACCGAGATGACGCGCGGCCTCAATAGCGCGCATATCGACATGGGGAGCGATCCCTCGGCGATCGGGCGGGCGGGTACGACGCCACTGGAACAAGTCATCAAGGGCTGGCAGTCGACCGTGTAGACACAAAAAAGGCCTACGCGCCGGAGCGGGTAAGCCTCAATTGCTGCTACTGAATTCGGTGGTAGGCCGTGCGGGATTCGAACCTGCGACCAACGGATTAAAAGTCCGCTGCTCTACCAGCTGAGCTAACGACCCCCGAAAGAGGCCGTATTATATACAGCCTGCCGCAAACTGCAAAGGGTTTTGTGAAAACAATTTATTCCCTTCTCACTTCATGCCCAGCGCCGCCGTCACCTTCAGCACTTCGTCGGCGGTGGTCACGCCCTCCTGCACCTTCATCGCGCCGGCGATGCGCAGCGGCTTCATGCCGTCGGCCACGCTCTGGCGGCGCAGCGCCTGGATGTCGGTCTCCTCGCGCACCATCTCGCTGAAGCCTTCCGTCACCGTCAGCAGCTCGTAGATGCCGGTGCGGCCGCGATAGCCGGTCTGCCGGCATTCGGGGCAGCCCACCGGGCGGTACACCGTGGCCGGCTTGGGCAAGTCCCAGGCGCCGCCGATGCTGTGCCAGATGTCGTCGGTCAGTTCGCCGTCCGGCTTCTTGCATTCGCTGCACAGCGTGCGCACCAGGCGCTGCGCCATGATGCCGATCAGCGTGGCCTCCAGCAGGTAGTAGGGCACGCCCAGTTCCAGCAGCCGCATCACGGCCGACGGCGCGTCGTTGGTGTGCAGCGTCGACAGCACCAGGTGGCCGGTCAGCGCGGCCTGGATCGCCATCTCGGCGGTGGCCAGGTCGCGGATCTCGCCGACCATGATGATGTCCGGATCCTGCCGCATCAGCGCACGCACGCCGTCGGCGAAGGACAGCTCGATCCCGGGCTGCACCTGCATCTGGTTGAAGGCCGGTTCCACCATCTCGATCGGGTCTTCCACCGTGCAGACGTTGACCTCCGACGTCGCCAGCGCCTTGAGCGTGGTGTACAGCGTGGTGGTCTTGCCGGAGCCGGTCGGGCCGGTCACCAGGATGATGCCGTGCGGGCGTGAGGTGAGCGCGTCCCAGCGCTGCGCGTCGTCGGGCGGGAAGCCCAGTTCCGGCAGGGTCTTGACCACCACCTCGGGATCGAAGATGCGCATCACCAGCTTTTCGCCGAACGCGGTCGGCAGCGTCGACAGGCGCAGTTCGATTTCCTGGCCGCCGGCGGTGCGGGTCTTGATGCGGCCATCCTGCGGGCGGCGTTTCTCGATCACGTCCATGCGCCCCAGCAGCTTGATGCGCGCGGTCATCGCGATCATCACCACCGCCGGCACCTGGTACACCTGGTGCAGCACGCCGTCGATGCGGAAGCGGATCGCCGCCATGTCGCGCTTGGGCTCCAGGTGGATGTCCGAGGCGCGCTGTTCGAACGCGTACTGCCACAGCCAGTCGACGATGTTGATCACATGCTGGTCGTTGGCGTCGACCTGCTTGTTGGTCTTGCCCATTTCGACCAGCTGCTCGAAGTTGTTGCGCAGCGCGAGGTCGTTGGTGTTGGATTTGTTGGCCTTCTTGATCGACTTGGCCAGGCTGAAGAACTGCGTGATGTACTGCGCGATGTCGAGCGGGTTGGCGATCACGCGACGTATCGTGCGGCGCGAGATCTTGGCGATCTCCGCTTCCCATTCGACCGCGTAGGGATCGGCGGTGGCTACCACCAGCGTGTCGCCGCTGATCTCCAGCGGCAGGATGTTGAAGCGCGCCGCGTAGCTGGCCGACATGACGTCGGCCACGCGGGTGAAGTCGATCTTCAACGGGTCGATGCGGGTGAAGGCCAAGCCGGTGCGCGCGGCCAGCCATTCGCACAGCGCGTCCAGCGTGAGCAGCTTGTGCGGCGGCTGGGCCGACAGCAGCTTGCCATGCGCCACCGCGCACAGCGGGTGCATGGGGCCGACGGCGTTCTTCAGGATGCCCTGGCTGTGCGCGTACAGTTCCTTGACTTCGGCCTTGCGTATCATGCCGTCGGCCAGCAGCCAGGAGTAGATCTGCTGCAGATCGAGCGGCCCCGCTTTGGCGGGCGGCGTGACGGTAGTTGCGGACGTTGCGGACATCGTGCCACTTTCAAAAGTTGGCAGCGGAACGGCCCGCCGCCGCATTACCTTCGCTTGCTTTGCTTACTTCGCTGCCAGGCCCTTGACCCAGGTCTTGGCCGGCAGCTTGGTGTCGGCGGTGATCTGCGCCGCGCGCGCCGCCAGCGCCTCCAGGTCGATGGCGCGTTTGCGCTTGAAGGCGATCGCCACCACGTTACCATCATGTACCGGCGGCAGGCAAATGACTTGCTCGAACGCGAAATTCATCGCCTTGATGTTGCGCGCGTAACTCGGATGGTCGCCGAACAGGTTGACCGTCATGATGCCGTCGTCGGTCAGGCAGGCGTTGCAGGACTGGTAGAACTCGGCGCTGTCGAGCACCGGGCCGCGCGCAGTCGCGTCGTACAGGTCGACCTGCAGCACGTCCAGCAGGCCGGCGTTGGCTTCGTCGTTGACGTAGTCGAGCGCGTCCATTTCCACCACGCGCAGGCGCTCGTCGTTCTCAGGCAGCTTGAACATCGAGGCGCAGATCGTGATCACCGACGGATTGAGCTCGACGGCGGTGACGGCCGCCTCGGGGAAGGTGACGTAGCAGAACTTGGTCAGCGTGGCCGTGCCCAGGCCCAGCTGGGCGATCTGCGCCGGCTTGTCCAGCCACAGCATCCACGCCATCATCTGTTGCGCGTATTCCAGTTCCGGCCAGTTCGGCTTGCGGATGCGCATCGCGCCCTGCACCCATTCCGTGCCGAAGTGCAGGTAGCGCACGCCGTCCTGCTCCGACAGTGTCACCGGCGCATATTTGGGTTTGCGGGCCGGACGGGAGGATTCTTCTTTTTCGATGGATTTTCGTTTGATCAACATGGGGTGGGGGCAAAAGCAGCGGGCGACAGGAGGTGAACCCGCATTATCCCGCGATGCCTTACGGCAAAGCAAGCCTGAAAACGACACTGCCGGTCATCGGACCGGCAGTGCTGAGGGAGAAGCTGAAGATTAACGCTGCATCGGCTCGACGACCACGCGCAGGCGCACGCGCTCGCCCGGATCGTAGGACATCACGCTGGTGTAGTTGCGGCCGCGATAGTCGTAGGTGACTTCATAGCCGGAGGTGCGCGATTCCCAGTGGTCGACGGTGCGGCACTGTTTCACTTGCTGTTCCTGCACGCCGCCGCTGTTGGGCGTGTTGGCGTTATCGATGCGGTCGCCGGCGACGGCGCCGGCGATGGCGCCCGCAGCGGTCGCGACCGAGCGGCCGGTGCCGCCGCCGACCTGGTTACCGGCCAGACCACCGATCAGGCCGCCGATGATGGCGCCGCCGACGCCGCGCTGCGGCGCGGGTTGCTGGACCTGCACGTATTCGGTGCGGCATTCCTGGCGCGGACGGTTGATCTGCTCCACTTGCGGGGTCACGCGAACGACCCGGCCGAAATCTTCAAAATCGGCAGCTTGAGCTTGAGCGGCGAAGGGCAGGGCGCCTACGCACAATACGGATGCGATCAGTTTGGCTTGCAAGTTCATTTGGTACCTCGTTTCAGTTGGGATGTCTGGGTTGGCATGTCAGGGATTCTGATATGGCATGGTAGGTATGTTAATCCCGCCGCCAGGCCATAACTAGTGCTAATCAAGTATCTGTGGCAACAAATTGTAACAGCGATCACAAATGGCCGTGCTGCGGCCCCGAGGGGGAAATGTGCCGATTTGACCCCTAAAACCCCGATAAAATGTTCTGTTTTTAACAAATATTGCGTGAGCCATCACATTCGTATTGATCTGGGAGGAACAACACGTTACCCTAATATGCGTATGGGATTCGAGAAACATATTGAATCAGCCATGGCGAACGCAGACCAGTTTGCCGTGTAAAGTGGACAGGTGCTCAAATTATTTACTCTTTAATTCACAAAATAGGCACGCTCGACAATAAAGTGGACACACCGTACATACCAGGTCAGATTGAGGGAAACACGAGTTTGCTAATGACCGTGCCGCCCAACCTCGTGCAATCGATCCGCGCCTTCCGCGTGGTCGACCTGCAGGAAGAGGCGGCCCGCCTTGGGCATCACTTCCTGTACGCGCACTGCATCGCCGGCGCGACCAAGCAGCAAGTCCTGGGCATCATTGCCGAGTCGTTCCTGTTCCCCAAGGGTATAGGCAAGAATTTCGATGGTTTGCGGACAACATTGACCGAAACCATGGCCGGCGCCGGCACCCAGGAGGGTTTCCTGGTGGTGCTGGAGCAATTGCCCAATACCCAGAAATTTGACAAGGAAGCACGGGAAACCCTGCTGGATGTCTTCCGCGACGCTGCCGATTACTGGGCCGACAAGAAAGTCCCGTTCCGGGTATTTTACTCCTTCGAGTAAGCCCGCACTCCCTCCCGCGCCAGCGTAGGAGCGGGCGCGCTGCGCCCCGGGCTGTCCTGCTGCATTGCAACAAATCTTGTTCAGTTGTAGTCCCGACTGCCTGAACAAGGTACAATGTCGGCCTATGAAAAACATCGTCATCCTGATTTCCGGTCGCGGCAGCAATATGGAAGCGGTGGTCCGCGCGGCGCAGGCCGAGCGCTGGCCCGCCCGGATTGCCGCCGTCATCAGCAACCGCGCCGACGCCTCCGGGCTGGCGTTCGCTGCCGAACACGGGATTCCGACGGCCGTCGTGGCCAACAAGGATTACGCCAGCCGCGCCGAATTCGACGCCGCCCTGCAAACCGTGATCGACGGCTTCCAGCCCGATCTGGTGGTGCTGGCCGGCTTCATGCGGATTTTGACGGAGCAGTTTGTCGCGCATTACGCCGGCCGCATGCTCAACATCCATCCTTCGCTGCTGCCGCTGTTCCCCGGCTTGGCGACCCACGCGCAGGCGCTGGCCGCCGGCGTGGCGGAGCATGGGGCGACGGTGCATTTCGTGACGGCCGAACTCGATCACGGGCCGATGGTGGCGCAAGCCGCCGTGCCCGTGTTGCCCGACGATACGGTCGAAACCCTGTCCGCCCGCGTGCTGCAGCAGGAGCATGTGATTTATCCGCGGGCGATACGCTGGTTTGTCGAAGACAGGTTGACGATAGCGCAGGGCGCGGTCCACGTGGACCACACAAAGTAAAACTAACCAAGGATTTCCATGAGATTGCCACCAGCGATACTCGCCAACGCCGAAGAAGTGTTGCGCGAGATTTTGCGCTTTGCCGCGCCGGCCGACACCACCCTGTCGCGCTATTTCAAAGACCACCATCGCCTGGGCGGCCGTGAGCGCGGCGCCATCGCCGAGTGCATCTACAACGTGCTGCGCAACAAATCGTTTTATACCGATTTCTCCGAAGCGGGTGGCGGCGCCACCATGCGCCGCCTGACCCTGCTGGGCATGGCGGACGCGGTCGGCGTCGAGTCGTTGGGCGGGCTGACCGAGGATGAGGTGTCCTGGGTCGAGCGCATCCTGCAGATCGACCGCAAGGTGATGCACAAGTCCAGCCGCTCGAACATGCCGAAGTGGCTGTTCGACAAGCTGGTCGAGCAGATGGGCGAGGAGGAAACGCTGGCGCTGGCCGACGGCATGAACTCGCCGGCGCCGCTGGACCTGCGCGTCAACGCCATGAAGGCGACCCGCGAGGAAGTGGCGGCCAAGCTGCTGGAAGCGCCGATCCGCAGCACGCCGACCCCGTTCGCGCCGCTGGGTCTGCGCGTGACGCAAAAGCCTGCGCTGCAGAACCTGCCGCTGTTCAAGGAAGGCCATATCGAGGTGCAGGACGAGGGCAGCCAGATCCTGTCGGCCATCGTCGGCGCCAAGCGCGGCGAGATGGTGGTGGACTTCTGCGCCGGCGCCGGCGGCAAGACGCTGGCGCTGGGCGCGACCATGCGCAACACCGGCCGCCTGTACGCGTTCGACGTGTCGGAGAAGCGCCTGGCCAAGCTGAAGCCGCGCCTGGCGCGCAGCGGCCTGTCCAACGTGCATCCGGTGCAGATCGCGCATGAGCGCGACGCCAAGATCAAGCGTCTGGCCGGCAAGATCGACCGCGTGCTGGTCGACGCGCCGTGCTCGGGCCTGGGCACCCTGCGCCGCAATCCGGACGTCAAGTGGCGCCAGCAGCCGAGCGCGATCGGCGAACTGCAGGTCAAGCAGGCCGCCATCCTGGACGGCGCGGCCCGCCTGCTGAAGGGCGGCGGCCGCCTGGTGTACGCCACCTGCAGCTTCCTGGACGACGAGAACGACTTCATCGCCAAGCAGTTCCTGGACACCCATCCGGACTTCGAGCTGGTGCCGATGAACAAGGTACTGGCCGAACAGCGCATCGAGCTGGAGATGGGCGACTACCTGAAGCTGCTGCCGCACAAGCACCAGACCGACGGCTTCTTCGCCGCCGTGTTCGAGCGCAAGCCGATGGCCAAGAAGGTTGTCGTCAAGGATGAAGAGGAAGCCGCCGCCGAGTAAGCGGCCGCACGTCTCATCGCAAAAGGCCGGGGTTCCGGCCTTTTTTACGTTAATCTACTCACCTTTGCCATCACACCCAGCACTTATGACCCAGCAACAACCTCTGCTCAATCTGATCGACGACCTGACCGGCGACCTGCAAGATCCCAGCCGCTTGTGGCAACTCGCCGCCATCATCGGTTCCGTGGTGCTGGGCTGGGGGCTGGCGCGGCTGCTGAAGAAACGCTTTGGCCGCCAGGAAGTGCAGGGCGGCATGCTGGGCTTCGGCGTGGAGAGTTTCGGCCGCGTGATGGCGCCGCTGGCCGTGGTCTGCCTGCTGGCGCTGTCGCGCGTGGCGCTGGCCAAGTATCATTTCCACGTCAACCTGGTCAAGGTGGCGCTGCCCATCTTCGGCTCGCTGGTGGTGATCCGCTTTGCCGTCTACCTGCTGCGCCGCGTGTTTGCGCGCCACGGCCAGATCAGCGCCACCATGCTGGCGTTCGAGAAGGTGTTCCAGTTGCTGGTGTGGCTGGCCTTCGTGCTGTATATCACCGGCCTGTACCAGGACGTGTTCGACTTCATGGACAACACCATCCTGCCGCTGGGTAAGTACAAGGTGTCGCTGGCCGACATCCTGCAGGCGACCGTTTCGGTGATCGTGCTGCTGATGCTGGCGCTGTGGGCCGGCGCGGCGCTGGAAGAGCAGCTGATGAAGGTGCAGGGCATGCACACCAACCTGCGCGTGGTGGTGGCGCGCACGGCGCGCGCGCTGCTGATCCTGGTGGCGGTGCTGATGAGCCTGTCGCTGGTGGGCATCGACCTGACCGTGCTGTCGGTGTTTGGCGGCGCGCTTGGCGTCGGCCTGGGCTTGGGCTTGCAGAAGATCGCCAGCAACTATGTGTCCGGCTTCGTTATTTTGCTGGACCGCAGCCTGACCATCGGCGACATGATCACGGTCGACAAATACAGTGGTCGCGTGACGCAAATCAACACCCGCTACACCGTGCTGCAAGGCTTGGACGGCGTGGAATCCATCGTGCCGAACGAGATGCTGGTGTCGGGCGCGGTGCAGAACTCGTCGCTGTCGAGCAGCATGTTGTGGATCTCGACCAAGGTCTCGGTGGCCTACGATACCGATGTCGACCGGGTGCTCAAGCTGCTGGAGGAAGCCGCGCTGACGGTGGACCGCGTGTTGAAGGAGGAGAAGCTGCCGTCGGCGCAACTGCTGAGCTTTGGCGCGGACGGGTTGGATCTGCAGGTGGGCTTCTGGATCAACGACCCGCAGAACGGCCGTGGCGGCGTGACCTCGGACGTCAACCGCGCGATCTGGCGCGCGCTCAAGGAGAACAATATCTCCGTCCCATTCCCGCAACGGGAAATGCGCATACTCGGCCCTGTGCCGGAGCAATTTGCCGCCCCGGAAAGCACGACCGTGCCGAAGAAAACGGCAGTGACTGACGGAAATCCTTCCGCAAATCACGTTTAATTCAGCGTACAATGAAGCCCAAGAGTAATACTGACGGACTTCCTGCGCCTGTTCGAAACGCAATATTGTCGGAACGACCGTACAGCGAGACACGCCCACTTTGGAGTAGTAATGATTTTTAGTTTATACGATGTACTGGATTTTTTGGCCAACGGCGTCACCCGACTCACCGCATGGCAAGTATTTTTCTATACGCTGGTGGTCACCCACATCACCATCGCCAGCGTCACCATCTACCTGCACCGCCACCAGGCGCACCGCGCGCTGGAGCTGCACGCCATTCCCAGCCATTTCTTCCGCTTCTGGCTGTGGCTGACCACCGGCCAGGTGACCAAGGAATGGGCGGCGATCCACCGCAAGCACCATGCCAAATGCGATACCGAGGAAGATCCGCACAGCCCGGTTACCCGCGGCATCAAGAAGGTTTTCTGGCAAGGCGCCGAGCTGTATCGCGCTGAATCGAAGAACCTGGAAACCATGGAGAAGTATGGCCATGGCACGCCGACCGACTGGATCGAGCGCAACCTGTACACCCGCTTCAGCTGGCAGGGTGTGGCTGCGCTGCTGGTGATCAACGTCATCCTGTTCGGCGTGATCGGCATCACCGTGTGGGCCGTGCAGATGATGTGGATCCCCGTGACGGCGGCCGGCATCATCAACGGCATCGGCCACTACTGGGGCTACCGCAACTACGATTGCGCCGATGCCGCCACCAACATCATCCCGTTCGGCATCTTGATCGGCGGCGAAGAGTTGCACAACAACCACCACACCTTTGCCACCTCGGCCAAGCTGTCGTCGAAGTGGTATGAGTTCGATATCGGCTGGGGCTATATCCGCGCGCTGGAAATGATGGGCCTGGCCAAGGTGAAGAAACGCGCACCGGAGCCGAAGTTTGCAAAAGGCAAGGTGGAGGCCGACTTCGACACGCTGCAATCGGTGATCGCCAACCGCTACGACGTGATGGCCAAGTACGCGAAATCGGTCAAGCATGCATGGAAAGAAGAGTTCGAGCACCTGAAGGACAAGGCCCAGCTGGAGGCCCGTTTCCTGAAGTCGTCGCGCAAGCTGCTGCAGCGCGAGCCGGGCAAGCTGGAAGCGCCGCAACAGCAACAGCTGGTGGAACTGTTCCAGCACAGCAAGGCGCTGGAAACCATGCACAATATGCGTGTGGAACTGGGCGTGATCTGGGAGCGTTCGCATTTCACCCGCGACCAGTTGCTGCACAAGCTGCAAGACTGGTGCAACCGCGCGGAGGCGTCGGGCATCAAGTCGCTGCAAGATTTCTCGCTCCGCCTGCGCAGCTACGCATAAGAAAGTATTGATACAATTGAACGGCCCCGAATCTTCGGGGCCGTTTTTCATTCAAGGAGCAATATGCGATTGCGAACTTATCTGGCGGCCCTGATGTTGGCCTTGCCGCTGTGCGGCGCGCATGCCGCCGACTGGACCGTGCGCTTCGACGGCGCCGGGCCGCTGAAGATCGGCATGCGTTTCGATGCCGTCAATAAAGTGCTGGGCGATCACATGGAACGCACGCCGAAGGAATTGCGCGGCTCGCCGAACTGTTTCCAGCTGGAGCCGGCGCGCCAGCCTGGTTTGCTGCTGATGTTTGTCGGCGACGTGTTGAAGCGGGTGGACGTGATGGAGGAGGGCATCTCATCCGAGCGCGGCATCGGCCTGGGCGACCCGGTGGAAAAGATACGGCAAGCCTACGGCGAGGCGGTCACCTCCGCGCCGCAGGCCTACGACGACAGCGAGCAGACCCTGACCGTCAAGGCTGGCGGCGGACAATATGCGATCCGCTTCGACACCAGCAAGGGCAAGGTCGGCGCGATCTACGCCGGTGCCTGGAAGGAAGTGCAGTACGTCGAGGGCTGCCTGTAAAAAGAAAAAAGCCGCTGAGCTGATGCTGAGCGGCTTTTTTGCGAGAAGCGAAGATCGGATTACTTGATCTTGGTTTCTTTGAACATGACGTGCTTGCGAGCTTTAGGATCGAACTTCATGATCTCCATTTTAGCTGGCGTAGTACGCTTGTTCTTGGTGGTGGTGTAGAAGAAACCCGTACCTGCGGTCGATTCCAGTTTGATTTTGTCGCGGCCAGTTTTTGCCATGGTAGCTCCCTAATTAGACTTTTTCGCCACGGGCGCGCATGTCGGCCAGTACGGCATCGATGCCGACTTTGTCGATTACGCGCAGACCAGCGTTGGACAGACGCAGGGAGACCCAGCGGTTTTCAGATTCAACAAAAATACGACGGTTCTGCAGGTTAGGCAGGAAACGACGTTTGGTTTTGTTGTTTGCGTGGGAAACATTGTTGCCGACCATCGGCTTCTTCCCAGTAACTTGGCAAACACGTGCCATAACGCACTCCTTAAAAGACATTCCACAATTGGAAAAACAAGAGTATATCCAAAAAACTCAGCTTTTTCAATGACTTGTGAAAAACAATTGTGTCTTGAATATCTGAAAAAATTTAACAATTGTGAATTCGCTCGTAAACCCTTGAGCCCATAGGGGTAAACTCATAGCTGGCCGTGCTCGGCAAACGAGTGAACCTGGTGGCCGGCCACCACAAAATGGTCGAGGATGCGGATATCGACCAGCGCCATGGCCTGCACCAGCGCCCGCGTCAGCAGCAGGTCCGATTCGCTGGGATCGGGCGTGCCGGATGGATGGTTGTGCGCCAGCATGATGCTGGCCGCGTTGCAGGCCAGCGCCGCCTTGACCACTTCCCTCGGATAAACACTGGTATGCGTCAGGGTGCCCCGAAACATTTCACGGACTTCGATCAGGCGGTTCTTCACGTCCAGGAACAGGACGTGGAAGGATTCGCAGGCGTGGCCGCGGAACAGGATGCGCAGGTATTCCTTGACCGCCTTGGGCGAGCCCAGCGCCTGCCCGCTCTTGATTTCCTCCAGCATGGCGCGCCGCGCCAGCTCCATCACCGCCTGCAACTGGGCGAACTTGGCTGGGCCGAGGCCGTTAATGGCGGAAAATTCCCGCAGGCTGGCCCCGAACAAACCTTGCAGCGAGCCAAAATGGTGCACCATCTCCTGTCCCAGTTGCACCGCATCCTTGCCGGGCACGCCGATGCGCAGGAAGATGGCCAGCAACTCCGCGTCCGTCAGCGCGGTGGCGCCTTCTCGTATCAGGCGCTCGCGCGGGCGCCGGTCCATCGGCCAGTCCAGGATGGGCATGGGGGTCTCCGGTAATCGTTCTCCCGTCGATTATCGGCGCGCCGGCGCGGGCGGTACTAACCCTGCTCAAAGGCGCAGGAAAAGCTTCTTTCGGTAGAGCGCCAGCAGCAGCGTGCCCAGCACCACCACCAGCCCGGCGGAGTAGGTGACCGAGGCAATGCGGGCGTCGGCGATCAGTCCGCCCAGGCCGTGCGCCAGGCTGTCATGCCAGGATTGGCCGGCGTTCAGCGGCAGTTGCAGCACGCAATCAAGCAGGCTGATGGCGACAAAGGCTAGCGTGGCATTGGCGCCGAACGCCAGGATAACGCTGGCGCCGGCCGTCGCGCGCCGCAGCAGCACCAGCGCCAGCAGCGAAAAGCCGGAGGACAGCAGGGCGAAGCTCGGCGTCCAGATTTTCTTGACCACCGGAAGCCAGGGACCCAGCGCGAAGCCGGCCACCAGCAGCACCACGGCGGCCAGCGCCAGTGGGCGCCAGGCATCGCCGCCACGGTGCAGCACCAGTCCCGCCGCCAGGCCGGCCAGCACGTTGACCAGCGCGCCGACGGTCGACAACAGGCCCTCGGGCTCGTACGTGACCTGGCCGTTGGTCAGGCCGTAGGGCCACAGGTGATTGATGCCGAGCACGGCGCGGTCGATCACGGCCGGCAGCGAGTGGACGGAATCGAAGCAGGCGCGGCCGCAACCGGGCGCGTCCCAGGCCAGCAGCAGGGCGCCGTAGGCCGCCGCCACGGCCGCCGCGGCCAGCAGCACGGAGCGCAGCGGCAGCAGGAAGCCGTCCGCAGTGCGCCGGCCCAGCGCCAGGGCCAGCGCGCCGGCGGCCAGGTAGCAGATGCCGATGCGTTGCAGGATGCCCATCAGCCGCACGTGCGCGAAGTCAAACGAGGGCAGCAGGTTCAGCACCAGTCCCAGCAGGAACAGCGCGGCCGAGCGCCGCGCCAGGTAGGCCAGCACGTCGGCGGCGGGGCGGTCGCCGGCGCGCTTGAGCAGCGAGTAGGGCATGGCCGCGCCCACGCAGAACAGGAAGCTGGGGAAGATCATGTCGGCCAGCGCGAAGCCTTGCCAGTCGGCATGGGTCAGCACGCGGAAGCGGTGGTCCCAGTCGCCGGCGTAGGCGACCAATATCATGCCGATGACGGCCAGTCCACGCAGCATATCAATAGCGGCAACCCGCTGACGGGGCTGTATTTGCATGATCTTCCTTTCGGTGGCCAGAAAACGTTACGAATATGCCCATGAAAACGTTTTCAGTCAATCCTTTGCGCACTTGGCGGGCGCCGGCGGCCAGGTGGCTTACAATAGAGGTTTTGCCAGCTCAACGAATCTCACGTCATGTCTAACGCGCAACCTGCCGTCGTCACCCAGTCGGCCTATCTCACCCTGCACTACCGCCTGGCCTCGCTGGACGGCACCGATATCGTCACCACCTTCAACGGCAATCCTGCCACGCTGATGCTGGGCCAGGGCCAGCTGGCGCCGGTGCTGGAGGAACTGTTGATCGGCCTGCCCGAGGGCACGCACAAGACCTTCGACCTGGAACCGGGCGTCGGCTTCGGCCCGCGCAACCCGGAACTGGTGCGCGAAGTCACCCGCGCCACGCTGGACGAGAACTCGATGCCGGGCGCCGACTACAAGGTGGGCGACCTGGTCGACTTCGCCGCGCCGGGCGGTGGCCGCTTCGCCGGCATCCTGCGCGAGCTGGGCGATGAAACCTGCCTGTTCGACTTCAACCACCCGCTGGCCGGCCAGCCGCTGAAATTCGAAGTCCAACTCATTTCCGTGCTGTGAGGAAGTCATGAGCGATAAAGAAATCCTGTTGGCCCAGCCGCGCGGCTTTTGCGCCGGCGTCGACCGTGCCATTGAAATCGTCGAGCGCGCGCTGACCCAGTTCGGCGCGCCCATCTATGTGCGCCACGAGATCGTGCACAACGCCTATGTGGTGGAAGACCTGCGCAACAAGGGCGCCATCTTCATCGAGGACCTGGACGACGTCCCGGCCGGCAATACGCTGGTGTTCTCGGCGCACGGCGTGTCCAAGGCGGTGCGGGCGGAAGCGGAATCGCGCGGCCTCAGCATCTTTGACGCGACTTGCCCGCTGGTGACCAAGGTGCACGTGGAAGTGGCCAAGATGCGCAAGCAGGGCTGCGAGATCATCATGATCGGCCACGACGGCCATCCGGAAGTCGAAGGCACCATGGGCCAGACGGAAGAGGGCATGTACCTGGTCGAGACCGTGGCCGACGTGGACAAGCTGAACGTCACCAAGCCCGAGCAACTGGCGTATGTTTCCCAGACTACCTTGTCGGTGGACGACACCGCCGACATCATCGAAGCGCTGAAGCGCAAGTATCCGGCGATCATCGAGCCGAAGAAGGGCGATATCTGCTACGCCACCACCAACCGCCAGGAAGCGGTGAAGTTCATGGCGCCGCAAGTGGAGCTGTTGATCGTGGTCGGCAGTCCGAATAGTTCCAATTCCAACCGCCTGCGCGAAGTGGCGGAAAAGAAGGGCACGCCCGCCTACATGGTCGACAACGCCACCCAGATCGATCCGCTCTGGCTGGAAGGCAAGGTGCGCGTGGGTGTCACCGCTGGTGCATCGGCGCCCGAGGTGTTGGTGCAAGCGGTCATCGACCGCCTGAAGGAATTGGGCGCACGCAGCGTGCGCACGCTCGACGGCGTGCAGGAAGCCGTCACTTTCCCGTTGCCCAAGGGCCTGGACGGACAAAAAGCCATACCAGGCGGGGGCGCGGTTTAACCAATTTTCGGATGAAACGGAATTTAATTCCGCGTTTTCCCGTTATTCCGCAGTTAGTTTTTCGGAAATCTCGTTATCATTGCCTCGCTCTCAAAAAGTTGTCGTTTCGGCTTATAAATGCGAGGGCGGTACGCAGGAGACGAATATCGGTTCAGGCACGGAATTTGCATCGTGAACGCGTAGTCAACGGCGGCACTACGGAGACGTACTCCGGGGTGCCGTTTTTGTTACCTGAACCGGTTGTGCAGGCAAAACTAAAAAGTAAAGGCACTCTTCATGGATACTTTTATCCAACAAATTATTAACGGACTGGTGCTAGGCAGCATGTACGCCCTGGTCGCGCTGGGCTACACCATGGTGTACGGCGTGCTGAACCTGATTAACTTCGCGCACGGCGACGTGCTGATGATCGGCGCCATGACCGGCCTGACCATCCTCAAATACCTCAACGAATACGCGCCGGACCTGCCGGGCTACGTCAAGCTGGCGATCGCCATCGGCGGCGCCATCCCGGTGTGCATGCTGGTCAACATCGTGATCGAGCGCGTGGCCTACCGCCGCCTGCGCAACGCGCCACGCCTGGCGCCGCTGATCACCGCGATCGGCGTGTCCATCCTGCTGCAGACCATCGCCATGATGATCTGGACCCGCAACCCGCTGGCCTTCCCGCAACTGCTGTCGTCGGAACCGATCACGGTCGGCGGCGCGCTGATCTCGCAGACCCAGATCCTGCTGCTGGCGCTGGCCACGATGTCGATGGCCGGCCTGGTGCTGCTGGTGGAGAAAACCAAGATGGGCCGCGCCATGCGCGCCACGGCGGAGAATCCCCGAGTCGCCGGCCTGATGGGCGTCGATTCCAACAAGGTCATCGTCGCCACCTTCGCGCTGGGCGCGGCGCTGGCCGCCGTGGCCGGCGTGATGTGGGGCGCCAACTACGCCTCGATCCAGTTCGCGATGGGCTTCGTGCCCGGCCTGAAAGCCTTCTCGGCCGCAGTGCTGGGCGGCATCGGCAACATCTACGGCGCGATGATCGGCGGTATCGTGCTCGGCATCATCGAGAGCCTGGGCGCCGGTTACATCGGCGACCTGACCGGTGGCTTCCTCGGCAGCCACTACCAGGACATCTTTGCCTTCGTCGTGCTGATCATCGTGCTGACGGTGCGTCCGTCCGGCATCATGGGCGAGCGCGTTGCGGATCGTGCCTAAGCGGAGGAACTGAACATGGCTATTTTGAATTTCGACACCACCCGCAACCCGCGCAAGGCCTACAGCAGCATGGCTGTGGTCCTGATCGGCCTGCTGGTCTTCCCGTTCGTCGCCTCGCAGTTCGGCAACTCGTGGGTGCGCATCATCGACATGGCGCTGCTGTACATCATGCTGGCGCTGGGCCTGAACATCGTGGTCGGTTTCGCCGGCCTGCTGGACCTGGGCTACATCGCGTTCTACGCGGTGGGCGCCTACATGACCGGCCTGCTGGCCTCGCCGCAGTTCGCGACGCTGCTGGAATCGCTGATCAATGAATACCCGGTTGTCGGCAACTCGCTGGTGGCCATTCTGGGACCGGACATCCAGCAAAACGGCATTCACCTGTCGGTATGGCTGATCGTACCGCTGGCGGCCGCGCTGGCCGGCTTGTTCGGCGCCTTGCTGGGCGCGCCGACGCTGAAGCTGCGCGGCGACTACCTGGCCATCGTGACGCTGGGCTTCGGCGAGATCATCCGCATCTTCATGAATAACCTGAACGAGCCGATCAACTTCACCAACGGCCCGCAGGGCATCAACCTGATTGACCCGATCCGCGTGTTCGGCGTCAACCTGGCAGGGGAGGCGGGCTCGCGCGCCACCGTGGTGATCGGCGGCTTCTCCATGCCGTCGGTGAACGCCTACTACTTCCTGTTCCTGTTCCTGTGCGTGGCGGTGGTGTTCGTCACCTCGCGCCTGCAGCACTCGCGCCTGGGCCGCGCCTGGGTCGCGATCCGCGAGGACGAGATCGCCGCCAAGGCCATGGGCATCAACACCCGCAACGTCAAGCTGCTGGCGTTCTCGATGGGCGCCTCGTTCGGCGGAATCGCCGGCGCGATGTTCGCCTCGTTCCAGGGCTTCGTGTCGCCCGAATCGTTCTCGCTGACCGAGTCGATCGCCGTGCTGGCGATGGTGGTGCTGGGCGGTATCGGCCACATTCCCGGCGTCATCATGGGCGGCGCGCTGCTGGCTGCCTTGCCGGAAGTGTTGCGCCACGTGGTCGAGCCGCTGCAGGAAAAACTGTTCGGCCATGTGCTGATCGAAGCCGAAGTGCTGCGCCAGCTGCTGTACGGCCTGGCGATGGTGCTGATCATGCTGAACCGTCCGGCCGGCCTGTGGCCCGCGCCCAAGCATGAGGACCGTCCCGACGGCGACTCCGACACCAAAGATCAATCGTCCGGCACCGTGGCGGCCTGAGGAAAGCATACATGAGCGAACAAGTCATTCTCAACATCGCCGGCGTCAACAAGCGCTTCGGCGGCTTGCAGGCGCTGACCGATGTCGGCATCAAGATCATGAAGGGCCAGATCTACGGCCTGATAGGCCCGAACGGCGCCGGCAAGACCACTTTCTTCAACGTCATCACCGGCCTGTACCAGCCGGACACCGGCACCTTCGAGCTGGCCGGCAAGCCGTATTCGCCGTCCGCGCCGCATGAGGTGGCCAAGGCCGGCATCGCCCGCACCTTCCAGAACATCCGCCTGTTCGGCGAGATGACCGCGCTGGAGAATGTCATGGTCGGGCGCCACGTGCGCTCGCACCAGGGCGTGTTCGGCGCCGTGTTCCGCCACAAGGCGGCGCGCGAGGAGGAGGCTGCCATCCGCAAGCGCGCGCAGGAGCTGCTGGACTTCGTCGGCATCGGCCAGTTCGCCAGCCGCACGTCGCGCTTCCTGTCGTACGGCGACCAGCGCCGCCTGGAAATCGCCCGCGCGCTGGCCACCGATCCGCAACTGCTGGCGCTGGATGAACCGGCGGCCGGCATGAACGCCACCGAGAAGCTGGCGCTGCGCGAGCTGCTGGTCAAGATCAAGAACGAAGGCAAGACCGTGCTGCTGATCGAGCACGACGTCAAGATGATGATGGGCCTGTGCGACCGGCTGATGGTGCTGGAATACGGCAAACCGATCGCCGAGGGCCTGCCGGCGGAAATACAAAGTAATCAGGCGGTTATCGAAGCCTACCTGGGAGGATCGCACTAATGGGCGACAATGTTCTTAAAGTATCGGGACTCAAAGTCGCGTACGGCGGCATCAAGGCCGTCAAAGGTATCGATCTGGAAGTGAACAAGGGCGAGCTGGTCGCCTTGATCGGCGCCAACGGCGCCGGCAAGACCACTACCTTGAAAGCCATCACCGGCACGCTGCCGCCGTGCAAAGTCGAGGGCACGGTCACCTATCAGGGCGAGTCGCTGAAGGGCAGCAAGTCCTTCCACCTGGTCGAGAAGAAGCTGGCCATGGTGCCGGAAGGGCGGGGCGTGTTCACCCGCATGTCGATCCAGGAAAACCTGATGATGGGCGCCTACACCCGCGACGACAAGGCGGGCATCGAGGCCGACATCGCCAAGTGGTTCGACGTGTTCCCGCGCCTGAAGGAGCGGGCTGCGCAGATGGCGGGTACGCTGTCGGGCGGCGAGCAGCAGATGCTGGCGATGGCGCGCGCGCTGATGTCGCATCCCAAGCTGCTGTTGCTGGACGAGCCGTCGATGGGCCTGTCGCCGATCATGGTCGAGAAGATTTTCGAAGTGATCCGCAACGTCTCGAAAGAGGGCATCACGATCCTGCTGGTGGAGCAGAACGCCAAGCTGGCGCTGCAGGCGGCACACCGCGGCTATGTCATGGATTCAGGCAACATCACCATGACCGGCAACGCCAAGGACATGCTGGACGACCCGCGCGTTAAAGCCGCCTATCTCGGCGAGTAATCGGGCGAAAAAAAAACCGTGTGGCTTGCGACGATCTTGAGCGTCGCAGGCACACACGGTGTTTTGCAGGAACCGGCGCCCTACCGCGCCGGTATTCCTTGATTACTTCTTGGCTGGAGCAGCTTTTGCGGCAGCGGCGGTGAACTGGTTCACGGCCGAGGTCAGGTTCGATTCGATCGACTCGACAGCCTGCTTGGCGGTCTTGGCGAACTGCTCGTAACCGGCGTTGGCGTTGCCGATGGCCGATTTCAGGATGGCGACGGCGTTTTCCGAACCGGCTGGGGCGTTCTTGCTCACTTCTTCCACCAGCGAGATGACTTTGCGGTTGGTTTCAGCGATCTGGGTTTCAGCAGCTTTGCTGAATTCAGCACCGGTGCTCGAAGCGATGGTCGCCAGGTGACGGCCGTAAGCGATGGTTTTTTCTGCGCTAGGCTGGGCTTGTGCCGAAGCCAGCGAGAAGAATTCTTGTGGATCTTTGGCCGACAGCAGTTGCTTGGTGGTGATCGACGACTCTTCCAGCGATGCCTTGGCGGCGGTCAGGTTCAGGTCGACGAACTTCTCCACGCCTTCGAAAGCCTTGTTGGTCAGGGCCGAGAAAATCGCGAATTGAGCTTCAAAGTTAGCTTTGGTCGCATTGGAAAATTGCTCAGGGATTGAAAACATTTAAATCTCCAGGAAAGTAGTCATTGATTAAGTACTGCTGTTTCTACAGCCGGTGAGAAACAGGCAATCCACGTTTCAGACCGAACAACAAATTGTGCAACGCAACAAACCCGATTTTACGGCCTTCAAAAATTAAGTCAAGCGATTTTTTGTGCATTGCATCAAAGAACCGACTCTAGCCGGAAGAAAGCATTTCCCCAGGGAAAATGCCGCCTGGCCGGTGGCGAAATCCCTGCCGTGATAGACTTGCATCCTGTCGAGTCGGCGCCGCAAACCGGCGCCGATTTCCTTTCAATTTGCAAGCAGGTTTGACCGGCTCACCCATGTCCAACACCCCCAGCGCCGCCGTACCCGTCAAACACGCCACTTTCCTGTCGCCGCTGCCGCTGTTTTTCGTGTTGTTGTGGAGCAGCGGATTCATCGTCGCCAAGTTCGGCCTGCCGTATGCGCCGCCGCTGACCTTCCTGGTGATGCGCTTCCTGGGCGTGCTGCTGTTCCTGGTGCCGGCCGTGTTGCTGCTGAAGGCGCCCTGGCCGCACGGCAAGATCTGGCAGATCGCCTTGGCCGGATTGCTGGTGCAGGCCGGCTATCTGGTCGGCGTCTGGTGCGCCATCAAGCTGGGCATGCCAGCCGGCTTGTCGGCGCTGATCGTCGGCATGCAGCCCATCCTGACCGCCTTCGCCGCGCCGCTGATCGGCGAGAAGGTGTTGCCGCGGCAGTGGCTGGGGCTGGTCTTCGGCTTGGCCGGGGTGGGGCTGGTGGTGGCCGCCAAGATCAAGCTGACCGGCCTGCCGGTCGACGCCATCCTGCTGTGCGTGCTGGCGCTGCTGTCGATCACCGCCGGCACGCTGTACCAGAAGCGCCATTGCCCGCAGTTCGACCTGCGCACCGGCACCGTGATCCAGTTCGCCGCCTCGCTGGTGGTGGTGCTGCCGCTGGCGGTCTTTTTTGAAGGCCTGGGGCCGGACTTTGCTGCGGTGCAGTGGACGCCGCGCTTCATCGGCGCCTTGCTGTGGTCGGTGATGGGCCTGTCGATCGGCGCCATCTTCCTGCTGTTCGCGTTGATACGCCGCAGCGACGCCACGCAAGTCACCAGCCTGCTGTACCTGACACCGCCCACCACCGCCGTCATGGCCTGGCTGATGTTCGGCGAGGCTTTCAACGCCCTCGGCATAGCGGGGATGGCGCTGGCGGTCACTGGTGTGATATTTGTAGTCAAGAAAACCAAATAAAGCGAGGCCCCATGATTTCCACTCCCGACCAGCAAGCGGTGGACGCCGCCATCACCAGCCGCCGTTCGATCCGCGCCTATTTGCCGCAGCCCGTCGCGCGCGAGGACGTCGCGCAGATCCTGCGAGTGGCGGCGCGGGCGCCGTCCGGCACCAATACCCAGCCGTGGAAGGTCTACGTGCTGGACGGTGAGCGCAAGCGGCAATTGTCGGCGGCGATCCTGGCCGCGCACAACGACCCGGAGCAAGCCAAACAGCACACCGAGGAATACGCCTATTACCCGCGAGAATGGGTCTCGCCCTTCATCGAGCGCCGCCGCAAGGTGGGCTGGGACCTGTACGCGCTGCTGGGCCTGACGCGCGACAACAAGGCCGGCATGGCCGCGCAACATGGACGCAACTATGAATTTTTTGGTGCGCCGGTGGGTCTCATCTTTACCATCGACCGCATCATGGAGCAGGGTTCCTGGCTGGACTATGGCATGTTCCTGCAAAACATCATGGTGGCGGCGCGGGCCAGGGGCCTCGACACTTGCCCGCAGGCGGCCTTTACCCAGTATCATAAAATCATAGGCAAAGAGCTGGGTTTGCCGGACAATGAAACCGTCGTGTGCGGCATGGCGCTCGGCTACGCCGACAGCTCGAAAATCGAAAATTCGCTGGTCACCGAGCGGATGGCGGTTGAGGAATTTGTTAAATTTGTTGGTTAGCACTAGCTTGTCTAAAGCGTACTGAGCGCTATTGCGTCGACGCAACCATCGATGCTCGCAATGTTAAATTTGCTTGCGCTTGTCCGGCGTTTTGCTACACTGCAACAGTACTTTCGCTTTCTGTGCAGTGCTTTTTTTCGGGGATATGAATGTCTAAACTAGCTTTGAGTGTGCTCATTTCGCTGATGTTCGCTTCCACGGCGCTCACCGCGACAGCCGCCCAGGCGGCCGATGGCGCTGCTCCGAAAAAACACCACGTGAAGAAGGTCAAGGCCCGCGGGCCGGTGCGCGTGGCCGCCGCCGAACCGGGCGAGCGCGTGGTCAAGCGCGTGGTCATGGTCCATGGCCGCCGCAAGGTGGTGTACCAGCGCATGATCGTTGCCGCGCCGCCGGTGCCGACGATGGGCGACCTCGCCGGCCTGAACATGACGCACGACCCGCTGGACCTCAAGTCCAACGTGGCGCTGGTGCTGGACCAGGCCAATTCCGAAGTGCTGTTTGAAAAGAATTCCAACGTCGCCCTGCCGATCGCCTCGATCACCAAGATGATGACCGGCCTGATCGTGGTCGAAGCCAAGCAGAACATGGACGAGATCCTGACCATCACCGACGAGGACGTCGACCGCGAAAAGTTCAGCAGCTCGCGCCTGAAGGTCGGTACCCAGCTGAGCCGCGCCGACATGCTGCACATCGCCCTGATGAGCTCGGAAAACCGCGCCTCCTCGGCGCTGGGCCGTAACTATCCGGGCGGCAAGCCCGCATTTGTCGAGGCGATGAACGCCAAGGCGCGCGAACTGGGCATGGTCGACACGCACTACGTCGATTCCAGCGGCTTGTCGAAAATGAACGTGGCCAGCGCGCGCGACCTGGCCAAGCTGGCGATGGCCGCGTATCAGCAACCCATCCTGCGCCAGTATTCGACCGACGCCAAGGCCATGGTGGAAACCAACGGCCGTCCGATGCAGTTCGGCACCACCAACCACCTGGTGGCCAGCCCGGACTGGGCGATCGGCTTGCAGAAAACCGGCTTCATCAACGAAGCGGGGCGCTGCCTGATGATGCAGGCGGTGATCGAAGGCCGCTCGGTGATCATGGTGTTCCTCGATTCCAAGGGCAAGCAGTCGCGCACCGCCGATGCCGGCCGCATGCGTAAATGGCTGGAGGCGCTGAAGCCGGCCGGCCTCAGCGCACCGGCGGCTTATTCGACCGGGATGTAACCGAGCGTGGCGGAAATCTGGTTGGCGGTCGCGACCAGGTCTTCCAGCCACTCGTCCTGCAGGCGGTCGGCCGGCGCCGAGATCGACAGGCCGGCAATCAGCTTGCCGCTGTCGTCGTGGATGCCGGCGGCCATGCAACGCACCCCCAGCTCCAGCTCCTCATTGTCGCGCGCGTAGCCGCGCGATTTCACCAGGTTCAGCTCGCGTTCGAGCTTGACCAGATCCGTGATCGAATTCTTGTTGTGGCCGGCCAAACCGGTGCGCGTGGCGTAGGCGCGGATGGCTTTCGGCTCGTCCACCGACAGGAACAGCTTGCCGGTCGAGGTCAGATGCAGCGGCCCCCGGCCGCCGATGGCGCGCACCACCTGCATGCCCGAGCGTTCCGAGAAGGCGCGGTCGATGTAGACGATCTCGTCGCCCTGGCGAACCGACAGGTTGATGGTCTGCTGGGTTTTTTTGTGCAGTGCACGCATGAAATCCAGCGCGGCCTCGCGCACCGACAGCCGGCTCTTGACCACATTGCCCAATTCCAGCAGCCGCATGCCCAGCCGGTAGGTGCCCGGTTCGATGCGGTCGACAAAGCGCGTGAGCACCATATCGTTGAGAATGCGGTGGGCGGTGGAGGGGTGTAGCCCGGAAACCTTGGATAATTCCTTCAGGCTAACGGGGTCGGGATATTTGGCCAGCGCATCGAGTAGCGCCACCATGCGCTCGATCACCTGGATAGTGGTCTTTTGCTCAGGAACGGTTTCGATTTTCATGATGTGGTTGGTGCGGTGCAGTATGCGATAGATACTTTATACCATAATGTGAAAAAAATGGGAATTGATGCATAATGATACATTCTCTATTTGTGGCTTATTCATGGAACCAGTGAGCGAATTCAAGAGCAAGAGTGGCCTGAAACGTATCTTTTCGGCCTTTTTATACTCCGTGGACGGCTTTAAATCGGCCTGGCGGCATGAACATGCGTTCCGCCAGGAAGTGAGCGTGTTCGTGGTCGGCACCCTGATCGCGTTGATCCTGCGCATCTCGGCGTTTGAAAAATTGATGTTGATTGGTGTATTGATGCTGATTTTGATCGTGGAACTGATCAATTCATCCATCGAGGCGGTGGTGGACCGGGTATCGCTGGAGCGCCATCCGCTGTCCAAGAACGCCAAGGACTTCGGCAGCGCCGCTGTTCTGCTGACCTGCCTGCTGGCGGCCGGGGCCTGGGGTGTGGTGCTGTTCAACCGCTTTTATTGAACGCATATAAGGTTTGGGTATATTGAACGGCTAAAAGCTTAGTTCTCATTTATAAAGGACAGTCTTAATCTGAAGACCTTCATTACCAGGGGAATCAGATGCTGTCCAAAAAAATACTCGCTGCTGCTGTTCTTGCCGTCACCGCCATCGCACCAGCCTTGGCCGCCGAAGTCTCCTTGCTGAACGTCTCGTACGATCCTACGCGCGAGCTGTACCAGGACGTCAACACCGCCTTTGCCAAGGAGTGGAAAGCCAAGACCGGCGACGTGCTGAAGATTAAGCAATCGCACGGCGGCTCCGGCAAGCAGGGCCGCGCCGTGATCGACGGCCTGGAGGCGGACGTGGTGTCGCTGGCGCTGGCCTACGACATCGACGCCATCGCCGAGCGCAAGCTGCTGGCGCCGGACTGGCAGAAAAAGCTGCCGCACAACAGCACGCCGTACACCTCGACCATCGTGTTCCTGGTGCGCAAGGGCAATCCCAAGGGCATCAAGGACTGGAGCGACCTGGTCAAGCCCGGCGTGGCCGTCATCACCCCGAATCCGAAAACGTCCGGCGGCGCCCGCTGGAACCACCTGGCCGCCTACGGCTACGCGCTGCGCCAGCCGGGCGGCAGCGAGGCGTCGGCCAAGGATTTCCTGAGCAAGCTGTACAAGAACGTGCCGGTGCTGGATTCCGGCGCGCGCGGCGCCACCACCACCTTTGTCGAGCGTGGCATCGGCGACGTGCTGATCGCCTGGGAAAACGAGGCGCTGCTGGCGGTCAAGGAACTGGGGCCGGCCAAGTTCGACATCGTTGCGCCGTCGGTGTCCATCCTGGCCGAGCCGCCGGTGGCCGTGGTCGACAAGGTGGTCGACAAGCGCGGCACCCGCAAGGTGGCCGAGGCCTACCTGAACTTCCTGTACACCGACGAGGCGCAGGAAATCATCGCCAGGAATTACTACCGTCCGGCCGTGGAAAAGGAGGCGAAGAAATACGCCGCCCAGTTCCCGAGCGTGAAGTTGTTCAGGTTGTCCGATGTGGCCGGCGACTGGACCAAGGCCCAGAAGGTGCACTTCGCCGACGGCGGCCTGTTCGACCAGATCTACCAGCCCAGGTAAGCCGGACCGAAGGCCTTGAAACGTTGTATTTTTTAGCAGAAAAGGCGCAGAATAGTGCCTTCACGTCCACCTGAACCTCACATTTCCTTACGGAGCTGATTATGACGATACGACTGGGCGATACCGCCCCTGATTTTGAACAAGACTCTTCCATCGGCAAGCTGCATTTCCACGAGTGGGCAGGCAATTCCTGGGTGGTGCTGTTCTCGCACCCGGCCGACTTCACGCCGGTCTGCACGACCGAGCTGGGCCTGACCGCCAAGCTGAAACCAGAATTTGACAAGCGCAACGTCAAGGCCATCGCGCTGTCGGTCGACCCGGCCGAATCGCACACGGCGTGGATCTCGGACATCGAGCAAACCCAGGACACCGTGGTGGGCTTCCCCATCATCGCCGACGCGGACCGTAAAGTCTCGACGCTGTACGACATGATCCACCCGAACGCCTCGGCCACCGCCACCGTGCGCACGCTGTTCGTGATCGACCCGGCCAAGAAGGTGCGCCTGAGCCTGACCTACCCGATGAGCACCGGCCGCAATTTTGACGAAGTGTTGCGTGTAATCGACGCTTTGCAGTTGACCGATGGTTACACCGTGGCCACGCCAGGCAACTGGAAAGATGGCGACGACGTCATCATTCCGCTGACCGTGCAAGACCCGGACGTGCTGAAACAGAAGTATCCAAAGGGCTTTACCGCAGTTCGTCCTTATTTGCGAGTCACTCCTCAACCGAACAAATAATGCCCACGTTGAGAAAATGCGTATAAGCAAATAAGGATTGCGTTGTTTGGATATTCCCTTAGAGTAGGTACTCTGCGATCTACTCTTGGGGATTTGCATGGATTTGTCCTTTGTCGCATCTGGTTTCGCTGTCGGCCTGCTGGTCGGCATGACCGGCGTGGGCGGCGGCTCGCTGATGACGCCGCTTTTGACGCTGTTGTTCGGCGTGTCGCCGGCGGTCGCGGTCGGCACCGACCTGGCGTTCGCCTCGCTGACCAAGGGCGTCGGCACCTTCACCCACCGCATGCGCGGCACGGTGCATTGGGAAATCGTGCGCCGCCTCTGTCTCGGCGCCTTGCCTGCCGCCCTGGTGGCCAGCCTGGCCCTCAAACATTTCGGTACGCTCAACCAGGAAATCGGCCTGGTGATCCGCTACATGATCGCCGGCTCGGTGATGCTGACCGTGGTCGCTCTGATGTTCAAGCGCAAGATGCTGGCCTGGATCATGGCCGAGCCGTCGCGCCAGCTGCAGGGCAGTGCGCTGACCATCGCCACCATCATCGCGGGCGCCGTTCTGGGCACGCTGGTGACGATCTCCTCCATCGGCGCCGGCGCCATCGGCGCGACGCTGCTGGTGATGCTGTATCCGCGCCTGAGTGCCGCAGAAGTGGCCGGTACCGACATCGCCTACGCCGTGCCGCTGACGGCCATCGCCGCCATCGGCCACTGGTGGCTGGGCTCCATCAATTGGAGCTTGCTGCTGACCTTGCTCGTCGGCTCGCTGCCCGGCATCACCATCGGTTCCTACGCCGCGCGCGCCGTGCCAGAGCGCCTGCTGCGCGGCCTGCTGGCCTTCACCCTGGTCGCGGTGGCGGCCAAGCTGGTGTCTTAAAATCCATATAGCTTTACCGTCTAACCAAATGAAAAATGCTTCGTTTGTAATATGAAGCCTTGATGAGATTATGCAGCCCTTATAGAAGAATTTGTAATAAGGGAGCGTACATGTCTGCAGTTCTCGCTGCGCCCGCCACGGCGCCAGCCGCCGCCAGGGGCGCGCCTTTCCGCGTCATGCCGGGGTTCCGGCTGTCGCTGGGCTTCACCATTTTCTACCTGACGCTGATCGTTTTGATCCCGCTGTCGGCCGTGTTCCTGAAGACCTTCACCCTCAGCTGGGACGGCTTCTGGAGCGCGGTGACGTCGGCGCGCGTGGTCGCCTCCTACAAGCTGACCTTCGGCGCCTCGCTGCTGGGCGCCTTGGTCAACGTGGTGTTCGGCGGCATCGTCGCCTGGGTGCTGGTGCGCTACGAGTTTCCCGGCAAGCGCATCATCGACGCGCTGGTCGACCTGCCGTTCGCGCTGCCCACCGCCGTGGCCGGCATCACGCTGACCGCGCTGTATTCGGCCAACGGCTGGTTTGGCCGCTTCCTCGAAGGCACGCTGGGTTTCAAGGTGGCGTTCACGCCGGTCGGCGTGGTGGTCGCGCTGACCTTCATCGGCTTGCCGTTCGTGGTGCGCACCGTGCAGCCGGTGCTGGAGGACGCCGAGCGCGAACTGGAAGAGGCCGCCGCCAGCCTTGGCGCCAACGCCTGGCAGACCTTCACCCGCGTGGTGTTCCCGACCATCCTGCCGTCGTTGATGACCGGCTTCGCGCTGGCCTTCGCGCGCGCCACCGGCGAGTATGGCTCGGTCATTTTCATCGCCGGCAATATGCCGATGGTGTCGGAAATCACGCCGCTGTTCATCATCACCAAGCTGGAGCAGTACGACTACGCCGGCGCCACCGCGATCGCGGTGGTGATGCTGGTGGTGTCCTTCGTCATGCTGTTGACCATCAACCTGTTGCAAGCCTGGGCTCGCGGAAAGTCGGGGAAATAATGAGCGGCATTCCAACCACAAGCACGCGCCGAGGCGCGCCGGCGCCACACACGCTGGAGCCCTGGTGGGTGCGCATCGTGCTGATCGCCGTCGCGTTGACCTTCCTGACACTGTTTCTGTTCGTGCCGCTGGTGGCGGTGTTTGTCGAAGCCTTCCGCAAGGGCTGGGAAGCGTACGCGGCCGCCATCATCGAGGACGATGCGATCTCGGCCATCAAGCTGACGCTGATCACGGCGGTGATCGCCGTGCCGCTGAACCTGGTGTTCGGCGTGGCGGCCTCGTGGTGCATCGCCAAGTTCGAGTTTCGCGGCAAGAGCATCCTGCTGACGCTGATCGACCTGCCGTTCTCGGTGTCGCCGGTGATCTCCGGCCTGATCTACGTGCTGCTGTTCGGCGCGCAGGGCTGGTTCGGCCCGTGGCTGCAGGAGCACGACATCAAGATCCTGTTCGCGGTGCCGGGCATTGTGCTGGCCACCATCTTCGTCACGTTCCCGTTTGTCGCGCGCGAGCTGATCCCGCTGATGCAGGCGCAGGGCAGCGAGGAGGAGGAGGCCGCCATCGTGCTGGGCGCGTCCGGCTGGGACACCTTCCGCCGCGTCACGCTGCCCAACATCAAGTGGGGGCTGCTGTACGGCGTGATCCTGTGTAACGCCCGCGCGATGGGCGAGTTCGGCGCGGTGTCGGTGGTGTCCGGCCACATCCGTGGCGAGACCAACACCGTGCCGCTGCAGGTCGAGATCCTCTACAACGAATACAACTTTGCCGCCGCCTTTGCCGTGGCCTCGCTGCTGGCCTTGCTGGCGCTGGTGACGCTGGCCCTGAAATCCTTTATCGCCTGGCGCCTGAACGAATCGATCGCCGACGACGCGCGTCCAACGGAGTAATGCCATGACCATCGAAGTAATCAACATCAATAAACGCTTTGGCGATTTCGTCGCCCTCAACAATGTGTCGCTGGATTTTCCGCAGGGCGAGCTGACCGCGCTGCTGGGCCCGTCCGGCTGCGGCAAGACCACGCTGCTGCGCATCATCGCCGGCCTGGAGCATCCCGATTCGGGCCGCGTGCTGCTCGACGACCGCGACGCTTCGCACCGCCATGTGCGCGAGCGCCAGGTCGGCTTCGTGTTCCAGCACTATGCGCTGTTCAAGCACATGACGGTGTTCGAGAACGTCGCCTTCGGCCTGCGCGTCAAGCCGCGCGCCGAGCGGCCGTCGGAAGACCAGATCCGCCGCAAGGTCAAGGAACTGCTGGAGCTGGTGCAGCTGGACTGGCTGGCCGACCGCTATCCGCCGCAGCTGTCGGGCGGGCAGCGCCAGCGCATCGCGTTGGCGCGCGCGCTGGCGGTCGAGCCGCGCGTGCTGCTGCTGGACGAGCCGTTCGGCGCGCTCGACGCCAAGGTGCGCAAGGAACTGCGGCGCTGGCTGCGCCGCCTGCACGACGAGCTGCATGTGACGTCGATCTTCGTCACGCACGACCAGGAGGAGGCGCTGGAGGTGGCCGACCAGGTGGTGCTGATGAACAAGGGGAACGTCGAGCAGATCGGAGCGCCGGACCAGGTCTACAACCATCCGGCCTCGCCGTTCGTGTACGGCTTCCTCGGCAACGTGAACATGTTCCATGGCCGCGTGCAGGACGGCGTGCTGGCCAGCGGCGACGCTTCCTTCGCCGTGCCGGGCCAGCCGCAGGCCGACGGCAAGGGCACCGCCTATGTGCGTCCGCACGACCTGGAGATCGACCGCTACACGCCGGGCGCGGAAGGTATCGTGGTCAAGCTGCGTCGCGCGCACGCGATCGGCCCGCTGGCCCAGCTGGACCTGGAGCGCAGCGATACCGCCGAGCTGATCGAGGCGGTGATGTCGAATGAACGATACAGTCATCTGCAATTGAAGGAAGGCGAAACCCTGGTGGTGCGTCCCAAGCGCCTGCATGTCTTTGTCGACGCTGGAGTGGCGATATGAATTTCCAACAACTGCGGTCCATCCGCGAAGCGGCCCGCCGTGGCTACAACCTGACCGAAGTGGCGAATGCCCTGTTCACCTCGCAGCCCGGCGTCAGCCGCCAGATCCGCGAGCTGGAGGACGAGCTCGGCGTGGTGATTTTCGAACGCAACGGCAAGCGTCTGACCGGCATGACCGAGCCGGGCAAGGGCATCCTGAAGATCATCGAGCGGCTGCTGATCGAGGCGGAGAACCTGCAGCAGGCCAGCCTCGAATACACCGGCCAGCAGAGCGGCACGCTGAGCGTGGCGGCCACCCACACGCAGGCGCGCTATGCGCTGCCGAAAGTGGTGCAGGGCTTCCGCGCCGCCTATCCGGATGTGCGCATCGCCTTGCAGCAAAGCGCGCCCGAGCACATCGCCGAGTGGATCTTGTCCGGCAAGACCGACATCGGCATCGCCACCGAGGGCTTGTCGCAATTCCCGGACCTGGTGTCTTTCCCTTGCTACCGCTGGAGCCATTTGATCGTGGTGCCGGACGGCCACCCGCTGCTGGCGCGCTCGCCGATCCGGCTGGAGGACCTGGCCGAGTTCCCGTTGATCACCTACGACATCGGCTTCACCGGCCGCGGCCACATCGACGCCGCGTTCGAACGCGCCGGCGTCAAGCCCGACATCGTGCTGACGGCCATGGACTCGGACGTCATCAAGCAGTATGTGGCGTTGGGGCTGGGCGTCGGCATCGTGGCCTCGATGGCCTTCGACCACGGGCGCGACAAGGGCATGCGCGCGGTGGAGGCGTCGCACCTGTTCGCGCAGAACACCACGCGGCTGGCGGTGCGGCGCGGCGCCTACCTGCGCTCGTACGCCTACCACTTCATCCAGCAGTTCGCGCCGGAGCTGACCCGCGCCGACATCGACGCGGCCTTGAGCGGCGGGGAGTTGTCCTGAAACCGGGGCGGCGCGGACGCCGCCCTCGACCTTGATTACCAGCTGTAGCCGGCCTTGGCGTAGTAGTAGCGGCCGTTGAAGCCGTTCGGCGCGAAGCCGCTGTACGGATTGATGCCGTTGTTGTTGAGGTTGCCCGCCGACGTGACCTGGTCCGGATAACGGTTGGTCACGTTGTCGATGCCCGCGCTCAGGCGCCAGTTCTTGTTGAGCTTGACGCTGCCCGACAAGTCCAGCACCCATTGCGGATCGTAGACTTGATCCAGCGCAGGATTATTCTGCGGCACGGTGAAGCTGCCGTAGCGCGTCACCACGCCGCGCGCGCTCCAATCGCCCAGCGCCCAGTCGGTGGCCAGGCTGAACTTGTCCTTCGGCGAGCCGACCGTGATGCGGTTGATGGTCTGGCGGTCGATCAGCGTCAGGCCGTTGGCGGTCAGGATGGCCGGGTTGTCGTTGACGTGCTCCAGCGAGTTCTTGTTGTGGTTGTAGGCAGCGGTGAAGTCATAGCGGCCGGCCTTGGTATCCCAGCGGTAGGTGCTGACCACGTCGACGCCGGTGGTGCGGGTGTCGATGGCGTTGGTGAAGTAGCGGCCGGCGCCCACCAGGATGGACTGCTTGGCGAGCGCCGCCTGCAGCGCCGGCGACAAGGTCATGTTGGCCGACAGCGCGATGCGGTCGTCGATGTCGATGCGGTAGGCGTCGACCGTGGTGTTCCAGTTGCGGGTGGGCGCGAACTGCACGCCGAGGCTGTAGTTGCGGGCTTTCTCGGCCTTCAGCGGGGTCGCGCCCAAGGCCGACGCGGCCGCGCTGCCAACCGCGAAGGTGCCGGTCTCGATCGGCGTGTTCACGCCGTTCACCACCGAGAAGTTGGTGGTGGTGATGGTGTAGAACTGCTGCGCCAGCGACGGCGCGCGGAAGCCGGACGAAGCCGTGCCGCGCAGCGAGAAGTCCGGCGTGAACGCGTAGCGCGCCGAGCCCTTGGCCGAGGTGGTGCTGCCGAAATCGCTGTAGCGTTCGTGGCGCAGCGCGCCCGAGGCCGAGAACTTCTTGGTGATTTCCGCTTCCAGGTTGGCGTAGATCGATTCGTTGTGGCGGCTGTTGCTGCCGGCGTTGATCGGGCGGAAGCCGGAGAAGCCCTGGGCGCCGCTGCCGATGTAGGATGCCTCGTCGCCGGCGCCGATCTCGTATTTCTCATGCCGCGCCTCGACGCCCAGCGCCACCGTCAGCGGGCCGCTGAAGGCCGCCACCGGATATTCCTTGGCCACGTCGAAGTTGAACAGCTGTTGCGTGTTCTTCAGCTTGCCCGCGTAGAAGTGGGTCGGGCTGGCCGCGCCCAGCGTCTGGTTGACGGTGTGGTCCAGGTCCAGCTGGAACTCGTTGCTGCCGTAGTTCAGGCTGGCGTCCCAGCGCCATCCGCTTGCTTCGCCACGCAGGCCGGTGACCAGCGAGGCGTCGGTCGACTCGCTGTTCTCCAGCGGCAGGAAGCCTTCCGGATACAGCGGCGTGCGCTGCGCCGTACCGACCAGCGCGGTGCGCCAGGTGGCGGCGGCCGAGGTGTTGCGCTGGCCGTAGTTGGCGAAGGCGTACCAGTCGATGTCGTCGTTGACGCGGTACTGGCTGTTGACGAACACGGTGCGCGGACGGGTCTCGGGATCGCCGAAGCGCTGGTTGACCTTGCCGTAGCGCGGCTCGGCCGGATTGCGCAGGTCGGGACCGGCGCGGTTGGTCGGATCGCGGTCGGACGCCTCCAGCGCCACGCGCACCCAGCCCTGGTCGCCCAGGTTGAAGCCGGTCGAGCCGCGCACGGTGAGCGCCTTGCCGTCGCGCTTCTGGTACTCGCCCCAGCCCACTTCGGCCTCGCCGCCGGACGCGCCTTTTTTCAGGATGATGTTGATCACGCCGGCGATCGCGTCCGAGCCGTACTGGGCCGCCGCGCCATCGCGCAGCACCTCGATGTGGTCGATGGCAGCCAGCGGAATCGCGTTCAGGTCCACGGGCGCCGAGCCGCGGCCCTGGGTGCCGTTGACGTTGACCACCGCCGAGGTATGGCGGCGCTTGCCGTTGACCAGCACCAGTGTCTGGTCCGGCGACAGCCCGCGCAGTTGGGCCGGACGCACCGCGTCGCTGGCGTCGGCGCCGGACGGGCGCGGGAAGTTCATCGACGGCAGCAGACGGCCCAGCACGGTGGCCAGTTCGGTCGAGCCGCTGGCCTGCAGGTCTTTCGCGCCGATCACATCGACCGGCGATTCGGAATCGATGGTGCGGCGGTTCTTCGCATAGGTACCGGTCACGACCACGGACTGCAGTTCACCGTCGGCGACGGCTTGCTGGGCGAAGGCGGGAATGACAGTGGTGGCGATCAGGCTGCTGAGCAGGAGGGGGCGGGCAAGGGGACGGGCGATGCGGCGTGTGCTCATATGACGGTCTTTCTACGTTGACGATGAGGAAAGCTTACCAGTGCGCAAAGTTGCTGCCCACGAATGGTTACGTCTAATGATATGCAAGATTGGGATAACGTGCACGGGCCTGTTGTTTAAACGCCAGTTGGGGTCAAGTCTGACATTCGGACACGAGCTCTGCCGTAGGCGCGTGCCTACGGCAGAGCTCGTGTCCGAATGTCAGACTTGACCCCAGGGGTTTATTGGCCGGGATTGGGGATGGCGGCGTGGATGGCGTCGACCTGGGCCAGCACTTCGGGCGGCAGTTGCACGCTGTAGGCGTCGATGTTCTCCTTCAGCTGCGCCAGGTTGGTGGCGCCGATGATGGTCGAGGCCACGAACCAGCGCGAGTAGCACCACGCCAGCGCCAGCTGGGTCGGCGTGAGGCCGTTGGCGCGCGCGAGCTCGGCGTATTGCGCCACGGCGGACAACACCGCCGGACGCAGGTAGCGCGGGCTCCACGTCACCGGGAACAGCGTCAGCCGGCCCTTGGCTTTCGGATCGTCGTGGTACTTGGCGGTCAGCTGGCCGAACGCCAGCGGGCTGTAGGCCAGCAGGCTGACGTTCTCGCGGTAGCAGGTCTCGTCCAGCAGGCTGGTCTCGAAGTGGCGCGCGGTCAGGTTGTACAGGTTCTGGATGGTAGCGATGCGCGGCAGGCCGCCCATCTCGGATTGCTTGATGAACTCGTTCACGCCCCAGCACGATTCGTTGGACACGCCGATCGCGCCGATCTTGCCTTCCTTGATCAAGTCGCCCAGCGCGGCCAGGGTTTCCTCGATCGCCACGCAGGGACGCTCCAGCTTGGGATTGAAGGCGTTCGAGCCGAATATCGGCACATTGCGGCTGGGCCAGTGCAATTGGTATAAATCGATATGGTCGGTCTGCAGCCGCTGCAGGCTGGTCTCGACCGCCGCGCGCAGGTTGGCGGCGTCGAAGTTCTGCTGGCCGCCGCGCACCCAGCTGATGTGCGGGCTGGGCCCGGCCGCCTTGGTGGCCAGCACCACCTTGCCGCGCGCGCCGCTCTTCTTCAGCCAGGTGCCGATGTGGCGCTCGGTCATGCCCTGCGTTTCCGCGCGCGGCATCACCGGGTACATCTCGGCCGTGTCGATGAAGTTGATGCCGCGCTCGAGCGCGTAGTCCAGCTGGCTGTGCGCGTCGGCTTCGGTGTTCTGCTCGCCGAAGGTCATCGTGCCCAGGCAGATCTTGCTGACGCTGAGGTCGCTCGTTCCGAGTTGAGTCTGCTGCATGCCGTCTCCTTGGTTGCCGCTAGTTGCCGCGCAGGGCATCCGCGCAATCGCGCACCAGCGCCGGACCCGCGTAGATCAGGCCGCTGTACAGCTGCACCAGCTGCGCGCCGCATTCCATTTTGACCTTGGCATCCGCGCCGCGCAGGATGCCGCCGACGCCGATGATCGGCAGGGCGTCGCCCAGCTCGGCCTTGAGCAGGCGGATCACCGTGTTGGACAGCTCGAACACCGGCGCGCCCGACAAACCGCCCGCCTCGGCGCCATGCAGCATGCCGGTGACGGCGTCGCGGCTGAGCGTGGTGTTGGTGGCGATCACGCCGTCGATCTTGTGGCGCAGCAGCGCGTCGGCGATGTTCTTGACCTGGTCGCCGTCCATGTCCGGCGCGATCTTCAGCGCCAGCGGCACGTAGCGCTTGTGCTGGTCGGCCAGGCGCAGTTGCGCATCCTTCAGCGTGCCCAGCAGGCCGTCCAGTTCCGAGCCGCCTTGCAGCTGGCGCAGGTTCTTGGTGTTCGGCGACGAGATGTTGACCGTCACGTAGCTGGCGTAGGGATAGACTTTTTCCAGGCAGTGCAGGTAGTCGTCGGTGGCGCGTTCGATCGGCGTGTCGGCGTTCTTGCCGATGTTCAGGCCCAGCACGCCAGCCTTGTCCTGGTAGAAGCGCGACGATTGCACGTTGGCGACGAAGGCGTCGACGCCGCCGTTGTTGAAGCCCATGCGGTTGATGATGGCGTGCGCTTCCGGCAGGCGGAACATGCGCGGCTTGGGGTTGCCCGGCTGCGCGCGCGGCGTGACGGTGCCCACTTCGATCGAGCCGAAGCCCAGGTCGGCCAGCGCGTCGATGTAGGCGCCGTCCTTGTCCAGGCCGGCGGCCAGGCCGACCGGGTTTTTAAACGTAATGCCCATCACGGTGCGCGGGTCGGCCTTGGGCTGCTTGACCAGCTTGGTCAGGCCCAGGGCGGCGGCGCGCTTGAGTGCGGGAAGGGTGAAGTGGTGGGCGGCTTCGGCGTCCATGGAAAACAGCAGCGGACGGGCCAGCGAGTACAGGAATTTTTCGGACATGGGGAGCTCTTGTTGGTATTCCCCGTATTTTATCAGGCGTCCAGCACGCTCCACTCGCCGCGGATGCGCGCCTCCAGCGGCTTGAAGTTGGTTTTGTACGACATCTTCGGGCTTTCCTTGATCCAGTAGCCCAGGTAGACGTAGGGCAGCTTCAGTTCGCGCGCCTGGGCGATCTGCCACAGCACGTTGAAGGTGCCGTAGGACGCGCCCTCGACGTCCGGGTCGAAAAAGGTGTAGACCGACGACAGGCCGTCGGACAGCACGTCGATGATGCTGACCATGCGCAGCGTGCCGCCCGGCTCGCGGAACTCCACCAGCCGCGTGTTGACCCGGCTTTGCAGCAGGAATTGCGCGTACTGGTCGCGGCTGTCCTGGTCCATGCCGCCGCCGGCGTGGCGCTTGCTCTGGTAGCGCAGGTAGAGGTCGTAGTGCTCGTCCGAGAACGACAGCGTGGCGACGCCGGCGATCAGGTTGCCGTGCTTGACCCACGCGCGCCGCTGGCCGCGGCTGGGCGCGAACAGGTCGGCCACCACCCGCACCGGGATGCAGGCCTGGCAGCCGTCGCAATACGGGCGGTAGGTGAAGATGCCGCTGCGGCGGAAACCGTTCTTGACCAGCTCGGAATACACGTCGGCGTTGATCAGGTGCGAGGGCGTGGCCACCTGCGAGCGCGCCTGGCGCGCGTCCAGATAGCTGCAAGGGTAGGGCGCCGTCGTGTAAAACTGCAGCGTCGCGAAAGGCAGATCATTCAGGTGCGTCATGCGCGTCCTATCGAGAGCGGTGGTGTAAGCCTATGATAGCGCCAAGTTTCCGAAGGCGCTGGTCACCTTTAGCTTAACTGTCCGCAGCCAGCGGTGCAATGGGTTCCCACACAGTGATCTGAGGCAATTCAATAGTGTTGCGCAGATGCGCCAGGAA
This sequence comes from Duganella caerulea, assembly GCF_040362985.1. Taxonomy (NCBI): domain Bacteria; kingdom Pseudomonadati; phylum Pseudomonadota; class Betaproteobacteria; order Burkholderiales; family Oxalobacteraceae; genus Duganella; species Duganella caerulea. The sequence goes on along the minus strand of NZ_BPWJ01000004.1, from coordinate 91,304 downwards.
TTGCGCGCGCGGAATCGGCGCCGCGCCCAGCGAGGCCAGGTGGCCGGTCTCCTGCTGGCAATCGATCATTTGCACGCCGTGCTGGCGCAGGAAGCGCACCAGGTAGGCCAGCGCGATCTTGGAACCGTCGGTGACGCGCGCGAACATCGATTCGCCGTAGAACATGTGGCCGATCGAGACGCCGTAGGCGCCGCCGACCAGCTGGCCGTCCAGCCACAGCTCGGCCGAGTGGGCGTAGCCCAGCTTGTGCAGGCCGGTGTAGCCGGCGATGATGTCTTCCGAGATCCACGTGCCGGGGCCGTCCCGGCGTGGCGCGGCGCAGGCCCGCATCACCTGTTCGAAGGCGCTGTCGAAGCGCACCTGCCAGCGGCCGCCGGCGGCCATCTCGCGCTCGACCTTGCGCAGGGTTTTCCTGAGGCTGTCCGAGATGCGGAACTGGTCGGTCATCAGCACCATGCGCGGGTCGGTGCTCCACCACAGGATGGGCTGGCCTTCGGAGAACCAGGGGAAGATGCCGTGCCGGTAGGCCATCAGCAAACGCTGCGGCGACAGGTCGGCGCCGGCCGCCAGCAGGCCGGGCGCATCGGTGGTCAGCGCCTCCGCCACATCGGGGAAGGGGCTGTCGGTTTCGAGCCAGGGGATCACGTTGTCGAGCTGTCTGAACGCATGTTGCGGATTATGTCCTGGGTGTGGAAGCCGTAGCTGCCGCCCTCACGGATTTTGACGCGGTCGGCGAAGAACAGTTCCAGCGTGGTGTGTATGGTGGGGAAGGCCAGGTCGTCCCACGGAATCTCCGCCTCGCTGAACAGTTGCACTTCCAGGCTTTCCTCGCCGGGGGAGAAGTCCAAGTCCAGCAGCGTGGCCAGGTAGAACATGTGGACCTGGTGCACGCGCGCCACGTTCAGTAGCGAGAACATCTGGCCCAGTTCGATGTTGGCGCCGGCTTCTTCCTGGGTTTCGCGGATGGCGCCTTCGGCCGTGGTTTCATTGTTCTCCATGAAGCCGGCCGGCAGCGTCCAGTAGCCGTGGCGCGGTTCGATCGCGCGCTTGCACAGCAACACCTTCAGTTCGCCATCGCGTTCCCATACGGGGATGGTGCCCAGAACCATTTTCGGGTTCTGGTAGTGGATGGTGGCGCAGTTGCCGCACACGTAGCGGGGGCGGTTGTCGCCGGCCGGGATCGCCAGGCTGACTGGGGCGGCGCATTCGGAACAAAATTTCATAGGGGATAGCTCAAGTCGGTGGATATGCTCACTTTGACTACTTTACACCGTTAGTCGCCTGTGCGGCATGCCCTATGCCTATAGGTAACAGCATTTATTCGGACTATCGCGACCGATGTCAGGATTAATATTGCCTAATGTAAGGATTTGCCCTATAATGACTACATCAGACGCGGGGTGGAGCAGTCTGGCAGCTCGTCGGGCTCATAACCCGAAGGTCACAGGTTCAAATCCTGTCCCCGCAACCAAATTCGAAAGCCGTTGATGCCATCAGGTATCAGCGGCTTTTTCATTTGCGCGACCTTTGAGCGGGATCAAGGCAAATCGACGACCGGAAAATCCTCTTTCCCTATAATCGACCTTCTTGTGGGGAGTTTTTTCATGCGAAAAATCAGACCTTCCGCGATTGTCGTGTTTCTTTCCATGCTGGCGCTGGTGTTGCTGCTGGCGGTGCTGAGCGCCTGGTGCGGCGTGGGCAATATTCCCGGCCTGGGCGATTTCCGGGGCGTGGCCGTCACCGCGGCGGCCGTGGTGCTGGTCTACCTGTACGGCATGCTGGTGTTCCGGATTTTCATGTGGGCGCTGCCTCTGCATGATGGCAATATCGAATTCGGCTCCAGGCAGGAGTTCATCTATCAGGTGTATGTGCTGTTCTACCTGATCCTGTTCAATTCGCTGATACGCGGCGGCATCATTCCGATTCCGATCATGCGGCTGATCTACCTCGGGCTGGGCGCCCGCCTTGGCGCCAACACCTACAGCTCGGGCATCATTTACGATCCCTCGTTTGTGACCATGGGCGCCAACAGCGTGGTGGGCGAGACGGCCTTGCTGGTGCCCCATGTGATCGAGGGCGATACCTTGGGACATTATTTCATCACGATAGGCGACCATGTCACGATAGGCGCCCATGCGGTCGTGCTGTCCGGTGTGACGATAGGCAATAACGCCATCGTGGCGGCCAATTCGCTGGTGGCCAAGGGCACGCGCATCGAGTCCGGCGAGATTTGGGGCGGCAGCCCGGCGCGCCGCCTGAAATAAGAAGGCCGGCGCCCCCAGCGCCGGCCTCCACCGATTACCGATCGCCAATCCCGGCCAGGGATCATTGCCGTTTTTCGCGGCGGCGGCCGAACGACCCCATGCCGAAGATGCCTGCCGCGACCAGCGCCAGCGTGGCCGGCTCGGGCACGGGCGTGAATTGCTGGGCTCCGTCGATGTTCAACACGAATTGCGAATCCGTGTTCGGACCGGTCGCAATGCCGTTGACCAGCAGCGGCCGCGTGAAGCCAGGCGAAGCGGGGCCGGGGAAGTTCAGCGTGGTGTCGAACCGGGTGCCGGCCAGGGCCGGGGAGACGTAGGTCGAGTTCGTCATCAGCACGGTGCCGGCCAACGTCGCCGAGCCCACACCGGTGGCGCCGGGAGTGCCGGACGTGCCGGTCGCTAAAAAGGTCGACAGTTCCGCATCCCAGGTGCCCGACAGCATGGCCACGCCATCGGTGAATCCCAGTCCGGTCGCTTGGTCGGCATCGGGCGAGTTATCGAAATATACCGTCCAGGTGCTGGTGGTGGAGGGGGTGAAGGTGAGGGCGACCGTGGAGCAGCCCGCATTGAGGCAGGTGGCCCGTTCGTGCAAGGTGGCGGTAGTCGTCAGCTCATAGGTGCCTACGGCGGGGCCCGGGGGCGCGACGCGCAGGTCCGGCGTCGCCGAGGTGCTGCCGATGGCTGCGGCGAAGGCCTGGTACGTCAGGGTGAAGTCGGCGAAGTCGCCGGTGTTGTTGGCGGGGCTTAGCGTGAATCCCTGAACCAGGCCCGCGCCGTTTTGATGCCAGTCGATCCCGGTGAAATTCTGGAGGACGCCGTCGCCGCCTGTGGCGGAGGGAGCGGCCGGCTCTCCGGGGTTGCCTGCAAACAGCACGTTGGCGGCGCTACGGGTGTCCAGCGTGGTCGCGTGGACTGCGCCGGCCGATAACAGCGCTCCCAGCAGAGCGCTTAGTGTGCCTAATTTTTTCATTTTGTTTCCTTCCTGATGAATGAAGAGTCGCTACGCAAGGGGCTTCGAAACTTTGCCAACCACCATGAAACCGGTCGGCTACCCTCTATTAAGCAAATGCCAAGCCATGTTTGAAGGAAGGTGTAAGTGATTGTTTTTAAGACGTATTTTTTAGGCGTTCCTGCCCAGCGAGGGCAGGGTGTAAAAATAGCCGACACTACATCGTGTCGAGTTTTGCCTTCACTTCGGCGCGTTTCGGGAAGTCCTTGCCGGAGGCCAGCAATTGTTCGAACTGGCGCCGCGCCGCGATGATATTGCCGGCCTTCATCAGGGTCAGGCCGAGGTGATAGCTGATGTCCGGCGTGTCGGGCGCGAGCGTGTTGGCCTTGCGCAGCAAGGGCAGGGCGCGGCCGGTGTCGCCTTGCTCGGACAGTATCCAGCCCAAGGTGTCGAGGACGGCGGGGCTGGTGCCGGCCAGCCGGTAAGCCTGTTCGGCGGTGGCCAGGGCGCGCTCGTCCTTTTCCTGCTGGTAGGCCCAGGCCAGGTTGTTGAGCGCCACGGCGTTTTTCGGGTCGAGCCGGACGATGGACTCGAACAAGCCGATCGCCGCCGGGTATCGCCCGGCCGACAGTTCGGCACTGGCCAGGTAGAGACGGACGCTGAGCTCGGCCGGGTGCTGCTGCAGCCACTGGGCGGCATGCAGGTTCGCCTCCTTGCTTTTGCCCGCCTTCAGCAGCGCCTGGTGGAGCTTGATCGCCAGCGGCGGTAGCTTGCTCATCTTGAACGCCTGCTCGTAGGCGCGCAGCGCTTCCTGCGGTTTCTGCCGCTCCATCCAGATATCGCCCTCCAGCGTCAGTCCGGCCGGCAGGTCGGGCCGCTGGCGCTGCACGGTCTGGGCCAGGGCCAGCGCGTCGGTGTAGTCTTTATTTTCCACCAGCAGGGTCGCGGCCAGGACCTGCGCTTCGAACCAGTCCGGCTTCAGGCGCAAGGCTTTCTTGGCCGAGTCGAGGGCGCCGGCCTTGTCTTTGAGCGTGGCCTGGACATAGGCGATGCGCAGCTGCACGGCGGCCGACGCCGGCTGCAATCCGGCCAGCTTGCCATAGTTTTCCAGCCCCGCCTCGTAGTTGCCGTTGGCAACCTGGATCTGCGCCAGCAGCGCCAGCGCGTCGGGGTCGGCTGGATGGCTGGTCACTAGCGACTGGGCCAGTTTCAGGGCCTTGTCCTTGGCGCCGGCACCTTGGTAAAGATTCGCCAGCAGCAAGGCCGGCGTCAGCGCGTCGGGATGTTCGGCGGTGGCGCGTTCCAGCCAGCGCATCGCTTCCGGGGCGTTGTTGCGCCGCAGGGCCAGGCGGGCCAGCGCCGTCATCAGGCCGACGTTGCGCTTGTCTTTGGCCAGCGCGGCTTCGTAACGCTGGCGCGCCTGTTCGGGTTTCTTTTCCGCCAGATCCATTTGCGCCAGGTTTTCAAGCGCCGGCAGGTAGGACGGATCCAGCGCCAGCGCCTGCTCGAAGCCGGCGCGTGCGCCAGCCAGGTCGTGTTTGGACAGGAGGATGCCGCCCTTCATGTTTTGTACCAGCGGATTTTTTCCGTCGTGCCGCTCCATCGCCGTGATCGCCGACAAGGCCTTGTCGTATTCCTGGTTGCGCAAATAGGTCATCGCCAGCAGGATGCCGGCGCGGCCGCTCTTGTCGTCCAGCGTGGTCGCCTGTTCCAGTTCGGCCACCGCGCGCGCCGATTCGCCCGCGCCCAGGCGGCTCAAGCCCAGCGAGGTGTGCAGGCTGGCCGTTTGCGGCGCCAGGTCGCTGGCCGCCTGGAAGTACTCGGCCGCCTTGGCGAAATGCCGGGCCTGCATCTGCGCTTGCCCCGCAAGGGCCAGCAATTCCACGTCCTTGCGGTTGGCCTCCAGCAGCGGGTCCAGCACGGCGAGCGCGTCGTCGGCCTTGCCGCTCCTCAAAAGCAGTCCGGCCAGGCGCTTGCTGGCGTAGATCTGGTGCGGATACGCGTTGAGGAATTTGCGGAAGGACAGTTCGGCCTCCAGATACGAGCCCATCGCCAGTTGCACCGAACCCATCAGGAGGACGCTGGGCATGTGATCCGGCATCGCGCGCAGGATCTGCTGCAGGGTGTCGCGCGCCGCCGGATATTTCGCTTCCTGAAAATCAAGCAGGGCTTGCGTGTAGAACACCTGCAGGCTGCCGGGCGCGTTCTTGCGGGCGGCGTCGATCTCGGCGCGGGCTTCGGCCAGCTTTTTGCCCTGGATCAGAAGGTTGGCGCTGTCGATGTGGGCTTGGGTATTGTTCGGTTGCAGCGTCAGGATTTTCTTGTACGTCAGCAGGGCTTCCGCTTCCTTGCCCTGCAGGCGCAGCAGGTCACCCTTGAAGCGCAGGCATTCGATGTTGTCCGGATGTTTGGCCAGGGCGCGTTCGATGCGTTCGGCGGCCAGGTCCAGGTGCTGCGACATTGCGGCGATTTTCGCCTGGCCCAGCTGGGCGTCGGCCAGGTCCGGTTCTTTCGCCAGCACTTCGTCGAATAGTTGCCGGGCTTGCTCCGTGTCGCCCAGGCCCAGATGCGCGTTGGCGCGCAAGACCAGCAGCGCGGGCTGGCGCGGACTGGCCGGGTCCGGTTTGATGTCGTCGAGCAGTTTCTGGAACTGGCCTTGCATCAGCATCACCTTGCCCAAGCGCGGCAGGATTTCCGCCGGCGCTATGCCCAGCGCCTTGGCCTTGCGCAGTTCCTTGTCGGCCGACGCGGCGTCGCCGGCGTCGATGTACACCTCGCCCAGCAGCAGGCGGGCGTTGGCGTTGTCGGGCGACTCTTGCAGGGCGTTTTTCAGTTCGATGATAGCCGACCTGATTTCGCCCCGCGCACGGTATTGGCGGGCCTGGGCCATCAGGGTGTCGGCATCGCGCGCGCTGTGGCAGGCGCCCAGCGTCAGCATCAACAGTATCGGGGCTACAAGTCGGGTCATGCTGGTCTCCTGGACGGTGGCACCTCCGCGATCTTAGGGCGCAATACCGGCGTTCGCCTTACGCTTGATCAAGCCAGCGTGGCGTAGGAGATCCTGATGTAGTCGAGCATGGCGGGTGTGATCCAGCTTCCGCTCAGCAGCGCGGGTTCCAGGTCGTGTGCGGTGCGGATCTTGGCCAGCGTGGCCAGGTTGCCGCCGATCTGCGACAGGAACAGTTCCATCCAGCGCCGCGCCAGCGCCTGCGCCGACGGCGCGTCGTGGGCGATGCGGTCTTCCAAATGCTGGTGCACGCCGGCGATCAGCGCCATCCATTCTTCCTGGTTCTTGCCGCTGTTGGCGCGCAGGGTGCGCAGTTCGTCCGCGTCCAGGTAGCGCGCGTAGATGGCCAGCCTGCGCTCGCCCATCGCCGCCGACACATAGTCCCTCAGCGCCGGCGTGATGCGGGTTTGCTGTTGCGCCTTGACCTCCCGCTCCAGCATGACGGTGATGCGGCGGGCGAATTCGGGATTGGCGGCGGTGTCGTGCTGCAGTGTCCGCATCCAGCGCTCCGACAGTTCGCCCGCGCGCGCGTCGTCCGGCGGCACGCCTTGCGCCATCAGGGCTTCCACCTCGGCCACCAGCGCGGCCCAGGCGGCGTTGCGGCGCGCGTCCTGTTGCCAGAAGGGCAGGCGCTTCAATTCTTCGCGGGTGAAATATTTGTCGTACAGGTCCATCATCTCCAGCGTCCGCAGCCAGTCGGACAGCTCGGGACTGTCGCCCCGGCCCAGCACCTGCTGCAGCCGCGTCAGCTGTTCGCGCAGCGTGGTCGCCTGCTCGATCTGCTTGCCCAGCGCGGCGATCTGCTGCGCGACGATGTCGGCGAACGGCGCGTCCGGGCTGGCCAGGAAGGTGGCGATGTCGGCCAGCGACATGCCGAAGCGCCGCAGCGTCTGGATGTGGTGCAGGCGCGCGACGTCGTCGCGGTTGTACAGGCGGTAGCCGGAGCCGGCGCGGCCCGACGGCTTCAGCAGGCCGATGCTGTCGTAGTGGTGCAGCGCGCGCACGGTCAGGCCGGCGCGCGCGGCCAGCTCGCCGATTTTCAACACATTGCTGTCGCGGGATTCTGTCATGGGCGGTAGTGTACGACAGGCCTCAAGCCAGCGCATCCTTGGGCAGCTTTAGCAGCAAGGCCAGCAGCGAGGCCAGCTCGGTGCGCATCTCGCGGCGGTCGACGATCATGTCGATGGCGCCGCGTTCGAGCAGGAATTCCGGCCGCTGGTAGCCGTCGGGCAGCGTCACGCCCAGCGTGCTCTTGATCACCCGCGCGCCGGTGAAGGCGATCAGCGCCTTCGGCTCGGCCAGCACCAGGTCGCCCAGGAAGCAGAACGAGGCCGAGATGCCGCCCGAGGTGGGGTCGGTCAGCACCGACACGAAGGGCAGCTTCTTTTCCGCCAGCTTGGCCAGCATGGCGGTGGTCTTGGCCATCTGCATCAGCGACATCAGGCCCTCCTGCATGCGCGCGCCGCCGCTGGCGGTGATGCAGATGAAGGGCACATGCTGGTCGATCGCCGCCTGCACGCCGCGCACGAAGCGCTCACCCACCACCGATCCCATCGAGCCGCCCATGAAGTCGAACTCAAAGCAGGCCACCACCACTGGCACCGACAGGATGGCGCCGCCGATCACGACCAGCGCGTCGGTCTCGCCGGTGGCCGCCATCGCCGCCTTCAGGCGATCGGGATAGCTCTTGCTGCCCTTGAATTTCAGCGTGTCGACCGGTAGCACTTCCTGGCCGATTTCATGCCGGCCGCCGGCGTCGAGCAAGGCGTCCAGGCGGGCGCGGGCGCGGATGCGCAGGTGGTGGGCGCATTTGGGGCAGACGTTGAGATTGGCTTCCAGGTCGGCGCGGTACAGCACCGCCTCGCAGGCCGGGCATTTGAGCCACAAGCCGGCCGGGATCGACTGCCGCTGCTCGGCGCCGCGCTTGATGCGCGGGATGAGTTTTTCCAGCCAGCTCACGGCGGTTGACTGCTGCATGGTGTTCTCCTTCACGATAATGCCGCAGATCGTAAAGCCTGACGTAGCGTCAGGCTCAAGCGAAAACAATGTTGACGGTGCGCTAACGGCCGTGTTGCGCGACTGTGCACCAATTAACACAACGGGCTTTGTCAAATTTGACTTAAGTCAAGGACCTGCGATTTACCACCGGCCGGCGCGCGGCATTGCTGGGCATACCCCAGTGCGAATGCTACTCTCAAGCAATTCTTACCACCCCGGTGCCTGTCATGGCTAGCAATCATTCCCGATTCATCGTTTTGGTCACCGCGACCTATGTCGTGCTCGGCACGGCCTGGGTGCTGTTGTCGGACCAGTTATTGTCCGCGCTTGCAGCGGACACCATCGTCTGGCTGTCCGGCGCCAAGGGCGTGTTCTTTGTGACGTGCAGCGCGGCCGGCTATGCGCTGGCGATGCGGGCGGTGTCGGCCAGCGCCGACCGCCGCCAGCCGTTGTTCGAGGTGGCGGCCCGGGGCTTGATGCCCGGCGCCGGCCGCCGCTATGGCTGGTGCCACTATCCGCTGGCGCTAGTGCTGGTCGGCGCGATGCTGATGATCCGCGTCAATCTGGTGGACGCCAGCGAGCCGCGTCCCTTGCTGCTCATGTTCATGCTGCCGATTATGATCAGCGCGCTGGTGGGCGGTCTGGGGCCGGGCCTGCTGGCGACGGTGTCGGCGGCGGTGGGTATCAAATTGCTGGTCCTGCACCCGTTGCACAGCCTGCGTTTCAATGACCACTATGACCTGATGCAATGGCTGCTGTTGATGGTCAACGGCGTGGTGGCCAGCATGCTGAGCGAATTCATGCGCAGCGCCCTGCGCAAGGGCGAGTCGGACCGCAAGCTGTTGAGCGGCATCGTCGGCGGCACCTCGGACGCAGTGTACGTCAAGGACCTGCAGGGCCGCTACCTGCTGGTCAATCCGGCGACGGTGGCATTTCTCGGCAAGCCGGCGGACCAGATCCTCGGCAACACCGACGAGCAGCTGTTTTCCGCGCAGTCGGCCGCCAGGGTACGGCAGCACGACCAGTCGGTGATGCGGACCGGCCGCACCCAGACCAGCGAGGAACACGTCACGCTGCCCGACGGACGCGAGGCGCTGTTCCAGTCCACCAAGGGGCCGCTGCTGGACCGCACCGGCCGCGCGTCCGGCATCTTCGGCATTTCGCGCGACGTCACCGAGCGCAAGCAGGCCGAGGAACGCATCGAACACCTGGCGCACTACGACGTGCTGACCGGCCTGCCCAACCGCGCGCACCTGGACGAGCGCGCGAGCCAGGCGATCCTGCAGGCGCAATGCGGCGGCCACAAGCTGGCGGTGATGTTCCTGGACCTGGACCGTTTCAAGGACATCAACGACAGCCTGGGGCACAGCATCGGCGACGCTCTGCTGGTCATGCTGGCGCGCCGCCTGCGCCTGACGCTGCGCGCCGACGATGTGGTGGCGCGGCTGGGCGGCGACGAATTCATCTTCCTGCTGCATGGCGACGACGCCGCCGCCCTGCCGCGGGTGGCGCAGAAAATCCTCGACATGGTGGCCGAGCCGTTCGCGATCGACCAGCATGAGCTGGCGGTCAGCGGCTCGATCGGCGTGGCGCTCTATCCGCAGGACGGCAAGGACCTGGAAGCGCTGGTGCGCTGCGCCGATGTCGCCATGTACCGGGCCAAGCAGAACGGCCGCAACGGCTACAGCTTCTTCACCAGCGACCTGGAGGACGAGGCGGTGCGGCGGCTGCAGATCATCAATGCGCTGCGGCACGCGCTGGAGAACCATGAACTGAGCGTGCACTACCAGCCGCAGTTCGACGCGCGCGACGGTGCCATCATCGGCGCCGAGGCGCTGCTGCGCTGGCAGCATCCGGCGCTGGGATCGGTGTCGCCGGCCGAGTTCATCCCGGCCGCCGAGGAGAGCGGCTTGATGCTGCCGATCGGCGAGTGGGTGCTGCGCCAGGCGGTGCGGCAGATGAAGACCTGGCTGGACCAGGGCATGGAGCCGTTCGTGATGGCGGTGAACCTGTCGGCCGCGCAGTTCCGCCATCCCGACCTGCCGCAGCTGGTCGGCAGCATCCTGATGCAGGAGCAGCTGGCGCCGGAATTCCTGGAGCTGGAGCTGACCGAGGGCGCGGCCATGCACGATCCTCCGGCCGCCATCGCCGTGATGGACCAGCTGCACGAGCGCGGCGTGCGCATGGCGATCGACGATTTCGGCATCGCCTACTCGTCGCTGAGCTATCTGAAGAAGTTCAAGATCTACAAGCTGAAGATCGACCAGTCCTTTGTGCACGACATCAGCACCGATCCGGAGGACCGCGCCATCGTGGCAGCCATCGTCAACCTGGCGCGCGGCCTGGGCCTGCGCACCATCGCCGAGGGAGTCGAGCACCCGGCGCAGCTGGAGTACCTGCGGGAGCATGGCTGCGACGAGATACAGGGCTTCTATTACAGCCGGCCGTTGACCGCCGCGCAGTTCGAGGCGTTCGTCGCGGAGCGGGAGGAGCGCTGCGTGGCTTAGGCTTGGGCGTCGCGTGGGTGCAGGCTGGCCCACAGGTGGGCGGCGGCCATGGTGCGGTGGGGACTGTAGCGGGCCAGGATTTGTTCGGTGCGCGCCATGTCCGGCTTGGCCTCCTCGCCCAGCAGATGCTGGAGCGCGGCACGCACCGCGACGTCGCCGTGCAGCGAGCAGTCGGCATGGCCGTAGCCGCGCAGCAGGCCGTAGTTGACGGTCCACGGGCCGATGCCCTTGACGGCCAGCAGCGCCGCCGACACCTGCTCGATGCTGTTGGACGGCGACAGTTCCAGCGCCAGTTCGCCGCTGGCGACCAGGCCGGCCAGGCGCAGCAGCGTCTCCGCTTTCGCGCGCGAGAATTTGCGGCTGGTCAGGTCGTCGAGTTCCAGCCTGGCCGCGTCGGCGGCGGTGGGGTAGCACCACAAGCCGCTGCTGTGCTGGCGGCCAGCCTGCAGGATGAAGGTGCGCCGCAGCGAGATCGCGAACGACAGGTTGATCTGCTGGCCGATGATGGCCCACGTCAGCGCCTCGAACACCGTGGCCGACTGCACGATGCGCAGGCCGGGCTGGGCGCGCGTCAGGGGGCCGAACAGCTTGTCCTTTGCCGCGAATTGGCTGAACGGTTCGGGATCGATGCGCAGGCCGAGGATGCTCAACGCCGCCTCGCGCACCCGCGCCTGCGCGGCGGCGGACAGCTTGCCGTCGGCATGCGCGGCGCAGCTGGCGCTGGTGGGCGCGGCGGGGTGGTCGGGCACGATCTCCAGCACCACCGGCACGCCGTCGATCAGCATGCCCTTGCGCAGGCGCTCCGGGGCCACTTCCTCGGCCACGCCTTCGGGATCGCGGCTGTGGAAGGCCAGCACGTCGTGCAGCCGGTAGTTGGCCGGCAGCGGCAGCGTGAAAGGCTTCATGCCGCCTTGGCTTTGTTCAGGAAGCCGAAGCTCGGGCGGAAGCCTGTCACCAGCGCGGTGCCGGTGATGACGATGGCGGCGCCGGCGAAGGTGTACCAGCCCACGCTCTCCTGAAGGAACATCACTCCCCACAGGATGCCGAACAGGGGGCTGAGGAAGGTCACCGTCAGCGCCGACGACGGGCCGACGTCCTGGATCAAACGGAAGTAGATCAGGTAGGCCACGCCGCTGCACAACACGCCCAGGGCCAGCACCGCGCCCATGATGCCGATGGTCGGCTCGCCCGGCGCCGGGAAGAAGGGCAGCGCGGGCAGCACCAGCAGGGTGGACGCCCACATCGAGCCGTGCGCGTTGGCGAACGGTTCGACCGTCTTGGCCTGCTTGGCGTAGTTGCTGGCGATGCCGTAGTTGAAGGAGGCGAACAGCACGGCCGCGATGGCGATGCCGGCGCCGGGCTTGGTGGTCACGTGGTCGAAGCCGACCAGCAGCGCCACGCCGCAGGCGCCCAGCGCCAGGCCGAGCATCACCTTGGCGCTGACCATCTGGCGGGTCCAGACGGCGCCGATCAAGGTGCCCCACAGCGGCGTGGTGGCGTTTAACACAGCCAGCAGGGAGGCCGACAGCGTGCGCGCGGCGAAGGCGAACATCAGGAACGGCAGCGCGGAGTTGAACAGGCCGAGGATCAGGTAGTGCTTCCAGTGCTGGCGCAGGTTCAGCGGCTTTTTCAGCGCCAGCGCCATCGCCGCCAGGAACAGGGAGGCGAACAGCACGCGGTATTCGATCAGCACGGCGGCGCCCAGCACCGGCGCGGCGATGCGCATGAACAGGAAGGAGCCGCCCCAGATGGCGGCGAGAAGTATGAGGCGGAACAGGTTGACAGTGCTCATGCGAAGTCCAGTGGTTGGATGGTGCGCTATTGTCCCGTGCCTGCGGGCGGCGGGCTAGCCGGTTCTTGCTATTGAATTGTCCGTTCTTGCGCTTCTTTACGCGGCGCCCAGGTCCACCGCGCATGCGTTGTCGCCTGGCGCGCTTGGCGTGGCCGCGTGCGGGACCAGCAGCGCGGCCGGCACGCCGTTCTTAATCGCGGTCATCTCGGCCAGGATGGAGATGGCGATCTCGGACGGCGTCTTGCTGCCGATGTACAGGCCGATCGGCCCGTGCAGGCGCGCCAGCTGCTCGCGCGTCAGGTCGAACTCCAGCAGCCGCTCGCGGCGCTTGCCGTTGTTCAGGCGCGAGCCGATGGCGCCGACGTAGAACGCGTCCGACTTCAAGGCCTCCATCAGCGCCAGGTCGTCCAGCTTGGGATCGTGGGTCAGCGCGACGACGGCGCTGCGGCGGTCCAGCTGCAGCGCCAGCACGACATCGTCCGGCATCTCGTGCACCAGCTGCACGCCGTCGACCTGCCAGCCGGCGCGGTATTCCTCGCGCGGGTCGCAGACGATGACGTGGTAGTCCATGGCGGTGGCGATCTGCGCCAGGAAGCGCGACAGCTGGCCGGCGCCGATGATCAGCAGCCGCCAGCGCGGGCCGTGCAGGCTGACCATGGCGCGCTCGCTGACCTGCATCTGCGCGCCCGGCGGGGCCTTGGACAGTTCGACCTCGCCGGAGCGCAGGTCCAGGCGGCGCTGCACCAGTTCATGCGCCTCCAGCCGTTCCAGCAGCTCGGCGACGCGGCTGCGCGCCGACAGCGGCTCGATCGCCAGCTCGATGGTGCCGCCGCAGGGCAGGCCGAATCGGTGGGCCTCGTCGGCGGTGATGCCGTAGCTGACGATTTCCGGCGTGGTGCGGCGTATGCCCTCGTTGCGCACGCGGGCGATCAGGTCGTCCTCGATGCAGCCGCCGGAGACGGAGCCGATCACCGTGCCGTCCTCGCAGATGGCCAGCGTGGCGCCCACCGGACGGGGACTGGATCCCCAGGTCTTGATGACGGTGATCAGTTCACAGCGGCGCCCCGCGGCGATCCACGCCGCGCTGGTTTTGAGTACTTCGAGATCGATGCTGTCCATGGATGGAATATACTACGGCTCTCTAAAGCTTGCAGGAACTGCCATGACCACTCCCAAGGAAGACGACGGCTCGCCCAAATTCGGCCGCCTGCTGATCGTGCTGATACTCGCCGTGCTGGCCTGCGCGGGCCTGACCTGGTTGATGGGGAACGTGTTCCCCAACTTCCCCAACTAGACTATCGGCATAGCACCGACAGCGCGTTGTCGAACGGGCTGTCCGGCACGATGTCTTCCGGGTTGAACTTCTCGTATTTGTAGTTTTCGACCGGCTCGCCCTTGCCCATGGCCTCGGGGTAGAACACCTGCGACAGCAGCACGGTGGTGCGGTCCTCGCAGGAGTACAGGTGCAGGGCCTTGACCGAGCGGTAGGGCCGGCCCTCGGGCGTGGTTTGCGCCTTGCCGAAGCTGCGCATGGACCAGGCCTTGCGCGTCTTGTCGGCCTTGATGATGCTGGCCTTGTCGATGTAGAAGACGCCGGCGCCGTCGCCCTTCACACGGGCCCACTTCGCCGCCTGGGCCCAGCTACACATCAGTATCAAGATGATTGCCAACAGGCCCGGCTTGTTCATGGCGGTCTCTCAGGTTTATGGCACCAGCGGTTTCTTGGCCGCCTGCTTGGCCTTGATTTCGGCGATGGTCTTGTCGATCACCGACAGGCGATAGTGGACGGCGGGGTGGATGGCAGTATACCCGTTCAGCACCGTGGCGGGATATTGGCCGGCGAGGCGCTGCCAGAAGGCGTGGGCGTGGTCCAGGCTATAGCCGGCGCGCGCCACCATGTATAGCGACAGGTAGTCGGCCGCCGCGTCCAGCTCCTGCGGCATGGGCTTGACGCCGCCGGTGGTGATCAGCATGGTCAGGTCGGGACGCACCGAGACCAGGTTGTCGATGATGCCGCCGACCGTGTAGGCCGAGCGGGTGGTGGCTGCGTGGCCCAGCACATTGTGAGCGATGTCCTTGGCCAGCACGTAGGCGATGGCTTCGTCGCTCTGCGCGAAGTTCACCATGCCGCGCGTGATCAGCACCCGCTGGCCGTCGGAGTAGGCGTTGATGTTGTCCGAATTGCCGATGTCGATCTTGAAGGCGCAGGCGCGCGTGACCGGCACGTTGAGCGCCTGGTTGCGGCCATCGCGCGCGACGATCAGGTTGAGCGACTGGTGGCCGGAGACCAGCGGGCCGAGGATGCCGGCGGCCAGCGTCTCGGCGTTCTGGCCGGTCGGCAGGCTCTTGCCCTCGGCGGCGACCAGGCCGTCGCCCTTGCGCAGGCCGGCGCGCGCGGCGCCGCTGCCGGCCAGCACGCTGGCCACTTCGAGGCGGTCGCCGTAGTTCAGCACCGCCTGCGCGGCGTCGACGAATTCGCCGGTGTAGGAGTATTTGTTCTTGGCGGTGAAGCCGAGCAGGTTGCGCGCCTGCGTGCGGCACAGGTCCGCGTTGTTGATCAACAGCGGGCCGGCGATGCGGTACAGGCGGTCCTGCAGCGCCACCATCTGGGTCAGGGCTTCGCGCGCGGCGGCCATCTTGGCGGTGACCACCGGCGGTTCCTCGTTGATGACGCGCGCCACCACCGGTTCGGCAGGGGCGGGCGCCGGCTTGGACTTGAAGGCCGAACAGGCCGACAGCAGCGTGGCCGCCGCCAGCAAAGACAATGGCGCGAGTTTATTGATCTTGTTTGTCTGCTGGACCATCCGGTGTCTCCGTCTGTTTTTGTTAGTGTTTTCCGGTGCTGCCAAAACCGCCTTCACCGCGTTCGCTGTCGCCGAATTCCTCGACCACGTTGAAGCCCACCTGCACCACCGGCACGATGATCAGCTGCGCCAGGCGTTCCATCGGGTTCAGCGTGAAGGCGCTGTGGCCGCGGTTCCAGGTCGAGATCATCAACTGGCCCTGGTAGTCGGAATCGATCAAGCCTACCAGATTCCCCAGCACGATACCGTTTTTGTGGCCCATGCCGCTGCGCGGCAGGATCATGGCGGCGTAGCCCGGATCGGCGACGTGGATCGCCAGGCCGGTTGGAATCAGCACGGTCTGTCCGGCTTCGATGACCATGGGCGCGTCGATGCAGGCGCGCAGATCGAGGCCGGCGGAACCTGGCGTGGCGTAGGCCGGCATCTGGTCTTTCATGCGCGGGTCGAGGATTTTGACGTCGATGTTTTTCATTTAATTGGCAAATAGGGAGTGCTGGGAGATCCGTTTGGAGATCTCGGAAATCAGTTGGCGCGCCAGCGTGAGCTTGTCGGCGCGCGGCAAAATGGTGTGGCCGTTTTCATCGAACAGGATGATGGTGTTGTCGTCCTGGCCGAAGGTGTGGTGGCCGATATTCCCCACTAGCAGGGGGATGCCTTTTTTCTCGCGCTTGTCGGCGCCGAACTGGATCAGGTTCTCCGATTCGGCGGCGAAGCCCACGCAGTACGGATGGCCGGCCAGCGTGGTGCGCGCGGCGACGCTGGCGAGGATGTCCGGGTTCTGTTCGAACTTCAGGTCCGGCACCGAGCCGTCCGGGTTCTTCTTGAGTTTCTGCTCGCTGGAGTTGGACACGCGCCAGTCGGCCACCGCCGCCACCGCGATGAAGATGTGCTGGTGGTCGACATTGGCCATGACCGCGTCGTGCATCTGCAGCGCGCTTTGCACGTTGATGCGCTGGACGCCGAACGGCGCCGGCAGCGCGGTCGGGCCGGACACCAGCACCACCTCGGCGCCGGCCTCGCGCGCGGCGCGCGCCACGGCGTAACCCATCTTGCCCGAGGACAGATTGGTGATGCCGCGCACCGGGTCGATCGGCTCGAAGGTCGGGCCGGCGGTGATCAGGATGCGCTTGCCCGCCAACACCTTGGGCTGGAACGACGCGATCAGCTCTTCGAGCAGCTGCGCCGGTTCCAGCATGCGGCCCATGCCCACTTCGCCGCAGGCCTGGTCGCCGGAGGCGGGGCCGAACAGCACGATGCCGTCGTCGCGCAGCTGCTGCACGTTGCGCTGGGTGGCGGGGTTCTGCCACATCTCGACGTTCATGGCCGGCGCCACCAGCAGCGGCACCAGGCGTGGACGCGCCAGGCACATGGTCGACAGCAGGTCGTCGCAGACGCCGTGCGCCAGCTTGTAGATGAAGTCCGCCGAGCAGGGCGCGACCAGGATGGCGTCGGCGTCGCGGGTGACGTCGATGTGGGCCATGTTGTTCTCGACGCGCGGATCCCACTGGCTGCTGAACACCTTGTTGCCGGACAGCGCCTGCATGGTGACGGCGGTGATGAAGTGGGTGGCGGCGTCGGTCATCACCACCTGCACCGAGGCACCGGCCTTGGTCAGCGCGCGGCACAGTTCCGCCGCCTTGTAGCAGGCCACGCCGCCGGACAGGCCGAGGACGATTTTCTTGCCGGTCAATTCCATCATGATGTGCTGCCCCAGTTAGCGGTTCACCCGGCGCAGCTCATCGAGGATGAACAGCGCCGCGCCGATGCAGATGGCCGAATCGGCGATGTTAAACGCCGGGAAGTGGCCCAATCCGCCCCAGTGGAAATCGAGGAAGTCGACCACGTGGCCGTACAGGATGCGGTCGATGACGTTGCCGATGGCGCCGCCCAGGATCAGCGACAGCGCCCACGAGAACATGCGCTGGCTGCCGTGCTTTTTCAGCAGCACGATGATCCAGGCCGCCGCGCCCAGCGCGATGGCGGTGAAGAAGTAGCGCTGCCACCCGCCGCTGTTCTGCAGGAAGCTGAACGCCGCGCCCTTGTTATAGGCCAGCACCAGGTTGAAGAAGGAGGTGATGACTTTCTCTTCGCCGAGCTGGAAGGTCTTGGTGATGGTGATCTTGGACAGCTGGTCGAACAGGATGACGATGGCGGCAATGCCCAGCCAGGGCGTGAGGCTGCCCGAGGATTTGGTCGGAAAGATTTTTTTGGTGGCCATAAAATTTCAGAGTGGTTCGTGGCGACGGCGCCGCCGCTCCCGGTGGGGAACGGCGGCCCTCATATTAAGCGAACTTGCGTTTTTCGCCCGCACCGAACAGATTGCTGTGGCAACGGCCGCACAGGGTCGGATGGTCCGCGTGCGAGCCGACGTCGGCGCGGTAGTGCCAGCAGCGCTCGCACTTCTCCGCCGTGGACGCGGCCACTTCGACCGCTTCCTCCGCCTCGCTCGCCACCTGCACCGCCTTGGCGGCCGAGGTGATGAAGACGAACTTCAGGTCGTCGTCCAGGCTGGCCAGCAGCTGGTACTTGTCGCCGGCGGCCTTGATGGTCAGTTCCGCCTGCAGCGAGGAGCCGATCGCGCCCGAGGTGCGCACGTCTTCCAGCTGCTTGGTGACGTCGTTGCGGACCGCGCGCAGAGCCGTGTACTTGGCCAGCAGCGCGGCGGCGTCGGACGCTTCCGGCAGCTTCCACCAGGTCTGCGTGAAGATGGTTTCGTCGCTGGCCTTGTAGGCCTCTTCGCCGGCGAAGATCGCCCAGGCTTCCTCCGCCGTGAACGACAGCGCCGGCGCCATCACGCGCAGCAGGCTTTGCGTGATGTGCCACAGCGCGGTCTGCGCCGAGCGGCGCGCGTGCGAGGTGACGGCCGTGGTGTACAGGCGGTCCTTGAGCACGTCCAGGTAGAAGCCGCCCAGGTCTTCCGAGCAGAAGTTCTGCAGCTTGGAGTAGACCGGCTGGAATTCATACTGCATGTAGTGCTCGGCGATTTCCGCCTGCAGCGACGCCATGTTGGCGACGGCGTAGCGGTCGATCTCCAGCATGTCGTCGATCGCCACCGCGTCCTTGGCGGCGTCGAAGTCCGACAGGTTGGCCAGCAGGAAGCGCAGCGTGTTGCGGATGCGGCGATAGGCTTCGGTGACGCGCTTGAGGATCTCGTCGGAGATCGACAGCTCGCCGGTATAGTCGGTGGTGGCGACCCACAGGCGCAGCATGTCGGCGCCCAGCTTGTTCCACACGTCTTGCGGCGCGATGGTGTTGCCGATCGACTTGGACATCTTCTTGCCTTCGCCGTCGACCACGAAGCCGTGGGTCAGCAGGGCCTTGTACGGCGGGGCGCCGTTCAGCATCGAGGAGGTCAGCAGGGAGGAGTGGAACCAGCCGCGGTGCTGGTCCGAGCCTTCCAGGTACAGGTCCGCAGGGAAGGCCGACTGCTCCTTATGCGAGCCGCGCAGCACGGTCTGGTGGGTCGAGCCGGAATCGAACCAGACGTCCAGCGTGTCCTTGTTCTTTTCGTAGGCCGACGCTTCGTCGCCGATCAGGTCTTTCAGGTCCAGCGCCAGCCAGGCGTCGATGCCGCTCTTCTCGATCAGCTTTGCCACCTGCTCCAGCAGTTCCGGGGTGCGCGGATGCAGCGCGCCGGTTTCCTTGTGGACCACGAAGGCCATCGGCACGCCCCACTGGCGTTGGCGCGACAGGGTCCAGTCGGGACGGTTGGCGATCATGCCGTGCAGGCGCGCCTTGCCCCAGTCCGGGAAGAACTTGGTCTCGTCGATGCCTTTGAGCGCGGTTTCGCGCAGCGTGTGGCCGCCGTCCTTCGGCTTCACATCCATGCCGGCGAACCACTGCGAGGTGGCGCGGTAGATGATCGGCGTCTTGTGGCGCCAGCAGTGCATGTAGCTGTGGTCGAACATCTTCACTTCGAACAGCGCGCCCGCTTCCTTCAGGGCGGCGCAGATCGGCTTGGAGGCTTCCCAGATCGTCATGCCGCCGAACAGCGGCAGCGAGGCGGCGTATTTGCCGTCGCCCATGACCGGGGTCAGGATGTTCTCGTCCTTCATGCCGTGCGCGCGGCAGGAGATGAAGTCGTCCAGGCCATACGCAGGCGCGGAGTGGACCACGCCGGTGCCGCTTTCGGTGGTCACGTATTCGGCCAGGTACATCGGCGACATGCGGTCGAAGAAGGCGTCCGAGGCGTGCAGAGGGTGGCGGAAGCTGATGCCGCCCAGCGCCGCGCCGTGACAGGTGGCGATGGTGGTGCCTTCGAGCTTGTAGCGCGCCAGGCAGGCTTCGACCAGGTCCTGCGCCAGGATCAGCAGCAAAGGCTGGCCGTCACGCTCGGTCTGCACCAGCGAGTAGATCACTTCGGCGTTGACGTTCAGCGCCTGGTTGGACGGGATGGTCCACGGGGTGGTGGTCCAGATGACGATGAAGCCGTTCTCGGTCGGCAGCTTGTCCATGCCGAAGGCGGTGGCCAGCTTGTCGAATTCGGCGAACTTGAAGCCGACATCGATGGCCGGGTCGCGCTTGTCCTGGTATTCCACTTCGGCTTCGGCCAGCGCGGACTGGCAGTCGAAGCACCAGTTGACCGGCTTCAGGCCGCGGTAGACGTAGCCTTTCTCCAGCAGCTGGCCGAGGGCGCGCAGTTCGTCGGCCTCGTTCGAGTAGTTCATGGTCAGGTAAGGGTTCTGCCATTCGCCCAGCACGCCCAGGCGGATGAAGTCCTTGCGCTGGCGGTCGACCTGCTCGTAGGCGTAGGCGCGGGCCTTGGTCAGCACTTCGGCGGTCGGCAGGTTTTTGCCGTACAGTTTTTCGATCTGGATCTCGATCGGCATGCCGTGGCAATCCCAGCCCGGCACGTAGGGCGCGTCGTAGCCGGCCATGCCGCGGGCCTTGACCACCATGTCCTTCAGGATCTTGTTGACGGCGTGGCCGATGTGGATGTCGCCGTTGGCGTACGGCGGGCCGTCGTGCAGGATGAATTTAGGACGGCCGGCGGCGGCCTTGCGCACGCGCTCGTAGATCTTCTTGTCTTGCCACTCCTTGACCCAGTTGGGTTCGCGCTTGGCCATATCGCCGCGCATCGGGAACGGGGTTTCGGTCATGTTGACCGGGTATTTACTTTCAGGCTTTTTTGCGGATTTGTTATCGGACATGGTTATCTTCAGTGATTTTATTCGGGGAGTTCTGTGTAGCCGGCGCGCGTAGCTGGTCGCGCGGTTAAATTCGGTCGGTGGCCGTGATGGCGCCTTCGCGTTCTTTAAAGCGTTCGGCAAAATACGCGCGGGCGATGTCGGCATCGCGGTGGATGGCGGCGGTCAGCGTCGGCAGGTCGACGTATTTTTCCTCGTCGCGGATCTTGTGCAGGAATTCGACGCGCACCTGTTTGCCGTAGCAGCCCTGGGCGAAGTCGAACACGTGCACCTCCAGCAGCACGCGGCCGCTGTTGTCGACGGTGGGGCGCACGCCCAGGCTGGCCACGGCCGGCAGCGGACGCTCGGCCAGGCCGTGCACCTGCACGATGAAGATGCCGGCCAGCGCGGGGCGGTGCGGCACGCGCAGGTTCAGCGTGGGGAAGCCGAGCGTGCGGCCCAGCTTCTGGCCGTGGATCACGTGGCCGGAGATGGCGTAGGGATGGCCCAGCAGCGCCTCGGCATGCGCGAAGTCGCCCGCGGCCAGCGCGGCGCGCACGGCGGAGGACGAGATGCGGGTGCTACCGTTCATCACGGTGGGCAGGGTCTCGACGTGGAAGCCGTACTGCTTGCCCGCTTCCAGCAGCATCTGCACGTTGCCGGTGCGGCGGGCGCCGTAGCAGAAGTCGTCGCCGACCATCAGCCATTTGACGTGCAGGCCCTCGACCAGCACCTTTTCGGTGAATTCCTGCGGCGTGAGCGCGGCGAAATGGGCGGAGAAGTGCTCGACGATGACGCGGTCGATGCCGTTGTCGGACAGCGATTGCAGCTTGTCGCGCAGGTTGGCGATGCGGGGAGGGGCTTTCGACAGGTCGCCGGCCTTCTGGGCGAAGAATTCGCGCGGATGCGGCTCGAAGGTCATCACGGCCGCTTCCAGCCCGAGGCTGGTGGCGGCTGCGCGCACGCGGCCCAGCAAGGCCTGGTGGCCGAGGTGGACGCCGTCGAAATTGCCGATCGTGAGCGCGCACGGCGCGCGCGCCGCTGCATTGGGTAGACCGCGAAATACCTTCATGGGAATCTGGTGGAAACTGTCGCTAAATGGAAGATTATACGGTTTGTTTGCCTTAGCCGACAGTTATAGCGGGAAATGCGGAGGGAAATGCGGGGACAGGGCATAAAAAAAGCGCTGGCCGGCGCGGGGCCGGACAGCGCTTTTGCGCATCGAAACCGCCGGATTACATCGGGTGGTTGATGTTCAGGGTCCAGTAGCGGGCCAGGTCGGCGGCGCCGTCCTTGCCTTTGACCGTTTTCAGGGTGGCCAGCGCGGCGGGCTTCTTGCCGGCGATGAACTGGGCGATACCCTGGTGCAGCTTGACCGCTTCAGGATTCTTCGCGGTGCCCAGCTTCACAGCCTGGTCCAGCAGCGCCAGGCCCTTGTCGGCCTTGCCTTCGGAAACCAGGGCGTAGCCCATGTTGGCCAGCGCGTCGGCGTCCTTGGCCTTGACGGCCTCGGCTTCCAGCGCAGGCTGCTTGGTGTCGAACTCGGTCTGGGTCTTGGCGGCCAGGTCTTTCAGGCGCTGGTGGCGGGCGGCGTCGGAGCCGGTGCCCAGCGCGCCTTTCTTGTAGCCCTGGTCGATGATCTTGATCGCTTCGGCAGGATTACCCGCTTGCAGTGCCAGCTGGGACATTTCCATGTACTCGCCCGGCTTGGTCAGCAGGCCGTTGGCCAGGCGCAGACGCAGCACGTCCAGCGACAGCGACGACGAGAAGCCCGGCTTGCCCGACACGCGGTTCAGCAGGTCGGCCCAGTAGCTGGTCTTCGGATAGGAGCCGGCCAGTTTTTCCAGGGTCTGGACGTAGCCTTCCTTGTCGTTTTGCTTGAGCTGGATGTTGGCCAGCATCTGCAGCGACGATTCCGAACCGGCTTTCGACGATTGCAGTTCCTTGGCCGCTTCAGCGTACTTGCCGCTGATGTAGTAGGTCTGGATCAGCAGTTCGCGCATCTGGCCGTCGTTAGGATTGTCTTTCAGCGAGCGCTGGATCCAGGTGATGGCTTTTGGGTAGTCCTTGGCGCGGTAGTAAATGCTGGCCAGGGCCTGGGTGAATTTTGGTTGTTCGGCAGCCGACAGCTTGCCGGAGTTGATCACGGCTTCGAAGGCCTTGGCGGCGGCGTCGTTATCGCCGGCGGCTGCCGCGGCCGAAGCGCGGGTGCGTTCGATCAGATAGGATTCATGGGGCGATTTGCCACCGACGGCATCGGCTTCCTTGAGCTTAGCCAGTGCTTCTTTGTTCTTGCCTGCCGCAGCCAGTTTCTGTGCTTCCTGCAATGGTTTGCCGATTTCAGCGCGCACCGCGTCGGCCGCGTAGGCAACCGAGGAAAAACCTGCCAAAGGAGCTGCTGCTGTAAAACCAATAGCGGCCATTACCAGGCCGAGATGAGCGAGACGAAACTTGGTCATGGGTAAGTTTTCTTTCATCAAAATGCGAAATAGGCAGGAATGGTCCTGCCTATCGTTGAACATAGAACTGATTATTGGAACTGTTCGTTGCCGACCAGGCCAATCTTGGTCACGCCCAGACGCTGGGCCGCAGCCATCACGCCTGCCACGACTTTATACGAGACCAGCTTGTTCGGACGCAGATGCACTTCCGGCTGGTCTGGTTGCGCCGCGACGTCGGTCAGTTTCGCTTCCAGGGTACCGCGGTCAGGAACGACAGCGTTATCCCACAGAATCGTACCGTCGAAGTCGACGTCAATCGTGATGACCACAGGTTCCTTGACTGGCGGCGGCGGCGTGCCGACCGGCATGTTCAGGTTGACCGAGTGGTTGGCCTTTGGAATCGTAATGATCATCATGATAATCAGCACCAGCATCACGTCGATGAGGGGCGTCATATTCATTTCCATCATTGGTTCCGGGTCCGCGCCACCGCTGGCTGGGGAGCCGACATTCATACTCATGGTGTTTCCTTTTAAGAAGGGCAGGCCCCGACTGCGGGCCTGCGATGCACTAGAGGGGATTAACCCTTATCAGGCGGTTCGGTGATGAAGCCGACCTTCTGAATACCAGCACGCTGGGTAGTGTAAATAACCTTGCCGATTGCTTCGTAGCGTGTTTCTTGGTCACCACGAACATGCACTTCCGGCTGAGGCAATTTGACCGCTTCCACCTTCAGATGGTCGAACAAGTCATTCGCGTCGCGCATCCTCTTCTGGTTCCAGTAGATGTCGCCATCCTTGCTTACAACGATGTTGACATCTTCCGGCTTGGTCTGGATAACCTGGTTGGCTTCTTCTGGCAGCTTGATTTTGATCAGCTTCAGAACAACCGGGCTCGTGATCAGGAAGATAATCAGCAGAACCAACATGATGTCCACGAGGGGCGTCGTGTTGATTTCTGACATGACTTGATCTTCGTCTCCGCTATCGGAGCCTACGGACATCGACATGATTAATTATCCAATCTTTTTAGCGCCGGCGGCACGGCCAGCTTCGCTGGTGGACATCGCGCCCGAGATCAGTACCGAGTGCACGTCAGCCGAGAACGAACGCACGTCTTCCATTGCCGACTTGTTACGACGCACCAGCCAGTTGTAACCCAGAACGGCAGGAACCGCCACGAACAGACCGAAAGCGGTCATGATCAGCGCTTCACCCACTGGACCTGCAACTTTGTCGATCGATGCGTTACCCGACATGCCGATGGCGATCAGTGCATTGTAAATACCCCAAACGGTACCGAACAGACCGATGAACGGTGCGGTCGAACCAACGGTTGCCAGGAACGACAGGCCGTCTTGCAGACGCGATTGAACTTTGTCAACAGCGCGCTGGATCGACATGGTCACCCAGGTCGACAGGTCGATTTGTTCCAGCAGGGCGCCGTCGTGGTGCACGGTGGCCTTGGTGCCGGTTTCAGCGATGAAGCGGAATGGCGAGCCGTCTTTCAGGGCTGCCGAACCAGCAGCGATCGACGAGGCTTTCCAGAACTTGGCCGAGGTTTCTTTCGACTGTTTGAAGATCTTCATCTGGTCGATCAGCTTGGTGATGATGATGTACCACGAACCCATCGACATCAGCGACAGGATGATCAGGGTGCCGCGCGATACGAAACCACCGTTCCAGACAGCTTCGAAGCCGTATGGATTGTCCACTTCTTCTTTGCCGCCCTTGGCAGCTGGAGCTTCTGCTGCTGGTGCCGGTGCGGCTGCCGCATCCGCTGCTGGAGCGGCTGCTGGTGCCGAAGCGGCGGCCGAGGCTGGCGCGTCAGCGAAGGCTGGGGCGCTTACCAAGGCGGTGGCTGCGGTCACGGAAAACAGCACAGCGGCCAGTACAGCGGACAAACGGGTATTCTTAAACATGCTTCCTCCAAATTGATAAAATAATCAGATCGCTGAACGTAATGACAACGAAAATTACTAAGTGAGACGCTACTGCCGCCTCGGTTTTACTCCAGCGTCCAGACGTATTGCATCTGCATCCACGCTTCCGTCGGTTTCCCGTCGGTCAGACCCGGTTTGAATCGGCATTTGCTGATGCCGTTAACCGCGGCCTTGTCCAAGTCCCTAAAGCCACTGGATTTGACGATTTTGGAATCGGCGACATGGCCGTCGGTTCCAATCAAGAACGATAACGTGACCGTACCGGTTTCTTCGTTACGCAGGGAGGATTTTGGCCACTCCGGTTTCGCGCAAGTGCTGAAGTCAGCCACAGCAGCTACGTTCACCGATTTGGCTGGTCCTGGTGGCGCTGCCGGTGGGGCTGGCGGCGCCTTTTGCAGTTCGTTCGTCGCAGGCTTCACGTTGGTCGCGTTCGCGATCGTGTTTTGCGGCGGCGGAGGCTGCTGCACGTTCACCTCAACTGGCGGGATGAATGGCGGTGGGGGCGCTTTCATCTCTGGCGGAGGTGGTGGCGGTGGGAGTTCTTTCGGTGGAGGAGGTTTGACCTCCTCAATGATCTTGGTCTCCACTGGTGCGATCATCTTGCTCACCAGACGTTTACCCAAGCCCGTCACGATCCCATAAGCAACCAGGAGGTGCAACAAAACGACAATGGTAATGCCTGTAAAGTTCTTCCCGGTGCTTTTCTCGTTGTGCGTGAAATTCATGCCTGCTTTCTCCAATACCAACTCTTTTTTGTTGCTACTTAAACCCCAAAATGGCGACACAAAACAACAGCCGCATCCGGGACGTCGGCGAATTATACATACGAATTCTTGATTTTACATAGAATTTTCATCCCTAAAACCGGTTAAATTTCATAGGGTTTTCCTATGTGATAGCGCTCTCTTTGCACCGTTCTAGCTCAATATGCAAGACTCTCCGGGGCAATTTTGGGGCGAGACGCACCACGACATTACTTAGTTTTCCCTTAAGCCCAAAAACGGAATAT
This sequence comes from Duganella caerulea, assembly GCF_040362985.1. Classification (NCBI taxonomy): domain Bacteria; kingdom Pseudomonadati; phylum Pseudomonadota; class Betaproteobacteria; order Burkholderiales; family Oxalobacteraceae; genus Duganella; species Duganella caerulea. Next base: position 65,465 of record NZ_BPWJ01000004.1, on the reverse strand, counting down.
TATGCACGTAATTTTACTACGAACAATTGATAATTTGGTCGCAAATGTTTCTTTGTTGAAATTCTTGCGGGCAAGGCCGTACAAATTATCGTAAAAAATTATTGACTTTTGCACTGCACCATGCCTTTGCTAAAAAAAACCGGGGCCAGAGCGACCTCTCTGACCCCGATTCCTCCCTTGCAAGAGCCATGCCCGACCGCTGCAAAGCCCTATATATATGTTGCTCAGCTTCCCCGGGCGCGTTTCTCCCGTTTGACCTCCAGCGAGCTGACGACCTCGCCGCTGGGCGACACGGTTTCCAGGTGCACGTCGAATCCCCATAGCCGCGCCACGTGCTTGAGCACCTCGCCGGCCTGCTGGTTCAGCGGCCGCCGCTGGAACTGCGTATGGCGCAGCGTCAGCGCGCGGTCGTCCCGCGTGTTGACCGACCACACCTGGATGTTCGGCTCACGGTTGCCCAGGTTGTACTGCTCGGCCAGCTGCTGGCGGACGTAGCGGTAGCCCAGGTCGTCGTGTATGGCGGAGATTGCCAGTTTTTCGTTGTTGTCGTCGTCCAGTACGGCAAAGAAATGAAAATCGCGGATCAGCTTGGGCGACAGGTACTGGGCGATGAAGCTCTCGTCCTTGAAATTGCGCATGGCGAAATCGAGCGTCTTGCGCCAGTCGCTGCCGGCGATGTCCGGGAACCATTCGCGGTCCTCGGCGGTCGGGTGCTCGCAGATGCGGCGGATGTCGGTCATCATGGCGAAGCCCAGCGCGTACGGGTTGATGCCGCTGTAGTAGGGGCTGTTGACCGGCGGCTGGTAGACCACGTTGGTATGGCTCTTCAGGAACTCCATCATGAAGCCGTCGCCCACCACGCCCTCGTCGTACAACTGGTTGAGGATGGTGTAGTGCCAGAAGGTGGCCCAGCCCTCGTTCATCACCTGGGTCTGGCGCTGCGGGTAGAAGTACTGCGAAATCTTGCGCACGATGCGCACCATCTCGCGCTGCCACGGTTCCAGCAGCGGCGCGTACTTCTCGATGAAGTACAGCAGGTTTTCCTCGGGCTCGGGCGGGAAGCGCGGCGTGGCCTTTTCCTCCTCCTCTTCCTCGCGCCGGGGCAGGGTGCGCCACAGCTCGTTGATCTGCGACTGCGCGTAGGCTTCGCGCTCCTTCTGGCGCGCGCGCTCCTGCGCCATCGACAGCTTGGCCGGCCGCTTGTAGCGGTCGACGCCGTAGTTCTGGATCGCGTGGCAGGAGTCGAGCAGCAGCTCGACCGCGTCGATGCCGTGGCGCTGCTCGCACTCGGCGATGTAGTTCTTGGCGAACACCATGTAGTCGACGATCGCGTCGGCGTCGGTCCAGGTGCGGAACAGGTAGTTCCCCTTGAAGAAGGAGTTGTGGCCGTAGGCCGCGTGCGCGATCACCAGCGCCTGCATGGTCAGGCTGTTCTCCTCCATCAGGTAGGCGATGCAGGGATTGGAGTTGATGACGATCTCGTAGGCCAAGCCCATCTGCCCGCGCTTGTAACCCTTCTCGGTCGACAGGAAGTGCTTGCCGAACGACCAGTGGTTGTACGACACCGGCATGCCGACCGAGGTGTAGGCGTCCATCATCTGCTCGGCGGTGATGATCTCCAGCTGGTTGGGATAGGTGTCCAGCCCGAAGCCTTCGGCGACGCGGCGGATTTCCTGGTGGGCCTGCTCGATCAGTTCGAACGTCCATTCCGACTGCTCGGGCAGGGCGCGCGGATGGCGCGGCTTGGGTGTCATGTCGTTCATGGCGGGGCTGCCTATTTCGGCTGTTTCTTGAACAGTTCACGGAACACCGGGTAGATATCGGCCGGCGTGACTATTTTCTGCATGGCGAAATGCGGATGGTGGTCGGGAATCTGCGAGTACTGCTCCCACAGGTTCTGCGGCGGACCATCGGTGATCTCGACATAGGTGTAGTACTGCACCTTGGGCATGATGGTGTTGACCAGCAGCTGGCGGCACAGCACGGAATCGTTGTCCCAGTTGTCGCCGTCGGAGGCCTGGGCCACGTAGCTGTTCCAGCTGCCGCCGCCGTAACGCTCCTCGATGATCTTGTCGAGCAGGTGCAGCGCCGACGACACCACCGTGCCGCCCGACTCGCGCGAGTGGAAGAATTCTTCCTCGTTCACCTCGGCCGCGGCCGTGTGGTGGCGGATGAAGACCACGTCGATCTTGTCGTAGGCGCGCTTGAGGAACAGGTACAGCAGGATGAAGAAGCGCTTGGCGGTGTCCTTGCGGGTTTCATCCATCGAGCCGGAGACGTCCATGATGCAGAACATCACCGCCTGCGTCATCGGCTTGGGCACCTTGACGCGGTTGCTGTAGCGTAGGTCGAACGGGTCGATGAAGGGAATCGCCAGCAGCCGCGTGTGCAGATGGTGGATCAGCTTTTTCAGCTCCACCACGCGCGGCGCGTCCAGCGGTTCGCCTTCCAGCAGCAGCTCCTCCAGCTCGCGCTCGGCCTCGATCACGCGCTTGCGCGAACTGCCGCCGACCGCGATGCGCCGTCCCAGCGCGCCGCGCAGCGAACGCAGCACGTGGATGTTGGACGGCGTGCCCGACATATTGTAGCCGGCGCGCTGGTTCTTGAATTCGGTGGTGGCGGTCAGCTGCGTCTTGACCAGGTTGGGCAATTCCAGGTCTTCGAAGAAGTAGTTCATGAATTCTTCGCGCGACAGCTCGAAGATGAAATCGTCCTCGGTCAGCTGGTCGCTGTTGCCGGCCTTGCCGCGGCCGGCGCCGGCGCCGCCCTTGGGCCGGTTGATCAGGTCGCCCTTGAGGTATTCCTGGTTGCCGGGGTTGATGGTTTCCCACACGCCGCCATGGGCGTGGCCGAACGAGGGCTCGCCCACGTCCTTGACCGGGATGGAGACTTTTTCGCCGTTTTCAATGTCGGTGATGGAGCGGCCCTTGATGGCACGTCCCACCGCGTCCTTGATCTGGGCCTTGTAGCGCCGCAAGAAGCGCTCGCGGTTGACCGCAGACTTGTTCTTGCCCTGCAAACGTCGGTCGATGAGGTAAGTCAAAAGATGCCTCCTGCTGCTATTGGTCGGCGCCGCGCCGCCACCGCCTCATGCGGGGCGGCGCGCAATGCTACTTAAGACGACTTCCTCACTCGCAAATACCATTCGCACAGCAACCGTACCTGCTTGGCGGTATAGCCTTTCTCCACCATGCGGGCGACGAAGTCGGCGTGCTTGTTGGCGTCTTCGGCGCTGGCCTTGGCGTTGAACGAAATCACCGGCAGCAGTTCCTCGGTGTTCGAGAACATCTTCTTCTCGATCACGGTGCGGAACTTCTCGTAGCTGGTCCAGGCCGGATTCTTGCCGCCGTTGTTGGCGCGCGCGCGCAGGCCGAAGTTGACGATCTCGTTGCGGAAGTCCTTGGGATTGGAAATCCCTGCCGGCTTCTCGATCTTCTCCAGCTCGTTGTTCAGCGATTCGCGGTCGAAGCTCTCGCCGGTGTCGGGATCGCGGTATTCCTGATCCTGGATCCAGAAGTCGGCGAAGGTCACGTAACGGTCGAAGATGTTCTGGCCGTATTCGGAATACGATTCCAGGTAGGCGGTCTGGATTTCCTTGCCGATGAACTCCACGTATTTCTGCGCCAGGTGCTCCTTGATGTACGAGAAGTACTTCTGCTCGGTCTCGGGCGGGAACTGCTCGCGCTCGACCTGCTGCTCCAGCACGTACAGCAGGTGCACCGGATTGGCCGCCACTTCGGTGTTGTCGAAGTTGAAGACCTTGGACAGGATCTTGAACGCGAAGCGGGTGGACAGGCCGTTCATGCCCTCGTCGACGCCGGCGTAGTCGACGTACTCGTGCATGGACTTGGCTTTGGGGTCGGTGTCCTTGAGGTTCTCGCCGTCGTACACCAGCATCTTGCTGAAGATGCTGGAGTTCTCCGGATCCTTCAGGCGCGACAGGATGGCGAACTGCGCCATCATGCGCAGGGTGCCGGGCGCGCACGGCGCCTGGTACAGCGAGGAGTTGGCGATCAGCTTGTCGTAGATCTTGATCTCGTCGGTCACGCGCAGGCAGTACGGCACTTTGACGATGTAGATACGGTCAAGGAAAGCCTCGTTGTTGCGGTTGTTCTTGAAGGTCTTCCATTCCGACTCGTTCGAGTGTGCCAGGATGATGCCGTCGAACGGGATCGCGCCGAAGCCCTCGGTGCCTTTGTAGTTGCCTTCCTGCGTGGCGGTCAGCAGCGGGTGCAGCACCTTGATCGGCGCCTTGAACATCTCGACGAATTCCATCAGGCCCTGGTTGGCCAGGCACAGGCCGCCCGAGTAGCTGTAGGCATCGGGATCGTCCTGCGAATAATCTTCCAGCTTGCGGATGTCGACCTTGCCGACCAGCGAGGAGATGTCCTGGTTGTTCTCGTCGCCCGGCTCGGTCTTGGAGATGGCGACCTGCTTGAGCACCGAAGGGTAGCGCTTGACCACGCGGAACTGGTTGATGTCGCCGTTGAATTCGTGCAGGCGCTTGACGGCCCACGGACTCGGAATGTTGCGCAGGTAGCGGCGCGGGATGCCGTAGTCCTCTTCCAGGATCACGCCGTCCTCTTCCTCGTTGAACAGGCCGAGCGGCGATTCGTTCACCGGCGAGCCTTTCAGGCAGTAGAAGGGCACGTGCTCCATCAGCGACTTGAGCTTCTCGGCGATCGACGATTTACCGCCGCCGACGGGACCGAGCAGATACAGGATCTGCTTGCGTTCCTCCAGTCCCTGCGCGGCGTGGCGGAAGTAGGACACCACTTGCTCGATCACTTCCTCGGTGCCGTAGAACTCGCGGAACGCCGGATATATCTTGATGACCTTGTTCGCGAAGATGCGAGACAGCCGGGTGTCGTTGCGGGTATCGACCAACGTCGGTTCGCCGATGGCGGCCAGCATGCGCTCCGGCGCGCTGGCGTAGGTGAGTCGATCTTTTTTGCAAAGTTCGAGATATTCCTTCATGGACATCTCTTCTTCTTTGGTCCGTTCGTACCGTGCGGCGTAGTTGTCAAAAATGGTCATTTGGATGTCCTTTAATGTAAACCTGCGTGTCACGGGTCACCGGCAGTTCGACTGCCCTGGCCCTGGTTCGTGCATACCCTTTCGTTTTATTTTTCTTATGGCCAGCTTCTTTTTGGTGGCGCGGATTGCCCGCGCCGGTGAGCTGGCTTCATCGCCGGTTGGCGGCTTTTATGTGTTGGCCGTAACGCATCTTACGTCTATGAAATTGATTATTGCGCTATTGGTGCCGGAAGTCAAAAGATATGTCGTAATATCGTTAATACTCTTTCGTAAATCATTGATTATTAAGATTATTTTTGGATAATTTTGTGTACTTTTTATGGATTTTCGCGCTTTTTTTTACCCACGTTTATGCCACAGTATCACGCTTGCACGCGCCGTGCTGATCGCACCTCAAACAGATAAATTCTGCCGCAACTTGGCGGTCGCTGTCGCACTCTCGCGGCATGCGCTAAGATGCGTTGATCCAGCTTACCGTCAGAGGAAAAAGAATAATGTTGAACGAACAATTGCGCACCGTGGTGCAGCAAATGCCGAAAGCCGAACTGCACATCCACATCGAAGGCTCGCTTGAGCCGGAACTGATTTTCGCGCTGGCCCAGCGCAACAACGTCAAGCTGGCCTACGGCTCGGTGGAGGAGCTGCGCGCCGCGTATGCGTTCACCGACCTGCAGTCCTTCCTCGACATCTACTACGCCGGCGCGAGCGTGCTGTTGCAGGAGCAGGACTTCTACGACATGACCGCCGCCTACCTCAAGCGTGCCGAGGAAGACAATGTGCGCCACACCGAAATCTTCTTCGATCCGCAGACGCACACCGCGCGCGGCGTGCCGATCAAGACCGTGATCGACGGCATCCACCGCGCCTGCCAGGACAGTCCGGTCAGCGCCACGCTGATCCTCAGCTTCCTGCGCCACCTGTCGGAGGAGGACGCCTTCGCCACGCTGGAGGAGGCGCTGCCTTACCGCGACAAGTACATGGGCATCGGGCTCGATTCGTCGGAGGTCGGCAATCCGCCGGAGAAGTTCGCGCGCGTGTTCGCCAAGTGCCGCGAGCTGGGCTTCCACCTGGTGGCGCACGCGGGCGAGGAAGGCCCGCCGGCGTATATCGAAACCGCGCTCGATGTGCTCAAGGTCGAGCGCATCGACCACGGCGTGCGCTGCCTGGAGGACGCGGCGCTGACGCAGCGCCTGGCGCGCGAGCGGATCGCGCTGACGGTGTGTCCGCTGTCGAACGTCAAGCTGTGCGTGTTCGATCGCATGGAGCAGCACAACCTGCTGCAGCTGCTGGACGCGGGCATCGTCGCCACCGTGAACTCGGACGACCCGGCCTACTTCGGCGGCTACATGAACGCCAATTTCGTCGCCACCTTCGAGGCCTTGCCATTGGGGCTGTCGCACGCGCAGCGCCTGGCGCGCAACAGCTTCTCGGCGGCTTTCCTGCCGGCGGAGCAGAAGCAGAAGTTCCTCGATGAAGTCGACGCGTACTTCGCAACACTCTAGAAAACCTCCATGCTCAAACTCGCCTTGAAGATGACGGCGCGCGACTGGCGCGCCGGCCAGTTGCGTTTTTTATTGATCGCGCTGACGGTGGCGGTGGCCGCCTTGTCCGCCACCGGCTTCTTCATCGACCGCCTGCGCAGCGGCCTCGATCGCGACGCCCACCAGCTGCTGGGCGCCGACGTCGTCATCAACGCCGACCTGCCGGTCAACCCGGCCTGGCGCGCGGAGGCCGCCCGGCGCGGCCTGCTGATGACCGACACCATCAGCTTCCCCAGCATGGCGCAGGCGGGCGAGGGCGAGCAATCGAATTCGCTGCTGGCGGCGTTGAAGGCGGTCGGCCCCGGCTACCCGCTGCGTGGCCAGCTGAAGATCACCACCGATCCCGAACAGGCCGAGCAAAGCTACGGCGCGCCGGCCAACGGCGTGCCCGCGCCAGGCACCGTATGGCTGGACGCCGGCCTGCTGGGAGGCCTGAAGACCACGATCGGCGGCACGATCAAGCTGGGCGACAAGACCTTCACCGTGGCGCAGCTGATCGCCTCCGAGCCTGACCGCGGCGCCAACTTCCTGGCCTTCGCGCCGCGCGTGATGTTCGCGCTGGACGACCTGGCCGCCACCAACCTGATCCAGCCTGGCTCGCGCGTGTCCTACCGCCTGCTGGTGGCGGCGCCGGCGTCGCTGCAAAACGGCGCGGCCGTGGCCAGCGCCTACGAGCAATGGCTGCAGGCGCGGATCAAGCAAAACAATATCAAGGGCGTGCGTGTCGAGTCGCTGGAAAACGGCCGGCCCGAGATGCGCGCCACGCTGGACCGCGCCGACCGCTTCCTGTCGCTGGTCGGCCTGCTGTCGGCGATGTTGGCGGCGGTTGCCGTGGCGATGGCCGCGCGCCGCTTCATGCAGCGCCACCTGGACGCCTGCGCCATGCTGCGCTGCCTGGGCCTGACGCAGAACGAAGTCACGCTGATGTACCTGATCGAATTCTTGATGGTCGGCCTGGCCGGCAGCCTGATGGGCGTGGCGGTGGGCTTCGGCGGCCACTACGTGCTGCTGGAGGTGCTGGGCAAGCTGGTCTCGGCCAACCTGCCGGCGCCGACCATCTACCCGGCGCTGCAGGGTGTGGCCACGGGCATGCTGTTGTTGGCCGCGTTCGCGCTGCCGCCTATCCTCCAACTGCGCAAGGTGCCGCACAACCGCGTGATCCGCCGCGAGCAGGAGCTGCCGCAAGTGGCGGCGCTGGCCACCTACGGCCTGGGCCTGGCCGGCTTCGTCGTGCTGCTGTTATGGCAGGCGGGCGACGTGCAGCTGGCGCTGTACACGGCGCTCGGCTTCCTCGGCGCCTTCGCCGTGTTCGGCCTGGTGGGCTGGGGCGCGCTGGCTGCGCTCAAGCCGCTGCGGCGCGTGATCGATCATCAGAGCTGGCGCTTCGCCATCACCTCGCTGCAGCGGCGTCCCGGCGCGACCGTGGTGCAGATCGTCTCGCTGGCGCTGGGCATGATGGCGCTGCTGGTGCTGACCGTGGTGCGCGGCGACCTGATGACGGCCTGGCGCAACGCCACGCCGCCGGACGCGCCGAACCGCTTCATCATCAACATCCAGCCGGAGCAGGCGGCCGATATCGGCAAGCGCCTGCAGGCGGCGGGCGTGAGCTATGCGCCGCAGTACCCGATGATACGGGGACGCCTGACCGCGGTGAACGGCAAGCCGGTCACCGCCGAGACCTACACCGACGACCGCGCCAAGGGCCTGGCCGACCGCGAATTCAACCTGTCGACGATGGCGCGGATGCAGGCCGAGAACAAGATCAGCGCCGGCCAGTGGTTCGCCGACAAGCCGGGCGCGCCGGAAGCCTCGGTGGAGGAGGGCATCGCCAAGACGCTGAAGTGGAAGCTGGGCGACAAGCTGCGCTTCGACATCGCGGGCACGCCGGTGGACGCCACCATCACCAGCCTGCGCAAGCTGGAATGGGGCTCGATGCGGGTCAACTTCTTCGTCATCATCAACCCGGCGGCGATGACCGAGGTGTCGCAGAGCTGGATCACCGCCTTCCACCTGCCGCAAGGACAGGGCGCGCTGATGAACGCCCTCACGCGCGATTATCCCAACCTGACCATCGTCGACGTCGGTGGCCTGCTGCGGCAGGTGCAGGCGGTGCTGGACCAGGTGGTGACGGCGGTCGAATTCCTGTTCGTGTTCACGCTGGCCTCCGGCGTGCTGGTGCTGTACGCGGCGCTGATGGGATCGCAGGACGAGCGCACCCGCGAATCGGGCCTGTTGCGCGCGCTGGGCGCGACCCGCCGCCAGTTGTCGCAGGCGCAGCTGATCGAGTTCTCGCTGGTGGGCGCCTTGTCCGGCGTGCTGGCGGCGACCGGCGCGGCGGCCATGGGCTGGGCGCTGGCCACCTACCAGTTCAAGTTCGCCTGGAGCTTCAGTCTCGCCGTGTGGCTGGTCGGCCTGGTGGCGGGCGCGCTGTGCGCCATCGCCGGCGGCTGGCTGGGCCTGCGCAATGTGCTGCGCCAGCCGCCCTTGCAGACCCTGCGCGAAGCCTAGGCCGCGATGGTCTCCAGCGCCGCGCGCTCCCTGAGGAAGTCGGCGTAGGAATAGGGCTGCTTGTCGAAGTAGTGCGGCGGCAGGTCGAACAGCGCCCAGTAGTAGGTCTCGCGGCCCTGGCACACGCGCGGCGCGGCGCAATAGCGGTGCCAGTTGTCGCCCACCCGGCGCGAGTACATGCCGTCGCCGTCCGGATCGGAGAAGAACGGCAGCACGCGCCGCTCCAGCAAGGCGTCCAGCAACGACGGCGGCGCGTCGCTGTCGCGCGCGATTTCGTACTGCGCGTACATCCCCTGTTCGGTTTCTATCATCATCAGGCTGGCCTTGCCGTATTTGTCGAGGAACAGGATGCCGGTCGGATTCGGGAAGATGTAGTGCTCGACGAAACCCATGCTGGCGCTCAGCTCCCGCACCAGCCGCGCCAGCGCCGGATCGCCCAGGAAGTGGTAGTTATGCAGCAGCACCAGCTCGCGCAGCGTTTCGGACTGGGCGTCGAAGTAGTCGCGCTGCAGCGAGGCGATCTCGATTTCCAGCAGGTCGAGCGCGTGGTCGTCGCTCTTCTTGATGTAGCGGTCGATCAGGCCGCGGTTGAAGGCGCTGACGGCGATCTTCTCGTCGGCCGCGCCGGTGAACAGGATCTTCTTGCACGGCAGGTGCGCGACCGCTTCGCAGAACTGCAGTCCGTTCATCTGCGGCATCGAGTAGTCGACCACCAGCACCGACGGCGTCTCGAAGCGGTGGCGCTGCTGGCCGATGCGGTAGATGCGATCGAGGTCCAGCGCCACGTTGCATTGGTCGGCCGGCAGGTTGTGCATGTCGAAGTTGACGTGCAGCGGAACGCAGCCCGATTGCGGTTCCCTGCGCAGCCATTGCAGCGCGGTGGTGGTGTCGTGGAAGGTCTGGCTGGCCAGCATGGGGTCGAGCTGGAACGACAGGCTGCGCAGGAACGAGTCGCTGTCGTCGACCAGGACGGTCAGGGTGGGATGGGAATAGACAGGCAAATGCATGGGTCACCTCGGGATGGACTGCTGCTGGGGAAATTCAAGGACAAAAATGGCGTAGGCGCCCTCGCGCGATACGCAATGGATGGTGGCGTTCCACGCGTGCATGATCTCCTCGCACAAGGCCAGGCCGATGCCGGCGCCGTTGTGCGGAGGATGCGAGTAGAAGCGCCGGAAAATCATCGGCATCTGCTGTGCCGGGATGCCGCAGGCGGTGTCGATGAACAGTAGCCGCGGCGGCGAGTGCGCGCCATCGACCACGATGCGCACGCGCCCCTTGCCGGCGCGCTGCACGGCCTTGAGCGCGTTGCGCAGCAGGTTAAGCAGGATCACCACCGACAACTCGGTCTGGCCGGCGAAGATGAAGTTGCGGCGCACTTCCAGCGTCACCAGTTTCTGCTGGGTGGCGTTGGGGAAGGGGTAGCGCTTGAGCGCCGCCTCCACCACGCCTTCCATCGTCACCTTTTCGACCGGCCGCAGGTTCTGCCGCACCGCCGTGGCGCTGAGCAGGAACAGGTCGATCATGTGGTTCATGTGGCGCACCTCGAACTGGATGCGCGCCAGCGCGTCGATGGCGCCGAGCCGGTCCTCCTGCGTGCGGTTGCCGGCCTCGGCGTACACGCGCAGCAGGCCGCGCACATTGGCGTCGACGCTGGTGAGCGGCGTGCGCAGCTCGTGCGCGACGGTGGCCAGGCCGGCGCCCAGCCCGGCCAGCTTTTCCTGCGCCAGCACCTGGCGGCTGATCTTGGCCACCGACAGCGCCGCGATGGTGAACAGGTGGATCGGCAACTGTTGCAGCACCTGGCCGCTCAGCAGCGTCTCGCCTTCGCCCAGCATGACGGCCGCCACGCAGGCCACGGTGGTGCCGGTCAGGTAGGCCGTCAGCGCCAGGCCGGTGTCGAAGTGGAACAGCACCACCAACCCGACCAGCAGCGACTCGCTCCATACGCCCGAGGCGTGGTTCATCAGGAACATGAAGGTGAAGAAGAACGGGAAGATGTAGCTGAGCGTGACCAGCAGGTACAGGTGCAACATGCGGCGGTTGAACTGGCGGGCGAACAGGCCCAGCGCGCACAGCAGGATGCCCAGCAGGCGCAGCGACAGCGATTCGTATTCCTGCGGGAAGAAGCTTTGCCAGATCACGTAGTACAGCGGCATGCCTACCGTGCCGATGCTCGCGAGCAGCAAAACGCGCACGGTCGCATGATCCTCGCGGCCATGGTAATGCAGCAGCGACTGGACCAAACCGTGCTGCCAGCGTTTCCAGCGTTCTTGCAGGGATTGCGTCATGGCGAAATTGACATTTATCAAGGTCCCATGATCGCCTGAATTTGCAACGCACTTCTGCGTATCAAAACATTAATTGATCAGTATCAATCCCCGCTTGTTTTTTTGGCCTCAAGGTTGGAGTCGGACTCAAAAAAAACAACCATTTCCAAAACGACGAAAGGAACCTGAACATGTCCAACGCGATTGCTCAAGATCATATCCGTACCGCTGGTTTTGCCATCCCGGCTGAACAGCAGATGCCAGATTTCGTAACCCGGCGCATGGATGAGCACTACATCACCCGCATCGAGCAGCTGTTGGGAGGGGAACATCCGCACGCCTGGCAGCCGACGCCGGCCGGGGCGGTATTTCTGGCGGGGAACGACTACCTGTGCCTGGCCGGCGAGCCGGCGCTGATGGGGGCGCAAATGGCGGCGCTGGCCCGCAGCCAGGGCGAGCTGCTGATGTCGGCCGTGTACCTGCAGGAGGGCAGCCCCCAGCACCGGCTGGAGCGCAAGTTCGCCAGCCTGATGGGGGCGCAGGACGGCATCCTGGCGCAGTCCGGCTGGGCGGCCAATGTCGGCCTGGTGCAGACGCTGGCCGCGCCCGGCATCCCGGTCTACCTGGACATGCAGGCCCATGCCTCGCTGTGGGAGGGCGTGCAGTCGGCCGGGGCGGCGCCGGTACCCTTCCTGCACAACGACATGGAGCACCTGCTGAAGCAACTGGCCCGCCACGGGCGCGGCCTGATCGTGGTGGACGCGCTGTACAGCACCAACGGCAGCGTGGCGCCGCTGCTCGAGCTGGTGGAGATCGCCGAGCGCCATGGCTGCCTGCTGATCGTCGACGAATCGCATTCGCTGGGTACGCACGGCCCGCGCGGCGCCGGCCTGGTGGCGGAGCTGGGCTTGTGCGAACGAGTGCACTTCCGCACCGCCTCGCTGGCCAAGGCGTTCGCCGGGCGCGCGGGCTTTATCACCTGTTCCAGCAAGTTCAAGGGCTACTTCCTGTCGGAGTCGCGTCCGGCCATCTTCAGCTCCTGCCTGCTGGGCCACGAGCTGGCGTGGTTCGACGCCGCCATCGACTTCGTCGCGGCCGCCGACGACCGCCGCGCCGCGCTGCGCGCCAACGCGCTGGAAGTGCGCGAGGAGTTGACCGCGCTGGGCTACAACGTCAGCGACGGCAGCGAGCAGATCATCGCGCTGGAGCCCGGTCCCGAACCCAAGACGCTGGCGCTGCGCAAGCTGCTGGAGCGGCACGGCATCTACGGCGCCATGTTCTGCGCGCCGGCCACGCCGAAAAACCGCTCGCTGGTGCGGCTGACGCTCAATTCTGGGCTGGATGCGGCGCAGCTGTCGCGCATCATCCAGGCCTGCGACGACGTCCGCGCCGAGGCCGACCTGGAGAACTGGTCCTCGACGCGGCGCCTGCGCCGGCTTGCCCTGGTGTGAGGCCGCGTTTCGCCGCCGGTGCGCTATCATGGAGGGTATGACTGAATCCCGAACTCTTTATGAAGTAATCGGCGGCGAATCGCGCGTGCGCGAGATGGTCGACCGTTTTTATGACCTGATGGAACTGGAGCCGGAGTTCGCGCTGCTGCGCGCCGCCCATCCGCCCACACTGGACAACGCGCGCGAACGGCTGTTCATGTTCCTGAGCGGCTGGATGGGCGGGCCGGACCTGTACATCGAAGCGCACGGCCATCCGCGCCTGCGCATGCGGCACATGCCGTTCGCCATCGGCACCCAGGAGCGCGACCAGTGGCTGCGCGCGATGGCGTGGGCGATGGAGGACGTCGGCATCGACGAGGCACTGCGTTTGCGGTTGATGGAGTCCTTCTATCAAACCGCCGACTGGATGCGTAATAAGCCCGATTGAAGCCCGATTGACGCCATGACCCAGACCGAATTCTATGTATTGCTGGCCGCGATCGCGGCTGTTCTGATCCTGCAGGCGTTGTCGCTGCTGCGCGCGCGCGGCGCGGCCGGCGGCGGCGATGGCCTGGCCGAACGCATCGAGCGCGTCGAGCGCGAGGTGCGCATGCAGTTGCAGACCACGGCGCAGGCCACGCACGCGGCCAGCGTCCAGCAATTTGAGGCCATGCGCCGCCAGTTGGAGGCGCAGGGGCTGGTCGGCCGCGATGAGCAGGGCCGCAGCCTGAAGCTGTTCGCCGACAGCATGAACCAGAACCTGGCGCGGCTGACCGAGTCGAACGCCGCGCGCATGCAGGAGGTGCGCGCCACGCTGGAGGCCAAGATCAAGGATCTGCAGGCGGACAACGGCGCGCGGCTGGAAGAGATGCGCAAGACCGTCGACGAGAAACTGCACGCGACGCTGGAGGCGCGCCTGAGCGCATCGTTCCAGCAGGTGTCCGAGCGGCTGGAGCGAGTGCACCAGGGCCTGGGCGAGATGCAGCAGCTGGCGCTGGGCGTGGGCGACCTGAAACGGGTGCTGACCAATGTGAAGACGCGCGGCACGTGGGGCGAGGTGCAGCTGGAGATGCTGCTGGAGCAGGTGCTCACGCCAGATCAATACGCGAAGAACGTCGAGACCATCGCCGGCAGCGGCGCGCGGGTGGAGTTCGCGCTCAAGCTGCCGGGCCAGGTGGAGGGCGGGGCGCCGGTGTGGATGCCGATCGACGCCAAGTTCCCGAAGGAGCAGTACGAGCGCCTGCTGGACGCCGCCGACCGCGCCGACGCGGAAGGTGTGGCACTGGCCGGCCGAGAGCTGGAACGCGCGGTGCGCGGCGAGGCCAAGACGATTTCGGAGAAGTACGTGTCGCCGCCGCACACCACCGATTTCGCCATCCTGTTCCTGCCGACCGAGGGCCTGTACGCGGAAGTGATGCGCCGTCCCGGCCTGGCCGACGAGCTGCAGCGCGTGAACCGCATCAGCATCGCCGGGCCGTCGACCTTGTCGGCGCTGCTCAACAGCCTGCAGATGGGCTTCCGCACGCTGGCGCTGGAGAAGCGTTCGTCGGAGGTGTGGCAGGTGCTGGGCGCGGTGAAGACGGAGTTCGGCAAGTTCGGCGACGTGCTGTCGGCCACCAAGCTGGCGCTGGAGCGGGCCGCCAAGAATATCGAATCGGCCGAGACGCGCAGCCGCCAGATGGCGCGCAAGCTGAAGACGGTGGAGGCGCTGCCGAGCGAGGCGGCGCAGCTGCTGCTGGGACCTGAAATCGACAAGAATGATCTCGACATAGATTAGAAACGGAGCCCGCCATGCATGGTCGCACTCTCGATTTTTCCACGATCGGCAAACCAGCCGTCCAGCGTAACAAGATCGTCAGCGCGGCCGATGCGGTCGGCCTGATACGCGACGGCGACACCATCGCCACTGGCGGCTTTGTCGGCGTCGGCTTCGCGGAGAATATCGCGGTGGCGCTGGAGCGGCGCTTCCTGTCGGCCGACAGCGGCGGCCATCCGCGCGACCTGACGCTGGTCTACGCCGCCGGCCAGGGCGACGGCAAGGAGCGCGGCCTGAATCACTTCGGCCACGAGGGCCTGCTCAAGCGCGTGATAGGCGGCCATTGGAGTCTTGTGCCCAAGCTGCAGCAGCTGGCCATGAGCGGCAAGATCGAAGCCTACAACCTGCCGCAGGGCGTGATCAGCCAATTGTTCCGCGACACCGCCGCCGGCAAGCCTGGCCTGCTCACGCACGTGGGCCTGGGCACTTTCGTCGATCCGCGCCACGGCGGCGGCAAGATCAACGCCCGCACCACCGAGGAGCTGGTGGAGCTGCTCACGCTGGGCGGCAAGGAATATCTGTTCTACAAATCGCAGCCGGTGCACGTCGGGATCATCCGCGGCACCACGGCGGACGCCGTTGGCAACATCACCATGGAGCGCGAGGCGCTGACGCTGGAGGCGCTGGCGATCGCGATGGCTGCGCATAATTCGGGCGGCATCGTCATCGTGCAGGTCGAGCGCATCGCGGAGCGCGGCACGCTGCATCCGCGCCAGGTCAAGATTCCCGGCATCCTGGTCGACTGCGTAGTAGTGGCGGAAAAGCCCGAGTACCACATGCAGACTTTCGCCGAGCCATATAACCCCGCCTACTCGGGCGAGCTGCGCGTGCCCTTGTCGGCGGTGGCGCCTATGCCTTTGACGGAGCGGAAGATCATCGCCCGCCGCGCGCTGATGGAGCTGCGGCCGAACAATGTGGTCAACCTCGGCATCGGCATGCCGGAAGGCGTGGCGGCTGTGGCGGCGGAGGAGAAGCTGCTCGACCTGGTGACGCTGACGGCGGAACCGGGCGTGATCGGCGGCATGCCGGCCGGCGGCTTGAACTTCGGCGCGGCCACCAATGCCGACGCGGTCATCGACCAGCCCTACCAGTTCGACTTCTACGACGGCGGCGGGCTGGATGTGGCGGTGCTCGGATTGGCGCAGGCCGACCGCCACGGCAATCTGAACGTCAGCAAATTCGGCAGCAAGCTGGCCGGCGCGGGAGGCTTCATCAACATCAGCCAGAACGCGCGCAAGGTGGTTTTTGTCGGCACCTTCACCGCTGACAAGGGCGCCACGCACAAGTTCGTCGACGAGGTGGAGCACCGCACCTACAGCGGCGAGTATGCGGCGCGGCGCGGGCAGGAGGCGTTGTTCATCACGGAGCGCTGCGTGATGCGGCTGGTGCTGGACGGCGGCATGTCGGCGCTGGAGCTGATCGAGATCGCGCCCGGCGTCGACGTGGAGCGCGACATCTTGGCGCACATGGATTTCAAGCCGCTCATCAGCGCGCAGCTGAAGGTGATGGACGCGCGCATCTTCGCGCCGCTGCCGATGAACTGGCGCACCGATTTTCTGGCGCTGCCGCTGGAGCAGCGGCTGGTGTACGACGCGCAGCAGGAGCTTTTCTTCGTCAACTTCGAAGGCTTCGAAGTGAGCGACACCGAGACCATCGCCGAGATTTGCGCGCTGGTGGCGGAGCGCCTGGCGCCGCTGGGCCGCAAGGTGCCGGCGGTGATCAACTACGACAACTTCTCGATCACGCCGGAGCTGATGGACCAATACGTGGAGTCGGTGAACCAGCTGGCGGAGCGCTACTACAGCAAGGTGACGCGCTACGCGCACAGCACCTTCATGCGCGCCAGCCTGGGACGCGCCTTCCGCCGTATCGAGAAGGACGCAGCGTTGTTCGCCAACTCCGCCGAGGCGCTGCTGCGTTTGCAGGAGCCTTGACTGCGTATTTGTACTTGTTTGTGCGTGTTTGTTTATATTTGGCGCGCTCACATGTACACTTTTGCGCATGAAACGTGAAAACCTACTGCTGCAAGAGCGCCACGACCTGATATTGAAGCAATTGCAGGCCGACGGCCGCGTGATTGCTTCCACGCTGGCGCTGGACCTGAACGTCACCGAAGACACGATACGGCGCGACCTGCGCGACCTGGCCGCCGCCGGTTTGTGCCAGAAGGTGTATGGCGGCGCGGTGCGCATCGCCGCCGCGCCGGAAAGCGGAACGCTGACCCAGCGCCTTGGCCGCGAGCAGTCCGGCAAATCGCGCCTGGCCACGGCCGCCGCCACGCTGGTGAAGCAGGGCAGTGTGATCTTCCTCGATGCCGGCTCCAGCAACCTGGCCATCGCCGAGGCCTTGCCGAACGCGCCGCTGACGGTGCTGACCAACGCGCCGTCCATCGCGGCGCGGCTGCTGGACAAGCCTCACGTGGAACTGATCATGATCGGTGGGCGCATCAAGCAGGGCCTGGGCGGCAGCGTGGGCGCGACCGCGCTGCGCGAGGTGGAGCTGCTACGGCCCGACCTGTATTTCGTCGGCGCCTGCGGCGTCGATCCGCAGGCCGGCATCACCGCCGTCGATTTCGAGGAGGCCGAATTCAAGCGCCGCCTGGCTGCGCACAGCAAGGCCACCGCCGTCGTCGCCACCGCCGCGAAACTGGGCACGGTCGCGTCCTTTCTGGTGCTGCCGATCGCCCAGTTGACGCATCTGGTGGTCGAGCAGGATACCGACGCGCGATTGATGGATGCCTATTCCGCAGCCGGCGCCCGCCTGCTGCGCGCCGAATAATGAGAGCCGCCCCGATGACCACTGGACTGCAACGACGCGTTTCAACCCGCCTGGCCTTCCTGGCCGCCGGCATGGCGATGTCCGCCTGGGCGCCGCTGGTGCCGTTCGCGCAGGCGCGCACCGGCGTGGAGCCTGGCCAGCTTGGCCTGCTACTGCTATGCCTGGGCATAGGCTCGCTGCTGGCGATGCCGGTAACCGGTGTGATGGCCGCGCGTTTCGGCTGCCGTCGCATCATCCTGGCATCAGGCTTCGGATGCTGCCTTGTGTTCCCCTTGCTGGCCATCGCGCCGTCGGCGTGGTCGCTGGCGTTGGTGTTGTTCCTGTTCGGCGCGGCGATAGGCACGCTGGATGTGGCGATGAATATCCAGGCCGTGATCGTCGAGAAGGAATACGGCGGCGCGCTGATGTCGGGCTTTCATGGCTTGTTCAGCGTGGGCGGCATCGTCGGCGCCGGCGGCATGACGCTGATGCTGTGGGCGGGGCTGGACCTGGTCGCCGCGTCGCTGGTGCTGGCGGTGGTCGTCGCGCTGGTGGTGGCCTTCGCTGGTCCGCACCTGTTGCGCGATCCGGTACCGTCGGAGCGCGACGCACCGTTGTTCGTCGTGCCGCGCGGCGCGGTGGTATTGATCGGCGCCTTATGCTCGCTGGTGTTCCTGGCCGAAGGTGCGGTGCTGGACTGGAGCGCTGTCTTCCTCACCAGCGGCGGCGGCTTCACGGCGGGGCAGGGTGGCCTTGGTTACGCGGCCTTCGCGGTGGCGATGACGGTGGGGCGGCTCAATGGCGATAAGCTGGTGCATCGCTGGGGCGGCGGGCGCTTGCTGCTGTTGGGCGGCTTGTGCGCGGCGCTGGGATTCCTGAGTGTGGTGTTGGCGCCGTCGCCGTGGATCGCGCTGGCCGGCTTCGCGCTGATCGGCACCGGCGCGTCGAACATCGTGCCGGTGTTGTTCAGCGCCGCCGGCAACCAGAAGGACATGCCGGCCAGCCTGGCGATCAGCGCCATCACCACCATTGGCTATGCTGGCATACTGGCCGGGCCGGGACTGATAGGTTTCGTCGCACACGCGTTCGGGTTGCAGCTGGCGTTCGCGGGACTCGCCTGCGGCATGCTGCTGGTTGCGGCCAGCGCGGGCATGGGTGTGGCTTCTTCGCGCAGCTCTGGCTAGCGGCTGCTGAGGCGTTCGAGCCGCAGGCGGTGGCGCTCGTCGGTGACACTGCGCGCCGCCAGGTAGACCGCCAGCGTGACCGATATGCCGCTGCCGCCGGCCAGCAGGAACATCAACAGGATCTGGTAGCGCACCGCGTCCATCGGGTCCATGCCGGCGAGGATCTGGCCGGTCATGATGCCGGGCAGGGTGATGATGCCGGCGGCCGACATCTGGTTGATCAACGGGATCAGTCCCTTGCGCACCGATTCGCGTATCAGCGGCGCCAGCGCCTCGTTGCGGGTGGCGCCCAGCACCAGTTGCGCTTCGATGGCGTTGCGCGAGTTGACCACGCCGCCGTAGAAGGTGTCCAGTCCCAGGCTGGCGGAATTGAGCACGTTGCCCAGCACGATGCCGATCAGCGGGACCGCGTACTGCGGCTCGTACCATGGCGTGGGATGCAGCACCGTCAGCAGCGCCAGCACCACGGTGGCGATGCTGGACAGGCCGACGCTGGCCGTGGATAGCCACACGCCGGGCCAGCCGCGCAAGCCGTGCGCGGGCCGCATCGCCACCTCGCGCGCGGCGGCCACGATCATCAGCAGCGCCACGGCCAGTGTGGCGGCGGGGGAGGCCAGCGCGAACACCCAGCGCAGCACCAGTCCGACCAGCAGCAGCTGCACCACCATGCGCGTGGCGGACCACAACATCTTGCGCTGCATGCGGAGGCCCAGATACGCCGAGATGCCGGCATTGAGCAGCACCAGCGAGGAGGCGATCGCCAGGTCGACGGCGCCCGGCTGGATCGGCGTCATGCCGCTGCTCATGGTGTGGCTCCGTTGTCGGCGAGGCGGCGGTCGCGCATCGTCATGGCGCGGTGGCCCAGCGTTTGCGCCTGCGATTCGGAGTGCGTGACCAGCACGATGGATAGTCCCGCCGCGAGTTCCTTTTGCAGCAGCTGCTCGGTGGCGGCGACGGCGGCCGGGTCCAGCGCGGCGGTGGGTTCGTCGAGCAGCAGCACCTGCGGCTTGCAGGCCAGCGAACGTATCAACGCCATGCGCTGGCGCTCGCCGGTGGAGAGGCGGCCGATGTCGCTCTCCAGCAGCGCCGGCGACAGGTTCAGTTGCGGCAGCAGCTCGCGCACGCGTTCCATCTGTTCGGGCTTGAAATGCTGGCCGGCGGTCGGCAGCCACCATGCCGGTTCGGCCGGCTGATAGACCACGGCGGCGCGCCATGCGGGAGCGCTCATGCCGGCGCGCGGCTGGCCGTTCAGCAGCGCCTCGCCGGTGTTGGGATCGAGGTCGCACAGCATCCGCAGCAGCAGGCTTTTGCCGGCGCCGGACGGGCCGGAGATGGTCAGGCATTGGCCCGCTTCGAGATCGAAGGAGAACGGGCCGGCCAGCGGCGATTGCAGGTTGCGGATGCGCAGGCGCGGGTTCACGCTGGGTTGGAGCATCGGCTCAGACCAGGCCGTCGAACAGCAGCACGTCGACCATCTCGCCGGCGGCGACGCTGGCTTGCGCCTCGCGCAGCACGACGATGCAGTTCGCCTCGGTCATCGAGCGCAGGATGCCGGAGCCTTGCGCGCCGGTGAGGCGCACTTGCGGTTCGCCGCTTGCGCCGGCGCTGATGATGCCACGCTGGTATTCGGTGCGGCCGGGGCGCTTGCGGATCGCTTCGGTGCAGCGGGCCTGCATCATGGGCAGTGTCGATTGCGCGCCCATCATGTGCAGCAGCGCGGGACGGGCGAACAGGTAGAACGACACCATCACCGCCACCGGATTGCCGGGCAGGCCAAACAGCCAGGCGCTGCCTGCCTCCGTTCGGATCTGGCCGAAGGCGAGCGGGCGGCCGGGACGCATCGCCAGCTTCCAGAAGGCGACGTCGCCGATGCGGGCGAGGATGTCGCGCGTGTAGTCGGCCGCGCCCTCGGAGACGCCGCCGGAGGTGATGATGGCGTCGGCCTGCGCGCTCGCTTCGCGCAGTGCGGATTCCAGCGCGGCCGGGTCGTCGCGCACGATGCCCATGTCGATGATTTCGCAGCCGAGCCGTGTCAGCATGCCGAACAGGGTGTAGCGGTTGCTGTCGTAGACGCAGCCTTCATCGAGGCTGTCGCCCAGCGAGCGCAGTTCGTCGCCGGTGGAGAAGAAGGCTACGCGCAGCTTGCGTTGCACGGTCACTTCGCCGATGCCGAGCGAGGCCACCAGGCCCAGGTCGGCCGGGCGCAGGACTTTTCCCTTGGCCAGGGCGATGCCGCCGGCTTTCAGGTCTTCGCCGGCGAAGCGGCGGTTGGCGCCGGGGCGGATGGCGCCGTGCGCGATGGTGACGGTGTCGGCGCCGATGTGCGCGGCCAGTTCCTGTGGCAGCACGCTGTCGCAGCCGGGCGGAATGGCGGCGCCGGTCATGATGCGGATGCATTCGCCGGGCTGCGGCGCTTGCGTGCACGGGCGGCCGGCGTAGGCGATGCCGATCACCTTGAACGTGACGTCGGGCGCGCCGGCCGCGGGCAGGTCGGCGCCGCGCAGCGCGTAGCCGTCCATCGCCGAGTTGTCGTAGGCAGGGACGTTGATCGGCGAGACGATGTCCTCGGCCAGCACGCGGTCGAGGGCGGCGCGCAGGGGCTGCGTTTCGATGGCGGTGACGGGGACCATGCGCTCGCAAATGATGCGCTGCGCTTCGGCGACCGGCATGGCGTCGGTTGCGGCTGCGGATTCGCCGGCCGGGGCGGCGGCAGGTGCTGGCGCTGGCGCGCGCTCGTGCTGCTGCAGCTCGGCCAGCGTGTTGATGTTGCGGAAGGCGTCGGCGTCGTCGAACATCACTTCGGCCACGCGCAGCGATTTGTACCAGCTCTCCATGCGGCGCGCGCCGGTGGCCAGGTAGGCGTCCAGCTGCGGCAGCAGGCTGGCCTTGAGCAGCGCGAACACCGGATGCAACTGGGGCTGCGGCTCGCCGCCGTCTTCGGATTCCATGGTCACGGCCAGCGCGACGTCGGCGTCCTGCGCCAGCATGACCGCGTGCAGGCGTTCGGCCAGGTCGGGCGGCAGGAAGGGCGAATCGCAGGGAGCGGTCAGCAGCAGTTCGGTGGGGCAGTACTGCAGGCCGATTTGCAGGCCGGCCAGCGGGCCTTCGAAGCCGTCCAGGTAGTCCGGCAGCACCGGCGCCTCGCCCGCCACCGCCTGGTACTGCGGCAGGTTGCGGTTGGCGTTGATGACGATGCCGGCGGCTTGCGGCGCCAGTCGGCGCATCACGTGTTCGACCAACGTCGTGCCGCGGAAGGGCTGCAGGCCCTTGTCGACGCGGCCCATGCGCGTGCCGCGTCCGCCCGCCAATATCAGTCCCGTGACTTTGCTCTTCAAAGACAAACTACCCTCCGATGTAAGACATTTCCACCTTGTTGGCGCTGCGTTGCAGGCCGTCGGTATTGTTGGTGCGCAGTTCCGAGTAGCGGTCGCCGCGCGCGCGCCACAGGTGCGCCAGCACGGTACTGATTTCCTCGTCGCTGCGGCCGTCGCGCAGCAGGGCGCGCAGATCGTGGCCGCTGCTGGCGAACAGGCAGGTGTACAGCTTGCCCTCGGTCGACAGGCGCGCGCGGCTGCAGTCGCTGCAGAAGGCCTGGGTGACGCTGGATATCAGGCCGATCTCGCCGCCGCCGTCGACGTAGCGCCAGCGCGCGGCGGTTTCGCCGGTGTAGTTGGCGTCCAGTGGTGCCAGCGGCATCTCGGCGTCGATGCGGCGCACGACTTCGGACGATGGTATCACCTCGTCCATCTTCCAGCCATTGGAGGCGCCCACGTCCATGTACTCGATGAAGCGCAGGATGTAGGGCGTGTGCCTGAAATGGCGGGCCATCGGCAGGATTTCCTGGTCGTTCATGCCGGCTTTGACCACCATGTTGATCTTGATTGGGCCCAGGCCCACTTGATGTGCCGCATCGATCCCGCGCAGCACATCGTCGACCGAGAAGTCGACGTCGTTCATGCGCTGGAAGGTGGCGTTGTCGAGCGCGTCGAGCGAGACGGTGATGCGCTGCAGGCCGGCGTCCTTGAGCGATTGCGCCTTGCGCGCCAGCAGCGAGGCGTTGGTGGTCAGCGTCAGGTCGAGCGGCTTGCCGTGGATGGTCTTGAGCTCGGCCAGCATGGCGATCAGCCGTTCAAGGTTCTTGCGCAACAGCGGCTCACCGCCTGTCAGGCGGATTTTTTCGACGCCGTGGGCGATGAAGGTTTTCGCCAGGCGGGTGATTTCCTCGAACGTCAGCAGCGAGGTGTGCGGCAGGTATTGGTAGTCGCTGTCGAACACCGCCTTGGGCATGCAGTAGACGCAGCGGAAGTTGCAGCGGTCGGTGACGGAGATGCGCAGGTCGTGCAGCGGACGCGCCAGCTGGTCGCTCAGCAGGCCGGTCGGCGCTTCCAGGATCGCGGGGATGGCGGGCGGCGCGGGGCGCTGGCTGGCCATCATGATAATTTTCTCTGCCATGGCTCTACAATCTTGCGGTTTTTGAAATGCGGGGCAACAGTTGGACAACTACAAGAAGCTACGATAGCACGACGCCGCCAACTCGGTGGGGCGGGGCTCCATTAAAAAAGCCCCGCCGGCCTGAACGCGCTCAAGAGCGCGCCCGGTGCCGGCGGGGCTTTTTAGTGTTGCTATTCGCTGCGATTAGCGGCGGGTGTCCACCTGGACCAGCGGCTCGTCATTTTGCGGCGGCAGCGGTTTGCGTTCGCGTGGGACGCGGACCGGTGCGACTGCCTTGGCGGCTGCTTCCTGGGCGGCGCGCAGCTTGGCTGGATCGGTGGCTGCCAGCGTCAGGCCGGCGGAGCCGAGCACAGCTTGCAGGTCGATCGGGGCCGATGGCGCCACTGGTGCCGGCGCAGGAGCCGGGGCAGGTGCAGGCGCTGCTGCGACCGGTTCGGCTACCACTGGTGCGGCAACTGGAGCGGCGACAGGCGCGGCAACGGGTGCTGGCGCTGCAACCGGGGCTGGCGTCGGCGCAACCGGCGCTGCTGCGACCGGCGCGGCTTCCGCCACGACAGGGGCTGCAACTTCAGCCACTACTGCCGGGGCTTCCACAGCGGCTGGCGCTGCCACTGCGGCCGGGGCTTCCACCACGGCGGCTACTGGCTCGGCGACGACCGGCGCGGCTTCCACCACAGGTGCCGCGACGGCGGCTGGTGCCTCCACCACTGGCGTTGCGGCGGCTGCGACTGGCTCGGCAGCTGGTGCTTCGGCAGCGGCCGGTGCTTCGGCGGTCACTGGCGCGGCGGCGACAGGCGCTTCCACTGCTGGTGCCGGTGCTTCCACTGCGGCTGCGGCTACAGGGGCGGCTACGACTTCAGCTGCTGCTGGTGCGTTGAAGCCCAGGCTGATCTGCTCGCCTTGCTCGCCGGTTTCACCTGCGGCCGATTCCTGGCCTTCCGCGCCTTCGACACCTTCGGTACCGTCACGGTCGCGGCGATTGCGGTTGCGGCCGCCACGACGACGACGACGACGCGGCTCTTCACCGTCCACCGCTGCCTCGTTTTCCTCGCCTTCCGGGCCGGTGCTCGGCGCGGTTTTCAGGATGCTGGTGGCCGCTTCGGTCACCGGGCCGGTCGACGGCACGCCGACGTTCAGCGCCAATTCCTCAACCTTGGCTTCGACTGGTGCCTTGTCCGCGCGTGGTTCGCGTGGAGGACGCGGCGTGCGCTCGGCGCGCTCAGGACGCTCGGCGCGTTCAGCGCGTTCGCGTGGCGCCTGGCCTTCCGCTGCCTGGTTTTCACGCGGCTCGCGTGGCTCGCGCGGTGGACGCGGTGGGCGTGGCGGGCGGCCGTTGGCGTCCGCTGCCTTCGCTTCATCCGCCGCCGGACGGGCTGCGCCTGGTTCGCGCTCTTCGCGCTCGCCGCGGCCTGGGCCCTTGCCGTTACGGTTGCGGCCGCGTGGGCCACGTGGGTTGCGCTCGCCACGGTCGCCGGACGGCGCCTTGACCACGATGGTCGGCTGCTGCGGCAGGGCCGCCGGCGCCGGTTTCGGGCTCAGGAAGCTGAACAGCTTGGCGAAGAAACCTTGCTCGGCTGGCGCTGGCACGGGGGCCGGCGCTGGCTTGATGACGGTTTCGGTCGGCTTGCGCTCGACCAGCGGTGCAGGCTGGTCCGGGGTGATGGTCTTGACCATGGCTTCCTGGCGCGGCTTGGCTTCTTCCTTCTGGCGCTTGCTGTAGGCCATGTCGGTTTCGGCTTGCTCGGCCAGCGAGTAGCTCGCCTGGCTGTCTTCCAGACGCGGATCGTCGTGCTTGATGCGCTCGAGCTTGTAGTGCGGGGTTTCCAGGTGCTTGTTCGGCACCAGGATGATGCTGATGCGATGGCGGGTCTCGATCTTGAGCACTTCGCCGCGCTTTTCGTTCAGCAGGAAGGCTGCCACGTCCACGGGAACCTGCACGTGAATGGTGGCCGAGTTTTCCTTCATCGCCTCTTCCTGGATGATGCGCAGGACTTGCAGGGCCGACGATTCGGTGTCACGGATGTGGCCGGTGCCGGAGCAGCGCGGGCAGGTCACGTGCGAACCTTCGGACAGCGACGGACGCAGGCGCTGGCGCGACAGTTCCATCAGGCCGAAGCGGGAAATCTTGCCCATCTGGACGCGGGCGCGGTCGTGGTGCAGCGCGTCTTTCAGGCGCTGTTCGACTTCGCGCTGGTTCTTGGCCACTTCCATGTCGATGAAGTCGATCACGATCAGGCCGCCCAGGTCGCGCAGGCGCAGCTGGCGGGCCACTTCTTCGGCCGCTTCGCAGTTGGTGTTGAAGGCGGTGGTTTCGATGTCCGAACCGCGGGTGGCGCGGGCCGAGTTGACGTCGACCGAGACCAGCGCCTCGGTGTGGTCGATCACGATGGCGCCGCCCGATGGCAGCGGCACGGTGCGGCTGTAGGCGGTTTCGATCTGGTGCTCGATCTGGAAGCGGGAGAACAGCGGCACGTCGTCGCTGTAGCGTTTGACGCGGTGGACCATGTCCGGCATCACGTGGCTCATGAACTGGTGAGCCTGTTCGTAGATGTCGTCGGTGTCGATCAGGATTTCGCCGATGTCCGGCTGGAAGTAGTCGCGGATGGCGCGGATGACCAGCGACGATTCCTGGTAGATCAGGAACGCGCCCGAGGCCGACTTGCCGGCGCCTTCGATCGCGCGCCACAGTTGCATCAGGTAGTTCAAGTCCCACTGCAGTTCATCGACGTTGCGGCCGATGCCGGCGGTGCGGGCAATCACCGACATGCCTGGCGGCAGGTCCAGCTTGTCCATGGTTTCGCGCAGTTCCTGGCGCTCTTCACCTTCGACGCGGCGGGAAACACCACCACCGCGCGGGTTGTTCGGCATCAGGACCAGGTAGCGGCCGGCCAGCGAGACGAAGGAGGTCAGGGCGGCGCCCTTGTTGCCGCGCTCTTCCTTTTCCACCTGGACCATGATTTCCTGGCCTTCGCGCAGCGCCTCCTTGACGGAGGCGTTGCGGACATCCACGCCTTCGCGGAAGTAAGTGCGTGCTACTTCCTTGAATGGCAGGAAACCGTGGCGATCTTCGCCGTAGCTGACGAAGCAGGCTTCCAGCGACGGCTCGATGCGGGTGATCACGCCTTTGTAGATGTTGGATTTGCGCTGTTCGCGGCCGGCGGTTTCGATGTCGATATCGATCAGTTTCTGACCGTCGACGATCGCTACGCGCAGTTCTTCTTGCTGCGTAGCATTAAACAACATGCGTTTCATTTTTATAAACTCCGCGACCCGTAGGTCATCTCTGTGCCGCTCGGTTTCTTACGACCGAGGCAGCGAGGTACAGGGATATACGCGAGAATTAATGTGATTGCGGTGGGTATGCCCATCCTGTGCGGCGCAGAGACGCGAACGAAACCGTCCGCATCGCGGCCGCAACTGGGCGCTGAGAGGTCGATCGACATGCCGAGTGCTCGCATCACCTGCAATTCATCCATGCGGCCCCTGACGGACGGCAGAGAAATGCAGGCGGTGAGCAACGTCGTTGAGAGCCAAATCCTATCCAGGCTTACGTACTACAAGTATTGCAACTTCGGTAACCAGGCTTGTTTCAGCCTTCCGTCGAGCTTGCAGCAAAGCATGGGGTCCGGCGAAAACGGCAAGCGTTATCAACTTCATCAACCGGCCAGCTCGACTCTAGACCAAGCTGGCCGGACTTTATCCTTACAATCCAACCATATTAATTCAGCATCCTTGCCGGCATCCGATTACAACAACGGTGCAACCTTGATTCCAGCACGGGTGGTGCGTATACATTTTTTCCTCTGAATTTGCAATTTGGCGAGGCCAGTGGAGACGCCCCTGTGTAAAATGTGCTTTTATTCTTACACTTGCCGCAGATTGAACCGCAGCGAAACAATTATATATTCAAAATGAAGGACTTAGAGAGATTTCTGGGAAGACAGAGCAAATGAAGATGCAAAATGATGTTGTTCCCCCTTCAACCCCCGTTCCGCTGCAAGCACAATTCGTCACAATTACTGAAGAAGAAGCCGGTCAGCGCATCGATAACTACCTGTTGCGCGTTTGCAAAGGCGTGCCGAAAAGTCACGTCTATCGTATCCTGCGCTCGGGCGAGGTGCGGGTCAACAAGGGGCGTATCGACCAGATGTACCGTCTGGTACAAGGTGATATCGTCCGTATTCCACCGGTCCGCATCGCGGAGAAGGCCGACACCACTCACGTGCCGGCAGCCGAATTCAAGGTGATTTTCGAGGATGCCCACCTGCTGGTGATCGACAAGCCGGCCGGCGTGGCTGTGCATGGTGGTTCCGGCGTGTCCTTCGGCGTGATCGAGCAGTTGCGCGCGTCCCGTCCGGACGCCAAGTTCCTGGAGCTGGTGCACCGGCTGGACCGCGACACGTCCGGTTTGCTGTTGCTGGCGAAGAAGCGTTCGGCGCTGACCAGCCTGCACGAGCAGATGCGCGACGGCCATACCGACAAACGCTACCTGACGATGGTGGCGGGCGACTGGAAAAACGCGCGCCAGCACGTCAAGCTGCCGTTGCATAAGTACACCACCGCCGACGGCGAGCGCCGCGTGGCCGTGCAGGCCGACGGCATGCCGTCGCATACCGTGTTCACGCTGCTGAAGAAATTCAAGGACTTCGCCCTGCTGGAGGCCGAACTGAAGACCGGCCGCACCCACCAGATCCGCGTGCACCTGTCATCTTCGGGCTTCGCCATCGTAGGTGACGATAAATACGGCGATTTTGCCCTGAACCGCGCCTTGCTGAAGGCCGACGCCACGCGCGGCGCGCTCAAGCGCATGTTCCTGCACGCGCATCAGATCACGTTTACCCATCCGGATTCCGGCAAAATCATGACGCTGAACGCGCCTTTAGCCACCGAATGTGAGCGATTCTTGCTAAGCTTGGGGAAACCTCTTAACTAATCGTAAATATTTATTTGAAGGAGCCGGCCCGCGCTTGCAGGCCGGAAGACATGGCAAGAAAGCAATTCGACTTAATCGTCTTCGATTGGGATGGAACGTTGATGGATTCAACGTCAACGATCGTCAAGTGCATCCAGGCGGCGGCCAGGGACCTGTCCCTGCCGATCCCGCGCGAAGACGTGGCCGCCCATGTGATCGGCCTCGGCCTGCATGAAGCCATGCAGGCGGTGTTGCCGGAGATCGATCCGTCCTACTATCCGCGCATGGTGGAGCGTTACCGCTATCATTTCCTGTCGCGCGACCACGAGCTGACGCTGTTCCCGGGCGTGCACGACATGCTGACGGAGTTGTCGCAGAACGGCTATTTCCTGGCGGTGGCCACCGGCAAGAGCCGGGTCGGCCTGAACCGCGCCATGAACGACGTCAAACTGTTGTCCATGTTTGACGCCACCCGTTGCGCGGACGAAACCTTCTCCAAGCCGCATCCGGCGATGCTGCAGGAGCTGACGCGCGAGTTGGGCCAGGATATGCGTCGTACCGTGATGATCGGCGATACTTCCCACGATCTGCTGATGGCGAACAATGCCGGCGCGTCCGCCATCGCGGTTCAGTACGGCGCGCATCCGGTCGACCAATTGGCCGCCTGCAATCCGCTGTACTCGGCCGCCACCGTGGCCGAGCTGCACCAATGGCTGAGCGAGAACGCATAATGGCTGACGAGGATATTTTGGTCTGTGCCGCCGACGTGGTGCTGGAAGGCGGCAAGGGCGTGCGCTTCCCGGTGACCGCCGGAGGCGACGACGGCACCGGCTTCGTGGTGCGCTACGGCGGCAAGGTGTACGGCTACCTGAACCGCTGCGCCCACGTGCCGATCGAGTTGGACTGGGCCGAAGGCGAATTCTTCGAGTCCAGCGGCCTGTACCTGATGTGTTCCACCCACGGTGCGATTTATGCGCCGGAAAGCGGCTTTTGCGCCGGCGGACCATGCAAGGGCGGACGTTTGCGCCCGATCAGCGTGGTGGAGCGCGACCAGCAGATTTTCTGGCAACCGGATGACTACGTGCGCCCCGCGCGCGCCTGACCTGTAACAAGACGAGAACTATGAGCGATAACACTAGCGAAAATGGCGGCAACGGCGCTGAAAAACCGGTATCTCCTGTGCCTCCCAAAGCCACGGTCACGGCTTCCAGCTGGGAGCGCGAAGTGCTGGAAAAGCTGGTGTTCGCCACGCTGAAGGAGCAAAAGGCGGCGCGCCGCTGGGGCATCTTCTTCAAGGCGGTGACGCTGCTGGTGGTGGTGGTCGGGCTGAGCGCCTACCTGGACATCAGCTGGACCGGCACCGAGGAAACCCTCGGCCGCCACACGGCTTTGATCGAGATCGACGGCGCGATCGAGTCGGAAGGCAGCGGCGCCGCCTCGGTGGTGATCCCGGCACTGAACAAGGCGTTTTCCGACAGCGGCTCGGTGGCGGTCGTGATGCATATTAATAGTCCCGGCGGCAGCCCGGTGCAGGCCGGCATGATCGTTGACGAGATGGTGCGACTGCGCAAGGGCTATCCGGCCAAGCCGCTGTACGTGGTGGTGGACGAGATCTGCGCCTCCGGCTGCTACTACATCGCCGCCGGCGCGGACCGCATCTATGTCAACAAGGCCAGCATCATCGGTTCGATCGGCGTGCTGATGGACGGCTTCGGCTTCACCGGCATCATGGAAAAGGTGGGCGTCGAACGCCGCCTGCTGACCGCCGGCGAGAACAAGGGCTTTATGGACCCGTTCAGCCCGCTGACGGAAAAGCACAAGCAGCACGCGCAGACCATGCTCAACGAAATCCACCAGCAGTTCATCCAGGTGGTGCGCACCGGCCGCGGCAAGCGCCTGAAGGAAACGCCGGACATGTTCTCCGGCTTGTTCTGGACCGGCGCCAAGTCCATCGACATGGGCCTGGCCGACGCCTTCGGCACGGTCGACAGCGTCGCGCGCGACGTGGTCAAGGCCGAAGACATCATCGACTACACCCAGCATGAAGGCTTGCCGGAGCGGGTGCTGAAGAAATTCGGCGCGGCGATGGGCGCGGGCGCGGTGAAATCCGCGGTGGATAACGTCAAGCCCAGCCTGCGTTAATTGGGCTGGCGGCGGTCAGGCGGGCGGGCTGGCCGTTAGCCGCAGTGATCGCATCACTGGACTAGCGATTAACATTAACAATCCAGCCTTATTCCTGCTTGCATATCTGACTTGGTGGACTATAGTGGTGTTGTAGTTCTTTCCAAGGGGGGCCGATATAAACAGTTTATCTTGTTGTCAGCACGATCTTGTTCAGTTTTGATGGAACTACTCAGCTGCATCATGGATGCGGAGTAGAGAGAATTTCGATTCCTCGTAATGAGTCCTGTGATGGGACTGAAAACAGCGGCGCAATGCCGCTGTTTTCAATTGTGGCCTCGTTTTGCGCGAAGCCGCCCGCGTCCAGCCAGGCGAGGAAGTGGGCCTGGCGGTTGGCGTGCCACTGGTCGCGCGGGCAGCACGGCTCTTCGTCGACGGAGATGTGGCTGCGGCAGCGTGCCAGCAACAGTTCGGTTCTATGCATGGCGGCCTGTTCTTGCGCCGCTGTTGTCACGGTGAGTAAGGTTGTCATGGTGGGTCCTGCTGAGCATTCCTAATGCGTTAGGCGGATTCCTAACGCGGTTTTCAGTCTATCAATGGAATGACTATAGGACTTGATATGCATCAAGGATTGGCTGTCCAGGACATTTGCTGCGGCGCAGCAGCCGGCGCCTTCCCGCTGTCATCGGCATCCTGTAAAATCCGGCCATGAGTAAATTATCCCTAGACCGCATCCTGCAATCGCAGGGTTACGGCACCCGCAAGTATTGCCGCTCCCTCATCGAGGACGGCGAAGTCAGCATCGGCGGCGTCGTGCATGACAATTACAAAGCCAGCATCGAGACCGAGGGCCTGGTGCTGACCATTTTCGATGAGGAATGGGTGTACCGCGAACACTTGTACATCGCGCTCAACAAGCCGGCCAATTTCGAATGCTCGCGCAAGCCCAGCCACCATCCAGGCGTGCTGACCCTGCTGCCCGAACAGTTCAGCTGGCGCGAAGTGCAGCCGGTCGGCCGGCTCGACCATGACACCACCGGCATGCTGCTGATGTCGGACGATGGCCCGTTTATCCATGCACAATCGTCGCCGAAGCGGCATGTGCCGAAGATTTACCAGGCCA
Source organism: Duganella caerulea (assembly GCF_040362985.1). Classification (NCBI taxonomy): domain Bacteria; kingdom Pseudomonadati; phylum Pseudomonadota; class Betaproteobacteria; order Burkholderiales; family Oxalobacteraceae; genus Duganella; species Duganella caerulea. The sequence continues at coordinate 34,314 of NZ_BPWJ01000004.1, read as the reverse complement.
CCACGCAGGAGCCGGTCACCGATGAGCTCGTGGCGCAATTGCTGTCCGGCGTGCAGCTGCACGACGAGCCGGCGCCGCTGGCGGCGCAGACCTGCATCAAGCGCGGCGAGCATCAGCTGGAAATCGTGCTGGAGCAGGGCAAGTATCACCAGGTCAAGCGCATGCTGGCGGCCGCCGGCAACCATTGCAGCGCGCTGCATCGCTCCGCCATCGGCACGCTGACGCTGGAGTCGCTGGGCATCGCCGAGGGCGAATGGTGCTACCTGACGCCGGAGCAACTGGCCTTGCTGGCGCCGTCCGCATGAAGCTGGCCACGCTGAAGGACGGCACCCGCGACGGCCAGCTGATGGTGGTCTCGCGCGACCTGAAGACGGCGCAGTTGGCCGACGGCGTGGCGCGGACCCTGCAGCGCGCCCTGGACGATTGGACCTTCATCGCCCCGCAACTGGATGCGATCTACCAGGATCTGAACCAGGGACGCGCCCGCCGCAGCTTCGATTTCGAGCCGGCAAACTGCATGGCGCCGCTGCCGCGCGCCTTCCAGTGGGCCGACGGTTCGGCCTACGTCAACCACGTCGAGCTGGTGCGCAAGGCGCGCGGCGCCGAGCTGCCGCCGTCGTTCTGGGAAGATCCGCTGATGTACCAGGGCGGCAGCGACGATTTCCTCGGCCCGACCGACGACATCGAACTGTTCCGCGAGGAGTGGGGCATCGATTTCGAGGCCGAAGTGGCCGTGATCACCGACGATGTGCCCATGGGCGTCACGCCGGACCAGGCGCACCAGCGCATACGGCTGCTGATGCTGGCCAACGATGTTTCGCTGCGCAACCTGATTCCGGACGAGCTGGCCAAGGGCTTCGGCTTCGTCCAGTCCAAGCCGGCCACCAGCTTTTCGCCGGTGGCGGTCACGCCGGACGAGCTGGACGACGCCTGGAAGGGCGGCAAGGTCCATCTGCCGCTGCTGTCGACCTGGAACGGCAAGCTGGTCGGCAAGCCGCAGGCGGGCGTGGACATGGTGTTCAACTTCCCGCAACTGATCGCCCACCTGGCCAAGTCGCGCAATGTGCGGGTCGGCAGCATCATCGGCTCGGGCACGGTATCCAACAAGGATGCCAAGCGCGGCTATTCCTGCATCGCCGAGCAGCGCTGCCTGGAGACGATCGCCGGCGGCGCGCCGGTCACGCCGTTCATGGCCTTCGGCGACACCATCCGCATCGAAATGCTGGGCGGCGACGGTAAATCCGTGTTCGGCGCCATCGAGCAGCGCGTCCAGCAGGCGGGCGCGGCGAAATTGCCGTAAGGAATCTACGAGCAGGCCCGGAAATACCGCCGTATTCCAGCGATGGGCTGGTCCCGCCGCGGCCGATAATGGCACGGTCGAGATAAACCCCGCAGCAGGCAGATTTCCATGGCAGAAGACAGCGACGCAGAAAAGACCGAACCCGCGTCACCGAAGCGCCTCGAGCAGGCGCGTGAGGAAGGCGATGTTCCCCGTTCGCGGGAAGTGGCGACGTTTACCGTGCTGATGGCTGCGGGCGCCGGCCTGTGGATGACCGGCGACGGCCTGGTCGGCCAACTGCATTCCGCCTTGGTGTCCGGCTTGACGCTGAACCAGGAACAAATCTTCGATGCCGATATCCTGATCAACCGCATCGGCGTGGACGTGGTGCGGGTGATGCTGGCCTGCCTGCCGCTGGGCATCGCGGTGATGCTGGTGGCGCTGGCGTCGCCGCTGCTGGTGGGCGGCTGGCTGTTCAGCGGCAAGGCGATCGCACCCAATTTCAACAAACTCAATCCCGCCAACGGTCTTGGCAATATGTTCTCGACCAACTCGCTGGTCGAGCTGTTCAAGGCCGTGGCCAAGGCGCTGGTGGTGGGTCTGGTGGCCTGGCTGGTGGTGATGAAGCAGAAAGACGCCGTGATCGGCCTGGCGGTCGAGCCGCTCAAGCTGGGCACGGTGCATCTGCTGAACATGCTGGGCAGCAGCTTCCTGTTCATCGTCGGCGCGCTGGGCCTGATCGCCGCCATCGACGGCCCTTACCAGATGTGGCATTACGCGAACAAGCTGAAGATGACCCGCCAGGAGCTGATCCAGGAATCCAAGGAATCGGACGGCAATCCGCAGATCAAGGCCAAGATCCGCCAGCTGCAGCGCGAGATGGCCAAGCGCCGCATGATGGCCGACGTGCCGACCGCCGACGTGGTAGTGACCAACCCGACCCACTACGCGGTCGCGCTCAAGTACAGCGACGGCATGCGCGGCGCGCCGAAGGTGGTGGCCAAGGGCACCGACGAAGTGGCGGCCAGGATCCGCGAGATCGCGAAAGAGAACAAGGTGACGCTGCTGGAAGCGCCGGCGCTGGCGCGCGCGCTGCACAAGCACACCGAGATCGGCGACGAGATTCCGGAAGCGCTGTACTCGGCCGTGGCCGAGGTGCTGGCCTATGTGTTCCAGCTGCGCCTGTTCAGCAAGGGCGGCGGCAACCGTCCGGATATACCGAAGACACTCGATGTGCCGCCTGAGCTCGATCCGCTCAACCCCGCATCGCAAAAGAAGAAACCCGACTTGAATAACGGAGCACCCGCATGAACGCCCTGAGCAACCTGAAACTGCCGCCCTGGCTGCAAGGCCTGGCCAACAGCCGCAACAAGAGCAGCCTGGCCGCGCCTATCCTGATCATCATGCTGCTGGCGATGATGGTGCTGCCGTTGCCGGCCTTCGTGCTCGACATCTTCTTCAGCTTCAATATCGCGCTGGCGGTGATCGTGCTGCTGACCAGCCTGTACACCGTCAAGCCGCTGGACTTCATGGCCTTCCCGACCATCCTGCTGGTGTCGACCATGTTGCGCCTGTCGCTGAACGTGGCCTCGACCCGCGTGGTGCTGACCGAGGGCCACACCGGCGCCGACGCGGCCGGCAAGGTGATCGAGGCGTTCGGCCACTTCCTGATCGGCGGTAACTACACGGTCGGTATCGTGGTGTTCATCATTTTGACGATCATTAACTTCACCGTGGTGACCAAGGGTGCGGGCCGTATCGCCGAGGTGGGCGCGCGTTTCGCCCTGGATGCGATGCCGGGCAAGCAGATGGCGATCGACGCCGACCTCAACGCCGGTCTGATCGGCGAGGCCGATGCCCGCAAGCGCCGCAGCGAAGTGGCGCAGGAAGCGGAATTCTACGGCGCCATGGACGGTGCCAGTAAATACGTGCGCGGCGATGCCGTGGCCGGCATCCTGGTGACGGTGATTAACGTGGTGGGCGGCCTGCTGGTCGGCCTGCTGCAGCACGACCTGAGCTTCGCCGACGCGCTGAAGAACTACACCTTGCTGGCCATCGGTGACGGCCTGGTGGCGCAGATCCCGTCGCTGGTGATTTCCACCGCGGCCGGTATCGTGGTGTCGCGCGTGGCCAGCGAGCAGGACATCGGCACCCAGGTGGTGGGGCAGTTGTTCGCCAAGCCGCAGGTGCTGTACATCACCGCCGCTATCATCGGCGGCATGGGGCTGATTCCCGGCATGCCCAACCTGGTATTCCTGTTGCTGGCTGGCGTGCTGGCCGGTTCGGCCTACCTGATGACGCGCAAGGTCGCGGCAGGCAAGACCGCCGAGGTGGCGGCGGCGGAAGCTGCTGCCGCGTCGCCGGCCGCCGCGCCGGAGCAGGAGGAGGCCAGCTGGCAGGACATCATGCCGGTCGATACGCTGGGCCTGGAGGTGGGCTATCGCCTGATCCCGCTGGTGGACAAGACACAGGGCGGCGAACTGCTCAAGCGCATCAAGGGCATCCGCAAGAAGTTCGCGCAGGAAGTGGGTTTCCTGGCGCCGCCGGTGCATATCCGCGACAACCTGGAGCTCAAGCCTTCGGCCTACCGCATCACGCTCAAGGGCGTGGAGGTGGGTACGGGCGAAGCGTTCAACGGCCAGTTCCTGGCGATCAATCCGGGCATGGCCAGCGGCACCCTGCCGGGACTGGTGACCACCGATCCGGCCTTCGGCCTGCCTGCCACCTGGATCGACGCCAATCTGCGCGACCAGGCGCAGGGCATGGGCTATACCGTGGTCGACGCCGGCACGGTGGTGGCGACGCACCTGAACCACCTGATCACGACGCACGCGTCCGAGCTGCTGGGCCGCGCAGAGGTGCAGTCGTTGCTGGATCACCTGGGCAAGGATGCGCCCAAGCTGGTGGAGGATCTGGTGCCGAAGATGGTGTCGCTGTCGACCCTGCAGAAGGTGCTGCAGAACCTGCTGGCGGAAGGCGTGCACATCCGCGATATGCGGTCCATTATCGAGACGCTGGCCGAGCATGCCGTGCACACGCAGGATCCGAACGACCTGACCGCGCTGGTGCGTATCTCGCTGGGCCGCGCCATCGTGCAGCAGCTGTTCCCCGGTGCCAATGAGCTGTCGGTGATGACGCTGGATAATCGCCTGGAACGCTTGCTGATGCAGGCGCTGGCGGCCAGCGGGCCGGACGGCGCGGGCATCGAGCCTGGCCTGGCCGACACCATCGCGCAGCAGGCGCAGCAGGCGGCGCAGCAGCAGGAGGCGCTGGGCTTGACGCCGGTGCTGCTGGTGCCTGGGCCGCTGCGGGCTTTGCTGTCGCGCTTCCTGCGCCGCGCCTTGCCACAGTTGAAGGTGCTGTCGCATGCGGAGATCCCGGAGACCAAGACCATCCGCGTGACCGCGCTGGTGGGCCAGCAGCCGGCGTAAGTTTGAGCGGATCGCGGATGCATCCGTGCGGGCGGCCTAGACTGCTCGCATGGATGCCGACGATTTCGATATGCCGTGGAAGGAAGTGGTCATGCACCACTTTCCGGAGTTCATGGCGTTCTACTTTCCCTTTGCGCATGCAGCGATCGACTGGTCGCGGCCGCACACTTTTCTCGATCAGGAATTCGGCGCGTTGACGCGTGATGCCGAGCTGCCCATCGGCGGCGCATGGCCAAATGGCGGCTCACCAAGCTTCTGTATCAACGTGATTGGGACAAGCAGCGTATCATCAATTTGTACCGGGTGATCGACTGGATCATGCGCCTGCCTGAGGGACTTGAGGCGCGCTTACGATTAGGGATGTTGCAGATTGAAAGGAGGAAGGCCATGACTTATTTGTCTTCTATCGAACGTATCGGAATGGAAATCGGCAGGAAAGAGGGATTGAAGGAGGGGCGACTGGAAGGGTTGCAAGAAGGCAGGCAAGAAGGAAGGCAAGAGGGTAAGCAGGAAGGGTGGGCTGAAGGGCTCACGATGGTGCTGTCCCAACGTTTCGGGCGGCTGGATGCGAAGGTGCTGGCGCGCATCGCCGAGGCGGATGTGCCGCAGCTGTCGGCCTGGGCACGCAACTTTGTCGACGCCACCTCGCTGGACGAGGTTTTCCGCGCCAGTTAAGCCGCCTCGGCCGCAATGTCGAAATGCGGCCCATTTGCCCCCCTGTTCCTCGGATCGTTTCCTAAGTGCATCGTCAATAATGGCACTGTCAGAGTAAAGGCGTCTCATCCGGAAGACGCACTGCTCGACTTAGACTCCTGAGAGCCGGCCATGAACGTCAAAAAATTTACCGCACCGACTTCCCGCGAGGCGCTGCGCAAAGTCCGCGAATCGCTCGGCCCCGATGCCGTGATCCTGTCCAATCGCCAGGCCGATGGCGGCGTTGAAATCCTCGCGCTGGCCAACGACGATGCCGCCTCGCTGGCCATGCCGGCGCCGCACTCGCCGATGGCCGATCCGGCGCCATCGCTCGACCTGAACACCGCCGCGCCGTATGGCCGCGCCGAGCAGCGTCTGGAGCCGCGCCTGGAACAGCGCATGGAACCCCGCTTCGAATCGAATATGCCAACCCCGGCGCCAGCCGCCCTGCCAGCGCAACCGGTGCGCCGCGTGGTGGCTTCCAATGCGTCCTTCGCCAGCGCCACCAAGGCCGCAGCCGCAGCCGCAGTGCCGGCGCCAGCGCCGGCCAAGGCCACGATCGATGCCGAACAGATCGCCGCCTTGGTGAGCGCAGCCGTCGCCAGCGCGAAGCAGAACGCCGCCGCCGAGATGCAAGGCATGATGAGCGAGATCCGCGCCATGCGCGGCATGATGGAAACCCAGCTGGCCGAGATCTCCTGGGGCACCACGCAGGCGCGCGAGCCGCAGAAAGCCGCCGTGCTGCGCGAGATGCTGGCGGCCGGTTTCTCGGCCAGCCTGGCACGCTACCTGATCGAAAAACTGCCGGCCAACCGCGATGCTGCCGACAGCCTGCGCTGGATCAAGAATGTCCTGACCCGCAACCTGCAAACCATGGCCAACGAAGACGCGCTGATCGAGCAGGGCGGCGTGTTCGCGCTGGTCGGTCCTACCGGCGTCGGCAAGACCACCAGCACCGCCAAGCTGGCCGCCCGCTGCGTGATGCGCCACGGCCCGGACAAGCTGGCCCTGATCACCACCGACGCCTATCGTATCGGCGCCCACGAGCAGCTGCGCATCTACGGCAAGATCCTCGGCGTGATGGTGCACTCGGTGAAGGACGAGGCCGACCTGCGCATCGCCCTGAAGGAACTGAAGAACAAGCACACGGTCTTGATCGACACGGTTGGCGTCAGCCAGCGCGACCAGATGGTGACCGAGCAGGTATCGATGCTGCAAGGCGCCGGCTCCGACGTCAAGCGCCTGCTGTGTCTGAACGCCACGGCCACTCAGGAAACGCTGAACGAAGTGGTGCGCGCCTATCAAGGCAGCGGCCTGGCCGGCTGCATCATGACCAAGCTCGATGAAGCGGCCGCCATCGGCAACGTGCTGGACGTGGTGATCCGCCAGAAACTGAATCTGTTCTACGTGTCGAACGGCCAGCGCGTGCCGGAAGACCTGCACCTGGCCGATCCGGCCTACCTGATCGACCGCGCTTTCAAGTTGAAACGCGACGCCGTCAACACCCAATACCTGGACGCCGAACTGCCTCTGCTGATGAGCAACGGCGAACCAGCGATGCGCGAGGTGCACCTTGGCTAATTTCGATTTCGACCAGGCGGAGGGCCTGCGCCGCATGCTGGCGGGGCCGCAGCCCCGCATCGTCACCTTCCTGTCGGCCACGCCGCAGGACGACAAGGGCGCCATGCTGGTCAACCTGGGCGCCTCGCTGGCGCGCGCCGGCAACGACGTGCTGCTGGTCGACGCCTGCGCCAGCGCCCACGGCGTGGCCTCGCGCCTGGGCGTGGACGGCGGCGCCAGCCTGCTCAACGTGGCGCGCCAGGAGTGCGCGCTCAACCAGGTGATCCACCAGGTGCCGCAAGGGTTCTCTGTGGCGTCGATGACACGCGGCGTGCCGCGCAGCGGCCCGGACGAGACGCGCCGCCTGGCCAAGGCTTTCGACGTGCTGGCCAAGCAGACCGGCATCGTCATCGTCGACGGCGAGTTCGACGGCGTGGCCTTCCCGGTGCCGGTCATGGCCAGCTCGGAAATCGTGGTGCAGGTGTCGAATAGCGCTACCTCGATCAAGGCCGCGTACAGTATGATCAAGCGCCTGAACCAGGAACTGGGACGGCGGCCGTTCGGAATTGTGGTCACCGGGGCTTCCGAATCGGAAGCAAAGGTGGTATACGATAACATGGCACAGGCAGCCAGCCGTTACCTCGCGGTGAACCTCGTTTCGATGGGATCGGTGCCGGCGGATGAGTACCTGCAGCGCGCCGCACGCTTGGGGCGTGCGGTGGTCGATGCGTTTCCGCTGGCCGGGGCTTCGGTCGCGTTTCGTCAACTGGCGGGGCGCTTCGCGCTGGCGGGCTCGCCATCTTTCCGTTAAGGGAGCATGACAATTTTAGCGCTTAATCAATAATAAACAGGCTATGTACACGGTCAAAGGGAAAGCGGACAAGGATTCTTTGCTGACGGAGCATATGCCGTTGGTCAAGCGCCTGGCCCATCACATGAAGGCGAAACTGCCGCCCAGCGTCGAAGTCGACGATCTGGTGCAAGCCGGGATGATCGGCCTGCTCGACGCCATCAGCCGTTACGAGGAAACGCATGGCGCCCAGTTCGAAACCTACGCCGTGCTGCGCATCCGCGGCGCCATGCTCGACGAGCTGCGCAACAGCGACTGGCTGCCGCGCTCGATGCGCCAGAACATGCGCAAGATCGAGACCGCGATGAGCACGCTGCAGCAGCGCCTCGGCCATCCGCCGACCGAGTCGGAAGTGGCCAAGATGCTCAAGCTGTCGCTGGCCGACTATCAGGAAATGCTGTCCGACGGCGGCGGCCACCAGCTGGTGTACTACGAAGATTTTCACGACGACGACGGCAACGACAGCTTCCTCGACCGTTACTGCTCGGACGAGGAGAGCGATCCGCTGCGCTCGCTGCTGGACGGCGATTTCCGCCAGGCCGTGATCGACGCCATCGACGCGCTGCCGCCGCGCGAGAAAATCCTGATGGGGCTGTACTACGAAGAGGAGCTCAACTTGAAAGAAATCGGCGCCGTGATGGGCGTATCGGAATCGCGCGTATCGCAGCTGCATACGCAGGCCGTGGCGCGGTTGCGCGCCTCACTTCGGGAGCGGTCTTGGACTGGGCCAGTGTAGCCGGGGTGCTGCTGGCGCTGGCCGGCATCGTCGTCGGCCAGACGCTGGAGGGGGGAAGATTATCTTCGCTGCTGCAGCCGGCCGCGTTCGCGATCGTCGTCATCGGCACGTTTGGCGCGGTGATGCTGCAGACCCGCTTCAAGACTTTTCTGCGCGGCGTGCGCATGCTGCGGCTGGTGTTCGCGCCGCCGGCCGACACCCGCGCCGTGCTGGCGCGCGACATCAACGCCTGGAACCTGGCGGCGCGCCGCGACGGCCTGCTGTCGCTGGAGCGTTACATGCTGTCGTCCAAGGACCAGTTCAACACCAAGGGCCTGCGCCTGATCGTCGACGGCATCAATCCCGACAAGCTGCGCCAGATCCTCGACACCGAAATCACCGCCTACGAAACCGAGGAGCGCCAGGCGGTGCGCATCTGGGAATCGGCGGCCGGCTATTCGCCCACCATCGGCATCCTGGGCGCGGTGCTGGGCCTGATCCACGTGATGGAAAACCTCACCGATCCAAGCAAGCTGGGGTCGGGCATCGCGGTGGCCTTCGTGTCGACCATCTACGGTGTCGGCCTGGCCAACCTGTTGTTCTACCCGATCGCCAACAAGCTCAAGGCGATCGTCACGCAGGCCGTGCACCAGCAGGAGATCGCCGCCGCCGTGTTCTACGACATCGCCACCGGCGACCACACGCGCGTCATCGACGAGCGCATCGCCACGCTGCTGCGGGAACACTGACATGCAGAACCGCCGCGCGCGCAGGAAGTTCGACGACGAGCCGGAGAACCACGAGCGCTGGCTGATTTCCTACGCCGACTTCATCACGCTGCTGTTCGCCTTCTTCGTTGTCATGTATGCGATCTCGGTGGTCAATATCGGCCGCTACAAGGTGCTGTCGGTCGCGCTGGGGGACGCCTTCGGCGGCGCCGGCTCGGCCAAGCCGGTCAACACCGAGGTGCCCAATGTGCCCATCCCCAATCCCAACCTGCGGCGCCACGCCGAGCTGCTGCGCAAGGAAAAAACCCAGATGACCAAGCTGGCGCAGGACTTGTTGTCCACGCTGGCGCCGCTGGTCAAGGAGGGCAAGGTGCGCGTCACGCAGAACAGCCGCGGCGTCAGCGTCGAGATCAACGCCTCGGTGCTGTTCGATCCGGGCGACGCGCGATTGACCAGCGAGTCGACCGAGGCGCTGCGCGCCGTGGCCGGCCTGCTCAAGAGCGACGACCACAAGGTGCAGGTGGAAGGCCATACCGACAACCAGCCGATCCGCAACGCGCTGTTCCCGTCCAACTGGGAACTGTCGGCGGTGCGCGCCAGCAGCGTGGTGCGGCTGTTCATCGATGCCGGCGTGGCGCCGGAGCGTTTGACCGCGGTGGGCTTCAGCTCGAACGTGCCGGTGGCGTCGAACGACAATCCGATCGGCCGCGCGCGCAATCGCCGCGTGGCGGTCACGATCTTGTCCGGTATTCCGGATACGGTGACGGAAGTGCCGACGCAGGCGCCGGCTCAGCAGTAGATAAAATAAAAGCGTGGATCAGCCGGCCAGGAAACCGCGGCTGCGGGGCAGGGTGGTGGACAGGCCGCCAGGGCCGTAGAAATTGTTGGCGCCGGCCGATTGCGGACGCAGCGCCTGCAGCGCGCCTTGCGTATGGCCCATCTGCTTGTTGATCAGCATGCCGTTGATGCGGTTGAGTTCCTTGGCTTCGCGCGCGTGGTGCTGCAGCGCCTGCCACAGGGCGGTGGCTTCGGCGGCGTCGGCGCCGCTGGCGGCGACCCAGGCATCCATGCCGGCTTCCTCGGCCGGGTAACCGGCCTTGCCCAGGGCGCGGTGGCGCTGGGCCGACAACAGGGTCATCTGCGTGACCAGTGCCGATTTCTTCGTGGTGACCGCCGTCAGGCCGTCGATTTCCGCCGCCACCAGGTGTTGCTGCTCCTGCTTCAGGACGCCCAGCAGGGTCGTCATGATCTGTTCTTCTTCACGCAGGCTGTTCAGCGGGGTAGCGGTTGACATGGTAAGACCTATCGTTTGCGAGAGTGCAGCAGATCCTTGACTGTATCCAGCAAGCCATCCGCCACTTTTTCCGAGTTGACCTGGAACTGACCGTCGGCAATCGCCAGCTTGATGCGCTCGACCTTTTTGGTATCGAACACAGCGTTGGCGCCGCCGGCCGCACTGGCCGCCAATGCCTGGCCTTGCGGCGACAGGCGCACGTTGTCGGACGTTGCGGGTGTCGACGGGGCGGCCGCCTTGTCCGCGCCGCGCGCGGTCGAGGTGGAAGCCGGGGTCGACGACGGCAAGCCGGTCGTGCTCTTCAATGTATCGTTGATTTTCACAGCATCATCCTTCTCTGGTAGGAGTACGAAACTCCGGGATCTAACTCTATAACGGCGGCCGCGCGCAAAACTTTAGCGTTGCTTTACCGTAAGATCCCCGGCGTTTCGTCAAAACGCCACCTCCACCAGTCCGCCTGCCTTGGCGATTCCGGTGATTTGTTGCCCACCGGAAGTTTTTACCTGCACTACCTGGCCGTCGCCGGCCGTGCTCATGGCGCGGGCCTCGGCCGAGACGCTGAAGCCGTTGCCGCTGGAAACCAGCCGCACCAGTTGCCCGGATTGCACCACCGGTTTGCTGCGCAGCGTGTCAAGACGCAGCGGCGTGCCCGGCGGCAGTGAAATATTGGTGCTGCGGCCAATCACCTGGCCCATGTCGGTGGCGATGCCGGCCGGCAGCGCGGTCAGGTCGCCCTTCAAGGTCACCAGCTGGCTGGCCTCGATGGACTGGCCCTGGGCCAGCGGGGCGGCGCTGGCGATGTACTCGCCCACCACGGTGACCGTGGCTTGAATATATACCGTCCAGGCCGTTGGTGTCGCACAGCGCACGCCGACCGTGGTCTTGCCCCAGGCGCGCGCGCCGGGCATGAAGAAGGCCTGCGGATCGGGGCAGGCTGCCAGGTTCATGCGCGGGTCGATGGCGCCCACGGCGACCGTCACCTGGCCGGGCAGGCCGCCGCTTTGCACCTGCAGGAATTGTTCGACGCTGCGCTTGAGCGCGGCGGCGTCCTGGCGCAGCGGCGCCGCTTGCTGAGATTGAGCTTGGGCGTGGGCCGCCGGCAGCAGGGTCAGCAGGGCGGCGGTGATGAGCAGTCGTTTCATGGCGTGAGAGTCCCCTTCAATGTTGCCATCATAGTCTGGCGGCCTGGACTTGAAGCCTTGAATAGGACCGAAAAGCAGTGGCTTATCGCTCGATCGTTACCGCCGGCAACTCCGTATCATCGATCCTGTCATAACAAGTGCGTCCATTGGGAGCTGCCATGGTTGGGAAACTCGACGATTACCTGCGCTTTAACGAAGCCGCGCTGAGCCTGCGCTCTCAGCGGCAGAGCGTGCTCGCCTCGAACATCGCCAACGGCGACACGCCTAACTACAAGGCCCGCGACATCGATTTTTCCAGCGCCATGAAGGCCGCGCTGGACAAGGCCAGCCCCAGCGCCAACGCCACCTTGAAGACCACCGCCAGCAAGCATTACCCCAACCCCCAGCAAGACGGTACGACGATGGCGGACGGCACGCCGCTGCTGTACCGCGGCGTGGTGCAGGGCGCGGTCGACGGCAACACGGTCGACATGGATGTGGAACGCAACCAGTTCGCCGACAACGCCATCCGCTACGAGGCTGGCATCACCGCAATCAACGCCCAGATCAAAACCATGATGGCGGCGATACAGGGAGGTAGCTGATCATGTCGCTGTTTAATATTTTCAATGTTTCAGGTTCGGCCATGAGCGCCCAGGCGCAACGGCTCAACGTGGTGGCGTCCAACCTGGCCAATGCCGACAGCGCCACCAGCGCCAGCGGCGAGGCCTACCGCGCGCGCCAGGTGGTGTTCGAGGCCACCACGCCGACCGACGGCGGGGCCTCGACCGGGGTGCGGGTCAAGCAGGTGGTGGAAGACCAGTCGCCGATGAAGCAGATGTACGACCCCAAGCATCCGATGGCCGACGACAAGGGCTATGTGACCATGCCCAACGTGAACGTGGTCGACGAGATGGTCAACATGCTGTCGGCCTCGCGCTCCTACCAGACCAACGTCGAGACGATGAACGCGGCCAAGACGCTGCTGCTTAAAACCCTGACCATCGGCCAGTAATTCATAAGAGGACATCATGACCATCAGCGCAGTGATCGACACGCCAGTCGCGGCACCGATCAATACAACCAACAACACCAGCACCAAGTCCACCGACGACGTCGGCGCGGACCAGGACAAGTTCATGAAGCTGCTGGTGACGCAGCTGAAGAACCAGGATCCGCTGAACCCGATGGACAACGCGGCCATGACCAGCCAGCTGGCCCAGCTGTCGACGGTGACCGGCATCAACAAGGTCAACGCCACGCTGGAGTCGCTGCGCACGGACCAGGCCGCCTCGCAGTCGCTGACCGCGACCAACCTGATCGGCAAGGGCGTGCTGGTGTCGGGCAAGGGCGTCGACCTGACGACCAGCACCGACAGCGCCGGCAAGACCACCAGCACCAGTGTGTTCGGGGTCGACCTGGCCTCGCCGGCCGAGAGCGTCACGATCTCGATCCAGGACAAGAGCGGCGCCGTGGTGCGCACCATGAACATGAAGAGCACCGACGTCGGCACCTACCCGATCACCTGGGACGGCACCACCGACGCCAAGACCACCGCGCCGGCCGGCAGCTACACCTTCAGCGTGAAGGCGGTCAGCGCCGGCAAGACCCTGACCGACGCCACGCCGCTGCAGCTGGCGGCCGTGGCCAGCGTGTCGACCGGCAGCGGCGGCGTCAAGCTGAATACCTCGCTCGGACAGTTCGCGATGTCCGATATCAAAGAAGTTTTGTAACGCAGTTCACACGTCATACCTAGCATAGGGGAATACCATGTTCCAACAAGGACTTAGCGGCCTGAACGCAGCATCCAAATCGCTGGACGTTATCGGCAACAACATCGCCAACGCCAGCACCGTTGGCTTCAAGGGCTCGCAGGCGCAGTTTGCCGACCTGTACGCCAACTCGCTGAACGGCGTGTCGGGCAACAACCCGGGCATCGGTGTGACGACCGCCAAGCTGGCCCAGCAATTCACGCAGGGGAATATCGAGACCAGCAACAATCCGCTGGACATCTCGATCAACGGCGGCGGCTTCTTCCGCGAAGTGGTGAACGGCGCGGTGCAGTACTCGCGCAACGGCCAGTTCCATGAAGATAACACCCACACGCTGGTCAACGCGCAGGGCGCGGTGCTGACCGGCTACCTGTCGAACGCGGCCGGCGTGATCCAGCTGGGCGCGCCAACCCCGCTGACGCTGGACAAGTCCGACCTGACGCCGGTGCAAACCACCACCGCCAACTTCCAGCTGAACCTGAGCTCGGCGGAGAAGGTGCCGGCCACGATCCCGTTCGACGCCGGCGATCCGACCAGCTACAACAAGCAGACCGTGCTGAACGTGTACGACAGCCTGGGCACCTCGCACATCATGACGACCTACTACGTCAAGACCGATGCCAACACCTGGGACGTGTACGCGGCGGCCGACAACAAGGAAGTCGTCTCGGCCGGCGTGGCCGCGGCGGTGAACAGCGATCAGGGCGTTGCGGCTGCCCGCCTGGCCTACAACGATGCGGTGCGCGCGACGCCGCCGGACCCGGCGGCCATCGCCCAGGCGGCGGGACAGTATGCGATCGCTGCCGGCGCCGCGATGACCACCGCCGCCAGCACGCCGCCAGCCGCCGCTTCCCAGGCGCAGCTTGACGCGCTGGCCGCCGCCATCACCGCGCTCGACCCGACCGGCAGCGGCTCGATCACCGGCATGACGCCCGACCAGATCAACGCCAAGCTGGCCGCCGCCATCACCGTACCCGCCGTCAAGGCCGGCACGCTGCTGTTCACCAAGACCGGCGTGCTGGACCCGGAAGCGATGGCCCTGATGCAGCCGACGCCGCAGACGCTGCCGTTCAACATCCAGCTGCCGATCTTCCCGGACACCGGCGCGCAGCAGCCGATGACGGTGGCCACCACCTTCGACAAGACCACCCAGTACGGCAGCGTCACCAACGACCTGGGCTCGGTGCAGAACGGTTACTCGGCCGGCTCGTGGCAGCGTTATGCCATCGACGCCAACGGCGTGATCCTGGGCCAGTACAGCAACGGCAAGTCGCGTCCGATGGGGCAGATCGCCATGGCCAACTTCGCCAGCGTCGACGGCCTGACCCCGCTGGGCAACAATGCCTGGGCGGAAAGTTCGGCCTCCGGCACGCCGATGGTGGGCGTGCCGAACGCCGGCTCGATGGGTTCGCTGCGCGCCAGCTCGGTCGAGGTGTCGAACGTCGACCTGACGGCCGAACTGGTCAACATGATCACCGCGCAGCGCGTCTACCAGGCCAATGCGCAGACCATCAAGACCGAGGATTCGGTGCTGCAAACCCTGGTCAACCTGCGATAATCGAGTAAGCCATGGACCGCCTGGTTTATACCGCGATGACAGGGGCGCGGCACGTGATGGAGCAGCAAGCCACCGTTGCCAACAACCTGTCCAACGCCACCACCACCGGCTTCCGCGCCCAGCTCGATACGTTCCGGGCGGTGCCGGTGGTGTCGGAGGGCTTGCAGACGCGCGCGTTTGTGGTCGATTCCACGGTGGGCGCCGACATGCGCGCCGGCCCGATCCAGACCACCGGCCGCGCGCTGGACATCGCGGTGCGCGACCAGGGCTGGATCGCGGTGCAGTCGGCGGACGGTTCGGAAGCCTACACCCGCAACGGCAGCCTGAAGGTCAGCGAGAACGGCCTGCTGCAAACCACCAGCGGCCAGACGCTGGTGGGTGACGGCGGCCCGATCGCCATCCCGCCCGACACCACGGTGACGGTGGCCGGCGACGGCACGGTCAGCACCATCTCCACCGATTTCAAGCCCGGCCCGGCCAACGTGCTGGGGCGGATCAAGCTGGTCAACCCGGACCCCAAGGGCCTGGTGCGCGGCGACGACGGCCTGTTCCGGCAGGTCAGCGGCACGCCGGCCGAGAACGACCCGGCGGTGCGCGTGGTCGATGGCGCGCTGGAGGGCAGCAACGTCAATCCGGTCGATTCCATGGTCAATATGATCAGTCTGGCAAGGCAGTTCGAAATGCAAATGAGCCTGCTGAAGAACGCCGAGAATAACGCCGCAAAAGCCACCCAGATCCTCGCTTTGAGTTGATGCCCTCTCCCGCATAATGGTTGCGTGGGATGAGTAGCTGTCGCTTTTGACGGCTCCCGTCCGAGCAACGGGAGAAGCATCATGATACGTTCACTGTGGATCGCCAAGACCGGCATGGAAGCGCAACAGACCGCGCTTGATGTCACGTCCAACAACCTGGCCAACGTCAGCACCAACGGCTTCAAGAAGTCGCGCGCGGTGTTCGAGGATCTGCTGTACCAGAACATCCGCCAGCCGGGCGGGCAATCGTCGCAGCAGACCAACCTGCCGTCGGGCATGCAGCTCGGCACCGGCGTGCGGCCTGTCGCGATCGAACGGGTCCACACCCAGGGCAATCCCCAGTCGACCGGCAATGACAAGGACCTGATGGTCAACGGCAACGGCTTCTTCAACGTGCTGCTGCCGGACGGCACCACCGCCTACACCCGCGACGGCTCCTTCCAGCGCGACAACAACGGCCAGATGGTCACCTCCAGCGGCTTCGTGCTGCAGCCGGCCATCACCATCCCGATCACCGCGCAATCGATCACCGTCGGCCGCGACGGCACCGTCTCTGTCACGCTGCCGGGCCAGGTGGCGCCGCAGCAGATCGGCAGCATCCAGCTGTCGACCTTCATCAACCCGACCGGGCTGGAATCGAAGGGCGAGAACCTGTACGTCGAGACCGGCGCTTCCGGCAATCCGCAGACCAACACCCCGGGCACCAACGGCACCGGCGTCATCATGCAGGGCTATGTGGAAACCTCGAACGTCAACGTGGTCGAGGAGATGGTCAATATGATCCAGACCCAGCGCGCCTATGAGATCAATTCGAAGGCCATCACGACCTCCGACCAGATGCTGGCGAAGCTGTCGCAGATGTAAGGAGATGATCATGAAATACGCCATCACCACCGTCGCCGCGGCCATCGGCCTGAGCGGCTGCATGACCACCCCGACCTCCATCGTGCAGATGCCGATGACGGCCCGTCCGCTGACCAGCGAGCAGCTGCAGACCGCGCCCAGCAACGGCGCGATCTACCAGAACGCGGCCTTTCGTCCGATCTTCGAGGACCGCCGCGCGCGCCACGTGGGCGATGTGCTGACCCTGGTCATCACCGAGAAAACCTCGGCCGTGAAAGCCGGCGCCAGCTCGGGCAACAAGTCCGGCAGCGTCAGCGCCAGCGTGCCCGGCCCGCTGCAATCGACCTTCGGCGCCACGCTGGGCGCCAACAACGCCAGCAAGTACGCCGACGGTGACAACCAGTCGGCCAGCAACACCTTCACCGGCACCATGGGCGTGACCGTGGTCGAGGTGCTCTCCAACGGCAACCTGATCGTGGCCGGCGAGAAGCAGGTGGCGATGAACAAGGGCGTGGAATTCATCCGCTTCTCCGGCATGATCAATCCCGACAATATCGCCACCGGCAACACGGTGCAGTCGACCGCCGTGGCCGACGCCAAGGTCGAGTACCGCACCAACAGCCAGATCGACCGCGCCGAGATGGCGTCGATGGCGTCGCGCTTCTTCCAAAGCCTGTTACCTTTCTGATGGCCATCATGGACAGCAATCACAAACTCAACGATGGCGTGCGCCGCATGGCCGGCCTGTGCAAGCTGGCGGCGCTGCTGGTGTTCCTGGCCGTGGCCGCGCTGCTGGTGCAGCCGGCCCATGCCGAGCGCCTCAGGGACCTGGCCAGCATCGGCGGCGTGCGGCAGAATCAGCTGATCGGCTACGGCCTGGTCGTCGGCCTCGACGGCAGCGGCGACCAGACCACGCAGACCCCGTTCACCGTGCAGAGCGTGGTCTCCATGCTGCAGCAGCTGGGCGTGAACCTGCCGCAGGGCACCTCGCTGCAATTGAAGAACGTCGCCGCCGTGATGGTGACGGCCTCGCTGCCGCCGTTCGCGCAGCCGGGCCAGACGCTGGACATCACCGTCTCGTCGATGGGCAACGCCAAGAGCCTGCGCGGCGGCACGCTGCTGATGACGCCGCTCAAGGGCGCCGACGGCCAGGTCTACGGCATGGCCCAGGGCAATGTGCTGGTGGGCGGCGTGGGCGTGGCGGCCGGCGGCGCGGGCGGCAGCTCGCTGACCGTCAACCACCTGAGCGTGGGCAAGATCTCCGGCGGCGCCACGGTCGAGCGCGCGGTCGCCACCAGCCTGGGCGAGGGCAACTTCATCAAGCTGGAACTGAACACCGCCGACTTCGCCACCGCCAGCCGCGTGGTCGAGGTGATCAACGATAAATACGGTCCCGGCATCGCCTACGCGCTGGACAGCCGCGTGATCCGCGTGCAGTCGCCCAGCAGCAGCGACCAGCGGGTGAGCTTCATCGGCACCCTGCAGGACATGCAGGTCAACCCGGCCGAGCAGCCGGCCAAGGTGATCATGAACGCGCGCACCGGCTCGGTGGTGATGAACCGCGCGGTCACGCTCGACACCTGCGCCATCTCGCACGGCAACCTGTCGATCTCGGTGACGGCCGATCCGCAGATCAGCCAGCCCAATCCGCTGTCGGGCGGACGCACCGTGGTCGCGCCCAACCAGCAGGTGGGCATCAAGGCCGACAGCGGCAAGGTCATGCTGGTCAAGGGCGGCGCTTCGCTGGCCGACGTGGTCAAGGCGCTCAACGCCATCGGCGCCACGCCGCAGGATCTGCTGGCCATTTTGCAGGCGATGAAGGCGGCCGGATCGCTGCGCGCCGAGCTGGAAATCATTTAAGCGGGGCGCATCATGACCAGTCCAAACACCTTCAACGACCTCAGCAGCAAGTTCGCCCTTGACGTCAAAGACATGGGCAGCCTGCGCCAGTCGGCCAAGGCCGGCAGCCCGGAGGCGCTGAAGACGGCGTCCACGCAGTTCGAGGCCATGTTCGTCAACATGATGATGAAGAGCATGCGCGAGGCGACGCCGCAGGACGGCATGATGGACAGCCAGCAGACCAAGATGTTCACCACCATGCTGGACCAGCAGACCAGCCAGAATATCGCCAAGAAGGGCATCGGTCTGTCGGACATGCTGATCCGTCAATTGTCCAAGACCGCCGACAAGCAGGCGCTGGCGATCGGCAACGAGGCCGGCGACACCGGCAGCGGCGCCAACGGCGGCAGCTTCGGCGGCCTGGCCAGCCTGATGGACGCCAAGCTGCAGCGCGCCATCGCGGCGGCCGGCGGCGCCGGTGCCGCGGGTGCGGCCGGCTCGGTGGACGACAACAGCGCCGTCCCTGCCACCGTCAAGGGCAGCCAGGCGGCGCACGTGCGCAGCTTCCAGCAAAAGCTCGGCGCGGACGCCGAGGAGGCCAGCCGCGCCACCGGCATCCCGGCCAAGTTCATGCTGGGCCAGGCCGCGCTGGAGAGCGGCTGGGGCAAGCGCGAGATCAAGGGCCGCGACGGCAGCAACAGCCACAACCTGTTCGGCATCAAGGCCGGCGGCGACTGGAAGGGCAAGGTGGTCGAGGCCACCACCACCGAATATGTCAACGGCAAGGCGCACACCAAGGTCGAGCGCTTCCGCGCCTACGACAGCTACAGCGACAGTTTCAAGGACTACGCCAAGCTGTTGGCCAGCAATCCGCGCTACGAGAAGGTGCTGGCCAGCGCGGGCGACGCCAGCAGCTTCGCGCACGGCTTGCAGAAGGCCGGCTACGCCACCGACCCGAATTACGCGACCAAGCTGACCAGCATCATCAAGCGCTCGCTGGCCGGCTAGTCAAGTTTGGCGGCGGCCTGCCGTTACCCTCTTACAGATAGAGTAAAAACATCATGTCACTTCTCAGCATCGGCAAAAGCGGTTTGTTGGCGGCCCAGGTAGGTCTGTCGACCACCGGCAACAACATCACCAACGCTGGTGTTGCCGGATACAGCCGCCAGGCCGCCATCCAGTCCGACACCGCGACCCAGGACCAGGGCTTCGGCTTCGTCGGCAGCGGCACCGAGGTGTCGGCCGTGCGCCGCTACTACGACAATTTCCTCGCGGTGCAGCTGCGCAACGCCGAGTCCAGCCAGGCCTCGCTGGACGCCTACACCAAGCAGATCAGCCAGGTCGACAACCTGCTGGCCGATCCCACCGCCGGCCTGTCGCCGGCGCTGCAGGACTTCTTCAACGGCGTGCAGGACGCCACCTCGAACCCGGCCTCGTCCGCGTCGCGCCAGGCAATGCTGTCGAGCGCCAATTCGCTGGCCGGGCGCTTCCAGGGTTTGAGCGCGCGGCTGACCGAGATCGCCTCCGGCGTCAACGGCCAGATCACATCCACCGTCGGCGAGATCAACTCCTTCGCCAAGGAACTCGCCGCGCTGAACAACACCATCGCCGGCCTGAGCGTGGACGGCAAGGCGCCCAACGACCTGCTGGACCACCGCGACCAGATGCTGACCGAGCTGAACAAGCTGGTCAAGACCACCGTCATCCCCGGCGAGAACAACACGCTGACGGTGGAGTTCGGCACCGGCCAGCCGCTGGTGGTGGGCAACACCGCCTTCCAGTTGGCGACCTCCACCTCGCCGACCGATGTCAGCCGCGTGACGGTGGGCTACCAGTCGCCCAGCGGCGCCTTCAGCGCCTTGCCGGACAGCGTGCTGACCGGCGGCCAGCTGGGCGGCCTGATCACGTTCCGCGACGGCACCATGGACCGCGCGCAAAACTCGCTGGGCCAGGTGGCGGCCGGGCTGGCGGTCAGCTTCAACGCCCAGCACGTGCTGGGGCAGGACCAGAACGGCGCGCTGGGCACGCCGTTCTTCGGGCCGATCAACGCCTATGTCGGCGTCAACAGCCACAACTCGCAGGCCAGCACGGCCACCGTGAGCGCGGTGGTCACCGACGCCAGCAAGCTCACCGCCAGCGACTACAGCGTGGACTTCGACGGCACCAATTTCAACGTCACCCGGCTGAGCGACGGCCAGATCACGCAGATCAACCCGTTCCCGCAGACGGTGCCGCAAACCATCGACGGCGTCGACTACACGATCACCGGCGCGCCGCAGGCCAAGGACAACTTCCTGGTGCGGCCGACCTACAACGCGGCGCACGATTTCAACGTCGCCATCACCGACCGCACCAAGATCGCGCTGGCGGCGCCGATCGCCACCGCCGCGCCGACCACCAACGCCGGCAACGCCAAGATCAGCGCCGGCACGGTGGATCCCGTCTACCTGACGCCGGGCAACGCGCTGGCCGCGCCGGTCACGCTGACCTACGACAAGGCCAGCGGTTCGCTGTCGGGCTTCCCGCCGGCGCAGGACGTGACGGTCACGGTCAACGGCGTGGCCACGGTGTATCCGGCCGGCACGCCGAGCGTGCCGTACACGGACGGCGCGGCGATCAGCTTTGGCGGGATCAACTTCAACATCAGCGGCACGCCGGCCGACCTCGACACGTTCACCGTCGGGCCCAACGTCAGCGGCGTGGGCGACAGCCGCAACGGCGCCTTGCTGGCCGGGCTGCAGACCAAGAACATCCTCGACAACGGCAACGCCACCTACCAGACCACCTACGCGCAGATGGTCAACTTCGTCGGCAACAAGGCGCGCGAGGCGCAGATCAGCGGCTCGGCCGCCGACGCCGCCGTGGCCCAGGCCACCACGCAGCAGCAGAGCGTCTCCGGTGTGAACCTGGATGAGGAGGCGGCAAATCTGTTACGCTATCAACAGGCGTACCAGGCCAGCGGCAAAGTCATGCAGGTCGCCAGCACGCTGTTTGATGTCCTGCTCAACATTAGGTAATTATCATGACCATGCGCATCAGTTCCAAGACGATCTACGACGTCGGCGTCGGGCAGATCAGCACGCTGCAAAGCGCGCTGGCCCGTACCCAGCAGCAGTTGGCGACCGGCCGCAAGAACCTGACCGCGGCGGACGATCCGATCGCCACCGCGCGCGCGCTGGAAGTGACGCAGTCGCAATCGATCAACACCCAGCTGGTGACCAACCGTTCCAACGCCAAGGGCACGCTGTCGCTGGAGACGGTGGCGCTGGCGAGCTCGACCTCGATCCTGCAGGACATCAAGACGCTGACCGTCAACGCCGGCAACGGTGGCATGACGCAAAAGGACCGCGATTCGCTGGCGACCGAGCTGGAGGGGCGTCTGGCCGACCTGCTGGGCCAGGCCAACACCGCCGACGGCACGGGCGGCTATGTGTTCTCCGGCTACAAGTCGACCACCTTGCCGTTCACCCAGACCGCCACCGGCGCCGCCTACCAGGGCGACCAGGGCCAGCGTGAGCTGCAGGTGGGCTCGACGCGCAAGCTGCCGATCAGCGATTCGGGCGAGTCGGTGTTCGAGAACAACGCGACCGGCAACGGCACCTTCGTCACCACGCCCGATCCGGCCAACTTCACGCGCGGCGGCTCGGGCATCATCAGCGCGGGCTCGGTCAAGGACGCGACCCAGCTGACCGGCCACAAGTACCAGGTGGATTTCCAGGTGGTGCCGGCCACGCCGGGCACGCCCAAGGTGACCACCTACACCGTCACCGACCTGACGCTGAACCAGCCGGTGCCGCCGGCGCCGGTGCCGGCCGTGCCGCAGCCCTACGTCAGCGGGCAGAACATCACCTTTGACGGCGTGCAGTTCGACGTCAAGGGCGATCCGGCCAACCTCGACAACTTCACGGTGCAGCCGAGCACCAAGCAATCGATCTTCACCACCGTGACCGACCTGATCGCCGCGCTGCGCGCGCCGGGCGACGGCGCGGCGGGGCAGGCCAGCCTGAACAACAAGCTGAACCAGGCGCACATGAACATCGACAACGCCACCGACAATCTGCTGTCGATCCAGTCGGAGGTGGGCTCGCGGCTCAAGGAGCTGGACTACCTGGACAGTTCCGGCGACGATTTGAATCTGCAGTACGCCACCACGCTGTCGGACTTGCAGGACGTCGACACGGTGAAGGCGATCTCGCTGTTCACGCAGCAGCAGACCACGCTGGACGCGGCGCAGAAATCGTTCAAGAGCCTGGCGGGCTTATCGCTGTTCAACTACATCACCTGATCCCGCCGCGCTCGGCGCGGCCCCAAAAAAAAAGCCCTGACGCTTGCGCGTTCAGGGCTTTTTTTGTGGCGCCAACTTTGGGGTCAAGTCTGGCATTCGGACATGAGCTCAGCCGTAGAAACTTTGGGGTCAAGTCTGGCATTCGGACACGAGCTCAGCAGTAGCGCCTTGCTACTGCTGAGCTCGTGTCCGAATGCCAGACTTGACCCCAATTTTAGTGTCCGAATGGCGGACTTGGCCCCATTTTATTTGGCGGCGAGCAGGCCGGTTGCGGTGGTGGGCTTGCGGAACCAGTCTTGCTCGCCGGCCGTGGCGCTGCCGCTGAGGCTGGTGGTGGCGTCGTATTGCTTGAGCTGCTCGGTGAGCGCGGCGACGTTGCCGGCCAGGCCGGGCGCGGACGGTTGCGTCAGCTGGCCACTGCCGCCGCTGTCGATCGCGACGGCTTGTTGGCCGTAGCTGGTGATCGCTTGCGTCAGCGCGCTGGTTTGCGCGGCGCGGCTGGCCAGGAACCAGACGTCGGCCGCCTGGTGCGCTACGCCGTCGGTGCCGGTGTAGCTGGAGCGCCGGCCGATCCAGTTGTTGTTGTCGAGCTCGCTCACCTTGTCGGCCTTGACCGTCAGGCTGGCGATGCCCAGCGCGTTCAATGTCTTGAGCTCGCCTTCCTGGCTGACGCCGTCCGCGTTGGCGTCGATCCATACCCGCAGGTCGCCGTATTGCGCGTCCTTGCTGTCGACCACGCCGTCGTGGTTGCTGTCCAGGTCGCCCAGCGCGGCGAAGCCGTCGCTGGCCTTGCCGCCGCCGGCCAGATTGGTGGCGGTGCCGAACAGCTCGCTACCGTCGTTGATCTGGCCATCGTGGTTGCGGTCCAGCGCGAGCAGGCCGTCGCCGCGGCCGACCCAGCCTGTGTTGATGCGCTCGCCGTCGGCGTACAGGTCGAACTTGACGCCGGCTTCGATGCCCAGCGTGGCGATGCCGTCCCCGTTCAGGTCGAGGATCACCGGGCTGCCGGCCGGCAGCACCGCCAGCTGGTCGGCGGTGAGCGCGGCGCGTTGCTCGGCGGTCAGCGCGCACACCTGGGTCGAGGCCAGCGCGGAGATTTCGCCGGCCGTCAGCGCGGCGATCTGCTCCAGCGTGAAGGCCTTGATCTGCGTGCTCTTGAGCGAGCGGATCTGCGCGGTCGAGAACGCGGCCACCTGGTCGAGCGAGAAGTTGGTGATGGTGGTCGCGCTCAGGCCCGACAGCTGCGCGGTCTTCAGCGCCACAATGTCGTTGCCGTCCAGCGCGTGGATCTGGTCGGCGCTGAGCGCGTTGATCGCCGCCACCGACAGCGACGCCACCAGCGTCGGGTCGAGCGAGGAGATCTGCGTGGTGGTCAGGCCCAGCGACTGGGTCGAACCGAACGCGGCGATCTGCGCCGTGCGCAGGCTGTTGATCATGTCGGCCGACAGGCCGACGATCTGGTCGGAGCTGAAGCCGGTGATCTGGTTGGCGGTGAAGGCGCTCAGCGAACCGAGCGCGGCCAGCTGGTCGGTGCTCAGGCCGTGGATCTGCGCCACCGCCAGCGAGGCCAGCGAACGGGTCGACAGCGCGGCGAACTGGGCGCCGGTGAGGGCGCTGATCTGGCTGGTCTTGAGCGTTTGCAGCTGCGCCGTGGTGAGCGCGGCCACCGCGTCGACGTTCAGCGCGGCGATCTGGTCGGTGCCCAGGATGGTCATGTTCAGGCCGCGCGCCTGCTGGGTGCTCAGCGCGCCCAGCTGGTCGGTGGTCAGCAGCGCCATCTGCCGCAGCGTGAAGGCGGCGATCTGCGCCGAGCGCAGGGTGCCGAAGTGGTCGACGTCGATGCCGCCCAGCTGGTCCGAGGTCAGCGCCGCCACCTGGCCGGCGTTGAGCACGCCTAGCGTGCTGAGCGAGTTCATCTGCTGGGTGGTCAGGGCGGCGATGTCGGCCGGGCTCAGCGAGGCGATCTGCTGGGTCGCGAGGCTGCCGATCTGGCCCAGCGTCAGCGCCGTGAACTGGGCCTTGGTCAGCGCGTTCAACTGCATGCTGCTGAGCGCGGGGATGTCGTCCAGCGAGATGAGCTGGATCTGGTCGGTGCTCAGGCCGGCCAGCGCGGCCACGCTCAGCGCGCGCGCCTGCGCGGTGCTCAGGTTGACCACCTGGTCGGTGGTGAACGCTTGCAGCTGGGTCTTGGTCAGCGCGGCGATCTGCGCGGTGCGCAGCGTCACCATGTGGTCGCCGTTGAGGGCGACCAGCTGGTCGGTGGTCAGCGCGCTGACCTGCAGCGTGGTCAGGCCGGCCAGGGTGGCCAGGCCGTTGAGCTGGTCGGTGGTCAGGGCCTTGGCCTGGGCCGCGGTCAGCGAGGCCACCTCGGCCGTGGTGAGCGCGCCGAACTGGTCGAGCGTGAGCAGCGAGATCTGCAGCGTGCTCAGCGAGGCGATCTGGCTGGTCTTCAGGCCCGACAGGTCCTCCACCTCGATCGCGGTGATCTGGTCGCTGTACAGGCCGCGCAGCGCCGAGGTGCTCAGCGCGCGCCACTGCGCCACCGACAGTTGCTGGATCTGGTGGGTGTTGAACGCCTGCAGCTGGCGGCTGGTCAGCGCGGTCAGCTGGGCGGTGCTCAGCGCGCCGAGCTGGTCGTCGGTCAGCGCCTGGATGCGGTCGGTGGTCAGCGTGGACACCTGGTTGGTGTTGAGCGAGCCGAGCGAGCCCAGCAGCAGGAACTGGTCCGGCGTCAGGTAGTTCAGCTGGGCCGTGCTGAGCGCGGCGATCTGCGCGGTGCTGAGCGCGGTCAGCTGGTTGCTGGTCATGTTGATCAGCTCGCTGGAGGTCAGCGCGCGGATCTGCTGGGTGCGCAGCGCGGCCACGTCGCCCACTTCGATGGCGGCGAACTGGTCGGAGTTGAGCGCGGCGATGGTCCGGGTCGACATGGCGGCCAGCTGCCCGGCCGACAGATTGACGATCTGGTCGGTGGTCAGCGCGTGCACCTGGTTGACGGTCAGGCCGTTGATGGCGTTGCTGCTCAGCACGGCGACCTGGTCGGTGGTCAGCGCGGCCAACTGGTCGGTGGTCAGCGACGATAGCTGGGCCGAGCGCAGCGCGGCGATGTCGGCCAGCTCGATCGCGACGATCTGGGCCGCGGTCAGCGCGGCCAGGCTGCGCGTGTTCAGCGCCAGCATGTCGGCGGTGGTCAGCGCGATGATCTGGTCGCTGTTGAGGTTGATGATCTGGGTGTTGCTCAGCGCGGCGATCTGGGCGGTGCGCAGCGCGGCGATCTGGTCCGGCAGCAGGGCGGCGATCTGCTGGGAGGCCAGCGCGCGGATCTGCGCCGAGCTCAGGCCGGCGATGCCGGCCAGGTTGGCCAGCTGGGTGGCGGTCAGCAGGGGGATCTGGCTGGCCTTGAGCGAGGCCACCTCGCGCGTGGTCAGCGCGCCGATCTGGTCGCTGGTGAGGGCTTGCAGCTGGTCGCTGGAGAGCGCCTGCAGCTGGGCCGACTTGAGCGCGGTGATGTCGCCCGCCTCGATGTAGGTGATCTGGTCGGTGCCCAGGCCGGCCAGCGCGGCCGCGCTGAGCGCGCCCACCTGGGCGCCGCTCAGTTCGATGATCTGGTCGCTGCTCAGCACCGACACCTGGGTCGACGACAGGGCGCCGATCTGGCGCGTGCTCAGCAGGTCGATGTCCAGCAGCGACAGGCCGGCGATGCGGCTGGTCGACATGGCGGCGATCTGCAGCGTCGAGTAGTCGGCCAGGTTGCCCAGCGCGGCGGCCTGGGCGTTGCTGAGCGCGGCCAGCTGCGACTGGGTGAAGGCGGCGATGCCGGCCGAGCTCAGCGCGTGCAGCTGGTCGGTCAGCAGCGCCTGCATCTGCGCCGTGGTCAGCGAACGCAGCTGGCTGGTGGTCAGCGCGCCGAAGTCCAGCGCCTGGATGGCGTCCAGCTGGTCGCTGTTGAGCGCGGCCAGCAGGCTGGTGTTGAGCGCGCGGATCTGCGCGGTCGACAGCGCCATGATCTGGTCGGTGTTGATGCCGGCCACCTGGCGGCTGCCCAGCGCGCCCAGCTGGCGCGTGGTCAGCGAGACGAAGCGCGGCACCGACAGCGTGGCCAGCTGGCCGGTGGTCAGGCTGCTGATCTGGTTGGTGGTCAGCACCGCCAGGTTGGCCAGCGCGGCGATCTGGTCGCTGGTCAGGTAGCTCAGCTGGCTGGTGGTCAGCGCGGCCACTTCGCTGCTGATCAGGGTGCCGTACTGGGTCAGCGACAGCGCGCCCAGCTGGTCGCTGGTCAGCGCCATCAGCTGGCTGGTCTTGAGCGCCGCCAGGTCGGGCCCGCTCAGCTCCATGATCTGGTCGGTGGTCAGCGCGGCGATGACGGCGGCCGACAGCGCCCGCACCTGCGCCGTGCTGAGCACGGGGATCTGGTCGCTGGTGAGGTAGCGGATCTGGGTGCTGCTGAGGGCGGCGATCTGCGCGGTCTTGAGCGCGGCCACCTGGGCCGGCGTCAGCGCGATGATCTGGTCGCTCGACAGGCCGCTGATCTGGCGCGTGTTGAGGCCGGCCAGGCTGCCCAGCGCGGCGAACTGGTCGGTGGTGAGCGCGCCCAGCTGGACGGTGGTCAGCGCGGCGATCTCCTGCGACGTGAAGGAGCCGAGCTGGGCCAGCGTGAGCGCGGCCACCTGGGTGGTGTTCAGCGCGGCCACCTGGGCGGTGCGCAGCGCGGCGATGTCGACCAGTTCGATCGCGGCGATCTGGTCGGTGGAGAGCGTGTTCAGCGTGGCCGCGCTCAGGCCGCGGATTTGCGCGGTCTCCAGCGCGACGATCTGGGCCGCGGTGAGCGCCTGCAGCTGGGCGCTGGCCAGCGCGTTGAGCTGGCGGCTGCCCAGCGTGGCGATCTGCGCCAGGCCGAGGCTGGCGATCTGGTCGGTGGTGAGCGCGCCGACCTGGTTGGTGGTCAGCGGCGCCAGCGAGGCCAGGCTGTCGATCTGGGCCAGCAGCAGGCTGGCCACCTGGTCGGTGGTCAGGCTGGCCAGCGTGCGGGTGCTGAGCGCGGCGAACTGGCCGGCGGTCAGCGCCGCCATCTGGTCGCTCGACAGCGCGGTGATCTGGCTGGTGCCGAGCGCGGCGATGTCCACCGCCTCGATCGCGGCCACCTGCTCGGTCGACAGCGCGGCCAGGGTGGCGGCGCTCAGGCTGCGCACCTGGGCCGTGCTCAGCGCGACGATCTGGTCGGTGGTGAGCGCGCCCACCTGCAGGCTGGTCAGGCCGGCGATCTGGCTGGTCTTGAGCGTGGCGATCTTGGCCAGCGCCAGGCTGGCGATCTGGGCGGTCGTGAGGGCGGCGATCTGCTTGCTGGTGAGCGGCGCCAGCGAGGCGAAGCTGGCCACCTGGGCCAGCGACAGCCCGGCGATCTGCTGCGTGCTGAGGTTGGCGATGTCGAGCGTGCTCAGCGCGCCGAACTGCGCCGGCGTCAGCTGGCTCAGCTGGCTGGTGGTCAGCGCCGCCACCTGACGGGTCGACAGCGCGCGCACGTCGGCCAGCGGAAGGGACGGCACCTGGTCGGACGTCAGCGCGGCGATCTGGTCGGTGCTGAGGGCGCGGAACTGCGCGGTCGACAGCGCCGCCAGTTCGTCGGTGGTCAAGACGCCGATCTGGTCGGTGGTCAGCGCGGCGATTTGGCGCGTGGTCAGGCCGGCCAGGATGGACGGCGGCAGCGAGGCGATCTGGTCGGTCGTGAGGGCGGCGATGGCGGCCGGCGTGAAGCTGGCCAGCGAGCTCAGCGCGGCGATCTGGTCGCTGCTCAGCACGGCCTTCTGGTCGGTGGTCAGCGCGGCGATCTCCTGCGTGGTCAGCGCGGCCACCTGGCCCAGGGTCAGCGCGACGATCTGGGCGGTGTTCAGGCCGGCCAGCTGCTTGGTGCTCAGCGAGGCCAGCTCGGTGTTGGTCAGCGCGGCGGTCTGGTCGGTGGTGAGCGCGCCGATGTCGCCGGCGGCGATGCCGCGCAGCTGGGCCGTGGTCATGCCGGCGATCTGGCCGACGGTCAGCGCCACCAGCTGGTCGGTGCTGAGGGCGTGGATCTGTTTCGAGCTCAGCGAGCGCAGGTCGGGCAGGTTCAGCGCGGCCAGCTGGTCGCTGTTGAGGGCGGCGACCTGGGCGGTGGTCAGCGCGGACAGCGTGGCCAGGGCGTCGATCTGGCCATTGCTCAGGCCGGCGATCTGGCCCAGCGTCAGCGCGGCGATCTCGGCGGTGGTGAGCACCCGCAGCTGCTGCGTGCTCAGCGCGGCCAGCTGGTTGGTGGTGAGCGCGGCCACCTGGCGCGTGCTCAGCGCGACCAGGTCGGCGTTGCGCAGCGCGGCGATGCGGTCGGTGCCGAGCGCGGCGATGGCGGCCGCGCTGAGCGCGCGCACCTGCGCGGTCGACATCGCCACCACCTGGTCGCTGCTGATCGCGGCGGCCTGGTCGGTGTTGAAGGCGGCCAGCTGGTTGGTCTGCAGCGCCGCGAAGTCGTCCGTGGTCAGCTGCATGATCTGGTCGGTGGTCAGGCCGGCGATCTGCCGGGTGAGCAGCGGGCCCAGCGTCGACAGCGCGACGATCTGGTCGCTGGTGAGCACGGCCAGCTGGTCGGACGTCAGCGCGCGGATCTCGCCGGTGGTGAACGCGGCCAGCTGGCCGGTGGTGAGCGCCATGATCTGGTTGGTGCTCAGCTGGGCGATCTGGGCGGTGCGCAGCGCGCGGATGTCGCGCGTCTCGATGGCGGCGATGGCGGTGGTCGACAGCACGGCCATGGCGCTGGTGCTCAGCGCCACCAGCTGGGCCGAGTTCAGCGCGATGATCTGGTCGCTGTTCAGGGCCTGCAGCTGGTCGCTGGTGAAGCCGGTGAACTGGCGCGTGGTCAGGCTGGCCAGGTCGGCGGTGGTGATGTTGCCGATCTGGTCGGTGGTGAGCGCGCGGATCTGGCGCGTGGTCAGCGCGGTCAGGAAGCGCAGCGCGTCGATCTGCTCGCTGTTCAGCGCCTGCACCTGGTCGGTGCCGAGCGCGGCGGTCTCGGCCGAGGTCAGCGCGAACATCTGGTCGGTGCTCAGCGCGGCGATCTGGGCCGTGCCCAGCTTGTTGATCTGCTGCGTGTTGAGGCCGGCCAGGTCGGCGGTCTCGATGACGGCCACCTGCCCGGTGGTCAGGGCGGCGATGGCGGCCGAGCTCAGGCCGCGGAACTGGGCCGCGCTCAGCGCGATGATCTGGTCGGTGGTCAGCGACTGGATCTGGTCCGAGTTCAGCACCCGCAGCTGGCCGGTGGCCAGCGTGCCCAGGTTGTGCAGCGACAGCGAGCTCAGCTGCGCGGTGGTGAAGGAGGCGATCTGGTTGCCCGACAGGCCGGCCAGCGTCGACAGCGCGTTCAGCTGGTCGGTGGTCAGCACGCTGATCTGGTCGGTGCTGAGGGCGCCGATGGCGCTGCTGCTGAGGGCGACGAACTGGTCGCTCAGCAGCACCACCAGCTGGTCGGTCGCCAGGTGGGCGATCTGCGCGGCGCGCAGCGCGGCGATGTCGCGCGTCTCGATCAGGCCGAGCTGGGTGCTGGTGAGGGCGTTGAGCATGTTGCTGCCCAGGTTGGCGTACTGCAGCGCCGTCATCTCGATGATCTGGTCGCTGCCCAGCGCCTGCACCTGGCCGACCGTCAGCGCGGCCAGTTGCACGCTGCTGAGGCCGACGATGGCCTTGCTGTCCAGGCCGGCGATCTGGTCGGTGGAGAGCGCCTGGATTTGCAGCGTGTTCAGCGGGGCCACGCTGCGCAGCGCGTTGAGCTGGTCGGTGCCGAGCGCGGCCAGCTGCTCGGGCAGCAGGGCGGCCTCGTCGGCCGTGCTCAGCGCGGCGATCTGGTCGGTGGCGAGCACCGCCAGCTGGTCGCTGCCGAGGGCGCGGATCTGCGCCGAGGTCAGCGCGCCGATGTCGCGCGTTTCAATGAACAGCATCTGGCCGGTGGTCAGCGCGGCCAGCACGGCGCTGCTCAGGGCCGCCACCTGGGCGGTCGACAGCGCGATGATCTGGTCGCTGACCAGCACCTGCACCTGGCCGGCGTTGAGCGCGGCCAGCTGGGCGCTGCCGAGCGCGGCGATGGTGCGGGTGGTCAGCGCGGCGACCTGGTCGGTGGTGAGCGCGCCGATCTGGGCGGAGTTGAACGGGGACAGCGAGCTCAGCGCATTGAGCTGGTCGGTGCCCAGCAGCAGCAGCTGGTCGGTGGTGAGGGCCGCGACTTCATTGCTGCGCAGCGCGTGCAGCTGGTCGGTGTTCAGGCCGGCCAGTTGCAGCGCGCCCAGCGCGGCCACCTGGCCACTGCTCAGGCCGATCAAGTCGCGGGTCTCCAGCGCGGCCACCTGCTCGCTGCCGAGGCTGGCCAGCGAGGCGGTCGCCAGCAGGCTCACCTGCAGCGAGCTCAGGCCGGCGATCTGGTCGGTGGTGATGGCGGCCAGCTGGCCTTGCGTCAAGGCGTTGAGCTGGCTGGTGGTCAGCTGCGTCAGCATGGCGGTGGCCAGCGACTGCACCTGGTCGGTGCCGATCGCCTGCACGGCGCTGGTGCTGAGGGCGCGCAGCTGCTGGGTGGCCAGCGAACCGAGCTGGTCGCTGGTGAGGCTGGCGACCTGGTCCGAGCCGAGCGCGCCCAGCTGGAGGGTCGACAGCGCGCGCAGGTCCACCGTTTCCAGCGCGGCGACCTGGTCCGAGTTCAGCTGGTTGAGCTGGCGGCTGCTCAGCGCCTGCATCTCGCGGGTGCTCAGGGCCACCATCTGGTTGGTGCTGAGGGCGGCGATCAGGTCGCTGTTGAGCGCGCCGACCTGCTGCTGGGTCAGGGTGGGGACGTTGTCGGTGGACAGGCCGGCCAGGCCGTCGGTGGTCAGGAAGTTCAGTTGCAGCGTGCTGATGGCGCGCACCTGGGCCGAGCTCATCACGCCGACCTGGTCGGAGCTGAGCGCCTGCATGTCTTCGGTCGTGAACAGGCCGATCTGCGCAGTCGTGAGACTGATGATCTGGTCGGTTGTGAAACTGGTAACGATCGAAGTCATTGCGTTGTTCTCCCGGGGAGCCTCCATGATACGCGCATAATTGCCTCATGGAAACCAAAAATCACTGGCTGGCTATTGAATTTCGCTATGGCCGCGGCCCTGGAGGTCGAACCGGCAAGCTTGCCGGCGGAGCCGTCGAAGGGCGCTGCGACCACGTCCGCGGCATCAGCCGCGCGCGTTCTATGCCATCCAAAAACAGGTTTTGCACGGGCGTCGCCAAGTACGGGAGTGTCATGGCGATGACCAGCAAACCTACACCTAAGGTGATCGGAAATCCGATCCCAAACAAATTCAGTTGCGGCGCCGCGCGTGTCAGGATGCCCAGCGCAACGTTGGTAATCAGTAAAGCCGCCACGATGGGCAGCGACAGCTGCACACCGGTGCTGAAAATCTTGCCGCCCCAGTCGGCCAGCTGCTTGAAGCCGCCCCCGTACACCGGCGAGGCCGACACCGGCAGCGTGTAAAAGCTCTCCACCAGCGCCGACAGCAGCACCAGGTGGGCGTTGACGGCCAAAAACGTCATGGTCGCCACCAGCGCCAGGAACTGGCTGATCGCCGACGAGCGGCCCTGGGTGTTGGGGTCGAAAAACGTCGCGAACCCCAGGCCCATGGTCAAACTGGAGATTTCTCCCGCCATCTCCACCGCCGCGAACACGATGCGGATGCTGAAACCCATCGCCAGCCCGACCAGCATTTCCTGCAGCACGATCAGCAGGCCGGCCAGCGAGGTCGGGTCGGCGGCCGGCAGCGGCGGCACGGCCGGCGCCACCACCATGGCCAGCAACACGCCCAGGCTGATCTTGACGCTGGCCGGCACGCTGGAGTTGCCGAACAGCGGGGACGCCGCCAGCAAGCCCAGGATGCGGGTCAGCGGCCACAGCAAACCGGCGATCCACAGATTGATATCGGCAGTGGAGAACGAAATCATGAGGCGTTTTCCCTATTTATTTCCACCGAGCATCAACCTTCTTATTTTAAAACAACTTCTTAGCTAATCGTAAATTGTTACATATTGGCAAAGTGTCTAGCCGACAAGGCCGGGGATGCCGCCGAAGATCTCGCGCATGTAGTCGAGCATGACCGCCAGCATCCACGGGCCGGCCACCACCAGCGCCACGAAGATGCCGACCAGCTTGGGGATGAAGGACAGGGTCGCCTCGTTGATCTGGGTGGCGGCCTGGAAGATGCTGACCACCAGGCCGATGATCAGCGCCACCAGCAGCATGGGGGCGGCGATCATCAGCGTCACCTCCATGGCGTGGCGGCCCATCGTCATCACGCTTTCGGGTGTCATGGCGCGCTCCTAGTAAAAGCTCTGGGCCAGCGAGCCCAGCAGCAGTTGCCAGCCGTCCACCAGCACGAACAGCATCAGCTTGAACGGCAGCGAGATCACCGCCGGCGACATCATCATCATCCCCATCGACATCAGTACAGAGGCGACCACCATGTCGATAATCAGAAATGGAATGAAGATGGCGAAGCCGATCTGGAACGCGGTCTTGAGCTCGCTGGTGACGAAGGCCGGCACCAGGATGCGCAGCGGCACGTCTTCCGGCCCCTGCAGCGCGGGGCTGCGCGACAGTTTCACGAACAAGGCCAGGTCGGCCTGCCGGGTTTGCTTCATCATGAAAGTTTTTAACGGCGCCGCGCCCTTGTCCATGGCAACGCTCATGTTGATCTTGTTTTCCTGCAGTGGCAGGTAAGCCTCGGTGTAGATCTTGTCGAAGGTGGGGCCCATGACGAACAGCGTCAGGAACAGCGCCAGCCCGACCATCACCTGGTTGGGCGGGGCCGATTGCGTGCCCAGCGCCTGGCGCAGCAGCGACAGCACGATGATGATGCGGGTGAAGCTGGTCATCAACAGCAGCGCGGCCGGGATGAAGGTCAGCGCCGTCATCAGCAGCATGGTCTGGATCGGCAGCGTGTAGCTGGTGCCGCCGCCCGGCGCCGGGGTGGCGTTGAAGGCCGGGATGCCGATGCTCGAATCGGCGCCGGCCGCCAGCGGCAGGGCCAGCGCGGCCAGCATCAACAGGGATTTGACGGCCGTGGCCGGGGTGAGGCCGGCCTGCTTATTTGCCATTGCGTTTTTCGATCGTTTGTTTGAACCATTCGGCGAAGTTGGCGGTGGGCAGCGCGGCCGTGGTGGCCGGTTCGCTGCTTTCCTGGCGCGGCATGGTGGCCAGCGCGTTCATGCGGCCGGGCGAGGCGCCCACCACGATCCACTGTTCGCCCACTTCCACCACCAGGATGCGCTCGCGCGCGCCGACGCTGAGCGCGCCGACCAGCTTGACGTTGCTGTTGCCGCCGCCGAAGTTCTTGGGGCCGAAGCGCTTCAGCAACCAGGCCGCGCCGAGCATCAGCGCCACCACGAACACCAGCGCGAACAGCGATTGCAGCAGGCCGCCGCCGGGCGAGGTGGCCGCCGGTTGCGGAGTGGGGATGGTCATCGCCAGCGGGCCGGACGGGGCCGCCGTGGCCGCCGAGCCGGGCGCGGACGCCGCTGCCACGGAGGCGGGCGCATCGGCCGCAGCGCCGGGGGCTGGCGCGGCCGTCGTG
>NZ_BPWJ01000003.1:0-803110 GCF_040362985.1 Duganella caerulea | reverse complement strand
CAGTTCAGCGCACGCCGCGCAGCGCCAGCCGCGCGCGCGGCGGCGCCAGCCGGGGCTCCGGCCGGCGCGCGGCGTTGGCCGCCTCGCCCTTCAGGTGGAACACCTGCACCGACTGGGCCAGCGCCTGCGCATGTTCCTGCAAACTCTCGGCCGCCGCAGCGGCCTGCTCCACCAGCGCCGCGTTTTGCTGCGTGATATCGTCCATCTGCGTCACCGCGCGGTTGACCTCGCCGATGCCGGTGCTTTGCTCCTGGCTGGCCTCGGTGATCTGCGCCATGATGCCGGCCACCTTCTGCACCGACGCCACCAGCACGGTCATGGTGCTGCCGGCGTCGTTCACCAGCTTGCTGCCGGCATCGACCGTCTCCACCGACGCCCCAATCAGTTCCTTGATCTCCCTGGCCGCCGCCGCGCTGCGCTGGGCCAGGTTGCGCACCTCCGACGCCACCACCGCGAAACCGCGCCCCTGCTCGCCCGCGCGCGCCGCCTCCACCGCCGCGTTGAGCGCCAGGATATTGGTCTGGAACGCGATGCCGTCAATGACGCCGATGATGTCGACGATGCGCGTGGAACTGGCCTTGATCGAGCCCATCGTGTCGACCACCTGCGCCACCATCGCCCCGCCCTGCACCGCCACGATGGAGGCGTCGGCCGCGAACTGGTTGGCCGCGCGCGCGCTGTCGGCGTTCTGCTTGACGGTGTCGGTCAGCTGCTCCATCGAGCTGGCGGTCTGCTCCAGCGAACTGGCCTGGGCCTCGGTGCGCGAGGACAGGTCGGCGTTGCCGCGCGCGATCTCGTCGGTGGCCACCAGCATCTCGTCGGTGCTGGAGCGGATGCGGCCTATCATGCCGGTCAGGTTGGTGTTGATGGTGTTCATCGCATCCATCAGGTGGCCGACCTCGTCGTCGCGCTCGACGCGGATATCGTGGCTCAGGTCGCCCTCGGCGATATTGCGCGCGGTGTCGATCGCGTGATCGAAGCTGAGCTTGATGTGGCGGTAGATCATGAACAGGCACAGCAGCGACGCGCCCACCAACAGGATCAGCAGCGCGATCGCGGTCCAGAACGCCATGTTGGTGCTATGGGCCGCGTTGGCCACCGCCGCGCCCGTGCGCTGGTCCAGCAGCACCAGGAACTCGTTCACCGGCTGCATGATCTTCGCCTTGTTCTTGTGGTACTGCTCGTCGTGCATGATCTTGCGCGCCATCTCGGGATCGGGCGGCCCGGTCTTGGTGAACTTGCCGGTGCCGTCGTCGAACAAGCCCTTGACCGCGTTCATGGCGATGACCTCGGTCTTCACCAGCCCGTCCGAATTGGCCTGCGCCTCTTTCAGCTTGCCGAACTCCTCCTCGGTGAAGCCGGCCTGGCGCATCAGGTCCGCCAGCGCGACCGTCTCGCCGTCCGGCGTGGGCTTGTCGACACCGGCCGCGACGAAGTCCCAGTAGATGCGTTCGTAGTGCTGCGGGCGCGGCTTCTTGCCGTTGCGGATATCGAGGATGTCGAGGTATTCTTTTTCGTACTTGGGATCGCCGGTGACGACGTAGGTGCGGGCCAGCCGGGTCAAGTCGTCCGAGCTCTGCCGTAATTCGTCGGCCAGCAGGTAGGAGTGGTAGCGCGCCTCGCTGGCGTGGTTGAGCTCGGCCTCCTTGGTCGAGATACGCACCAGCGCCCACAAGGTCAGGCAGGACAATGCCAGACTGACCAGGAAGAACAAAATGAAAATATTCTTGATGGAGAATTTGCTTTTCATGATCGCCCCCGACTATTGAGTCAATTGTAGACTCAATGCGCACCAATCTGGCGCGCCGTACGGGACGGTTTTCCTGACTGTTGTTTCTTGGCGAAAGCGCCAGTGCGGCCTAGTCCGGCAGCGGCGCCCACTTCTGCATAGTCGCCGTTTTCATAAAGTCAACGGCCAGCCTGGCCGCCTCGGGCAGCAGCTGCTGGCGCGCGGTCGCGACCACCACCCAATCCTTCTCGGTGGTCAGCACCTCGATGAAATACAGGCCATAGCGGTGATAGGTGAAGTCGAACGCGGAATCCGGCAGGTGCGGCCCGTCGCCGCGCAGCTGGTTCTTGCTCTCCTCGTAATTCTTCAGCGAGTCCTTGCGGTGAGAAAAACTCAACACCAGCAGCGCGCCGGCGTTCGGGTTGGCCTTGTCGAAATAGCCGTACACGCAGTCGTGCGGCGTCTTCTTCACATCCAGCACCAGCGTGGTCTTGAACAGCGCCTCGAACCGCGCGAGCGGGAACGGCTTGGCCAGCAGTGCGCGGCAGCGCGCCATATTGGCCGTGTCGCGCGGATCGGGCGCCGGCGCGCCGTCGGCCACGGCCAGTGCATTGATCTCGAAATCGCCGTCGTCGACCAGCCGCTCCCAGCCCTCGAACTTGCCCATGCCGCGCGTACGCGCGATCGACAGCAGAAGGCTCTGTCCCGGCGCCGGGCGCTCCGGCTGCAGCTGGTAGATTGGATCGGCGTACGCCTGCGCCGGCGTGACGATGGTCCAGCCCATGTCGATGAACTGCTGGATCGCATCCTTGAGCCACAGCGCGTTGATCAGATTGTGGTGCATCAGCATGACCTGCGGGATATCGCGCCCTTCCAGCTTGCGCGACAAATCGCGGTACGCGATGGCGCGCTGGCGCAGGTGCGACAGGTAGGCCTGCC
This sequence comes from Duganella caerulea, assembly GCF_040362985.1. Classification (NCBI taxonomy): domain Bacteria; kingdom Pseudomonadati; phylum Pseudomonadota; class Betaproteobacteria; order Burkholderiales; family Oxalobacteraceae; genus Duganella; species Duganella caerulea. Next base: position 800,442 of record NZ_BPWJ01000003.1, on the reverse strand, counting down.
GGATCGGCTCGATGTCGGCCTTGGGATCGGCGCGCAGCACGTCGGTCAGTTTTTCATCCAGCCGCCAGTCGCTGGTATCGAGGCTGACGTAGCCGTTCCGGTAGCCGCTCTCCTTCAGGAACGCCCGCATGCCGTCGCGCTTTTCGGGCGTGTTCCCCTCGCGCAGGAAGGTGTAGCGGAACCACTTCTGATAACCGGGCAGCGTCGACGTGATGCGGTCGCAGTCCTGCACTTCCTGCTGGTACTGCGCCAGCGTGAGCTTGGCGTCGTTCAGGTCCGGATGGGTCATGGTGTGGTTGCCGAGCGCGTGGCCCGCCTGTCCCCAGGCCTTGGCCAGCGCGTAGCCTTCCGGCTTGTCCGCGCCGTAGCCGCAGGTGACGAACAGCGCCGCCTGCACATGATGCGCGGCCAGCGCGCCGAGCAGCGCCTGGTTGCGCTGCTGCGGCGACAGCAGCGGCGTCGTTTCCAGCTTGGGTCCATCGTCAAACGTGAAGGCCACCGATTGCGCCTGCGCGGTGGAGGCGCACAGCATGGCGGCGATTAGCAAGGCACGGACCAATGTCATTAAGCGGTTCTCTCTTTGATGCGTTGAAGTTGCGCCGACTGATACGCGCCGAAGGCGTCGTTGAACAGGCAGCGGATCAGGGGATCATCAACGATATCGGCATCGGGCGGCGCGCCGTTGATGCGCATGTACATCGACGTCAGCGACTCGCCCAGCGCCAGGCCCGCGTACAGTTTGGCGATGGGGATTTCGGTCATCCACGTCGGCGCTTCCTCGTCGCCGGTGATGGCGATGCTGTCGCCGTGGACGCGGTAGCGGAACTGCCGCACGGCGCCCTCATGGTCGTAGACCGAGAGCTGCCAGATGCACGGCGTTTCAAAGTAGCTGTCCGGCGGCAGCTCCATGTCCTGATACTTTTCCAGCAGGCCGCTGGTGCAGTAGTCCAGCGCCAGCGCGGTCTGTCCGGCGTCGAGCGGCGCGAAGTGGCGGGCGATGTCGGACGTCGGCGGCGGCACGATGTCGGCGTCGTACTCGTAATCGACATCCTGCTCGCCGACCGGCAGCACCCACGGCAGCGGCGCGGATGGCGCCAGCGCTTGCGGCGTCAGCTCCACCGACACCGATGGATTCAGGCGCACGATGACGGCATCGGGCAGCCACGCGCCCACCTCCTGCGCGAACTGGCGGTAAGTGATCGGGAACAGCGCATGGTTGTACCACGACCAGGGCTCCTGCACGAACTGGCAGGAACTCGGCACCACATAGCGCGGCGCCAGCGCCTGCAGCTGCTCCGGCCATTCCTCCGGCAGCTCGGGCACGCCGCCCTGCGCGCGCGACGGCGCGATGACATCGATCTCGCGCATGGTCTGGAAAGGCCACAGCACCATGTCCCACGGCGCGTAGGGCTTGAGCTGTTCCAGCGTCTCCGGGTCCATCCACGAATCGACCACATTGAGCACATTCAGGCCGGCGGCGCGGATGTGGAACATCGAATCGACATCGGCATCGAGCGCCCGGCGCGGAATGACCTCGATCGCTCCGACCTGCACCGGAGCGTCCACCTCCAGCCGCAGCACGTTGACGAAACCCAGCGCGCGTATCAGCGCGAACAATTCGTCGAACAGGCAATACAGGTAGATCGGCGTGGCGCGGTCGAGCAGGTCCAGGCTCTCCAGCGAGCAGTGATCGTCGTGGAAGTGCGAGATGAAAACCGCGTCCGGCTTCATCCCGCGTATCAGCGCATGATCGAAGCGCACGTCGGGAAAGGCGTGGCAATTCCTGCTGAACGGGTTTTCAAATATCGGATCGAATGCGATCAGCGTACCGTCGCATTCGAAGACATAGCCTGCGTGCAGGATGCGGGAGATCTTGAGTGTCATAAGATGGGTGAGCGACAACGGGGCCGCGATGATATCGCATTCAAACCGAAACGGCGGAGAGATTCCGCACCATCCGCTTCGCCACTTGCCGGCTCCCCTGCGGCATGACTTTATTGAGAGTGAGCAGATGCAGTTCGGCTTTCAATTCGTCCTGCATCGACGGATCGTTATCGAGCCAGGCCAACGCCCTCTCCGGCCAATACCCGCTGACGGAAGCGCTCAACGCATGCCTCAATAACGACTTGGCTGGAAATGCCTGTATGCTCGCAGCATATTCCGGAAACCGGCTCTCGGCATCCTTCAGAAATCCGGAGAAGTCCTGAAAGTCCAACTCAAGAACCGGCAAAAGATGCATACACATCCTCTCGGAATCGATGACATGCGCCACGCCATGTGACTGCATGCACCATCCGTCGCGCGTATGAACCCCGAGCTTGCGGCCACTAATTTCCATCAGCCAGCAATATGGCCATGCTTCCGCAAGCAAAAGTGACGGCGCCCTCATTTCGCCTCCCAGGATTGATGCGATACCGCCCAGGACATAACTATGTACCGCATTAATCGAATGTGCAAGTTGTTGGTGCGGCGATCCATTGAAGCGGCACACGACAGGCCGACCCGTGACAAATTGCCGCGACGACGGGACGTAGACAAACTCGACGCCGTTCCCCGGCGGATAATAACCGCACAGCGCACGAACCGACGTCTGGTCGGTAATTCCGATGATTCCGGGTGCAGGGCCGGAGCCTCCCGTGACTGGCCAACCGGATGTCTTCTCCGCCATGTAGTGGACTCAAAAAGCTCACTGTACGGCGGAGTTCTCAATCAGAGTCTGTGCAAAACGAGTTCAATGCCAATTAACGCAACGGCGTCGGATAGCTGGCCGGGCTGGCGTTGCCTTCGTTGTCGATGGCTTGTACGCCAAAGTAGTAGTTGTCCTTCGATAGCGGCACCGTGAATTCGGTGGCCTTGCCGACGAACTGGCTGCCCTGCCATTCGGCGGCCGTGGTGTCGCGCCAGACGATGCGGTAGCCTGCCAGGTCGGGCTCGGCATTGGCTTGCCAGACCAGCTCGGTATCGTTCTGCAACTTGGCGGTGCGCACCTGCACCTTGGCCGGCGCGGCCGGTGCCAGCGACAGCGATGACAAGGCCGCCGCGTTGACGCGCGCCACCTGGGCGATGTAGTTGAAGTCGTCGTACTGCGGCAGGTCGCCGATCAGCACGCCGTTTTCGGTGCGGATGTTCTGGTGCTGGTGGTTGAAGTCCTCGGCCGGCTCGGTGAAACGCAGCGCCGCGTAGCCGCGCTCCAGGAAGGGCATGTGGTCGCCGCCACGCAGGTAGCGGTCGCGGCGCTGGATGATGTTGACCTTGAACCTGGGCACATAACGCTCGCCCGCTTCCTTCACCGCCCGCGCCAGCTGGCGCGACAGCGAATCGTTTTCGCCGCCGGTCTGGATCAGCGTGCGCACGGCGTCGCTGTTTTCCTTTTGCACCGGCAAGCCTTCGGCGAACAGGCGCACTTGCGTGTTGTCGACCTTGCCGTGCTCGTCGTGCGAGCTGCCGATGATGTCGTTGGTGAACATGCCGGCGACGTTCAGGTTCTTCTGCTTGGCCTGCTCGGCCCAGTGCGCCGCGCCCAGCAAGCCCTGCTCTTCCGCCGCCACCGTCATGAAGACCAGCGTGGCGTCGAACTTGTACTTGGCCATCACGCACGCCATCTCCATCACGGCGGCGGTGCCGGAAGCGTCGTCGTTGGCGCCCGGCGCATCGCCCTTGGCGTCCATGATGTCGGTGTTGCGCGAGTCGTAGTGGCCGCTCACCACATACATGCGGTCCACCGACGCCGCCTGCGTGCCCGGCAAGGTCGCCACCACGTTGACGATCTCGGTCGGACGGCTGATGCGCGCGGAGACCGGCGCCACGTGGCTGTCGAACGCCACCTGCAGACGCCCGCCCTGGGCCGTGCCGCAGCGCTCCAGCTCGCTCTTGATCCAGCGCCGTGCCGCGCCTATGCCCTCGGTATCGGAAACCGTGTCCGACATCGTGTGGCGCGTGCGGAAGCCCACCAGCTTGTTGATATAGCCTTCGATGCGGGCCGGAGAAATTTCCCGCACGATCTGGTCGATCTGGGCCTGGTGGCGGTTGGTGTCGGGCGCGGCCGCGAAGGCTGGCGCGACGGCCAGCAGGGACAAGATGAGGGACTTGCAATACATCGTCGGACTCCGGTGAAAAGATCTCAATATCTTCTCACGGATAAACAAAACCCGCAGCGGCTGGCTGCGGGTTGTGTGGCTGCGACGGAATTACTTGGCAGGCGGCGCTGCTGGCGTGGATGCTGCGGCGGCTTTGTCGGCCTTGGCGGCTTTCGCTGCGGCCTTGTCGGCCTTGGCGGCGGCCTTGTCGGTGGCCTTGTCAGCCTTGGCGGTTTGCGCCGTGGCGGCTGGGGCGCCGTCCAGTGGCTTGCCGTTCACTACCAGGCCAGCCTGCGACAGCTTGACGGCGTTTTTCTCGCCGATGCCCTTCACGCGCTTCTCGAAGTCCGCCCAATCCTTGAAATCGCCTTTCTTGCGCTCTTCCATGATGGCCTTCGATTTGGCCGGGCCGATGCCCTTGACCGAATCCAGCGCGGCCGCGTCAGCCTTGTTGACATCGACCTGCGCGAAAGCGAAGCCCATCGTTGCAATCAGGGTTGCAACCGCCAGCAAAATTTTCTTGAACATGTCTCAATCTCCGTGGTGGGTGAAAGGCGGCAAGCGCGCCTTGAACACCCTTAACGGCCAGCCTCGGCGTCGGTTGACAGATCGTTCATGAAGCTTTTATGACAAGCGTCAAAGCCCGGCCGTCAAGCGTTGAACAATTCCTCGCGCGTGACGGTCGCCGTACCCAGCTTGCCGACCACGATGCCGCCGGCGCGGTTGGCCGTCTGCACCGCCTCGTTCCAGCCCACGCCCGCGCCCAGCATGGCGGCCATGGTGGCGATCACCGTGTCGCCCGCGCCGGAGACGTCGAACACTTCGCGCGCCTGCGCCGGCATGTGGAATTGCTGGCCGTCGGTGTACAGCGTCATGCCCTCTTCCGAGCGGGTCAGCAGCAGCGCATCCAGCTTGAGCTCGGCGCGCAGCGCCTGCGCCTTCGCGGTCAGCTGCTCTTCGCTGTTCCAGCTGCCGACGATGCGCTTCATTTCCGACTTGTTGGGCGTCAGTACGGTGGCGCCGGCGTAGCGGCTGAAATCGTCGCCTTTCGGATCGACCATCACCACCTTGCCGGCGGCGCGCGCCGAGGCGATCATGTCGGCCACGTTGACCAGCGAACCCTTGGCGTAGTCCGACAGCACGATCACGTCGTAGTCGGGCAGCAGCGCCTTGAACTGCAGCAGCTTGTCGCGCAGCACGGTGTCGGTCGGCGGCTCTTCGAAGTCGATGCGCACCATCTGCTGCTGGCGGCCGATCACGCGCAGCTTGATGATGGTGGAGATGGCGTCGTCACGCTTCAGGTAGCTGTGGATGCCGCCGCTTTGCAGCATGTGCTCCACTTCATTGCCGGCCTCGTCCGCGCCCACCACGCCCAGCAGGCCGGCGCGCGCGCCCAGCGCGGCCGCGTTGCGCGCCACGTTGGCCGCACCGCCCAGGCGCGCTTCGCGCTTCTCGATGCGGACGATGGGGACCGGCGCTTCCGGCGAAATGCGGCTGACGTCGCCGAACCAGTAACGGTCCAGCATCACATCGCCTACCACCAGGATGCGCACCTGCTCCAGCGCCGGTGCTTTATAAATCGTAACGTCAGTGCTCACAAATACCTCGTTAAACGCGGGTCAGGATGGAACGGCCGATGCCGTGGTATTCGAAGCCCGCCTCGGCCATGACTTCCGGCTCGAACAGGTTGCGGCCGTCGAAGATGATGGCCTGCTTCAGCGACGACTTGATGCGGTCGAAATCCGGGCTGCGGAAGGCCTTCCATTCGGTGACGATCACCAGCGCCTCGGCGGCGGCCAGCGTATCCATCGGGCTGGTGGCGAAGCGGATGCGCGCCATCTCTTCAGCGCTCAGGTCCAGCTCCAGCACGCGCCTGGCTTCCGTCATCGCGACCGGGTCGTACACCGCCACGGTGGCGCCGCCGTCCAGCAGCTGCTTGATCAGCACGCGGGCCGGCGCTTCGCGCATGTCGTCGGTATTCGGCTTGAAGGCCAGGCCCCAGATGGCGAAGTGCTTGCCGCCCAAATCGGCGCCGAAGCGCTTGACCACCTTCTGGCCCAGCACCAGCTTCTGCTTGTCGTTGACCGCCTCCACCGCGCGCAGGATCAGCAGTTCCTGGTCGTACTGGCGCGCCGTGCGTTCCAGCGCCTGCACGTCTTTCGGGAAGCAGGAACCGCCGTAGCCGGCGCCGGCGTACAGGAAGCTGTGGCCGATGCGCGGATCGGAGCCGATGCCGTGGCGCACCGCCTCGATGTCGGCGCCCACCTGGTCGGCCAGGTTGGCCAGTTCGTTCATGAACGAGATGCGGGTGGCCAGCATGGCGTTGGCCGCGTATTTGGTGAACTCGGCCGAGCGCACGTCCATCCAGAAGGTGCGTTCGTGATTGCGGTTGAACGGCGTGTACAGTTTCTTCATCAGGCCGTGGGCCTTCTCGCCCTCCGGCGTGCCGTCGTAGCCGATGACGATGCGGTCCGGACGCATGAAGTCTTCCACCGCCGCGCCCTCTTTCAGGAACTCGGGATTGGACACCACCGAGAACTTGGACGCATCGCCGCGCGCGGCCAGCTCGGCCTGCACAGCAGCCTTGACGCGGTCGGCCGTGCCGACCGGCACGGTGGACTTGTCGACGATGACCTTGAACTCGGTCATGTGCTTGCCGATGTTTTTGGCGGCGGCCAGCACGTATTGCAGGTCGGCCGAGCCGTCTTCATCCGGCGGCGTGCCGACCGCGATGAACTGCAGGCAGCCGTGCGCGACCGAGGCGGCCACATCGGTGGAGAACTGCAGGCGGCCGGCAGCGCGGTTGCGCGCGACGATTTCTTCCAGGCCCGGCTCGTGGATCGGGATGCCGCCGTTGTTCAGCAGGTCGATTTTCTTCTGGTCGACGTCGAGGCAGAAAACGTCGTTGCCCAGCTCGGCGAGGCAGGCGCCGGTGACGAGGCCGACATAACCGGTGCCGATGATGGTGATTTTCATAGTGTGCTCCCCTTAGTTCATGACGTTGAGTTCTTCGGTACGGCGCGGCGGGTAGGTCTCCCAACGGCTGCATCCCGGACATTGCCAGTAGAACTGGCGCGCCTTGAAACCGCAGTGGCTGCACTGGTAGCGCGCCAGCTTTTGCGTATAACCGTGGACCAGGTTCTTGACCATGGACAGTTCCGGCACCAGGGTGGCCGGCGCGTCCATCAGGCGCGCCTCCAGCAGCTTGTCCAGGCCCAGCAGGGTCGGCGTGCGGCGCAGCTCGTTGCTCACCAGCTGCTTGGCGGCGTCCACGCCGTCCAGCTCCAGCACCGCCTTGTAGACCACCTCGATCAAGTCGATCGACGACGCCTGCTCCAGGTAGGACTTGAGCAGGTTCACGCCTTCCTGCGGGCGGCCCACCTTGCGGTAGGCGTCCATCATGCGCTGCGCCACCAGCGCCGTGTGCGGCACGCTGATCTGCTCGACGCGGCGCCAGGTCAGCAGCGCGCCCTCGATATCGCCCTGCGCCAGCTGGGCGTCGCCGCTCAGCATGGTGGCGCGCACGTTGACGCGGTCGGCGTGCAGCGACTTCTCCAGCAGCGGCAGCGCCTCCTCGGGATGCATGTGCACCAGCGCGTCCTGCGCCAGCTCGCAGTAGAACTGCGCGATTTCCTTCTGGCGCGCACCGGCGCCCGATTCCTGCAGGCCGATCGCGGCCTCGATGGCGCGCGGCCACTCCTTCTCGCGCTGGAAGATCTCCAGCAGCGCGCGGCGCGCCGGCACGGCGTACTGGCCGCTGACCATGGCGGTGAAGGTTTCCTCGGCGCGGTCCAGCAGGCCGGCCTTCAGGTAGTCCATGCCCAGCTCGTACTGCGCGTGTTCCTTCTGCTCCTGCGGCAGGTCCGGGCGCGACAGCAGGTTCTGGTGCACGCGGATGGCGCGCTCGGTCTCGCCGCGGCGGCGGAACAGGTTCCCCAGCGCGAAGTGCATGTCGGCCGTTTCGGTGTCCATGCGGACGATTTCAATGAAGGCGTCGATGGCCTTGTCCGGCTGCTCGTTGAGCAGGAAGTTCAGGCCCTTGAAGTAGGCGCGCGGCAGCGTGCGCGATTCCGACACCAGTTGACGTATGTCGACGCGCGCGGCGACCCAGCCCAGTCCGAAGAAGACCGGGATCCCCAATAACCACCAGAGTTCGAATTCCATGCTTGATGTTTTTTATTGTGTGTTTATTGTGTATTGACGCTGTCCGGCTGCGGCTGGGCGTTGGCCTGCAGCGCGCTCGACTGCAGCGTGGTGATCGTGGTTTTGTGTTTGTTCGTTTCGCGGCGGTGGCGGAACACGGTGGGCGTCAGCGCCAGCACGCCCAGGACGGCGCCGGCCACAAAGAAGCCCAGCAGCATCAGGACCAGGGGTCCGTGCAGGTCATAGTGCAGGAAGAAATGCAGATCGACTTCCTGCGTGTTCTTCAGGGCAAAGCCAAAAAACAGGACGAAAAGAACGAATCCAATAATCGTGGATATGAATTTCATTAGCCAGGTTTCCTGTTCAGTAATTCTAAAAAAAAGCGGCATCCGTAGACGCCGCTTTTATTTTAACTCATCAGACGCTTTAGTCCTCGATGATCGGTTGCCCGACCATCGCGTCGACCCGCTCGCGCAATTGCTTGCCCGGCTTGAAATGCGGCACCCGTTTTTCAGGCACCATCACTTTGTCGCCCGACTTCGGATTACGTCCGATGCGCGGTGGCCGGCTGTTCAGAGCAAAGCTGCCAAAACCGCGGATCTCGATGCGCTGACCGGTCGCCAGGGCGTTGGTCATCGCATCCAGAATGGTCTTGACGGCATACTCCGCATCTTTGGCCACCAGCTGAGAGTAACGCTCAGCCAGGCGGTTGATCAACTCGGACTTAGTCATCGACTAGTTCTTAGTTCTTGTTATCGAACTTGGCTTTCAACAGCGCGCCCAGGCTGGTGGTGCCCGAAGCTGCGTTGTTGTCGGTCGCGGCCATCTTCTGCATGGCTTCTGCAGTTTCAGCGCTGTCTTTAGCTTTGATCGACAGTTGGATCGAACGTGCTTTGCGGTCGATGTTGATCACCAGAGCTTCGACGGAATCGCCGACTTTCAGGTGGGTGCCAGCATCTTCCACGCGGTCACGCGAGATTTCCGACGCGCGCAGGTAGCCTTCAACTTCTTCGGACAGTTGGATCACGGCGCCTTTAGGCTCAACCGATTTAACGGTGCCGGTAACCAGCGCGCCCTTGTCGTTCATGGCTGCGAAGTTGTTGAATGGGTCGCCTTCCAGTTGCTTGACGCCCAGGGAAACGCGCTCGCGCTCAACGTCGATGGCCAGAACGATGGCTTCCAGTTCGTCACCTTTCTTGAAGCGACGCACGGCTTCTTCGCCGGTTTCGGTCCAGGACAGGTCGGACAGGTGCACCAGGCCGTCGATGTTGCCGGCCAGGCCGATGAACACGCCGAAGTCGGTGATCGACTTGATCGCGCCACGGACTTTATCGCCCTTCTTGTGGGTCACGCCGAAGTCATCCCATGGGTTCGCTTTGCACTGTTTCATGCCCAGCGAAATACGGCGACGCTCTTCGTCGATTTCCAGAACCATCACTTCAACTTCGTCGCCCAGCTGGACAACTTTGTTTGGAGCGACGTTTTTGTTGGTCCAGTCCATTTCGGACACGTGAACCAGGCCTTCGATGCCTTGTTCAACTTCAACGAACGCGCCGTAGTCGGTCAGGTTGGTGACTTTACCGAACAGACGGGTGCCTTGTGGGTAACGACGGGACAGACCGGTCCAAGGATCGTCGCCCAGTTGCTTCACGCCCAGGGACACACGGTTTTTCTCTTGATCGTACTTCAGAACCTTGGCGGTGATTTCCTGGCCAACGGTCAGCACTTCCGATGGGTGACGCACACGACGCCATGCCAGGTCGGTGATGTGCAGCAGGCCGTCGATACCGCCCAGATCCACGAACGCGCCGTAGTCGGTGATGTTTTTGACGACGCCGGTAACCACGGTGCCTTCTTTCAGGGTTTCCATCAGTTTCTGACGCTCTTCGCCCATCGAAGCTTCGATGACGGCGCGGCGGGACAGAACGACGTTGTTACGCTTGCGGTCCAGCTTGATCACTTTGAATTCGAGGGTCTTGCCTTCGAATGGGGTGGTGTCTTTGACTGGACGGGTGTCAACCAGCGAACCTGGCAGGAAGGCGCGGATGCCGTTGGTCAGAACGGTCAGGCCGCCCTTGACTTTACCGTTGACGGTACCGACAACGATTTCGCCCGATTCCATGGCTTTTTCCAGTGCCAGCCACGAAGCCAGACGCTTGGCTTTGTCGCGCGACAGGATGGTGTCGCCGAAACCGTTTTCGAGCGATTCGATCGCCACGGAAACGAAGTCGCCTACTTTGACTTCCAGTTCGCCGTGGTCGTTCTTGAATTCTTCAACTGGGATGAATGCTTCCGATTTCAGGCCGGCGTTGACGATCACGAAGTTGTGATCCAGACGAACGACTTCAGCCGAGATCACTTCGCCCGAACGCATGTCTTGACGCGACAGGGATTCTTCGAAGAGGGCTGCAAAACTTTCCATATTAGACATTGTAACTTCCAGGTTACCAACAAGGCTCGCGAGATGCGACTTCAGTTGGGTTAGGGTTAATAAACGCCACGGCCATCAGAGCGACCGCGACACCAGCTATTTACCGATGGCCGCATACCACTGCAACACCTGGGCGACCGCTTCGTCAGCGGTCATATTCGAGGTATCGAGCACATGCGCCCCCTCTGCGGGGACCAGCGGCGCGATGGTCCGGTTTGTATCCCGGTCGTCCCGCGCCTGCAAATCCATCAGTAGGTCTTCCATATTAGCAGAAATTCCTTTGCCAATCAATTGCTTATAGCGGCGTTCCGCGCGCGCCGCCACACTGGCGGTCAAAAACACCTTCAGCGCGGCGTTCGGGAAGATCACCGAGCCCATGTCGCGCCCGTCCGCCACCACGCCCGGCGCCTTGCGGAAGCTGAGCTGCAGCCCCAGCAGCGCGTGGCGCACGGCGTGAAATGTTGCAATTTTTGAAGCGGTATTGCCGACCTCTTCGGCACGGATCGCCTCGGTGACGTTTTCGTGCGACAGGATGATGTCGCCGCCCTGGAAGCTGCACTGCAGGTGCTCGGCCAGCTTGGCCAGCGCGTGCTCGTCGTTCAGATCGGTGCCGCGGCGGAGTGCCGACAGCGCCGTCAAACGATACAGGGCGCCAGAATCCAGGTAGTGGAAGCCGAGCTTATCGGCGACGCGGTGCGCGACGGTACCCTTGCCGGATGCGGTGGGGCCGTCGATGGCGATGACTGGAATTGGGGAAGTGGCCATTTGATTTAGATTATTTATTTTGCTATCGCCGCGAAGGCGGCGAAATACTCGGGGAAGGTCTTGCCCACGCATTTGGGATCGTTGATGCGCATGACATTGCCCTTGCGCGCGGCGCCGTCCAGCGACACCAGCGAGAAGCACATCGCCATGCGGTGGTCGTCATAGGTGTCGATGGTGGCCGGCGTAATGACGGCCGGCGGCGTGACCTTGATGTAGTCGGGGCCCTCCTCCACGATGGCGCCGACCTTGCGCAGTTCGGTCGCCATGGCGGCGATGCGGTCGGTCTCCTTGACGCGCCAGCTGGCGATGTTGCGCAGTGTGCTGGTGCCGTCGGCGTACAGCGCGGCGATGGCGATGGTCATGGCGGCGTCGGGGATGTGGTTGAAGTCGGCGTCGATGGCTTTCAGCACGCCGTTCGACTTGGCCTCGATCCAGTTGTCGCCCATGGTGATCTGCACGCCCATCCGCTCCAGCGCGGCGGCGAAGCGCACGTCGCCCTGGATGCTATCCTTGCCAACGCCCTCGACCCGCACCGGGCCGCCGGCGATCGCGCCGGCCGCCAGGAAGTAGGACGCCGACGAGGCGTCGCCCTCGACGTGGATGGTGCCGGGCGACTGGTACACCTGGCCGGGCTGGATGGTGAACGACTCCCAGCCGTTCTGCTCCACCGTCACGCCGAAGCGGCGGATCAGGTTGAGCGTGATTTCGATGTAGGGCTTGGAGATCAGCTCACCGACGACGTCGATGCTGATCGCGTGTTCGCGTGCCATCAGCGGCGCCACCATCAGCAGCGCGGTCAGGAACTGGCTCGAGACGTCGCCGCGCACCGACAGGCGCTGCGCGTGGATCTTGCCCTGCTTGATGTGCAGCGGCGGGAAGCCGGGGTTGCCGGTGTATTCGACGTTGGTGCCGGCGGCGTTCAGCGCGTCCACCAGGTCGCCGATCGGGCGCTCGTGCATGCGCGGCACGCCGTGCAGCGTGTAGTCGCCGCCGATGACGGCCAGTGCGGCGGTCAGCGGGCGGATCGCGGTGCCGGCGTTGCCCATGAAGAGGTCGGCCGATTTGTTCGGCAGCACGCCGGCCACGCCCTTGACGTGGTGGATGGTGCCGGTGGCGGTTTTCTCTTCGGTCCACTGCACGCCGAGCGAACGCAGGGCGGCCAGCATCACGGCCGTGTCGTCGGAGGCCAGCAGGTCGACGATGTCGACGTCGCCCTGCGACAGGGCCGACAACAGCAGGATGCGGTTGGAGATGGATTTCGAGCCAGGCAGGCGCACCGCGCCCTGCACATGCGCGACCGTTTGCAGGTCGATATATTCGTGGGTCATGCTGATTCCTGAGTAGTCTGCGCGGTTAAATTTCTTTAGCCTGCGCCGGCGGCGCCTCGGCCGCCTCGATCGCTGTAATCCACTGGTGGCGGGCGCGCTGGGCGTTGGCGTACACGCTCTCCAGCCCTGCCCCGTCACCGGCGGCGAGACGGGCACGCAGGCCCGTTAATTGTGCCAGATAGGCATCAAGCTCCGTCAACAATGCCGACTGGTTGGCCAGGCTGATGTCGCGCCACATTTCTGGCGACGACCCCGCGATCCTTGTGAAATCGCGGAAGCCGCTGGCCGCATACTGAAACAGTAAATCCGCATGCGGTTTGTTCGCGATGTCGTCCACCAGCGCATAGGCCAGCAAATGCGGCAAATGGCTCACGGCGGCAAACACCTTGTCATGTTCTTGCGGGGTCAAACGGTGGATGATCGCATCGCAGGCGCGCCACGCGGCTGCCACACGCTCGACATCCTGCGCCGAATTCTCATCCAGCGCCGTCAGCACCACCTTCTTGCCGACGTACAGATCGTCGATCGCCGCTTCGGGACCATTGGTCTCGCGTCCGGCGATCGGATGGCCCGGCACGAACTGGGCGATCTTGCCGCCCAGCGCGCGCCGCGCCGAAGCCACCACGTCGGACTTGGTGCTGCCCGCGTCGGTGACCACGGTGCCCGGCTGCAGATGCGGCGCAATCGCCGCCAGGATCGCCTCGGTCTGCGCCACCGGAGCGGCCAGCAACACCAGGTCGGCGCCATGCAGCGCCTCGGCCATCGTGCAACCGCCACCACCCGCGTCGGCCACGCCGATCACGTCGATGATGCCCAGCTCCTGCGCGCGCTTCAGCGAGGCGGCGGAGCGCCCCATGCCGACCACGCTGCCGACGGCGCCGGCCTTCTTCAGCGACCGCGCAAACGATCCGCCGATCAGGCCCACGCCAAAGATGACGACCTTGTTCAGCATGGGCATTACTGCGCCAAGGCCTTGGTCAGCGCCGCGATCAGCACCGCGTTCTCCTGCGGCAGGCCGATGGAGATGCGCAGCCATTCAGGCAGGCCGTAGTTGCCGACCGGGCGCACGATCACGCCCTGCTTCAGCAACGCCAGGTTCACGCGCGCGCCGGCGCCGGCATCGTCGCCGACCTTGACCAGCACGAAATTGCCATACGAAGGCACATACTGCAGGCCCAGTTTGTCGAAGGCCTCGGTGAACTGCTGATAGCCGGCGGTGTTATTGACAGCGCTCTGCTTCAGGAATTCCTTGTCGTTCAGCGCCGCGATGGCCGCGGCTTGCGCCAGCGAGTTGACGTTGAACGGCTGGCGGATGCGGTTCATCAAATCGGTCAGCGCCGGCTGGGCGATGCCGAAGCCCACGCGCAGGCCGGCCAGGCCATACGCCTTGGAGAAGGTGCGCGAGACCAGCAGGTTGGGATACTTCTTGACCCACTCGGCCGACTCGAACTGGTTTTCCTCGGCCAGGAATTCGTTGTAGGCCTCGTCCAGCACCACCACCACGCCGGCCGGCACCTTGTCCAGGAAAGCCTGGATCTCGGCGGCCGGGATGAAGGTGCCGGTCGGGTTGTTCGGGTTGGCGATGAAGACCAGGCGGGTGTCCTCCTCGATCGCCGCCAGCATCGCCGGCAGGTCGTGGCCGTGATCCTTGGCCGGCACCACGATGTGGCGCGCACCCACGCCCTGCGTCGCCAGCGCGTACACGGCGAACGAGTACTGCGAGTACACCACCGACTGGCCGCGCTCGACGAAGGCGTGGGCGGCGATTTCCAGGATGTCGTTGCTGCCGTTGCCCAGCGTGATCCACTCGGCCGGCACGGCGTAGCGCTTGGACAGCGCGCCCTTCAGATCGAAACCATTGGCGTCCGGGTAGCGGCCCAACTCAGCGGCGGCGGCGTTCATCGCCTGCACCGCCGATGCCGGCACGCCGAACGGGTTCTCGTTCGACGCCAGCTTGACGATGGCCTCTTCATCGAGGCCGAATTCGCGTGCGACTTCCGCAATCGGTTTGCCCGCCTGGTAGGGAGCGATAGCGCGGACGTATTCGGGGCCGTAATTCTTGGACATGGTCTCTCTCAGATTCTCGTTAAAAAAATTAGTTCAGGCTGACCGGGTAGGAACCCAGCACCTTGAAGAAGGCCGCGTTGTTCTGCAGCTCTTCCAGCGCCTTGGCCACGCCTTCGTCCTGCACATGGCCTTCGACGTCGACGTAGAAGTAGTATTCCCACGTGCCGGTGCGGGCCGGGCGCGATTCGAAGCGCGTCATCGACACATTGTGCCGCGCCAGCGATCCAAGCAGGCGGTAGATGGAACCCGCCTTGTGCGGCGCGGCCAGCGCCAGCGAGGTGCGGTCCTGGCCCGAGCGGCCGGCCTGCAACTGGCCGATCACGGCGAAGCGCGTGCGGTTGTGCGGGTCGTCCTGGATGTTGGCCTTGACCGTGCCCAGGCCATAGCGCACGCCGGCACGCTCGCCGGCGATGGCGGCGATGGTGTGGTCGTCGCGCGCCATGCGGGCCGCTTCGGCGTTGGACGAGACGGCGCGGCGCTCGATGTCCGGGTAGTTGTTATTCAACCAGATCTGGCACTGCGCCAGCGCCTGCGCGTGGGCGCAGATGGCGGTCACGCCGTCCATGTTGCCGGTACCGCTCAGCAGGCTGTGACGCACCGCCAGCGACACCTCGCCGCTGATCGACAGCGACGTATGCAGCAGCAGGTCCAGCGTGCGGCCGATGGCGCCTTCGGTCGAGTTCTCGACCGGCACCACGCCGAATTCGGCGGTGCCGGCCTCGGTGGCGCGGAACACTTCGTCGATCGACGAGCAAGGCAGCACATCGACGGCGGTGCCGAACTGCTGGTACGCGGCCTGCTCGGTGTAGGTGCCGGCAGGGCCGAGGAAGGCGATGGTGACGCGCTTCTCCAGCGAGCGGCAGGCGGACATGATTTCGCGCCAGATGGTTTGCAGCTCGACGTCGCCCATCGGGCCGGGATTACGCTCGGCCACGCCGCGCAGCACCTGCGCCTCGCGCTCGGGACGGAATACCGGGGCGTTGGTTTCGGCCTTGACGTGGCCGACCTGCTGCGCCACTTTGGCGCGCTGGTTCAACAGGTCGAGGATCTGGGCATCGATGGCGTCGATCTGCTCGCGCAAGGGTGTCAGTTTGTCAGTCATGATGGGTTTATTTTCCGGTGCGGCCTGCGAATTCGTTCAAGTAGTCCACAAGCGCCTGTACGCCCTCGATGGGCATGGCGTTGTAGATCGATGCACGCATGCCGCCGACGGACTTGTGGCCCTTCAGCTGCAACAGGCCGCGCGCCTTGGCGCCGGCCAGGAATGCCTCATTCTGACTCTCGTCCTTCAGGTAGAAAGGAACGTTCATGCGCGAGCGGTTTTGTTTCGCCACGCGGGTCTGGTAAAAATCGTCGGCGTCGAGCGCCGCGTACAGCAGTTTGGCCTTGGCGATGGCGCGCTTCTCCATCTCGGCCACGCCGCCCTGCTTCTTCAGCCACTGGAACACCAGGCCGGCGATGTAGATGCCGTAGGTGGGCGGCGTGTTGTACATCGACTCGTTGTCGGCCACCAGCTTGAAATCGAACGCCGACGGGCAGGCCGGCAGCGCCTTGCCCAGCAGGTCTTCGCGGACGATGACGATGGTCACGCCGGCCGGGCCGATGTTCTTTTGCGCGCCGGCGAAAATCAGGCCGTATTTCGACACGTCGACAGGGCGCGACAGGATGTGCGAGGACATGTCGGCCACCAGCAGCACGCCATCTTGTGGCGCGGGCACACCGGCGTCGAAATCGTACTCGATGCCGTCGATGGTCTCGTTGGTGCACATGTGCAGGTAGGCCGCGCCGGGCGTGAGCTTCCACTCCGATTGCGGCGGCACTTGCGTCGTCGACGACGCGGCGACATTCACGTTGGCGTACTTGGCGGCTTCCTTGATGGATTTGCCCGACCACGAACCGGTCTGGATGAAATCGATGGTCGCTGGCTGCGGCTTGTGGCCGACGAGGTTCAGCGGCACCAGGGCGTTCTGCGACAGTCCGCCGCCCTGCATGAACAAGATCTTGTAATTGTCCGGTACTGCCAGCAGCTCGCGCAGGTCGCGCTCCGCTGCCTTGTAAATCGAAATAAACTCCGGTCCGCGGTGGCTCATCTCCATGACGGACATGCCGCTGCCATGCCAGTCCAGCATTTCGGCAGCGGCTTGCGCCAGCACTTCCTTCGGCAACACGGCGGGGCCGGCCGAAAAGTTATAGATATGAGTCACGTTGCGGTCCTTATTTTGCGTTTTGTTTTTCCTGGAGCTTCTGCATCACCGGGCCGACGCGGCGAGCGGCGATCTGCTGGCCGATCTGCATGGCTTCAGCCGTCAGCTTGGGCATGGTGGCCAGCATCTTGGCGCCGATCGGGGTGCGGTAGAAGGCGGTGATCTGTTTCAGTTCGTCGGCGCTGTAGGTGCGCGCGTACAGCGGCACGGTTTCGGTCATGATTTCTTCTATCATGCCAGGGTCGGTGATCACGCCTTGCAGCGTGGAGACGACGGCCGGCAATTCGGCTTCCATCTTCGCCATTTCAGCGGCCTTCTGCTCGGGCGTGGTCTTCGGATTGTTCTTGATGGCGGCTTCGGCGCCGGCGCGCATGGACTGGCCGATATTCAGCGACATCTGCTGCATGATACCGGTCATCATGGTGCGGTAGTTCATCGCCTCGAACAGCTCGCGCGCGGCCGCGGTGGACGCGGCGTCGGCCTGGGCGAACGCCGGCGCGGCGCCGGCCAGGGTGAATGCGGCTACGATGCTGATTACGATCTTTTTCATGTACGCCTCTAGAAATTTTTCGGAATAAAAAAGCGGGACCAGTCTTATTGTCGCATTTATCCGCGCAATAAACCTGACCCCGCTCTCCCCGGACCTGGGTCCGGGGCGGTGTGTGCTACGACTTACTCAGCTTGAGCTTCGTCTGGCTTGGCATCAGGACCCGGTTCCAGCTCGACTTCGTCGATGTCCGTCTCCACCACGCGCTGCAGGCCGGACAGCTTGGTGCCGTCTTCGACCGCGATCAGCGTCACGCCTTGCGTGGCGCGGCCCATCTCGCGGATCTCGGAAACGCGGGTGCGAATCAGCACGCCGCCGGTGGTGATCAGCATGATCTCGTCGGTCGAATCGACCAGCGTCGCCGCCACCACCTTGCCGTTACGCTCGGAGGTCTGGATCGCGATCATGCCCTTGGTGCCGCGGCCGTGGCGCGTGTACTCGACGATCGGAGTACGCTTGCCGAAGCCGTTCTCGGTGGCCGTGAGCACCGACTGCTGCTCGTTTTCCGCCACCAGCAGCGCGATCACGCGCTGGCCTTCGTCCAGGTTCATGCCGCGCACGCCGCGGGCGTTGCGGCCCATCGGACGCACGTCGTTCTCGTCGAAACGCACCGCCTTGCCGGCGTCGGAGAACAGCATCACGTCGTGCTGGCCGTCGGTCAGCGCGGCGCCGATCAGGAAGTCGCCCTCGTCCAGGTCGACCGCGATGATGCCGGCCTTGCGTGGATTGCTGAAGTCCTTCAGCGGCGTCTTCTTCACGGTGCCCAGGCTGGTCGACATGAAGACGTAGTGGTCCTCAGGGAAGGTGCGGTTTTCGCCGGACAGCGGCAGGATGACCGTGATCTTCTCGTTGTCCGCCAGCGGGAACATGTTGACGATCGGCTTGCCGCGCGAGTTGCGCGAGCCTTGCGGCACTTCCCACACCTTGAGCCAGTACATGCGGCCGCGGTTGGAGAAGCACAGGATGTAGTCGTGCGTGTTGGCGATGAACAGCTGGTCGATCCAGTCTTCCTCTTTGGTCGCCATGGCTTGCTTGCCGCGTCCGCCGCGCTTCTGCGCGCGGTACTCGGAAATCGGCTGCGCCTTCATGTAGCCGGTGTGCGACAGGGTCACCACCATGTCCTGCGGCGTGATCAGGTCTTCGGTGCCCAGGTCGGTCGCGTTGTGCTCGATGTTGGAGCGGCGCGGATCCTTCTGCGGGTCGCCGAATTCGTTGACCACGTGGGTCATCTCGTCGGTGATGATGGTGGTCACGCGTTCCGGCTTGGCCAGGATGTCCAGCAGGTCGGCGATTTCAGCCATCACGTCTTTGTACTCGTTGACGATCTTGTCCTGTTCCAGGCCGGTCAGGCGTTGCAGGCGCATCTGCAGGATTTCCTGCGCCTGGTCGTCGGACAGCTTGTACATGCCGTCGGCCTGCATGCCGTAGTGCTTGGGCAGGTGCTCGGGACGGAAGGCGTCAATGCCGCCGGCGGTGGTGCCGTCGCCGGTACGGGCCAGCATCTCGCGCACCAGCGACGAATCCCAGGAACGGTCCATCAGGCCGGTTTTCGCGACCGGCGGCGTCGGCGCCGCCTTGATGATGGCGATGAAATCGTCGATGTTGGCCAGCGCCACGGCCAGGCCTTCCAGCACGTGGCCGCGCTCGCGCGCCTTGCGCAGCTCGAACACGGTGCGGCGCGTGACCACTTCGCGGCGGTGCGACAGGAAGCAGCTCAGCATTTCCTTCAGGTTCAGCAGGCGCGGCTGGCCGTCGACCAGGGCCACCATGTTCATGCCGAAGGTGTCTTGCAGCTGGGTTTGCTTGTACAGGTTGTTCAGCACCACTTCCGGCACTTCGCCGCGCTTGAGCTCGATGACCACGCGCATGCCCGACTTGTCGGACTCGTCGCGGATATCGGAAATGCCTTCGAGCTTCTTGTCGCGCACGTTTTCGGCGATGCGCTCCAGCAGCGATTTCTTGTTGACCTGGTACGGCAGCTCGTCGACGATGATGGCGGTGCGGCCGCCGTCCTTGCCGTATTCCTCGTAGTGGGTCTTGGCGCGCATCACCACGCGGCCGCGGCCGGTGCGGTAGCCGTCGCGCACGCCCGAGACGCCGTAGATCGTGCCGCCGGTCGGGAAGTCCGGCGCCGGGATCAGTTCGATCAGCTCGTCGATCGTGCATTGCGGATTGCGCAGCACGTGCAGCGCGCCGGCGATCACTTCATGCAGGTTGTGCGGCGGGATGTTGGTCGCCATGCCGACCGCGATACCCGACGAGCCGTTGATCAGCAGGTTGGGGATGCGGGTCGGCAGGACCGTCGGTTCTTTTTCCTTGCCGTCGTAGTTGGGCTGGAAGTCGACGGTTTCCTTGTCGATGTCGGCCAGCAGTTCGGCGGAAATCTTGTCCAGGCGGCACTCGGTGTAACGCATTGCCGCCGCGCCGTCGCCGTCGACCGAGCCGAAGTTGCCCTGGCCGTCGACCAGCATGTAGCGCAGCGAGAAGTCCTGCGCCATGCGGACCAGCGTGTCGTAGATCGACGCGTCGCCGTGCGGGTGGTACTTACCCATCGTCTCGCCCACCACACGGGCGCATTTGACGTAAGGGCGATTCCACACGTTGTTCATTTCGTGCATCGCGAACAGAACCCGGCGGTGCACCGGCTTGAGGCCGTCTCGGACGTCAGGCAAGGCGCGGCCCACGATCACGCTCATGGCGTAATCGAGGTAGCTCTTGCGCATCTCTTCTTCGAGGGAAATAGGGATTGTTTCTTTTGCGAATTGATCCATTGGCGGGTCGACTGATCTTTGACTGTGGTTTATTAAGCAATGTATGCCGCACGTACTGCATTTCTAGCGCCTCTCACTACGGACAGGCAAGCGTGCGATTTTAGCATGCGCGCACAGCAACCAGCACATTTCCGGCACGCCGCCCGCCATTGCTGGAGCCCGCCGGCCGGACGCACGTTGTAACGCCATGTAATAGTCATGACACATTACTCAATTATTATCGATAATCACGTTGCAACAAAACAACATTTTGGTCGAAATCAAAAAGGACTCGTGTTATGCCCTTTTCACGCCCAAAGATCGCTTGTGGCAAAATGGATTAGAAGTTAATTGCTCGTTTCGCAATCGGGAGACAGGCGCGCCGCACCCACGTGGTAGAATTCGCCCCACGTATCACTACGTCGCGCAGTTTTTCTGCGGATATCACCCCCGAAAGGAAGAAAAATATGAAAAAACTGATTTCGATGCTGGCCGTATCGGCTGCATTCGCTGGCTCGGCTATTGCACAAACCGCGCCTACCGCTCCTCCGTATGCGCCTGTCACCCAGGACATCAAGGCAGCAACCCCTAAGAGCGCTTATGTGCAAGACGCACGCGGCGTGATCGCCCGTGACCCATTCGGCCTGTGCTGGCGCACCGGCTACTGGACCCCGGCTGATGCCGTTCCAGGTTGCGACGCGCCACTGTGCGTTGAGCCAGAGAAACTGGTTGACGGCAAATGCGTCGCTCCAGCAGCGCCTGCCGCTCCAGCTCCAGTAGCACCGACCCCGGCACCGGCACCTAAGCCAGCCGCTCCAGTGCCAACCGCACAAAAAGTCAGCTTCGCAGCCGACGCGTTCTTCGACTTCGACAAAGCCGTTCTGAAACCAGAAGGCAAAGCGAAACTGGACGACGTGACCTCGAAACTGGGTTCGATCAACCTGGAAGTCATCATCGCCGTCGGCCACACCGACTCCGTTGGTAGCGATGAATACAACCAGAAGCTGTCGGTACGCCGCGCTGAAGCTGTCAAAGCCTACATCATCTCCAAAGGCGTTGAAGCCAACCGCGTGTACACCGAAGGCAAAGGCGAGAAACAGCCAGTTGCAGACAACAAAACTGCAGAAGGCCGCGCCAAGAACCGTCGCGTAGAAATCGAAGTAGTCGGCACCAGCAAGTAATTGCCTGCCGCAACCCCCACCAGCCTGGACGCGCTCAAGATCGCGCCCAGTGCGGGTGGGGGTTTTTTTTTCGCCTTCTGCTTTAGAATAGCGGGATTAGTCTTTTACAGCTTAGAGCCGAACCGATGAACGCCGATCCCTTAGAACTGCAAAAATTCTCCGACCTCGCCCATCGCTGGTGGGACCCGACCTCCGAGTTCCGTCCGCTGCACGAGATCAACCCGCTGCGCCTGGAATGGATCAACGCGCGCGCCCCGCTGGCCGGCAAGAAGGTGATCGACATCGGCTGCGGCGGCGGCATCCTGAGCGAATCGATGGCGCGCAAGGGCGCCACCGTGACCGGCATCGACCTGTCGGAAAAAGCGCTGAAGGTGGCCGACCTGCACAGCCTGGAATCGGGCGTGGCGGTGCGCTACAAGCTGATCGCCGCCGAGGAAATGGCGGCCCAGGAGCCGGGCCAGTTCGACGTCGTCACCTGCATGGAAATGCTGGAGCACGTGCCGGACCCGAGCGCCATCGTGCGCGCCGCCGCCACCCTGGTCAAGCCGGGCGGCCATGTGTTCTTCTCCACGCTCAACCGCAATCCCAAGGCCTACCTGTTCGCCATCCTGGGCGCCGAGTACCTGCTGCGCATGCTGCCCAAGGGCACCCACGACTACGACAAGTTCATCACCCCGGCCGAACTGGCGCAGTACGTGCGCAGCGCCGGCCTCGACGTGCAGGGCTTCAAGGGCATGGGCTACAACCCGCTGACCAAGATCTATTCCCTGAACGACGACACCAGCGTCAACTACCTGGTCGCCACCACCCGTCCGCTGTAAAGACTCTTTATGACCCAGATCAATCCTCCGCGCGCCATCCTGTTCGACCTCGACGGCACGCTGGCCGACACCGCCCCCGACCTGGCGGCCGCCGTCAACCTGCTGCGCACCGAGCGCGGCCTGGAACCGACCGCCTACGAGCTGCTGCGCCCGACCGCCTCGGCCGGCGCGCGCGGCATGATCGGCGCGGCCTTCGGCCTGAAGCCGGAGGACGAGGGCTTCATCCCGCTGCGCGACGGCTTCTTCGCCAACTACCAGGCGGCGATGGCGGTGCACAGCTCGCTGTTCCCCGGCATCGTCGAGCTGCTGGCCGGCATCGAGCAGGCCGGGCTGCAATGGGGCGTCGTCACCAACAAGCCGGCGCGCTTCACCGATCCGCTGCTGCCGCAGATCGGCCTGGGCCATGCGGCCTGCGTGGTGTCGGGCGACACCACGCCCCACGCCAAGCCGCACCCGGCGCCGCTGCTCGAGGCGGCCGCCCGCCTCGGCCTGGCGCCGGAACAGTGCTGGTACGTGGGCGACGACCTGCGCGACATCCAGGCCGGCAAGGCCGCCGCCATGCCGACCATCGCCTGCGGCTGGGGCTACTGCGGCCCGGTCGAGCCGCAGGGCTGGCAGGCTGACTATCTGTTTGATAGCCCTTCGCAACTATTGGTACTACTGCAAGAAACATTGTCCGGCAGATCTGAACTAGCCGCCTGAAATGAGCGATTTTGCATTTGATAACGCTAACTGTTGTATAGACGACCCAATGAAACCGCTATCATTTGAGTAGTCGCACTAAACGATTGTTCAAGCAGTTTAACTACGTATAATCGCCCCGACTGCGTAGTATTACTTATTTCCTGCAAGCCACAAACTCGCTGAACGGGAAGGGAGACAGTCACCACTATCTCAACTTTCCTTTTCAGGGGTTTTATGACTTTTCCTGAGCTGGCTGCCCCGACTTCGCAGCCTTACTCCGAGCAATCCGTGCCGGGCGCGCCGCAAAACTGGACGGTCGGCGTGGCCAACGCCAAATACCACTGGTACGACCTGGTGGCGGGCTTTCCGCAGGCGCCGGACATCCGCGATCCGATCGGCCGCTACCAGCGCCGCATGCAGTTCGAACTGGAGGCGGCGGCGGCCCAGCGCCACCTGTTCTTCGCCGTGATCCGCCCGCGCGTGCGCTTCGACATCAAGGGCGCGGTGCAATGGGGCTTCTTCTCGCTCAAGCTGACGCTGCCGCTGCTGATGGGCGCGGACGAGGCCAGGGAAAGCATCACCATCGAGCTCAAGGTGCCGTTCGCGGCCACCATGAAAAAGCCGACCGTGACGCTGACGCCGAACTTCGTCACCCTGAACTGGGGCGGCCTGATCGAGGCGTTCTCGGTCCACGACATCCTGCAAACCTATGCCCACGCATTGAAGATCCCGAGCAAGGTGATTTACGTCGGCCAGACCCGCGATGACGAGGCGCGCCTGGGCAAGGGCCGCCTGCCGGCGCTGCAACGGCTGCACGCCCAGCACAGCGAGCATTTCGACACCCTGCTGCTGGTGCAGCAACTGGACATCCACGTCAGCTGCGCCGACGGCGATCCGGCCGACGCCGCGCACAACGCCGATCCGGTGGCGGCCGAGGCGCTGCAGGAAGGGCGCATGGAACTGATCGAGGCGGCACTGGTCAGCTACTTCGAGGGCGCCTCCGCGCGCACCCGCACCGCCGAGCAGCGCACGCTGCGCGCCGCCCGCCTGGCCGCGCTGCAGGCCGAGCACAACCTGACGCAGTACACCATCGACCTGCATTACGAGGACGCCGGCCGCTACAACTACCTGTGCTCCGAACACGTGGCCAGCGCCCGCCAGCACCTGCTGAGCTGCTTCATCGCCGACGGCCAGGCCATGGCCGCTCCCCTGCCGCCGCCGGCAAAACCCGGCAAAGGCTGAGGCGCGTCCGCTTGCCGTCCGCCACGTGCGTGCCGGCCGCCGTGGTGTTACATTGCGTGAAGATTGCGACTGCTATAGACTTGCTGGATGGAAATGTTCCGGGAAGCATACTATACTGTGGAAAATACTTACATAGATCCAGGAGCGCAGGCCATGACGAGCGATTTGATCGCTGAGGACGACTATCCAGACCCATCGCTGGATGAGTTGGGCGTGGGCGCTTTGTTCACCGAAGCACCGGAGCCGTTCCACGACCTGCTGGCCGCGCCGGCCGAGCAGATCGACGAGTTGCTGCCGCTGATGCCGCAACGTACCACCGCGCCCCAGACCTGGGTGGTGACGGTGGCCGACGCCAAATTCCACTGGTACGACCTGGTGGCCGGTTTCCCGGAAATCCCCGACATCCGCGACCCGGTCGGGCGCCACCTGCGCCGCATGCAGTTCGACCTGGAAGCGACGATGGAGAAGCGGCTGATCTATTTCGTCGTCAACCGTCCGCGCGTGCGCTTCGACCCGTCGCGCGGCACCAGCTGGGGCTTCTTCTCGCTCAAGCTGACGGTGCCCATCCTGGTGGGCGCCGAGGCCAAGCGCGACAGCATCACCATCGAGCTCGAAGTGCCGTTCGCGGCCACGCTGAAAAAACCCAGCGTGGTGGTCACCGACCGCTTCATCACGCTGAACTGGGGCGGCTTGATCGAGGCGCTGTCGATCCACGACGTGCTGCAGCAATACGAGAATACGCTGACCTTCCAGAACAAGGTGCAGTACGTCGGCCAGACCAGGGACCCGCTCGGCCGCCTGGCCCGCGCGCGCCTGCCGGCGGTGCAGAAGGTCCACCAGAACAACAGCGAGGACAACGACATGCTGCTGCTGATCCAGCGCATGAACGTGGAAGTGATCTCCGACGACGGCGACCCGGCCGAGCTGCCGGCCAACGACAATCCGGTGGCGGCCGACGTGCTGCTGAAGGACCGCATCGACGCCGTGGAGTGCGCGCTGATACGCTACTTCGAAGGCCCGCAGATGCACGGCCGCAGCGACAAGGAAGCCGACGTCCGCAAGCAGCGCGTGCGCCAGATCAAGGAGGTCAACCACCTCGAGAGCTTCCGCATCGACCTGCGGCTGGAAAATCCGGGCAAATACCACGACCTGTTTTCCGCCCACGCGGGCGTGTCGCGCAGTCACATCATCGACTGCACCATCGCCGACGACGGCGAGGTGCTGGTCACCCGCGTGCCGGACAAGGTCAAGACCAAGCCCTAGACCGCGGCCAGCGCCTGTTCCAGGTCGGCCAGCAGATCGTCGCTGTGCTCGATGCCGATCGACAGGCGCACCGTGTCGACCGTCACCCCGGCCTTGGCCAGTTCCTCCTCGTTGAGCTGGCGGTGCGTGGTCGACGCCGGATGGCAGGCCAGCGACTTGGCGTCGCCGATGTTGACCAGGCGCGTGAACAATTTCAGCGCATCCTGGAAGCGCGCCCCGCCCTGCACACCACCCTCGACGCCGAAGGTCAGCACGCCGGACGGCCGTCCGCCCAGGTACTTCTTCGCCAACGCGTGGTCGCGGTGATCCTCCAGTCCCGCGTAGTTGACCCACTTGACCTTGGCGTGCCCGCTGAGGAACTGCGCCACCTTGCGCGCGTTCTCGGTGATCCGCTCCATGCGCAGCGCCAGCGTCTCTATCCCCTGCAGTATCAGGAAAGCGTTGAACGGCGAGATCGCCGCGCCGGTGTTACGCAGCGGGACCACGCGCGCGCGGCCGATGTAGGCGGCAGGCCCCAGCGCCTCGGTGTAGACCACGCCGTGGTAGGACACGTCCGGCTCGTTGAGGCGCTTGAAGCGCTCCTTATGCTCGGCCCACGGGAACTTGCCGGAATCGACGATGGCGCCGCCGATCGAGTTGCCATGGCCGCCCAGGTACTTGGTCAGCGAATGCACGACGATGTCGGCGCCATGCTCGATGGGGCGCAGCAGGTAGGGCGTGGCGACGGTGTTGTCGACGATGAGCGGCACGCCATGCTGGTGGGCGACGGCGGCGATGGCCTCGATGTCGGTGATGTTACCGAGCGGGTTGCCGATCGACTCGATGAACACGGCCTTGGTGCGCTCGTCGATCAACGCCGCGAACGAGGACGGGTCGCGGGCGTCGGCGAAGCGGGTGGTGATGCCGAACTGCGGCAGCGTGTGGGCGAACAGATTGTAGGTGCCGCCGTACAGCGTGGAGGCGGAGACGATGTTGTCGCCCGCCTCGGCGATGGTCTGGATCGCGTAGGTCACGGCCGCCTGGCCCGAGGCCAGCGCCAGCGCCGCCACCCCGCCCTCCAGCGCGGCCACGCGCTGCTCCAGCACGTCCTGGGTCGGATTCATGATGCGGGTGTAGATATTGCCGGGCACTTTGAGGTCGAACAGGTCGGCGCCGTGCTGGGTGTCGTCGAAGGCGTAGGCGACGGTCTGGTAGATCGGCACCGCCACCGCGCGGGTGGTGGGGTCGGGTTGATAGCCGCCGTGGACGGCGATGGTTTCCAGCTTCATGAGGTCTCCGCGATGAAGTTATATAAAAATCATTTTTAAGAATAGAGCAAAATCGCGGAGCGGCCAAGGAATTAAATCGCGCTTGAATATGCGGAATCCGGTCTCCAGCTCCCGGCTCGGTCAGCACCGACAGCCTGGTCACGCCGGAACGCTTGGCGTTCTGGTTGACATTGACTGCGCCAGCTCTACACTGAAGACGCAGTCAAAAAAACAATTCTGCTGCGCTGAGCCTTCAGAAATCCTGCCATGCCAGCGCCCTTACTACGGAGATAAAAACATGAAATACGTGCGTCTTTGCGCCGCGATTGCGGTTTGCTGCGCCTCCCCACTGGCCACTGCGGCGACTCCCGTGCCGAATTCCTACGATATGCTCAACGGCAATACTGGCAGCTATCATTACTGGGATGACACCTATTCCGGTGCGGGCTGCGTTACCTGCGACAATGCCAGCCTGAGCGGCGGCCTGGGCCAGCTAACAGACGGTATCGTCGCCAGTGACAACTGGTATGTCACGGAAGTGCCGGGCAATGGTCCGTATGTCGGCTGGACAATCGACCCCACCATCAAGTTCCACTTCAATGCGCCCACCACTGTCGATACCGTCAAGATCCATTTTGACGACTCCAATGGCGCCGGCGGTGTCAGCGCACCGGCGGCCGTCATCATCAACGGCAACACCTATACCGTCACCGACCCTGCCGGCAGTGCGCCCTTCTGGTTCACCGCCAACGGCGTCGGCTTCACCGGCAACGACCTGAACGTGACCATCGTGCGCAACAACTCCTGGGTGTTCGCCAGCGAGGTGCAGTTCGCCAACGCCGTACCAGAACCGGGAACCTACGCCATGCTGCTGGCCGGCATGGCGCTGATCGGCGCTGTTGCCCGTCGCCGCCGTTAAGCAAAAAGTAGCGCAGGCGCGGCGCTATCGCCGCTGCGCCTGCGCTTCCGCTTTGGCGATGTTTTCCGAAATCGTTCTTCCCATATTCGGCTCCGCCGGTACCAGCGCCAGTATCTCAACCAGATTAAGCTTGCCGCCGCAAACGTCGATGAAGCGGCGCGCCAGCGGCAGGACGTAGCACAGATGCGCAACATCTGTCACAAAAGCGAAAGCCGGCGCGTCTAAGCTCAACGACCACTACTTTTACTTGCCATGACCGATACCGCCTCCCCCGCCGAACTGGCCACCTTCGCCGCGCTGCGCCCGCGGCTGTTCTCCATTGCCTACCGCATGCTCGGCACGCGCGCCGACGCCGAGGACGTGGTGCAGGATGCCTGGCTGCGCTGGCACGGCAGCGACCAGCAGGCGGTGCAATCGGCCGAGGCCTGGCTGGTGACCGTCACCACCCGCCTCGCCATCGACCGCCTGCGCGCGCGCATGGCGGAGCGCGAATCGTATGTCGGCTGGTGGCTGCCGGAGCCCATCGTGGAACTGGACGAGCACACGCCGGAGAGCAGCGCGGAGCTGGCGAGCGAAGTGTCGATGGCCTTCCTGTGGGTGCTGGAGCGCCTGTCGCCGGAGGAGCGTGCGGCGTTCCTGATGCGGCAGGTGTTCGAGCACGATTACGCCGACATCGCGGGCATGCTGGGCAAGAGCGAATCGGCCTGCCGGCAGATGGTGCATCGCGCGCAGGAGCGCGTGCAGCAGCAGAAGCCGCGCTTCGAGGTGCCGAAGGAGCAGCACCGCGAACTGCTGGTGCGCTTCATGGAGGCGGCCAAGGTTGGCGACCGCGCGGCTATGAAGGCGATGATGGACGGCGACGTGCAGCTGGTGGCCGATGGCGGCGGCAAGGTCCGGGCATTCACCCATATCCTGCACGGCGCGGGGCGCGTGGCCGGCATCTACTGGGCGCTGGAAAACGAAAACCCGAACCGCGTGGTCTATCGCTCGGCGCGCGTCAACGGCACGCCGGGCTTGGTGCGCTACGTGGACGGCAAGCTGGAATCGGCGCAGTCGTTCCAGGTGGAGGATGGCCGCATCACCGCGATCTTCATCATGCGCAATCCGGACAAGCTAACCGCGCTGCCGCAATTTATTTGAGATTTTTTTCGGCTGGCTGTCACAGAACGCGAAGCCGGGGCGTCTTACAGGTATGGAGGGCGCAATGGTGTGCCCTCGCTGACTGAAAGGCACTCATCATGAACCACTCCCCACGCATCGCATTCTTCCAACTGGCGCAAACCCAGCTGCACGCCATGATCACGATGTCCGGCACCATCAAGAAAAGCTCGCTGGGCGCGCGCCTGGTGGAGCTGATCAACCTGCGCGTATCGCAGATCAACGGCTGCGGCGTGTGCATCGACATGCACTGGCGCGACTTGATCAAGCAGGAAGCCGATCCGCGCCACCTGAACGCCATCGCCGGCTGGCGCGAGGCGCCCTTCTTCAGCGACCGCGAACGCGCGGCGCTGAACTGGGCCGAGGCGGTCAACGCGATCCCGCACCGTCATCCAAGCGACGAGGATTTCGCCCTGCTGCAGCAGCATTTCACCGACAACGAGATCGCCGAGATCAGCTACAGCATCGCTGTGATCAAGGGTTGGAACAGCATCAACGCCAGTCTGCGCAACCAGATCCCGGAAGTGCCGGCGCCCGGCATGTAATCAGGCCTTGAGGACTTGTGCGACCACGGTGCAGACGTGGTCGACGTCTTCGAGCGTCATCGCCGCGTGCAGCGGCAGGGTGACGGTCTCGCGCGCGATGCGCTCGGCGATGGGGAACTGGCCGTCGGTGTAGCCGAAGCCTCGGCCGACGGTGGTCAGGTGGCAGGCCTCGTACGACATGCCGGTGCCAACGCCCTGCTCTTGCAAGGCGGCGCGGAAGCTCTTGCGCGTGAGGCCGAACTGTTCGTAGGGGATCAACACGTTGAACATGTTCCAGCTCTGGCGCGGCTGGCCGCGCGGCGGCAGCGCCACGCCGGGCAGCGGCGGGAATTTGTCGAAGTAGCGTTCGGCCAGCGCGGCGCGCTGCTCAAGGAAGCGCGGCAGCTGCTTCAGTTGATGGACGCCGATCACCGCAGACACGTCGGACATGTTGAATTTGCCGGCGGCCATGGCGACGTCGCGCGTGTCGTCCGGCAGGCGCTGGATGCCGTGGAAGCGCAGCAGATCCACCAGCTTTGCCTCGTCCTCGCTGGCGACGACGATAGCGCCGCCTTCGATGGTGGTCATGTTTTTATTCGGGTGGAAGCTGAAGGTGGCGATGTCGCCGAAGCCGCCCACCGGTTGGTCTTTCCAGTACGAGCCTTGTACCAGCGCGGCGTCTTCGATCACGCGCAGCTGGTGGCGCTTGGCCAATGCGTACAAGGCGTCGATGTCGCCCAGCGCGCCGGGGAAGTGGGTCGGCATGATGGCCTTGGTGCGCGGCGTGATGGCCGCCTCCACTTGCGCCAGGTCGATGGCGCGGGTGTGCAGCTCGCAATCGACAAACACCGGCGTGGCGCCGATCTTGACGATCATGTTCATCGCGGAGAAAAAGCTTTGCGCGGAGGTGATCACCTCGTCGCCGGGGCCGATGCCGCAGACCTGCAGCGCGATCTCCATCGCGCCCGTGGCCGATGTCAGCACGCGCGTCGGGCGGCCGCTGAAGCTCGCCGACAGGGCGCGTTCAAGTTCGGTGACATTGGGGCCGGTGGCGATCCAGTTCGAGCGCAGCACAGCGGCTACGGCCTGGATGGTGTCTTCATCGAGTTGGGGTTGGGCGAATTTGAGCATGCGGCGATTCTACCAGCGCATCGCGCCGGACACCTCAGAACCATATTTAAAAGTTCAGCTGCTCTAACGATACCCCCAACACCACAGCGATTTTTTCGCGAGTCGATTTGCGCAGCTTGGCGCTACTCTCCTGGACTGCATAGGACGACTGCGCGATGCCCAGGCGGCTGGCAACTTCTGCTTGCGTCAGACCCAGGTGTTCGCGCCAGGCACGAATCGGGGTAAGGCCGTCTTTGATGACCTTGCCCACCACTTCATTGGGAACGATACGCTCCGGCTGGCACTTGGTCATGTTCAGATAATCGCCATAAGGAATGACGGCAAACGCCGGCAGACCATCCGGTCCGTTCAGAATCTGAATGTTAATAGGTGCGTTCATTTCGCTTACTCAATTGCGAGATTGTGACGATGATCGGGTTGCCACGCTGGTCAATATCATCCAGAAGATTGAGCTCACGAGAATTATAGCTAAAATATAGTTTTACCAATCTAAAGCTATAACGCAAACAGGGTGTCGAAGTTGATCATACTTCTGTGTGGAATTTGATGCCGTAGGGAAAAATCGCCTCCGGCGATTTTTTGATAGATGACGCCACCGCAAAATCGCCAAAGGCGATTTTGAAGTCAGCCGAATCGGAGAGGGTTGCGCTTGCAAGCGCAACCCGCTTCGCGGGCTATCGCGGGCCATGCGGCCCGCCCCCGCTCCGCCCCGCGGTCCGTATCGGACGCGGTTTCGATTCCCGACCAGCTCCAGCAATTGGATTAAAAATAAAGGCCCCGACGCTTGCGCGCCGGGGCCTTTATTTTTAATCCAGTGGTGGAGTCGGCGGGAATCGAACCCGCGTCCGCAAGCACTCTACAGACAGTTCTACATACTTAGCACTATCATTTAATTTAACCAGTACAACACGGACGTGCACGTTTTGGACTAGCGATTCACCTTAGATTTAGCGCGGATTGAAG
Source organism: Duganella caerulea (assembly GCF_040362985.1). NCBI lineage: Bacteria > Pseudomonadati > Pseudomonadota > Betaproteobacteria > Burkholderiales > Oxalobacteraceae > Duganella > Duganella caerulea. The sequence continues at coordinate 768,998 of NZ_BPWJ01000003.1, read as the reverse complement.
TGACCCCTCACAGCGCGATTCCCTGTAAATGACTCCATGACTTTTAACGGTCCGCCCCAGGGAAGAAGCGTTTAGGAGCTAACAGCAATTAAGCTGCCAGTGCGTACGAGTTATCGTTTGCAGTTAAGTTTTTCTGGGTGTATTTACGAGGTAACCAGCCCTCGGTATGCCCTGCTCTGCTTTGCAACCCACGTCGAAACCAGGTCGACCCCACAGAACTCCATTCTACCGCACTTTCCACCACAGCGCACACCCCGCCCGGCGACACGTCAAACGCCCGTCATATTTGACCGTTATGATGAGCGCAGTTCTCACACAGAACGACCATTTAGCGCCTCCCAGAGGCGGCTACTACCGGCGCCGGCGGTCGGGAAATATACCGGCACCAACACCCCCTCAAACGTCCCCGCACCCACCGTTGTTGCGATGCAGCAGAAACCCCGCGCTCCGCACGGTTTTCTCGAGTGCGAAGCGGACGCTGCATTAAAATGAAAGCCACACTCTCCGAACCTGATCTACATCATGTCCGATGCCCTAGCCGCTCCCGCCCCGAAGAAACGCGGTCGGCCCCAGAAAGGGGAAGGCGGCGGCCTGCGCGCGGAGTTGCTGGAAAAGTCGGCTCTGCTGTTCCGCACCAAAGGCTACGACAACACCACCGTGCGCGAGATCGCGGCCGCCGCCGGCATCCAGGCCGGCAGTTGGTTCTACCATTTCAAGTCCAAGCAGGATATCCTGGCCGCCATCATGGAACAGGGCCTGGCCCGCTCGCTGGCCGAGATCGAGGCCATCGCCAGCCAACCCCTGCCGCCGTGCGACCTGCTGCGCCAGCTGGTCGAGGCCCATTTGCACACACTGCTGGCGCCCGACCATCATTTCATCGCCGTGCTGCTGTACGAGTGGCGCTCACTGGACCAGCCCGCCCGAGATCGCATCGTCGCGCTCAAAGACCGCTACGAGGCCGTGTGGGACGAGGCCATCGCCGCCCTGCACCGCTCCGGCGACTGGGCCATGCCTTCGCAATTCGACCGCCTACTGATCTTCGGCGCGCTGAATTGGACCGTGCAATGGTACAAACCGGGCAGCGGCGTCGACGTCAAGCAACTGGCCCAGCAGGCAATGCTGTTCATCTTGCGCACGCCGGCCGCGCTTGAGGCACAATAGAGGCGTATCTTGAAAGGAATGCCCCTACTATGATCTATGAAATCGCCGAGTTGTACATCAAGCCCGAATCCCATACCGCCTTCCAGGCCGCGGTGGCCGAGGCGGTCCCCGTGTTCAAGGCCGCCACCGGCTGCCTGTCGATGCGCCTGGACCGCGACATCGAGACGCCGGACACGTATCATCTGGTGGTGGGCTGGCAGACGCTGGACAACCATGTGGTCGATTTCCGCGGCAGCGAGGGTTTCCTGGTCTGGCGCGGACTGGTGGGCAGCCATTTCGCCCTGCCACCGAAAGTGGAACATTTTGAAACCGTGGTGGCCGGCTTTTAACGCCAACACGACTGTGCAGTCTCAAGACGGAGGCTAATCATGACACGTACCATCCACCGCAATTTCGAGCAGGTGACCGATGCCGAAAGCGCCCGCAGCGCGCTGCTGGCGAACGGCTTCCCGCCGTCCTGCGTCAAGCTGACCAAGCATGTGACGCTGCCGCCGAGCGTGTCGACCAGCATGGTCGGCAATCTGCTCGATTCGCTCACGCCGGGCGGGCCGGCGGCGGCCGCGCATGCGCGCGAACGCAGCGGCGCCATGCTGACCATCGATATCTACGATGCCGACGAGGGCGCGAAGGCGGACGCCATCATGGGCGAGTTCGGCGCCAATCCGGCTTGAGTCGGGATTAGTCGGCCAGCACGCCGGCCGCGCCGCCGGCGGCCGCTTCGGCTTGCTCGCGGCGCATCCATTCGCCGGCGTCGGCCACGGTCAGCGGCCGGGCGTAGAAGAAGCCTTGCAGGGCGTGGCAGCCGCAGTCGCGCGCGGATACCGCCTGCTCCAGCGTTTCGATGCCTTCGGCCACCACCTGCAGGTCGAGCGCGGCGGCCAGCTGGCAGATCGCCTTGACCACCGCCACCGCGTCCGGCGCCGGCAGCGGGTCGATCAGGCCACGGTCGATCTTGACCGCGCTCAGCGGCAGTTGGCGCAGCATGCTCAGCGATGAGAAACCCGTGCCGAAATCGTCCATCGCGACGTCGATGCCCAATCCGCTCAAGTGCTGCAACTGCAGCCGCGTGTCGTCGAGGTTGTCGACCGCCGCGCTTTCGGTGATCTCCAGCGTCAGGCAGCGCGGCGGGATGCCGGTGTCGACCAGGATGCGTTCGACCAACTCCAAAAAGCCACGGTTCAGCAGCTGCATCGGCGAGACGTTGACCGCCACCGGCACGCAGTCGCCCAGGTCGGCGCACCAGATGGCGATCTGGCGGCAAGCCTGCTCCAGCAGCATGCCGCCCAACTCCGGGATCAGCCCGGTGCGCTCGGCGATGGCGATGAATTCCACCGGGCTGACCGTGCCCACGCCCGGCCGCAGCCAGCGCGCCAGCGCTTCGAAGCCCAACAACCTGCCGCTGACGGCGTCGATCTTGGGCTGGTAGTCCAGGTAGATCTCGTGGTTGCGGATGCCCTTGCGCAGCGCCTGCTCGTTGTCCAGGCTCTTGCTCGACATCTGCTCGAAGCGCTGCTCGGCCATCGCCAGCGCGGTGCCGGGCGTGCGCTTGGCCTGGTACATGGCGGCGTTGGCGGCGCGCAGCAGCGCCTCGGCGTTGCCGGCGTTGTCGGGGAAGACCGCCATGCCCATCGAGGCGTCGATGAAGTATTCGCCGGCCGGCACCTTGATCGCCTGCAGGCAGGCGTTGTGCAGGCGCTCGGCGATGTCGTCGGCGTTGCCTTCGTCGGGATCGACGATGGCGAATTCGTCGCCGCCCAGCCGCATCAGCTCGGCCCGCGCGCCGAGCGCCTCCTTGAGCTTGGCGGCGAAGGCCTTGAGCACGTGGTCGCCCGTCACGTGGCCCTGGCTCTGGTTGAACAATTTGAAGCGGTCGATGTTGAGCACCACCAGCGTGCAGTGCAGCGAGCCGTCGGCCAGGTAGCAGTATTCCTTCAGGCGCTGGATCAGCACGGTGCGGTTGGGCAGGCCGGTGAGCTTGTCGTGCGTGGCCTGGTGCACCAGCGCGCGGGCGCTGGCGTTGCGCTCGGTGTCATCGGTGATCAGGATCTGGGTGGCGCCCATTCCGTCCCATTCGACCCGCCACGCTTCGAAGCGCAGTTCCAGCTCGCGCCCGCCTGCCACTTCGCACCGCGCTTCCCAGCTGGCGATGTCGAGTTTACCCTCCTGCAGCAGGCGGTGCTGGCGCAGCAACTGCTCGTCGCTGAAGATGTCCGGCGGCAGGTCGGCGATCACGGTGAAGTTGCCCTGCCCCAGCGGCAGGCCGTAGATGGCGCGCACCGCCGGGTTGGCATACAGGATGCGCTTGCCGTCGGTGACGACCACGCCCTGCACCGAGTGCTCGGTCAGCAGCTGGAAGCGGGCCGCCAGCTTGCTTGCCTCGCGCAGGCCGCCCTCCAGCGCGGACAGTCCGTACAGGATGCCGATGCCGGCCCGCAGCAGCACGGCGGCGCACAGGTTGGGCGCCATGCCCGCTTCGCCGTACACAATCAGCAGCAGCTGGCTCAGGCCGAGCAGGATCAGCATCGGGCCAAGCCACCGTTCCAGCCGATGGCTGCGCCACAGCCAGCGCGCGGCCAGCGCGCCCAGGACGGCCAGCACGGCCAGGTCCCACAGCGGCCACCAGCGCAGCTGGCCGGCCGGTTCGGGCGCCAGCACGGCGGCGGCGGTGGCCAGCGCGATCAATGCGGCGGCCGCGCGCGGCAGGCGTCGCCCGGCCAGGCCGGTCACACTGACGGCCAGCAGCAGCAAATTGGGGATGGCGCCGGCCAGCATCAGCACCGGGCCCAGCATGGCGTACGGCGTCGGCGCGGCGTCGCGCAGCAGGTAGCCGGCCGACAGCAGCGCGGCGCACAGCATCGAGCCGCCCATGTCGCGCAAGTGGACCTGGGCGCGGTGGCGGCGCCAGACCTGCAGCAGCCCCACCCCGATCACCACCAGCATCGCGGCGTTGGTCAGGTAGAGGTAGCGTAGGCCGTCCATGTCAGACCGCCGGGTGGTTGAACACCTGGCGCAGATAGGCCAGGAAGGTTTCGTCCTTGCACAGGGTCTTGCCCGGCGAGTCGGACAGCTTGGCCACCGACTGGCCGTTGCAGCACACCAGCTTCATGACGATGTTCAGCGGCTTCAGGCCGACGTCGTTGGTCAGGTGGGTGCCGATGCCGAAGCCGGTCATGATGCGGTCGGCGAAGTGGCGGTACAGCGCCATCGCGCTCTGCAGGTTCAGGCCGTCCGAGAACACCAGGCGCTTGGTGTTGGCGTCGATGCGCAGCGCGCCGTAGTGGGCCAGCGCTTTTTCACCCCACACCACCGGGTCGCCGGAGTCGTGGCGCAGGCCGTCGAACAGCTTGGCGAAGTACAGGTCGAAGTCGTCGAGGAAGGCGTCCATGCCGACCACGTCGGTCAGCGCGACGCCGAGGTCGCCCCGGTATTCCTGCACCCAGGCTTCCAGCGAGGCCTTCTGGAAGTCGCGCAGCCGCACGCCGAAGGCCTGGAACGATTGCATGTATTCGTGCGCCATGGTGCCGATCGGGACCAGGCCGAACTTCATCGCCAGGTAGACGTTGGAGGTGCCCTTGAAGTATTGCGGCACTTCGCGCGCCAGGCGCTGCACCACCTCGTCGTGCCAGGCGCTGGAGTAGCGGCGGCGGGTGCCGAAGTCGGAGAACTCGAACGGGTTGCGCCGCGCCGGCTCGGCGCCGAAGGCTTTCAGCGCGGCGATCTTCTCGCCCAGGCGGGCGCGGCCCTCGGCCAGCGCGGCCTCGCGGTCGAAGCGGCGGAAGTACAGCTCGTTGACGATGTACAGCACGTAGATCTCGAAGCCCATCACGTGCACCTGCGGGCCGGCGGCGTGGATCACCAGCGTGTCGCCGTCGGCGCGCACGTCGATGAACTTGCGCTGGAAGCGGAACACCGTGAGGAAGTCGACGAAGTCGCTCTTGATGTAGCGCAGCGAGCGCAGGTAGGCCAGCTCGTCGTCGGCAAAGCTCATCGAGCACAGGTGGTCGAGCTCGCGCTCGACCTCGGGCAGCAGCTCGGCCAGCGGGTAAGCGGTGGCATTGCGGCAGACGAATTCGTATTCGGTGTGCGAGTTCGGATGGCCGTGCAGCAGCGCCTGCCACATGGTGAACTTGTACAGGTCGGTTTCCAGCAGGCTGCGGACGATGGGCTGGCTCATGCGGCGTCCATTCCCAGCGCGCGGTCGGCGTTGGCCAGCAGCTCGGGCAGCACGTCGGCCGCCTGCCGCAGTTGCACGCCGCGCGCCCGCATCGCCTGCAGGAAGGCCTGGTATTGCGGCTCGAAGCCGGCGACCGGGCTGATGCAGTCGGTCAGCAGCACCAGCTTGGACAGCGGCTGGTCGCCGAAGTGTTCGACGATGTGCTCGACCGTGGCCTTGACGCAGTGGCTGCCGGCCTCGCCGGCGATGTAGACCTGGTCGGCCTCGGCCAGCGAAGCGATGAATTTGGTGTTGAGCTGGGTGTCGGGATCGTCGGCGTCCGGCACCTCGGCCATGACGGCGGAGTAGTGCTCGGTCCACGGGTTGGAACCCTTGGCCAGCTTGGCGACGATGCCCAGCGCGGCCTCCTCCCAGGCGCCGTAGGCGGCGCGCACGTCGTCGTGCACGTTGTTGCCCCAGGTGCCGATCTCGCAGTGCACCGGCCATACCATCAGCCGGTAGCGGCCGGCCGCTTCCAGCTTGTCGAGGTAGTTCAGCGCCAGCGGCAAGGCGGCCGGGTGGCGCGGCAGGTATTTTTCTGCGCGCACGTCGGCCGCGCTGATCTCGGTGAACGGCGCCACCGGCGCGCCGTCGCGGGCGATCCAGAAGGTCGGGTGGGCGATGTCGAAGCGGTGGTGCGAATCGAGCGTGATGCTGATGGCGGTCAGGCCGGCGCGGCCGCGGTTGATCAGGCCGGCCAGGCGCAGCATGTCCTGGTGGGCGCCGGGCACCGGCAACGCCGGCGCGCGCGGTGCGCGGGTGGCCGGGTCGAGCGGCAGGTGGCTGGCCGGCAGATCGCAAAAGTCGTTTTGCGGATCGATCACCAGCAAGTGCAGATTACGTTTCATTGGAGCTCCGATGCTTGCTTCACTGTATATGATTTTGCCCGATAGCGCGGGCCGACAGTGATGATTATCTGCCAAGCCGCACGAATTTGTGCAACACGGCCGCCGGGGACGAAAAAAAACTCCCCGCCGGCACCGGCCGACGGGGAGTTTGCACGCGGAGCGGTGCAGCTTAGGCGGCCAGCGCCTCGATCTTGCCGCGGCCCTTGGCGATGGCGGCGGCCACCGCTTCCTCGCCCATGGACACGCCCTCGGCCACCACGAAGGTGACGTCGGTCATGCCGAGGAAGCCCAGCACCGAGCGCAGGTAGGTGGTGACGTGGTCGTAAGCGGCGGCAGGGCCTTCGCTGTAGACGCCGCCGCTGGCGACGAACACGATCACTTTCTTGCCGTGCACCAGGCCTTCGGGGCCGTTGGCGCCGTATTTGAAGGTGCGGCCGGCGCGCGCCACGTGGTCGATCCATGCCTTCAGGCCGGAGGTGACGGAGAAGTTGTACATCGGTGCGCCGATGACGATGGTGTCGGCGGCAAGCAGTTCATCCACCAGCGCGTCGGAGGTCTTGATGGTGTGGGCCTGGTCGGCGTTGCGCTGCTCGGCCGGGGTGAAATAGGCGCCCATCATCTGCTCGGTCAGGTGCGGCACCGGGCTGCTGGCCAGGTCGCGGGTGACCACGGTGCCGCCCGGATTGGCGGCCTGCCATTTGGCCACGTACTCGCCGCCCAGCTGGCGCGACAGGGAACCGTTTTGACGAACACTGCTGTTGATGTGAAGGATGCTTGCCATGATGTTATTACCTTTCGTGTTGGGAGTGATTGCAATCATCATAGAACGAGTTTAATATCGATGAAACTAGGTAAATTTAAATCCTACCTATCGATATATTCGATTTCCCAGCAAAGGTAACGTATGCGCGACCCCGGCCTCCCCTCCCTCGACCAGCTGCGTGTGTTCATCGCCGTCATCGACCACGGCGGCTTCGCCCACGCGGCGCGGGCGCTGCACCGCACGCAGTCGGTGATCAGCTACACCATCGCCAACCTGGAGGAGCAGCTCAACGTCGCGCTGCTCGACCGCACCAAGCGCAAGCCGGTGCTGACCGAGGCCGGCAAGGCGCTGCTGGCCGACGCCCGCGCGGTCTCGCTCAAGGTGGACGGCATGCGGGCGCGCGCCAAGGCGCTGTCGGCCGGGCTGGAGGCGGAAGTGTCGGTGGTGGTGGACGTGATGTTCTCGACCTGCAAGCTGGTGCGCATCCTGCACGCCTTCCAGCAGGAGTTCCCGACCGTGGCGATGCGCCTGCGCACCGAAGCGCTGGGCGCCGTCACCCAGCTGGTGCTCGAGCGCGAATGCCACATCGGCATCAGCGGCTGGATGCCGGGCACGCAGGACATCGTCGAGCGCCAGAGCTGCGGCTACGTGACCATGGTGCCGGTGGCCGCGCCCGAGCATCCGCTGGCGCAGATCCAGGGCGTGATCCCGAGCGCGGTGCTGCGCGAGCACACCCAATTAGTGTTGACCGACCGCAGCACGCTGACCAAGGGCCAGGACTTCGGCGTGCTGGCCCTGCGCGACTGGCGGCTGGGCGACCTCAGCTCCAAGCACGCGCTGCTGCGCAGCGGCATCGGCTGGGGCAATATGCCGGTCGAGTTTGTGCAGTGGGATCTGGATGCGGGGCGGCTGGTGCAGCTGCGGGTCAGCGAGGGCAGCGCCTTCAGCTTCCCGCTGTACGTGATACGGCGCGGCGACGAGGAGCCGGGCCCGGCCACGCGCTGGCTGATGCAGCAATTCCTTGACCTGGAGCAGCCGGCCGTGTCGCCGCCCAACCACGACATGCGGCCGTCGCCGGTGGCGGGCGATCCGGGCGTCAGCCACATGTATCACCGCCTGAGCGATCCGCCCAGGGAGGCCAAGCCGTCCAGCAAGGCGGCAGGCAAGCCGGGACCGCTGCCGCCGCTCGGCACCACCCCGCCAGGCGTGGCGGCGCCGGCTCCTATTTCACTCCGGCGGCGCTGAGCTTGACGCGCAGGCGGCGGATCTCTTCCGACAGGTCGACCACCAGCGCGGCGACATCGTCGTTGGCGTCGAAGTCGCGCTCGATCTGGCACAGCCGGCGCGCGCGCACCAGGTCGGCGCTGGTGAAGCGCCAGGCCACGTGGTCGCCGTCGGCGCTGTCGAGCAGGATGCCGGTGCGTACCCGCTGCACCACCCAGTCCGGCTCCACGGCGCAGGCCTGCGCCAGTTCCTCCACGGTCAGCGCGGCTTCGTCGATCAGCACCGCTTCCAGGATCGCTTGTCCCATGTTCATCCTCCCGCGCGCGGGTTGAACGCCAGTTCGCGCGCCATCGTTTGATACAGTTCACGTGCCTTGTCGGTGGTGGCCGGCGGCAGCACCACCTCCAGCAGCAGGTAAAGGTCGCCGGCGGTCTTGCCGGGGATGCCGCGCCCGCGCAGGCGCAGCTTGCGTCCGCTCTGCGAGCCGGCCGGCACCGTGACGGTGACCTTGCCGGACGGCGTGTCGACGTCGATCTCGCCGCCCAGCGCCAGCTCCCACGGCGCCACCGGCACCGTCTCGTAGACGTCGCGACCGTCGATGCGGTAGCGGGCGTTGGGGCGGAACTGGATTTCCAGGTACAAGTCGCCCGGCCCGGCCGCGCCCGGCTGGCCCTGGCCCGACAGGCGCAGCTGCTGGCCGGCCGTCACGCCTTTCGGGATGTTGACGCTGAGGTTGCGCTCGCGCGTGAGGATGCGGTCCTGGGCGTCGCGCTCGGCCACCGTCAGGCCGATGGTGCGGGTGGCGCCGTGGTAGCTGTCGGCCAGGTCGATGCTGATGCTGGCGTGGCTGTCCTCGCCGCGCCGCGGCGCCTGGCGCCGGCGGCCACCGCCGCCCAGGTTGGCGAACAGGTCGGCGAAGAAGTCGCTGCCCATGGCGTCGCCGCCGAAGCCGCCGCCGCCACCATTGCCATTGCCGAAGCCGTGCCCCCAGTCCGGCGGCGGGCGGAATTCCTGGCCGGCGCGGTACTGGTGGCCGCGTCCGAGCTCGTCGTAGGCGGCGCGTTTCTCGGCGTCGCCCAGCACGCCGTAGGCCTCGTTCAGTTCCTGGGTCTTGTGCTGGGCGTCGGCCTCCTTGCTGACGTCCGGATGGTATTTCCGGACCAGCTTGCGGTAAGCCTTCTTGATCTCTTCCTCGGTGGCCGTCTTGGGCACGCCCAGGGTCTGGTAGTAATCCTTGTATTCCACGTTGCGCGCTCCCCGTCTTGCGTCTGTCACAGTCTAGCGCCGATCGCGGATCGGCGGCGTCCGCATGTCACTTCTGTACGCGTTTGTCCTTGGCGGGCGGCCGCGCTTCGAGCTCCCGCGCCGAGGACATCATGTCGTTGAAGTTCTTCAGCTCGGCGTACTCGCCCTTTTCCAGGACCAGGCAGCGGCCCTTGTAGTACTTGTTCTCGCACACTTCCCAGATGCCGCTCTGCACGACCACGCTGGAGGTCTTGTCATTGAAGCCCAGCTTGTCCAGGTCGGGCTCCGAGCCGTGCAGCTGCAGCGCGGGACCGCCGAAATGCGCGCGCGTGTAGAGCACGATGTCGCCCGCCTGCGCCGCCGCGGCGGCGCCCAGCAGGGTGGCGCAGACAAGTCGTTTCATGGCAGGGTCTCCAAATCGGGATCGTTGCCTGCATGATAGCGCATGACGGTCAACGGATCCGGCGCAGCGACGAAATGCGGTTGTTCATATTGTCCAGGTATTCGTAGCGGCCCGGCTCCAGCACGATGCACTGGCCGCCGTAGTCGGCGTGTTCGCACAGCTCCCAGCTGCCCTCGTTGACGATGATGGAACTGACCTGGTCGTTGAAGTCGTACTGGTCCAGCGTGCGCACCGCGTCGCGCAGGCCCAGCTTGGCGCCGCCGAAGCCGGACTTGGAGAACAGCACGATCGGTTCGCGGTGGCGGCCGTAGCCGTAGCCGCTGTCGCGGCCGCGGTCGTTGCGGTGGTCGTCGTCGCGGTAGTCGCGCCCGCCCCCGCCGCTGATTTCACGCACCGACGAGATGACGTCGTTGAACCCATCCAGCACCGGATACTCGCCGCGCTCGACCACCATGCAGCGGCCACGGTATTCCGAATGCTCGCACAGCTGCCAGGTGCCGGAGCGCACCACCACGCTGGAGGCGCGGTCGTTGAAGCCCAGCCGATCAAGGTCCGGCTCGCTGCCGCGCAAGGTCAGCGGCGGACCGGCGAAGTTGGAGTGGGTGAACAGCGTCAGCTCGCCCGCGTGCGCGGTGGCGGCGGCTGCGGCGGCCAGGACAAGGGCGGCGCGGGTCAGACGGTGCAGGATTGGTTTCATGATGAATATCGCTCAGGTAAAAAGTTGAACAGCCGGTGCCATGCACAGACAACGCTTATGCTAGCGCGTTGGCCGACAGGGCAATATGGCTAAATTGCAAGAAAATGTAATGATACAGCGCGGCGGGCTGGTCGGGACCGGGGTAGAATTGTCGCCCATCCTTTTTCGAGCGCCGCGCATGCCCCACGCCTTCCACCTGCCCGATCTCCGCCGCGAAGCGGCAGCCCTGTGGCGCCTGGCCTGGCCGATGCTGATCGGCCAGCTGGCCACGGTGGGCATGGGCGTGGCCGACGTGGCGATGACCGGCCACGCCAGCGCCGACGAGCTGGCGGCCGTGTCGCTGGGGGCGTCGATCTGGTCGATCATCCTGGTCACGGTCAGCGGCACCATGATGGCGATTAACAGCGTGGTGGCGCACGATGTCGGCGCCGGCGAACTGGGCAAGATTCCGCACGCGGTGCGGCAGTCGCTGTGGAAGGCGCTGGGCGTGGGCGTGCTGGCCATGCTGCTGGCCAACCTGGCCACCGCGCTGTTCGGCCACCTGCACCTGACGCCCTATGTGCAGGGCCAGGCCACGCTGTTCGTGCACGCGATCAGCATCGGCCTGCCGCCGTTCGCCGCCTACCGCGCGCTGTACGGCTACAGCACCAGCATCAACCAGACCAAGCCGGTGATGCTGATCGCCATCCTGGGCCTGTGCTTCAACGTGTTCGTCAACTGGCTGCTGGTGTTCGGCCACTGGGGCCTGCCCAAGCTGGGCGGGGTCGGCTGCGCGGTCGCCACCGGCCTGTGCATGTGGCTGATGCTGGCCGCCATGCTGGCCTGGATGCGCGTCGCGCCGGCCTACCGCGCCACCTATCCGTTCACCCACTGGGAAGGGCCGCACTGGCCGGAGATCCGCTCGATGCTGCGGCTGGGGCTGCCGATCGGGATCACCTATTTCGCCGAGGTCAGCGCGTTCGGCGCGGTCAGCCTGCTGATCGCGCGCTACGGTGTGGTGCAGATCTCGGCGCACCAGATCGCGCTGAATTTTTCCTCGCTGGTGTTCATGGTGCCGCTCAGCTTTGGCATCGCGCTGATCACCCGCGTCGGCCAGGCGGTCGGCGAAGGCAGCCCGGCGCGGGCGCGCTACGTGGCCTGGACCGGAGTGGGCATGTCGCTGGCGTTCGCCGTGCTGTCGGCGCTGTTCATCGTGCTGTGCCGCCGGCAGATCGCCGCCGCCTACACCTCCGACCCGGCGGTGCAGGAACTGTGCGTGCAGCTGCTCTTGTTCGCCGCGCTGTTCCAGCTGTCGGACGCCACCCAGGTCGCGACCTCGTGCGCGATCCGTGGCTACAAGGTCTCGCGCCAGCCGATGCAGATCCAGCTGCTGGCGTTCTGGGGCTTCGCGCTGCCGCTGGGCTGCTGGCTGGGACTGGCGCCGCAATGGCTGCCGTGGGCGCCGGCCGAGCCGATGGCGGCGGCCGGCTTCTGGATCGGGCTGGTGGTCGGGCTGACGGTGGCGGCGGTGCTCCTGAGCTGGGCCTTGCAGCGCTTGACGCTGGAGCGGGCGCGGGCCGGCGCGGACGTTGGCGTGGACGCCGCGCGCGCCTGAGGCGGCCGGGGCGGCTGGCGCGCCGCCATCCCCCTCCCCCGCCGACGCCGAAGGAAAAACGGTTTTCCACCGTGGATTCAGAACATTGCCGTCTCGCCATGGGCGAGCCGCTCTGGTATCGTCTCGGGTTCCGATAACCAAGAGACACTCACTCCATGCGCTTCATTCTCTGCTTCCTCGCCCTGCTGGCCGGCGCCAACGCCTCCGCCGAAAAACTGACACTGGACCGCCTGCACGCCGACCCGTTGCTGAGCGGCCCCGGCGTGCGCAGCCTGAGGGTCTCGCCGGACGGCGCCCGCGTCACCTTCCTGCGCGGCCGCGACGACAACCAGTTCCAGCTCGACCTGTGGGAATACAACCTGAAGGACAAGACCACGCACCGCCTGGTCGATTCGAAGAACCTGGTGCCGGACGAGCAGCTGTCGGACGCCGAGAAAGCGCGCCGCGAGCGCGAGCGCACCGCCAGCCTGAAGGGCATCCTCAGCTACAGCTGGTCGCCGGACGGCAAGCAGCTGCTGGTGCCGATCGCCGGCAAGCTGTACCTGATCGACGCAGGCAAGCCGGACGCCGCGCGCCTGGTCGCCTCGGGCAATGTGCTCGATCCCAAGATCTCGCCCAAGGGCCGCTACGTGTCCTTCGTGCGCGAGCAGAATCTGGTGGTGCTGGACCTGAGCACCGGCAAGGAAAAGCAGCTGACCACCGACGGCCAGGGCACCATCCACAACGCCGAGGCCGAGTTCGTGGCGCAGGAAGAGATGAGCCAGACCAGCGGCTACTACTGGGCGCCGGACGATTCCGCCATCGCCTACAAGCGCTACGACGAAGCGCCGGTGCCGGTGGTGCGCCGCTTTGAAATCTTCGCCGACCGCACCGACGTGGTGGAGCAGCGCTACCCTGCCGCCGGCGATCCGAACGTGCTGGTGCAGCTGAAGATCGTCTCGCCGGTCAGCGGCGAGATCCGCAACGTCGACCTGGGCGCCAACCAGGACATCTACCTGGTGCGCGCCGACTGGAGCGGCAACGCCAAGGCCTTGCTGTTCCAGCGCCAGAGCCGCGACCAGAAGAAGCTGGAACTGGTGTCGGTGGACGCCGCCACGCTGGCGCAAAAGGTCCTGATCACCGAGACCTCGCCGACCTGGGTCAGCATCTTCGACGACCTGCGCTTCCTGGCCAACGACAAGGGTTTCATCTGGTCGTCCGAGCGTAGCGGCCGCAAGCACCTGTACCTGTACGACATGCAGGGCAAGCTGCAGCACGCCATCACCAAGGGTGAATGGGGCATCGACCGCGTGCTGGCGCTCGACGAGAAAGGCGGCCGCGTGTTCGTGCAGTCGAACCGCGACGCCGTGATCGACAGCCAGACCTACGCACTCAAGCTGGACGGCAGCACGGCCGACAAGCCGCAGCGCATCACCCAGGGCGACGGCTGGCATGACTCCGCCTTCGCCCGCAACGGCGAGGTGTTCGTCGACACCTACTCCGATCCGGACACGCCGCCGCAGGTCAGCATCCGCCGTCCCGACGGTGCGATGATCAGCTGGCTGGAGCACAACGAGCTGAACGCCTCGCACCCGTACGGCAAATACCTGGACGCCCACCTGCACACCGAATACGGCACGCTCAAGGCCAAGGACGGCCAGACGCTGTACTACTCGATGATCAAGCCGAGCGGCTTTGACGCGTCGAAGAAATATCCGGTCTACCTGTCGACCTACGGCGGCCCGCACTCGCAGCACGTGGCCCGCCGCTGGGGCAACTTCTTCGACCAGTACATGGCGCAGCAAGGCTTCGTGGTGTGGCGCCTGGATAACCGCGGCTCGTCGCGCCGCGAGCGCGTGTTCACCGACGCCAACTACCACAATCTGGGCAAGGTGGAAGTCGAAGACCAGATCACCGGCATCGAGTGGCTGGGCAAGCAGAGCTTTGTCGACGCCAAGCGCGTGGGCGTGTTCGGCTGGAGCTACGGCGGCTTCATGACCTTGCGCCTGCTGGCAGAGGCCTCGGACAAGATCGCGATGGGCGTGTCGGTGGCGCCGGTGACCGACTGGTCGCTGTACGACACCCACTACACCGAGCAGTTCATGGGCACGCCGAAAGAGAACGCGGCCGGCTATGCGTCGGGCGGCGTTTACTCGCACCTGGACGGACTGAAATCGCCACTGCTGCTGATGCACGGCATGGCCGATGACAACGTGCTGTTCACCAACACCACGCGCATGATCGACGCGCTGGTCCAGCGCAATGTGCACTTCGAACTGATGACCTATCCGGGCGCCAAGCACGGCATCTCGGGCCGCGCGCCGCAACGCCATGTGTACGGCAACATCGAGGCCTTCTTCAAGAAGAATTTGATGCCGGAAACGAAATAAATCGTTTTCGTGTTTCCAAGGGACCTTCGGGTCCCTTTTTTTTGGTCTGGATTGAGCGGCCACAAGAGGCGATTTGTTGACCATTCGATAATGCCCGCTGCGGTGCATCCCGCACCGCCGCACTTACATTCCAGGAGGAATTATGGCTATCGATGTCTACCTGCAAATTGACGGTATCCGCGGCGAATCGGCCGACGACAAACACAAGGACTGGATCGAATGCAAGTCGGTCAGCTGGGCGGTGAGCCAGCCGAAATCGGCCACCGCGTCGACCGGCGGCGGCCACACCGCCGAGCGCTGCGAACACCACGATATCACCCTGATGAAGCTGGCCGACCTGGCCTCGCCGGTGCTGCTGCAGACCTGCTCGTCGGGCAAGACCATCCCCAAGGCCAAGTTTGAATTCATGCGCGCGGACGGCCAGGGCGAACGTGTGAAGTACTACGAAATCGAACTGGAAAATGTGTTGATCGGCGGGGTCTCGCCGAGCGTGGAGGAAGGCGACATTTTGACCGAGCATGTGTCGCTGAAATTCTCGAAGGTGAAGTGGCGCTACACGCAGCAGAAGATCAGCGGTGGCGCGGGCGGCAACACCGCCGGCGGCTGGGACCTGAGCACCAACCGCATTGCGGCGTGAGGTTGAGCGCGCAAATTGAGCGCGCAAATGAAACAAGCCGCGTGGCTTGCGACGGCCTTGGCCGTCTTCAGCGCACGCGGCTTTTTTATCCCGCAACGATATTAGTTGCGGTTGCCTTTGGTGATGTCCTTGACGGCTTCCTTGGCGTCGCCCAGGCCTTTTTGCAGTTTGCCTTCAGCTTGTTTGTTCAGGCCCTTGGCTTGCTGCTCCGAGCTGCCGACCATCTTGCCGGCCTCTTCCTGGATTTTACCGCCGATGTCTTTCGCAGTACCCTTCACTTGGTCCTTGTTCATGATGCACTCCTTGGTGGGTGATGAAGCTACAGGACACGCGGCCTTGTGCCGCATGCGATGGCTCAACTATAGGCAGACGCCGGCTGGCGTTCCGTGCGCTTGCGCACCTAAGGCTGCAATCAATGCTTGCGCCAGACGCTGGCCAGCCAGGGCTGCTGGTCGCGTGGCAAGCCTTGCGGGCGGTAGTAATGTTGAATCGCAACGAACCCAGCCTCCAGCAGGTAGCGTTCCCAGGTTTCGTAGTCGTAGTAGCTGCCGTAGCGCGGGCCGTTCCAGCCTTCGCGGTTGTCGCCGCGCGGGTTGGAACTGAACAGCACACCGCCGGATTTCAGCGCGGCGTGCAGGTCGCGCAACACCTTCGGCAGCGCCGCGCTGGGCACGTGGAACAAGGAGGCGTTGGCGTAGATGCCATCGAAAAAACCAGCAGGCAGGTCAAGTTGGACGAAGTCCTGCCGCCACGTTTCGCAACCGCTGTAGGCGCGCGCCATCTCGACGAATCGCGACGAGCCGTCGACGCCGATCGCTTCGTGGCCCAGCTCCCTGAAGGTCTTCAAGTCACGGCCGGGGCCGCAGCCCAGGTCCAGCAGGCGGTATGGCGCGGGGCCTTGGATCGCGTCCAGCAAGGCGGCGATGTTTTGGCTGACATCGTGGTCGATGGTGCCGGCGAAAAACTGCTCGGCGGTACGCTCGTAATGCTGCAGCGTGGTTTGAGTGATCTGCTCGATAGTGTCGGGTTCCATGCCACCAGTATATACGGCGGGTTATGGCGGCGATCAGTGACTCGGAAAAGAGACGCTCGCCCCGCAAAATTGTTTCATACATTCGGGGAATCGCTATATAGTTAGCCTATAGCAACGCGCTAATTACCCAGGAGATAAATATGAAACTTGATGCCCTGTTCCAGAATCCAACTGCGTTGCCCACCGCGCCTAAAGTCGTGGAAGAGCTGATCAGCAGTTTCGACAAGGCCAGCGTCTCGACCGAAGAGATCGCGAAAAAACTGTCGACGGATCCGGTGCTGAGCGCCAAGCTGCTGCGCCTGGCCAACTCGGCCTACTACCACGTCTCGCGCAGCATCGGCACCGTGGAAGATGCGGTGCTGATGCTCGGCTTCGTCACCGTGCGCACGCTGGTCATCAGCTCCGGCCTGGTCAGCGGTTTCAAGACCGTGCCCGGCCTCGACCTCAAACAATTCTGGCGCTACAGCCTGCACACCGCGGTGTCGGCCAAATGGATTGCCAAGAAGACCAAGGAAAACACCGACCTCGCCTTCACCATCGGCATGATGCACGCCATCGGCCAGCTGGTGATCCACTCGGCGATGGCCGAGCAGGCGATGGCGCTCGACAAGGTGGCCGGTCCGCTGGACCCGCGCCGCCTGGACGCCGAGCAAGCTTCGTTCGGCTTCACCTTTGCCGACGTCGGCGCCGAGCTGGCCAAGCGCTGGAAGTTCCCGCTGACCTTCTCGGAAACCATCCTGGCCTTCCCCGAGCCGCACCACAACGGCGAGCTGAACCGCTTGGCCGCCGTGGTCTCGCTGGCCGCCTGGCGCGCCCGTGTCGAGCAGGCCCAACTGAGCGACGATGAAATCGAAGCCTGCTACCCGGCCGACCTGGCCGAGGAACTGGGCCTGGACGACAACGCCCTGATCGATGAAATGCCTTCGCCGGACGAATTGAGCGCCGGTTTGGAGGAGCTGGTCAAATAAGCCAGCTTGTCTAATTTGCATGAAAGAGCCCCGTGTGGCCGTGCGACGATCTTGAGCGTCGCATGCGCACACGGGGCTTTTTTCGACTTTTTTCAAATATTTTTTCAAAACACCCTAAAGTTCGCGTTTAAGGCGACGTTAATCAGGACATGCGGTAATCCGTTTTAACTAAACTAGGGTGAGAACATGACCTCCACCGAAGTCCTCTCGATGTACGAAAACATTGCCGGCCTGTCCAATCAAATGGCTGCCGCCGCGCGTCTGGGGGATTGGGACGGTCTGAGCCGCCTGGAAGCGCAATGCGCCACCGCCGCCCGCCCGGCCGATGCCGGCGTGCCCAGCCTGAGCGGCGCCCCGCGCCTGCGCAAGATCGACCTGCTCAAGCAAATCCTGGCCAACGACCGCGCCATCCGCGACGTCACCGAGCCATGGCTGAACAACGTGCCGGGCATGGCGCGTCAATAACAGCAACCGACATAAAAAAAGCGCCCGAGGGCGCTTTTTTACGTCTGCATGGCGATCAGCTCGTCAGCGCCACGCGCAGCGACAGCGCGATGCCCTGCGCCGCCTGGGTGATCTCGTCCAGCGACGGGAAGCTCGGTGCGATGCGGATATGGCTGTCCTTCGGATCGTTACCGTACGGGAAAGCCGCGCCGGCCGGCGTCAGCGTGATGCCGGCTTCCTTGGCCAGCGCCACGGTGCGCTTGGCCGAACCCGGCGGCGTCACCAGATCGATGAAATAGCCGCCCAGCGGACGCGTCCACGACACGCCCGGCACATCGGCCAGATAGCGCTCGAACTGCGCCAGCACCGCGTCGAACTTCGGCTTGAGCAGCAGGCGATGCTGTTCCATCAACGCTTCCACGGTCGGCAGGTCCTTCAGCAGCTGCACGTGGCGCAGCTGGTTGATCTTGTCCGGGCCGATGCTGCGGATGCCGGCGTGCTTGGTCCACCAGGCGATGTTGGCCGGCGAGGCCGCCAGCGCGGCGACGCCCGAACCAGCCCAGCTCACCTTGGACGACGACGCGAACACGATCGCGCGGTCCGGGTTGCCGGCCTGCGCGCACGCGTCCAGGATGTTGGCCACAGCCAGCTTCTGCTCGCCCAGGTGGTGGAAGCGGTAAGCGTCGTCCCACATCAGGCGGAAGTCCGGCGCCGCCGTCTTCATGGCCGCCAGGCGGGCCACCACCTCATCCGAGTACACCACGCCACCCGGATTGCTGTACTTCGGCACGCACCACATGCCCTTGATGCTGGCGTCCTCGGCCACCAGTTTCTCCACCAGGTCCATGTCCAGGCCGGAGTCGTTCATCGGAATGTTGATCATCTTGATGCCGCGCGCCTCGCAGATGGCGAAGTGGCGGTCGTAGCCCGGCACCGGGCACAGGAAGGTCACCGGCTCGCGCACCCACGGCGCATGGCCGGGCGTGCCGTTGAGCAGGCTGTAGATGATTACGTCATGCATCAGCGACAGGCTGGCGCTGCTGTCGACCACGACTTGCGCGGCCGGCACGTCCAGCAGCTGGCAGAACAGCGCGCGCGCTTCCGGCAGGCCGATGGTGCCGCCGTAGTTGCGGCAATCGGTGCCGTCGGCGGCCTTGTAGCTGTCCAGCGAGCCCATCAGGGCGTTCGACAGGTCCAGCTGCTCGGGGGCTGGCTTGCCGCGGGACATGTCCAGCTTCAGGCCAAGTTGTTTGAAAGTTTGGTATTGCTCGTGATGCTGAGACTGAAAATCTGCTGCGGTCATAAGGCTCTTTCAGAATGGGGAAGACGGTGGGCGTCGAACACTATAACCCAGAACCCCTGAGCCGGATAAGAGCGAGCTCGTTATAAGCTTATTACCTTTTTATTGTTTTTCCATCATGGATTCCGGTGTGACCTCATGCAGCGGCGGCGCCTCCATCGGCGTATCGCCCTCGGCGGTCGGCTTTTTCTTGCGGAAGCCCTGCCAGATCTGCAGCGGCCCGCTGCCGCGTTTCTTGCGCAGATAGAAGTACCCGCCCGCGCCCAGCAACAGCGCCAGCGCGCCGGCTCCACCCGCGATCAGCGGCCAGTTGCTGGCGGCCGGCTCCGGCGGTTTTTCCTTTTTGTACTTCAGTTTGGGCAACACACGCACCTTCTTGACCGGCGCGCTCGCTTCAACGGACGCCGATTCAGCCCCGCCAGCAGCCGCAGCGCTGGCGGACACAGACGCCGAAGCCGAAGCGCCATGCGCCTCCCCGTGTCCCGCACCGCCCGCGCTGGCGTGGGCGCTGGCGCCCGCCGCATCGGCCGGCGCCGGACCCGCGCGCGCAGCCGAAGCCGCCCCTTCATGCCCCGCTGCCCCGCTGTCATGCCCAGCCGCCGCCGCGCCCTGCGCGCCGGACGCCGCAGACGACGCCTTGCTGGCCGCCCCGCCCTGCCCGCCGGACGCAGCAGCCGGCGCCGCGCTGGCCGCTCCGCCGTGCACGCCGGATGCCACAGATGGCGCAGGACTGGCCGCCCCACCCTTCGCCGCCAGCGCGCCTTGCAGCAGCTTGACCCTGCCCTCCAGCTCGACCAACTTGCTGGACAACTCGACACTATGCGTATCAAGCGCCGCGCATTCTTTCGCGGTCATGCCGGACGGCGTGCACGCCACCGGCGCGGCCGGCCGCTTCACGCCCTTGGGCAGCGGCAGTGGCGGCAAAGGCAACAAGGCCTGCGCCACGCCCAACGGCACGGCCCCGCCAGCCTGATCCGCCTCCCCGCCGCCAGCCTTGTCCGCAATTGGCCGGCGTGCAGGCAGCGGCGCCGGAGCCGGCCGCCGCACAGGCGATGCCAATCCCGCCGAGGACCGCAAGCCGCCCGGCTCGCCCACTTCAGATTCATGCGCGGCCGGCATCGGCGCCGGGCGCGTCCTGTCGCGCACCGGCGCGGCGGCCGGCGCAACCGGAGTTTGGGCCGAGGCCGGGGCTTGGGCCGGCGCCGGCGCCGGCGCAGCCGCCTGAACCGCCCGCTCCGCCCGCGCCAGCAACGCCGCCTGCGCCGCCGTCGGGGCCGGCAACGGCGGCGGTGCCGGATTCGGATCCGCCTGCAGCCACACGGTCGCGGCGCGCACATCCTGGCGCCCGGCCGCGCTCAGCTCCAGGAACAAATGAACATACTCGGCATCGATGGCGCGGGTGGTGGTGAGATGCAGGAACTGGCGGCCGTCGCGCCGCACCACGGTCATGTGCAGCGAACCCAGCGCCGGATTCATCGTGATGTTGGCGCCGCGATACACGTCCTGCTGCGCCAGCCGAACCTGCAACGCCGACACCTCGTCCGGCGCCAGCTGCACCAGCTCGATGTCGGCCGCCAGCGGCTGGCCGATGTAGGATCGCACGGCGATATCGCCCAGCTCCGCCGCAGGGGCGGCGGTGGCCAGCAATAAGGCGCCGGCTAGGATCGAGGTCAGGAGAGTGTTGCGCTGCATGTTGGGGTCGCTTGGCCGCGAATTCTTAAAGTGTATCAGCTATAACGGCTGATTTTCCCGGTTTTGTAGCCCTAGGTTAATTTTTCCAGACTGCGCTACACTGGACGGACCTTGGCAAATACACATGATTGCCATTCCCGTGCAAAGGAAAAACCATGAACACCAGAAGTGAACGTGACAGTTTCGGCCCGATCAACGTCCCCGACCACCAGTTGTGGGGCGCGCAAACCCAGCGCTCGCTGGAGCATTTCCGCATCTCCACCGAGCGCATGCCGCCCGAGCTGATCCACGCGCTGGCCAGCGTCAAGCGCGCCGCCGCGCGCGTCAACCTCGACCTGGGCCTGCTGGAGGGCGACAGGGCCATCGCCATCACCCAGGCGGCCGACGAGGTACTGGCCGGCAAGCACCCGACCGAATTCCCGCTGGCCGTGTGGCAGACCGGCTCCGGCACCCAGTCCAACATGAACATGAACGAGGTGCTGGCCAACCGCGGCTCCGAGCTGATGGGCGGCGTGCGCGGTGAATCGCGCAAGCTGCACCCCAACGACGACGTCAACAAGGGCCAGTCGTCGAACGACATCTTCCCCACCGCCATCCACGTGGCCGCCGCGCAAGCCTTGGCCGGCAACGTGCTGCCGGCGCTGCGCCAGCTGCGCGACCAGCTGCACGCCAAGGCCGAGGTCTTCGCCGACATCGTCAAGATCGGCCGCACCCATCTGCAGGACGCCACCCCGCTGACGCTGGGCCAGGAGTTCTCCGGCTACGTGGCCCACCTCGACTTCGCCGAGCGCGCCATCAGCACCGCCCTGCCCGGCGTGCTGCAGTTGGCGGCCGGCGGCACCGCGGTCGGCACCGGCCTCAACGCCCACCCCGAGTACGCGCACCGCATCGCCGCCGAGCTGGAGCACACGCTGGCCCTGCCCTTCCGCAGCGCCGACAACAAGTTCGCCGCGCTGGCCGGCCACGACGCCCTGCTGTCGGCGCACGGCGCGCTCAAGACGCTGGCCGCCGCGCTGATGAAGATCGCCAACGACGTGCGCTGGATGGCGTCCGGCCCGCGCTCCGGCCTGGGCGAGATCACCATCCCGGAAAACGAGCCGGGCAGCTCCATCATGCCGGGCAAGGTCAATCCGACCCAGTGCGAAGCGCTGACCATGCTGTGCTGCCAGGTGTTCGGCAACGACGTCGCCATCACCATGGGCGGCGCCTCCGGCAACTTCGAGCTCAACGTCTACAAGCCTCTGATCGCCCACAACTTCCTGCAAAGCGCGCGCCTGCTGGCCGACGGCATGCGCAGTTTCGACGAACACTGCGTGCACGGCATCGAACCGAACCGCGAGCGCATCGCCGAGCTGATGGAACGTTCGCTGATGCTGGTGACGGCGCTGGCGCCGCACATCGGCTACGACAAGGCGGCCGCCATCGCCAAGAAGGCGCAGCACGAGGGAAGCACGTTGAAGGAGGCCGCGCTGGCGCTGGGCTACGTCAGCGCCGAGCAGTTCGAGCAGTGGATCGTGCCGCTGGACATGACCCGACCCGGCGCCAAGGGCTAGAAGGTGACTCAAAATGAGCGTGGCTAGGCGCGGCGACGAAGACAGTGCAGCTGCACGGCAAGGAGCCGCAACGACGCCACGGTCATTTTGAGACGCCTTCTCAGAAGCCCCGAGAATAGCGCACGCCGGTGAGCCAGTCCGGCTTGGCGCCGGCGTCGTGGCCGGGGTTGACCCGCCACATGACGGCGCCGGTCACCTTGCCCAGGCGGCCATCGCGGCCGAACGTGGTGGTGTAGCCGAATTCCAGGTCGCGCTCGGTCGCGGTCGGGCGCAAGTTCAGCGTCGGCGCGCCGAAGGCCGGAGCGCCGGGATCGCCGCTCTGTGGCGCCGCGCCGCTGTATTGCAGCGTGCCGGCCCGCACCTTGGCCGGCACCGACAAGGTCACGGCAAAGCGGTCGTGGCTGTTGAACAGCTCGCGCGTCGACAGTCCCACGCTGAACGCCATCGTGCGCACCGACGACACCTGGGCGATCAAACTGTCCGGATTGCCGATGCCCTCGGTGCGGCCGTACGACGCCATCAGCATCAATGCGCTGCGCGAACTGAGCGCGTAGCCCAGCGAGGCCGAGGTGAAGGTGGTGGTGGGCCGGGTGTTCATCGCCAGCGCCGGCGCCTGCTGCGAACCCAGCACCGAGCCGGTCTCGCGCAAGATGCCGACGGTCAGGATGCCGACCGCGCGCCCCATTTTCTTTTCAAAATCAGCACTGGTGAGGAAACGCTTGCTGTGCTCGTTAAGCATGGGGCCGAGCGGATCGAGCAAGGCCAGGTTGTCCGGCAAGGCGCCGACATGCAGGCGCGGCCCGCCGCTGAAGAGCGCGCCGTAGCGCGCCGCGCCCTCGCCCTGCAACTGCTCGCTGAGCGCGGACTGGCGGTCCGCCGCATCGAACAGCAACGACGAATTGGCCCGTTTTTCAAACGCGGGCGGCGGTTTTTGCGGGGCGAAGGGATCGGGTGTGGCGGCGCCCGCCAAGCCGGAAAGCGGGCACATCAAGACTGCGACTGGCCAGAGATACTTGTTCATGGTGCAACTCGCTGAGGGCAAACCATGCTGCACAAAAATTCAGCAGTTAACTCAGGATAGCAAGCTTTTTGCCCGACGGCAACCTCAACCGTGAGGCAAACATCGAGTAAACTGCGGCCCTGTCGGAATGCCGCTACACTATCAAAAGCTGGCACCGGCACCGATTTCACATCATAGCAACAGAGGATAAAATGCAGAAAGTAAGTTTTGAATTGAGCGGCGAATTCGTTGAGCTAAATCAGTTGCTCAAGCTGGTGGGCCTGTGCGACAGCGGCGGCGCCGGCAAGATGATGGTCGCCGAAGGCGGCGTCAAGGTCGACGGCAAACAGGAATTGCGCAAGACCGCCAAGATCCGCGCCGGCCAGCAAGTGAGCGTCGGCGACGTGCGCATCAGCGTCGTTGGCGTGTAATTTCTCTTGCATTTGGGCAATAACAGGCTAAGCTGAAGCGTGTGGCGGGGAGGCCCGTTTGACGCAGCGCAAACCGGCGGCAGCCCGCGCCGATATATTGAAATGGCCTGCCGCCCGGCTTGTTCAACCAGTTTCATTTATGACCAGGGGAACGTCATGGACGATCCTGCACCCAATATGCAAACACAGGAACGCCTGCTCGACGACCTGCGGCAAGTGATCGAAAACGCCGAGGAACTGCTCAAGAACACCGGCCAACACCACGGCCTGCTGTATCAGGCGGCGCGCGCCAAGCTGGCGCAGGCGCTGCTCACCGCCACCGAGGAACTGGCGCGCTTCGAGGATGTCCAGCTCAACCGCATGATGGAGCTCACCGCCGCCGCCAACCGCCTGCACAAGGACCTGACCGGCGAGGCCAAGCTGCTGCGCGCCTTCCGCCCTACTTAAACGGCGCGGCGTCCGGCCAGCCAGGCGTCCAGCGACAATTTTCCCGGACCGTAGGCCACCAGCACCAGCAACATCGCGCCCCAGTAGAAGTGGTCGTTGATCGCGGCCGGGCACTCGAAGGTCAGCAGCTGCGGGTAGGAAATCACCGCCATCGCGTTCACCAGGAACAGCGCCAGCGCCGCCGGCCGCGACACCAATCCCACGCACAACAGCACCGGCAGCGCCAGCTCGCCGGCAGCGCCGAAGTAGGCCGCCAGGTCCGGCGGCAGCAGCGGCACCTTGTATTCGTCGTGGAACAGCGCCAGCGTCGCGCTCCAGTCGCTGACCTTGATCAGGCCGGCCTTGAAGAATTGCCAGCCCACGTACCAGCGCAACGCCAGGCTCATCAGGGAACCGCCCCACGCGGTGAGTGCCCCGTCGAAGCGGGAAATTTGTTGGTGCCAGCCGAGGATAGTTTTCATCATTGCGCTTTCAAAATTAGTTAGTCGCCGCTAGGCGTCTATCCTGACAATCAATGCGTGATCTATCCATTGCTGCAGATTGGCGGCGATGTCGTAGTCGTCGTCGCGCTCGAAGGCCGCGTCCAGCGCCGCGCCGAACGCGCCGCCCGCCGCCAGCACCGACAAGGCCGCATGGCTGGCCGCCGTCAGCGGCAGCACCTGGGTCTTCCAGCGCGGCCGCGTGACCAGCCCGTAATCCGGCGCCGCCAGCTCGGCCGGGAACGGCACGCCGCTGCCGGCCTGGTGCGCCTGCCACAGCGATATCGTCGCCCACTCCGACGCCAGCAGCGTGCAGGCCGGATGCAGCGTCAGCCGCGCGGTTTCGATCTGCTCCGGCGTCAGCGCCGCCATCTGCTGCGCCGTCACGCCGTCCGCCGACGGCGCGTAGTGGGCGCGGTGCAGCGTCCATTCCAGCGTCGCCATGTCCGGCAGATAGGGGTAGTCGGCCACATGCGGGAAGGTGCGCAGGAAGGCGGCGAAGTGGGCACCGAAGCGGTTCAGGTCGCCGTTGTCGGAGGGATGGGCGCGGCCGTACGCCTGCGCCAGGCCGCCGAAGAATTCCTCGCCCACCAGTTGCTGGATCACCGGATAGGCCGCGCCCAGCGTCTTGCTCCAGGTGGCGCTGAGGTTGCCGCGATACAGCGCGTAGCGGTGCTCGTTGCGCTCGCCCTTGAACAGCGCCAGCGCGGCCGACGTCTGGCGCGCATCGAACAGCGCGCCGGCGAAGGTCTGCTGGCTGGCGGCCAGCGCCGGCGCCTGCTCGCCGGCCGGACTCTGCGAGTCGGCCGCTGCCGCCACCTGCTCGTTGGACGCCGCGTGCGCGTCGGCCGCTGTCCGCCGACCGGCAGCTGCCTGCCCTGCCGGGAGCGGCGCCTCGGCCACGGCGACATAACGCCGATGCAGCGCCTCAGCCTTCTCCGCCTCGCCCAACAGCACGCTCAGCTCGGGAATATCGGTATCCCATTCGATCAGCGTCGGCACCGCGCCGAAGCGCCGCAACGCCGCCTCGTACAGCCGCCAGACCGGCTCGGCCACGGTGTCGCCGTGATGGTCGATCACCGCTTCCGGCGTCACCAGATGGCCGGCCAGGTGCATCTCGCCCACCATGCCGGGCCGGATCGCGGCGATCGCGGCCAGCGCGTCCTCGCCGTGGTTGCATTGGTTGACGTAGAGATTGTTAATGTCGAGCAGCAGGCCGCAGCCGGTGCGCGCCGCCAATGCCGCCATGAACTCCGCCTCGCTCATCGCGTCCGCGTGGAAGCGCACATAGGTCGACACGTTTTCCAGCAGTAGCTGGCGCTTGAGCACATCCTGCACCCTGCCCACGCGCGCGCACAGCAGGTCGAGCGCGGCCTGGTCCAAGGTCAGCGGAAGTAAATCGTTGAGTTGCCGGTCGCCGACGGCGCTCCAGCACAGATGTTCGGACACCAGCATGGGCTCCACGCGCTGCACCAGCGCGCGCACGCGGTCGAGATGCTGTTCGGAGAAGCCGCGCGCCGAGCCCAGTCCCAGGCCGACGCCATGCAGGCTGATCGGATAATCGCGCCGCAATTGCTGCAGCACGTGCCAGTCCCAGCCGGCTTGATCGAGATAATTTTCGGTGTGGACTTCGAGCCAGGCGGCGCGCGGCCGCTGCTCGATGAATTGCCGGTAATGCGGAGCCCTCAGCCCCACGCCCACGCCCGGCATCGGCTGCGCTGGACCTGGCAAGGACATGGCTCCGCGACCGGCAGCGCGATTACTTGGCTGGCGCAGCAGTTTTGCCGCCGGCTTTTTCGCAGGTGCCCTTGGCCACATACTTCCACTCGGCGGCGCCGTTGTCGGTCTTCGACTGGCCGGCGCAGGAGTGCGAACCATTGGCGGCGGCGCAATCGTTCTGGCCAGCCTTGGCGATGCCGAAGCACTTCTCTTTTTCAGCCGAGGCCGACGCGGTCGCGGCGGAAGCGGTGACGGCGGAAGCGGCGTATACGGTGGCCAGGGCGGCGGCGATCAGGGCTTGACGTTTGTTCATGGTAAGTCTCCTCAAGGATGAAGTTAGGTTGTGCAACGCAAATCGTCTGCAACTGTACGGTAGTCGGCCAACGGCGGGCAGTCCTTACAGTTTTTTTCGGATTTTTTTCAACACTGCCGAGCAAACGCAGCGTACCAGCAATAACGCGATTACGCATCATTCTGTTAACCGGGTTCAAATCGGGAAATTGCGCCGGACGCGGACATGCACCGGCACGCTGCGCACCGGGCGGTGCGCAGGACAGTAACGCGGCGCCGGGCGGGCCGCAACGACGCCGTTCAGGCTGTCGTGTTGATCGTGTTGCCGAGGTGCGAAGGCAGGTTCGGCGCCGACGGCACCGGCGGAATCGCCTCGATCAGGGCCGCGGCGCTGGACGCCTGGATGTCCTGGGCCTTCTTCAACACCGCCACGCCGACCGCCTGCTTGGTGCCGGTGTCCGCGATCGTGGTTGCTACTTGAGCAATGCCTGAAATGTCCATGTGATCCTCCAATAAGGCGTATCACTTCTTTTACGGACGTTCTGCGGCCAACTTTAGGCGTTGGACGAAACTTTTTTCAAATAGGCCTCCAGCCAGGCTTGCACCGCCTGGGGCTGGTTCACATCCAGCCAGTCCACGCCCGGCCGCAGGTCCGCCGGCGCGGGCTGGTCGGAGGCGACCGCGATCACGCGTCCATCGTCAGGATACAGCGGCGGCTTGCCGGCCGCCGCGCGATACACCTCCAACTTGGCGACCGGGTAGGATTTGAAACCTTCCAGCAGGGTCAGGTCGGCGGGCGCGAGGCGGTCCAGCTGCTCATCCAGCGACGGCTCGGGCGCGCCGCGCAGCTCGCGCACGATGGCGAACCGGAACGGCGACGCCACCATCACCTCGGCCGCGCCTGCCATGCGCAGGCGCGCGCTGTCCTTGTGCGGCGGCTCCAGCTCCAGGTCGTGGTGGCTGTGCTTGACGACGTTGACCTTCAGCCCGCGTGCCGCCAGGCCGGCGATGAGCACCTCCAGCAGCGTGGTCTTGCCGCTGCCCGAGGTTCCGACCACGGCCAGTACAGTGCGCTCACGCGCGGGTATGTCTTGTTGCATTGCCAGCCTCTCCACAGCATCTCGTCGCCGCCATTATACGCAGCAACATCGACGCGGGCACGGCAGCGCCTTACTCCTCGTTCAGGGCCTTGAAGCGTTCGTTGCGGGCGCCGCGCGCGCCCAGCAGCAACAAGCCGACGCAGATCAGGCCGGCGGCATCTGCGCCGGTCTCCTGTTGCGTGGACGGCGACTGTGCCGCGGCGTGTGCGCGTGGAACAGCGAAGGCGGCGGCTATCAGCAGCGGCAACAATTTCAGGTATTTCATCGTATTTCCCGTGCATGAATATCAATGATGGAAAAATATCATTTCTACATGACGGGCGGATGACAGCTTTCAATACGGAACGCGGTAGCGATAGCCCTTGAAATTGAACACCGCCTCGCGCGGCTGCAGCTTCTCCAGGACCAGGCCGGCAGCGACCTCCTCGCCTTCGTGGCGCAGGACCTTGTCGATCAACAGCAGCCGGTCGGCCGGGTTCTTGGAATAAATGTAGCCGCCGACCGCGATGTGCGGAATGGAACGCTGGATAGGTTCCGGCAGGTCGCGCAGGTTCTGGACCGGCTCTTCCGGCGCGGCGGCCGGCTTGGCGGCCTGGTCGGCCATGGCCGTCTGCTCGGCAGGCTGCGCCGAGGGATGCGGACGCGGCACAGGCGTCACGGTCGCCACCGGCGGCGGCAAGGCGACAGCCTGCGGCGCGTTGGCTGCCGGAGCGGCAGACGCAACCTGCGGCGCACCCAGTGCCGGCGTAGCGGCCGGCTGAACGTCGAGGGCTGGTCCGGCCGTAGCCGGGCCAGTCGCCGTCGGCGCGTTGACGCCCTGGGCAGCGGTCATCTGAGCAGCCGCTGGGGCGACGGCCGGCGCAAGCGTGGCCTGCGGCATGGCTGCCGGCTGCTGTGCCGGGCGCAGCACCAGGACCAGCAACACCACGACCGCCACGCCCATCGCCAGCAACGCCAGCACCAGCGGCTTCTTCAGCACACCGCCGGCCGCCTCGCGCTCCGTCCCGTGCAAGGTCGGCGCGTGCAGCGTGGGCGCGCTGCCCAGCTGACGTTCCGCCTGCGCCTTCTTCAATGCTTCCAAAATATACGACATATTATTTCCCCGCCCCGGCGCCTACATCAGCGCGCGCCAGCAGGCGCGGCTCCTGCACGCCGCCCAGCTGATACAGCCGGATGAAAGTTTTCGGACCGGCCACGCCGTCCGCCTTGAGATGCTGCTCGGTCTGGAAATCGACCAGGCGCGCGCGCAGGCCGGCGCTCAGCGGCTGATCGTCCAGCGGCTTCTTCAGCCCGTAGATCTGGGCCAGGCGCCGCGCCAGCCAGTCCACGTCGGGACCGTGATCGCCGCCGGAGACCTCGTCGCGCCAGCTGCGCGGCGCGCGCCAGAACGTGGTGAACTCGCCGTCGAAGCGCGCCGCCAGCGCGTCCAGGCCGATGCGCTGCGGCTTGCCGCCGGGGGCGACGATAGTTGCGCCGCCGTCGTCGATTGCCGTCAGCAGCACATAATTGGGCGCGGTGGGATCGTCGTGCAGGGTCAGCATCGCCGGACGATCCAGTAGACGCAACTCCGCCATCCCGCCCTTGACCTGCAGACAGCGCAGGTTCAGGCGCGCCGCCGTGGGACAAGGCTCGCCGTCCGGCAGCGCCAGCCCCCAGATCGCCGCCAGCTGGCGCAAGGCCGCCGCGCTGCCGCCCTGTGCGACTGTGGGCAACGCGCCCTCCCCGCTCAACGCGGACGCGGAGCCGGCAAGCGCCGCCTTGGCTGTCGGCGCAGTCGGGGAACCGGCAAGCGCTGCCCGAGACACCGCCCCCGCCGCAGCCCCGGCAAGCGCCGCCCTGGGCGCAGCCAGCGGCGCCGAAGCCGCCTGCGCGCCCGGCAAGGCCGGCTTGACATCGCGCGCCGCCAGCTGCCAGCCCGCCACGCTGAGGATCACGCCACCCAGCACGCCGGCCGCCACCCAAGGCCAGCGCGCCCCGCCGGCCCGCCCACCCTCGCCGGCCGACGCCGCGTCAGGCTTGGCAAACACCTCGGCCGCCGCCTTGCGCAGGATGTTGCGCGTCACCTGCGGCTGGTTCTCCACATACGCGCCCAACAACGCCCGGTCGCACAGCAGATTGATACGGCGCGGCACGCCCTTGGCCAGGCTGTGCACCAGCCCCATCAGCCGGCGCGGAAAAGGCGCGATCGCCGCCGCGCCCGCCACCGCCAGGCGATGCTCGATATACGCCCCGGTCTCCGCCTCGCTCAGCGAGCCCAGGTGATAGCGCGCGATCACCCGCTGCGCCAGCTGCTCCAGCTCCGGCCGCGCCACCATCGCGCGCAGCTCCGGCTGGCCGATCAGGATGATCTGCAGCAGCTTGCGCTCGCTGGTCTCCAGGTTGGTCAGCAGACGCAGCTGCTCCAGCACCTCGGCCGACAGGTTCTGCGCCTCGTCGATGATCAGCACGTTGTTGCGGCCCTGCGCATGGCTGTCCAGCAGATAGGCGTTGATCGCATCCACATAACCCTTCACGCTGATCCGCCCCTCCGGCGCCAGCGCGATGCCGAACTCGTCGCAGATCGACAGCAGCAGCTCCTCCACCGACAGCTTGGGATTGAAGATGTAGGCCAGCTTGCAGTTGTCCGGAATCTGCTCCATGAAGCAGCGGCACACTGTGGTCTTGCCGGCGCCGATCTCGCCGGTCAGCAGCACGAAGCCGCCGCCGCTGCCCACGCCGTACAACAGATGCGCCAGCGCCTCGCGATGGCGTTCGCTCATGAACAGGTAGCGGGGATCGGGCGCGATGGAAAACGGCGACTGTTTCAGATTGAAAAAATGCGTGTACATGAAGACCCTGGCGATGCGCTACTTCAAGCGCTGGCGCACCGGCGGCGGCTGCACCGGCGGCAAGGGCTTGAACTTGGCGCAGTAAATCTTGGATTTGGTGTCGAAGTAGACGATGCGGCTGGCCGGCTTGGCCTCGCGCACCGGATATGCCGAACTGTCGATTCTCGCATAATGCAGGCCGACCTGGGCGATGATGGCGCGCTCCAGCTCCTCCGGCGTAGCCTCGGCCACGGCGCCGACGAAGATATAGGTGCTGGTGTCGTCGCTGACCATGACCTCGGAAATCGGCGTGCCCCACAGGTTGGCGCCGTCGGTCTTGAACCAGTAGGCGCCGCCGTCGTGCTTGTACGCCGGGCCGAACGCCTTCAGCAGATAGTCGTAGAAATACAGGTTGTCGGTCTGGTCGCGGCACAGCAGGCCGTTGCCGATGATGGTGCCGAAGGTGGTCGGCACCGACTGCGCGCCGGCCGCGCAGCAGGCGGCCGCCAGCCCGGCGACCAGGGCGCCGCGCAGCATACCCGGAAAGGACGGCATTATAGTTTCGACAGCCAGGAGCGGTTGGCGCTGATGCGCGCCTTGGCCGTGGCCGGAAGGGCTTCGTAACAGCCAGGATATTGTTTCAAGGCGCTTTCCCGAATTTCCTTCTGCAAGCCGTTAATCAAAAAAATATACAGCACCGAGCCATCCTCTGTATTTTTGGTTCCCATATATCTGATCATGTGTACTCCCTTGATCCGCCAGGTATTCCCCGGCAATACATGCTGGCGTCCATTATGACATTTAACGGCGGCGCCGGGCCGAAGTTGAATCACGGTTCACCACCGATATTTTGCAGCTGATCCCCCTGTTACGCGCGTCCGTCCCATTCCGCGCGCCGCCGGCCGGCAATTGTCATATCGTTCAATCCTCGCCACTTCCCATCATCGAGAACAATATGAAGCAGACGATCAAACACACCGCGCTGGTTTCCGCCCTGTTGCTGGCATCGCTGGCCGGCACCGCCGCCTTGGCCGACACCCCAAAGGACGACAGCACCGGCACCGAAACGCGCACCGTCGCGGCCTTCAGCAAGCTCGCCATCAGCGGCCCGTTCCGGGTGATCGTCACGGCGCAGCCGGGCAACACCATCGAACTGTCCGGCCTGCGCCGCCAGTTCGCCGACATCGAAACCTCGGTCAGCGGCGACACCCTCACCGTGCGCCAGCCGCGCACGAAAAGCAAGGGCTGGACCTTCAATTTCAGCTGGGGCAAGGACAACAAGCCGCCGATGACCATCCGCATCAGCGCGGCCGGCCTGAAAAGCCTACGCAACTCCGGCAGCGGTGACGTTGATCTGCAACAATTCCAAGGGCAACAATTGACCTTGACCTCGGAAGGCCCCGGCGATGTGCACGCCAGCGGCAGCGTGCGCGACTTGACGGTCGAGGCCTCCGGCAGCGGCGACCTCGACCTGCGCACGCTCAAGGCGGCCAGCCTGAACCTGACCATGAGCGGCCCCGGCGACGTCAGCGCCGGCGGCATGACACAGGACGTCAACCTGTCGGTCACCGGCTCGGGCGACCTCGACCTCGACGACCTGCACGCCAACAAGATCAACGCCTCGATGCACGGGCCGGGTTCGGTGTCACTGCAGGGGGCAACCAAGGAAATCCGCGTCGAGATCGCAGGCTCGGGCGACCTGGAGGCGTGCGCGCTCAACACCGAGGCGGCCAGCGCCATGCTGCACGGCCCCGGCGAAGCCTGCCTGTCCGGCGCCATCAAGAAATTCGACGCCGAGGTGCACGGCTCGGGCGACCTGACCGTGCGCGGGCTGATGGCGCCCACCGCGCGCGCCCTGCTCAGCGGGCCGGGCAATATGAACCTGTCGGGCAGCGTGGGCGTGCTCAGCGCGGAAGTGAGCGGCTCGGGGGATCTGGAGGGGCAGGCGCTGCAGGTGGCGCGCGCCGTCACGCGCAGCCGGGGGCCGGGCAACATCTTCCTGAACAAGGTCAGCGACGCGCTCGACGCCGAGCTCAGCGGCTCAGGCGACCTCAGCGCCACCGCCGCCTGCAAGAACGTCAAGCTCAACATGCACGGCCCGGGCGAAGTCAAGCTCGAAGGCAAGACCGACACGCTGGTCGCGCAGCTGAGCGGCTCGGGCAGCCTGCACGCGCGTCAGTTGTGGACCAGCCAGGCCGACGTCCACGTCAGCGGTCCCGGCAACGCCACCGTCAACGTCGCCGACAAAACCACCACCTACGACCGCAAAAACACCAAATAAAATTGGGGTCAAGTCTGACATTCGGACACGAGCTCAGCTGTAAGTACGTGCTTACAGCTGAGCTCGTGTCCGAATGTCAGACTTGACCCCAAAGTTGCTTGCCCAAAAGTTGTTTAATCGAAGCAGAGGCGCTTCTTGGTGGCGGCGATCAGCTTGGCGTCGTAAGGATGCAGGTTCTCGATGAACAGCAGCTCCGTCTCGTCCGGCTCCTCCAGGCACATCGCCAGCATCATCGGACCATCCTCCATCCGGCCCAGGAAGTGCTTGGGCCAGCGATTCTTGCGGTTCGCCTTCAGCACTTCCATCCCCAGCTTGGCCAGCGGCGCCTTCACGCCGGCAGCCAACGCTTCCTTCTGCCAGTCGTCCCAGTAATCGTTCATCATCTTGCCTTCAAAAGTGCACTAAAGCCATAGTGTACTCCCTCAGCCCCCTTTCCTACCAAAACCAGACCAAAGTGGCATGCAAATGCGACACCGGACCAGTTGCGCCAAAAACCAGAAATCACCCATAAAAACAATCACTTACAAATACATTCCAAGTCGACAACGCAAGTCCACTTCAATATTTTTTAATACCAGTTAAATACCTGTTGACAAGCTGGTTTGCCAGCCCATATAGTGCCCTCAACACGGGGCATCCCGGCACAGCATTCTCGGATAATCATGATCGACTTTTTAATCGGCGTTGACGGCGGCGGCACCGGCACCAGGGTGCGCCTGGCGCGCATCGACGGCATGGAACTGGCCGAAGGCGTCAGCGGCCCGTCCGGCCTGATACACGGCATCGCCAACGCCTGGGCCTCGGTCGAGGACGCGGCCGGCATGGCCTTCCGCGCCGCCGGCATCGACTTCCCCGCCAGGGACACCATCGCCATCGGCCTCGGCCTGGCCGGCGTGCACAACCGCGCTTGGGCCGCCGAGTTCGTCGCGGCCAATCCCGGCTACGCCCGCGTGGCGCTGGAATCGGACGGCCACACCACCGTGCTGGGCGCCCACCGCGGCCAAGCCGGCGCCATCATCGCGCTCGGCACCGGCAGCGTCGGCGAGATCCGGCGCGCCGACGGCGTGCACGTCGAGGTCGGCGGCTGGGGCTTCCCGGCCGGCGACGAAGCAAGTGGCGCCTGGATCGGCCTGCGCGCCGCCAACCATATGCAGCAGGTGCTGGACGGCCGCGTGCCGGCCAGCGCCTTCAGCGCCGACCTTGCGCAAGCCTGCGGCAACGGCCGCGACGCGCTGCAGAACTGGCTCGCGAAGGCCAACCAGACCAGCTACGCGCAACTGGCGCGCATCGTGCTGCAGCACGGCGAGTCGAACGACACCGCGCGCGCCATGCTGCTCGAGGCGGGACGCCAGGTGGAATTGATGGGCAACGCGCTCGACGCCGGCGGCAAGCTGCCGATCGCGCTGTGCGGCGGGCTGGCGGCGCCGTTGCGCCCCTACCTGCCGGTCTCGATGTTGAAGCGGATCGTCACGCCGCAGGGCGATTCCGCCGCTGGGGCGCTGCGGCTGATCCAACAACGCCTGAAGGAGTAAGCCCGTGCTAGCCCAGTTGAGCGATTTCCAGCCCGATGCCGACAGCGACACCCCGCTCTACATGCAGCTGGCGAACAAGCTGTCCGACGGGATCGCCGCCGGCGACTGGCGCGCCAACGAGGCCCTGCCGTCCGAGCGCGTGCTGTCGGACATGCTGCACATCTCGCGCGTGACCGCCCGCAAGGCGATCGACATGCTGTGCGAGCGCGGCATGCTGACCCGCAAGCGCGGCTCCGGCACCTACATCACGCCCAAGCTGGAGCAGCCCTTGTCGCGCCTGACCAGCTTTTCCGAGGAGCTGCGCGAGCGCGGCTTCAACGCCGGCTCGCGCTGGCTGCAGCGCGACATCGGCATCGCCTCGCCGGTGGAGCTGCTCTCGCTCGGCCTGTCGCCCAACATGCCGGTGGCGCGCCTGAAGCGCCTGCGCACCGCGGACGACGTGGTGATGGCGATCGAGACCACCACCATCCCGGCCCAGTACATGCCCAATCCGCACAGCGTGACCGATTCGCTGTACGGCTATTTGGAAGCCAACGGCACCATCCCGATGCGCGCGCTGCAGCACATCCGCGCCGTCAACGCCAGCGCCGAGCAGGCGCGCCTGGCCAATATCCCCGCGGGTGCCGCCATGCTGCACATCACCCGCGTCAGTTATCTCGACAACGGCGCGGCGGTGGAACTGACCCACTCGTATTGCCGCAGTGATTATTATGAATTCGTAGCGGAGTCGCGCAGATGAGCAGTGCAATCCAAGGCAATATCCTGACGTCGGCGGGCTGGGTCCGCGGCGAGATCACCTTCAGCGACCGCATCGCCGCCATCCATGGCAGCAGCACCGACCCGTCCCAAAACGAAGACGCCTATATCCTGCCTGGCTTTATCGACCTGCACGTGCACGGCGGCGGCGGCAAGGATGTGATGGAGGGCGGCGACGCGGTCCACACCATCGCCGCTATCCACGCGCGGCACGGCACCACCAGCATGCTAGCCACCACGATGACCGCGCCGCCGGAAGACATCGACCTGGCGCTGCAGGGCATCGGCAAGGCCGCCGCCCAACGAGGCAAGGGCGAGGCGCGCGTGCTGGGCGTGCACCTGGAAGGACCGTTCATCAACTCCGGCAAGCTGGGGGCACAGCCGCCGTACGCGCGCACCGCCAAGCTGGCCGATGTCGAACGCCTGGAGGCGATCGCGCCGATCAAGTTGATCACTGTGGCGCCGGAAATCGGCGGCCACCTGGCGCTGGTGCGCGAACTGTCCGACGCCGGCATGCGCGTGCAGATCGGCCACACCCTCGGCAGCTACGAGGACGGCGTGGCCGCGCTGGAGCACGGCGCGCACGGCTTCACCCACCTGTTCAACGCCATGACCGGCCTGCACCACCGCGAGCCCGGCATGGTCGGCGCCGCGCTGGCCCACGCGCAGTACGCCGAATTCATTCCCGACCTGCTGCACGTGCACCCCGGCGCCATCCGCACCGCGCTGCGCTGCATCCCGCAGCTGTACTGCGTGACCGATTCGACCGCCGCCACCGGCATGCCGGACGGCGAGTACATGCTGGGCCGCCACACCGTCATGAAGTGCATGGGCGGCGTGCGCCTGCCCGACGGCACGCTGGCCGGCAGCACCCTCACCATGGACCAGGCGCTGCGCAACCTGGTCGGACTCGGCCTCGATCTGGCGGATGCCTCGGCACGGGTCTCAACGTATGCGGCCGATTACCTCGGCCTGCAAGAGCGGGGCCGCCTGGCCCCCGGCGCCTACGCCGACTTCGTGGTGCTCGACCGTGACCTGAATCTCAAAGCCGTCTATATCGAAGGAGAATTGTTGTGACCTCAATGATGTTGAAAGAAGCCCTGTCCGCCGCTGATTGCGTAGCCCTGCAGCTGGCCAGCGATGGAGACCGTTACGCGGAGCTGGGCCGCAAATTGAGGAGCACGTCCTTCTCGACCGCGCTGACCATCGCGCGCGGCAGCTCGGACCACGCCTGCGCCTACGCGGCCTACCTGATCATGGCGCGCCTGGGGCGCGTGGTGGCCTCGCTGCCGATGTCGCTGGTCACCCTGAACAAGTCGCCGCTGATCACCCGCGACACCTTGGCGATCTCGATCTCGCAATCGGGCCAGAGCCCGGACGTGGTCGAGCCGATCAAGTACTTCCGCGACGGCGGCGCCACCACCATCGCGCTGGTCAACGACATCGATTCGCCGCTGGCGCACGCCGCCGAGTGGGCGATCCCGCTGCGCGCCGGCAAAGAGCAGAGCGTGGCCGCGACCAAGAGCTTCATCACCAGCATGGTGGCGGGCGCGCGCCTGGTGGCCGCGTGGCAGAACGATCCGGAGCTGCTGGCCGGCCTGGAGGCCCTGCCCGACTCGCTGCGCGCGGCGACCAAGGAGGACTGGACCTCGGCCATCGAAGTGCTGGCGCCGGCCCGCAACATCATGGTGGTGGGACGCGGCATCAGCTTCCCGGTGGCGCTGGAGGCGTCGCTGAAATTCAAGGAAACCTCGGCGCTGCAGGCGGAAGCCTTCAGCGGCGCGGAGATCAAGCACGGCCCGATGGCGCTGATCGAGGAAGGCTATCCGCTGGTGATCTTCGCCACCCGTGGCCCGACGCAGGCAAGCCTGCTGCAGCTGGCGTCCGAGATGCGCGGCCGTGGCGCGCGCGTGCTGCTGGCCGCGCCGGCCGACGTGGCCGAGCGCGACCTGACCTTGCCGGTCGCCGCCACGCCGGACCTGGACCCGATCGTCGCGATCCAGGCCTTCTACGTGATGGCGGCCCAGCTGTCGGCCGCGCGCGGCATGGACCCGGACGCGCCGCGCCACCTGAGCAAAGTCACCAAGACCAACTAAGAGCAATGCCGCACGCAAAACCGTCATCCCCGCGCACGCGGGGAGCCATACTGAAGCGGCGTGCACGCTCAGCATGGATTTCCGCCTTCGCGGGAATGACGGCGGCGCTGGCCATGTCTGTCGCCCTCGCGGCGCCCGAGAAAATCGAATTCTGGACCTTCAGCATGAAGCCCAAGTTCACTCCCTACTTTGAGACGCTGGTGAAAAACTACGAAGCCGGCAATCCGGGAGTGAAAGTCGAATGGGTCGACTTCCCATGGGACGTCATCCAGACCAAGCTGGTGACGCGCATCGTCGCCGGCACTCCGCCCGCGCTGGTCAACCTGAACGTGCCCTGGGCCGACGAATTCGCCCGCGACGGCCTGCTCGCGCCGGTCGACGCGCTGCTCGGCGACGCCCGCCCGCGCTACCTTCCCAGCACGCTGGAGGACCTGCGCTTCGGCGGCAAGACCTACGGCTTCCCGATGTACAGCAACGTCGCCGTCATCGCCTACAACACGCAAATTTTCAAAGCCGCCGGCATCCCGCACGCGCCGCGCGACCTGGACGAGCAGCTGCTGTTCGCGCGCCAGATCGCCGCCCGCACCGGCAAGGCCGGTCTGTGTCCCGCGCTGTCCAAGATCGACGGCCTGATGATGCAGCAAGGCCTGCCCGTGATCCGCGACGGCAAGGCGGTGTTCAACTCGCCCGCCCACATCGCGCTGATCGCCAAGCTGGCCGAGACCTACAAGGCCGGCGGCCTGCTGAAGGACGCGCTGTTCGCCGAGGATAATTTCCCCGCCGCGATCGACGCCTACAAGGGCGGCCGCCTCGGCATGCTGCTGGCGCCACCGACGGCCGTCAAGCGCATCGAGACCGACGCCAAGGACATCTACGCCATCACCGACGTGGCCCCCGCGCCGCTCGGCCCCACCGGCATCGCCGACGGCGGCTGGTTGATCCACTTCGCCGTGCCAAAAAACGTCGACGCGAAACTGTTGCCGGCGGTCGGCAAGTTCGCCCGCTACCTGACCAACGACGCCAACCAGCTGGCCTTCGCCAAGCAGGCCAGCGTGTATCCGGCGATGGCGCAGGCGGCCAACGATCCCTTCTTCACCACCGTGCCGCCGGGCGCCGGCGCGGCCGAAAAGGCCGTATCCGCAGGCGCCGTGTCGATGCCGCATTCGCACACACTGTACGTGGCCGGCATCACCGACTACGATGAACTGCGCCGCTACCTGGTGAAGGCCGTCGAAGCCGGCGTCACCGGCAAGCAGGACGTGAAGCAGGCGCTGGACCAGGCGGTGGCCATCTGGAACAAGAAACTCGCCGCGCAGCGGAGCCACTGACATGCGCGACGCCCATCCCGCCCCGGCCCAGGCCAGCGCGCTCGCCACGACGCCCGCCGCCAAGCCCGCGTCCGCGCGCCGCGTGAACCTCACCGCTTGGCTGTTCCTCGCCCCCGCGCTGGCGCTGCTGGCGGTGTTCTCGTTCTGGCCGGTGGCCTTCGGTTCCTTCCTGGCCTTCACCGACTACAGCCTGATACGCGAAACCCACTGGGTCGGCCTGGACAACTTCCGCTACATCTTCGACAACGAGATGTTCGTCACCGGCCTGAAAAACTCGCTGGTGTTCCTGCTGATGGTGCCCTTCGTGCAGATCGGCGCCCTGGGCCTCGCGGTACTGGTCAACAACCAGCTGCCCGGCATCCGCTACTTCCGCGCCGCCTTCTACGTGCCGGTGGTGACCACGGTCTCGGTGGTCGGCATCATGTGGGGCTTCATGTTCCACGAACAGGGCGCGCTCAATTACGTGCTGATGACGATGCGGCTGGTCGGCGCGCCGGTCGGCTGGCTCTCCAACGACAGCCTGGCGCTGTTCGCCATCATGTTCGTCACGCTGTGGCGCGGCCTTGGCTGGTACATGGTGATGTACCTGGCCGCGCTGCAGGCCGTCCCCGCCGACATGCAGGAAGCGGCCATCCTCGACGGCGCCAACCGCTGGCAGCGATTCTGGCAAATCACCGTGCCGATGCTGCGCCCCACCATCATGGTCTGCTCCATCCTGTCGGTGCTGGCCGCGCTCAAGGCCTACCAGGAAGTCGACGTGCTGACCCAGGGCGGCCCGATGAACTCCACCTTCACCGGCTTGTACTACGCCTACGACCAAGGCCTCAAGCACCTCAAGCTGCCGCGCGCGCTGGCCGCCAGCTTCGTCATGTCCATCTTCTGCATCGGCATCGCCCTGCTCTGCCTGCGCTACATAAAACC
Source organism: Duganella caerulea (assembly GCF_040362985.1). Lineage (NCBI taxonomy): Bacteria > Pseudomonadati > Pseudomonadota > Betaproteobacteria > Burkholderiales > Oxalobacteraceae > Duganella > Duganella caerulea. The sequence goes on along the minus strand of NZ_BPWJ01000003.1, from coordinate 729,666 downwards.
CAAGCACCGATGATGAAGACCGCCGCCCACTACCTGCTGCTCTGCGCGATCGCGGTCGTCTGCGTGTTCCCTTTCTGGTGGACGCTGGTCACGGCCATCTCCACCGAGGGCAATATCTTCGCCTTCCCGCCGACCTTCTGGCCGAAGCAGCCGTCGTTCGACAACTTCATCGAAGTGTTCAAGGCAATCCCGATCTGGTCCTTCTTCCGCAACTCGGTGCTGATCGCCGCCTGCACAGTGTTCTGGAAGCTGGCGCTGTGCTCCGCCGCCGCTTACCCGCTGGCGCGCATGCGCTTCAAGGGCCGCAGGCTGGTGTTCGGCCTGATCCTCGCCACGCTGGTGCTGCCGTCCGAGGTGAACTTCCTGGTCAACTTCATCACCGTGACGAAACTGAGCCTGGTCGACACCTACACCGGCGTGATCCTGCCCAACGTGGTGACGGCGGTCGCCATCCTGCTGCTCAAGCAGGCCTTCGAGGAAGTGCCGCAGGACCTGATCGACGCCGCCCGCGTCGACGGCGCCTCCGAATGGACCATCTTCAGCAGGATCATGCTGCCGCTGATCGCCCCTTGGCTGGCCACGGTCGGCATCCTGACGGCGGTGGAAGCCTGGAACGAATACATCTGGCCATCCATCGTGATGAGCAAACCCGACGAATTCCCCCTGTCGGTGGGCGTGCTGTATTTGCGCGGCACCTTCGGCAGCAGCACGCGCGTGATCGCCGCCGGCACCATATTGACCATCCTGCCAACGCTGGCAGCCTTCCTATTTACCCAACGATTCTTCATGCGTGGCATGGACGGAGCTGTGAAATGACCCCAACCCAAAACGACCTCAGAAAACTCGCCGGACAACTGATCATGATCCGCTTCCCCGGCACCGTGCTCGATGCCGCCACCGCGGACTTCATCCAGGCCAACGGCATCCGCGCCGTCTGCCTGTTCCGCGGGAACATGACCGGCTCCGAACAGCTGGCCAAGCTGACCGCCGACCTGCGCGCCGTGATGGGCCCCGAGTCGCTGATCGCCATCGACCAGGAAGGCGGCGCCGTGGTGCGCTCGACCTGGGTGCCGGCGCCGCCGGCCGCCATGGGCCTGGGCGCCGCCGACGACACCGACCTGGCCCGCCGCACCGGCGCCGCCGTGGCGCGCGCGGTCAAGGCGCTGGGCTTCAACTGGAACTTCGCGCCGGTGCTGGACCTGAACAACAACCCGGACAACCCGGTGATCGCCGAGCGCTCCTTCGGCGCCGATCCGAAGCGCGCCACCGAACTGGCGATGGCCTGGATGGCGGGCAGCCACGCGGAGGGCGTGGCCTGCTGCGTCAAGCACTTCCCCGGCCACGGCGACACCAACGTCGATTCGCACCGCGCCCTGCCGACCGTGAACAAACCGCTGGAGGAACTGGCGCAGTTCGAGTTCGCGCCGTTCCGCATGGCCGCCGGCCAGGCGCCCGCCATGATGACCGCGCACATCGTCTACCCGACGCTGGACGCCGACAATCCGGCCTCGCTGTCGCGCCGCATCCTGCACGACCTGCTGCGCGACGAATGGCACTACAAGGGCATCGTCATCACCGACGGCATGGACATGCACGCCATCGCCGGCCGCTACGGCGTGGGCAACGCAGCCGTGCGCGCGCTGGCCGCCGGCGCCGACATGGTGATGGCGCTCGGCACCACCGAGACGCAGAACGAAACGCTGGACGCCATCGCCGCCGCCATCGCCTCGGGCGAGGTGCCGATGGCGGAGATCGAGCAGCGCCTGGCGCGCCTGTCCGCGCTGGCATTGGCCTATCCATGCAAGCCGCGCTCCTACAAGGAAGACGCGGCCGACCGCGAGCTGATGGCCGAGGGCTGGCGCCGCAGCCTGACCGCGTACCGCGCGCCGGTGCGTCCGGCGCCGGGCGCGCAGGTGCGGCTGGTGGTGCGCCAGGACGTGGTCAGCGACGGCGTGTCCGAAGCCGGCGTGCCGGCCGAAGGCGTGGCGGCCTCGCTGCGCCGGCTGTACGACGTCGAGCTACTGACCTTTGCCGACGCCGACACCTTCGACTGGAGCGCGCTGCCGCAGGACGGCCGCTTCACCATCCTGGCCTCGACCTCGCGCCTGCGCTACGGCGAGCACGCGCGCACGACGTGGAAGCCGGACCTGCACCTGGCGCTGTGGAACCCATACCAGGCGCTGGACATCCAGTCGCCGTCGCTGATGACCTACGGCTTCGCCCAGCCGGCGCTGGACGCGGTCAACGGCTGGCTGTGCGGCGAACTGGAAGCCACCGGCAACGCACCGGTGCCCGGCTTCGCATAACAATTCAATCGGGGAGGAGGCAACATGATGGACAACAAAAAAATACGCGACCCGAGGTTCTGGGTGCCCAGCCTGTACCTGGCGCAGGGCCTGCCGTTCTTCGCGGTGGCGATCGTCGCCAACCAGATGTTGAAGAGCATGGGCGTGCCCAACGACGAGCTCAATCACTGGACCGGCTTGATCGGCTTCGCCTGGGTGTTCAAGCCCTTATGGAGCCCCTTCCTGGAACTGGCCAGCAGCAAGAAGCTGGTGGTGGTCGGCTTCCAGGTCTTCGGCGGCTTGTGCCTGGGCGGCGTGGCGCTGGCGCTGCACGCGCCGTTCTGGTTCGCGGCCTGCATGGCGATGCTCGCGCTGGTCGGCATCTCGTCGGCCACGCACGACATCTCGTGCGACGGCTTGTACATCGCCAGCCTCGATGAAAAAGGCCAGGCCAAGTACGCCGGCTGGACCGGCACCTTCTTCAACGCCGGCAAATTCTTCACCACCGGCGGCCTGCTGCTGCTGGCCGGCCACTTCGAGAAGACGCTGGGCGTGGTGCCGGCATGGACCATCAGCTTCTGCATCCTGGCCGCCATCATGGTGGCGCTGGGCCTGTACAACAGCTGGGCGCTGCCGACCGCGAAGAACGCCGTCACCGCCGACACCAACGCCGGCGCCATCGCCCGCACGCTGTGGGAGGTGATCGTCGAATTCTTCAAAAAGCCCGGCATCTGGGTGTCGATCGTGTTCATCATCCTGTTCCGCGCCGGCGAGGCGCAGGTGCAGTCGATCGGCCCCTTGTTCCTGCGCGAGGCGCGCCACCTCGGCGGCCTGGGGCTGACCACCGCCGAAGTGGGCGCCGTGTATGGCACCGTCGGTACCGTGGCCTTCGTGGTCGGCAGCATCGCCGGCGGCTACTTCACCTCGTGGCTCAGCCTCAAGCGCGCCATCCTGTGGCTGATCCTCGCGGTCAACCTGCCCAACGTCGCGTTCTACCTGCTGTCCGTGTTCCAGCCCACCGAGCTGTCGGTGATCGGCGTGGCGCTCAGCGTGGAGATGTTCGGCTATGGCTTCGGCTTCGTCGGCCTGATTTTGTACATGATGCAGGTGGTCGCGCCGGGCAAATACCAGACCGCCCATTACGCCTTCTCGACCGGCATCATGCAGCTGGGCTTTGTGCTGTTCAAACTGTTCAGCGGCGACATCCAGCTGTCGCTGGGCTACCAGCACTTCTTCGTGTGGGTGATGCTGTGCGCGATCCCGGTGGCGGTGCTGTCGCAGCTCATTCCGATGACCGCGCGCCCGCAGCCCGAGGAAGCGCCGGCGCCGCAAGCCGTGCACGCGGGTTAAGCGGATGGCCAGCGTCAGCCTCAAACAGATCGTCAAGAGCTACGACAAGACGCCGGTCATCCACGGCGTCGACCTCGATATCGCCGACGGCGAATTCATGGTCTTTGTCGGCCCCTCCGGCTGCGGCAAGTCCACGCTGCTGCGCATGATCGCCGGCCTGGAGGACATCGGCGGCGGCACGCTGCACATCGGCGGCGCGCTGGCCAACGGCGTCGCGCCGGCGCAGCGCAAGCTGGCCATGGTGTTCCAGTCCTACGCGCTGTATCCGCACATGACGGTGTACGAGAACATGGCCTTCGCGCTCAAGCTGGCCGGCCGCAAGCCGGCCGAGGTGGCGGCGGCGGTGGAGCGCGCGGCGGCCATCCTGCAGATCGCGCCGCTGCTCAAGCGCCGGCCGAAGGAGCTGTCCGGCGGCCAGCGCCAGCGCGTCGCCATCGGCCGCGCCATCGTGCGCACGCCGGAGGTGTTCCTGTTCGACGAGCCGCTGTCCAACCTGGACGCCAGCCTGCGCGTGCAGATGCGCGTCGAGATCAGCCGCCTGCACCAGGAACTGAAGACCACCATGATCTACGTGACCCACGACCAGGTCGAGGCGATGACGCTGGGCCAGCGCATCGCCGTGTTCAACGCCGGCCGCATCGAGCAGGTCGGCACGCCGCATGAGCTGTACAACCATCCGGCCAACCTGTTCGTGGCCGGCTTCCTCGGCACGCCGAGGATGAACTTCATCGCCGGCGAGGTGGTCGCCGCGTCGGCGCGGCGCGCCAGCGTGCTGCTGCCCGGCGGCGCCATCGTCGACGTGGACGTCGGCCCGCCGCACGCCGGCCACGCCACGCCGGGCGACGGCGCCGCGCCAGACAACCGCGTCGCGATGGGCGACCGCGTCACGCTGGGCGTGCGCGCCGAGCACCTGTCCATCGCCGGCGCGGGGCAGGCCGACAATCAGGCCAACACCATCGACGTCGGCGTCGGCCACGTCGAGTACCTGGGCGACCAGTCCATCGTCTACGCCACGCTGGCCGGCATGGGCGAGATGATCGCCGTCAAACAGGGCGCGGAGGCGCCGCCGCCGCACCCCGGCGGCCGCGCGCGCGTGCATCTGCCGCCGGCGCGCTGCCTGCTGTTCGACGCCGCCGGCCGGGCATTGGCGCGCGCCCCGCTACACGCTTGAATTCGTGGTTTCGCCCCGTTTTATGTAACAATACGCGGGTTTACACTGTCGCGATGGCATGGCTTACCCGCCGGCCCTCTAATTTGTCTGATAGAAGGATAATTCATGTCCCACATTCGTCTCGCTCGTATTAGCCTGATCCTGGCCGCCATCGGCCTGAACGCCGTACCGGCCGTGTTGGGCATGTCGCCCGTCTACGCCGCCGAAGCCGCCAAACCGGCCGAGCCGCCGAAGGATGCCGTGCGTCCCGAGATCTACAAGTTGATCGATCCGGCCCAGACCAAGGAACTGCTGGCGGCCAAGAACTACACCGAATTCAAGAACCGCATCGACACCTCGGCCGCCATGCCGAACGTGACGCCGTACGAGGCCTTCGTGCTGAACCAGATGCGCGTGCAACTGGGCCAGGCCACCGGCGACTATCCCGCCACCGTCAAGGCGCTGGGCGAGATGATCGACTCCGGCCGCCTCAAGCCGGAGGACAAGCTGCGCTTCATCGACGCCGTCGGCGGCATCTACTACAGCAACATCAAGGACTATGACCAGGCCATCGCCTGGTTCACCCGCTACGGCACCGAGTCGGGCGACACGCTCAAGCAGCGCCAGTTCATCGTGCGCTCCTACTTCTTCAAGAACGACTTCGCCACCGCCAAGGCCGAGGCGCTGAAGGACATCGAGGCGGCCAAGAAGACCGGCGCGGTCCCGCCGAAGGATGAGCTGAACCTGCTGGGCAACGTCGGCATCAAGACCAAGGACACCGAGCTGTATCTGCAGGCGGTCGAGGAACTGACCCGTTACTATCCGACCGAGGACTACTGGTTCGACCTGCTCAACCGCACCCGCGGCAAGAAGGCCTACGCGCCGCGCCTGGACCTGGACATCGCCCGCCTGAAGGCGCTGGCCGCGCCGTCCAAGATGGAGCCCGAGGACTACGCCGAAATCGCCGAGCTGGCGGTGCTGGGCGGCTTCTTCACCGAAGCGAAGATCGCCATGGACAAGGGCTACCCGGGCGCCATCCCGGCCGACAAGAACAAGGCCGCGCTGCAGAAGATCCGCGACAGCGCCAACAAGGGCGCCGCCGACGATGCCAAGAACATCGACAAGGGCATCGAGTCCGCGCAGAAGTCCAAGGACGGCGTCGGCCTGGTCAACCTGGGCTACAACTACGTGACCCTGGGCCAGAAGGACAAGGGCATCGAGCTGATGAAGCAGGGTATCGCCAAGGGCGTGGCCAAGAATCCAGAGGACGCCAAGCTGCGCCTGGGCTACGCGCTGGCCATCGCCGGCAAGAAGGACGAATCGGTCAAGCTGCTCGAGACCATCACCGGCAACGACGGCCGCGGCGACCTGGCGCGCTACTGGATCATGTTCCAGAACCCGCCGGCGCCACAGCCGGAAGCCAAGTAATCCAAGCAAAACCGGCCTCGCGCCGGTTTTTTTATTTGCGCATCGCCGCCGACAGGGCGCGCAGCATCTGCTGGCCGCCGTCGGCGCTCAGCTCCCAGAACATCGCGCCGCGCAGGCCCTGCGCCTTGACGTAGCGGGCCTTCTCCTCGAGCGAGGCCGGGTCCTCGTAGCTGATCCAGACGCGGTCCGCCGCGCGGTACAGGTACGGCGCCTTGGCCGCGCCGTTCCAGTGGCGCTTGAAGCCCTGCCCGCCCTCGTGGCCCGCCGTCAGGTAGCCCAGCTTGAGCAGGTGGCCGAAGCCGTACGAATTCCCGCCATCGACACCGCCGCCGGCGCCGCCGTCGCAGTCCTGGTACTGGCCGTCGCCGGCCGCGCCGGGCGCGCAGCCCTTCCATCCGTAGCCATAGAACGGCACGCCCATCACCAGCTTGTCCGCCGCCACGCCCGCCCGCAGGTAGCGCTGCGCCGACGCCGACGCGTACAAGCCGTCGGCCGTCACCGGGTCGGCGACGTCGGCGTACAGCGCGGCGTGGTGGCCGCTGCGCTTCTCCCACGGCATGTGGAAGTCGTAGGTCATGATGTTGATCCAGTCCAGGCTCCGCGCCAGTTCCGCGATCCAGCCGCCGCCCGCCGCGCCGTCGTTGACGTAGTTGGCGTTGCCGCCGGCGGCGATGGTGATGCTGTAGTGCTTGCGGTCCTGCCGCCCGGCCGCGTCGAAGGCCGCGCGCAGTTCGCGCGCCAGCGTGATGAAGTTGCGCTTGTCGGCCGGCCTTGCGCACACGGCGCCCGCCACGCAAGGCACGCCGGCCTCGGTCGGGTATTCCCAGTCGATGTCGACGCCGTCCAGGCCGAAGCGCCGCATCAGCTTCACCGACGAGGCGACGAAGCTGGCGCGCGCCTCGGCGCTGTCGGCCACGTTGGAGAACTGGTTCGACCAGTCCCACCCGCCGACCGACACCACCACCTTGAAGTTCGGATGCCGCCGCTTCATCGCCACCAGCGCGCGCAGGTTGGCGCCGTCCTTGGCGGCGTCGCGGAACACCAGCGCGCCGTTGGCCGATTGCGCGTCGCCCGCCGCGTCCTGGCATGGCGCCACGTAGTTGACCGACGGTTCCGGGTTGCCATGCTTGCCGTTCCAGCAGACGTCGAGGAAGGCGTACAAGGCCATCGTCAGCCGGCCCGCGTCGACGTTGGCGGCGGTGACGGGGAAGGCGTCCGATTTCCAGCCGGGGTAGTAGCCGACGATTTCCGGCGCGCCGCCGGCGGTGGTGGCGGTGGCAATGGCGTTGGCCGAAGCGCCTGCGGTGGCGGCACCGGAGGCAGCGGCAGCATTGGCGCCGGCGTTGGCAATGGCCGGCAGCGCGGCGGCCAGTGCGGCCGCCATGGTCCAGCGTTTGAGGCGATGCGTGTTCATAGATCCTTGCAAGGTTAGCCGGCGTTCAGTTCCGCCACGAAGTCGTACATGTCGCCGCGGAAGTAGGAGCGGCAGAACTCCACCGCGCGGCCGTCGCGCAGAAAGCCCAGGCGCTCGACCGCCAGGCCGGCGTCGCCCTCCTTGGCCTGCAGCAGCGCGGCCTGTTCGGCGTTGAGCAGCAGCGCGGACAAGCGCTGCAAGGCGCGCACCGGACGGTTGCCGGCCCGCTCCAGCGCGTCGTACATCGACACGTCCACCGCCTCCAGCGACGGCAGGCAGGACGCCACGATGGTCGCGTACTCCAGACACATCGGCACATCGTCGGCGTAGCGCATGCGGTGGAAGCGGTACACCGCCGCGCCGGGGCTGAGCCGCAGCCGCATCGCCTCGTCCGGCGTGACCGTGCCCTCGGAGCGCTTGAGCCACACGCTGCGCGGCGTGCGCCCGCGCGCCCGCATGTCCTCGGAAAAGGAGGTCAGCTTGGCGAAGTTCTTCTCGATGCGGGTGTTGATGAAGTTGCCCGAGCCGGGCCGGCGCACCAGCACGCCCTCGCCCACCAGCCCGTCGATGGCCTTGCGCACCGTGATGCGCGAGATCGCCAGGTCGGCCGCCAGCTGGCGCTCGGCCGGCAGCGCGTCCTCCGGCTTGAGCAGGTGCTGCTCGATGGCCGAGCGCAGCGCCCGCTGCAGGCGCTGGTACAGCGGCAGGTTACTGGTCTCACTGAGGTGCGCCCGGATGTGTACCAGTGCGGTGGTGGAATCGCTGCTCATGACGAAGTGGCCATCCTGTTTTGTCGTTGTCAATCGATAATACCAAAAAAAGACCAGCGTGCCGTCACCGCGCGTGGCGCGCGCCGCGAATATTTTTGACACCACCCCGCAAACCCTCATGAATTCTCGCTTTCAGGCTGTTGCAGAGCGGCACGGGTGGCCGCCATACCACCACACATCCGGTATTCAATTGCCTTCCAAGCCACGTTGTGTATGCCGCATACAACATAACAAAAAAGAATTTTAAAGTGGTAGTGATCTGGTATTAAAAGACAGGTATATTGGCGTTGGATTGGTTTTGTAGGTGGTTTGGTAAGAAGTAAAAAAGAATTACACATCAACAATCAGTTGGCTCGGCGGAGCCTTCATCAACGGGAGGGTACATGTATCACAATTCAAATAACACCAAAATGTCCAAACTGACGCCTATCGCGACGGCTGCGGCCATCCTGACACTGAGCGTGTCGATCAACGCCCAGGCGCAGCAGGCCGCGACGGACAAGGAGCCGGAGGTCGTCATCGTCAGCGGCATCCGCGGCTCGCTGCAGCAATCGCTGTCGGTCAAGCGCAACGCGTCGAGCAACGTCGACGTGATCACCGCCGAAGACGTCGGCAAGATGCCGGACAAGAACGTCGCCGACTCGCTGCAGCGCGTGCCGGGCGTGAACATCTCCACCTCGGGCGCCGGCTCGGGCGGCTTCGATGAAAACGACCGCGTCTCGATGCGCGGCACCGCCCCGTCGCTGACCCAGACCCTGATCAACGGCCACGCCGTGTCGTCGGGCGACTGGTTCGTGCTGGACCAGGTGGGCGGCGCGGTTGGCCGCTCGGCCTCGTACTCGCTGCTGCCGTCCGAGATCGTCGGCCAGGTGGTGGTCTACAAGGCCCCGACCGCCGACCAGATCGAAGGCGGCTCGAGCGGCTCGATCGACATCCGCACCCGTCATCCGCTGGACTTCAAGCAGCCGATCTCGATGGAGGCGACGGTGCAGGCGGTGTACGCCACGCTGCCGGAGAAAACCGACCCGCAGGTGAGCGCGCTGTTCAACTGGAAGAACGAGGCCGGCACGCTGGGCCTGATGGTGCAGGGCTTCTCGGAAAAACGCAGCCTGCGCCGCGACGGCCAGGAGCTGCTGCAGTGGACCCAGGTGGCGCCGACCAATGCCGCCGTCAAGACCAATCCGGACCTGGCCAACGTCTGGTTCCCGCGCCTGATCGGCTCCTCGTTGTTCCAGCAGGAGCGCAAGCGCAAGGGCGGCCTGATCGACCTGCAGTTCAAGCCCAGCCGCGACCTGAGCCTGGAAGCCACCTACTTCCGTTCGAAGATGGACGCCTCCAACTACAACACCAACTACATGACCGACATGAACGGCTCGGGCATGCTGGGTTCGGGCGTGGCGCCTGATCCGGGTTATGTGATCCGCAACGGCACGCTGGTGTCGGCCTCGTTCGCCAACAAGGGCACGGCCGCCAAGCCGCTGCGCTACGGCATCGTCGACGACATCGTCCGCGAAGGCGCCTACGCGCAGACCGAGTTCTTCGACCTGGACGGCAAATGGCGCGCCACCGACAAGCTGGTGTTCACCGCCAAGGCCGGCGGCACCAAGGGCAAGGGCGTCACGCCTAGCCAGGGCGTGTTCGAGGGCGACGTCAACAACTCCGGCGCCAGCTACCAGTTGAATGGCCTGGGCAGTCCGGCCAACGTCAAGTTCCCCAACATCGACGTCTCCAAGTTCACCGGCACGCCGCTGGACTGGGTGTTCGGCGTCTCGCCGGCCACCACCGACGACAAGGAAACCTACGGCCAGATCGACGCCGCCTTCGCGCTCGACAACGGCGTGTTCCGCGAGATCAAGTTCGGCGTGCGCGGCACGCACCACACCCGCTCCAACTTCGAAGTGGCGCAGGGCCCGAACTGGTCCAACACCGACGTCGGCGGCAACACCACCAACCCGGCCTGGAACGGCACCACCTATCCCGGCAACTTCGGCAAGGACCTGGGCGGCGACTTCCCTAAAAACGTCTGGCTGCTGGACCCTTCGATCCTCAACGCCTGGGGCGACCTGCACTCCAACCGCGACGTCTCGCGCACCTACTATCAGGACATGTTCGACCTGAAGGAAAACACCAAAGCGATCTACGCCCAGGCCGAGATGGAAGGCGACGGCTGGAACGGCAACGTCGGCCTGCGCATCGTGCGCACCGAGGGCACCTCGAACGGCTACCAGATCCTGCCTAACCAGCCGGCCGGCGAAACGCTGCCAGCGTATCCATGGGGTGGTTTCGTCAAGAAGACCGCGATCGACAACAACAGCACCATCCCGCTGCCTAGCCTGAACCTGAAGTTCGACCTGCGCTCGGACTTGGTGGCCCGCGTCGGCCTGTCGCGCACCATGACCCGTCCCGACTACGGCGCGCTGGGCGGCGCCGTGATCCTGACCGACGAGACCCACACCGGCAACGGCGGCAACTCGGCGCTCAAACCGGTCAAGTCGAACAACCTGGACGCCAGCCTGCAATGGTACTTCGCACCGCGCGCCCTGCTGTCGGCCGGCGTGTTCTTCATGGACCTGCACGACTACGTCGGCTACGGCACCAGCACCGGCACCTTCATCGACACCCGCGCCTCGCAGGAACAGAAGAAGCCCGTGTTCGCGACCTACAGCATCACCTCGCCGATCAACGTCGGCGCCAAGGTCAAGGGTCTGGAACTGGCGGCGCAGGTACCGGTGGGCATGGGCTACGGCTTCGACGCCAACGCCACCTTCGCCGACTCGCACCTGAACTTCGGTGCCTGCCCTGCGATGCAGACCTCGACCTCCGGCGATCCGTGCGACATGCTGGGCGCTTCGAAGACCACGGCCAACGCCGGCGTGTACTACGAAAACGACAAGTTCAACGTCCGCCTGAGCTACGCATGGCGTTCGGCCTTCCTGGCCGCCCAGGACCGCGGCACGCCGCTGTACCAGGACGCCACCGGCACCGTCTCGGCCTCGTTCAACTACAACATCAGCAAGAACATCGTGCTGACGCTCAGTGGCCAGAACCTGAACAATCCGATCCTGAAGAACTACATCTACAACAAAGACCAGCCGGCGCGCTTCTACGCCAACGGCGCGCAGTACTACGCTGGCCTGCACATCAAGTATTAATCTGTAACCGTTTCATTGTGTAGTCTGTTCCCGCCACGGCCGCTCCCGGCCCTGGCGGGTTTTTTATGCCATCATACGAATCATGAACCAGATCCCCGAATACCTGGACCTCGACCCGGCGCGCTTTTACAGCGAGATCGCCGGCGGCTACCGGCCCGCCATCCTGCGCGGCTTCGTGCGCCACTGGCCGGCCGTGCACAAGGCGCGGCAGGCGCCGGAAGCGCTGTGCCAGTACCTGATGGAGTTCGACAGCGGCCATGAAGTGGACGCGGTGATGACGCCGCCGGACCAGCGCGGACGGCTGTTCTACAAGCCGGACATGGAAAGCTTCAACTTCGTGCGCAACAAGGTGCCGGTATCGAAGGTGATCGAGCAGCTGGCGCGCTACTCGCAGTTCGATGCGCCGCCGTCGGTGGCGATCCAGAGCGCGCTGGTCGACGAGTGCATACCAGGGTTCGCGGCGCACAACGTGGCGCCGGCGCTGCCGCCGTCGGTGCGGCCGCGCCTCTGGCTGGGCAACACCATCACCACGCCGGCGCACTTCGACGAATCGTACAACCTGGCCTGCGTGGTCAGCGGCGAGCGGCGCTTCACGCTGTTCCCGCCCGAACAAATCGGCAACCTGTATATCGGCCCGCTGGATTTCGCGCCGACGCCCACGCCCATCAGCATGGTCGACTTCCGCGCGCCGGATTACGAGCGCCACCCACGCTTCAAGCAGGCGATGGAAGCGGCGCTGGTGGCCGACCTGCTGCCGGGCGACGCGCTGTTCATACCGCCGCTGTGGTGGCACCACGTGCAATCGAACGGCATCCTGAACATGATGGTCAACTACTGGTGGAAGAACGAGCAGCCGGCGCCGGACGCCGGCACCACCTTCGAAGCGCTGGTCGCCACGCTGCAAAGCATGAAGCACCAGCCGCCGGAACTGCGCGCCGCATGGGGCGCGATCTTCCAGCATTACGTGTTCGATCCGGCGCAAGACCCGTCGGCCCACATCCCCGCGCACAAGCAGGGCGTATTGCGCAACGCGCGCCCGCGCCCTGCCACTGGAGCAGTCGATGAACCTGAATAGGCACCTGGGCGCCTTGCTGGTACTGGCCGCCATCCTGTGCGGCGCGGCGGCGCAGCAGCTGCCAGCGAACGTCCTGGCGGCATGGGACCACGACGAACACCCTGACCTGCGCAGCATCCTGGTGATGCGCAACGGCGCCATCGTCGCCGAGCGCTATTACAACGGCGAGACCGCCGACACCCTGCACGACGTCCGCTCGGCGGGCAAGAGCATCACGGCGCTGCTGGTGGGTGCTGCGGTCGACCAGCGCAAGATCAGCGCGGCGACCGACAAGGCCTCCACGTACTGGAAGGCCGCCGGCCAATCGGCCTTCGCCGGCGTGACGCTCGATAACGTGCTGACCATGCGCTCGGGATTGGACGCGTTCGACGACGATCCCGCCTCGGCCGGCAATGAAGACAAGATGGACGAAGCAGCCGATCCCGTTGCCTTCACCTTGGCCACGCCGATGAAGACCACGCCCGGCACGCAATACCGCTACAACTCCATGACGGCCTACATCGCCGGCCTGACTGTGGAACAGGCGACCGGCACGGACCTCGAACAATTCGCGCGCGTGAACCTGTTCGCCCCACTCGGCATTTCAAACTGGCGCTGGGGGCGCGACGCGGCAGGCCACGTCAAGGGACAAGGCAACCTGTCGATGCGCACGCGCGACCTGGGCGCGATAGGCCAGATGGTCTTGGACAAAGGCTTATATCAAGGCCGCAGAGTGCTCAGCGCCGCATGGATCGAAGCCATGCTGGCCCCGCACGTGGACATCGGATCAGGGGACCGCTACGCCGATCACTATGGCTATTTTTGGTACGCCAAAACCCAGTCCGTCGGCGGGCGCCAGATCCCCGTGTACTTCGCTTCCGGCAACGGCGGCAATAAGATTTATATCGTTCCCGCGCTGCGGTCGGTGGTGGTCGTCACCTCCAGCGCCTACGGCAAAGGCTACGGCCAGCTGCGCTCCGAAAACATCCTGAAAGCCGTGCTGGCGGCCAGCGAATAGCGGCGCGCGGCCGGCCTACAGCGTCGGCAAAATCTTGAAGCCGTCAGGCGCAGCCTGCTCCATCGTCTCCTCGACGGCGACATTCGTCACCGTGGCGGCCGGCGGCCCGCGCCTCGCCCAGGCGATGATGGCTTCCACAGCTTTCGCCTCGCCCTCCACCGCTGCCTCCACCGAACCATCGCGCCGGTTGCGCACCCAGCCGGCCAAACCCAGCGCCTTCGCCTGCCCGGCAAACGAAGCGCGATAGCCGACACCCTGCACCCGTCCCTCTATCATCAGTCGAATCACGACACCTCCAAAATTTCCAACAGAATACAGGGTGGGGTCCTATCTGCACGGCCCTTGGACAGACCTCACTGAATTGGCTCTCTGCTTTGCTCTATTTTCGTCATTTCCGAACTCTTTTTTTGGGCGCTGGTCCAACAGAGAGAAATAGAAGGCGACAGCAAAAACCAGACAGGAGAATCAGTAATGAATACCACAAGGTCTCAAAAAACGTCCCCCCAGGTCCCTCCCGCCGCGTATGACGAGCTCTGCGATTTCCTGCACCAGAGCGGCAGCCCGCTGACACCCGCCGAAGCCATCGCCGGCGCCATCAAACTATGGATAGCGAAGAGCCGCGAAGACGCGGCCCCGGTGCGCGGCTATCAATGGAAGCAGCTATTCCTCCCCGACGGCACGCGCCTGCGCGTGCACAGCGGCGACACCTGGCAAGGAGCCGAGGTGATCGGCGACGACCTCATCTTCCGCGGCGAGGCGGTCTCACCGAATCAGATGGTACAACAAACCTGCGGCGACGCCCGCAACGCCTGGCTGGAACTCTGGATACGCTTCCCCGGCGAAAAGAACTGGACCAAGGCCGCCCAGTTGCGCGCCCGCCAGAACGCACTGGCAGCCAAGGCGCCCATGACACCGGCAGAAGCGATGGCAGCCGCCGCCAAAGCCATGAGCGCCGCATTGAGCACCGCGCTGACGCTGGTCGAACACGCGAACCACCAGTCGCAGAACACGCTGGAACGCCGCCTGCCCCGCTACCGCCGCGCGCACGACCAGCTGGACGACATCCACTAACGCCGCCGGGGCATCCCCCGGCAGATTATTTTGCGCTCACGGCAGGCGCGGCGCCTTTCGCCTTGGCCTCGTCGCCCGCCATCACCACCGTCAGCCGGGCCGGATCGATCGCCTTGCGGAAGGCGGCGTTGACCTGCTCCAGCGTGGCCGCCTTCAGCTTGTCCTCGTACTCCTTGCTCCAGCTGTAGGTACGGTTCATGTACAGATTGCGCGTCCAGCCGGCGGCCAGCACACTGTCCTTCGACCGGTTCTGCACCCGCTGCTGCAACAGGCCGGACTTGGCGCCCGCCAGTTCAGCCGCCGTGAAGCCGCCCTTCACCGCCCGGTCCAGCTCCTGCTGGATCGCCGTCTCCAGCTTCTTCAGGTTCTGCGGCGCGGCGATGGCGTCGATGCCGAAGCTGCCGGCGCGGTCGATCTCGCCCGGCTGCAGGCCCGAGCCGCCGCCGTACGACAAGCCGTCCTTCTGGCGGATGCGGTCCATCAGCCGCGATTTCAAACCGCCCTCGCCGAAGATATAGTTGGCCAGGTCCAGCAGCGGATAATCCGGATCGTTGACGTTCAGGTCCAGGTTCATGCGCGCGGTATAGAAGCCGTTCTCCTTGTCCGGCGCGTTGATGGTCTTGTGCAGCGGCGCCTTGTCCTCGTTGGTCGAAGTGACCGGCGCATAGGCGACTTTACTATCCCAACCGGAGAAGCTGTCGGCGATGGTCTTGCCGATCGCCGCCTTGTCGAAATCGCCGACGATCGCCAGCTCGCCGTGATTGGCGCCGTAGTAATCGCGGTGGAACGCGACCACGTCCTCCAGCTTGAGCGCCTTCACCGCCGCCAGCTGCTCGTCCACCGACATCGGCGCGCGCACGTCGCCCTTCGGATAGTGGTTGAAATACAGGTCCACCTCCGTGCGCGCCAGCGACTGCGGCTCGTTGCGCGACGCCTCGATCGCCACCAGCCATTGCTGGCGCAACTGCTCGAACTCCGCCGCCGGGAAGCTGGCCTCCTTCAGCACATGCGCCACCAGGCGCAGCGCCGCGTCCAGGTTCGGCCCCGTGGTATCGAAGCGATACAGGCTGCCGCTGACCTTCAATTTGGCGAAGGCGTCGGCCAGCTGCTCGCGCGTGTACTTGCTGGTACCGCGCATCAGCATCTCGTTGGCGGCGTTCGACACGATGGCCGTGTTGAACAGGTTCTTCTCATCGCCCCAATGCAGCTGCAGGTCCACCGACACCGCCTCGCCGCGATTCTTCTTGCTCAACAGCGCGACCTTCAAGCCGCCGATGGTCTTGATCTCGGTGCGCGCATTGATGTTGGCCTGGCTCGGATCGAACACCTCCGACGTCAGCACGCTGTCCTTGCCCTTGAAGTCCTTCATCACCTCCGCCACCGAAGGCGCGGCCGGAATCTCGGCGCGCTGCGGCGCATCCTCCGGCACGAAGCTGCCCACCACGCGGTTGTCGCGCTTCAGGTAGCGCCCCGCCGCCGCAGCCACCTGCTCCGGCGTGATGGTCGGCAGCTTGTCGCGGCCCTCGAACAGCAGACGCCAGTCGCCCAGCGCGATCTCCTCCGACATGCTCACGCCCACCCGCTGCGGATCGTTGAGCGACTTCTCGATGCCGTTGGCGAAATTGCGCCGCGCGCGCTCCATCTCCTCGGCCGTCGGCGGCGTGCTGGCGAAGCCCTCCACCGTCGCGATCAGCGCATCGCGCACCGGCTCCAGCGGCTGGCCCGCCTTCACCACCGCGCCGATGATCTGCAGGCCCGGCGCATAGCCGGTCTGGCCGAAGCTGAACACCTGCGCCGCCTTGCCGCTCTCCACCAGCGCCTTGTGCAGGCGGCCGGTCGGCGTATCGCCCAAAATCTCGGACATGAAACTGAGCGCGTCGCTATCCTGCTGCAAGGCCGATGGAATCTTGTAGCCCAGCGCGATCACCTGCATGTCGCCCTTGCGCCGCACCACGAAGCTGCGCTCCCCGTCCTGCGTCGGCTCGACCGTCCAGAACGGCGGCAGGCTGCGCTTGGGTTTCGGGATCACGCCGAACGATTTGCTGATCCAGGCCAGCGTCTGCGACGGATCGAATTTACCGGCCACCAGCAGCACCGCGTTGTCCGGCTGGTAGTAGGTGCGGTAGAAGGCCTGCAGGTTCTCGATGCGCACGTTCTCGATGTCGCTGCGGTTGCCGATGGTGGAGCGGCCATACGAGTGCCAGTCATACGCCACGCTCTGCATGCGCTTGAGCAGCACCGAGAAGGGATCGTTCTCGCCGCTCTCGTACTCGTTGCGCACCACCGTCATCTCGGAATCGAGGTCCTTGCGGGCGATGAAGGAATGGACCATGCGGTCGGCCTCCATGTCCAGCGCCCATTTCAGGTTGTCCTGGCTGGCCTGGAACACCTCGTAGTAGTTGGTGCGGTCGTAGGAGGTGGTGCCGTTGAACTCCATGCCGCGGTTGGCGAATTCCTGCGGGATGCTGCGGTTCTTGGGCGCGCCCTTGAACATCATGTGTTCCAGCAGGTGGGCCATGCCGGTCTCGCCGTAGTTCTCGTGCCGCGAGCCGACCAGGTAGGTGACGTTGACCGTCACGGTGGGCTTGGAAGCATCCGGGAACAGCAGCACCTTCAAACCGTTCGGCAGCCGGTACTCGGTGATGCCCTCGACCGACGGTCCCTTGACCACGCCGGCCGGCAAGGCCTGCGCCCACGCGCTGCCGGTGGCGACAAAGGACAGGCCGCACAGCATCAGGCTGGCGGCGGCGGCGTGTTTCAAGCGGCTGTTGTGCATGTTCTCTCGCGAAAAAAACTGAAGAACAGGCAGCATACGCCCTACCCCGCCCTCGTGGGTAGTCGCTTAAGCGAATTTTAAATGACGGGGATCAGGCCTTTTCGGGCAGGATGCAGGCGTCGACCATTTGCAGGTCGTTGTCCTTGGCGAAGGAGATGACGAAGTGGTAGGCCAGCGGTTCGAGCTGGCGCAGCTTGCCGTTCACCACCACCGACTTGACGCCGTCGATCACGGTCGGCGTCACGTAGGGCGAGAACTGCAGGTGGGAGTCGCGGCCGCCGCCGTAACCTTCCGGCTTGAAGCAGGACATCACCCCGCACAGGCGCTCGGCCCAGTCGCTGGGACGGAACTGCCGGCCATTGCTGGTGCGGCCAAGGATGAAGAACGAATCCAGCTGTTCTGACGGTTTGAGGGCTGACTCTGCCATGGGCGGCTGCTTAGGAGTAGATACTTGTTGGTAACAAGAATGCGTGAATAATCCCGACTGGTCGCTCGGGCGGATATCATTCTGTAAGAATCTTACGTATTATATCTTATAGAAGACCTAAATACGTAAGTCATTGATTTCTATCCGGTTTTCAGCGCGATTAACCACTTTGGTGCAGAAAGATCATCTTTCCGCACCACAGCAATGCCGCTATTGTACCCGCTTAAGGGGTCGCTCCGAGCCAGACCGCGCCCGACAGCAGCAATAACAACATCATCCACAGCAGCAGCGCGCGCCACACCAGGCCCACCGTGCTCTGCAGCGCGCGCACGCTCGGCTCCTCGCCCGGCAGCATGTCCGGCTCCTCGTCGCCCAGGTCCACCGTGGCGGCATCGGCCGGCAGCAGCTTGGCCGCGTTCTCCGCCGGCGTGCCCAGGCGCACGCCCATGGCGCCGCCGCCGGCCGACAGGATGATGCCGATCGCCTCGTCCGCCCAGCGGTGGGCGAAGTTGCGCCAGGCGTAGATCGCATCCTCGAAGTTGCCCACCACGGCGAAGGCCACGGCGGTCAGGCGCACCGGGATCCAGTCGATCCAGTAGAAGGCGCGCGCGGCGAACTGGCCGAAGGCTTCGTTGCGCATGTGCTCAGGTTCGTTCCAGGCGCGCGCCAGGTGCTCGGCCACGCGGTACATCACCGCGCAGGCAGGGCCCAGCGGCATCAGGAACCAGAAGAACACCCCGAACACATTGCGGTGCGTGGTGATCAGCGACTTCTCGACCGCCAGGCGGGCGATCTCGGACGCTTCCATGCCCACGGTGTCCTGCTTGGTCCACTCGGCCAGCAGCGCGCGCGCCGTGGCGTCGTCGCCGGCGTTGAGCGCCAACTGGATCGAGGTGAAATAGTGGCTGTAGTGGCGGAAGCCCAGCGTCAGGTAGACGATCAGCACGTTCCAGGCGAACGCCGCCAGGAACCAGTTGTAGTGCTTGAGGACCCAGTAGATCAGCGCGGTGGGCACCATCAGCAGGGCCATCATCAGGAACCAGCCCATGCGGCCGTGGGTCGAATCGCCGGCGTTGAACCAGATCTCCATCCGCAACGCCAGGCGCTTGATTTCAGCGTAGATCGGATTGTCTGCGCGCAGCGGCTTCATCTGCTCGATCAGCAGCGCGCATAGAATGGAAAGAAAAGTCATTAGTGATCCTTTGAGTCGGCTAAGTTTGCTTAGAAAGGCGCGCAGCGAGGCGCAGCGACGAAGACAGTACAAATTGTACGGCTAGGAGCTGCAACGAAGCTGCGCGCCTTTCTAAGCAAACTTATTGTTGCCCGCTACGATAGCGTAGTGTGCCTATGCGCGCAAGAAATGGAACAGGTTGCGCAGCATGCCCGCTGTTGCGCCCCAGATGTAGTAATCGCCGTACGGCATCGCATAAAAGCTGCGGCGCCCGCCCGGCAGCTGCACCGACAGGCGCTGGTGGTTCAAGCCATCCATCAGAAAGGCCAGCGGCACCTCGAAGATTTCCGCCACCTCGGACGGATCGGCGGTCAGCTCGAACGGCGGCGCCACCAGCCCCACCACCGGCGTCACGCAATAGCCGGTGCCGGTCAGGTAGCGCGGCAAGGTGCCCAGCACGTCGACATGGCGGCGCGCCAGCCCGATCTCCTCCTCCGACTCGCGCAGCGCGGTGTCGACCGCGTCGCGGTCGTAATCCTCGGCGCGGCCGCCGGGAAAGCTGATCTGGCCGGCGTGGTCCGTCAAATGGTCGGTGCGCTGGGTCAGCAGGATGGTCAGGCCGCTCTCGCGCGGCACCAGCGGAATCAGCACCGAGGCAGGCGTCGGCGTTGGCCGCTGCGACAGGCTGCCCAGCGATTCCTCGGCGCCCTCGGGCGTCCACAACGGCGGCGCCGTGAAGCGGCCGCGCAGCCACTCGGACGTCAGGCGCTCCGGCGCGATGGCGGGCTCGCCGGCGATGGCGTCTACGGGAAGTTCTTTCGGATTGAACAGGGGCTTGGCCAAACGTCACCTCCACTATAAAAAAAAGGGGCACCGATGGCGCCCCTTCTATCCAAACACAAACGCGGCTATTAAGCAGCGGTTGCTTTCGCCACTGGGCGACGGTTTGGCAGTTTTTCCTTGATACGTGCCGATTTACCGGAACGATCACGCAGGTAGTACAGTTTAGCGCGACGTACGTCACCGCGGCGTTTCACTTCGATCGAAGCGATCAGCGGGGAGTACAGCTGGAAGGTACGCTCGACGCCTTCGCCGGACGAGATCTTACGAACGATGAAGTTCGAGTTCAGGCCACGGTTGCGACGGGAGATGACCACGCCTTCGTAAGCCTGGGCGCGCTTGCGGGTGCCTTCGACTACGTTAACGTTGACGATCACGGTATCGCCAGGTGCAAAGTCAGGGATGCTTTTGCCCAGGCGAGCGATTTCTTCTTGCTCGAGTTGTTGAATCAGATTCATTTTTATGACTCCATAAACCATCATGCTGGCGCGCTATGAGACTAAGCTCGATGCCCAGTAGAGGATGGGGTTAAAACACGCGGGCGACATGCCCGCTAGCTACAACAACAGGTTTACAAACCTGCCAAAAACTTTTCATCAAGCTTGGTGAGCAGCCCCGCCTCACGCGCCTTGACCAGCAAATCCGGGCGCTTGCGCGCGGTCGCCTCCAGCATGCGCTGACGGCGCCATTTCTCGATCTCCGCGTGGTTGCCGCCCATCAGCACCGGCGGCACGCCCACACCCTCGTACGTTTCCGGCCGCGTGTAGTGCGGCGAATCCAGCAGGCCGTTGACGAAGCTGTCCTCGACCGCCGACGCATCCGTGTTCAACACGCCGGGAATCTGGCGGATCACGGCATCCATCAAGGCCATCGCCGGCAGCTCGCCGCCGGACAGCACGAAATCGCCCAGGCTGATTTCCTCGTCGACGCAGCGGTCCAGCAAACGCTGGTCCACCGCCTCGTAGCGGCCGCACAGGATCACCAAGCCGGGTTCCTGCTTCAGCTGCATCACACGCTCGTGCGTCAACTGCTTGCCCTGGGGCGACATGAACACCACGCGGGGCGCGGGCAGACCGGCATCGATCTGGCGCTGCTTCGCCGCGTTGAGCGTCGCTTCCAGGGGTTTGGCCAGCATCACCATGCCGGGGCCGCCGCCATACGGGCGGTCATCCACGGTGCGGTGATTGTCCGTGGTGAAATCACGCGGATTCCACAACGACAAGCCACATTTATTCTGTTCAAACGCGCGCCGGGTGACACCCGACTGCGTCAGTGCGGCGAACATTTCAGGGAACAGGGTCACGACATCGAATTGCATGGCGGGCCGCCCTTATGTTCTTTAATAATCAAGGCCCCAGTCGACAGTGATCTTCTTGGCGGCCTTGTCTACCTTGATGATAAACGCGTCCACAAATGGAATCAGGCGCTCCTGCGCCGCAACCTCGGGTTTCGCCTTGGCGGCAGCATCTGATTCGGGGTTAACGACTGGCTGTATGCGCAAGATCGACTGCGGACCATTGCTCATCATGTCAGTCACCGTACCGAGGTGCTCACCTTGCAAATTCTCTACATCCAGACCGATCAACTCGGCCCAGTAAAACTCATCGTCGGACAAGGCCGGGAAACGACTGCGCGGAATCGAAACAGCTGCGCCCTTGAGCGCTTCTGCGACGTTCCGGTCGGTCACTCCCACCAACTGTGCCACCACGTCGCCGCCATGCAGTTTGCACTGCTTGACATCGACATCGTGCAAGCTTGGCTTGTCGATCCACCAGGTTTTCACCGCGAGGAGTGCATCCGCATCTTCCGAGAAAGGACGTATCCTCACCCAGCCAGCGACGCCGTAGGCACCGAAGACAAAGCCTACCTGTGCCAGATCGTCGGGGACTTGCACCCCGGATGCATTCTTATCGGTCAAACCAGCAACCAGACTTAGGCAGCTTTGTTCGAAGCGACCAGGCGAGCCACGGTAGGCGACAGTTGTGCGCCAACCGATTGCCAGTGAGCCAGACGGTCAGCGGTGATGCGCAGAGCGACTTCACCACCGGATGCCATCGGGTTGTAGAAACCGATGCGCTCGATGAAACGGCCATCGCGGCGATTGCGCGAGTCGGTTGCAACGATGTTGAAGAACGGACGCTTCTTGGCGCCTCCACGAGCTAAACGAATAACGACCATAATATTTCCAAAAAGTGTGCTAGGACGGAAAAAGCCGCAAATTATAGCGCGCTTTGCCGCGAAGCAGCAAGCGTTAATGAAATAATCGGGCAATGTTGGGGTAATCGAAGATTATCCCCCGATCCGGCGTGCGGGGCAAGAGCTCCGACCATAAAAAAGGTCCGCCGGGGGCCGTATTATGACCGATACTGCATGTTTTCCGGCCACTGCTGAACAAACATGACTGTTTTGCACCACACTCCCCACAAAAACAAGACCTTCGCCACCCTGCTGGCCTTCCTGGTGGGCGGCCTCGGCCTGCAGCGCCTGTACCTGCGCGGCCCGCGCGACCCCTGGCTGTGGCTGCACCTGGCCGCCCTGCCCGCCGCGGCCGCCGTGTCCGCCGCCTGGCCGGACGCGGACAGCTTCTACAAGCTGCTGCCCATCATGGTCTCCGGCCTGGCCGGCTTCCTGGAAGCGCTGGTGCTGGGCCTGATGTCCGACGAAAAATGGGACGCCCGCTTCAACCCCGGCTCCGGCAAGCAGTCGGATACCCACTGGCCGCTGGCCGTGGTGCTGGTGGCCAGCATGATGGTGGGCGCCGGCGGCCTGATCGCCACGATCTCCCGCCTGTTTGACTTGTTGTACACTGGTGGTTCCTACGGTTAACATAAGGAGAAAAAGCATGAACCGTTCTATTCTGATGGCGCTGGCCCTGGCCGGCCTGGCCACCACCGCCCAGGCGCAAACACCCAAAGAGCAATTCAACGCGGAATCCAAGCGCATCGCCACGCGCTACGCGGAAGACAAGAAGCTGTGTTCGGAGGAAAGCGAATCGGCCGCGCGCATGCAATGCACGCGCGACGCCAAGACCGAATACGACAAATCGATGGCGCTGGCCAAGGCCCAGTTCAAGGCCAGCCCGGCCAAGCCCGGCAGCTGCATGGAATGCGGCAAGGTCACCTCGGTCGTGGTCAGCGACAAGGCCGGCGAAGGCAGCGCGCTAGGCCTGATCGCCGGCGGCGTGGCAGGCGCCCTGCTGGGCAACCAGGTCGGCAGCGGCCACGGCCGCGAACTGGCCACCGTGGCCGGCGCGGCCGGCGGCGCCTACGCCGGCAAGAAGATCGAAGAAAACGCCAAGTCCACCAAGCAGTGGACCGTGCACGTGCAGTACGACGACGGCAAGCAGGCCAGCTTCAACTTCGACCATGACCCGCGCATGCTGAGCGGCGACCGGGTCCGCAACGACAACGGCAACCTGGTCCGCAACTAGGCAAAATAAAAAACAGTCTCCGGACTGTTTTTTTTCGCCCGCGCCACCACCTCTTGCCCATTCGACCACAACTGGAGATCCCGTGCACCCACCCGCCTTCCCCGCCCAATGGCAGCCGCTGGTAGACCAAGCCGCCACCACCCTGCGCACGCTGGCGCTCGATGAGAGCGCCAAGGAAAAATTCTGCAACGACCCGCTGCTGCGGCCGTACATGCACAAGGTGTCGCAGCGCTATGTGGCCGGCCGCACCGTCGCCGACGCCCTGCAGCGGGTCGAGCACATCATCGCCCAGGGTCATGCGGCCTCGGCCGAATACATGGGCGAGAGCGTGCGCGACGAAGGCTTCGCGATGGCGGAGACGGAAGTGTTCATGGAGCTGACCCGCGCCATCGGCCAGCGCAACCTGAACTGCTCGGTATCGTTCGACCTGTCGCACGTGGGCCTGACGGTGGACAAGGAGCTGGGCTACCGCAACGCCCGCCGCATCGCGCTGGCCGCCGCCGAGATCAACCGCGAAGTGATGATCTCGATGGAAGGCGCCGACCGCGCCGACGACATCTACGCCATCTACGCGCGGCTGCACAAGGAAGATGGCTTGCACAACGTCGGCATCACCGTGCCGGCCAAGCGCCACCGCACCGACCAGGACCTGCCGGCGCTGATGAAGATCCCCGGCCGCATCCGCCTGGTGAAAGGCGCGTTCCTCGAATCGGAAGAGATTTCCTACCACCGCAACAGTCCGGAACTGGCGGAAGCCTACCGCCGCCACGCGCGCGAGCTGCTGCTGAGCGGCCACAAGTGCTCGATCGCCACGCACGACCGCGGCATCCAGCAAGACCTCAGCGCGCTGATTCTGGAAGAGCGCATCGACCCGCGCTGGTTCGAATTCGAATCGCTGATCGGCCTGGGCACCGAGCAGATCGCCGAACTGCACGCGCGCGGCTTCCCCACCCGAGAATACGCCGTGTTCGGCGACGAGCACTTCCTCTACGTGCTCAACCGCATCGCCGAAGAACCGGTGCGCGTCTACCAGGCCATCATCGACGTGATGAACCCGAATCAGGCCGCGATGTCCACATAAGCGACCATGCTGGCCGGCGCGGGGATGGGCAGACCATCCTCGCGCATGCCATCGAGGTGGAAAACGATGGCTTCCCTGAGCGAGGATTCCGCTTCGGCCACAGTAGCGCCGGTGGCCACGCAGCCGGGCAAGTCCGGCACATAAGCCGAATAATTTCCCTCGGCCTTTTCAATAACGATGGCGTAACGAACGGTACTCATTTTTTCAACCCTGCCTGCTTGAGAATACTGTTGAGCGTACCGGGCGCCAGATCGTCACTCAGCTTGCCGGGAACCGTAACCCGCCCCGCTTTGACGGCGTGTTTAAATTGACGATGACTCCCCTGGATATTCACTATATCCCAACCGTCTTCCACCAGCATTTTAATTACGGCGCGCACCTTCATTCAGCCAGCTTAGCGAACCGGCCGCATGCCACATCAACATGCCGCAAGCTTCGAAGACCTTAGTCATCCAGTGTGGCGTGGAAGTTGCTGCCGCCGCGCTTCCAGTAGGCGGCGGCGCGGATCTGGTGCTCCATCCAGCACAAGATCAAGCGCCAGGCCGAGGCGCTGAACACGCAAGCCATGAAGGGCCTGAGCGCCGAGCAGCAGCAAACGCTGCACAGCCTGCTACTACAAGTCAAAGCCAACCTCGACGACTAAAAAAAATGGGGTCAAGTCTGACATTCGGACACGAGCCCTACCGTAAGCAGGCGCCTACGGTAGGGCTCGTGTCCGAATGTCAGACTTGACCCCAGTGGTTTAAGACGGGTTTAGAACTGGTCTTCGCTCAAGGCCAGCACGCCGGCGCTGCCGTCGATGATGGCGGTGCGCAGGCTCGAGGCTTGCGACAGGATGTGGTCGGCGAAGAAGCGCGCGGTGGCGATCTTGGCCTTGTAGAAGCTGGCGTCGCCTTCGTTGGCGTCCAGCTTCTGCTGCGCCACCAGCGCCGCGCGCGCCATCTGCCAGCCGCCCAGCACCAGGCCGGCCAACTTCAGGTACAGCACGCTGCCGGCGAACACACCCTTGATGTCGCTCTTGACGTTGGCCACCACAAAGTCCACCACCGCTTCCAGGTCCTTGCTGCCGGACGACAGCTGCGCCAGGATGGCCTTGAAGTCCGCGCTGTCCACGCCGGCCAGTTGCGCCTCGGTCGCGCGCACCTGGGCGATGATGCTCTTCGCCACTGCGCCGCCGTCGCGCACGGTCTTGCGGCCAACCAGGTCGTTGGCCTGGATCGCGGTCGTGCCTTCGTAGATCGTCAGGATCTTCGCATCGCGATAGTGCTGCGCCGCACCGGTCTCTTCGATGAAGCCCATGCCGCCATGCACCTGCACGCCGTCGCGCGTGACGTCCTGCGACATCTCGGTCGACCAGCCCTTGATCACCGGCACCAGGTACTCGTACACCGCCAGGTTGGCCTTGCGCACCTCGGCGTCGGCGTGGCTATGCGCCACGTCGCTGATGCCGGCGCCGACGTAGGCCAGCGCGCGCGCCGCCTCGGTCTGCGAACGCATCGACATCAACATGCGGCGCACGTCCGGATGATGAATGATCGACACCGGACCAGCCGAGCCGGCCAGGTCGCGCGACTGCACGCGGTCCTTGGCGAACGCCACCGCCTTCTGGTAAGCGCGCTCGGCCAGGCCGATGCCCTGCATGCCGACGCCGAAGCGGGCCGCGTTCATCATGATGAACATGTACTCCAGGCCACGGTTCTCCTCGCCCACCAGCGTGCCGATGGCGCCACCATGATCGCCGAATTGCAGCACGGCGGTCGGGCTGGCCTTGATGCCCAGCTTGTGCTCGATCGACACGCAATGCGCGTCGTTGCGCGCGCCCAGCGAACCGTCGGCGTTGACCAGGAACTTCGGCACGATGAACAGCGAAATCCCCTTCACGCCAGCGGGCGCGTCCGGCGTGCGCGCCAGCACCAGGTGGACGATGTTCTCGGTGAAGTCGTGCTCGCCGTAGGTGATGAAGATCTTGGTGCCGAACACCTTGTAGGTGCCGTCGCCCTGCGGCACCGCGCGGGTGCGCACGGCGGCCAGGTCGGAGCCGGCTTGCGGCTCGGTCAGGTTCATGGTGCCGGTCCATTTGCCCGACACCAGGTTCTCCAGGTAGATGGCTTTCTGCTCGTCGCTGCCTGCGGTCAGCAGCGCTTCGATCGCGCCGTCCGACAGCAGCGCGCACAGCGCGAACGAGATGCTGCCGGCGTTGAGCATTTCGATGCATGGCGTCGCCAGCAACTTGGGCAGGCCTTGGCCGCCGAATTCCACCGGATGCTGCACGCCCTGCCAGCCAGCCTCGGCAAAGGCCTTGAAGGCTTCCTTGAAGCCCTTGGAGGTGGTGACCTGGCCGTCGTGCCACCAGCTCGGCTCCTTGTCGCTCGGATTGTTCAGCGGCGCCACCACGTTGGCGACGAACTTCGCGTTTTCTTCCAGCACGGCTTCGGCCGTGTCCGGGGTCGCGTCCTCATTGCCCGGCAGCGCGTTGACGCCGGCCAGGTCGGCCAGTTCGTTCATCACGAACAGCATGTCTTTCAGGGGTGCTTGATACGGCATCTTATGTCTCCAAGAAAAAGGCCACGGCAATCCGGTCATCCGGATCAGCGTGGCCCTGTGTTCATAACGGGTGAATTAGCCCAGTTCTGCAACCAGTTGCGGCACGATTTCAAACAGATCGCCCACGATGCCGTAGTCGGCAACGGAGAAGATCGGCGCCTCGGGATCCTTGTTGACCGCGACGATCACTTTGGAATCCTTCATGCCGGCCAGGTGCTGGATCGCGCCGGAGATGCCGACAGCGATGTACAGCGACGGCGCGACGATCTTGCCGGTCTGGCCAACCTGCCAGTCGTTCGGCACGTAGCCGGCGTCGACCGCTGCGCGCGAGGCGCCCATGGCGGCGTTCAGCTTGTCCGCCAGCGGTTCCAGGATCTTGAACGCTTCGCCCGAGCCCATGCCGCGGCCGCCGGAAACAATGATCTTGGCGGCGGTCAGTTCAGGACGGTCCGACTTGGCCAGCTCGCGGCCGACGAAGGCCGACTTGCCCAGGTCGGCAACAGCGGCGACGGTCTCGGTCGCTGCCGAACCACCGGTGGCGGCAGCGGCGTCGAAGCCGGTCGAGCGCACGGTGATGACCTTGACCTTGTCCGACGATTGCACGTAGGCGATCGCGTTGCCGGCGTAGATAGGACGCTCGAAGGTGTCCGGCGAATCGACCTTGGTGATTTCCGAGATCTGCGCCACGTCCAGCTTGGCGGCCACGCGTGGCAGGATGTTCTTGCCGTAGGCGGTGGCTGGGGCCAGGATGTGGCTGTACGAACCGGCCAGCGCCAGCACTTGCTCGGCGATGTTCTCGGCCAGGCCGTCGGCGAAGTAAGGAGCGTCGGCGACGATCACTTTCGACACGCCGGCGATTTGCGCGGCGGCTGCGGCGGCGGCGCCGGCGTTCGAGCCAGCGACCAGGACGTGCACGTCGCCACCGCATTGGGCTGCGGCGGTCACGGTGTGGAGGGTGCTGCCTTTCAGGCTAGCGTTGTCGTGTTCAGCGATAACTAATGCGACCATGATTTTTCCTTTGATTATTCCCGTCCCGGCTCCGCCGGGACGACAACGAAGTTCTTAGATGACTTTGGCTTCGGTGCGCAGTTTCGCGACCAGGGTGGCGACGTCCGGGACCTTGATGCCGGCCGAGCGCTTGGCTGGCTCGACGACTTTCAGGGTTTTCAGACGCGGGGTCACATCGACGCCCAGGTCTTCTGGCTTGGTCACATCCAGCGGTTTTTTCTTGGCCTTCATGATGTTCGGCAGCGTCACATAGCGCGGCTCGTTCAGGCGCAGGTCGGTGGTGACGATGGCAGGCAGGGTCAGCGCCAGGGTTTCCAGGCCGCCGTCCACTTCGCGGGTCACGGTGACTTTGCCGTCTTCCAGCACCACTTTCGACGCGAACGTCGCTTGCGGCCAGCCCAGCAGCGCCGCCAGCATCTGGCCGGTCTGGTTGGAGTCGTCGTCGATCGCCTGCTTGCCCAGGATGATCAGTTGTGGCTGCTCTTTCTCGGCCAGTGCCTTGAGCAGCTTGGCCACGGCCAGCGGTTCCAGTTCAACGGCGGTCTCCACCAGGATGCCACGGTCGGCGCCGATGGCCATGCCGGTGCGCAGGGTTTCCTGGCACTGGGTCACGCCGCACGATACGGCGACCACTTCGGTCACTTTGCCGGCTTCTTTGAGGCGCATCGCTTCTTCCAGCGCGATCTCATCGAATGGGTTCATCGACATTTTGACGTTGGCAATATCAACGCCCGTGCCGTCGGACTTGACGCGCACCTTGACGTTATAGTCGACCACGCGTTTGACGGGTACCAAGACTTTCATAGCTATGCCTTTGGAAAAAGTAAGAGTTCGGGACTAAATTATGTGGGCTAGATTATATGAGAAATTCAGCGCGCACAAGAAAATAAAGCACGATCGTGCGTTTTTTAGCTAGTAGAAATCGTCTAAAAAATAAATCTGTTAGACGATGTTTCTAGAAAAAAAGACGCAGGGGGATTATTTGCGCCGCATCAAAAACACGAATTCGCGGCCGATCTGGACATGCGACAACAGGGCGTTGCCGGTCTGCTTGGCGAATGCCTGGAAATCGCGCACGGAACCAGGGTCGGTCGCCATGATGCGCAGGACTTCGCCACTTTGCAACTCGGACAAGGCTTTCTTGGCCTTGAGGATCGGCAGCGGACAGTTCAGGCCGCGCGCGTCGAGTTCTTTGTGGAATTCCATGATTTCGTTTTCAAGTATCGTGTCGCTCATCAAGAACCCGCATGTTTTGTTAGGACTGACGTCATACTACTCCAAAACGGATCGCATGACGCGCTGCACCAAAATAGTTCGTAGTGCGTTGCAAGTTTGCAACGGGAACTGGCAAGTATACAACAGCCACCTCCAGACGACAACGGCCTGCGTGAGACACGCAGGCCGCATAGTTACTGCATTACAAGGCTTTGAGGCAACTTAAGCGCGTTCGCCCACCCATGCCGGAACAGCCGCCAGCGCCGCTGGCAAACCGCTCGGATCGGTGCCGCCGGCCTGCGCCATATCGGGGCGTCCGCCGCCTTTGCCGCCCACTTGTTGTGCGACGAAGTTCACCAGTTCGCCTGCCTTGACCTTGGATGTGGCGTCCGCCGTCACGCCCGCGATCAGGCTGACTTTGCCGTCGGCCACGCTGGCCAGCACGATGGCGGCGGTCTTCAGCTTGTCCTTCAGCTTGTCCATGGTTTCGCGCAGGCGCGCCACGTCGGCGCCTTCCAGCACGGCAGCCAGCACCTTGATGCCGTTGACGTCCACCGCCTGCGTGGCCAGCTCGTCGCCCTGGCCCGAAGCCAGTTTCGATTTCAGCGCGGCCAGTTCTTTCTCCAGCGCCTTGACGTGGTCCTGCACCTGGCCGATACGCGCGGTCAGTTCTTCCGGCGTCGACTTCAGCGCGGCCGAAGCGTCCAGCAGGCGGCGGTTCATCGATTGCACCAGCGCCAGCGCGCCCTCGCCCGTCACGGCCTCGACACGGCGGATACCCGCTGCGACGCCACCTTCACCGGTGATCTTGAACAGCCCGATGTCGCCGGTGCGGTGCACGTGCACGCCGCCGCACAGCTCTTTCGACGAGCCGATGTCCAACACGCGCACTTCGTCGCCGTACTTCTCGCCGAACAGCGCCATCGCGCCGTGCTTGACCGCGTCGTCGAAGGACATGTGCTGCGCCTTGGTCGCCTGGTTTTCCAGGATCTCTTTGTTGACCTTGGCTTCCACTTCGGCGATCTGCTCGGCCGTCAGCGGCGCGTTGTGGCTGAAGTCGAAACGGGTCTTGTCGGGATCGACCAGCGAGCCCTTCTGCGCCACGTGCGAGCCCAGCACTTCACGCAAGGCCTTGTGCATCAGGTGGGTGGCCGAGTGGTTGCGGATGGTGCGCGCGCGCTTGGCTTCGTCCACGTTGGCGCTGACCGCGTCGCCCACTTTCAGCGAACCGGAGTCCTGCACGCCGTGGTGGCCGAATACATCGGCCTGGATCTTCAGCGTGTCGCTGACGCTGAACTGCGCCGCGCCCGAGCTGATCACGCCCTGGTCGCCCACCTGGCCGCCGGATTCGGCGTAGAACGGCGTGGTGTCCAGCACCACGATGCCGGCCTGGCCAGCCTTCAGTTCCTGCACCGGCGTGCCGGCCGCGTACAGCGCCACGACCTTGCTGCTGTGGGTCAGGTTGTCGTAGCCGACGAATTTGTTTTTCTCGCCCGAGTACTCGACCTTGGCATCCTTGGTGGTCTTGCCGCCCTTGCGCGACAGCTCCTGGCTTTCCTTCAGCGCGGCGTCGTAGCCAACCTGGTCGAACTCGATATTGCGTTCGCGGCAGATGTCGGCTGTCAGGTCCGGCGGGAAGCCGTAGGTTTCGTACAAGGTGAAGGCGGTGGCGCCGTCGATGCCCTTGCCGTCCTTGGCCAGCTGGGCTTCCAGCACCTTCATGCCGGTCTCCAGGGTCTCGCCGAAGCGTTCTTCCTCGGCCTTCAGCATCTGGGCCACGCGGTCCTTGGCTTCTTCCAGCTCCGGATAGGCGGCGCCCATCTCGATCGCCAGGTCGGCCACCAGCTTGTAGAAGAACGGCTTGGTCTGGCCCAGCTTGTGGCCGTGACGCAGCGCGCGGCGGATGATGCGGCGCAGGACGTAGGCGCGGCCTTCGCTGCCAGGGATCACACCGTCAACGATCATGAACGCGGCGGCGCGGATGTGGTCGGCGATCACGCGCAGCGATTTGTTTTCCAGGTCGGTGGCGCCGGTTTCGCGCGCGGCGGCCTTGATCAGGTGCTGGAACAGGTCGATCTCGTAGTTCGAGTGCACGTGCTGCAGCACGGCGGCCAGGCGCTCCATGCCCATGCCGGTGTCGACGCACGGCTTCGGCAGCTTGTGCATCACGCCCGCTTCGTCGCGGTTGAACTGCATGAACACCAGGTTCCAGATCTCGATGAAGCGGTCGCCGTCTTCGTCGGGCGAGCCTGGAGGGCCGCCTGGAATGTCGGCGCCGTGGTCGTAGAAGATCTCGGTGCACGGACCGCACGGGCCGGTGTCGGCCATCTGCCAGAAGTTGTCCGACGCGTAGCGCGCGCCCTTGTTGTCGCCGATGCGGATGATGCGCTCGGTCGGCACGCCGATTTCCTTGGCCCAGATGTCGTAGGCTTCGTCGTCTTCCTGGTAGACGGTCACGGTCAGCTTCTCGACCGGCAGGCCGTAGACCTTGGTCAGCAGTTCCCACGCGAAGCTGATGGCGTCGCGCTTGAAGTAGTCGCCGAAGCTGAAGTTGCCCAGCATTTCGAAGAAGGTGTGGTGGCGCGCGGTGTAGCCGACGTTTTCCAGGTCGTTGTGCTTGCCGCCGGCGCGCACGCAGCGCTGCACGGAGGTGGCGCGGGTGTACGGACGACTGTCGGTGCCGGTGAACACGTCCTTGAACTGCACCATGCCGCTGTTGGTCAGCAGCAGGGTCGGGTCGTTGCCAGGCACCAGGGAGCTGGAACGGACAATCGAATGACCCTTGGATTCAAAAAACTTGAGGAATTTGTCGCGGATTTCAGATGATTTCATGTCGTAAGCAGTGGTAGCTGGCAGATGCAAAGGGTTGATTATATATGACCGTGACGGCCAAAGGGTCTCAGGCGAAAGCGGGGCCGATCAAATCGATGCGGTCGGTGCAGAACCCGTCCACGCCCCAGGACAGGATCTCCCTGCCCCGCGCTGGATCGTTGACGGTGTAGCAAAACAGCCCATAGCCGGCCGCCTTGATCTGCGCCGCCAGCTCGCGC
This sequence comes from Duganella caerulea, assembly GCF_040362985.1. Taxonomy (NCBI): domain Bacteria; kingdom Pseudomonadati; phylum Pseudomonadota; class Betaproteobacteria; order Burkholderiales; family Oxalobacteraceae; genus Duganella; species Duganella caerulea. The sequence continues at coordinate 697,432 of NZ_BPWJ01000003.1, read as the reverse complement.
GTGAGGTGCTTCTGGTTGGTGTGAATGGCCACCGCGCCCAGTTCGCGCGCCTGCGCTTGCCAGTCGGCGGGGATGGTGTCCAGCAAATAGCCGCGCGGCAGCTCGGGCGCCGCGTCGCGGGCGGCGGCCAGCGCCTCGAAGCTGAACGAGGACAGCAAGGGCACGGCGGCCGGGTCGCCGGCGGCGATCTCGGCGGCGTAGTGCTCGCGTGTGATTTTTGCAACCCAGCTGCCGGTTTCGTGCTCGAAACCGTCGGCCGGCTTGATTTCCACGTTCATCCAGATACGCTGCTGCTTGCAATAATCGATGAACTGGGTGAAGAATGGCACCGGCTCGTCGCGGAATTGCGGCCCGAACCAGCTGCCCGCGTCCATGGCGGACAGGTCGATGGCGTCGGTCGTGGCCACGCTGCCCTGCCCCGCCACCGTGCGGCCGAAGTCGGGATCGTGCATCACCATGCCGATGCCGTCGCGCGACAGCATGACGTCGAACTCGACCGCGTGGAAGCCGTAGGCCAGGCCGGCGCGCAGGCCGGCGATGGTGTTTTCCGGCGCCAGCGTGCCGCCGCCGCGGTGTGCAACGATTTTTGGGTAGGGCCACATGGTGGATGCCTCGAAAGCTGTTATGGAAACGATGTCAACACTACCACGAATGCGGACCGTGTCAACTAGGCTGGGCCGGGCCGGCCGCGCGCTGTTGCGTGCGCTGCTCGTGCTGCTGGTCTGCGCGCCCGTCCTCGCCGCCGCGCAGGACGCCGCCGCCCTGACGCAGCAGATGGTCATCGCCCGCGCCGCCGAAGTCTACGCCGCGCGCCTGAACGACCACGTGCTCGACGGCGACGCCCGCTTCACCGCCCGCGTCAACGCCATCGCCGCCACGCTGATCGCCCGCGCCCGGCGCGACTATCCGGAAACGGCGGACTGGGCCTGGGAAGTCCACACCACCAACACCCCCGACCAGAACGCCGACTGCATGGCGGGCGGCAAAATCCTGGTCAGCCTGGCCTACGTGCAGCGTCTGGAACTGAACGACGCCGAGCTGGCCATGCTGCTGGCGCACGAGATCGAACACGCCGCCCTGCGCCACAACCTGAAGGAATACCAGCAGGCGCTGCGGCTGGATCCGCGCTGGGCCGGCCGCCCGTTCCTGGAGCTGGAACACGCGGTCGACAATGACAGCGGCCTGATGGACCAGCTGGCGCTCACCAACTACGAGCAGGAAGTCGAAGCCGACCGCGAAGGCATGTTGCTGGCGTGGCGCGCCGGCTGGCCGGCGGCGCAACTGGCGGGCTACTTCAAGAAGATGTACCGGGGCAGCGTCTCGCCCCGCCGCAGCAAGCCCGACTACCCGTCACCGCAATTGCGCTGGCAAGCCGCGCGCGAACTGGCCGCCACCTTGCAAAAAAATTATGTGCAAGCACCGGGCGAGCCACTACACTAGCGGCCTGATCGGATTACTCAAAAGGTTACACACATCATGACAGCTCCAAAAGCGCTAGGCCATATCCGCGTCCTCGACCTGAGCCGCGTGTTGGCGGGACCGTGGTGCTCGCAGAATCTGGCCGACCTCGGCGCCGACGTCATCAAGATCGAACGTCCCGGCAGCGGCGACGACACCCGCGCCTGGGGTCCACCCTACGCCAAGGACGCCGCTGGCCACGACACCACCGAAGCGGCCTACTACCTGGCCGCCAACCGCGGCAAGCGCTCGGTCACGATCGACATCGCCAGCGCCGACGGCCAGGCCCTGATCCGCGAGCTGGCCAGCCACTGCGACGTGGTGCTGGAGAACTTCAAGGTGGGCCAGCTCAAGCGCTACGGCCTCGACTATGAATCGCTGAAAGCCATCAAGCCCGACCTGGTCTACTGCTCAGTGACCGGCTTCGGCCAGGACGGCCCGTACGCGCACCGCGCCGGCTACGACTTCCTGATCCAGGGCATGGGCGGCCTGATGTCCGTCACCGGCGAGCGCGACGACCTGCCCGGCGGCGGCCCGCAGAAAGCCGGCGTGGCGCTGACCGACCTGATGACCGGCATGTACGCCACCATCGCCATCCTGGCCGCGCTGACCCACCGCGACCGCAGCGGCGAAGGCCAGTACATCGACATGGCGCTGCTGGACGTGCAGGTGGCGATGCTGGCCAACATGGGCAGCAACTACCTCAACAGCGGCAAGCCGCCCAAGCGCTGGGGCAACGCGCATCCGAACATCGTGCCGTACCAGACCTTCCAGTGCGCGGACGGCTACATCATCGTCGCCACCGGCAACGACGGCCAGTACCAGAAGTTCGTCGAAGTGGGCGGCCGCGCCGACCTCGCCATGCACGAGCGCTACGCCACCAACCCGCTGCGCGTGAAGCACCGCGACGAGCTGGTGCCGATCCTGGCGGACATGGTGCTGGCGCAGCCGCGCGACTTCTGGATCGAGAAACTGGAAGCGGTGGGCGTGCCGTGCGGCCCGATCAACAATCTCGACGATGTCTACAAAAACCCGCAGGTGCTGGCGCGCGAACTGGTGATGGAGGTGCCGCATCCCACCGCCGGCAGCACGAAGCTGGTGCGCAGCCCGATGAAGATGTCGCTGACGCCGACCGACAACGCGGTCGCCCCGCCGCTGCTGGGCCAGCACACCGACGAGATCCTGCGCGGCCTGCTGGGCCAAAGCGAGGACGACATCGCGGCGCTGCGCGCACAGGGGGTGCTGTGATGGACAAGCTGATCGCGGAACTGAAACGGCTGTACCTGCTCGTCGACCAGGAGTGCTTCCCTGCCGGCGCGCTGACGGCGGACATCCTGACGCAGCACCTGAGCGGCGAGAAGACCATCGCCATGAATCTGGTGTCGGACAACGGCCTGGTGCGCGCGCTGATCATCGACTTCAACCGCATGGGCGACGCGCCGGCGCTGCAGCACTGGGACCGTCTGTGCGGCGTGGCGAACGCGCTGCAGGATCAGCTGGGCCTGCCTGCGCCGGCGGTCAGCATCAGCGGTGGCGCGGGTTATTCGCTGTGGTTGTCGCTGGAGACGCCGGTGCCGCTGAACCAGGCGCAGCACTTCCTGCACCTGCTGCGCAGGACCTACTTCCCCGATATTCCGAACGAAGAGATCGGCCTGCGACCCGACACCTTGACCAGCACCACGGCCGAGTTGCCGCCGTGTTTGCATGTGGCCAGCAATACGTGGGCCGCGTTCATCAATCCCGGCATGGGCGCCTCGTTCGCCGATGAGATTGGATTGGAGATGATGCCGCCTTACGCCGCGCAAGCCGCGTTCCTGGAAGGGCTGCAAAGCATCAGCGACAAGCAATTCACGCAAGCGATCGCCACCTTGCATCCGCCGCAAGGCAAGGAGCGCCCGCACAAAGCGGCAGCACCCGCGACGCACGCCATCCCGGCCGGCTTGCTGTTGAAGGACGCGACGCTGGAAGACATCATCCACCACCTGCACGCCAAAAACATCGAGCCGACGTTCAGGCATGTGATACCGAAAGACTCATTCTCTTGAACGTTTCCGCTCCCCCTCGGAGCGGATCATCACGGGCCGGCGGCGAAGTCGGCCCGCCTCCGTGTCGTTAATTATTGATACGCAAATCCCGTTTAAGTTCCATGAGCTGTCCGTGCATATAGCTCACCGCGCCGCGCATGTGCGCGGACAGGTGCGGGACGTTGATGCATACCTGCCGAGCCCGCTCTGACAGCCGCTCCATGTCGTGCATCAGCTTGTGGATGCGCGGCTGGTCCTGCGACAGCAGCACCTCCTTCGCCGTATCCGAATGCCGGTCCAGACGCTGGACACTGTCGCGCAGTTCGCCAGGAACGTTGCGCTCGGCCGAGCAGGCCTGCGAAGCCTGTCCTATCGCTTGCTCCAATAAATGAAACCGATGCTCGATATCGTTCGCGTGCAGCATGATGTAGCCCTCCTCCGTTGATCAGGCACAGGCGTGCCAGTGCAGATTCGACAGTGGAGGCCGCCGCCAGTTTCAGCGGCGCGCGCGCAAAACCACAGCGCGCTGATGCAGATCAGCGCGTCGTCACATTTAGCCGCCGCAAACGGGCAGCGCCAGCGCCTGCAACACCTCGCCCTTGTCCGTTTGCACGAAGGCGCTGATGCCCAGCCTGCTTGCCACCGCGCCGGCAGGCAAGGCCAGCGTCCTGCTGACCACCGCGCCGCCCGACACCAGCGGCACCGGCGCCAGCCACTCGCGCACCACGAAGTCATGGCGCAGCAGACGCCCGCTGTTCTCGCCCGCCTTCACATGGCTCGCTACACCACTCTCGACCAGCGCGATGAACAGCTTGCCCTCGCGCGCCGACTTGGCCGTCACGCTGACCGCCAGCCCACCAGCGCCAGCAGCATCCAGAGCGATGCCGATATCTGCCTGCGCCGCTAAACCATTGGAGCGCTTGACCGCATCGACCACGCCACGCGGCCAGCCGCGCTGCTCCTTGCCGCCGACAAAAATCTCCGGCGTGTAGATCGTGCGCGAGCCGGCCAGGTCGCTCAGCCAGCGCTGGCGGTCGGTGAAGGTTTTGCTAGAAAAGGGATCCTTCCAGCCGATGTAGTTCCAGTAGTCGACATGCTCGGACAGCACCACGGCCTGCTGCGCAGTCACACCATCTGCGCGCAAGCCGCTAACGTATTGATCGGCAGGCGGACAACTGCTGCATCCCTCCGAGGTGTACAGCTCAAGCAAGGCGATGCGGTACGCCGGACTCTGCGCGCTGCAGCCCGCAGCCAATGCCGGCGGAATATTCAGCGAGGCCGCAGCGGCCAGGCTCAGGATGAGATGCTTCACGATGACTCCAGGGCGATGAGTGATGCACCTTGGTCGCGCCACCGCCGGCAAACTTACAGGCTTTGTAAGGACTTGTGACAAAACCAACAGATACTCATTTTGCAAGCTATTCTCCCGGCATGATCAGAAATCGACCACGCCACCTGCCGGGAATGCTCCTCACCGGGCTGCTGCATGTAGCGATCATCTACGCCTTCATGCAGCGCCAGCATCCCGCCGACGCACCGCGCGCGCCGCGCGAGGCGATGCAGTGGCTGCTGCCGCTGACGCAGCCGAGCGCCAAGAGCCAGCCCAAGCCAGCGGTCAAACCCACGCCGCAGCCCAACGCAGCGGCGGCGGCAACGACAGCAGCAAAAGCCACAGCGCCGAAAGCCATCACGCCGCTCAAGCCAGCCGACATCCCGCCCCCGCCCGCGACACCGGCGGAAACGCCAGAAATCCCACCGGCATCAGCATCCAGCCCTGCCGACGATCCGTTCGCGCAGGCTCCAACCGCGCCGCGCCCGCCAAGCGCCAGCGACATCCTGAACCAGGCCAGGCTGGACGTGAGAAAGATAGACAAGGAATTGCGCGCCGCCTACCCCGAGCGCACCCCGGCTGCGGCGCCGGACAGCAAGCAAGCCCGCCTGGAACGCGGCATCAACGCGGCTCACGAGGCCGTGCCGCCGAAGTGGTACCAACCCGCCAAGATCATCGAACTAAGCACGCCCGACGGCGAGAACAAAACCCGCACCTACAAGATTGTCACAGCCATCGCCACCTACTGCATCATCATCCACGCGGACGGCAAGAAGTCCTACACCAACTGCCCGAAGTGACTAACGCTCGGCCTGCGCCAGCGGCGGCAGGCTGCGCAAGCGCAGCGCCACCAGCATCGCCAGCATCAGCGCGCAGCCCAGCACCAGCACCACGCCAGGCCAACCGCCGCGTCCCCACATGACGCCGGTGGCCGAACCCACCACACTGGAACCGAGATAGTAGAAGAACAGGTACAAAGCCGAGGCCAGCGCCTTGTTGCTGGCGGCGCGCCGTCCCACCCAACTGCTGGCAATCGAGTGCGAGGCGAAGAAGCCGTAGGTGAACAACGCCATGCCCAGCACCAGCATCGGCATCCAATCGGACAAGGTCAGCAGCAAGCCCGTGATCATGATCGTCATCACCGCCCACAGCACGCGGCGGCGGCCATAGCGGTCGGCCAGGCGCCCGGCCCACACCGAGCCATAAATCCCCAGCAAATACATGAAGGACACCGCCCCCACCAGGCTCTGGCTCAGGTTGAACGGCGCGGCCAGCAAGCGGTAGGCGATGTAGTTGTACAGGCTGATGAAACTCCCCATCAGCAAAAAGGACAGCGAAAACAGCCAGGGCAAGCCCGCATCGGACAGATGCAATTTGAAGCCTGCCGGGAAAGTGCGCCACGCGCTGGACACCGGCACGAAATGCCGCGACGCCGGCAAGGACCGCCAGAACTCCCACGCCGCCAGCAGCCCGGCCACGCCCACCGCCGCCAGCGCCAGCCGCCACGAAAAGTGGTCGCTCAACACCGACGCGATCACCCGCCCCGACATGCCGCCGAACGCGCTGCCGCTGATGTACAGCCCCATCGACAAGCCCAGCGACGTCGGCTCCATCTCCTCGCCCAGGTAAGCCATGGCGATCGCCGGCATGCCGCCCAGCGCCACGCCCAGCATGGCGCGCATCGCCAGCAGCTGCGTGTAGTTCTGCGCGAACGCGCACAGGATGGTCAGCAGCGCCGAGATCACCATCGCCGCCACCATCAGCGGCTTGCGCCCCATGCGCTCCGACAGCGCGCTCGACGCCACCAGCGACACCGCCAGCGCCCCGGTCGACACCGACAGCACCATGCTGCTCTGCGCCGCGCTCAGCGCGAACTCATGCGACAACACCGGCATCAAGGGCTGTACGCTGTACAGCAACGCAAACGCCGAGAAGCCGCCGAAGAACAGTGCCCGGCTGCTGCGTTTGAATTCGGGACTGCCGGCGGCGATGTGCGGCACACTACGGCATGGCGCGGGAGTGGCAGGTAGTGCGGCGGCGCTCAACGACATGGTGACTATCTCTTCGGAGGTACGATGTCTTCATCTTAGGATTGCGCTGAATCACTGTCCAATATATATTTAATCCGTTACTCATACTTAAAAAAGATAATGGAACTCCGCCACCTGCGCTACTTCGTCGCCGTCGCCGAGGAGCTCAGCTTCACGCGCGCGGCCGAGCGTCTGCATATCGGCCAGCCGCCGCTGAGCCATCAGATCCAGATGCTGGAGGCCGAAGTGGGCGCGCAGCTGCTGGAGCGCAGCAAGCGCTGGGTGCGCCTGACCGAGGCGGGCAAGCTGTTCCTGGACGACGCGCGCCGCGTGCTGTCGCTGTCCGAGCAGGCGGTGCAGACCGCGCGCCGGGCCGAGCGCGGCGAGGCGGGCGAACTGCGCGTGGGCTTCACCTTCTCCACGCCGTTGACGCCGCTGTTCGCGACCGTGGTCAACCGCTACCGCCAGCGCTATCCGGGCGTGACGCTGACCTTGCGCGAGCTGTCGACGGTGCCGCAGATCGAGGCCATCGCCAACCGGGAACTGGATCTGGGACTGGTGCGCCCGCCCGAAGTGGCGGTGACCGACACGGTCAGCATGACGGTGCTGCGGCACGACCCGCTGACGCTGGTGCTGCCGATAGCCCATCCGCTGGCGAAGAAAAAGGCGGTCGCCATCGGCGACCTGCGGGGACTGCCGTTCGTGATGTATCCGAAGACGGCCGGCACCGGGATCTATCATCAGATTTTCCGGCTGTGCCGGGCTGTGGGCTTCATGCCGACCATCGCGATGGAGGCGAACGAAGCGTCGACCATCATCGGCCTGGTGGCGGCCGGCTGCGGCATCTCGGTGCTGCCGGCCTCGTTCAGCATCATGCGTATGGGCGGCGTGTGCTACCGCCCGCTGGCCGATCCGGAAGCCACCACCACGCTGCTGCTGGCGCAGCGCAAGGACGAGATCTCGCCGCTGGTGGCGGCCTTCCTCGCGGTGGCGACCGAGGCCGCCGCCGCTCAGTAGCAGCTTAGTTGTAGTCCGCGTCCAGCTCGGAGCCGGCGTAGTTCTCCAGCTCCGCGAACAAGGTCTTCATGGCCGTGCGGCCCTTGATGTTCTGGATCACCGTGCAGCTGTTGCGGTAGCTGGCGATCCGGTCCAGCAGCACCGGATGATGCTGCACCGGCACCTTGGCCACCAGCGCGGCCCAGCCTTCCTCATAGTCCGGCTTGGCCTTGCGCACCGCCTTGACGAAGCGCTCGAACTCCTTCTGCCCGGTGCGCGCCACCACGCGCCCGCCGCCCTCGATGGCGAAGATCACGGCCAGCGCGATCACGCCCTCGGCGTTGAGGTCGGTATCGCTGACCGGGCCTTCGCTGTTGTGGCGGCGCAGCCAGCCGGCCAGGCGCACCACGGCCTGCACATCCTTGCGCTGCTTGAGCATGACCTCGTAGCGCTCCAGGCCGTTCCAGTTTTCATTCGGATCGGTCTGGCACAGGTCGATGAACAGGTCGCGCAGACGCCGCGCCGCATACACCGGATCGGTATCGTACTCGCCGACCAGCGCATCCTCCGGCAAGGCTGACAGCTCCTTGATCAGCCGGAAGCCGATCTGGAACGCATGCTCGGCGCCGTGCTCGACCAGGAAGTCCAGCGCCGCGAGGTCGCCCTCGTGCATCAGCGCGTGGTCCAGCCCCAGCGACACGCCGCCCACCGTCAGCTGCATGGCCTTCTGGATGCCGTCGGCGGTGCGGTCGTTCGTGAACTTCTCGGCCACCATCGCGGTGATGCCGGTCAGTTCATCGGCCAATGCATAAGCGGCGTCATCGTCGGGATGGGTGGCCAGTTGCTGGATGGCGCGGGTCAGGCGCGGTAAATTTTCTACGACAATTGCTGGCAGCATGTATCAGGCACCCATCACGAGAAAATGCCGGTGCCCAGGCTGCGGCGCGAGCCGGGCTTGGCGGCGCTGCGCGTGGACGGAACCTGCTTGCGCAAGCGGTACAGCAGTTCCTTGGTCGAGCGCTGCAGGAAGGTCGGCTCGTCGTCCGGGTCGTCGCTGAACTCGGCGTCGGCCAGGTCGGCGCTGTGGCGGAACTCCGGGAACAGCTCGAACAGCGCGCGGTCCCAGCCGTCTTCCGACGCCTGCGCCAGCGCGATCGCCAGCGGAACCACGTCGTTGTCGGACGAGGTCTGGCCGGTCAGGTACGGGCCCTTGGAGATGATCTCGCCAGCCACTTCCAGGATTTCCTTCGGCGCCATCGAGAACAGGATCGCGAACGCGGTCGAGCCGTGGTCGGTGGCCGAGGCAGCCGCCAGCAGCTCGTGGCGGCGCTCCTCATCGTCGGTCGAGAACACCACGCCATGGATGTGCGCGAACAGCGATTCGGCGATGCGCTCCGGATCGTCCTCGATCAAATCGTCCGGCCAGGTCGCGGCGAAGAACGCCAGGCTGTCGGCCCAGGCCTTGGGCGGCACCAGCAAGGTCGCCAGCGACATCTTGCCGCCGTCGAAGCCGGCCATGTGCAGCGCCGTCACCTGCGGCGGAATGTTGTTGAGCACTTCCACCACCGCCAGGTCGCCGAACTGGTCGGCCGCCTCGGCGAAGGCTTGTTCGGCGTGGCTCAGCGAGCCGGCAAGCACCAGCTCGGTCACTTGCTTGCTCAACGCCGGCAGATTACTTTTTTCAGTCATGGTTAGTCTCCATCCTGATCGAACATCTGGGCGAAATCGTCGGTCGCCTGGTCTTCGTCGTCGACATCGTCGCCGTCGTCGTTGGCCGACAGCTGGTCCAGCGACTGGTCGTCGTCGTCCCACTTGCGCGGATTCTTGTACAGGAAGGCGGTGATGATGGCCTGGCGCGCCAGGTCCGGCAGGTTCTCCTGCAGCGCCGCGTACATGCGCGCCGCCTCCTCGCCCTTGCACGAGGCCATGGCGAACACGCGGCCGGCGTCGCCGAACTCGTAGTCTTCCGCCTCGGCCAGCAAGCCTTTCGGATTGTTGAACTCCAGGTGGTCGACCAGCGCGAAGGCCAGCATGTTGACATCCTCGATGCCGCCGCCGCTGGCGTATTCGGAAACCAGCGCGTCGATCATGCGCTGGTAGTTCTTGCGGTCGGGAGGGTCGCCCAGGATGCCCTCGATCTGGCCTTCGAGTTCGCGCGATTGATAGGCGAACTCAGGGTGTACTTTTCTAGACATTGCTTGCTTTCTTTTTCTGATGTGTGACCGGCTCAGGCCGGTGGCAGCACGGTGCCATGCAGGTTGAACACCGAACGCCACAACTGGTACGCTTCCGCTTCCGGGTCGATGATGATGCGGTGGTTCACGCTCTGGTTGTATTCCTCGCGCTTGACCGGGTCGGACAGGATTTCATAGGCCTTGGTGATGGCCTTGAAGCGCGCCTCCGCGCCGGGCGCCTGGTTGCGGTCCGGGTGGAAGCGCATCGCCAGCGAGCGGTACACCTTCTTGATCTCGTCGTCGGTGGCGTTAGGCGCGATACCCAGCGTGTTGTAATAATTTTCCATTTTGGAAACTCCGGGCCGTGATGCCGAAACAATTAAAGACGAATTATACCTGTGCCGGGTAGGCAAAATCCCGGCGCCCACGCCGCAACGCAGCATTTCCGCCGCCGTCATAGAGGGGATACGGTAAAATGCCCTTCACTCGAACTTTTGCAAAGCCAACTTTTCAGATGAGCAACGACAAAAACAGCCCAGCGCCCGTCCTGACCTCCAATTTCCTGCGCGCCATCGTCGAATCCGACCTGGCGGCCGGCACCCATGTCCGCGAAGGCATGCCGAGCGTGATCACCCGCTTCCCGCCGGAGCCGAACGGCTACCTGCACATCGGCCACGCCAAATCGATCTGCCTGAACTTCGGCCTGGCGCGCGACTACCAGGGCCGCTGCAACCTGCGCTTCGACGACACCAACCCGGCCAAGGAAGAGCAGGAATACGTCGACACCATCATCGACAGCGTCAAATGGCTGGGCTTTGACTACGACTACCCGGCCGCCAACGGCGCCGTCGAGCACCACCTGCACTACGCGTCGGACTACTTCGACCAGCTGTACGCGATGGCCGAGTACCTGATCGAAAAAGGCTACGCCTACGTCGACAGCCAGTCGGCCGATGATATGGCGGCCAACCGCGGCAATTTCAACACGCCGGGCAAGAACTCGCCGTTCCGCGACCGTCCGGCCGCCGAATCGCTGCAGATCTTCCGCGACATGAAGGCCGGCAAATACGCCGACGGCGAGCACATCCTGCGCGCCAAGACCAGCGAGGACGCGATGTCCTCGCCGAACATGAACCTGCGCGACCCGGCCATCTACCGCATCCGCCACGCCCATCACGTGCGCACCGGCGACGCCTGGTGCATCTACCCGATGTACGACTACACGCACCCGATCTCGGACGCGCTGGAAAACATCACCCATTCGATCTGCACGCTGGAGTTCCAGGACCACCGCCCGTTCTACGACTGGCTGCTGGCCACGCTGTCCGAGGGCGGCTTCTTCAAGCTGCCGGTGCCGCGCCAGTACGAGTTCTCGCGCCTGAACCTGACCTACGTGGTCACCAGCAAGCGCAAGCTGCGCCAGCTGGTGGAAGAGAACATCGTCGACGGCTGGGACGACCCGCGCATGCCGACCATCGTCGGCCTGCGCCGCCGCGGCTACACGCCGGAAGCGATCAAGCTGTTCTGCGAACGCATCGGCGTGACCAAGGCCGACGGCTGGATCGACATGAGCACGCTCGAGGGCTGCATCCGCGAGGACCTGGATCCGAAGGCGCCACGCGCCACCGCCGTGCTGCGTCCGTTGAAGCTGATCATCGACAACTACCCTGAAGGCCTGACCGAGGAATGCACCTCGCCGGTCCACCCGCACCACCCGGAAATGGGTGTGCGCACCTTCCCGATCACGCGCGAGCTGTGGATCGAGGAAGAGGACTTCATGGAAGTGCCGAGCAAGGGCTACTTCCGCTACTACCCGCCGATCGACGACAAGCCGGGCAGCCGGGTGCGCCTGCGCCACGGCTACGTGACCGAATGCACCGGCTACGACAAGGACGAGAACGGCAAAGTGGTGGCGGTGCACGTCAACTACTTCCCGGATTCGAAATCGGGCACGCCGGGCTCGGACAACTACAAGGTCAAGGGCAACATCCACTGGGTCTCCGCCGCCACCGCGCTGGAAGCCGAGGTGCGCCTGTACGACCGCCTGTTCACCGACGCCAACCCGGACGCCGGCGGCAAGGACTTCCTCGCGCTGCTGAACCCGAACGCCAAGGAAGTCGTCACCGCCTATCTGGAGCCGGGCATGAGCGCGGCCCAGCCGGACCAGCGCTTCCAGTTCGAGCGCCACGGCTACTTCGTCGCCGACCGCGTCGATTCCACGCCGGGCAAGCCGGTGTTCAACCGCATCGTCACGCTGAAGGACAGCTGGGTCGCCAAGTAAGCGCAACAGCCAAGACAAGCCACAAGGCCGGCGCCTTCCCCTCGGAGGCGCCGGCCTTTTGTTTGGGCGCGCAGCGGGCTGAACGTCCAGGACAAATAGCAAATTTATAAAATTACTTGACTAGCATCGCCAAAATTTCCTATATTCAGCCTACACCCCCGGTCCCAGGAGCTGCGTCAAGCAATCGATATGACAGCGTTACTTGCGCAAAAACAGTTGTTCTCGCCGACCAAGCCCGTCTGGTGGGCAGGCGTCCTGCTGTCGCTCGGGATCGGCGCGCTGTTCTACGTGCCGGTCTACAAGACCATCGAACACGACGCCGCCGCGCGCTTCACGCAGCAGGCGCGCAACGCCCAGTACAACATCACGTCGCGCATCAACGCCTACACCGACGTGCTGCGCGGCACCGCCAGCTTCTTCGACGCCAGCGACCATGTCACCCGCGCCAGCTTTCACCGCTACGTCGCCGGCCTGGATCTGGAGCGGCAATTTCCCGCGCTCGACAACGTCAACTTCACGCAATACGTGACGGCCGCCCAGCGACCCGCCTTCGAGCGCGAGGCGGCCCGCAGCGGCGACGGCCGGCCGGACGGCTACCCGAACTTCTCCATCAAGCCCCCGGGCCAGCGCGCCGAATACTCGGTGCTGACCATGATCGAGCCGGTGGCGCCCTTCCGCCACCGGCTCGGGATCGACATCAACGCCAGGGAGCAGGCGGCGCGCGCGATCGCGGCGGCGCGCGACACCGGCCAGCTGATCACCTCCGGCATGCCGATCGAAAACACCCGCGACGCCCAGGGCTGGGCGCTGGCGATGCGCCTGCCGCTGTACCGCAAGGACATGCCGCTGAACGACGTGGCGCAGCGGCGCGCCGCCTACATCGGCTCGGTGGGCATCGGCTTCAGCGTGCCGCGGCTGGTGCGCGCGGCCATGGACCAGATGCAGGTGCGCGACGTCCACCTGATGCTGTACGACGAGGGCAAGAACGCCGACGGCAGCAACGCGCCGCAAACGCTGCTGTACGACAACCGCGCCAGCGCCAAGGGCTCGCCGCGCGCGGGCGAGCACTTCACCATCGTGCTGCCGCTGGACTTCAACGGCCGCCAGTGGTCGGCCCATTTCAGCGCGCCCAAGTCGGTGTGGTACAGCCGCTTCGACGCCTTCCTGCCGTGGCTGTCGATGGCGTGCGGCTTCGTCGGCTCGCTGCTGTTCTACCTGCTGTTCCACACGCTGTCGTCATCGCGCCTGCGCGCCATCAAGATGGCCAAGGCCATGACCAAGGAATTGCGCGACAGCCAGGCCAAGCTGCAGCAGTCGCACCACAAGCTGCGCCAGCTGGCGGCCCACGCCGACCAGATCAAGGAACAGGAGCGCAAGCGCATCGCGCGGGAAATCCACGACGACCTGGGCCAGAACCTGCTGGTGCTGCGGATCGAGGCCGACCTGCTGGCCTCGCGCACCCGGCAGAACCACCCGCGCCTGCACGCACGCGCGCTCAGCACGCTCAAGCAGATCGACAGCACCATCAAGAGCGTGCGCCACATCATCAACGACCTGCGGCCGACCGTGCTGGACCTGGGCTTGAACGCGGCGGTGGAGTGGCAGATCGCGCAGTTCCGCCAGCGTACCGGCATGGTCTGCGAACTGATCGAGCACCAGAGCGACATCCGCATCGACGACCGCTGCGCCACCGCCTTCTTCCGCGTGCTGCAGGAATCGCTGAGCAATATCGTCCAGCACGCGCGCGCCAGCCTGGTGCGGGTGGAGCTGCGCCAGGCCGGCGGCATGCTCAGCATGACCATCAGCGACAACGGCGTCGGCCTGCGCGAAAGCAGCCGCAACAAGGTGGGCTCGTTCGGCCTGGTCGGCATCGAGGAACGCATCAGCCTGCTCGGCGGCCATTGCGCCATCACCGGCGGCCACAACGCCGGCACCACGGTGTTGATCTCGGTTCCGGTCGAGTACATCCCGCCCGCCGACGACGGCCTCCAGGCCGGCGTCCGCCACGCCGACACCGCCACCGCCACCGCCGCATGAAATGTCAGCGCTTTCCCAGTGCATTAGGATTTTCCCGACAAAAGCTTGATAAAAATCAAAGGGACAGCTTGCGCGCCGGATAAAAATCAAACCTTGTTCGATTTTTCAACCCGCTTCATCATCGCAAAGGAAACGCCAATGAATGTCATCAACGCACTGGACCTGGAACCAATCAAAGTCAAGCTGATGCACAAGGAGTCCGGCGAAGGCTGGTCGCTGGAACGCGCCAACGCCATCGAGACCGAATATCGCCGCTTTCTGTTCCTGATGAAGCAGTTCCCGAACGAGCAGACCGCGCCGCTGGTCGACGTCGACACCTTCTGGCACTACCACATCCTGGACACGATGAAATACGCGGTCGACTGCGACGCGGTGTTCGGTTACTTCCTGCACCACTTCCCGTACATCGGCCTGCGCGGCGAGGACGACCTGGAGGCGCACGAACGCCTGGGCAACCGGATGCAGGAACTGTATGAAGAGACGTTCGGCGAGTCCTATCTGCGCGGCGCGATGCACCAGGACGTGGCCTACTCGGCCGCGCCTGGCGCGACGGCTTACTCGGCCGCGCCGGGCGTTGCCGCCAACACCGCGTACTCCGCCGCTCCGGGCGTTGCCGCGAAGACCGCCTACTCGGCCGCCCCTGGCGTTGCCGCCAAGACCGCCTACTCGGCCGCCCCGGGCGTTGCCGCCAAGACCGCCTACTCGGCCGCGCCCGGCGTCGCCGCGAAGACCGCCTACTCCGCCGCGCCCGGCGTCGCCGCGAAGACCGCGTACTCGGCTGCTCCCGGCGTCGCCGCCAAGACCGCCTACTCGGCAGCGCCTGGCGTGGCCGCCAACACCGCGTACTCGGCCGCCCCTGGCGTCAGCGCCAAGACCGCCTACTCGGCAGCACCGGGCGTAACGGCTTACTCGGCAGCTCCCGGCAAGGTCGCGGAAGGCCTGCAGACGGCGGCCGACGCCAACGCCATCATCGAGCAGGCCCGCATCGCCAGCTTCTACAGCGACCGTCCACGCCTGACCCCGTCGGCCTGACCGCCGGCATTGGCGTCACGCACCGCAAAGCAAACAGGCGGGCTGCTCAAATAAGTGGCATACTCTGGGGATATTTATGGATGATGGGAGATCATCATGGCTGTCAATACCGTAGCTTCCAGTACTGCCGCCGTACAAGCGACGCCGCCCCGCCAGCCTGAGCCGGTGAAGGTGGCGGACAAACCCGCCGAACGCGTTACGCCGCCGGCTCCGCCGGCGCCGCCGCAAGTGGCTGCCGCACCGACCGTCAACACCAGCGGCCAGCGCATCGGCACCACCATCAGCACCTCGGCCTGATCTTCAGCCGAGACCCGCCCCATAAGACAACGGCGCGTAACCGAGAGGTCCGCGCCGTTTTCTTCGTGGCGATCAGGCCGCCATCAGTTCGCGCAACTCGCGAATGCTGAAATCGCTGATCTCGTGCATGCGGATCAGGATGGTCGCGCCGATAGGCAGCGTGTTGTGACGGATCTTGCTGATGACCGGTGGCGCTACTTCCAGCGCGCGCGACAGGGCCGCATCGTTTTTCAGTTGCAGCTTTTCGATGATGGCGTCCAGCACGCGGTTCGGGTTGTAGGTCGGCGATGCGGTGATTTCTTTGATAGACATAATGTTTTTCAGTAGGTTCTGGCCGTCTTTGATAAAAAACGACACATGGGTAAAAAAAATTTTTAGCTCTATTACCAATGAAGCACTACAAAACACAGACATTTATGCCGGTTTTTAGTGCTTAGCCGAGATAATACACGTTTACGTTAACGAACGGCTAACTCATCAGACATTTCTGTGAGATTTAGAGAGATTCTACCCCTATTTCTTGTGCTAGGAAGAGATTTGTTACAAGAAAAGGTATAAATATTGGTAAAGTCAGTTGGAACGGCTGATGCCGGCGGCGCGGAAACACCATTCAACAGCCATCAAAGCGGCCAGTTGGGCGATCGTGCCAGGGAGGAGGATGGAGGACGATGCGGGAAAACTGTTGTTGTACGAGCAATAGTGCCAGCCTAGCTGGCGGCGGATCTCGTCGGGAGTGGGCGGAGGGCGGCGGTCGCATTCTCGCTGGTGCATGTAGGCACGGACCTGCTCCTTGCTAGGATGGGAAGTGGCTGTCATACGCATGGCTCCTTCGTGGGATAGCTAACAATATCGTATCATGTGCGGACTTGATTGATATGGCTCATACAAATTGCGTTGCCATTTTGGCACAAACACCCCGGAAGTGGCTTGCATAAGTGCAAGTTTCGCCCCGTCTTTACTTGCTTTTACACATACCCATGACCTACGAAGAATTCCTCGACGAAGTAACCACCCTGCTCCACGAGATCTATGACCTCGACGACGCCGCCGCCATCAAGCTGGTGGTCGACGCCCAGGACGCCGAATATTTCGTCACCCACGACGACGTGCCGGAAATGCGCACGCCGGAGCAGGCCCGCAAGGACGCCGTCGCCCTGTACGAAGCCAAGCAGAACAAGGTGCAGACCCAGAAGAAGCAGCAACAGCGCGTGCAGCAGAAGAAGCGTCCGCCGCGCGCCTGATCACCCCTCCAGCAGTTGCGCCACCGTGGCGTAGCGCAAGCGCACGCCCAGTTCGCGCTTGATGCGCCCGTTGCTCAGGCGCCGCGATTCCGACATGAACGACAGCAAGGCCGGCGTCACCACCTGCCGCAGCTCCGCACGCGGCAGGCGCGGCGGGCGCGGCAGCCGGTGGGCGTCCGCCACCGCGTCGAAATACGCCGCCATTTTCATGTCGCTGTCGTCCACAGCGTGATACACGCGGTTGGGCAAGCCGCGGAACAGCGCGCGGGCGATGATGGCGGCCAGGTCGTCCGCGTGGATGTGGTTGGTGTACACATCATCCTCTTCGACCAGCGCCGGCGTGCCGGCCTGCAGGCGCTTCAGCGGCAGGCGGTCGGCGGCATAGATGCCCGGCACCCGCAGGATGGACAAATGGCCGCCGGCGCGGCACGCCCAGCCGCGCAGCACCTGCTCGGCGTCCACCCGGCGCACGGCGCGGGCGTTGCTCGGCGCCACCGGACGGCTCTCATCAAACAACAACCCGCCACAATCGCCGTAGACGCCAGTGGTGCTGACATAAACCAGACGGGCATGCTCAGGTAAAATGGCGGTGAGATTGCGCGTGCGGCGGTCCAGCGCGCCCTCGGCGGGCGGCGGCGCCAGGTGCACGACGCGGCTGGCCAGGCCGGCCAGGCGCCGCAACGTGGCGGGCTGGTCCAGGTCGACCACCAGCGGCACCGCGCCCAGCGCACGCAATTCGGCGCAACGCGACGGCTGGCTGGTGGTGGCGAACACGCGGAAATACGGGCGCAGCAGCGGCAACAGGCGCATGCCGACGTCGCCGCAGCCCACGATCAATAGGCGCGGCAACTTGAATTTTTGAATAGTAAGTTTTTTCATTTGAAGGATTGTATGACGTTTCAAATCACTGTACAGCCTAGCGGCCATCAATTCAGCTGTGAGGAAGACGAAACCGTGCTGGCCGCGGCCATGCGCGCCGGCGTCGGCCTGCCCTACGGCTGCAAGAATGGCGCCTGCAGTTCCTGCAAGGGCAAAGTACTGTCCGGCTCGGTCACGCACAAGGCCCACCAGGAACGCGCGCTGACCAAGGACGAGGAAGCGGCCGGCTATTCGCTGTTCTGCTGCGCCACCGCGCAGCAAGACCTGGTGATCGAGGTGCGCGAAGTGGCCGGCAGCGACGATTATCCGATCCGCAAGATGCCGTCGCGCGTGGCGACCTTGGAAAAACTGGCGCCGGACGTGGTCGTGATGACGCTGCAACTGCCGGCCAACGAGACGCTCAAATTCCGCGCCGGCCAATACATCGAATTCATGCTGCGCGACGGCAAGCGCCGCAGCTACAGCCTGGCCTCGCCGCCGGACCAGGACCAGCCGCTGAGCCTGCACATCCGCCACCTGCCGGGCGGCCTGTTCACCGACCAGGTGTTCAGCACCATGAAGGAACGCGACATCCTGCGCTTCGAAGGCCCGATGGGCACCTTCTTCGTGCGCGAGGACAGCGACAAGCCGATGGTGCTGCTGGCCTCCGGCACCGGCTTCGCGCCGATCAAGGCCATCATCGAGCACCTGCGCGCGCAGGGTTCGGCCCGTCCGATGACCCTGTACTGGGGCGGCCGCCGCCCGCAAGACCTGTACATGGACGCGCTGTGCCGCCAGTGGGAAGCGATCCTGCCGAACTTCAAGTATGTGCCGGTGATCTCGTCGGCGCAGCCGGAAGACCACTGGAGCGGCCGCACCGGCTTCGTGCACGCGGCCGTCATGGCCGACCTGCCCGACCTGTCCGGCCACCAGGTGTATGCCTGCGGCGCGCCCATCATGGTGGAATCGGCCAAGCGCGATTTTGTCGCCCAGTGTCATTTGCCGGAAGACGAATTCTACGCCGACGCCTTCACCACCGAAGCCGACATCCACCAGCCCTGAACCTCCCCACCGGGAGCGGACCAAGGGGCGGAGCCCCCGGCTCCGCTCCTTGAAAGCGACAATGTCCGACAGCACCGCACCTTCCTCCAACGGCTTCGGCGTCCTGCGCCACCGTAACTTCTCGCTCTACCTCACCGCCCGCACCCTGGCCACCCTGGCCGTCCAGATGCAGAACGTCGCCATCGGCTGGCAGGTGTACGCGCTGACCCACAACCTGTTCGACCTCGGCCTGATCGGCCTGGCGCAGTTCGCGCCCTTCCTGCTGCTGATCCTGATCGCCGGCCACGCCGCCGACCGCTACAACCGCCGCCTGCTGATCGCGCTGGCGATGGGCGCGCAGCTGCTGTGCGGCCTGGCGCTGCTGGCCTTCACGGTCGTGGGCCTGAGCGCGGTGTGGCCGGTGTTCGCCGTGCTGGTGCTGTTCGGCAGCGCGCGCGCCTTCATGGGGCCGGCCACGCAAGCCATGCTGGTCAACCTGGTGCCGCCCGAGCGCTTCAGCCAGGCCGTGGCGCTGAGCTCGTCGAGCTTCCATGTCGCCGTCATCCTCGGCCCCACGCTGGGCGGCCTGTTTTACCTGGCCGGGCCGAAAACGGTTTATATGATTTCCTCGGCGCTGCTGCTGGCGGCGGTAATCCTGATGTGCCTGGTCAAATCGGTCAAGCAGCCCAGCAACCGCGAGCCCGCCACCTGGCACACGGTGCTGGAGGGCTTGCGCTTCGTGTGGTCCAAGCCGGTGGTGCTGGGCGCGATCTCGCTCGACCTGTTCGCCGTGCTGTTCGGCGGCGCCACCGCGCTGCTGCCGGCGCTGGCGCACGACGTGCTGCACATCGGCCCGACCGGCCTCGGCCTGCTGCGCACCGCGCCCGGCGCCGGCGCCGCCGTGTGCTCGATCGCGCTGGCGTTCTACCCGATCACGCGCCGGGTCGGCCTGTGGATGCTGGGCGGCGTGGCCGTGTTCGGCGCCGGCACGCTGGTGCTGGGCGCCACCTCCACCTTCCTGGTCGCGCTGACCGCGCTGTTCGTGATGGGCGCCGGCGACATGATCAGCGTCTACGTGCGCCATCTGCTGGTGCAGTACGAAACGCCGGACGCGATCCGCGGGCGCGTGAGCGCGGTCAACTCGGTCTTCATCGGCGCCTCGAACGAGCTGGGCGAATTCGAATCGGGCCTGACCGCCGGCTGGATGGGCCTGACCCGTGCCGTGCTGTTCGGCGGCGCCGCCACGCTGGCCGTGACCGGCATCTGGGCCGTGCTGTTCCCCGTCCTGTCGCGCATGGACCGCTTCCCCCACGAGGAAAAATCATGACACTCCGCATACGCCTGCCGGGCATCATCCACAGCCGTCCGCACCTGAGCCTGGCGATCGCGCTGGGCGCCATCGCCGGACCGCTGCTGCCGGACGCCTGGCCGCTGGTGGCGCGCCTGCTGACGGCGTGGAATATCACCGTCTGGACCTACCTGCTGTCGATGGGATGGATGATGGCCCGCGCCGACCAGCACGACATCCGCCGCGCCGCCTGCCGCCAGGATGAAAAGGGACCGGTGATCCTTGCCATGCTGTCGCTGGTGATCATGATCAGCTTGGTGGCCATCGTCTCGCAGTTGTCCACGCTGAAGGACTCGCCGCCGGCCGACATGGTCTACCACTACGGCTTCGTGGTGCTGACGCTGACCGGGTCATGGTTCATGATCGGCACCATGTTCTGCTCGCACTACGCGCATCTGTACTACATCAAGAATGACGGCGAAAAACCCCTGCATTTCCCCGACCAGGAATTGACGCCGAACTACTGGGACTTCCTGTATTTTTCGTTCACCATTTCGGTGGCGGTGCAGACCTCGGACGTGGCCGTGTGCGGCCGCGCCATGCGCCAGGTGGTGCTGGCGCAGTCGGTGCTGTGCTTCTTCTACAACCTGGCCATCCTCGGACTGTCGATCAATATTGCCGCTTCGCTCATCAATGGTTAGCGACTTAACGCGAACCTAAGCAGAAAAGGAGTAATATTGTTTTGCAGTTCAACAAACAGGAGCAAGCGTATGCAAATCAATATCAATGCCGACAAAACCATCGACCGCCATGCCGGTCTGGATGAACATGTACAAACGGTCGTGAGCAATGCCCTCCACCGCTTCGGCGAACAAATCACCCGCGTCGAAGTGCACCTGAGCGACAACCTGGTTCAGAAATCGGCCGACGGCGACAACCGCTGCCTGATGGAAGCCCGCGTCACCGGGTATCAACCGATCGCCGTCAGCGATCACGCCGCCACGCTGCACCAAGCGATCGCCGGCTCGGCCGATAAACTCAAGCGCGCCATCGACAGCGCCCTGGGCCGCCTGCATGACAAGGACAAGCGTCACGCCAACGGCGCCGTGCCGGTCGAGGCCGACGCGGAAGACACCGAATAATTCACATGGGGGCGGGAGCTAGCGCCGTGCCAGCTCCCGCAAGTACTTCAGTCCCTGCAGCGCCCGGCTGCCATACCACGACATCATCTCCCCATCGACCAGCAACACCGGCTTGCCGATCTGTTTTTCCAGCGCGTCCGCGTGCGCTTCCGTGAAGCGGTACGGTTCGCTCGACAGCAACACCCCATCCACCCCAGCCAGCAATTCCGCCGACCACTCGAAGCGCGGATAACGCACCTCGCCCAGGTCCGGCACGCTCCAGCCGATTTCCTCCAGCATGCGCGCGATGTAGGTGTCGCGCGAGATCGTCATCCACGGGTCTTGCCAGATGCAGTACAACATGGTCTGCGGGCTACCCGGCGGCATCGCGCGCAGCAGGGCATACTCCGCCTCGAACGCGGCGCACCAGTCGGCGGCGGCCTGCTCGCGGCAGAACACCCCGCCCATCAGGCGCGCCAGCTCCAGGTTGTCGCGCGGACGCAGCGGATGGGTGACGACAATGTTGGGAATAAACTCAGCCAACAGCTCGACGGTCGGCTTCTCGTTCTCGTCGATATTGACCACCAGATGGGTCGGCGCCAGCTTGCGGATCTTGTCGATATTCACATCCTTGGTGCCGCCGACCTTGGGGATGGTCCGCACCACATCGGCCGGATGGATGCAGAAACCGGTGCGCCCCACCAGCTGCGCGGCCAGTCCCAGGTCGCACAGCAGCTCGGTAATCGACGGCACCAGCGAGACGATGCGCGCGTCCGGATCGGCCCGGTGTGTGGTGCCGACCGCGTCGGTATAGTCCATATTGTCATCCAGAGTAAGCAAAGCGACATTGAAGCATCCGCGGATACAACGTGCAACAACTGCGCGGGTGAAATTTACACAGGGCGCTGTTCAGTTCAGCTATGATTACCGTGCTTGCCCAACAGCATCCTGAAAGACCATTTTGAAACAAATCAGCACATTCGGCGCCTCCCGCTACCAGATCGGCGACCTGCAGCTGCTGCGCAACGCCGATGACGACACCACCATCGCCAAGCTGCTCGCGCCCTGCCCCATCATGCAACTGGAAGCCGACCAGGCGGTCACCGAGTCCAGCCGCGCCCGCCTGTACATCGTGCTGCGCGGGTCGCTGTCGGTCGCCACCGACACCCGCACCGGCATGGCCGACGGCACCGTCAGCAAGATACTGCCGGGCGAAAGCGTGGGCGAACAATCGGTGTTGGACGAGGAAGCCAACCTGTCGAGCATCACCGCGCTGGAGCAGAGCGAAGTGCTGGTGATCGAGGCCGACATCGTCTGGAAGCTGATCGACGAATCGAATGTGCTGGCGCGTAACCTGCTGCGGCTGCTGTCCTTCCGCATCCGCGCCGCCAACGCGCAGCTGCGCCGGCGCCAGAAGCTGGGCGAGTTCTACCGCCAGTTGTCGATGATCGACGGCCTGACCGGGCTGTACAACCGCGCCTGGCTCAACGACCTGCTGCCGACCATGGTGGCCACCGCGCAAGGCTCGCACGCGCCGCTGGCGCTGATCATGATCGACCTCGACCACTTCAAGAAATTCAACGACAGCCACGGCCACCTGGCCGGCGACCAGGCCCTGCGCGCCGCCGCGCACGTGCTCAGCAGCGCGCTGCGGCCGACCGATTTCGCCGTGCGCTACGGCGGCGAGGAAATGATGGTGCTGCTGCCCGACACCAGCGACAAGGTCGCCGTGGCGGTGGCCGAGCGCCTGTGCGAACGGATGCAGCAGGCGGTGGTGTTCGCGGACATGCGCGTGCCGCTGCCGCAGATCACCGCCTCGTTCGGCGTGGCCACGCTGCAGCCGGGCCAGGACGAACAGGCGCTGATCGCGGCCGCCGACGCCGCGTTGTACCGCGCCAAGGACCTGGGCCGCAACCGCGTGGCCCATCACGCGCTGGCGGTTTAAGCGGCGCCCTTGGTGTCGGCCGGGGCTGGTTGCGCCTTGTGCGCGGCGGCGAAATCGGCATAGCCCTTCTGCACCAGCTCGTACGTCTTGTCGATATTGCTGGCGACGTCGCCGTTCAGCACCTTCAGCCCGTCCAGCACGCCGCGCGCTTCCTTGAAGCCCTGGTCCACGCCTTTTTGCAGCGTCTCCATGAACTTGTTGAGCACCGCATCGCCGTCCTCGCCCGGGTGTTGCTGTTTGAAAGCATCGTAAAACGCGGTCGACAGCGATACAATGCGGCTCGCCGTGCCTTCCGGCGTATTATCCTGCGACACGGCGTTCTGGATGGCGTTGTCGCCGAAATCGTCCTTAAGCGCCTCGTTGATGCCGGTCAGCGCTGTTTTCAGCAAGACCGACAACGGTTCGTTGGAAGAATTCAGCGATACCGTCAAGGAAGCTTGTACGATAGATACATTGAGCTGCGCCTTGGCCTTGGCCGCGACCGACACATTGCCGTCGTCCTTGGCTGCGGCCGGAACGCTGGAAGTGGCAGCCGAGCTGCCCGGAGTTGCCGATACTGGAGTCGCCATGATCTAGCTCCTGATGAGGGGTATCCCATAATTATCGGCACAATAACGAATAACTTGACCGCACCCTATGACCACACAGACCTTTCTCTGGCACGACTACGAAACCTTTGGCGCCCAGGCGCGCCGCGACCGCCCGGCGCAATTCGCCGCGATCCGCACCGACGCCGACCTGAACGAGATCGGCGACCCGATCATGTTGTATTGCAAGCCGGCCAATGATTTCCTGCCGGATCCGCAATCATGCCTGATCACCGGCATCACGCCGCAGCAATGCCTGGAATGGGGCGTGCCCGAGCACAAGTTCGCCGCCACCATCGAGCAGGCGTTTTCCAAGCCGGGCACCATCGGCGTGGGCTACAACACCATCCGCTTCGACGACGAGATCACCCGCTTCATGTTCTGGCGCAACCTGATCGACCCATACGCGCGCGAGTGGCAGAACCAGTGCGGCCGCTGGGACCTGCTGGACGTGGTGCGCATGACCTACGCGCTGCGCCCGGAAGGCATCGAATGGCCGATGCGCGAGGACGGCAAGCCCAGCTTCAAGCTGGAGCACCTGGCCAAGGCCAACGGCCTGCTGCACGAGGCCGCGCACGATGCGCTGTCGGACGTGCGCGCCACCATCGCGCTGGCGCGCCTGATCAAGCAGAAGCAGCCCAAGCTGTTCGACTTCTGCCTGGCGCTGCACAAGAAGGACCGCGTGGCCGACGAGATCGGCATGCACCTGGCACCGCAGCTGCGCGCGCCGTTCCTGCACGTGTCCGGCATGTTCCCGGCCGAGCGCGGCTGCATCGCGCTGGTGTGGCCGCTTGCCACGCATCCGACCAACAAGAACGAGGTCATCGTCTGGGATTGCACCTACGATCCGAGCGAGCTGTTCACGCTGGACGCCGACACCATCCGCACCCGCATCTTCAGCCGCAGCGACGCGCTGCCGGAAGGCATGACGCGCTTGCCGGTCAAGAGCATCCACCTGAACAAATCGCCGATGCTGGTGTCCAACCTGAAGACGCTGTCGCCGGCGATGGCGGCCAAGTGGGGCATCGACCTGGAGCAAGGCAAGGCCTACGCCGCGCTGGCAGCGGCCGGGCGCAACATGGATGCGATTTGGGAGCAGGTGTTCTACCGTCCCGCCGGCGAGGAGCTGGACGTGGACGAGGACCTGTACAACGGCTTCGTCGGCAAGGAAGACCGCCGCATGCTCGACACGCTGCGCAAGGAAACGCCGGCCAGGCTGGCCACGGCGTCGCCGTCGTTCAGCGATCCGCGCCTGCTGGAGCTGCTGTTCCGCTACCGCGCGCGCAACTTCCCCGAAACCCTGTCCGAAGGCGAGATGGAGCATTGGGAACAGCACCGCGCGGCGCGCTTCTACGAAGGCGCGGGCGGTGCGCGCAGCATCGACCAGTTCTTCGGCGAGATCGACCATCTGCAGCAGGATGCCGATGAGCGCGCCGAACAGATCCTGGCCGAGCTGTACGAGTACGTGGAGCTGATCGCTCCAGCGCACTAGCCTCGCTCAGGCGCGATGCTGGTTGATGGCGTCGCGCGTTTCCAGCGCCACGCGGCGGGCGGCGGCGGCGAAGTCCTCACCGGCTTGCGGCGCCGCGTACAGGATGGCGCGCGACGAGTTGATCATCATGCCGGTGCCATCGTAGGTGCGGCCCGACTTGACGGTGGCTTCGATATCGCCGCCTTGCGCGCCGATGCCCGGCACCAGCAGCGGCATGTCGCCGACGATCGCCCTTACCTGCGCCAGTTCCTCAGGGAAGGTGGCACCCACCACCAGCGCGCATTGGCCGTTGGCGTTCCACTTGTCGGCCACCAGGCGCGCCACGTGCTGGTACAGCGGCTTGCCGTCGACGTTGAGGAACTGCAGGTCAGAACCACCCGCGTTCGAGGTGCGGCACAGGATGATCACGCCGCGGTCACTCCACTCCATGTACGGCTCCACCGAATCCGAACCCATGTAAGGGTTGACGGTCACCGCGTCGGCGCCGTAGCGGTCATAGGCCTCGCGCGCGTACTGGCGCGCGGTGGCGCCGATGTCGCCGCGCTTGGCGTCCAGGATCACAGGCATGTGCGGATAGTTGTCGCGCACGTAGTGGCAGATTTTTTCCAGCTGGTCTTCCGCGCTCAGCGCCGCGAAGTAGGCGATTTGCGGCTTGAACGAGCAAGCCAGGTCGGCGGTCGCGTCGATGATCTCGCGGCAGAAGTGGTAGATGCCTTGCGGGTCGTTCTGGAACTGGGCCGGCAGCTTGGCCATGTCCGGATCCAGGCCCACGCATAGCAGGGAGTCGTTGGCCGCCCAGGCGGCAGATAATTTGTTGATGAAAGTCACGACGCACCCCTCGAATTTATTGCAAACCCTCTATTGTAACGCGCCCGCAGCGGGCTGTTAAAATTTGATCCTCACTCATTAGAAAGCAAAAACCTATGAAACTCTCGAACAAAGTCGCGATCGTGACCGGCGCCACCCAAGGCATAGGCTTGGCTTGCGCGCAGCGCCTGGTGGCCGAAGGCGCCAAGGTCATGCTGGTGGACATCAAGCCGGAAGGCGCGTCCGCCGCCGCGACGCTGGGCGACCAGGCGCGCTTCTTCGCCGCCGACGTCAGCCAGAAATGCGACGTCGACGCGCTGGTGGCCGCCACCCTGGCCGCGTTCGGCCGCATCGACATCCTGATCAACAACGCCGGCGTCACCCACGCCGCCGATTTCCTCGACCTGACCGAGGACGATTTCGACCGCGTGCTGCGCATCAACCTGAAGTCCATGTTCCTGTGCGGCCAGGCGGTGGCGCGCGAGATGGTCAAGCAGCGCAGCGGCTGCATCATCAACATGTCCAGCGTGAACGCCGAGCTGGCGATTCCGAACCAGGTGCCGTACGTCGTGTCCAAGGGCGCGATCAACCAGCTGACCAAGGTGATGTCGCTCAACTTGGTCACGCACGGCATCCGTGTCAACGGCATCGGCCCCGGCACCATCCTGACCGAACTGGCCAAGCAGGCCGTGATGGCCAGCCCGGAAGCGCGCCACACCATCCTGTCGCGCACGCCGATGGGCCGCTGCGGCGAGCCGGAGGAAGTGGCCTCCATCGCCGCCTTCCTGGCCAGCGACGACGCCAGCTACATGACCGGCCAGACCCTGTATGTGGACGGCGGCCGGCTGGCGTTGAACTACACGGTGCCGGTCAATTAAACAGTTATGCGAAATATTGATGTCTGGTATCTGAAACAACAATTAGACACATATCTGGCCTCCCCCCATAATTACACCTGTCTCCACTATTCTCCTCCAAGAAAATAGTTTTAAGCCCGCTTTAACCAGCGGGCTTTTTTTTGCTCCCTGTCATTACCGCGTCATATTCGCTCCCTATACTGGTCACATCTTCAGTACATGCAACCGATAGGCATGACGGAAGAAAGGTGCACCGGGCTTCCGGTGCACCACTCCCCCTTTTTTGCGCCGCATGGTATTGTCCGGGGCATGATCAAGCACCTTCTTCTGACCAATTCCCACGCCCGGCTCCGCTACTGGACCGCCATCGTCCTGTACCTGATGATACTGGTGCTCGGCTCGCTGCCCGGCGCCCGCCAGGACATCGGCCAGGTCGCCTCGGGCCTGATACTGCACTCCATCGCCTACGCGGGCCTGACCTTCCTGATCTTCACCGGGGGCACAGGCAGCGCCCGGCTGCGCGCCGGCAAGGCGGTACTGACCATCGCCCTGATGGGTGCGCTCGACGAGTACGTGCAAAGCTTCTTCCCGTACCGCCATGCCGCCGTGTCCGACTGGCTGGTCGACTGCAACGCCTCGCTGCTGGCCGCGCTGTTCATGTGGGCCCTCTGGACCCGCTACCGCATCCAGCCGTCAAACTGATATCGCCGGCGCGTTCTCCAGATGCGCCGATGGCCAGTTCGACATCCATCCGCATCTGCTGCAATTGCTCCAACTTGGCCACGCGTACCAATTCGTGCAATAAATGTGTCATTAAATGCTTACTGCGCGGGTCCGACGCCTCTCCACAGGTTGAATTAATTAAATCTTCGATAATAATGTCTGTCACGCGTGTCAACATATCGATGTCCTTTAAAGTGATACCGAACAATTATTGCGTGTGAGTAGCATGCTTCAATTGATGTATATCAATCGCGACGGGATGTCCGGGAACAAAACCGCGACTCCTGCCTCTTAATCAAATGGCTAGTCATTTTGTTGAGTGAACATCGAGGAGGAAGATATGAATATGACCAGAAACAGCACGATCGCGCTGCTTATCCTGGCGCTTGCCGGTTGCGCCGCAGAGCGTAACGGCGAACCCAGCGGTAGTAGCGGTACCAGCGGCAATACGCCCAGCGGCACGTCCAGCTACACACCCAGCAGCAGCCCGGGCAGCCAAAGCAGCACCACCGGCACCATGACCAGCAGCGGCAGCACCAACAGCAGCGGCATGGCTGGCAGCGGCACGAGCGGCAGCGGCGCCATGGCCAACAGCAGCCAGAGCGCGCAAACATCCTACGGCGTGGTGCAGGCGATCGACCAGATACAGCGGCAGGATGTGGGCGTGGGCGCGGTGGGCGCGGCGGCGGCGGGCGGCAGCGTCGGCTCGCCCACCGACAAAGTCTATCGTGTCACCGTGCACATGGACGATGGCAGCAGCCAGATGGTGGTGGTCGATTCCATGCCCAGCTACAAAATCGGCGACCGCGTGCGGTACAGCAACGGCACCTTGAGCAGCTATTAGTACAGCTGTTCGACTTGGTAGCCCCGCCGCTTGAGCAATTGCGGCACGCCATCATCGCCCACCAGATGCAGCAGGCCCACGCCGACAAAGGCGACCTGGTCCTGCTGCATGATGCGCTCGATATTGCTGGCCATTTCAGGATTGCGCTTGCCTAACAGCACGCGATTCATGAAGCCGGCGGAAATCGTGTCGCCGCTGGTGGCCGACTGCCAGACGGCGTGGATGCGGGGCGCGTCGGCGGAGTTCCAGGCGTCAATCAGCGCGGTGGATTTCTTCAGCGAATCGCCGTCGGCCAGGTCGGCCAGGTTCTCTAGCAGATACTGCTCCTGCTGGCGCTCGTCCAGCGTATCGAACAGCGCGAGCTGATATTCGGCGCTTTCCAGCTCGCGCACCTTCTTGTCCTGGCTCTTGGCCGCCGCCAGCAGCGCGTATTCGACAGCCTGGCTGCGCTGGTAGCCATGCACCTCCATCTCCGCGCCGATCAACAGGTTGGCGATCAGCCAAGGCTTGTACTGCTGCACCGATTGCAGCGACAAGCCAGCCCGCGCCAGCGCCTGCACGGTCAGGCGCAGCGTGGCCGGCGACAGATGATGCTGCACGGTATCGCCGTCCGGATAGCGGCCGTGGCGTGCCAGCGCCAGCTGGAACGGCGCGTCCTGGCGGATATCAAGCTCGATCACCAGCGCCTTCGAGTCCAGCAGCGCGCGCGTCACCACCGGATCCAGCGGATAACTGCCGTCCTTGCCGACGTGAATGGTACCGAACAAATAGCTGGTCTTGCCATCATGCGTGACGCGGTACAGCTGGCCGCGATGCACGATCGAGGCCGGCTCGCTCAGGCCGGCGGCAAACAGCGCCTGGCAGCAAGCGATCAACAGCGTAAAAAGAATAACAAGTTTCTTAGGCATGAGTTTCCCCGCGATAGCAGGGCATGCCATCGAACAAATAAAACGGAATATGGGAGGTGTAAGGCGAGGCGCGTTACTGTTTCCAATGGTAAATCAAGTAAATGCCCGGGGAAATATTTTTTTAAATCCGAAGGTTAAACTTC
Organism: Duganella caerulea; assembly: GCF_040362985.1. Classification (NCBI taxonomy): domain Bacteria; kingdom Pseudomonadati; phylum Pseudomonadota; class Betaproteobacteria; order Burkholderiales; family Oxalobacteraceae; genus Duganella; species Duganella caerulea. The sequence continues at coordinate 667,918 of NZ_BPWJ01000003.1, read as the reverse complement.
AGCGAAATAAACACACTAAATAGCAGCTAAATAACGAAAACAATGCCTATATGTTCAGTGATTAGCGAATTAATATGCTTATTTAAAGCGGGATCGGTAACAGCCCGCGCAATCCGGCCGCCGCCAGCGCGCCCGGCCCGTTCTGTGTATGCTTGTCGCTCCATATGGAAAGGTTATACCCACACCTGTTCCATGGGATTTATTAATTAACGCTAACAGCCGGACCGACACCCATGATTCCATTTTCCATCCTCGACCTCTCCCCGATCGCCGAAGGCAGCACGCCCGCCGCATCGTTCCGCAACACGCTGGACCTGGCGCAACACGCCGAACGCTGGGGCTACCAGCGCTACTGGCTGGCCGAGCACCACGGCATGCCGGGCATCGCCAGCGCCGCCACCGCCGTCGTCATGGCCCACGTGGCCGGCGGCACCTCGACCATCCGGGTCGGCGCCGGCGGCATCATGCTGCCCAACCACGCGCCGCTGGTGATCGCCGAACAGTTCGGCACGCTGGAGGCGCTGTTCCCCGGCCGCATCGACCTCGGCCTGGGCCGCGCCCCAGGCTCCGACCAGACCACCGCGCGCGCCCTGCGCCGCAACCTCGACAGCGACGCCGACGCCTTCCCGCAGGACGTGCTGGAGCTGCAGGATTATCTGTCCGACACGCCGCGCCAGCGCGTGCTGGCCGTGCCCGGCAAAGGCGCCAAGGTGCCGCTGTGGATTTTAGGATCGAGCACTTTTGGCGCGCAGCTGGCCGCACACATGGGCCTGCCGTTTGCCTTCGCCTCGCACTTCGCGCCGCAGATGATGATGCAGGCCATCGACCTGTACCGCAGCAACTTCCAGCCGTCGGCCCAGCTGGCCAAGCCGCACGTCATGCTCGGCTTCAATGTGTTTGCCGCCGACACCGACGAGGAAGCGCACTACCGCGCCACGTCGATGCAGCAAGCCTTCGTCAACCTGCGCAGCGGCCGGCCCGCCCGCCTGCCGCCGCCGCAGGCCGGCTATCTGCAATCGCAGGGGCCGCAGGAACGCGCGCTGATCGACTCCGTGCTGTCGTGCTCGGCCATCGGCGCGGCGCCCACCGTGCAGCGCCAGCTGCAGGAATTCATCGCCCGCACCGGCGCCGACGAGCTGATGATCACCTCGCAGATCTACGACCACGCGCAGCGCCTGCGCTCCTACGAAATCACGGCCGAGGTGCGGCAGGCGCTGACGCGCGCGCAAGCGGGGCTGTAGGCAAAACGGGCCACGCTCAGCAGCAATTTGCGTTCGCCGGTAAAATTGCCGGCTGCAAATTGAAGGAGCACACGTGAGCCAGTCCCACGCCCAGCACGACATCTCCCCCGGCATGGTCTGGTTGTTCGCCACCGCGACCGGACTCATCGTCGCCAACCTGTACTACGCGCAAACGCTGATCGGCCCGATCAGCCGCGCCACCGGCCTCGATCCCGGCGCCGCCGGCCTGATCGTCACGCTGACCCAGATCGGCTACTGCCTCGGCCTGATGTTCATCGTCCCGCTGGGCGACCTGCTGGAAAACCGCCGCCTGATCTTCATCGCCCTGCTGACCACGTCGGCCGCCCTGCTGGCGGCCTCGTTCACGCGCAGCGCCTCCTTGTTCCTGCTGGCGTCCTTCAGCATCGGGTTGGGTTCGGTGGCGGCGCAGATCGTGGTACCGTTCGCCGCCCACATGTCGCGGCCGGAGACGCGCGGCCAGACCGTGGGCAAAGTCATGAGCGGCCTGCTGATGGGCATCATGCTGGCCCGGCCGGTGGCCAGCCTGGTGGCCGACGCGCTGAGCTGGCATGCGATCTTCGTCATCTCCGCGCTCGGCACCGCCGCGCTCGCCTTCCTGCTGCGCGCACGGCTGCCGCAGCGGCATCCAGGATCGGGCATGCACTATTTCGCATTGCTGGGTTCGATGTGGCACCTGCTCAAGACCACGCCGATCCTGCGCCGGCGGGCCGCGTATCAGGCCTGCATGTTCGGCGCCTTCAGCCTGTTCTGGACCTGCGTCTCGCTGGAGCTGACAGGCCCGCGCTTCCAGCTGAGCCAAACCGGCGTCGCCGTCTTCGCGCTGGTGGGTGTGGCAGGCGCCATCGCCTCGCCGATCGCCGGCCGCCGCGCCGACCAGGGCAAGAGCCGCTCCAACACCGCCATCGCCCTGACGCTGGGCGCGCTGGCGTTCGCGATGCCGTTGTTCATCCACGGCAACCGCCTGCTCGAACTCGGCGTACTGGTCTTCACCTCGATCGTGCTCGACATGGGCGTCTCGGCCAACCTCGTAACGGGCCAGCGCGCCATCTTCGCATTGCCGGCCGAAATCCGCAGCCGCCTGAACGGCCTCTACATGGCCCTCTTCTTCATGGGTGGGGCCTTAGGCTCATCGCTGGGCGGCTGGATGTTTGCCGCGCACGGCTGGACCGGAGTCCTATGGGCCGGCCTCGCCTTCCCCCTGACCGCCCTCTGCATCTTCGCCACCGAATAAAATTGGGGTCAAGTCTGGCATTCGGACACGAGCTGAGCCGCAGCAGCCGCTACGGCTCAGCTCGTGTCCGAATGCCAGACTTGACCCCAGTCGCACTACAGCAGAGCTCGTGTCCGAATGTCAGACTTGACCCCACTGGGTAGACTTGACCCCACTGGTTAGTGCGACCAGAGGCGGACTTGGCCTTGCAGCGATACCACGCCGTTGATGTTGAGACTGCCCAGGTTGCCGGTGACCGGGGCGTTCGGATCGGTCTGCACACTCAGCGATTCGAAGCCGAAGTTGGTGTAGCGTACGTATCCCGGCAGGCCGATGGCGATGTAGTCTCCGCCACCATCTGGCCGCGTCTGCACGCCGAGGCTGACGGCGAACATGTCCACCACGCCGCGCACATTCTTGAACACGATGTAGCGGTTCTGCCCGTCTCCATTGAAGCCCAACGATAAGCGGCTGTCGCTGACCGCCCCCACCAGCGTCGGATCGTTCAGCGACACGTGCGCCGCGAAGCTGATGCCGTCCTGCCCGCTCACCTGCGACAACTCCTTGTCGTCAAGCGCCTGCAGGCTCCCGGCCTGCGCCACGCCCGCCGCCAGCATCATCGAGAGAAACAGTGCGCGCGCCATCAGTGCTTGAACTTAATGTCGAGATACTGGATCTGCACCGATCCGATGCGCGACGATCCCAAATCCACCGTCGGCTGCCCAGGACTCACAAACGAAATATTGTCGACCACGATCCCTCCCGCCGGCGCCACGCCGCTGCCATAACGCGCATCCGGCCAGTCGATGCCGATGTGCAGACGCGGTCCGGTCTCGTCGGTCAGTGCGTTGATCACCGCCGGCTGCGAAGCCACATTGGCCAGCATCCACGGCGTATTGTTGAACACGCCATTGCCGTCGACGCCGCCGATGTGCACGCCGCTCAGCACCATCGCCTCGGTGGCGTCGGTGCGCCCGCGCGGCTGGAACGACAGCTGGCCGATATCCATGCGCAGCGCGGCGCCAAACGCCACGCCGTCATTGACCTGCGGCGTGGAAAACTGCAGCCCGCCACCGGTGAACACCAGATCCTTGATCACCACACTGCCCTGCTCGCGCGTGACGCCATCCGCCGTCACGCCCCAATCGTAGGCGGCTTGCCAGCGCTGGTCGGCATTGGTGTTCAAGGGAAAAGCGATATTGATGACATCGGCTAGACCAGGCGCGCCGGCCACGATGTCCAACTTGTAGGGATCGGAAAACGGCAGCGGATTGTCGCTGCGCGAAGCGCTGAATTTTTCCACATAAAGGCTGGAGCCAACCGGCGTGGTATAGCTGACGCGCGCGTCGCCGCTCATGGCGAAGCCGTTCAGGTCGAAGCTGACGCCGTCGCGCCCGCGCACCGACGACAGCGCCGCGTCATTCAACGGCTCCATCGCCAGCGCCGGCGCGCACACGGCGGCCAACAACGCCAGCACGGCAGCGCGCACGGCCGTCATCAGCGGCCCTTCGGCAGGTTGGGCGGCACCAGGCCGGAGGTGTTGAGCGCCTGCAGCTTGTCGCGCCAGTTCATCCAGATGCCGGCCTGCGCCGCATCGGACGCCGGCACCCCGGCCGCGCTCGGGAACTGCACTCCGGTCTTCAACACGGAGATCCAGAAATCGCGGCTCGGCCCGGCCGCATCGCCCGCCGTCACGCCGCCCAGCTGAGCCAGCGACAAACAAGGCGCGGTGCACGCGCCGTCCCAGCGCTTGCCGCCCAGCGTGTCGGTGTGCGAATCAAGCAGCACCGCGCTGCCGTCGGCCGCCACGCCCGTCACCCGCATCGAGCCCGACAGGCTGTTGACCTTCAAGCCGATGTCGCCGCTGATGCCCTCAAAACCAAAACGCATGCCGACCGCCTCGCGCGAGGCGCCATCGGCCGCGTTCTTGTAAACAAATTCGAAATACGGATTGCTGATGTGGACCAGGCGCTGCGCGTCGGTGCCGTCGCTGCGGCCGAACTGCATCAGGCCGATGTCGATGTCGGCGCCGCTGCCGTTGCGCGGTCCGTAGGTATATTCGCCCAGCCGCATATTGCGCAGGTTGGCGCTCAGCGAGATGTCCGCGTCCAGCGCGATCTTGCTGAAGTCGTAGCCGCCCAGGCTGGTGTTGGTGAGCGCGACCAGACCCTGCCCGCGCGTGTTGGACAGCTCTTCTTCGCTCAGTGGCCGCATTTGCGCTGAAGCCGTCAGCGTGCAGCAGGCCAAAGCCGCGCACAGCCACAGCGAACGCAGGGAATAGAGGGAGTTCATGATGTGGGGATCAACAGCCGCCGCGGCGGCTGTTGAAGCTCAGCTGATTAGTGAGCGAAGATCCAGACGGTGGTGCCGCGCATGTCGATCTGGTTCATTGCGACCGAACCGAACGATGCCGCGCTGTTGCCCATCTTGATCGCGTCAACCGACACGTTCAGGTAGTGGCCGTCAGCAACCACGCTTTGCGGGATGGCGATCTGCACCACGTCGCCGCCGGTGGCTGGGTTGTAGAAGGTGCCTGGGTTGGTCACGCCAGCGGCGCCGGCAGCGGCCAGGAAGGAGTTCTTCGACAGGATGTCGATGTTGGCGGCGATCAGGCCGTTGACCTTGATGCCGTTGAAGCTGACCGAACCGCCACCCATGCCGTTCGCGTCCAGCGCGTCGGTGTCGGTGTAGGTGAACGATGCGATTTTGATGTTCAGGTTGGCAGCGATCGACACGCCGTCCTGGCCGCTGACGGTGCTCAGCTCTGCGTCTTGAATCGGGGTCATGGCCGATGCCGAGAAGGCCAGGGTTGCCAGGGCTGCTGCTGCTGCGGTTTTGATGAATTGCATGTGGTCGTCTCCGTGAGGTTTTGGTCTAGGTATTTTGTGTTTTTTTCAATGCTGCGTAACCATCTTAGGGCTACGCTGTCGCCAGCGTCCAGCATGCCGCGCTGACTTTTCAGGCCAAGCTACAGACCCTGCGAGCCAGCGCGGACAAGCCTGGATTAGTGCGCGAAGATCCAGACGGTGGTGCCGCGCATGTCGATCTGGTTCATTGCGACCGAACCGAACGATGCTGCGCTGTTGCCCATCTTGATCGCGTCAACCGACACGTTCAGGTAGTGGCCGTCAGCGACCACGCTTTGTGGAATGGCGATCTGCACGACGTCGCCGCCGGTGGCTGGATTGTAGAAGGTGCCTGGGTTGGTCACGCCAGCGGCGCCGGCAGCGGCCAGGAAGGAGTTCTTCGACAGGATGTCGATGTTAGCGGCGATCAGGCCGTTAACTTTGATGCCGTTGAAGCTCACCGAACCGCCACCCATGCCGTTCGCGTCCAGCGCGTCGGTGTCGGTGTAGACGAAGGAGTCAATCTTGATGTTCAGATTGGCAGCGATCGACACGCCGTCCTGGCCGCTGACGGTGCTCAGTTCCGCGTCCTGGATCGGGGTCATGGCCGATGCCGAGAAAGCCAGGGTTGCCAGGGCTGCTGCGATTGCGGTTTTTACGATTTGCATTTTTTATCTCCGAGTTGTGTATGAATTTTTTTGTCCGGGCCCACGGCCGTTCAGTCTGGTCCTCGGCTCCGGGTAGGAGCTTCGGCGCACTGTCCGGTGCCGTGAAAATCTTAATATTTGACTATTAATTGAGTCCATCATAGGAGTCGCCGCCAACGCCGGTCCAGCGCGGCGCGCTGACTTCTAAAGCCAACAACGTGGCCTTGAGAGCCACACAGAGTGAGGACATGGATGTGGTCGTTGTTGCACTTTTGTTGTCGCCTGTAGCACAGGTTCGTCTGAAATTTTCTAGAGTCACATCTCTAAAAAAACAGATGCTCGGTTTTGCCAAATCATGCGTTAATTAATTACTAGAAAAGAAAGACGAGTTGTCGCCTTAATAAAGCACGACCGTTCTAATTAAGAATATTGGAGACAAGATGAACCCAACAACGGGGCGCCCGACGCCTCTGGGCGAAGCCTACGCCCGCAGTTTTTCCCGCCAGTCCCGGCAGCATTTCTATCGCGCGCGCAAGGGCGCGCTCTTGCGCGTAGCGCGCCCCGCGCGCGAGGGCTGACGCCATGCTGATGATCCTGCTGACCGTCCTCGCCGCCGCCATCGGCGGCGCCGGCTTCATGTCCCGCAACGAACCGCAAGACCGTCCCAAGGGCCAGTACGAGATGCCGCAGACCATGCTGGGCGGCGGCGCCTATGTGCAGTCGGTGGCGATGGAGCCGTTCTCCGAGCTCAAATACAAGCACATCGTCCGCCAGGCCTTCGACTTCAGCTGCGGCTCGGCCGCGCTGGTCACCATCCTCAACTACCACCTGGGCGTGATGGTCAACGAGCAGCAGGCCATGGAAGGCATGCTGGACAAGGGCGAGAAGGAAAAGATCATCGAGCGCCGCGGCTTCTCGCTGCTGGACATGAAGCGCTACGTCGGCTCGCTGGGCCTGTCCGGCGCCGGCTTCAAGGCCGAGATCAAGGACCTGATGACGCTGGAGGAACCAGCCATCGTGCCGATCGACTACGCCGGCTCCAAGCACTTCGTGGTGTTGCGCGGCATCCGCGACGGCGTGGTCTTCATCGCCGATCCGTCGGCCGGCAACATCGTGTTCTCGGTCGAGGAGTTCGCGCGCTGGTGGGACAAGAACACCCTGTTCATCATCTCCCCGGCCAAGAACCAGAAACCGGTGGGGCAGCTGGCGCTGTCCGATCAGGAACTGGGCGTGGCCGACATGGACCGCGTCACAGGCAAGGGCCGGCAGGACGGCCTGTCCAACTCGGCCCAGCTGTTGCTGCGCGCCGTCAATTCGGGCGCCGCCGGCACCTGGATGCATCGCAATTAACCCCAAGCAGCGCCCACTCTCTCAAGGATGACCACGATGATTTTCCGTACCCTGCCTATCGCCGCAGCCATTGCCGCCGCCCTGCTGGCGCTGCCCGCCGCCGCGCAACAGACGCCGCAGACCCCGTCGGCCGCGCCGGCCAGCGCCGACGCCGCCCGCGACGCGCTGGCCAAGAAGGAAGGCGAAGGCGACCAGAGCGCGCTGCTCAAGCAGACCCTGACCGCCGTCGACAAGCAATACTCGCTGATCCGCCGCAACCAGATGGCCATCACCTACGACCTCACCTATTCCTACGTCGGCGAGGAGCGCATCGTCACCGACCTGGCCAACGGCAGCACCACGCTGTTCAACATCGAGAACACCAGCTCGCACAGCATCACCAACACCTTCTCGGCCGACTACGGCGTGCTCGACAACCTGACCGGCAACGTCACCCTGCCCTTCATCTCGCGCTACTCGGACAACAACCTGTCCAATGGCGTTTCCAACTCGCTGGGCGACCTGTCCGTCGGCGCCCGCTGGCAGCCGTTCGAGGCGCACCGCGACACGCCCAACCTGACCGTCACCAGCAACGTGCGCCTGCCGACCGGCCGCAGCCCGTTCAAGATCATCGCCGGCAGCGGCGAGGCCACCGGCAGCGGCGTCGGCGCCTTCTCGGCCGGCCTCAACGTCAACAAGATCGTCGACCCGGTCGCGCTGTTCGGCTCGCTCAACTTCACCGCCAGCCTGCCGGCCAAGAACCTGTGGCAGGTCAACGGCACGCGCGTGCTTACCCGCGTCCAGCCCGGCAACACCATCGGCTTCGGCATGGGCTTCGCGTACGCGCTGTCGTACGGCATCTCCACCACGATCTCCTTCCAGGAGGCGATCTCGGCCGGTTCCAAGCTGCGCTTCGCCGACGGCCTGGAAGCCAAGACCCACATGCAGACCTCCAGCATCCTCAACATGGGCCTGGGCTACCGCATCTCGCCCAAGACCACGGTCAACCTGTCGGTCGGCATCGGCCTGACGCCGGATTCGCCGAACATGACGGTCGGCATGAACATCCCGCTCAACTTCTGACCGGCCCGATCTCTTCATGAACCCGTCCCCTCCAGCCTTCGCGCAGCGGCGCCTGCTGGCGGCCGCCGTTGCGGCCGCTTGCACCACGCTGTGCCCGCTGCCGGCGCACGCCGCGCTGACCGAGAACCTGACCACCAGCGTGGTCGCCATGTCGCTCGGCAATGCCGTGACCGCCGATCCGCCCGGCGTCGCCTCGATCCACTTCAACCCCGCCGGCCTGGCGCGCCTGACCGGCGACGGCGAGAGCATCCACAACTTCGTGGCCTCGATCCGCACCGCGGCCAGCTTCACGCCCGGCCCGAACTTCGACATCGGCGGCTGGAAGGACGATCCGTTGTCCAACACCCACACCGGCCCGGTGCGCCAGGTGATGTACGTGCCCGGCTACGGCATGCCCGGCTGGCGCCTGCCCGCGGTGGCCGTGCCCGGCATCGGCATGTACTGGAACAAGGCCGGCTCGCCATGGACCTTCGCCACCGACAGCTATATGGCGCAGGCCATGAGCCTGGACCGCACCACCGATCCCAACGACCCCGGCCAGTACCAGGGCCGGCAGGAGCAGATCCAGCGGCTGGTCTATCTGTCGCCGTCGGTCGGCTACAAGTATTCGGACACGCTGCGCTTCGGCGTGGCGGTCCCGATCGCCCACGCCGCCTTCGTGGTCGACACCAATATGCGCTTCCCGAATGAGCTGCTGGGCGTGTTCGGCCAGCTGCAGAAAGGCTGGTGCCCGGAGGACGGCGGCAACATCATCGACGTGCTGGGTTTCGGCGTGTGCGGCGGCGGCAAGGACGGCATGGTCAGCCCGTTCAAGAAGGCCGCCAACATGCGGCTGGAACTGACGGCCCCGTTCGACCCCACCCTCAACCTCGGCGTGCTGTGGGAACCGCGGCCATGGCTGGCGCTGGGCGCGGTCTACCAGGGCGGTTCCAAGACCCACTACACCGGCAACTACCGCTTCGACACCGAGCCCATGCTGCGCAACTTCGTGCGCGGCATGAACGCCTCGCTGCTGGGGCCGATCGCCGGCGCCGTGCTGGGCTTCCCGACCTCGATCCCGGCCACGCAGAAGGGCAACATGAGCGCCATCATCCCCTTCCCCTCGCACCTGCAGGTGGGGATCAAGCTCAAGCCGATCCGCTACGTGCAGCTCAACGTCGACGCCAGCTACGCCCGCTGGAGCGAATGGGACGCGCTGCGCTTCCAGTTCGACCAGAGCATCAAGCTGCTGGAGGTGGCGCGGCTGTACGGCATCCCGGACTCGGGCAAGCTGGTCATCCCGCGCGGCTACAAGAGCGTGGTCAACATGGCCTACGGCCTGCAACTGTTCCCGATGGAGCGGCTGGCGCTGCGCTTCGGCTACGAGCCGCGCAAGACCTCGATCCCGAACAACAAGCTCGACCTGCTGGCGCCGCTGCCCAACACCAAGCTGCTGAGCACCGGCCTGAGCTTCAAGGTCAACAAGAACACCGAGGTCAGCGTCACCGCCTCCTACATGACCGGCAAGTACGACGTGCCGGCCAACACCGACTGCAATCTGAACTGCAGCAACTTCCTGAACATCATCTACAACCCGTATGCCGGCCAGAACGTCAAGGGCGACATTCACGTGCGCTATTTTGGTTTCGAGATCAACAAGCGTTTCTGATTTTTTGAGGAGCACACCATGAAGACACCCATCACTATCCATTGCAAGCGCGGCCTGTTGCTGCTGGCGCTCATCTCTGCCGGCGCCTGCGCCGCGCCGGTGCCGCCGGCCAAGCAGGCGCTGGTCGACAAGGTGCTGAAGCTATGGAACCCGGACAACATCGGCCAGCAGATGCTGCAGGCGCCGGTGGCCGACGCCGTGCAACAGGCGCGCGCCATGCTGCAGGGCCGCGCCGTGCCCGAGAAGCGCGATGCCGCCATGAACGACATCGTCGGCGAGGCCAAGCAGTTCATGGCCGACGCCACGCCCATCACCAAGGGCAGCGCCGACAAGCTGATCCCCACCACCATCGCCCCGCTGCTGGCCGAGCGCTACACCGAGGAAGAATTGAAACAGCTGATCGCCATCCTCGAATCGCCGGTCAAGAAAAAATTCGAGGCCATGCTGCCGGAAATGCAGAAGACGCTGGGCGAAGGCGTGGCGGCCGACACCCGCGCCGTGATCGATCCGAAACTGCAGGGCCTGAAAGAAAAAATCGGCCTGCGTCTGCGCGCCGCGGTCACGCCATGACCTACTCCTCCGCCCTGCATCTGGTGCGCGGCGTCAAATCGCGCCTGCACCACTCCGGCGTGGAAGCGGAAGCGCTGTTCGCGCAAGCCGGCCTGGACGAAGGGGACGGCCTCGCCTGCGACGCCCTCACGCTGTCCGACAAACTGAGCCACCTGTGGGAACTGGTGGTGGAAAAATCCGGCGATCCGCTGATCGGCCTGAAGATCTCCTCGCCGCACCGGCTCGGCTGGCTGGGCGTGATGGGCCATATCATGCTGGTATCGCCGACGGTGCAAAGCTCGATCGAGCGCTGCCACGGCCACACCCGCGTCGGCTTGCTGCTGCCGGGCGCGCAGCGCGACGTGCCGCAACAACGCTACGACTTCGTCTGGTGCGTGCTGCTGCGTTCGCTGCGCTGCGCCGCCGGCCGCGACGACATCGCGCCGGTGGTGGTGGAATACACCTTCGCCGAACCGGCCAACGCCCACGTGTACGAAGAGACCTTCGGCTGCCCGGTCAAGTTCTCGATGCCGCACAACGTCATGGAATTTTCCGACACCGACCTGGTGATGGCCTTGCCGGCCAACCCGCCGCTGGTGCCCGGCAGCGGCGAACGCGTGCTGGCCTCGCTGGCGCGCGCCGAGCCGCCGACCTTCAGCGCCAAGGTGCAGGGCCTGCTGGCCAGCCTGCTGCCCAAAGGCCCGCCGCACCGCGACGACGTCGCCGCCCAGCTGATGATGAGCGAGCGCACCTTGCAACGGCGGCTGGCCGAGGAAGGCACCAGCTTCACCAACCTGGTCGACGACACCCGGCGCGAGCTGGCGCGGCAGTCGCTCAGCTGCGGCGAACTGTCGCTCAAGATGCTCAGCTTCCAGCTGGGCTTCTCGGAGCCGAGCGCGTTCTACCGGGCCTGCAAGCGCTGGTTCGGCATGGCGCCGTCGGACATCGTGCACATGGCGCATCAATCGGGACCGGAGCCTGAATCGATGCACGCCACCACGCCGCGCAAAACGGCATAACAATAAAAAGGAGACGGGGCGATGGGATGGTTATCGAGTAATCAAAGCAAGTCGATGCTCGGTCAGCTGCTGGTCAAGCAGAAGCTGATCACCGAAGAACAACTGGCGGCCGCGATCGAGCTGCAACGGACGACGGGGCAGCGGCTGGGCGACATCTTCGCCGAGCTCAACCTGATCACGCAGCAGCACATCGAAGAAGCGCTGCGCAAACAGCGCCGACTGCGGATGGCCGCCGCCATCGCCACCTCTTTGCTGGCGCCGCTGGAAACCTACGCCGCGCAAGCGCTGCCGTCGCTGGCGGTGGGCACGCCGGTGGTGCTGAGCAGGGACCAGCGCGGCCTGCAGATCAAGGAGCGCCCCGGCCTGCAAGCCCTGAGCGAAGAAGAACTGGGCGACACCTCGGCCCAGGGCCTCAGCGACGAGCTGATCCAGGCCGTCAAGCAGACCAAGAACAACGGGCTGGAAGTGGTGGGCGACATGGCCAAGCTGCTCAATCCGGTGCTGGGTTTCCTGGAGGCGGACACCAGCATGAAGAACGTCGTCTACGATCCGAACAAGGCCACCGCCACGATCAACAAGGACGGCTCGTTGACGTTGAACTTACCGTCGTCGATCGGCGAGATCAACTTCAACAATATTCGTGTGAAAGGCACCGAAGGCGCCAGCTTCGGCAGCATCTCCATCAAAGGCATCGACCTGACCGGCACCTCGATCACGATGGCCTTCCATCACTAAAAAAATGGGGTCAAGTCTGACATTCGGACACGAGCTGGTCCGTAACGCAATGGGGTCAAGTCTGGCAATCGGACACGAACTGGGCCGTAGCGTCAACTACAGTTGAGCTCCTGTCCGAATGCCAGACTTGACCCCAAATTGCAAGCGTCGACTACAGCTGAGCTCCTGTCCGAATGTCAGACTTGACCCCAAATTTCATGGCAACAAAAAAGCAGCCCGAAGGCTGCTTGGTGTGTGGCTGATGCCGTGGCGGATTACTTGGCGTTGCGCGGCTTGGCGAACGCGTCGCCGGCTTTCCATTCCGGCAGCTTGGTGCCGTTGGCGATCAGGCGGCCCAGGTTCAGCGTGTATTGCGCCGTCTGCACCATGCCCGACAGATCCCAGCTCGCATCGTACTCATCCGTCACTTGGTGGTAGCGCTTGTCGTAAGCTGCGGCCTTGGCTTTCGAGCCAACCGGATCCTTCACATACTCCCGGCCCGATTCAATCGAGAACGCTGGCACGCCGTTCTTGGCGAAGTTGAAGTGGTCGCTGCGGAAGTAGCCACCCGCCAGATCAGGCTCCGCTTCGGCGATGTGCATGCCCATGGACTTGGCCGCCGTCTCGGCCAGCTTGCCCAGTTCGGTGCGCTCGCTGCCCTGCGTGCCGATGTCGCGCGTGGCGCCGACGAAGTTCAGACTATCCAGGTTCAGGTTGGCGGCAGTCTTCGCCAGCGGCCACAGCGGCGCGGCTGCGTACGCCGCGCTGCCCAGCAAGCCCTGCTCTTCCGCAGCAACCCACAGGAACATCTGGCTGCGCTTGGCCGGTGCGCGCACCGCTTCCTGCGCCATCGCCAGCAAAGCCGCCGAGCCGGAAGCATTGTCCACCGCACCGTTGAAAATGGTATCGCCAGTATCGCCCTGCTTGCCCAAGTGATCCCAATGCGCGCTGTAGATCACCACTTCATCCTTCAGCTTCGGATCGGTGCCAGGCACCACGGCAGCCACGTTGAACTGCTCGACCTTGCGCACGGCAGCCTTCATCTCGCCACTCAGCTTGGCGGCCAGCGGCACCGGCTTGAAGTCCTTGCTTTCGGCGGCGGTGCGCAGCGCGTCGATATCCTGGCCGGCCGCCTTGAACAGCGCGCGCGCCGTGTCGTCGGTCATCCAGCCCTGCAACTGCGTGCCCAGCGTGCCCGAAGCCAACTGGAAGCGCTCCACGCCCGACCAGCTGTTCTGGATCACGCTCCAGCCATACGATGCGGTCGGCGTGGTATGGATCAGCAGCACGCCGGCGGCGCCCTGGCGCTTGGCTTCCTCGAACTTGTAGGTCCAACGGCCGTAGTAAGTCAGGCCCTTGCCGTTGAAGCGGTTCGGCTGCGCGGCGGTCGGCTGCGGATCATTAACCATCATCACCAGGATCTTGCCCTTGAGGTCCATGCCCTTGTAATCGTCCCATTGCTCATCCGGCGCGGTGATGCCGTAGCCGACGAACACCAGGTCCGCATTGAAGCTGTGCGACGCGGTCGCATCGCCCGGCGCGAACACCCAATCCTTGCCAAAGCTGATCGGCAGCGCCTGGCCGCCCGCTTCCAGTTTCAGCGTGCTCTCGGCCGACTGCGTCTTCACGCCCGCGATCTGCACCGATTGACGATAGCTGTCGCCGTTGCCCGGCTTCAGGCCCAGCGCCAGCGCCTGCGTTTCCAGATAAGCAACGGTCAGGTCGGCGCCGCGCTGGCCGGTGCCACGGCCTTCCAGCACATCGCTTGCGAGGAAAGCGAGGTGGGCGCGCAGCGGAGCTTCCTTCACGACGGCGGCGTTCTTGGCGCTGTCGGCGTGGGCAGGGAATGCCAGCGCCAGGCTGATGGCCAAGGCGGAGGCAACAAAGGAGGGGGTCATTTTTTGCATGATTTCCTGGAGACGTAAGAGGTGGTCGCGGTCCATCAAATTTGCCGCGCGTACATTGTATGCGATAGCCACGCTAAAATGGCGGCATGACTGACCGCACTCCCTACATCGGCCGCTTCGCCCCCTCGCCCACCGGCCCCCTGCACATCGGCTCGCTGGTGGCCGCCATCGCCAGCTACCTCGACGCCAAAGTCCACCAAGGCCAGTGGCTGGTGCGCATCGAGGACGTCGACGGCGACCGCAACGTGGCCGGCGCGGACGAGCACATCCTCGCCTCGCTGCGCCGCTGCGGCATGCACTGGGACGGCGACGTCACCTGGCAAAGCCAGCGCACCGCGCTGTACCAGCAAGCCTTGCAGCAGCTGGGCGACCTGGTCTACCCCTGCGGCTGCTCGCGCAAGGAAATCGCCGATTCGCAACTGAGCCTGACCGGCCGCCAGGCGCAGGCATTGATCTACCCCGGCACCTGCCGCCACGGCCTCGCGCCCGGCAAGAGCGCCCGCGCGCTGCGCCTGAAAGTGCCGCAGTCGCCGCACTGCGTATTGCAGTTCGACGACCGCTGGGCCGGCCCCGTCAGCCAGGACCTGACCGACGAGGTCGGAGACTTCGTCATCAAGCGCGCCGACGGCTTCTGGGCCTACCAGCTGGCCGTGGTGGTGGACGACGGGGCCCAGGGCATCACCGACATCGTGCGCGGCGCCGACCTGCTCGACTCCACGCCGCGCCAGCTCTACCTGCAACAGGTGCTGGGCCTGCCGCGTCCAAGCTATCTGCACGTGCCGGTGGTGGTCAACGAGCTGGGCGAGAAACTGTCCAAGCAAACCGGCGCCCAGGCCTTCGACAACGGCGCCGCGCCGCAACAGCTGTTGCAGGACGCCATGCTGCCCGCCGCGCGCTTCCTCGGCATGGACCTGCAAGCCGATACCATCGACGCCTTCTGGCGCGACGCCGTGCCCGCCTGGGCGGAAGTTCTGCGGAATCTGCCGAAACCGACGTAGAAGCGATATCGATCAACATCGGCACAGGCGCGCGCCGCGCATCCCGTCCTTTCATCTACACTAGACCCATGGAAGTCGAACTCAAACTCCTGCTCTCGCCGGCCGACAACGACAAGCTGCTGCGGCACCCGCTGATCGCCGCCCACGCGCGCGCTCCGGTCCGCTCGCAGCAACTGTCGGCCCGCTACTTCGACACGCCGGACCTGCACCTGCTGCGCCACGGCGCCGGCCTGCGCGTGCGCAAGGTCGACGGCATCTGGATGCAAACGATGAAGGCCGGCGGCAGCGTGCAAAGCGGCCTGCACCAGCGCAACGAATGGGAAGGCCCGGTGGACCGTCCGTGGCCGCGCCTGGGCAAGCTGCGCAAGCTGATCGGCGACGATCCGCAATGGCTGCAAGTGCTGGCCGCCGACGGCCTCAAGGACCGGCTGGAGCCGCTGTTCGTGGTGGCGGTGGAGCGCCACACCTGGGACCTGGAAGTGGACGGCAACCAGATCGAGCTGGTGCTCGACCACGGCCACATCGAGCGCCATGGCCGGCAAGTACCGGTCAATGAAATCGAGCTGGAACTGAAAGACGGCGACCCGGCCAGCCTGTTCGCCTTCGCGTTGCAACTGCAGGAGCACATTCCCCAGCGCCTCAGCAACACCAACAAGGCAGAGCGCGGCTACATGCTGTGCCGCCAGACCGGCACCGTGCCCGTGCGCGCGACCGCCGTTCACCTGGCGCCGGACGCCACCGCCGCCGAAGCGCGGCTGGCCATCCTCAACAACTGCCTGCAGCACATCCAGCGCAACGAAAACGCCGTCATCGAAGGCGACGACGCCGAAACCCTGCACCAGATGCGCGTGGGCGTGCGCCGCCTGCGTTCGGCGCTCAAGCTGTTCGAACCGCTCGCGCCCTGCCCGCCCGAGATCCTGGCAGACATCCGCTGGCTCGGCTCGGAACTGGGCGCGGCGCGCGACTGGGATGTGCTGCTGGCATCCACGCTGGCGCACATCCAGGCCCACCCCGGCAGCCGCAACGGCGTCATGGATCTGCAAGCGCTGGCGCTCAAATCGGCGCAAGACAAGCGCCACGCGGCGGCGCAAGCGCTGCTGTCGCAACGCTACACGCGATTGCTGCTGGCGATGGGACTGTGGATGCAGCAACCGGCCGACGATACGGACGAACCGGCCACCGATTTCGCCAAGCGCACCATGCAGCGCCTGCACAAGAAGCTGCTCAAACGCTCGCGCCGCATGAACGAAGGCGAGCCGGACACGATCCACCGCACGCGCATCGCCGCCAAGCGGGCCAGGTACGCGCTGGAGTTCTTCCAATCGCTCTACCACGGCAAAGGTGCGCGCGGGTATCTGAAGACACTGTCCGCCGTGCAGGAAGAACTGGGCCGGCACAACGACCTGGTCGTCGCCGACCGGCTGCTACGGGAACTGGCGCAGGAAAACGACGCAGCGGCGCCCACCATCCAGTTCGCGCGCGGCTACCTGCAAGCGCTGCAGGCCACGCAGCCGCCGGATCAGGATGCGATCCGCGAGGAGCTGCACGCCCTGCGGCTGCCGTAAGCGTCCTGCCTAGCGCACCACCGGACGGTGTTTGGACTCAACGGTCCAAGTCAGCGAGCCCGCGCAGCGCGCCTGCTGCACCGCCGCCAGCGCCGCGTCGGCGTCCGCATCGGCCTGCTCATACTGCTTGGTGCCGGCGATCTTGAAATGCAGCTGCGGCATGGTGGAACTGGCCGTCTTCGACAGCAACGGCAGGAAACCACGATCGGCCAATATCTTGCGGCACGGCTCGATGCCGGTCAGTTGATCCGACTCCAGCTCGATCTTCAGCAGCCAGTTGACGGCATAACCGCGCGCGGCCTCCTCCGGCACCGGGCGCATCAGGTCCGACGGCACGGTGGTGGCGGCGGAGACCATCAGCGGAGCGCACAACAACAGCGCGGAGACAATTTGACGCGACATCGGCATTCCTCGAAAGACGTTAAAGCGTCATGTTAGCAGGATAGGATAAAGGCTGCCGACCAACAGCAACGCCATCACCACGTTGAAGATGCGCACCGAGCGCGCATCCTGCAGCACGCGCCGCATCGCCACGCCGAACAACGCCCACGAGCCGACGCAGAAGATACCGATCAAGCCGAACACGCTCGCCAGCATCGCCACATCCAGTGTCGAGAAGCCCGGCGGCAGATAGGTGGTCAACGCGCCAACCGCCATCACCCAGGCCTTGGGATTAATCCACTGGAAGGCCGCCGCGCCGAAAAAGCTCATCGGCTTGGACAGGCCGGCCTGCTCCGCGCTCATCGGCGCCGCGTGCGCCAGCTTCCACGCCAGCCACAGCAAGTACAGCGCACCGGCATACTTCAGGACCACCTGCAGCATCGGCACCTGGTCGAACACCGCGTGCAGGCCCACACCGGTGGCGAAGATCATGAATGCAAAACCGCAGCAGATACCGAACAGATGCGGCAGCGAGCGCGTAAAGCCGTAATTCAGGCCCGAGGCCAGCATCATGGTGTTGTTCGGTCCCGGCGTGATCGTGGTGATGGTGGCGAAGGTACACAAAGGGAGCAGCAGATCGGGGGACATGGGCTTATCCGGTAGCAGAAAGGAAGGCTCATAGTATTGGAGCCATCCCCAAGTGTACCGGTACACTTTAGCAAACAGTAAGCACAAGTGTATTGGTCATTCCACCTATACGACCTTGCCCCGCTTGCCCTGGCGGCCCAGCAGCTTGTAGAAGCTTTCCAGCTCGCGCCGCACCAGGTCCTGGCCGTTCTCGATCACGAAATCCTGGAACGCCGCCGCCACCTTGGGGATGGGCTGGCCGCTCAGGTGCATGATGTGCCAGTCCGCCTCCACCGGGCTCTCGTGCATCGGCAGCACCGCCAGCAGGCCAGCCTCGAACTCCAGGCCGCAGGCGTGCACCGACAGGAAGCCCAGCCCCAAGCCCGCCGACACCATGCGCTTGATCGCCTCGTTGCTCGACACTTCGGAACCGAATTCCAGCGGATGCCCCGCCTCGCGCAGCAGCTTCTCCACCGCCGTGCGCGTGCCCGAACCGCGCTCGCGCACCAGCAGGTTGGCGGCCATCACGTCATTGAGCGTGATCTTTTTCTTCTTCATCAGCGGATGCGCGGGGCTGGCCACAAACGCCATCGGATGGCGCGCGAACTTGGCGGCGTTGGTGCGCAGCTCGCGCGGCGGCGTGCCCATGATGGCCAGCTCGATCTCGTGCCGCGCCAGCATCTGCACGATCTCCGCGCGGTTCCCCACCTGCAGCTTGAGGCGCACGTCGGGCCGCTTCATCGTGAACGGCACCAGCAACGGCGGCAGCAAATGCTCCGCCGTCGTCACCGCGCCGATGCGCAGCGTACCGCTGGTGACGCCCTGCAGCGCCGCCAGCTCGTCGCTGGCCTGCTCCCACAGGCGCAGGATGCGCTCGGAGAACTCCACCATCACCTCGCCCGCAGCGGTCAGCTGGATGTTGCGGCCCACCTTGCGCGTCAGCGGAATGCCGGCGATCTCCTCCAGTGTGCGGATTTGCAACGAAACCGCAGGCTGCGTCACGTGGAGCGCATCCGCCGCGCGCGACACGCTTTCGTGGCGCGCCACCAGTATCAGCGCCTGTAGCTGACGGAAGCTGGCTGGATACATAAGCTATTCCTTATCAATTATCGAATATGTTTAATTTTTCTTTTGTTCATTGTACCCGTATATTCATAATCATCTGACATCGTTTTAAGCGAGACCGACATGAGCATCGACGTGATCTTCCTGGGCCTGGACGGCGTACTGTTCGACACCGAAGCGCTGCACCTTGCAGCCTGCAACGCGGCGTTCGCCAACGCCGGCCTGTCGATACGCTGGACGCTGCCGGCGCTGCGCGCAGCAGCCGCCACCCACGGATACGCCCGCGCCATCGGTTCCGCCATCGCTTGCGAGCCGCTCTCGCGCGACAAGGCCCGCGTGGCCGAACTGTTCGCCGACAAGCACCGCCAGTTCCACCAGGCGATCAGCGCCCGGCCGCCCAAGGCCCTGCCGGCCGCGCTGGCCCTGATCGACGACGCGCTCAATGACGGCTGCAAGATCTGCGTGCTGACCGACCTGCCGGCGCCCGCCACCTCGGCGTTGCTGAGCGGCTGCTTCGACGCCGACGTCAACAGCCTGTTCGCGGTCGTCACCGGCGGCGCCAATTTCGACGGCCCCGCAGGCACCGGCCCATATGCCCGCGCGCTCAACGCCATGAGCGTATCGCCGCAGGACGCCATCGCCATCGACACCGCCGTGCCGGGCCTGCGCGCCGCCGAAGAGGCAGGCCTGTGGACCGTCTCCGTCGCCCCCTACGGCAACGACGTGGTGCGTCCACGCCAGTTCATCACCTACGACGCGCTGCGCGAGCTGCGTTCAAGTCCCTACACGCCCGACCAGCGCGCCAAGCACGAACTGGCCGCATAAGGCGACGCGGCCGCAGAGCCGCGGCACAGATTTTTTAACTATCTGGAGGCGCAACATGGAAACCATCGTCATCGTAGGAGGCGGTGCGGGCGGACTCGAGCTCGCCACCCGTTTGGGCGACACCCTCGGCGCCAGCAAGCGAGCCCGCATCCTGCTGGTAGACCGCTATCCCGGCCACTTCTGGAAGCCCCTGCTGCACACGGTCGCTTCCGGCAAATGCGATCCCCGCGTGGAGGAGCTGTCCTTCCCCGCCCAGGCGGTCGAGCATGATTTCGAATTCGTGCAGGGCGAAGTGCTGTGCATGGACCGCGCCCACCAAACCGTGACGCTGGCGCCAAGGGGCGGCTACAACGCGGGCAACGGCAGCGACGGCGTATGCCGGACCATCAACTACGACAAGCTGGTGCTGGCACTGGGCGCCATCACCAATTTCTACAACGTGCCCGGCGCCGCCGAACACGCGCTCACGCTCGACAACGTGGACGACGCCGAATCCTTCCGCCGCCGCTTCCTCGACGCCTGCATCAAGGCCGGCGAGCAGAAGACCCAGGTGAACGTGGTCATCGTCGGCGGCGGCGCCACCGGCGTCGAACTGGCGGCGGAATTGAGCAACAGCGCCCGCGCGTTGGCCGCCTACCGCGTGCACACGCTGGACCCGGAAACCGATATCCGCATCAGCGTCATTGAGCGCGGCCAGCACCTGCTGCCGCAGCTGCATCCGCAGCAGGCCAACCGCGCAGCGCGTGAACTGCGCGCGCTCGGCATCGAAGTCTTGACCGGCACCGCCGTCGCCGAGGTCACGCAAGACGCGGTGATCGACGCCGCTGGCAACGTCCACCGCGCCGACCTGACCTTGTGGGCGGCCGGCGTGGAAGCGCCACAGCTGTGCGCGACGTTTGGACTGGCCGTCAACAATCTGCGGCAGATTATTGTGGACGCCAGTCTGTGCTCGGCCAACGACAGCCAGGTGTACGCGCTGGGCGACTGCGCCAGCTACGTGTGCCCGATCAAGGGCGCCGCGCCGCCGCGCGCGCAGGTGGCGCACCAGCAGGCGATGTTCCTGGCCGACCTGCTGGCCCGCCGCAACGGCACGCCGCGTCCGGACTTCCGCTACCACGACTACGGCTCCCTCGTTTCGCTGGGACCGCAGACAGCGGTGGGCGTGCTGACCGGCGCCATCACCGGCAAGAGCATCCGCGTGGCCGGCGCCACGGCGAGCCTGCTGTATCAGCTGCTGTACCAGAAGCACCTGCTCAACCTGCACGGCACCGCGCGCGTGGCCACCCAGGCGCTGGTCGACTGGCTGCGGGCGAAAATTCAGCCGCCTGTGAAGCTGTCGTGAGGAGTTATCGCCGTATAATGCGGTGATGACAACCTTAACTTCGTTAAGCAAAAGCAGCCCGATAGCGCCTCCGCCCGCAACGGTGGAGGCGTCCGGCATTGCGGCCGCCAACGCAACCGCCAACGCCACGCCGGCTCCCACGCCGGCTTCCGTGGTGCGGCTCAGCGGAGCCGGCGCGCAGGCTGTCGACGGCGTTGCGCGCGCTCCGCTGCCGCTGGTCTGGGAGCGCAGCGGCAAGGACGCGGTTTCCGCCCTCATCGCCCGCAACTACAACTACCTGCCGCCCGCCAGCAGCTTCAAGAACCTGGGCGCGGCCCTGCTGGAGCGCTTCAAGACCGGCGATACGAACTTCTCGCAATCGCTGCAGCGAGTGCCGCAGGATCTGGACACCGGCACCTACGATGCGCTGCTGTACGCGCAACTGCCGCCGCTGCACCGGCTCGGCGACAACCAGGCCGGCCTCACCGTCACCACCAAGAGCGGCGTCAAGGTCACCCTGGCGCTGGACAGCTCGGACAACGGCATCGCCGTGCAGGTACAAAGCAGCGGCAAGCTCAGTGACGACGAACGTAAAGCGCTGGCCGGACTCTCAAGCGCTTTTCAAAAAGCGATCGACGGCCTGGCCGCCGTGCCGCCGAAAATCGACCTGGCCGGCCTGACCGCTTTCGCCCCGTCGGTACTGTCCTCGGTGGACCTGCGTTCGACGCTCAAGCTGAACGAAACCGACACGCAGCAGCTGGACTTCCACGCCGACGCCAAGCAGCGCACGGTGCGCTTCAACGGCCCGGCCGGCGAAGCGAAGATCAGCGTGGACCTGAGCCAGCCCGCAAGCTGGGGCAGCAAGGAGCAGCAAGCCAAGGCGCTGAACAACTATCTGCACCAGTTCGACCAGGCCGCCGCGCGCGGCCACGGCGACGCCGCGCTGACAGGCCTGTTCAAGGATGCCGTCACCCAGATGCACGGCGACTACGGCCAGCAGCCCGCCGCGCCATGGCAGCAGATCTCGCTGACCGGCGATGACCACGCCATCCTCACCGGCCTGGCCGACTTCAGCGCCTCGGTCACGCAAACCGAAACCTCGCCCAACCCGCTGCGTCCCGGCGAGCATGACACGTTCGACTACCAGACCTCGCAAAGCACCAGCGTGCAAGGCCGCACGCAGTTGGACCGCTCGATATCGCAGCAACAGCAATCGCAGCTCAAGGCCAACTACCACCTGCCCAGCAAGCCGGGCGGCATACTGGAGCTGCTGAAGGATCCGGCCACGCAGAACTACAACTACATCACGGTGGACGACAGCGCCAGCAGCAACGCCGCGCTGGCGTACGACGACGGCGCGCTGTCCAAGGCCACGCTAGAGCAAACGGCCAGCCAGTCGACGCGCACCGTCAAATACCTGATGGACAAGGTGGTCGAAGACTACACCGTGCCGTTCAACGCCAGCCACACCCGCGACCTGCTCGCGCTGCTGGCGCCCAAGATCAAACCCGACGAGGATCAACGCCGCCGCACGCTGGACGCGGTCAACCAGATGATCCACCTGCAACCGGAACCAGGCCTACTTCCCCAATGACTCCAGAATCCACAGTGCTGATGGCGGCCTACAACGCCTCGATGAACCAGAAGATGTACGCCGCCGCCGCGCGCCTGCCGCACGCCGACCTGACCGCCGACCGCAACGCCTTCTTCGGCTCCATCCTCGGCACCATGAACCACCTGCTGGCCGCCGACACCATCTGGCTGAGCCGCTTCGCCACACATCCGGCCCGCTACAGCGCGTTGGCGCCGATGCTGGACCTGACGCCGCCCTCCAGCCTCACGCACAACTTCGGCGACTACCTGCCGTCCCTGCTGGCCCACCGCCACCGGCTGGACGCCATCATCACGGAATGGGCGCCGCAAGTCAGCGCGGAGCAACTGGCGCACGTCATGGAATACCGCAGCACCCGGGGCGACCTGTATCGCAAGCACTTCGGCAGCCTGGTGCAGCACTTCTTCAACCACCAGACCCACCATCGGGGCCAGGTCACCACGCTGCTGACGCAGGCCGGCGTGGACATCGGCGTCACCGATTTGCTGGCCATGGTCCCCGACATCGAAGCACCGTGAAGATCGCCGTCTACAGCGCCCAGCCCTACGACCGCCGCTTCCTCGACGAAGCGCGCCAACGATACGCGGCAGGCATCGTCGACGCGGCCTACTTCTCCGACCCGCTGACGCTGGACACGGTGCCGCTGGCGCAAGGCTGCGCCGCCGTCTGCGTCTTCGTCAACGACCAGCTGGACGCCGCCGTGCTGCACGCGCTGCATGCGTTGGGCGTGCGCGCCGTGCTGCTGCGCTGCGCCGGCTTCAACCAGGTCGACCTGCGCGCCGCCACGAGCCTCGGCCTGTTCATGGCGCGCGTGCCGGCCTACGCGCCGGAAGCGGTGGCAGAACACGCGCTGGCGCTGGCGATGACGCTCAACCGCCACACGCACCGCGCCTACGCGCGCGTCCGCGAAGGCAATTTCTCGCTGGACGGCCTGCTCGGCATGACGCTGAACGGCAAGACGGTCGGCATCGTCGGCGCCGGCCAGATCGGCACGGCGGCGGCGCGCATCTTCAAGGGACTGGGTTGCACGGTGCTGGTCAGCGATCCGGCGCCGACGCCGCAGCTGGACGGCGTCGCCACGCGCGCCAGCCTCGATGAGCTGCTGGCCGCCTCGGACATCGTCTCCCTGCATTGTCCGCTGTTGGAAGCCACGCGCCACATGATCAACGCCGCCAGCCTGGCGCGCATGAAGCAAGGCGCCATGCTGGTCAACACCTCGCGCGGCGCGCTGATCGACACCGCCGCCGTGATCGACGCGCTCAAGTCGCGGCAACTGGGCGCGCTGGCGATCGACGTCTACGAGCAGGAGGCCAACCTGTTCTTCCACGACCACTCCAGCGACATCATCGCCGACGACGTGTTCCAGCGCCTGATGACCTTCCCCAACGTGCTGGTCACCGGCCACCAGGGCTTCTTCACCATCGAGGCGATGCGCGAGATCGCCGCCGTCACCTTCGACAACCTGGCCTGCCACATGAACGGCACGCCCTGCGCCAACCTGCTGCCTGCTAGCTCGTGACGGGCAGCGTCAGGACGAAGCGGGTGCCCGCACCGAGCTCGCTCTCGACATCGATCTTGCCGCGCAAGACGCCGTACACGATGTTGTAGACGATGTTCAGCCCCAGTCCCGAACCGCCCTTCCCCAGCTTGGTGGTGAAGAACGGATCGTAGATGCGGCCCATGTTTTCCGGCGCGATGCCGGAGCCGTTGTCGCTGATGACCACCTGCACCCGCTCGGCGTCGATCATCCGGGCGGTGACCAAAATTTCGCCTTCGGAGCGGCCCTCGAAGGCGTGCGTCAGGCCGTTGTTGATCAAGTTGATGAGCACCTGCCCGAACGGCCCCGGATAGCTCTTCATCTGTATCGTCGGCGGGATCTCGTGGCGCACCGTGATGCCGCTCTTCTTGAACGTCGGCAGCAGCAGCAACAGGATCTCGTCGGCCAGGTCGCACAGCTGGAACTCGCGGCACTGCGACGTGGTGCGGTCCACCGCCACCTGCTTGAAGCTCGACACCAGGTCCACCGCCCGGTGCAGGTTGCGCAGCACGATCTCGCCGCCGCTGGCCACGTCGTTGACGAAGGCCTGCAGCGTCGAGCGCTTCATGCCCTCGGCGGTCAGGCGCGTGAAGGCGCGGGTCTGGTCGATCAGCGTGCTGACCGCCAGCAGACTGTTGCCGATCGGCGTATTCAACTCGTGCGCCACGCCCGCCACCAGCGAACCCAAGGCCGCCAGCTTCTCGCTGCGCACCAGTTCATCCTGCGCATGGCGCAGCGTCTCCAGCGATTCGGCCAGGTCCTTGTTGGCGTCCACCATCTGCGCGGTGCGCAGCTGCACCAGCTCCTCCAATTTGTCGCGGTACTGGATCAGCTCCACCTCGTTCTTCTTGCGGTCCGTGATGTCGGTCGAGATGCCGCCCATCGCCCACGTCTTGCCCAGCTCGTCGCGCAGGCAGAATTTTTCCGAGATATAGGTACGCACCGTGCCTGTGGCATCCGGCACGCCCTCCTCGTAGATGTAGGAATGCGCGGACTCCAGCGCGCGCCGGTCGCCCTCGCGTATCACCTTCACGGTGTCGTCGTCGAAGATGTCGGAGTCCTTGTGGCCGATCGGATCGGGCGAGCCTGGCGGCAGCACCTTGCGCAGCCGCTCGTTGACCATCAGGTAGCGCCCCTCAAGATCCTTGACGTAGATGACCGCCGAGGACTTGTCGGCGATATTGGTCAGCAGCGACTGGCTCACCCGCAGCGCCGCGTCGCGCGCGGCGACGGTGGCCAGCATGGTGTTGAAGGCCGCCGACAGCCTCCCCACCTCGTCGTTGGAGAAGTGCGGCGCGCGCAGGTCGTAGCGCTGCTCGCGCGTTACCTGGTCCGCCACCTTCGACAGCGCCACCAGCGGCTGCGTCACCAGCCGCCGCAGGCCGATCGCCTGCAGCGCGCCGCCGATCAACAACGTCATCAACACCACCGCCAGCACCAGGCCATATTTGCTCAGGCGTTCGGCCAGCGGCTGCAAGGCGTATTCCACCTGCAGCGAGCCCACCTCCTCGTGCTGGAAGCGCACCGGCGCCAGCATCGACAGGAAGTCGCCGTGGAAGCTGTGGCCGGACGGCGCCATCTCCTCCGGCCACGCGCAATGCGCCGCGCCGCGCCGCGCGTAGCTGGCGAACGGCCGGTGCTGCGCGTCGAACAGGCAGGCGCTGTCGATGTCCGGCGTGCCGCGCAGCGCCGACAGCGTGCGGGTGGCGGCGCTGCGGTCGCCGAAGTTCAGGTCGACGTCGAGGTTGAGCGACACCAGGTCCATGCGGCTGGCCAGGTCCTCCACCAGCCGCACCCGCACCACGCTGATGTCGTAGGTGATGAGCGCCGCCAGCGCCACCAGCATCGCCACCAGGGCCGTCAACAACGCGACGATCAGCAGCTTGCGCTGCAAGGCCAGGTCGTTCCAGCGGTGCGGGATCACGCTCACTTGGCGTCTCCGCCGACCACGCGTTCGGCCAGCGCCAGCATGCGGGGATTGAGGCCGACGCCGGAATGCTTGGCCGCCGTCAGGTTGACTTCGAAACGTATGCTGCCGTCCACCAGCATCATGTTGATCATGCCGCCGTCGGCCAGGAAGGAGGCGGAGTCGCCGATGGTGAGGATGGCCTGCTCGCGCATGCGCGTCAGCCATGCGCTCTGGCGGCTGCGTTCGGGCAGCGCCAGGTAGACCGCGTGACAGGGATCGGTTTCCTCCATGCGGCTGACGATGCGCAGTTCCAGCGGATGGCTGCCGGCCGCGCGCTTCTGCAACTGGCGCGCCATGTCGGCCGCGCCGGCGCCCACCATGCACACCACCAGCGGCGCGTGCGGATCGGCCAGCGTCGGCGCCGGCCAGCTGGCGTAGCGGGTGAAGTTGAGGATGTAGGCAGCCTTGACCTGCTGCTCGGGCATGGCCTGCTCGGCGCGCACGGCAACGCCGGCCAGGGCCGCCAGCTGGCAGGCCAGAACGGCCAGCATCCGGTATGCAACGGTGCCCTGTCGTGTCATCGTGCCCTCTGCCTCCAAGTAGCGCCGCCGCGTGTTTCCAAGGCTGGAACGCCTCTTGATTTTATCCGAATAGCTCCTGGAGCAATCTTTTTTACAGTCGGCGGCAACGACTTGTTCTTGAAACACAACGCGCACCGACCCCGACCGGCTTGCAGCTTGTGATCGTTCGGAAATTGGTGAATACTTTGTTAAATCGCGCGACAAAGGGGAACACTCTTGATCGAGAGTACAGAGCTTCGCAGCATCCAGGCCCAGGCCGGGCCGGCGCGCTGGCCCCGGGCGTGGCTGCCGTCCGCCTGCGCGGCGGCGCTGCTGTTGCTGCCCCTCGCCACTGCCGCCGCCGAGGGTGGCGACGACACATTGTTCGACCTCAGCCTTGACCAGCTACGCAACGTCAAGGTGCTCACCGCCACCAAGACCGCCACCCCGCTGCACGCCACGCCCGCCGTGGTCACGCTGGTGACGGCCGACGACATCGCCCGCTACGGCTACCAGACGCTGGCCGAGGCGCTGTCCCATGTGGCCGGCTTTGTCGAGAGCGACGACCGCCTCAACCACAACTTCGGCGTGCGCGGCATCAACGCCGGCGCGCAGTCGGCCAGCCGCGCCATCAAGATCCTGCTGGACGGCCAGCCGATCGCCTTCCGCAGCACCCAGCAGCAGCTGACCGGGCTGGAGTTCATCCCGATGAACATGGTCGAGCGCATCGAGATCGTGCGTGGGCCGGTGTCGGTGCTGTACGGCGCCGACGCGCTGCTGGGCGCGGTCAACGTCATCACCCGGCGCGACGGCACCGAGCAGCGCCTGGCGCTGGGCCATGAATGGTCCGGCGGCGGCCGCAGCGCCGACCTGCTGGCCGCCAGCGGCAGCGCCCAGTTCGGCACAGCGGCCGAGGGCGCGCCGTCGCCCTACTGGCTGGCCTGGGGCGTGCAGGCGGCCAAGGCCGACCGCGCCGGCCTGGCGCTGCCGCGCATCTCGCCCGACTACAAGCGTTACGCCGCCCTCAGCCCGGCCCCCGTCGACGACGCCGATCCGCGCAGCCTGTACCTGCGCGGCGGCTGGCGCGGCGCCAGCGACGAAGTGCAGGCCAGCGCCTTCTGGCAGCGGCAGGACAGCGACAACGTCTTCGCCAGCCTCAATCCCCTGCTGCGCCCGCCCAGCCACGTGGTGCTGGAACAGGGCTTCGTCCACCTGGGCGCCAACCACCGCTTCAACGAACAACACACGCTGCGCGCCAGCCTCAACTACGGCCAGGGCGAGCCGGGCAGCGGCGACCGCCTGCGCACCGGCGCCGCCGACTATTACCTGCTGCGCGACTTCGGCTACAAGGCGGTCGACGGCAGCGTCGAATGGCTGTGGCAACCCAGCGAGCAGACCAGCCTGCTGCTGGGCGCCGACGCGCTGCGCGACCGCGAGACGCTGGAATCGTTCCGCCGCCACAGCCTGGTCGACGGCAGCGATTTCCAGCTCAGCCAGCCCGGCGAGAAAACGCTGCGCAACACCGGCCTGTACGCGCAATGGCAGTTCCCGCTGTACGGCAAGTGGCAGGCCATCCTCGGCGGCCGCCAGGACCGGCACTCGGTCTACGGCACGCAGGAATCGCTGCGCGCCGGCGTGGTCGGCACGCTGCCCGGCGACTGGGGCCTGAAGGTGCTGAGCGGCACAGCCTTCCAGGCGCCGTCGGCCGAACTGCTGTACCGCACCGCCGTGCAGCCGGGCGACATCAAGGGCAACCCCGAGCTGGCGCCGCAGAAATCGCGCACCGTGGAACTGCAACTGAGCACGCCGCCGCGCCCGCACTGGAACGGCGCGCTGACGGTCTACCACACCAAGGTCAGCGAGCTGGTCACGCTGGAGCAGGCCTTCTTCAACCTGGTGGCGCGCAACACCAGCGACAGCAAGGTCAACGGCGTGGAACTGGAGCTGCGCTACCAGCAGGACTGGTTTAACGCCTACGCCAACCTGAGCCGCGCCAACGGCAGCCGCAGCCTCAACCGCTACACGCTGGCGCCGCTGGCCCAGCGCAGCGACGGCGAACTGTTCCCCACCAACAGCGCCAACGCCGGCGCCAGCGCCAGCCTGATGGGACAGAAACTGCTGCTCAGCCTGGACAACCGCTACGTCGGCCCGCGCCCGGCCGCCACCGCCAACGTGCTGCTGGCCAACCAGGCCTACCACCTGGCCAGCTACGTCGACACCACGCTGAGCGCGCGCTGGAGCCTAAGCGCCCGCGCCAGCCTGCGCGTGCAGGTGCGCGACCTGTGGAACAGCCAGTATGTCGATCCCGGCGTCGGCGGCATCGACTATCCATCGCTGGGCCGCCGCTATGGAGTGCAATATGAATACCGCTACTAGCCGCCTGCTGGCCGCCGCCGCGTTGTCCCTGCTGGCGTCGTGCGGCGGTGGCGGCGGCGGCAACGGCGACGCCACCACGCCGCTGCCGGCCAATCCGATCAAGGCCATGATCGACCCGAACGCCATCAACATCGCCTCGGTGGGCTGGCGCACCTCGACCCGCGACGCCTTCCTGCTGGCGGCCAGGCAGATCAACGACGCCGGCGGCGTGCTGGGCAAGCGTCTGAACGCCATCGCGCTGGTCGCGCGCGACAACGCCGAGGCGCAGGACATGGGCCAGCAGCTGCTGGACGCCGGTGTCATCGCGCTCAACGTCTCCACCTCCACGCGCGTGCTCAACCTGCTGCCTCAGGCGCTGGCCAAGGGCGTGCCCATCCTGACCGAATCGAGCTCCTCGCCGGCGCTGACCACGGTGGCCGACAACGACCTGGTTTACCGCATCGGCGTCTCCGACGTCGACGCCACGCCGGTGCTGGCCAAGGTCGCGTGGGAAGCGGGCAAGCGCCGCGCCGTGGTGCTGATCAACGCCGGCGACGCCTTCGGCGCCGGCCTGGCCAGCCTGTTCACGCCGGCCTTCCAGAAGCTGGGCGGCCAGGTGGTGGCCACGGTCACCATTCCCTTCGGCCTGAAGAACGGCTTCGCCAGCTACCTGAAGCAAGTCTACGACGCCAAGCCGGACGTGATCCTGAACGGCATCCTGGCGGCCGACATCTCGGCCAACGTGCTCAACGAATCGCTGCCGTTCCAGAGCGGCGCCATGTGGCTGCTGCCCGGCACCGCCGCCGGCAACCAGACCTTCCTCGACAACCTGGCCGATCCGGGCAAGCTGATTGGCGGCGCGCGCGGCGCGGCCGCCACCATCGGCGCCTACGGCAACAGTTCCTACCAGAGCTTCCGCACCGGCTACGTGGCCCAGTACGGCAGCGAGCCGCAGGACTTCACCGCGCCCACCTACGACATCGCGATGGTGATGGCGCTGGCCATCGAGCGTGCCGGCCTGGTCAACAACAGCAAGAGCCCCACCGGCCTGATGGTGCGCGACAGCCTGCGCTTCGTGATGAACGCGCCGGGCGAAAAGGTGCGGCCGGAAACCATCGGCGCCGCGCTGGCAATGGTCAAGGCCGGCAAGGACGTCGACTACGCCGGCGCCTATGCCGACATCGACTGGGACGGCGCCGGCGACATCGTCGGCCAAGTGCCGTTCACCGTGTTCCGGCTCGACACGGCGGCCCGCAGCTGGGACGCCAGCCAGCAGCTGATCATCGGCCTGCCGCGCTGAACGGCATCGGTGGCGATCAAAAAATGATCGCCGGCACATATTTTCCCGGTAACATCGCGGTTGTGCCGTTGCGGCCGGCTGGTTATACTGCACTGCAACAACGTGCGTATATTGCAAGTCCAATCGCAGTCCAATCCGGGGAAGGTCATGTCTCTCGCTTACCGCGCCAATGCCGATTTCGCCAAGTTAAACCATCCGATGCGGGTGCCGCTGTCGGCGGAAATCCACTCACGGCCCTTCCTGCAGCTGCAAGCGCCGGAAAGCCTGACCCATTTCGCGCTCTACGTGCAGCAAGACCAGCCGTCGCAAAAATATCACCGCAGCACCCAGCACCAGATCCTGGAGCAGCTGTGCCTGCACTACGGTGTGGCCGCGCCCGCTCCACAAGCGCGCTACTTCTTCCACGACTTCGACCGTTTCCGCCTGAAATGGGAATGCCACACCGAATTCGCCACCTACACCTTCGTCGAGCGCAACGACCCTGGTTCACACCCATTGGGGTCAAGTCTGGCATTCGGACACGAGGTCAGCAGTAGCGACGACAACGGCAGCGCTCGTGTCCGAATGTCAGACTTGACCCCAGCGTTTGAACGCATGCCGCTGCGGCATGTGCCGCAGGAGTGGCTGGCCGGATTGCACGGCAAGATCATCGTGGCGGCCCATGTGCTGCTGTGCCAGGGCCAGCCGGACGACGCCGGCGCGACCGATGCCATCCGTGAACTGTTCCAGGGCAAATCGCTGGTCGGCAGCAGCGTCGGCAGCGGGGCCGAGGTGTGGACCGACTTCCTGATCCAGCCGGACGGCTTCAGCCGCTTCGTGGTGCGCGACCTGAGCCTGCGCGAATTCCAGGCCGGCCGCCTGGTCGGCCGCCTGCTGGAAATCGAAACCTACCGCATGATGGCCCTGCTGGGCCTGCCGCAGGCGGAAGCCAGCCAGCCGCTGCTGAACGGCATCGAGAACGAGCTGGCCGACCTGACCGCCACGCTGGTGCAGGGCGACCTGCCCGAGGGCGTGGCCAACGAGGCGCGCGAAGAACAGGCGCTGCTGCACCGTATCACCAGCCTGGCCGCGCGGCTGGAAAAACTGTCGGTCAACAACAGCTACCGCTTCGCGGCGGCGCAAGCCTACTTCAGCCTGGTGCAGGCGCGCATCCAGGAGCTGCGCGAGGTGCGCATCGCCGGCATGCCGACGCTGGCCGAGTTCATGGGCCGCCGCCTGGCGCCGGCCATGCACACCTGCACCTCGGTCTCGCAGCGGCAGGAAACGCTGGCCAAGCGTATCGCCCGCAGCAACGACCTGCTGCGCACGCGGGTGGGCATCGAGCAGGAGCGGCAGAACCGCAAGATCCTGCAATCGCTGGACGCGCGCGCGGCCCAGCAGCTGCGCCTGCAACAGGCGGTGGAGGGTTTGTCGGCGGTGGCGATCTCGTACTACACGCTGGGCCTGATCGGCTACGCGGGCAAGGCGCTCAAGGCCAGCAACATACCGGTCAATCCCGACATCCTCACCGGCCTGGCCGCGCCGCTGGTGTTCATCGGCGTGTGGATGGGCTTGCGCCGGCTGCACAAGCAGCTGACCGAGAAGCCGGTCAGGATTGCGGCTGGTTGAAGCGGCTGGCCAGGAAGCTGGCGATGCGCAGCTGCGTCGCCTCCAGGTAGGGGATGTTCATGTGGTCGGAATCGGGCACGATTTCGTCCGCATGCAGCTGGCCCAGCTTCTCGACCAGCAGGTCGGTGTGCGAATGCGGCACCACGTCGTCAAACGCCGCGCGCAGCACATAGGTCGGCGCCTTCAGGTGGTGCGCGTACTTGACCGACTCGAATTTATGCCGCAGCACATACTCCACCGGGATCGCCTTGAACTTGCGCTGGGCCAGGGCCAGGATGGAATCGTAGGGCGTGATCAGCACGATGGAATTGGCGTCGCGCTCCATCGCCACCTGCACCGCCACGCCGGAACCCAGGCTGCGCCCGACCACCGCGATACGCTTCGGATCGACGTGATGGCGCTCGCTGAGCCAGTCGTACAACATGCGGCCGTCGTCGACGAAATGCTCCTCGGCCGGATCGCCGTGCGAATCGCCGTAGCCCCGATAATTCACCGCCAGCACCGCCATGCCGGGAAACAGCTTGCCGGCGTCGCGCGCCACCCAGGACACCTCCTCCGACCGCCCGCCGAAATAAATCACGCCCGGATGCGGCCCCGCCACCGGCGGCGTCATCAGCCAGCCGGACAGCCGCGTGCCGTCCTTGGAGCGCACCACGATCGGCCGCGTGCGGTGGCCGCTGCTATAGGGCTTGAGCACCTCGCGCTTGCTGCCAAGCGGATTGAACAGTAGCCGCTTCTGGTTGGCGGCGACCGCCGCGGTCAGCCCCATCCACAACACGCTGGCGAGCCCAGCCAATCCAGCCACTTTTTTTGAATGTTTCATGCCTCTACTCTACCTTCGTTCCATGCTGGCACGGTAATGAAAAATCGCCACGTGCGTGGTATAGGCCACAGATGGCGCCACATGGCCGTTTACACAAGTGCCGGTATAATACGCGCTCCGTTTTTCAAGCATGCCAAAAATGAAACCTGCTGTTGTACTGCTGCATAGCTCCATGAGTTCCAAGGCCCAGTGGGCCGACCTGATGTCGCAACTTGAAGACGGCTTCCGCTGCATCGCCGTCGACCTTCTTGGCTACGGCGCCTCGCCCTTTCCGGCCGACGTCGACGCCGGCTACGTCCACACGCTGGCGCACGAAGTCGACGCCGTCAACGCCGCCATCGCCTCGCGCCTGGAGCCGGGCGAAGCCTTCCACCTGATCGGCCATTCCTTCGGCGGCGCCTCGGCGCTGCACATGGCGCGCCGCATGCCGGAACGCGTGCTGTCGCTCACACTGTTCGAGCCGGTGGCCTTCCACCTGCTGCCGGCGCAGCACCCGGCGCGCGCCGAAATCGTCGGCGTGGTGGAGCGCATCAACGCCTGCGGCCCGCGGCAGGACCGCGACGCCACCCGCATCTTCATCGACTACTGGAACCGCGCAGGCGCCTTCGACGCCGCTCCGCCTGCGGCGCAGGACAAGATGACCGGCATGATCGCCAAGGTGCGCCTGGACTTCCAGGCGCTGCTGGACGAAGCGGCCACCATGGACGACCTGTCGGCCCTGACGATGCCGTCGCTCGTGATGTCGGGCGCGCACAGCCCGGCCTCTACGCGTTTGTTGGTCGAGGCACTAGGCGCCGCCCTGCCCGACGCCACCGTGCTGCAAACGCGCGGCGCCCACATGGCGCCCATCACTCACGGCGCCGTGGTCAACCCGGCCATCGTCAACTTCCTGGCGGACGCCGAAGTCACCGCCGATTGACAGGCGCCGCGCAGGTGTGGCACTGTCGGCGCTTCGCCACCTGCCGGAAAAGCCACGCCATGCGCCCTCCTTTCCTACCGCTGTGCCGAGCCGCCATGCTGGCGACCGTGTTCGCCATCGCGCACGCCGCCCCCTCGCAAGCGCCGGTTGAAGCCCACGCGCTGCACCCGCCGCAAATGGTGGCCGGTGGCGACGGCGTGCGCCGCCTGTACTATGAACTGGACATAGGCAATTACTACGCCGATACCGGCACGCTGAAACTGATCGAGGCGGCCGTCTACGCCGACGCCGATTCCTCCCCGCTGGCCACCTTCAGCGGCCCCGCGCTGGCTGGCCTGCTGCGGCCCAACAAGGAGCTGGAAGCCGACAACAGCCTCACCATCGCCGGCGGCGCACATGCGCTGCTGCTGATCGCCGCGCCACTGCCGGCGGACCGCCAACCTCCCCTCACGCTGCGCCACAAGCTGGCCTTCAAGACCGCCAAGGGCGAGGTGCAAACCGCCGCCGACATCCCCGTGCCGGTCGACGCCAGGCCGCCGGTCACATTGGGTGCGCCGCTGCGCGGCGGATTATGGCTGACAGATGAGGGCCCGGGCCACGCGCAATCGCACCACTGGGGCAGCGTGATCGCGCAGAATGGCCGTCTGACCATCCCGCAACGCTACGCCATCGACTTCTTCGGACTGGACGCAGAAGGTCACGCCGTCCGTACGCCGGTGGACAAGCTGGCGGAAAGCCGCGTCGAAGACTGGACCGGCTGGAACAGCGAGGTGCTGGCCGTGGCCGACGGCGTGGTGCGCGACATGCGGGACGGCGTCGCCGACCGCAAACCCCTGTCGCCGCAGGAAGAACCGGCGGAACTGACCGCCCGCACCCTGTATGGCAATTTCATCGTGCTGGAGACGTCACCGGGCATCTTCATCCACTACGCCCATCTGCGCCAGGGCAGTATTGGGGTCAAGCCGGGCCAGCACGTCAAGCGCGGCGCGGCGCTGGCTCGCCTGGGACTGACGGGCGGCGCAGGCGCGCCGCACCTGCACTTCCACGTATCGGACAAAGCCAGCTTCGCGGACTCGCAAGGGCTGCCCTTTGTATTCGACAGCTACACGCCCGCAGGCCACGCCAGCGAAAGCGAGGCGCTGAACAAAGCATCGACGATCAAGCTCACGCCGCAAGCGCCCCGGCTGCACCACCGTATGCCGCTGGACGGCGACATAGTCGGCTTCTAGGCTACCGTCCGTTACGCCGACGACCGGCCGGCGCTGTGCGGACACTCATTGTTCGCCCACATCTTTTGCTTGATCTCAACCAGGCGTTATCGGGCATGGCTGGCCACCGCCGGTTAATCGCCCACCACGATATCGATGGTGTTCTCCAGCCAGATACCAAGGTTAGGCGCACGTGCGCGCTGGCCGGAAGGTCCCATCTCTCCCGGCGCATGGAACTTGGTCCCGATGGGCAGTATCGCGTTCAGGAACGAGATATCGCCCGGCGGGAAGTCCACATGCGTGGCCTTCGGCTCGGCCCCTTCGCCACTTGCCTCGCGCGGCGTGAACAGGCGCAGCGCGATATCGTCGGCGTGGTTGATGAAGGTGAGCGGCACATTGGCCGTCGCCAACCGCGCCCAGTAGACCTGGTCGTGGAAGCCCTTGAACTCCGGGTAGTTCCACGACAGGCCGGAAACGGTGTCGTTATAGTCCTTGTTCCATACATCGAACTCCACACCCTGCCGGCGGTTCTTCCATACGCGGTAAGGCCCCTTGCCCAGCCAGCGCACCGAGCGCACCTGCTTTTCGGGATAATCGAAACTGACGCCCAGCGCATCGACCTGCTTCCCGGCTTCGACCGAATACGCGTAGTTGACACTCAGCGTGCCCGCCGCGCTCAAGCGCCAGTTAATCCTGTGCAGATTCCCGGCATATTCGGCCCGCACCACCGCGTCGCCGCCTTCGACGGCCGCCTGTATGGATTTGAACGTCGCGCTGCCGGCCACCAGCCGTGGGCCGTTCGACAGCGGCGCCACAACATCGCCCTTCTTCAGTTCACGCAGATAGCCGGTCGCCTTGTCGATCGTGGCGCTCACCGTCCCTGCCTGCAGCAGGAAGCTGTCCGCGCGTTCCGTCAGCCTGGCCGCGCCGCCCGCCGGGCGTTCCGGCTGCATGCGCGACGCGACCTTTTCCGCGCCGGAGATCATCCACGACCACGTGTAGATTTCGCGCCCTTCCGCATCCGTCGCGGTGAAGTACAGCGCATCCTGCTGCGCCCAATCCTGCGGCAAGGCGATGCGGGTCACGCCACGCATGCCGGCCGCGACATCCGGCGCCTTGGCGCCGCCCTGCGCGACAACTGTGTGGCCAACGCCCGCGCCGAACTTCACCAGCTTCCAGCTTAGTTTGAGCCGATTCAGGTTGCTGAAGTCGTAGCGGTTCTCCATGACGATGCCGCCGTCGAACGTCGGCGCCAGCGAGGACAATTCGCCCAGCGGCAAATACACCGGAGACCAGATCTTCTTGATCGCGTAGTAGCTGCCTTCCTTCTCGCGATACGGCCCGAGGATGCCATCCGGCGCCAGGTTGCCCGCGACATCAACCATGCCGCCCTTGTCGTCGCGGACGATGCCCTCGTCGACGAAGGACCAGATAAATCCGCCCGCGCTGAGCGGATTGGCCAGCATCGCCTTCCACCAGTCGTCCAGGCTTGCACCGGCGCCGCCGTCGTACAGGCCGTGCAGGAACTCGGTCGGCATGAACACGTCGCGCCCATGGAACAGCGACGTCGCGCAGCAATCGTAGCTGGGATAGTGCGCGGTATCGATTCCGCCGAAATTCGCCCACGGATGGATCACAGGCCGCTGCTGCACGTCCCACATCGGATACAGCCGGTCCAGCTCCAGATTGAAGCCGCCCTCGTTGCCGTTGGCCCAGAGGGTGATCGACGGATGGTGCTGGTCGCGTTGCACCAGCTCCTTCACCAGCGGCGTGGCGACGCCGGTATCGTAGGCCTTCTGCCAGCCGGTCAGCTCGTCGATCACATACAGGCCAAGTTCGTCCGCCACGTCGAGGAAGTGCGCGTCCGGCGGATAGTGCGACATGCGCACGGCGTTCATGTTCATGTCCTTCATCAGCTTCGCATCCAGGTAGCTGAGTTCCTTGCTGGTGGTGCGGCCGGAAGTCGGCCAGATCGAATGGCGGTTCGATCCCTTCAGACGCACCTTCACGCCATTGACATACAGGCCATTGCGCTTGCGCAGTTCGACCGTGCGGAAGCCTATTACCTTGCTGGTCTCGTGGATCACACGCCCGCCATCGAACAGCTGGAAGCGTACCCGGTACCGCTGCGGCGACTCCGCCGACCATGGCGAAATCTTGTCGAGATGCCCGCGCACATGCGCCTTCCCATCCGCCACGGTGGCGCTCATGTCCGCGCCCAGCGGCTTGCCGTCCAGCGTGAACACGCGCGCGACCACCTTGCCGGCCTGGCCGCCATCGATGAATACATCCGCGTCGAAGTCGCCGTTGTGTTTCGCGTCCAGGCTCACACGTTCGATGTTGTGCGTTGGCTTGGCCTCCAGCCACACCGGCCGGTAGATGCCGCTGAACATCCAGAAGTCCCCGGCGCGCTCGGCGCGGTTGACTGACGCATCGGCGGAGTAGCGGTCGACCGTCACCTCCAGCTGGTTGTCCGCACCAGGCTTCAGCAGCGACGAAATGTCGTAGCGGAACTCATAAAACCCGCCCTGATGCACCGGCCCAGCCGGCTGGCCGTTGATCTTCACCAGCGTATCCGTCATGGCGCCGCCGAAGACGATGTCGATCCGCTTGCCCTGCCAGTTGGCCGGCACCTTGAAGGTGTAGCGGTAGATGCCGGTCTTGTCCGGCGCCGGGTCGTTCTGCGAGTCGCTGAAATAACGGTAAGTGCCGAAGCCTTCCATCTCCCAATTCGACGGCACGGGAATGGTTTTCCAGGTCCCGCTATTACGTCCGCCGTTGACCATGAATTGCCAGTCGACGCGATGGTCCTTGTCCGTGCCGCTCAGGTACTGGACCTGCGTGGCATCCGCCATGCACAACCTGCACAGCGCCAGCAGCAGGCAGCACAACAGGCCGCGCAGCAGGCCGCCCGTCACAGCTGCGCTCCCAGGCGCTTGCTCTCGCCGGCCTTCAGGTTGAACGGAATGACCTTACCGCCGTAGCGCACCTTACCGGCGCCTGAACCCGCGGTGCGGCGTATCGTGGCCGATGTCAGCTTGCCGTTGGCCCAGGCCACATCCACCTCGTAGCCGCCGCGTGCGCGCAGGCCCTTGACCGAGCCGGTCGGCCAGGCGGACGGCAACGCAGGCAGCAGATGGATTTCGCCGGTCTGCGACTGCACCAGCATCTCGCAGATCGCCGCGACGGCGCCGAAGTTGCCATCGATCTGGAACGGCGGATGCGCGTCCAGCATGTTCGGGTAAGTGCCGCCAGCGTTGTTACCCTCGCTGCCCTTGCCGCTCTGCTGCGCCGCGCGCGCGCCAGGCTTGGCCAGCTGCCCGCGCAGCATCTTGTAGGCATGGTCGCCGTCCAGCAGCCGTGCCCAGTAAGCCGTCTTCCACGCCATCGACCAGCCGGTGCCGGCATCGCCGCGCCCTTCCAGCGACTTGCGCGCGGCGGCCGCCAGCTCCGGCGTTTGCGTCGGCGATATCTGGCGGCCGGGGTAAAGCCCGAACAGGTGCGACACATGGCGATGCGTATCGCCCGGCGTGTCGAGCACCGGATCCTTTTTCTCCTCCATCCACTCCAGCAGCTGGCCCCAGCTGCCCACGCGCGGCGCGGCCAGCTTGTCGCGCATGGCGGCGACCTGCGCGCGGAAGGCCTGGTCATCGCCCAGCACATCCGCCGCTTCCACGGTATTGTTGAACAGGTCCCAGATGATCTCCTGGTCGTAGGTCACGCCGTCCTCGATCGGCCCGTGCTCCGGCGACCAGCCCAACGGCGCGACCAGGCGCCCGTCCGGCAGCTGCTTCAAGTAGTCCTGCCAGAAGTGCACCGCCTCCTTCATCATCGGATAAGCGACGTTGCGCAGGAAGGTCTTGTCCTGCGTGTAGGCGTAGTGTTCCCAGAAGTGCTGGGCATACCACGCGTTGCCGGTCTTGTTCCACACATAGCCCATCGCACCGAAGGGATTCGACTCGGTACGCACGGTCCAACCGCGCACCGGCTTGCCGGCGTTGCCGATGAAGGTTTCCTCGCGCTGAACGGCCTGGCCGCTCAGGTCAGGCTTCGCCATCTGCACGGACTCAGGATGCGCAAGCGCCTGCGCCGCCGTGTCGGCGACCAGCTGGCGATACACGGGCGCCACGCCCTGCACCAGCGCGAAGAACGGTAACGCGTTCTGCGACAGGTTGGCCGGTTCCGCCGGCCAGTAGTTCATCTGGATGTTGATGTTGGTGTGATAGTCCGACTTCCACGGCGGCGTAAGGCTGTTGTTCCACAGGCCCTGGAGATTGGCCGGCAGCGAATCGCGCGAGCTGGAGATCAGCAGGTAGCGGCCGAACTGGAAGAACTGCGCCTCCAGTCCGGGATCGCCACCCTCCGCCGTGTAGGTGGCGATGCGCTGGTCGGTCGGCAGCGCGCGGCGTGCCGGTGCGGCGGCGCCGAAGTCCACGCTCACGCGCTTGAACTGCGCATCGAAATCCTTCTGGTGCTCGGCCAGCAGCGACGCCCATGGACGCGCGGCCGCACTCACCTGCGCCGTCACGCGCGGCAGCGGATGCTCACCCTGGAATTTTTTGGCTGGATCGAGGACGTAGCTGGTGCCGGCGCCCAGTATCAAGGTCACCGCATCGCAGCCGGTGAACGTGATCCGGTTGCCATCGACAGCGATCGCCCCGCCCTCGTTCAACACCTGCAGCTCGCTGGCGTAGTCCATCGCGTTGCTGGAGGCATCGCCTTTGCCGCGCAGCGACCCCGTGGCGACAATGCGATTGCCCACCACGTTGATCTGCGCGTCGTGCATGTCGGTCAGTTCTATCGAACCGGTGTACTGCCCGCGCTTGTCGGCGCTCAGGCGCATCGCGATCACCTGCGCCGGAAAGCTGGCGAAGGCCTCGCGCTTGAATTTGACGCCGCCGTGCGTGTAGCTGACGCTGTGCAGGCTCTTGTCGATATCCAGCTGCCGCGCGTAGCCCGTGGTGGCCTGCTCGTGTCCCGGCAGGTTGATATAGACATCACCGAAGGGCTGGTAAGAGCCCATTACCTTGTCGTCGCCGGTCCACAGCGTGATGTCGTTGAACTGGATGCGCTCCCGCGCCAGCTGGCCGAAGATCATCGCGCCGATGCGGCCATTCCCGATCGGCAGCGCCTCCTGCTCCCAGCCTTGCGCCGTGTCGGGCGCCGGCCGGTCGTAGCGCAGCGCGAGGTCGCGGACCTCCGCTGCGTAGCACAGCTGCGCGGCGAGCAATCCCGCCGCCACCATCACGTGTCGAAACATCTTATTTCCTGATCGTGATCGACTTGCCCTCATAAGCGACCACCTTGTCGGCAGCATCGAAATCATCCGAGCTCGATACGCCAGCCTTGATGAAGCGCAGCTTGAACTGGCGCTTGGCCACCATGCCCTTGTACTGGCCGACACGCTCGCCGATCGTCACAACGCCGGTCTTGTCGTTGTAGCTCAGCGGGATGCGGCTGAACTCTCCGCGCAGGTAGGCGTTGCTCACGCCATCGTCCTCGTAGAGACTGAACTTGCCGTCGGCGCCGGTGTAGATGTTGAGGGTGATCGGCGCATCCGGCTTCTCATCCACATACTGCGTCACAGGACCCATCGGCAGGATCGAGCCGGCCTTCACCAGCAGAGGCATGCGGGTCTCGGGCGCCTTGATCGTCGCCGTGCCGCCACCCTTGTGCACTTCGCCGGTGTAGAAGTCGTACCAGCTTGCGCCCTTCGGCATGTACACGCTGCGTTCGCGCGCGCCGTACACATACACCGGAGCCACCATCAGGTTATGGCCGAACAGGTACTGGTCCTTGATATCCTTGACCGCCTCGTCGTTCGGGAAATCCATCACCAGGCCGCGCATGATAGAGCCGGACTCGTAATGGATATCGGCGGCGGCCGAGTAAATGTAAGGCATCATGCGATAACGCAGCTTGTCGTACCAGACCATCGAGTCGCGCATCGGCGAGCCTTCCGGCGCGATCTCGTGGATCTCACGCTTCACCACCTCGCCGTGGGAACGGAACAGCGGCGAGAACGCGCCGAACTGGAACCAGCGCAGATTCAGCTCGCGCCATTCCTTCATGTCTTCCGGCTTGCCCACGGCCGCGCCGGTGGCACGGTTCTCCTGCGCCGAACCGACTTCGCCGACCTGGTAACGATCCTCCTGCGCATAGCCGCCAATATCATGCGTCCAGTTCGGAATGCCCGACATCGAAATGCTGACACCTGCCGAGATCTGGTCGTACAGGTTGTTCCAACGGCTGGCCGTATCACCGCTCCACACGGCGGTGGCGTTGCGCTGAATGCCCGCGAAGCCGGAGCGCGACAGGATGAACTGGCGCTTGTCCGGCTGGTCGCGCTTCAGGCCCTGATAGAAGCCCTCGGTATGCACGAGGCTATACGGATTGAACGTGATCTCGCCCGCGCCATACACGGTCGGGCCGATCAGCTTCTTGAAATCCTCCGGACGGGAATTGGACAGCACGTCCGCCTCGGTGTTATCCATCCACCAGGCGTCGAAGCCCAGGTCGATCAGCTTCGGCTTCATCTGGCGATAGTAGATGTCGCGCGCTTCCTTGGTGTACGGATCGTAGTGGCTGTTCTTGTAGCCCGGGCCCACCCAGTCCAGCGCGCCGTTCTCGACGTTCTTGGTCCACATGTGGCCCTTGGCCGCCAGCTCCTTGTAGTTGTCGGTGTTCGCGTAGAACTTGCCCCAGATCGAAATCATCACGCGCGCGTGCGCCTTGTGGGCCTCGTCCAGCATCCCTTTCGGATCGGGGAAGCGCGTCTTGTCGAAATCGTGCGAACCCCACTGGTCCTGCGGCCAGTAGAACCAGTCCTGCACCATGTTGTCGACCGGCCAGCCCTGCTTGCGGTACTCGCGCAGCACGCCGAGCAGCTGCTCCTGCGTTTCGTAGCGCTGGCGCGATTGCCAGAAGCCGTAGGCCCACTTCGGCATCATCGGCGCCTGGCCGGTCAGGTGGCGATAGCCGGCGATGACCTTGTCCATGCTGTCGCCGCTGACGACGTAGTAGTTGATGCTCTGCGCGACTTCCGACGAGAAGGTCAGCGAGTGGCGCTCCGGCTCGGGCAGCGGATCGTTGTGCGTGATCGCGACCATCCCACCGGACGGCTTCCACTCCAGGTGCAGCTTGACCGGCTTGCCGGCCTCGAACTTCACCTCGAAGTTGTGATACCACGGGTTCCAGCCCTGGCGCCACACGTCCATCACCTGTTTGCCGTCCACCGACAGCGTCGCATAGTCCGACGAATACAGCTGCATCTTGTGCACGCCCGGCTTGTCGGAGCTCAGCGTCGCATCCCACACCACCTTCACGTCCTTCAGTGTTTTCAGCTCGCCCAATTCCTTCGGCCAGTTCTCGGCCACGTCCTTCAGGTACTGGTAGGCGATGTCCTTCTCGTGGCGTGTCAGTACCAGCTTGCCGCCGATGTAGTAGCGCGCGGTCAGGCCGCCGGCCTTGCCTTCGTCGTCGACCACCTTCAGGTCGCGCACCATCGGGCCATACGGCTTGGCGTCGCCGAAGCGGGAGATCGAATTGTTATCCCATAAAACGCCGTAGTTCTTGTCCGAGACCACGAACGGCACGGCGATCGCCATATTGTGCTGCATGAGCAGCACGTCTTCGCCGTTCAAATTCATCTGCGCGTTCTGGTGCTGGCCCAGGCCGTAGTAGGCGTCCTTGGTGCCGTGGTTGAAGCCTTCCTTGACTTCCATGAACGGCTTGCCGCCGATATCGACCGGCGTCATGCTCTCCGAGGCCTGGCTCAGGAACGCCTTGCCGGCCGCGTTGAAGAACTGGACCTTCCCCGTCGCCAGCGATACCGCCACCGAGATCTTCTTCGCTTTCAGCGTGACCTTGTCCTTGCCCGATGCCGCAACGCTGAAGGTACCGCTAACAGGAACGGCCACCGTCATCAGCGATGGCGTGAGATCCTTGCCCGATTGGTCCAGCTTCACCACGTGGATGATATTGTCGGCCATGACCTCAAGGCGCACTTCTTTCGCCGCACCCGTATCAGGCTTGACCACGACGCCGGTGGCGGTCTTCTCAAACGTGCCGGCCAGCGC
Source organism: Duganella caerulea (assembly GCF_040362985.1). Lineage (NCBI taxonomy): Bacteria > Pseudomonadati > Pseudomonadota > Betaproteobacteria > Burkholderiales > Oxalobacteraceae > Duganella > Duganella caerulea. Next base: position 625,013 of record NZ_BPWJ01000003.1, on the reverse strand, counting down.
GTGGCCCGACACCATCACCGCCAGACAGGACGCCGCTGGCACTATCGATTTGAATCGCATCTAATCTCCGTATTTTCAGTATGTACCCAGTTTGACCTTGAGAACCACCGGATTGCCGGTCAGGTTCAAGCCGTAATCTGTCTGGTCGCCGTTCCAGTTGCGCTCCATGATCCATTTGCCGGAAGGGTCGAAATGTCCCTCTTCCACGCGCGCCAGCATGGACGGCTTGCCATCCGCGCTGTCGAAGCTCACGCGCGCATGCTGGCCCACCACGATAAATTCATTGTCGCCGATCTGCGCGATCGACGCGCCGCCGTTGGGCTGCTCGGTATCCGCCGGCAGGTCCTTGATCTTGGCCAGCCAGTCGGCGTCGCCGAACTGCCACATGCGGAAGCTGACGGTGGCGTTCCAGTTTTTCATCGCCACGGTTTGCGGCTTGCGGTCGTCGCCCTCGGCCACGCCGTAGGTGCGGCCCTCGAATGCCCACTTGGCCCACTGGCGCTCCATCGGCCGGAAGGCGGCGTAGATTTTTCCGAACGGCGCCACCATGGTCTTGTCGGTCGCCTTGGAGCCGAGCGGGAAGTTGCTGTAGTCCGCGTAGTCGATACCGAACGGCGAGAATGCCAGCGAGCCGCGGCCCAGCACCAGGTAGGCATAGCGCACGTACTGCGAGGCGTTGCTCATCTCCGGCAGCATCAGCGCGTTGTCGGGACGCTGGAAACGGTCCAGCGTGGCGTGGAATTTGTTCGACTCCGGCGCGTAGATGTCCGGCGCGGCGATGTCGATATGCGGTGCGGCGGCCTTGTAGATATCGATCACGTCGAAGGTCGGCCCGCCGCTGGCAAAGTTGCCCTTCCACGGCATTACCGGCGACTCCAGCGGATCGCGCAGAGCATTGTTGACGTACATCGGCAGGTTGTAGACCGCGCGGCCTGCCTTGGCGATTTCCTCGATGTAGCTGGCGATGGAATAGGCGTGGAAGTACTCGTCGGCGTAATCGCCATAGACCTGCTTCCAGGTGCCGCTGGCGGCCAGCGCCACCGGCGATTTTTTATGATCCAGCACGGCCTGCGGCACGTTCTGCTCGAACGCCGCCTGTGCCTTGGGCGCGAAGTCGCGCGCGAAACCGTAGGTGCCGACCTCGTTCTCGACCTGCATCATGATGACGGTGCGCTGCGCAGAATCGGCTTTCTTGATGTGTTCCATCAGCGCGACAAAGGCCTTCCTGTCGGCCTTCATCGTTTCCTCGCTGTTCGGCGACAGGCAGTAAACGGTTTTACCGTCCTTGTCCACCATGCGCGGGAAGCGCTTGTTATTAAACTTGACCCACTCCGGCGTGTACTGCGGGCCGGTGTTCTTCCAGGTGCCGAACCACAGCAGCACCAGGCGCACCTTGTGCTCGCGCGCCTGCGCCAGCAAGGTGTCGACATAACTGAAATCGAATTTGCCTTCGACCGGTTCGATCTGCTCCCATGCCACGGGAATCTCGACGGTGTTGGCGTTCATGTCCTTGATGGCCGGCCATACTTTGCTCAGCGCCAGCGGATAATTGCTGGAGTTGTGCACCTGTGCGCCGAACATCACAAACGGCGCGCCATCGACCATCAGGGCGTGGCGGCCGTCCTTCTTCACAAGCTGCGGCAGATCGGCAGCCGCCGCGCCAGCTGCGGCAAGGGCCGCGAAAGTCAAAACGGAGACAAACTGGCGGGCGGTATGCTTCATCTGTTTAAAGCCTTTCGTAGTTTAGAAGTCGTAGCTCAGTTTCGCGACCACGCGACGGCCGGTCTTGAACCATGCGCGCCCCATCATCCCGATATTTTGCTGCATCAGCTGCTTGAAGGTCGAATCGGTCAGATTCTGCGCTTCCAGGCCGAGTTGCACCTTGTCGCTGAATTTGTAGAACACCGACGCATCCAGCTGGCCGTACGAATCCGCCCAGGTAGGCAGCGCCCACGCCACATTGGTCTGGCCGAATCCAGGGCTGGCCGGATTGGTATCCGTGGCATCGCCGCCCTTGGTGCCGTTGACGTTCACACCCTGCAGCGACTTGGAACGCCAGTTGTAAGCCAGGCGTCCCGACACTGGGCCTTTGTCATACAGCAGCGCCAGATTGTACGACTGGCGCGACAGGTTCTCCAGCGGCAGGTTGCCGAAGGTGGTGCCGTTGGTATCGCAGCCGTTCAGGTTCAGGTTGACGTTGCTGGCGTTGTCGCCACCGGTGCAGTATTTCGAGAACACCGGGTTATACAGATCGCGCTTGCTGTCGACGAAGGTGAAGTTGGCTTGCATGCCGAACCCCGACCACGCGCCAGGCAGCTTGTCGAAGTACTGCTGGAAGGCCAGCTCGATACCGCGTGCATGGCCTTTGGCGCCGTTGATCGGGCCAGTCACGTTGAAGTTCTGCGGCTTGCCGTTCACGTCGGTCAACTGATAGGTGTACATCTGGTTGACGACGATGTCTTTCAGCTGTTTGTTGAACACTGCAGCAGTGAACGAACCGGTAGGCGCGAAGTACCATTCCATCGTCAGGTCGACCTGCTTGGAGGTGGTTGGACGCAGGTTTGGATTGCCCGACCCCGTACCGCTCTGGTCCACGCTGCGGACGGTGGTGACGCCATTGGCAGTCACCGTGTCGGCCGTCTGCGACAGCGTGGTGTAAGCCTGCAGCTTGTCGAAATCAGGACGGGACAGCGCTGCCGCGGCGGCAAAGCGGAACTGCAGCGTGTCGGAGGCCTTCAGGCGCAGGTTCAGGCTAGGCAGGAAGTTGTGGTAGCTGTTGTCGAAATCCTGCGCCTTCGAGAACGGCGCGATGACCGGAATCGGGACGCCTTGGGTGGCGCCGGTCGGCGCGGTCGAAGTGAACACGGTGTAACCGTGCGCGGTCGAATCGGTTTGCACATAACGCAGGCCGACGTTGCCGTCCACAGGATATTTCAGGTTATCCCAGCCGAAGCGCAACTGGCCGTACAGCGCCTTGGTTTTTTCCGTCTGGTCGTTGGTGCCGACAGGGCTCGTGCCAAAGCTGGCCGGGGTCCATGGCGAGCAGGTATTTCCCTTTTCCGCGCACAGGATGTCGTGATAGGTGTGCAGCTGGGCGTAGGAACTTGGATAGCCCTGCGCCAGCGAGGCGTTCGGGAACACCACCGACGGCACGGACACGCCGCCGTTGAAGAAGTTATCGAAGCTATGCAGGTTAGTATTGCCGGCGAAGCGAGGGTCGCCCAGGTAGGCCAGGTGCGAAATCTCGCCCTGCCATGGCTGGGTGATGGCGGCCCAGTTGTAGTCCGGGTTGGATTTGATCGTCGTCGCCGAACGGTCCGTCAGGCGCACACCGAAGCGCACGTCGCGCAGCACCGGATGATCGAAGTCGTACTTGACGTCCGTCTTCCACGCGGTTTCATCGGCCTTGGCGCGGTCCAGGTGTTCCATCGTGAACGCCCAGTAGTAGTTGTTCGGATTCGCCAGGTAGGCGCGGTCCGCGTCGCTGAAGATCAGCTTTGGCACGTTGCCGCTCAGGTCAACCTGCTCCTTCGGCATCTGGACGCCGGTCGCCACGGTCGAATCGAAGCTGTTGGTCTTGGCCTTGATGTGCTGCAGGTCGGTGGTGACGGTCCAGCTGTCGTGACGCCAGCGCAGGTTCCACGACAGGTCGGTGGTGTCGGACTTGCGGTTGGCGGCGCGGGTGTCGTCGCCGAAGTTGATGCCGGCGCCGGAGGAATCGGTCAGGGTGCCGGTCAGCAGCGCGCCGCGCGAGTTAAAGGTCGAATCCGGGGACAGGCGGATATTGTACGGGCTCGATTGCGCGAAGATCGCCTGCTCGTCCCACTTCATCTCGTACTTCGATTTGAACATGGTCAGGGAGCTGGACCAGTCGTCCTTCTTCCATTGCAGCGCGCCGTAGGCGCCTTCGCGCTTGCGGTCGAACTGCAACGTGCGCCATTGCGCGCCCTTCGGTGCGAAGACCGGGTTGCCGTTGGCGTCTTTCATCGGATAGTAAGGCTCGACCTGGAAGGCGTCGGTGCGGGTCGCGCTTTCCGAGTACGCCAGGTCCAGCAGGGCGCCGATTTCGCCGACCGGGGTTTTCCAGCGGTTGGACACCAGGCCCGAATACGATGGTGAGGTCTTGCCCTTCTTCAGTTCCGACCAGGTGCGGTCGGCCGAGATGGCGGCCTTGAAGCCCTTGTAATCGAACGGCATCGCGGTGCGCAGGTTCACCAGGCCACCGACGGCGCCTTCGACCTGCTCGGCCGATGGGTTCTTGTAGATGTCGACGCCGGCCATCAGCTCTGGCGGCACGTCTTCGAAGTTCAGCGAACGGCCGCCGTTGGCGGAGAACGAATCGCGGCCATTGAGCTCGGAGCGCACATAGCTCAAGCCACGGATCGACACGCCCGAGCCTTCGACCGAGAAGTGCTCCGGATCGCCCTTGGCCATGGTGCGGTCGATGGTCACGCCCACGATGCGCTGCAATACCTCCGTCACCGAGCGGTCCGGCAGCTTGCCGATATCGTCGGCGACGATGGAGTCGACGATTTCATCGGAATTCTGTTTGATCTTCTGGGCCGACTGCAGCGCCGCGCGCTGGCCGGTCACGATCACGGTCGCGCTGTTGTCGGTGGCGGGGGCGGTCTGCGCCATCGCCATGGACGTCATCTGGGCCAGGCCCAGCGCGATCGCCGTTTTTTTGAACTGTTTCATTTACACTCTCCAGGTTGTGCGAATAAGTCACGGCTCTTTGGCCATTTACTATTTGTGTTTTAGTGTTGTAGTGCCGGTTTGGGAAATCGTCAGGCGAACGGGCCCGCAGGCGCTGGGCAGCGCGGAATTTTGAGATTCATTGGTTTGTGTCTCGCTCTTGGTTTTTTTATCGTGGTGACTTGCTGGCGGGGTGCCAGGTCATACGACTTATGAAACCATTTTGCAAGTTACGACAGCGAGCCGCAATTGCGAAATTCACCAAGGCGTGGAATGATAATGAGCAAGCGCACGGGCCGCCGCCGCGGACCGTGCACAAAAAACGACATCAGCGGCGGCTGGAGCGCGTCGCCACGTCGACCCACACGGCCAGCGTCAGGATGCAGCCCTTGACGATCATCTGCCAGTAGGTGTCCACGTCCAGCATGGACATGCCGTTATCCAGGCTGGCCATCACCAGCGCGCCGATCAAGGCGCCATAGACGGTGCCGGACCCGCCGCGCATCGAGGTGCCGCCGATGAAGCAGGCCGCGATGGCATCCAGCTCGCCCGAGGTGCCGGCCGATGGCGACCCCGCCGCCAGCCGCGCCGTGTTGACCAGGCCCGCCAGGGCGCACATCAGACCCATGATCCCGAAGATCCACAGCTTCACCGCCTGCACGTTCACGCCGGACAGGCGGGTGGCCTCCATATTGCTGCCCACCGCGTAGATGCGGCGGCCGAACACGGTCTGCGTGGCGACGTAGCTGAAGACGCCCAGCAGCACCAGCAACAGCAGTACCGGCAGCGGTATGCCCTCGTAGCTGTTCAGGGTCCGCACAAAGGCCAGCAGCACCGCGCCGATAGCGATGAGGCGAACGCCGTCGCGCCACATCGGCGGCACCGGCAGGCCGTGGCGGCCCAGGTTCAGGCGCTGGCGCCAGGTCAGCACGGCGGCCAGCGCGAACAGCGCCACGCCCAGCGTTACGCCCAGCTCCGGCGACAGATAGCCCTGCCCCACCTGCACCAACGCTTCCGACACGGGAGCCACCGTCACGCCGTCCGTCACGCCCAGCACGATGCCGCGATACGCCAGCATGCCGCCCAGGCCCACGATGAAGGACGGGATGCCCTTGTAGGCCGTCAGGTAGCCATTGACCAGGCCAAGCGCCAGGCCGCAGGCCAGCACCGCCGCCACCGTAACGGGCAGCGGCATGTGGCGGTTCACATCGAGCACCGCGGCCACCCCGCCCAACAGGCCAAGCAGCGAGCCGACCGAGAGGTCGATCTCGCCGGAGATGATGACGAAGGCCATGCCGCAGGCCACCACGCCGGTCACCGACATCTGCCGCATCAGGTTGGAGAGGTTGCGCGCCGAGATGAAGCCGCCCTCCGTCTTCCAGCTGAAGAAGCTCCAGATGATGGCGATGGCGATCAGCAGCGCGAGGATTTTGTATTGGGTGAAGAGCTGTTTGAGTTTGGTGGTTTGCATAGGATGCATCAAGAGTGATCGAGCGCCGCCGACAGCAGCATTTCCTGGGTCAGGTCCCGGTTGATGAAGTCTCCGCGCAGCTGGCCTTCGCCCATCACCAGCACGCGGTCGGACACGCCCAGCACCTCGGCCAGCTCCGACGACACCATGATGATGGACACGCCCTGGCTGGCCAGTTCCAGCATCAGCTTGTAGATCTCGTACTTGGCGCCGACGTCCACGCCGCGCGTGGGTTCGTCGAGGATCAGCACCTTGGGCCGCGTCAGCAGCATCTTGGACAGCACCGCCTTCTGCTGGTTGCCGCCGGAGAGCGAGGTAATCGGCAGGAAGGGACTGGCCGTCTTCAGGCCTAGCCGCGCGATCTCCTCGCTGACGGTTTTCAATTCAGCCTCGCGGTCGATGCGGGTGAAGCGCGCGTAACGCCCCAGCACCGACAACGTGATGTTCTGGCCCACATCCAGGTCGCGAATGATGCCGTGCTGCTTGCGGTCCTCCGGCACCAGCGCCAGGCCGGCGCGGATCGCCTTGATCGGCGTGCGGGTATCGATCTTCTCGCCGTTGAGCCACACCTCGGCCTCGCTGCGGCCGTTGTAGGCGCCGAACAGCGCCGACACCAGCTCCGTGCGGCCCGCGCCCACCAGCCCCGCGATGCCGAGGATCTCGCCCCGGCGCAGCGTGAAGGAGACGTTGTCCACTTTCCTGCGGTCCGGCTTTTCGGTGTCGTAGCACACCACGTTGCGGGCTTCGAAGATCACCTCGCCCTGCGTGCGTTCCAGCTTGGGATACAGCTGGTTCATCTCGCGCCCCACCATCTGCGAAATGATCTGGCGCACATCCATCTGCCGCATCGGCGTGGTGGCGATATGCTTGCCGTCGCGGATGACGACGATGGTGTCGCAGATCGCCTCCACCTCATCGAGCTTGTGCGAGATATAGACGCAGGCCACGCCCTTGGCCTTCAGGCCCCGGATAATCTCAAGCAGCACCTCGATTTCCGACGCCGTCAGCGACGACGACGGTTCGTCCAGGATCAGCAGCCGCGCGTTCTTGTTCAGCGCCTTGGCGATTTCGATCAGCTGCTGGTGGCCGCCGCCGTAGTTCATCACCGGCAGCACCACATTGACGTCGTTGAGTTTCAGCTCCTTGAGCAGTGTCTCGGCGCGGCGGTTCATGGCCGGATAATCCATGCGGCCGCCTGGCAGCGTGATCTCGTTGCCGAGGAAGAGATTCTCCGTCACCGTCAGTTCCGGCACCAGCATCAGCTCCTGGTGGATGATGACGATGCCGGCCGCCTCGCTCTCGCGTATCGACTGCGCGCGCAGCGGCTGGCCGTCCATCAGGATCTCGCCGTCCCAGATGCCGTGCGGGTAGACGGCGGACAGCACTTTCATCAAAGTGGATTTGCCGGCGCCGTTCTCGCCGCACAAGCCGATGCACTCGCCGGGCCTGACCTGCAGGTCGATACCGTCAAGCGCGGGCACACCGCCAAACTTCTTGACGATGCCCTTCATTTCCAGCAGATAGGCGGACATGCGGTACCCGCCGCTTACTTGGCAGCCAATTGAGTCTTGGTGTAGAAGCCGTCCGTCACCACCAGGTCGATATTCGCCTTGGTCAGCATGGTCGGTTTCAGCAGCAGCGTTGGGACTTGCTTGAAGCCGTTCTGGTACTCGGCGTTGAAGGCCGGCTTCTCATTGCGCACCAGCTGGATCGACAGCTTGGCCGCCTCGGTGGCGATCACCTTCAGCGGCTTGTAGACCGTCATGGTCTGCGAACCGGCGATCACGCGGCGCACCGCCGCCAGGTCCGCATCCTGTCCGGACACGGCCACCTTGCCATCGAGCTTTTGCGAAGCCAGCGCCTGGATCGCGCCGCCGGCGGTGGCGTCGTTCGACGCGACCACCGCATCGAGCTTGTTGCCGTTGGCGGTCAGCGCATTCTCGACGATGGACATGGCCTCGGCCGGATTCCAGTCCTTGACCCACTGCTTGCCCACCACCTTGATGTCGCCCTTGTCGATCAGCGGCTGCAGCACCTTCAGCTGGCCTTCGCGCAGCATCTTGGCGTTGTTGTCGGTCGGCGCGCCGCCCAGCAGGTAGAAATTCCCCTTCGGCTTGACCGCCACCACGCCCTGCGCCTGCATCTCGCCGACCATTTTGTTATCGAAGGAGATGTAGGCGTCGATATCGGCGTTGAGGATGAGGCGGTCGTAGGAGACCACCTTGATCTTGGCCTTCTTGGCCTCGCGCACGGCGTTGTTGAGCACCGTGGCGTTATACGGAACAATCACCAGCACGTCGACGCCGCGCGAAATCAGGTTCTCGATCTGTGCGATCTGCCGCTGCTCGCTGGCGTCGGCCGACTGCACGAAGACCTTGGCGCCCTGCTGCTCGGCCGCCGCAACGAAGTAATCTCTATCGCGCGCCCAGCGCTCCAGCCGCAGATCGTCGATCGAAAAACCGATCTTCGGATTCTTGGCGTCCGCCATGGCGTTCCCGCCGGCGCACACCAACATGACGGCGACTGCCGCGGCGCTCAGTAATTTCTTCATTGTCGTCTCCTGTTATCGCACGGGTCCATGCCCGGCTGACTAGTGATTGTGACGTGCCGGGTTGTTAACCACTCCTCGGTATGGTACAGCCAGTTCCATGCAGGCGCCGTTTTCCATTTGTCCAACGGTGCTGCGATAAATCTCCTGCCACGGCGTCTGGCTGGCCGGGATCGGCGGAAGAGCGCCCTTCTTGCGCTCCTCCCACTCCGCCTCGGCCACCTGCGCATCGCAACGGCCGGCGTTCAGGTCCACGCGGATACGGTCGCCCGTGCGCAGCCACGCAAGGCCACCTCCAACCGCGCTTTCCGGCGACGCATTCAGTATCGACGGGCTGTCCGAGGTGCCGGACTGGCGGCCGTCGCCCAGCGTCGGCAGCGCGTTGATGCCGCGCTTGACCAGCGCATCGGGCGGCTGCATGTTCACCACCTCGGCCGAACCGGGCCAGCCCACCGGGCCGGCGCCGCGTATCACCAGCATGCAGTCCTCGTCGATGTTCAGCGATGGATCGTTGATGCGGGCGTGGTAGTCGTCGGAGCCGTCGAACACGATGGCGCGGCATTCGAAGATGTTCTCGCTGCCCGGCGTGCTCAGATAGCGGGCACGGAAGGCGTCCGAGATCACGCTGGTTTTCATGATGGCGAAGTCGAACAGGTTGCCCTTCAGGACGAAGAAACCGGCGTCCTTCTTCAGCGGCTGGTCGAACGGGTAGATCACCTCGCGGTCGTGCGTCTCGCGGCCGGCCAGGTTGTCGCGCATGGTGCGGCCGGTGACCGTTGGACGGTCGGAACGCAGCATGCCTTTCTGCTCCAGCTCCCACATGATGGCCGGCACGCCGCCGGCGCGGTGGAAGCGCTCGCCGAGGAATTTACCGGCCGGCTGCATGTTCAGCAGCAGCGGCACCGCGTGGCCGTACTCCATCCAGTCGCTCGAATGCAGCTCGACGCCGGCGTGGCGCGCCATCGCCATGATGTGCTGCTGCGCGTTGGTGGAGCCGCCGATGGCCGCGTTGACCACGATCGCGTCCAGGAACGCTTCGCGATTCAGGATGCTGGAAGGCTTGATGTCCAGCCGCGCCATCTCGACGATGCGCTTGCCGGTTTCATACGCCATCTGGCCGCGTTCGCGGTACGGCGCGGGAATCGCCGAGCAGCCGGTCAGCGACATGCCCAGCGCCTCGGCCATCGCGTTCATGGTGGAGGCGGTGCCCATGGTGTTGCAGTGTCCCGCCGACGGCGCCGAGGCGGCCGCGATCTGCAGGAACTTGTCGTTGTCGATCTCGCCAGCGGCCAGCTGGCGGCGGCCCTTCCAGATCGCCGCGCCGGAACCCGCCAGTTCACCCTCGAACCAGCCGTCCAGCATCGGCCCGCCGGACAGCACGATGGCGGGAATGTCCACCGTCGCCGCGGCCATCAGCTGCGATGGCGTGGTCTTGTCGCAGCCGGTGGTCAGCACCACCGCGTCGATCGGATAGCCGTGCAGGATCTCCACCAGGCCCAGATAGGCCAGGTTGCGGTCGATGGCGGCGGTCGGACGGCGGCAGTTCTCGAAGATCGGATGCAGCGGGAACTCCATCGCGATACCGCCCGCATCGCGGATGCCGTCGCGCACGCGCTTGGCCAGCTCCAGGTGGATGCGGTTGCAGGGGCTGATGTCGCTGCCGCTCTGCGCGATGCCGATGATGGGACGCCCGGAGCGCAGCTCCTCCGGCGTGATCCCGTAGTTCATGAAGCGCTCGAGGTACAGCGCCGTCATGTCGATGTGGTCCGGATTGTCGAACCAGTCCTGCGAGCGGAAGCGGCGTTGGGTACTCATGCGCCGTACCATCCCGCATCGACGAAGTAATCACGGCCGGTGCAACGGCCGGCGTTGTCGGAGGCCAGGAACAGCGCCAGCGCGGCCACGTCGTCCACCTGCACGCGCTGCGGCAGGCATTGGCCGGCCAGGATGCGCGCTTCCTCTTCCGGCGTATGCCACAGGGCTTCCTGGCGCGGCGTGCGCACCGCGCCGGGGATGATGCAGTTGACGCGGACGTTGTGCGGACCGAGGTCGCGCGCCAGGCCGCGCGTCATGCCCTCGATGGCGGCTTTCGCCGTCATGTACAGGGTCAGTTCCGGCAACGCCAGGTGCCACGAGATCGAACCGAAGTTCAGGATCACGCCACCGCCGCGCTGCCGCATGCCCTCGGACACCGCCTGGGCGCAGAAGTACTGGTGGCGCAGGTTGACGGCCATGCGCTGCTCCCAGTATTCGGGCGTGACGTCGGCCAGCTTGTGGCGGTCGTCGTTGGCCGCGTTGTTAATCAGGATATCGACTTCGCCGATGCTCTTGAAAGCCGCTTCCAGCGCTTCGAGATCGGTCAGGTCGCAGCGCATGAACACCGGCGGCGTCGCCAGCGAGGCAAGGCGGCTTTGCAGCGCCAGCGAATCCGCTTCGGCCACGTCGAGGAAGTGCACCTGCGCGCCCTGCTGCGCGAACGCCTCCACCATGCCGGCGCCGATGCCGCTGCCGCCGCCCGTGACGACCACGCGCCGGCCGGCCAGGCTAGGGTAAGTGGCATGCTGCATCCTGGCCTGCACCATCGGCGCCGCGCGCACCGGGCTGGCGCCGCGAGCGCGGCCCAGCAGGGCGCGCACGCCGAAGGTCCAAGGCGCGATGGCGTCGCTGCGCTGCACGTGGTTCACCAGCTTGCCCAGCGACGGCGTCGAGATGCTGACACGGTCACCCAGGTGGTGCGTGAAGCCGCCGCCGGCGGTGTCGCGGTCCTTGATCGGCGAGAACATCGTGCCGAGGAAGAGCATGAAGCCGTCCGGGTATTGATGATGGCGGCCGCAGACCTGGCTCACCAGGTCCAGCGGATCGCGGCTGATCTCGCGCATGCGGCTGGCGCCGGCCAGGTGGAAGTTGTCGTCCTCACCTTCGATCAGCATGCTCACTTCCGCGTTGCGGATGGTGTCGATGGTGAAGTGTTCGTCGAACAGGCGGATGAACGGGCCGATGGCGCAGGAGCCGTTGTTGTCCTTGGCCTTGCCCAGCAGGAGGGCGCTGCGGCCTTCGATGTCGCGCAGGTTGACGTCGTTGCCCAGCGTGGCGCCCAGCACGCGCGCCTGGCTGTTGACCGCCAGGACGATCTCCGGCTCGGGGTTGTTCCATTTCGAATCCGGGTGCAGGCCGACATCCGCGCCCTGCCCCACCGCCGACATGGGTTGCGACTTGGAGAACACCTCGGCGTCCGGGCCGATGCCCACCTCCATGTACGGCGACCACAGGCCACGCTCGATCAGGTCCGCCTTCAGCCGCGCCGCCTCCGGCGAGCCGGGACGGATGGCCGACAGGTCGGAACCGATGATGGACTGGATTTCGGAGCGCAGCGCGCTGGCGCGGGAGGCGTCGCCGCCTGCCTGTTCTTCGATCACGCGTTCCAGCAGGCTGACGGCGAAGGTCACGCCGCAGGCCTTGATCGCCTGCAGGTCGCACGGCGCCAGCAGGCGCGGGGCGCCGACGGCGGCCTTGGCATCGAGGGCGTGGGCCATCAGCTGCTGCACGCCGCCCAGCGGTTCGCCGGGAGCGGAGCGCGCCACTTCGAGGGCGTCGTCGCGTTCCAGCAGGTCCGACATGGTGGGCGCGTGGCCGGTGATATCAAACACCTCGCCGTTGCGCACGGCGACCACGCAAGGTCCGTTGATGACGCCATCGCGCCACACACGGCCCACCAGGACCGCCCGTTCAACATCGTCGGGCAGCATCGTTTTTACATTATTTTCCAAGGTCTCTCTCTCCAGGCTGGCAAGCAAACTGCGTGGAGGATTTTGACCCGATTCACCCATGACGGCAATTATGAAACTCACCAATCACGGCAATGTTTTACGCGTCGCCGCCGCTCAGGCCACGCTGCGCAAATCGGCCACGGCGGCGCCGTCGCCGTCGGCTTCGCCGGCGCGGCCCTGCATGGCGCGGTCCTGGTAGGCGCGCGGCGTGCAGCCCAGCTCCCGCTTGAACACCGCGTGCATATACTGCACCGACGTGAAGCCGCAACTGAGCGCCACGTCGGCGATGCTGCGCTCCCCGCGCGCGAGGATCTCGGTGGCGGCGTCCAGCTTGAAGCGCAGGATCACGTCATGCACGCTGCAATCGAGCTCCTGGCGGAAGTACGATTCCAGCGACGAGCGCGAGATGCCGACATACTCGGCCACCTGGTGCGTCTTGATGCCCTGGCAGGCGTATTGGCGGATGAAGTGGCGCGCCCGCATCACGTGCGGATGCTTGGGCGCCTCGTGGCGGGTCGAGGTCAGCACGTTGATGCCGACCGGCGGCACCAGGATGCGCGTGCCGCCCAGGCGCACGCCGTGCAGCATCTGGTCCAGCAGGTGGGCGGCGGTGCGGCCCATCTCCTGCGCGCCCTGCATCACGGAGCTGAGCGGAATGCGGGTCAGCATGCGCGCCAGCGGATCGTTGTCGATGCCGATCAGCGCCACCTGCTCCGGCACCTCGATGCCGGCCATGATGCAGGCCTGCAGCAGCTGGCGCGCGCGGGCGTCGGTGACGGCGATGATGCCGACCGGCTTGGGCAGGCTGTGCAGCCACTTGATCTGCTGCTCCACCGCCTCGTCCCACGACGGCGCGCTGGTGCCCAGGCCACGGTAGATGTGCGGCTCCATCATGTCCTTGCGCATCAGCGTGCGGAAGGCGGTCTCGCGCTCCTGCGCCCAGCGGTTTTCCTGCGCTTCCGGCAGGCTGAACATCGCGAAATTGCGCAGGCCGGCCTCGATCAGGTGGTCGTGGGCCAGCTTGATCAGCTTGAAATTGTCGGTGGCGACGTAGGGTATGGATTCGGGATAATTGCTCTCGTCGGCGTAGGAGCCGCCCACCGCCACCACCGGGATGCGGCTGCGGCTGAGCGCGGCGGCCACGGCGGGATCGTCGAAATCGGCGATGATGCCGTCGCCCTGCCAGTGCTCGATGCCGGGCAGGCGCAGGCGGAAGTCTTCTTCCAGGAACAGATCCCAGGAGGCGCGGGTGCTGCTCAGGTGAGCGGCCACGCCGGAAATAACCTCGCGGTCAAAAATTTTATTCGCGTTGAACAGCAACGCAATACGGTGGGACTTCATCGACATTTTCAACGACCTCAATCTCGGTACAGCACGTCTCGACACATCCTCTGCGGGATGTGCCGGGTATTGTGGCATGTTTCCGATCATACACCGATGAAAAAGGCGATCACGTCCCTAATTGGCGACAATCGGCTTGCCAGTCACTATGCCCCGGCCCGCCGTGCTCATGTACACCACACCGTAAGTGTTTGCATCTCCGATAACAAATTGGGCATCGCCCGGACCGCCATATTGATGATTATCGTCATTAATACGCAACCAGCTGGCGCCGCTGTCGGTGGAGCGGAACAGGCCGCGCACGCCGCCCACCGTCCCCCAGATGTACACCGCCGGGTAGCCGGCGCCCGGCGCCGCCTTGCCGAAGCCGACCGCCGCCGCGTAGCCCACATTGGCCAGGTTGGCGAACGTGGCGCCGGAATCGGTGGATCGGGCCAGGCCGCCGTCGTACAGCGCGACCCAGACATCGCCCTCCCGGCCCGGCGCGACGCGCACCGCCGGCGAGCCCTTGGCGCCGGACAGGCGCCCGGCCGGCGCGAAGCTGGCGCCGGCGTCGGTGCTGACCAGCAGCACGGCGCCGCTCAGGGCGTAGAACTTGCGGGGGTTGACCGGGTCGGCCACCGGCCGCGCGCCGTTCAGGCCCTGGGCCACGCGCCAGCTGTCGCCGCCGTCGGCCGAATAGTAGCTGGTGGCGGATTTTTCCGGGCTGTGGACGATCACCTTGCCGTCCGCGCTCAGCGCCAGGCGGCCCTGCTTGCCCTGCAGGCTGGCGGTCTTCTTCCAGCTCACGCCCATGTCGCGCGACACGTACATCGCGCTGCCGACGCGCGCCACCACGTTGGGATTGGCGGCCGCGTAGTCCAGCCCCCAGGTGGTGCCCATGGTCGGCGTGTGGATCGGCGCGTACTGGGTCACGTCGGTGTGGCGGAAGCCGTCGTAGTCGCCGATGGCGGAAATGGCCGGGCCGCCGGGAATGCTGATCATATCCAGCGGCACCGATTCCTCCAGGCCCTTGTCCTCGAACTTCCAGACCGCCGGCGCGGCATGGATGTCGCTCGTCTTGAAGATGCCGTTGCCGGAGACGACCATCACCGTGCGCGTGTCGAAGGGATCGAACTCGATGCTGGTGGCCCAGTGCATGAAGCTGCCCGCGATCCAGCTCACGCCGTTGGGATCGATGCGCACGCCCTGGTCGACCACGCTCTTCCAGCTCTTGCCGCCGTCCAGCGTTTCAAAGAACTGGTCGCCCATCGCGTGAGGCTGGCGATAGTAGTTGGTGGTGGAGACGATCATGCGGTCCTCGTTGCCCGGATCGACCGTGATGCCGGCGTAGGCGCGGTTCAGCGGCGGCGAGATATTGCTCCACTTGGCGGAGGCGATATCGTACTTCCACACCTGGCCCTGGTCCATGTCCTCGCCGTGCTTGTCGCCGTGCGGGCCGACGCCATTGGCGTAGACCACCACCAGGCTGCCCTTGGCCAGCACCGCGCGTTGCGGGATCAAGGCGGACGGGCCGCCGTTCATCGGCGCGAAGGTCTTGCCGCCGTCGTTGGACATATACATGTTCGCACCCACCGAGCCGTAGCGCGACACGCCGGCGAAGATGCGCTGCGTGGCGCCGCCGGCCGCGCTGGCCGGGTCCAGCAGCACGAAGCCCACGCCGTTACGGTTGGGCGTGGCCGCCACCGGCAGGCCGTCCAGGTGCTGCCAGCTCAGGCCTTCGTCCGCGCTTTTGAACATGCCGTTGGCGCGCGTGCCGATGTAGAGGATCTTGCCGTTGGCCGGGTCCACCTGCAGCCGCTCGCCGGTGCCGCGGCCCAGGCCATTGCCATGGACCTTGAACTGGCCGGTCACGTCGATCCTGGTGAAGGTCTTGCCGTAGTCGCTGGATTTCAGGATCGCGCTGGCGCCGCCGTTCAAATAAGCGATGCCGGTGGACAGGTAGACCTTGGACGGCGCATTCGGATCGATGGCGATCGACTCCACGCCCAGCAAGCCGGTGTCCTTGTCGGACACCCAGTCCAGCAACGGTATCCAGCGCTGCGCGGCGCCGTCCCAGCGGTAGGCGCCGCCGACGTCGGTGCGGACGTAGATCAGGCCCTTCTCGGCCTTGCTGGTGACGATGCCGGAGACATAGCCGCTGCCGCCGATGGCGACGTTGTCCCACGCGTAGGCCTCGCCGCCCATCAGCCGCTTGAGCGTCGGCGCCATGGCCTTGGCCCAGATCTCGTAGCCCTTCTCGTTCGGATGCAGCAGGTCGGGCATGATGTCCTTCGACAGCGTGCCGTCCGGCGCCAGGAAGGCCTGGTTGATGTTGAGGAAGTAGATGTGCTGGTTGTCGGCGAAGCCGGCGATGATGCCGTTGACCTGCTCGTTCAACTGGCGCAGCTCGTCGTCCGGCTTCGCGCCGCGCGGGAAGATCGCCAGCAGCAGGATCTTGGTGTCCGGCAGGCGGTGGCGCAGCTCGTCGATATCGCGCCGGATACCGGCGGCGGTCAGCTTCGGATCCTCGTGGCGGTGGCCGGTGTTATTGGTGCCGAACATCAGCACCGCGACCTTGGGCGCGAGGCCGTCCACCTCGCCATGCAGCAGGCGCCACAGCACGTTCTCGGTGCGGTCGCCGCCGAAGCCCAGCGCCAGGCCGTTCATCGGCTTGTAGTTGCGCTCCCAGACCGGCGCGCCGCTCTTCTCCCAGCCCTCGGTGATCGAATCGCCGATGAATACGACCTCGGCCGACTTGCCCAGCGCCTGCGCCTCGGCCAGCTTCTTCTCGTGGCGTGGCGTCCACCACTTGATCGACCACGGTTCGTTCAACTTGTCCGGCGTGACCGACACGGTGCGGTAATCCGGGCAGCTGGTGTTGGGCTTGCCGCTGGCCTGGTAGCGGATGTTGGCCACCGAGACCACGCCGCTGCCGTTCGCGTTGAGCACGAAGGGCTGGGTGACGGCGCTGAAGTCGTCGCCGTCGTGCACGAAGCAGCTCATCGCCAGCACCACGTGCTGCCAGCCCTTGCCGGCCATGGCGCGCGCCGGCAGCATGAAAGGCACGTTGCGCTGGCATTTGTCGCCGCAGCCGACCGCGATGCCCAGGCCGCCCTCCTCCATGTCCGTGACCTTGACATCCAGCGCCAGCACGCCGTGCGCCAGATACGGCCGCAGGTCGAGCGGCTTGCCGCCCTCCAGCCGCACGCCGGCGTACCAGGATTCCTTGAAGTTCAGCGTCAGCGCCTTGCCGTCCTGGCTGGCGCTGACGTGGCTCGCCGGTATCGCGGCCGACGGCGGGATCACGGCGTTGGCGCCATCGATCTTCATGTTCACGTCCAGGCCGGTCAGCGTGAGCTGCCACGAAGGCTGCGGGCGGCCGGCATACACTTTAAGGTCCTGCGCAGGCGCCGCGCAGGCGGATGCCGATACCGCGGCCAGGCAGAATGCCAGGCGCCAGTGGGTGGGGATCATGGGAGTGTCTCGCTGAGATTTTTTGTCGCTACATTCTGCAAGTTACCCGGAGGCCTAGCAATTACGAAAATCACCAACGGGGCCAATGAAATTCACGGCGTTTCAGCCGTCCAGGGACTGCTGCACACGGTACGACAAAGGCAGCGTCAGCAGCAGCAAGGCCGACAGCGCCATCAATGCGTTGGGGACGCCGGCCACGTCGCCGAGCCGGCCGAACAGCACCGGCGCCAGCGCGCCGCCGCCGATGGTGGCGGTATAGAAGCGCGCAAACGCCTGCTCGCGCTTGCCCGTCTCGGCCAGCTCCGGCACCGTGCCGTACAACACCGACGAGGTGCCGTTCAGCGCCAGCCCCAGCAGCGGCAGCATGGCCATCATGGCGGTCAGCGGCAGCCACACCGACAGCAGGATCAGCAGTGCCGTGGCGGATTCGGTGATCCACACCGTCTTCATCATGCCGATGCGCGCACCCAGGTAGCCGCAGGAGAGCTTGCCGAAAGCGCCGCCGACAAACAGCAGCGACAAGGCCAGGCCGATGCCGGCGGTGCCGGCGCCCTTGCTCTTCAACAGGAACGGCAGGAAGGTCAGGAAGCCCATGCGCACCGCGCTGTCGAGCATGCCGGTCAGGATAAGCGCGCGCAGGCCGCTGGCCGAGCCCTTGCCGGCCACCACCTTGGCCGACTGCGCCCGATGATGGGCCGACTCCGCCGCCGTCGGCAGCAGCCACCACAGCAGCACCGCGGCCGCCAGGCCGAGGCAGCCGATCAGCACCACGCTGGCCTGCCAGCTGACCACCACCAGCAGCAGGCCGACCGCGCCCGGCACCAGCGTCTTGCCGATGTCGCCGGCAAAGTTGTATTGCGCCAGCGCCTCCTTCACGCCGCCGCCCGCCTCGTGCGTGTCGGTGACGATGGACGAGGCCAGCGGATGCTGGGTGCTGGCGCCCAGGCCGCCGAGCAGCAGCGAAATCAGCAGCACCGCCAGGCCGCCGGCCATGCCCGAGATCAAGTATGCGATGCCGGCCAGCGCCGTGCCGCCGATCAGCATGCGCTCGCGGCCCCAACGTTTCGCCAGGCGGCTGGCCAGCAATTGGAAGCCCGCCATCACGCCGGAGTAGGCGCCGCGCAGCAGGCCCACCATCGCCAGGCTGATCGCGAATTGCGCCTGCCACACGGGCAGCAGCACGTAGATCACATCGGTCAGGCCATCGTGGATGGCGTGCGCGCTGCAAGCGGCGACCAGGGAACGGCGCCGCACATTCGGGGATTTGGTCATTGTTGGCGATATGTCGATATTGTCCCGATTGTAACGGATTACAGAAACTGCGCGACATTACCGGCCCGGAGCGCGTACATTGGACGGGTATCGCCAGTCATCGGGAGGGAGTCGTGCCAACCAAGTACATCGACAACTTTGAAATCGAGTTTTCAGCGGAACGCTTGGAGGGCTGCAAGCTGTGGGGTGCTTACGTCGCGGTGTTCGCGCCGTCGGGGACACCGATGCATCGTTTGAATGTCCGCCGCAAGCACCGGGTGGCGGCGGTCCAGCAGTTTGCCGACGCCGAAAGCGCCTGCGCCGCGGCGGAAGCGGCGGCGCAGGATATCGTGGCCTCGCTCAAGGCGGGGCCGGCGGGACGGAGCTGAGGGCGCCGTCCGCGTGGACCATCAGTAACGCACGAACTTCGATTCGTCCGGCTCCTCGGCGTTGATGGCGCGCAGCGCCGCCGGGCGCATGCGGCCGGTGTTGGCCGCGTCCCGGTTGCGCGCCGGGCGCGGGCCCGAGCCGCTCAGGATGAAGAAGCCCATGGTCTGCTGCAGCTCCTCGGCCTGGCTGCTCATCTGCTCGGCCGTGGCCGCCAGTTCCTCCGAGCCGGAGGCGTTCTGCTGCGTGGTCTGGCTCAGCTGGCTGATCGCCGAATTGATCTGCGCCAGCCCGGACGATTGCTCCTCCGACGCGGCCGTGATCTCCTGCACCAGGTCGGAGGTCTTCTTAATGTTCGGCACCATCGCGCCCAGCATCTGCCCGGCCCGCTCGGCCAGTTCCACGCTGCCGCTGGCCACCTGGCCGATTTCCTGCGCCGCCACCTGGCTGCGTTCGGCAAGCTTGCGCACCTCCGCCGCCACCACCGCGAAGCCCTTGCCGTGCTCGCCCGCGCGCGCCGCCTCGATGGCGGCGTTCAAGGCCAGCAGGTTGGTCTGGTAGGCGATGTCGTCGATGATCAGCACCTTGGCCGCGATCTGCTTCATGGCCGCCACCGTCGAGCGCACCGCGTCGCCGCCCTCGCTCGCCTCGTTGGCGGCGCGGCTGGCCATGGCGTCGGTGACCTTGGCGTTGTCCGTGTTCTGCGCCACCGAGGCGGTCATCTGCTCGACCGAGGCCGAGGTCTCCTCCACGCTGGAAGCCTGCTCGCTGGCCGCCTGCGCCAGCGACTGCGAGGTCGCGCTGACTTCCTCGGACGCGGCGGCCAGGCCCTCGGCGCTGTTGTTGACTTCGCTGACCACCTGCGCCAGCTTGGCCACCGTGTTGTTGGTGTATTCCTTCAGTTCGCCGAACGCGCCCTCGTAGGGCTTGTCGATGGTCTTGGTCAGGTCGCCCTCGGACATCGCGCCCATCACCCGCACCACGTCGGCGATGCTGGCGCCGGTGGTGCTCGCCAACTGGTTCAGGCTCTCGCCCATCTCCTGCTGGAAGCCGGCCATGCCGGTCAGGTCCACGCGCACATCGAAGTTGCCGCGGTTGGCGGCGGACACCAATGCGCGCTGGCCCTCGACCACCCGGCGCAGCTTGGCGATCATTTCGCTGACGGCGTACAGCATGCTGCTGCGGTCGTCGGCCTTGAGGCGCACTTCGCAGCTCAGGTCGCCTTTGGAGACGCGCTCCATCAGGTCGGCAGCATAGACCGGCTCGCCGCCGAGGCGCTTGACCAGGTCGCGCGTGATCAGCCACGCGATCGCAGCGCCGATCAGCACGGCGGCGATCGACAGCAGGATCACCACCTTGCGGGTTTCCAGATAGGTGTCGTTGGCGGTCTGGGCCTCCGTGTCCATCAGGTCGCCCTGCAGCTTGGACAGCGCCTCCAACGAATTCGCGTAGGCGTTGTTGGCCTCTGCGAAATCGGTCTTCACGAAATCGATCGCCTTCTTCGGATCGCTCTTTGTCAGCGCGTACAGCTGGTCGTATTTTCCCGTCATCACCTCGCTCTTGACGGTGATGTCCTTGAACAGCTGGCGGCCCTTCTCGCTGCTGATCAGCTTGTCGATCTTGTCCATCGTCTCGGCGATCTTGCTGCGATCGGCCTCGACCAGCCGCCGGAATTTTTCCCGCTCCTCGTCGCTGGTGGCAAGCAGCATGCTGCGCAACTGGCGGCCGCTGTCTATCGTGTAGCGGATATTATCTTTCGCCATCACCACCTTGGGATAGCGGTCGTCCATGATGCGCCGGAAGCCATCGTTGACGGCCGCCATGCGCATCGTACTCACCACCGCCAGGATCAACAGCAAAACCAGCACGGCGCCAAAGCCCAGACCCAGACGGGTCGCCACCTTCATATTTGCAAACATCATGTCTCCCTGAAAGGAACGTTATGTCTCGAGAGATGGTTCGGCGCGCGCCGGTATGCTGGAGGAGGATGCTGGAATGTGCGCGCTCATCTCGACTGCCTGATCAAAAAGTAAAAGCTGCCGTCAATTCAAGCTTGACGCCATGCCACGTATGACTTTTTTATGTACGAGTTGCTTGCTGCTGACGGAGATTCTCCGCCAGCACATTCCTCAGGTCAATCTATCGATGCCGGCAGCGTGGCAACAATTTGACATGATGTCCGGCGCGCGGCGGGACCGCGCACCGGAACAGCTTAGCCGTGACGAACGCCTATCATCGGGTCCGTACGACTGGCGCGCCCTGTTTCCACATGGCCCGCCGCGCGGCGCAGCCATTGCGGATCGGCGTCGCTAGTAACACTGAAGTCATACCAGCCGAAGCTGCCCGACAGGTTGCGCAGAACCGACAAGGTAGCGCCTGCCGCCACGCGGTAGGTGGCCGGCCGCGCGCCGTAGGCATTGTCGGTGATGGTGAAGCTACAGGCGTGCAAGCCTTCCTGGTTCGACAGCACCAGCGCGATGCCGCCCTGGCTGCGGTCGTAGCTGGTGCGCAGCTCCGGCCGCGCGGCGCCGAACGCGCCCTTGAACTGGCGCAGGTAGCCATTGGCGCCGCGCACGCTCAGTTCGTAATTGCCGGTGTTCCAGTTCCACACCTCGTGCTCGATCCGCTTGCCGGCCTCGACCGTGTAGTACCAAGGGCCATCCGCGCGCAGGCTGGAATACACGATGAAGGCCGCGCCGGCCTTGCCGCTGTTGGCAAAGCTCAGTTCGAACTGGCGCGCGCTGGCCACGCGGCCCTGGGTCGCCAGTTCATACGGCAGCGCGCAGGCCACGCGCGGGCCGGCCGGGCTGACTTCCTGCCTCGGCAGGCTCTGCACCGCCGGCGGCGTCGGATACGGCTTGCCGGACACCCGCTGGTACGCCGCCGTCTTCGGCACGCTGGCCGGCCAGTTGCTGTTGGGCGCGCTGAAGTCGAAGGCCGAGGTGAGGTCGCCGCACACGGCGCGGCGCCACGGCGAGATCAGGTCGCACTGGACGCTGGCGCGGTCCTTGCCGAGGCCGGCCACCAGCCACTCCTCCAGGAAGCGCAGCTTGGACGTGTGGTCGAACAGTTGCGAGCACACGCGCCCGCCCTTGCTCCACGGCGAGATCACCAGCATCGGCACGCGCGGCCCCATGCCCATCGGCTCGCCCTGGTAGGTTTCATAGGTGCCGATGTCGGCCAGCGTGGTCCGGCCCATGCCGGGGTTGAGCGGCGCCAGGTCGGACGGCACGTGGTCGAAGAAGCCGTCGTTTTCATCGTACATCAACAGGAACACGGTCTTGGACCAGACCTCGGGATTGGCCACCAGCGCGGCCAGCAGGCGCGCGGTGATGTTCTCGCCTGCGTTGGGGGAATTGGGTGCGTGCTCGGTGTAGTCGTTGGGCGAGCAGATCCACGACACCTGCGGCAGGCGGTTGTTGCGCACGTCGTCGGCGAAGGAATTGACCAGCCAGTCGCCGGTGGTGCCGGTGGAGTTGGCGGCGGTGGAACCGGGCGCCAGCGTGCGCGCCTTGCGGTACAGCGGCGAGTTGGGGTCGAGCCGGCTGCCGTCGGCGTTGACGCGGAAGTTGCGGAAGTAGGCCAGGTAGTTGTCGCCGTAGTTGTCCCATTCCTGGTAGACCTTCCAGCTGACCTGGTTGGCCTCCAGCACCTCGGCGTAGGTGCGCCACGTGGGCGCGCTGGCGGTGACGCTGGGGCTGATGTTGTCCAGCGCCGGATCGTTGTTGTAGTAGCCGGCCGGGCTGACGTTGTACAGGCCACCCATCGAGTCCAGCCATCCCTGGCTGCTGCCGGTCAGCGAGTACATGCGGTTGGGATCGGTGGCGCCGAACACCGAGCAGTGGTACGCGTCGCAGATGGTGAAGGCGTCCGCCAGCGCGTAGTAGAACGGCAGGTCGCCGCGGTCGAAGTAGCCCATGGTCTGCGGCGTCTTCTGCTTGACCCACGCGTCCCAGCCCTGCCAGGTGGCCTGCGATCCCTTCCACGAGTGGTTGGTGCCGACCGACAGCGCGCTGGTGTTCTTGGCGTCGAAGTGGAACGGCAGCACGTAGCCGCCCGCGTTGTCGGGCTGGTACCAGACCGGACGGCCGCTGGGCAGGTCGATGGCGCGCGGATCGCCGAAGCCGCGCACGCCGGACAAGGTGCCGAAGTAATGGTCGAAGGAGCGGTTCTCCTGCATGAAGATGACCACGTGCTGCACATCGGCCAGCGTGCCGGTGGCGTTGTTGGCCGGCACCGCCAGCGCCTGCTGGATCAGGTCGGGGAACATGGAGGTGGCGCTGGCGCCGGCGGCGTAGCGGAGGAATTTGCGGCGGCTGATGGTCATCGGATGGCTCTCTCAGGTGTGCGGACCGGAGATCATAGCCGGGGATTATGACGGCGTCGTTGCACGTCCCTGCTAAAGATTCATTTTTCGATGGGCTTCAGTTTCTCGGCGTCGTAGTAATAACCGTCCCACTGGACCACGATGCGGCCGGGCGCCTTCAGGTAGATATGCGTGCAGCGGGCGTCGATGGCGGTCACCGGATCGGGCAGGCCCATGTTGGCCGAGCTCACATGCCCCTGTTCGCGGAACGACCTGGGCAGGTCGTCGATGCTGCGTTCGTAGCTGGGATGCCTGCAGGTCCGGCTGTCGATCACGAAGCGGTCCGGCGCGATGACGACTTGCGTGCCCACCAGCGCCCTCGCCTCACGCTCCGGCATCGCGGCGATGTCGGCCGAGTCGAGCAATCTGGTGAGGCTCCACCGGCCGTAGATGTCGGCATTGTCGGCCGCGGCGGACGGCGGCGCCCACAGCAGCGCCGCGAGCACGCCCAGGCCGGCGGCGCGGCGGCAGCTCGACACCCAGTTGGCCCCTCGCATGGCCTTAGTCCGCCGGCACCCGGAACGGCGCGCTCTCCTCCGCGCGCCGGGGAATGAGCCCATGGGCGATGACCTTCTTCGCCCCGCGCCTGGTCCGCACGGTCATGTAGATGGTGCGTGAAATGGAGCCCGCAGCGCCCTTGAAGTCGCCATCGTCGACCAGCGAGAGCACATTGCCGGCCCCGGTGGCGCCGACGTTGTAGACAAAGCTGACCAGCGCATCGAACTGGTTCTGGCTCAGCGCCCGGCTGGTGACCTCGCGGCGCACGGCGCGCTCGGCATCGGCGAGCCTGGCGGCGAAGACCGCCTCGACCTGGGTGGCGTCCACCTTGGTCTTCAGCTCGGCCACGCTGCACGGCCCCTTGTGCGCCAGCGTGCCCACGCCCCAGGTGCAATTGCCCCGGCCGGGCTTGCCGCCGTCGTCGTAATAGGAGTACCTGGGATTTTCGTACCGGCGTATGCGGGCCTTGGCTGCGGCGCTCAAGCGCAGCTTGGAGTTGTCAACGGCAGGCGCTTTCAGGGCATCGTCCGGCATGGCTTCCTCGCGGGTGGGTGGCTGGGAGTGCGGTCGGCCACGGCTGGGTCAACCTTCGTTCACTCTAGCCCGCCCGCAGCGCCCGACTCTGCGCCCGCGCAAAGTTGCCCATGCTGTCCTCGGGTAACGTTTTTCCCCGTTACATCAGAAGCTGAAAAGTCGTTTCATATCGTGAAAATCGGCTGACGAACCGGCCGCCGGATTTCACCCACTTTTTGAAAAATCATTTTGCATAGTGAAATCAATAAATCAAGTCCTTGAAAACAAACGAATAAATTTTAGTTATATGTCTTATATAAGACCTTGATGCACTGCACCAGAATGGCCTACTATTTAGTCATGCAGTTTGCTTCGACAAGACGTAGCGGCGCACTCAGGATTTTCTCAAACTTGCTTTATTCTTTAGGAGATACACATGTCCCAATATCAAGACGACATCAAGGCGGTTGCTGGTTTGAAAGAGCAACAAGGCAGTGCCTGGAACGCCATCAATCCTGAGTCCGCCGCCCGCATGCGCGCCCAGAACAAATTCAAGACCGGTCTGGACATCGCCAAATACACCGCCAAGATCATGCGCGCCGACATGGCCGCCTACGACGCCGACTCGTCCAAGTACACCCAGTCGCTGGGTTGCTGGCACGGTTTCATCGGCCAGCAAAAAATGATCTCGATCAAGAAGCACTTCAACAGCACCGACCGCCGCTACCTCTACCTGTCGGGCTGGATGGTCGCCGCGCTGCGCTCCGAGTTCGGCCCGCTGCCTGACCAGTCGATGCACGAAAAAACCGCCGTCTCGGCGCTGATCAAAGAGCTGTACACCTTCCTGCGCCAGGCCGACGCCCGCGAACTGGGCGGCCTGTTCCGCCAGCTGGACGCCGCCGAAGGCCCAGCCAAGGCAGCCATCCAGTCGCAGATCGACAACCACGTCACCCACGTCGTGCCCATCATCGCCGACATCGACGCCGGTTTCGGCAACGCCGAAGCGACCTACCTGCTGGCCAAGCAATTCATCGAAGCGGGCGCCTGCTGCATCCAGATCGAAAACCAAGTGTCCGACGAGAAGCAATGCGGCCACCAGGACGGCAAGGTCACCGTGCCGCACGAAGACTTCCTGGCCAAGATCCGCGCCATCCGCTACGCCTTCCTGGAACTGGGCGTGGACGACGGCATCATCGTCGCCCGCACCGACTCGCTGGGCGCCGGCCTGACCAAGCAGATCGCCGTGACCAATGAGCCAGGCGACCTGGGCGACCAATACAACTCCTTCCTCGACTGCGAAGAAGTGTCGGCCGACGCGCTGGGCAACGGTGACGTCATCATCAAGCGCGACGGCAAGCTGCTGCGTCCTAAGCGCCTGCCAAGCAACCTGTTCCAGTTCCGCGCCGGCACCGGCGAAGCGCGCTGCGTGCTCGACTGCATCACCTCGCTGCAAAACGGCGCCGACCTGCTGTGGATCGAAACCGAAAAACCGCATATCGCCCAGATCGGCGGCATGGTCAGCGAAATCCGCAAGGTCATCCCGAACGCCAAGCTGGTGTACAACAACAGCCCATCGTTCAACTGGACGCTGAACTTCCGCCAGCAGGTGTACGACGCGATGAAAGCCGCCGGCAAGGACGTCTCGGCCTACGAGCGCAGCCAGCTGATGAGCGTGGAATACGACACGACCGAACTGGCGATCGCCGCCGACGAGAAGATCCGCACCTTCCAGGCTGACGCGGCCCGCGAAGCCGGCATCTTCCACCACCTGATCACGCTGCCGACCTACCACACCGCCGCGCTGTCGACCGACAACCTGGCCAAGGAATACTTCGGCGACCAGGGCATGCTGGGTTATGTGGCTGGCGTGCAGCGCAAGGAGATCCGTCAAGGCATCGCCTGCGTCAAGCACCAGAACATGTCCGGCTCGGACATCGGCGACGATCACAAGGATTACTTCAGCGGCGAAGCGGCGCTGAAGGCCGCTGGCAAAGACAACACCATGAACCAGTTCTAAACACAGGTTCCGGCGTTACAGGAAAGCCCGCTTCGGCGGGCTTTTTTTGCTCAACCGAGTTCGAAACTCGTGATGCCGTACTGCCTGTCCATATGAAGCTCGGGCTGTTCACGCGTGTACATGCGCGCCGTTTCGAAGCACCGCCGCATCTGATGGCGCTCGGCCAGCGCAACGGCCGCAGGGTTAAGTTCAGGGACATCGAGAAACATCGGCTGCTCTGGCCCTAGCTTGCCCAGCAAGCCGTCAAACAACCGCTCCGCCACATCGGGCGTATTGGCAAACAGCGGGCCGATCTTATAACCGTTGCGGCAAGGCCGTGCCACCGCATAACCGGCCAACCCTTGCTCGCTCACGGAGCCAATCGCGATATGGTGCGGATACCGTACCCAGCACCGCAAAAAGCTGCCGCGCTCCTCCGGAAAAAAGCTGCGATCGTACCGACAGATTTCTTCATCGCTAAGCGCCGACAACGGCACGATGTCGCGCGCATCCAAAGGCCACCCAGTGCCTCGCCCCTCATATCGAAAATTGCGATGCGCAAGCCGGAAGCCGGACTTGGCATAATTGGCCTGCTGCGCCACCACGCCGTCGAGGCCCACGTTGCGCCCCACCAGCCGTGCCATCGCAGCCTGCCACATCGCCCAGCCATGACCATGGCCGCGCCAAGCCGGCTTGACGATATAGCCGCCAATGAAGCCGAACCCGGCACCGTACTTGACCGCAAAGATGCTCGCTATCGGTTCGCCGTCCAGCACGCCGATCAGAAAGCCGCCGGGATCTGCAGCATAAAAACACGCGGCATCATGCAGGCCGGGGTTCCAGCCTTCGATAGCCGCCCAGTCCAAGGCGATGTTGAGCTCAGCCTCGCTCATCTGACGTATTTCCAACGACGATGCCACCATGGTCGACTCCCGATTGATGAGTGCCGGCGGCCCTGCGATTCAAGCCTTGCCGGCAAAAGCCCGGCGCAGGCAGAACGCCGCGGCGCCGGCAATCAACAATACTACAATCAGCGAACCTTCCACGCCGAATACGCCACCGGTCAACATCGCGTCGCCCACCAGCTGGCCGCGCAACAGGCCATCGGCCGCCGCGTGGCCCGACACGGTCGACGAGAACACCGTGCTGACACAATAGTTCCATGCGATGTGAGTGCCGATGCAAATCCACAGACGGCGCGTCTTCATGTACAGCGCCGCTTGCAACACACCATACGCGGCAAGCGATGCAATCGCCAGCACCGAGATGCCTTCATTCGGAAGATGGCTCAGGCTGAACAGCGACGCAGAAATCACAATGGCAGCCTTGCTCCCCAGCGAGCGCTCGACCACGCCGAAGATCACGCCACGGAACATCATCTCTTCCACCATACCGACCAGTACCAGCTCAGCCAACGGCAACAGTATCTTGAGGCTCAGCGGATTGACGCCATCGAAGCGGTATGCACCCAGCACCGCCAGCACGGCGAAGCTGGACACGACCAGGCCAGCGCCAAGCAACAGACCGATGCCCATCTCGCGCGCCATGCCCGGTGTCGCCAGTTCGGTCGGCTGCCGCTTCTCGATACGCCGCACATAGAATCGATAGCCGAACCACACAAACACAGCAGCCAGCAGTTGCGGCCACGCGACGCGGTAAGGCTTCGCAACCAGCTGCGAGGCGACGATCATCGTCAGCGGAACAACGGCAAAGGTCAGTACCAGGCCAAGCACAATGCGAACCACCGGGTTCGCCAGCAGGCGCGCTGCCAAGGTTGGTTTGTTCGCCGCCATGTTCAGAGTCGTATCCATAATCGCTTTCATCAAGGTCGTATTTTCTTGTCTGCTGCGCGGATGCGGTCGCCGAAGGAGCGCTGCTCAAGCACCGCGATGGCTTGGGCCAGGCACTCGGACAACGGAAACTCCAGCTCCGCATCCAGGCTGTCCGCCGCGCGCTTGGTCGCCTTCCAGCACGCCTGCAGTTGCGGCAACAAAGCCTCGCCCTTGCTGCTCAGGCGCACCACGCGCTGCCGGCCGTCCTCGTCGCCGGCCGCCACCAGCAGCAGGCCCTCCTTCTTCATCAGCGCCACCGTCTGCGTGGCCGCCGGTTGCGTGATGCCGGCCAGCTCAGCCAACTGGCCGACGGTCGCGCTTTGCTGCTGCGCGAGCGCCCGCATCACTGGCGTGTAGCGCGGCCGGTAATCGAGACCAGCATCCGTATAGGATTGCTGAACCGCTCCGTCGAGCAGTTCGATCAAATGTCGTAATTGGGTTCCGAGTCCTTGTTTCATGTGGCGATTGTAGCAGCAATTAAATAAGCACTTATGTAATTTTTTGAAAAAAAAATCTTGTACGACTTTTTGAATTGTGGCGGGCACTACTTGATGAATATTTTAACGAGCGATGGAAGTAGTTGAGCAATGAAGACAGCCCCGACCACCCACAGGATGACAGCCGTCTTTGCTTCGGCAATATCCGCCTTAGTGACACCCTTCAATTCTGCGATGTCAGCCTTGGTCGCACCATTGGCTTTGATTACCGCCACATCGATTTTGATGGCAGCAACATCCGATTCCAGTTTTGATAGGCGGGCTTCCATGCGCCCATCATGTTCCTTGCCTGATCCACTGTCAATTGGAGTTGAGGGAGGAGAGGCTTTATGTACGACGCAGACGCAGATCGCCCTGCATTAAGCTCGCGCAACTGCTGATTGGATAATTCACTGAATAGTTCTGCCACGCCACGGAAGATAGTCCGCACCCGCTTTTCGTTGGGAGGATCATCGGCGAGAGCCGCCAGAATGTCCGCGACCCATGTTTCAAATATTAAAACGTTCTGCTCAAATGCGGCGATTTCCGCAGCAATATCCGGCACTATCATCCGCTCATCTGTAGTGACTTTTGCCTTGGCCATTTTTAGCAACCACATTAGAAGTAGATAGGCATCAATGCCTGCAAGCGTGCCCCCCCAGCGCCCATCGCCTTTCGAGCGAGCGCGACATAATTGACGGCTCGCTCAGATCGTACGCCGCACAGCTTTTCTGTCCTTGCGCTGCCGCACAGAAACGTTAGCTCCCGGGCACCCATCGGACAGCGTCGCAGGAAGGCACTTGGTAGCCCTCCCCTGTCAGTTCGGTCGCGGTTCCGGTATCATTCGGCATGAATACGATTTCTTTCCAACCGTTTATTATTGGCGTCGCAGGCGGTAGCGGCAGTGGCAAGTCCACTGTGTCCCAGAAGGTGCTGGCTGCGTTCGGCGCTGACATGGTCTCGGTCGTGATGCAGGACGACTACTACTGCGACCAGACCCATCTCCCCCCTGAAGTCCGTCCCCAGCAGAATTATGACCATCCGCAGGCGTTCGAATGGTCCTTGCTCGTGCAGCATATCCAGGCCTTGCGCAATGGCCAGGCGATCGAAATGCCCGAGTACGACTTCACGCTTCACAACCGCTCCGACCGGACCATTCCGGTTAAGCCTGCCCCGGTGATCGTGATCGAAGGCCTGTTTGCTCTGTATGACGCGGACTTGTGCGACATGATGTCGCTGAAGATCTTTGTCGACACGGCTTCCGATATCCGCTTTATCCGCCGTATGCAACGGGATATCACGGAACGCGGCCGCTCGGTGGAAAGCGTCATCGGCCAATATCTGGAAACTGTACGCCCGATGCACAAGCAATTCATCGAACCTACCAAGCGCAACGCCGATATCATTATTCCGCACGGCGCCAATGGTCCGGCGGTCGATATGATTACCACCAAGGTGGCCAGCGTTATCGGTCAGTTGAAGCGGCCTTGATCTTTCGCCTGGGACTCGCCTGTCTTCCAATCACAGATCTGGAGATGGCGATCTGGAGAGGCAATTCCGTCGTCGACCCGCAGTCGGATACGCTGGTATTGCCTCCAGTGACATTGCGAGAGATTTGGCCCCGATTGGATATGTAAAATTTGTCTTTTTTACAAAAAGCGAAAAATGAAATCCAAAACTCTCTTCGCATTGTGCCTCTTGGCCGCCGGCGCAATTCAATCTGCGCTTGCTGGACCTCTCAGCGTGAGCAATGGCAAGTTTATGAAAGACGGGAAGCCTTTTTATGGCGTCGGTGTAAACTATTTTGACGGTTTCTACCGCTACTCTGTTTTTAACAATTCCAGCGCGCTGACCACCGGCCTGGCGACTCTAAAGCAATATCAGGTCCCCTTCATCCGTGTCCCTGCCATTGTATTTTGGCCCACCGATATTCAGAAGAGCTACGTGGCGAAACATCAAGAATTCTTGACTCGCTTGGATGCGTTTATGGACGCGGCCAAGGCTCAAAATATCGGCGTCGTTCTGGACGTTTTCTTTAACTGGACCGCATTTCCCGATTTGAAAGGCGAGCACCTGCCGGCTATTGGCGACAGCTCGAGCCAAGCTCGCGCTTTCATGCGCGGCGCATTGACGGAACTGGTTACCCGATACAAGGATCACGAAGCGCTTTGGGCTTTGGAATTCGCTAATGAAGCAACGACTGTCATGGACATACCGCCATCAGTAGGCAACTTTAATTATTTACCTTCCTCACCCGCTGCAGGAGCTCCAGAACGTACCGTTACGGACAATATTACTCCAGCGGACATTATTTCTGCCCTGAAGGAATTCGCCACCATTATCCGCAGCATCGATCCAGCTACGCCTATATTTAGCGGCAACGATGTGCCATATTATTGTGCCAACAATCTACGGCACGGCAGTTGGAATTCGGATACCCGCCAACAATTCGGCGAAATCCTGGAGAGGGACAATCCGGCGCCCATCGATACGATTTCCATGCATCTCTATCCCAAAGCGGAGGGTGCTGCCGGAAAGTACTTTGCTGCCCCGGGACAAACTAGCACTGCAACTTATTCCGATATCATCGCCGCAGCGATGGCGCAGTCGGTATTATCACAACGTCCATTTTTCCTTGGCGAGTTTGGCGTAGACCAGAAGTTGTACCCGGATGATACGCCACAGCGGTTTGAGGGCATTACTAACGCCATCGTTACCAATCGTGTCCAAATGTCAGCGCTTTGGGTATACGACCTCAGTATGCAAGATGCTACTTACAACGTTACCTCGACCAACGCTCGCAAATATCAGCTCGAAAAAGTGCGAGACATGAACATTGAAATGGCTAATTGGCAGTAACTTACTTCGGGGCGACTCGGCAAGGCTCCGGTTAGAATGTAACCGCCAATAAGCACTGCTGGCGGAGCACCTTTCTAATAGCCTCACCCCTCAGATGCGGATCAGGGTCGGTGTCGACCAGTAGACAACTTGGCTAGGGAATAGTGCCTGAGGGAATTTTGCGCTGCGCGCTGCGCCTCCGGCGCGCCACCGCGTAGCGGTGGCAATTGGACGATTCGGAGAGGGCTGGGCGAAGTAC
The DNA here is from genome assembly GCF_040362985.1 of Duganella caerulea. Classification (NCBI taxonomy): domain Bacteria; kingdom Pseudomonadati; phylum Pseudomonadota; class Betaproteobacteria; order Burkholderiales; family Oxalobacteraceae; genus Duganella; species Duganella caerulea. The sequence goes on along the minus strand of NZ_BPWJ01000003.1, from coordinate 593,319 downwards.
GCCCAGCCCTTCGAATCCCCCGCGCAGAGCCCGCAGGGGCTCTGCTTCTCTCCGCCAAAGATACAACGCAAAAAGCCACCCGAGGGTGGCTTTTGCTTTTGTATCCTTGGCGGAGAGAGGGGGATTCGAACCCCCGATAGGCTATGAACCTATACACGCTTTCCAGGCGTGCGACTTCAACCACTCATCCACCTCTCCTGCATCACTTTCCCCTTTCGGAGAAGCCGCGAATTATAGCAAAGATTCCCGAGAGTACAAAGTTTATTTCCCCAACCTCAGGAAGCTTCCTTCAACTGCTCCAGAATCGCCGGATTCTCCAGCGTGGACACATCCTGCGTAATCACCTCGCCCTTGGCCAGAACCCGCAGCAAACGCCGCATGATCTTGCCCGAACGCGTCTTCGGCAAGTTATCTCCAAAACGAATCTCCTTAGGCTTGGCGATCGGACCAATCTCCTTGGCGACCCAATTCCGCAACTCCAACGCCAGCTTCTTGGCCTCTTCCCCAGTAGGACGCGCCTGCTTCAACACCACAAACGCACAGATCGACTCACCCGTCGTATCGTCCGGCTTGCCCACCACCGCAGCCTCAGCCACCAGCGGATTCGCCACCAGCGCCGACTCGATCTCCATCGTGCCCATGCGGTGACCCGACACATTCAGCACATCGTCAATCCGCCCGGTGATGGTGAAGTAACCCGTCTCCTTGTTACGAATCGCACCATCGCCGGCCAGGTACATCTTGCCGCCCAACTCCTCCGGGAAGTAGCTCGACTTGAACCGCTCAGGATTGTTCCAGATGGTGCGGATCATCGAAGGCCAAGGACGCTTGACGACCAGGATACCGCCCTGCCCGTTCGGCACATCCACGCCAGCCTCGTCCACGATCGCGGCCATGATGCCCGGCAGCGGCAAGGTGCACGAACCCGGCACCATCGGCGTCGCGCCCGGCAGCGGCGTGATCATGTGGCCACCGGTCTCGGTCTGCCAGAAGGTATCGACGATCGGGCACTTCTCGCCGCCCACCTGCGTGTAGTACCACATCCACGCTTCAGGATTGATCGGCTCGCCCACCGTGCCCAGCAAACGCAGCGACGACAGGTCGTAATTTTTCGGATGCACTTTCGCATCGACGTCCGACGCCTTGATCAGCGAACGGATCGCGGTCGGCGCGGTGTAGAAGATGCTGACCTTGTGCTTGGCGATGGTGTCCCAGAAGCGGCCGGCGTTCGGATAGGTCGGCACGCCTTCGAACACCACTTGCGTGGCGCCCACCGCCGTCGGTCCGTAGGCGATGTAGCTGTGGCCCGTTACCCAGCCGATGTCGGCCGTGCACCAGTAGACGTCGTCCGGCTTGATGTCGAACGACCACTTCATCGTCAGCGCGGCCCACAGCAGATAGCCGCCGCTCGAATGCTGCACACCCTTCGGCGTGCCGGTCGAGCCGGACGTGTACAGGATGAACAGCGGATGCTCGGCATCCACCCACTCCGGCTCGCATACCGACGACTGGTTGGCGACCAGGTCGTGCAGCCACAGGTCGCGCCCCGCCTGGAAGTTGATGTTGCCGCCGGTGCGTTTGTAGACGATCACGTCCTTGATGGTGTCGCAGCCGCCCAGCGCCAGCGCTTCATCGACGATGGCTTTCAGCGGCAGGTTTTTGCCGCCGCGCAGTTGCTCGTCGGCGGTGATGACGGCCACCGCGCCGGCGTCGATGATGCGCTCCTGCAGCGACTTGGCGGAGAAGCCGCCGAACACCACCGAGTGCGTGGCGCCGATGCGCGCGCATGCCTGCATCGCGGCCACGCCTTCAACCGACATCGACATGTAGATGATGACGCGGTCGCCTTTCTTGATGCCGCGCGATTTCAGGCCGTTGGCGAATTTGCAGACCTTCTCGTGCAGCTCCTTGTAGCTGACGTGCACCGACTTGCCGTCGTCCGCTTCGAAGATGATGGCGGTCTTGTCGGCGTTGCCGTTCTGCAGATTGCGGTCCAGGCAGTTGTAGGAGACGTTCAGGTGGCCGTCTTCGAACCATTTGTAGAACGGCGCGTCGTCTTCGTTCAGGACCTTGGTGAACGGCTTCTGCCACACCAGGTTTTCCTTCGCCAGGCGCGACCAGAAGCCTTCGTAGTCGGCCGCCGCCTCCGCGCACAATGCGTTGTAGGCATCCATGCCGGCTACGGTGGCTTGTGCTGCAAACGCCGCCGGTGGCGTGAAGATGCGGGATTCCTGCGGACCTTGTTGGGTAGTGCTGCTCATACTTGTCTCCAGAGTTTGTAGTCGTTTGTCATAAACATAAACTTCATCGCTTACTGAGCCCTTACAGATTGGACGTCCCCGGCGGAGGATGCGGTGCTCTATGTAATTTTACCAATATTTCTAAAGCCATACGCCGTATCTCCACGCTGCGATTGCTGAGCAGCACGTGTAAAATGTCGCCATCTCGTTAGTCTGCACCAATTCAAGGAGTTCCGCCGTAATGACCACGCCCCCACCGAAGCTGCGTCCGCTGCCCGCTTTTATCTTCATGACGCGCTGGCTGCAGTTGCCGCTGTATCTGGGCTTGATCCTGGCGCAGTGCGTCTACGTGTTCCATTTCTGGGTCGAGCTGAAGGACTTGATCGGGGCGGTGCTGGGCAATGACGCTTCCCTGCAGCACATCCTCGAAGCGGTGGCGGTGCACGCGCCCTCGCCCGAGGCCGTGGTGGCGGCCGCCACGACCGCCCACGCGCCGGCCAAGCTGACCGAGACCACCATCATGCTGGTGGTGCTCGGCCTGATCGACGTCGTCATGATTTCCAACCTGCTGGTGATGGTCATCATCGGCGGCTACGAGACGTTTGTCTCGCGCATGCATCTCGATACGCATCCGGACCAGCCGGAGTGGCTGTCGCACGTGAACGCTTCCGTGCTGAAGACCAAGCTGGCGATGGCCATCATCGGCATCTCGTCCATCCATCTGCTCAAGACGTTTATCAACGCCGCAGTCTACGACCCGAAGACGCTGATCGCGCAAACCGTGATCCACGTGGTCTTCCTGCTGTCGGCATTGGCGATCTCCTATACCGACCGCATCACCACCCTCACCCATAACGAATCCCATTAACCCTCGCGAGAACATCATGACCATCATAAAGCAAGAAGACCTGATTGAATCCGTTGCCGCCGCGCTCCAGTACATCAGCTACTACCACCCAGCCGACTATATCCAGCATCTGGCGCGCGCCTATGATGCCGAGCAAAGCCCGGCCGCGAAGGACGCGATCGCGCAGATCCTGACCAACTCGCGCATGTGCGCCGAGGGCAAGCGTCCGATCTGCCAGGACACCGGCATCGTCAACGTCTTCCTGAAGATCGGCATGGGCGTGCGCTTCGAGGGTTTCACCGGCACCGTCACCGACGCCGTCAACGAGGGCGTGCGCCGCGCCTACAACTACGATGACAACAAGCTGCGCGCTTCCATCGTGGCCGATCCGCACTTCGACCGCAAGAACACCAAGGACAACACGCCGGCCGTGGTCCACATGGAACTGGTCGAGGGCAACACCGTCGACGTCAAGGTCGCTGCCAAGGGCGGCGGTTCGGAAAACAAATCCAAGATGGTCATGATGAATCCTTCCGATTCGCTGATCGACTGGGTGCTGAAGACCGTGCCGACCATGGGCGCCGGCTGGTGCCCACCTGGCATGCTGGGCATCGGCATCGGCGGCACCGCCGAGAAGGCGATGCTGATGGCGAAGGAAGTGCTGATGGAAGACATCGACATGTACGAGCTCAAGCAGCGCGGCCCGCAGAACAAGCTGGAAGAGCTGCGCATCGAACTGTGCGACCGCATCAACGCGCTGGGCATCGGCGCGCAAGGCCTGGGCGGCCTGACGACCGTGCTGGACGTGAAGATCATGACCTACCCGACCCACGCCGCCTCCAAGCCGGTCGCAATGATCCCGAACTGCGCCGCCACCCGCCACGGCCACTTCGTGCTGGACGGCTCGGGCCCCGCCTACATGACGCCGCCTCCGCTGTCGACCTGGCCTGACGTGAGCTGGGCGCCGGACACCGAGAAGTCCAAACGCGTCGACCTGAACACGCTGACCAAGGAAGAAGTCGCCTCGTGGAAGCCGGGCCAGACCCTGCTGTTGAACGGCAAGATGCTGACCGGCCGCGACGCCGCGCACAAGCGCATCCAGGACATGCTGGCCAAGGGCGAGGAACTGCCGGTGGACTTCAAGAACCGCGTGATCTACTACGTCGGCCCGGTCGATCCGGTGCGCGACGAAGTGGTGGGCCCAGCCGGTCCGACCACCGCCACCCGCATGGACAAGTTCACCGACATGATGCTGGAGAAAACCGGCCTGATCGCGATGATCGGCAAGGCCGAGCGCGGCCCGGTCGCCATCGAGTCGATCAAGAAGCACCAGTCGGCCTACCTGATGGCGGTCGGCGGCTCGGCCTACCTGGTGTCGAAGGCGATCAAGGGCGCCAAGGTGCTGGGCTTTGCCGACATGGGCATGGAAGCGATCTACGAGTTCGACGTGGTCGACATGCCGGTGACGGTGGCGGTCGACGCCGCCGGCACCTCGGTGCATGAAACCGGTCCGAAGGAATGGAAAGCCAAGATCGAGGCGCTGAACGTTCCGGTCGTAACCGCCTGATGCAAGGCGCCCGCTCTCCCGGTGCCCCCATCGGCGTCTACGATTCCGGCGTGGGCGGGCTGTCGGTGCTGCGCCACATCCGGGCGCAGCTGCCGGCCGAGGACTTGATCTACTTCGCAGATTCCGGCCACGCGCCGTACGGCGAAAAGACCGAGCAGTACGTGGTCGACCGCGCGCTGCTGGTGGCCGCCTTCCTGCTGGAGCGCGGCGCCAAGGCGCTGGTGGTGGCCTGCAATACCGCGACCGTGGCCGCCATCAAGGCGGTGCGGGCGCGATATCCCGAGCTGCCGGTGGTCGGCGTCGAGCCCGGCCTGAAGCCGGCCGCCGCCATCACGCGCAGCGGCAAGGTCGGCGTGCTGGCGACGGCGCGCACGCTCAAGGGCGACAAGTTCCTGCAACTGCGCGAGCAGATCAGCGCCGCCACGCGGGCCGAGTTCCTATTGCAACCATGCGTGGGCCTGGTCGACCAGATCGAGCTGGGCGACCTGGACACCCCGGCCATCGCCGCGCTGCTGGAGCGGTACGTGGCGCCGCTGCTGGACCAGGGCGCCGATACGCTGGTGCTGGGATGCACCCATTATCCTTTCGTCCAAGCCGGCATCGAACGCGTGCTGCGCGGCCACGGCCACCCGGACGTGACGCTGATCGATACCGGCGACGCTGTGGCGCGCCAGCTGGTGCGCCTGCTGGACGCCGGCGGCCTGCTGCATCCGGCGCGCGGCGACGGCGAGGCGCCCGCCTCCCTGCGCGGCTACACGACGGCGGACGTGAGCGCGCTGGCGCCCGCCTTCGCCAATCTGCTGGGCCTGCATCCGCCGGTGGAAAAGGTTAATGTTTAAGCAATCCGGGATATTTTGAAAAAACTTTGCATTTAGATTTGCAGGATTCAAAACTGGCTTGTATAATTCGGCACCTGTCTACGAAACAGTAGACAAAGCGAAGTAAATCAGTGGTGGCTGTAGCTCAGTTGGTAGAGTCCAGGATTGTGATTCCTGTTGTCGTGGGTTCGAGCCCCATCAGCCACCCCACCGAATTCGTGGTAAAACATAAAGCTTACAAGCACCTGCTTGTAGGCTTTTTTGTTTTGGGCGGCCATCTCAGTGCAGCCTGAAGAACCGCCGTATTCCTTCCAGGTAGTTGGCTTGCTGTACTTGCTCGGGTTCCGCATGGTGGTTGCGGACGGCGCTCAGGCCTTCGCTGCGGTCGCTGAGCACGTGGGCGAATTCGTCCGCCAGTTCGGGACGCTCTTGCAGGATGGTTTCAAAATTCTCCTTGTCCAGCCGGTAGCACAGCACGTCGGTCCTGGCGGTGACGGTGGCGCGGCGAGGCGCGCCGGTCAGCAGGCCGATTTCGCCGAACACGTCGCCCGCCTTGAGCGTGGCGCAATGGACGCGCTCCCGCCCTTCCACCTCGAACCACACGTCGGCCTCGCCGCCGGCCAGCAGATACAGCCAATGCGCGACCGCGCCCTGCCGGGTGATGATGTCGTCCTTGACGAACGGCGTGTTGCGCAGCGCCTTGGCGAGTTTGGCCAGTTCCTCGTCAGTGAGGCTGGAGAACAGCGCGACCTTGCCCAACGCCTTTTTGCGCGCATCGATCTCCACCGATTGCCGGGCGTTCGAGCGCCGCTCCGAATCCGCGTTCAGGCGGATGTCCATGCAAGGATGGGCGAGCGACAGGCTCTGGCGCTGCAGGGCGCTGTAGAAATGGATGCGCACGGCCGAATCGGTGCCATCGTCATGGGCCGGGTTGGTGAGCCAGTAGCGCACCGCGTACTGGATCAGGCCTTCGCGGTAATCGGTGACGATGCATTCGGGCGGCCGGATTACCGAGATATGCTCGATATGGGTCTGCCGCAGCGCCGTCTGCACGGTGGCGATGACTTGCTGCGGCGGCACCGCGTCCTCGATCCAGAAATGCACCCAGCGCCGGAACTCCGGCTTGCTCTCGCGGCTGTACACCTCGACCTTCGATTTCATCAGCACGCTGTTGGGGATGACGATCAGGTTGCCGTTGTTGGTGTGCACCGCCGTATGCCGCCAATGCACCTCCACCACCTTGCCGCGCACGTCGTCGACCTTGATCCAGTCGCCGATGCGGACCGAGTTGTCGAACTGGAGCGCGAGTCCGCCCAGGATATTGCCCAGCGTTTCCTGCATCGAGAAGGCGACCACGCCGGTGATGACCGCCGACGTGGTGACCAGTCCGCTCAAGTCGAGGCCGGCCACGCGCAGCCACACCAGGCCCCAGACGATGTAGGTGATCACCAGCAGGATGTCTTCCATGATGCGCGGCGGGTGCATGCGCAGGGCCGGCAGCAGCACGCGGAAGGCGGTCAGGCCGAGGATGCGTATCAGCAGCAGCCCGAAGCCGAGCATGGAGGCGCTTTCGAACAGGCCGGCGGCCTGGCGCTGGTCCATGTCGATCATGAGCTTGCTGGAGAGGCTGAGGATCAGGCACAGGCCGCCGAACAGCAGGTTGTTGCGGAACATGTGCTGGCTGTCGGGATCGGAGCGGGTCAGCAGCAACTGCGTCACGCTGCAGAAGAGGACGGCGGCGACCAGGCCGGCGTGCCACGGGTTGATCCATGGGCCATCGATGGTCAGCATACAGGCTCCTCATCCGTTGCTAGCTTGAATGTATTGTGAACTGATCGCCACCCAGGCGCAATGCGATAACAAGCTAAACTATTTAAACCCTTTTGGCTTAGCAACAAGACAGCCACCTGTTGTTGCTTAAAAGTTAATGGTGTACCATGGACAAATCCCTGCGCTTTGGGTAAATCCACCGGAACTAAAATGAACTGGACCACCGCACTTCTCGGCACCCTATTCCTCAGCAATCTTGCAACGGCGGAGACGGCGCCCGAGCAGGAAGTCAACATCGTCGGCTTCAAGAATCCCGAGCACAAGTCCTACCAGTCTTTCGTGCGCGCGCTGTCGGTCGCCGAGCGCTACAAAGAGCTGGCGCCGCAGGCCGATCCCGGCTTCCGGCTGCTGTCCAAACCGCCCGGCAAGGATCTCACGCTGCGCCTGGTCGGCAACGCCGCCGAACAGCCGATCGCGCTCGATCCGCAGGGCTACTTCCGCCTGGAGAAAAAGGCGGCCATTGACGACGAGCGGGCGGACCTGGTGGTCTCGGCCAAGGCTGGCGCCGCGGCGTTCAAACCGTCGGTGCACACGCCCGGCCTGCCGCCGTCCACGCGGCGCCTGGGCGACCTGCGGATGGAGTGCGAGATGTTGTGGGTAATGGACAAGGACGACATGCCGTTCCTGATCAGGTCGACGTTCCAGCTCGCCGGAGGCATCTGCCATTCCGGCAAGATCGCCGTGGATTTTTCCGAGCCGCTCAAGCTGCGCTCGGCCACGCTGGTCGAGGCCGACCGCACATTGAAGCTGCCACTCCAGGCCGACCGCCGTGGCTACATCGCGCCCGTCCATGACAAGAGTTGGAGCAACGAAGCCAGGGTGGTGTTCGAGCCGGTCGAGGATGGCAGCTGACAGACTATCAGCGGCCAGCCTTCGCTATCGGTACAGTGCGGCGACGTAGTAGACGCCGGCAGCCAGTACCCCGCTGACCACGTACAGCGCCCCGCGCACAAACGTGACTTGATGTCGCAAGCCATCGACCTTTTCGCCCATGGATTTCACATCGGTAATCAGCCGCTCGACATTGCTGGATAACTTGCCGATTTCAAGCAACACAAACCGCAGATCGGCTTCATTTTCGGAATTCATCGCCATGTAGTCCTCCCATCAATCGATGGCAACCATCATATCCCGCGAGCTTCGCTGCGGGGCCAGCAACAGCTTTGACGAATATCATGAGGCGGAAGTTTATCCGCCACGCCGGCGTTACAAAATTTTGTTGCTGCTGTTGCCCAATGGAACTTGTTTGGCGCTACAATGAATGTCTGTGCATTCGCATGCAACGCCTCCCCTTTCAAGATTAAGCCCAGCCATGTCCCACGAGAGAACACCCCTGCACGAAGTCAGTACCTATAGCAAGGACACGCCGGTCGGCTGTCCAGATGTCAACGGACGCGCGGCCGTGTTTGTGCCGACCGCGCTGTTTGACGTGAGCAGCTCCACCACCATCCGCAAAGGCGCCGGCATCGTCGGCTACGGCAATCCGGATGGCTCGCTGACCGTCTTCTTCGAAGCCAACCGCTTCGACGAGACCAGCCTGCACAAGTGGGAAAACAAGGCCCGCAAGGCCTACGACCGCATGGTGGCCAGCGCGCCGACCGTGTCCAAGGCCAAGATGGACCCGAAGATGGTCGAGCAGATCGGCTACATCGACGGCTCCGGCATCCAGCTGAAACACCCGGAACTGCTGCAGCACTGGCTGGAAGTGTCGAACGCCACGGACACCGCGCCGGCCGACGCCATCATCGTCTGGAAAACCAAATAAAGTTGGTACAAAGATAGAAGACGGGCAATTGTCCTACAAAGTATCGGACATTCGGCTGATGCCCGTCTGACCTCCCCTGGGATATTCTGGACTCATTGGTAGTCCCATCCCCACCGGAGTCTGTCATGGCACGCTATCTCCACATCGCCTTTGGCGCGTTGTTGCTCGGCCTGGCTTGCGCATCAACCTACGTGTTGTGCACGGAAAACGCCTTGCAAGACCATTCCACCTCGCTCTACCAGCTGCGCTGAGACTTCATTCACGCAAGCCCAGCATATTCACCAGACGGTTCAAGTCGCCCTCCTCGCGGATAATTTCGGCCATCAGTTCGGGCAGCGGCATGCGGCCCCAGTTGACCGCGCGCCGCAGCAGATAAGGCGTCGGGCTGTGCGGTTCCACCAGGCTCAAATAATCGGCCAGCGCCTCCAGCGTGGCATACGCCTCGTCGCGGCTCTTCCAGCCGGACTTGGCCGCCACCGCCGGCGCGGCCGCGCTGCTCGTCTCCTCCTTGCCTTGCGGCGCTTCGGGCGTCGTCATCTCTTCTTCCTTTTGCTCGGGAACCAGCTGTTGCAGCACGCGCTCCAGCGCCACCAGCGTTCCCTTCAGTTTAGACAGGTTCGGCGCCTGCGCGCCCAGTTGCAGGTCGACGAAGGCCAGCATGGTCTCCAGGCAGTTCAGGCAGCGCTGCACCACCTGCAAGCGCTGGGCCAGCTCGCGGCCCAACCGCTGGTGGGCGTAAGCGATCACTTCGATGCGGGTCAGCGGCGCCTCGGCGTCGGCGGGCGGGCGCGGCTCGGCCGGGTGGCCGGCCAGTTCGCGCGCCGTCATGCGCTCCCAGTCGACCAGGGTCTGCGCCGGCGGCTTGCGGCCGTTGATCTTCAGCAGCGGCACGTGCACCCGCACCGTCACCGAGAACGATTCGTTGATCCACTCCAGCGGCGCCACGCGAGCGTCGGCGTCGCCGTCCTGGATCACCGGATGCAAGCCTTCCCAGTATTGGCGCAGCAGCCGGTCGACCAGGCTCAGGCCGCGATACATGCCGTCGACGCCGTGCTGCCGCGTCCACGCCTCCAGCAGCCAGGCGGCGATCTGCAAATCCTTGGAGCGGGTGGACAGCATGGTCTTGCAGCGCGTCTCGATCAGCGGCCAGTCGGCCTTCTGCAGCGGCCGCTCCCACTGCCGCATCGGCAGGCTGGGATCGTCCTCCTCGCGCGCCAGCCGGATCTCGGTGAAGATCGGATCGTAGCGCAACGCCGGGCCGCAGGGCTGGTCCTCGGTGATGGGCTTGAGCAAGAGCTCCAGCTCCTCCTGGTGCTCGATGCTCATCAGGGAAAGCGGTATCGGCAGGCTGGGTGCGTTCATAGGGGCGGTCGGGTTCGGAGTACTGGGTGTTCGCTCATCGGAAATCAGCAGGCGCGCCTTGTCGACCAGGTTGCGCAGATTGCTTTTTATGGTCGCCATGCGCGGTTCCGCCTACGGTAGCATCTTGGCGAGCTCGCGCGCAAAAAACTTCGCGGCAAGCGGCGACGTCAGCTTGTGCAAGTCCACCACCGTGGCGCCGTAGGGCACGTAGATTTTCTCGGACAGGGCCAGCAGCGGGCCGGTGTCGAAGCCTTCGTCGATCTGGTGCATGGCGATCATCACATGGTCGGAGCCGTTGTCCAGCAGGGCCTGGAAGGGATTGGGGCCGGCGTAGTGCGAGGGCCAGCCGTCGTCGATGCAGGGATGCAGGTTGTAAAAGCCCAGCCGCGGCCAGTTGAACAGGCGCGCGTCGATGCGCTGGCCGAAGGTGGCGGTGATGCACAGGTCGGGCTTCCACTGCCGGTCGTACAGGCTGAAGAACTCGTCCGTCTTGACGCGGCCCTTGTACGGCACGATGCCGTGCGACAGCGCCAGCTGTTCCACCATGGTTTCCTCCGCCAGGCTGTGCGGATAGGCCCAGACCCGGCGCCCGCGGCTGACATGGTCGGAGTCCACGTCGTCGGTGGCCACGCCGACCACGCGCACGCGCTGCGCCAGCGGCCCCTTGAGCAGTTCGCTCAGCACGTGGAAACCGCGATGGAAACTGCCGAACAGGGCAACGCGCACGAGTGGGGGCAAGGATGACATGGCAACACCTCGTTCAAACCGGCCTACCACGCCGGCGCCTTGACAGGAAACACCGGCGGCCACACCAGCGGCGTGCGCTTGCCGGCAGCGCTCACGGTCAACCGCACGTACACCCTGGCGCGGCTGTCGCGGGTCTGGATGCGGCCGTCGCCGACCGCGCTCATCGGGAATTCAAATTTCAACAGCTGCGAGCGCGCGCCCGACGCCGCAGCCGATCCTGCGTCGGTCTCGCGGTAGGCCGACACAAAGCTGAACAGCGCCCACGGATCGTCGAAGCGGTAGCTGACGGTGCGCCCGTCGACCGCCATGCCGGGATGGCCAGGCTCGGCTTTCGGAATGGCCGGGCCGTCCTGCGCCACGCGCAGCGTCAGCACCAGCGGCAGGCCCGGCTCCCAGCGCAGCGCGTGCGGCGCCTCGCGCTGGTGCACGGTGTGGGCGCCGATGGCCAGCGACCAGTCGATGATCTGGTTGCCCTCGCTTTCGGCGGCGCTGTTGGCGCGGAACTCGACCAGCACGTCCAGCCCGGCGGCCTGCCCTTCCTCGCTCGGATACAGCGGCGCCAGGAACTCGCGCACCTTCTGCATCTGCTCGTCGACCTTGCGCACGGTGCTGGCCGGCGACGGCCGCGTCGGGTCGCGGTCGGAGGCCAGCGCCAGCGCATGGGCCTGGTCGAACAGCTTGAGCACCGCGCCCACCTCCTCGACGTCGGCCGGGACGCGGTCGCCCTTGCCGGCGTCGGCCGTCAGCGCGCGGAACGGCGCGCGGTTGGCCAGGCCGGCGTTGAAGGCGTCGGCGAAGCGGGTCCAGGTGTCCTGGTAGCGGGTCTGCGTCAGCTCGCGGCAGCGCGAGTACAGCCCGGCCTGCAATCCCTGCATCCGCTCGGCGAACAGGTCGCCGGCGCGGCGCTGCGCCGCGCGCGCCGACAGCTTGTCGAGGCAGTTGTCGATGCTCAGGTCGGCCGCGCCGGACAGGATGAATTGCTCCAGCGCGGTCAGGCTGCTGCTCGGGCTCTTCAGCTTGTAGCGGCCCAGGTCGGCCACCGTGACTTTCCAGCGCAGCACCGACGGATTGTCGGCGCCGGCGCCGCCCAGTTGCAGCAGCAGCGCTTCCGCGCTCTTGCCGGCGGCCTCGATGAAGGCGGTCTGCTGGGCGACATAGGCTTGCAGGCCGCCCGCGTCCGATGCGCCGAAGGCATCCAGCAGCGGCCCCTTGGCGCCGTTCCAAGAGCTGAAGGTGCGGTCGCGCGGCACGAACAGGTCGGCGCGCACCAGCGTATCGTCGAGCTGTTGCAGGCGGCTCAGCGCGTCCTGCGTCAGCACCGCCGACAGATGCGCCGCCACCGTGGCGCCGCCGTTTTCCTGCAGCCAGGCGCGCACCCGCAGGGCCTTGGCGTGGTCGGCCTCGTTGACCGGGGACGGCGTGTCGCGCGCCGACACCAGGTAGGCCTGCGCCAGGATGTCGCGCGCGGTGTCGGCCAGCGCGGCGTCGGTCAGGCGCGCGGCCGGGCCCTGCATCATGACCGGGAACTTCGGCAGCAACTCGGTCTGCACCCGCTTGCGCGTGTCGGCCAGCGCCAGCACCTGGTCCAGCCGCGCGCCGTCCCAGCTGACGGTGGCGCCGGCCGGCACCTCCGGCAGGCGGCCGGCGTGGCTGGACTTCATGAACGGCTGCGACAGCAAAAGGTTGAGCGCGTCCAGCAACGCCCGCCGGTCCGGCGCGAAGTTCCACGAGGACTTGGCGTCCACCCATTCCAGTCCCTGGCTCAGTCCCAGCGCGTGGTTCTCGTCCGTCATGGGCGCGTCCCACTGCGCGATGAACCGGCGGAAGCCTTCCTCGGTCTGGGCGCGCGCATCCTCGACGGCTTTGTTCCCCAACAGCGACATGCTGCCCGCCTGCTGCAACAGCTGCGTCCAGCCCGGACCGAGATCGAGTTTTTCGCCCCGCATCCATCCGCCCGTGCCCGTCATCAGGAAGGCTTCCTGCGCGTGCAGCGCCTTGCGCAGCGTCTCCCAGGGCGCGAGGTTGGCCTCGGCATTGGGGTCGCCCTGGTACAGCGTGGTCAGGCTGTCGTTGATGCTCTGTTCGGCCAGGTACAAGCCGTTGTTCTGGAACAGCCGGCTCGACACCGCCTTGACTCCCAGCCCGAACGAACAGGCCAGCGCATCCTGGACCGGCGCGAGCTCCAGCGGCGGCTTGGTCGCGGCCACCGTGCGGAACAGCGCGGCGATGCGCGTCAGGTTGCCGCTCACCCGCTGGTGCAGCAGCTCTTCCACCACCAGGCCCAGGTCATCGCCGGACGGCGCCTTGTTGCCGGGTGAACTGAGCCGCTGCATCGCATGCACCACCTTCTCAAGCTGCGCAACGTCGTCCACATACATCCGCAGCGCGTCGTATTCCTGCGTGTTGGTCACATCCAGCCCCACGGCCGGCGGCGCGCCGAGCTGCCTGGCGCCGCGCGGCGGCGCGCAGTACCTGCCGGCCAGGGCGCCCGAGGCCTTGTCATACGGCCTGCCGGACAGCGCGCCGGCGCTGGTGTAGACCGCCTGCTGCAACGGGTCGAAGGCGGTTTCGGCGAAGCCGCTTTCCATGCGCCGCTGCACCCGGACCGGCAAATCGTCGAACCATTGCCACGAGCCTGGCATGAACGGCGACCACAGGCGGGCATTGGCGATCTTGCCGATATTGTCCAGCGCATCGAGCGCGCCCCGCTGGTCCAGCCGTTGAGAGGAAAGATGGTTGCGCCTGCCGGCCTCGCTTTGCGCGTCGTCGTGGCTCAGCGATTGCAGCGCCGTCACCACTTCGGTGCCCAACCCGTGCAGGCGGACCGTGGCGAACACCAGCCCCAGCACCCACACCGCCGGCACCCCGACGGCGGCCCAGCGCGCCGCGCGGTGCATGCCCGGACGGCGCATGCTGTGCACCGACGACGAGCGCACCAGTCCGGCCTCGGCAAAGATCTTGCGTTCGAAGATATCGCGCAGGAAGGCCGGCACCGCGCTGTCGCGGCCCGGCCGGTAGGCGGGCGCGTCGGCGGACAGCGAGGGCTCGGTCCGGTCGGGCAAGGCGGCCGGCGCCGGCTCGGCCGGCATCGGGCCTGCGCCGTCGGCCGGCGCGTGGCCGGCGCCCAGCAGCGCCGCTTCGTCGCTGCAATCGCCGGTCAGGTAGATGCCGCGCAGCAGGAAGGGCTCGTGGTAGGCGCTGGGCCGCATCAATTCTTCGGCAAACATCTTCAAGCCGGCGCGCAGGCGTTCGACCTGGTTCGGCAGCAGGAAATACTCGCTGCTGTCGGCGTCGGACGGCTCCAGCGCGCACAGCTCGGCGCAACTGTCGGACAGCGTGCGGCCGATCTCGTTCATCGCGGTGTCGATCCACAGCCCCTGGAACGGCGCCACCAGCTCGTGCGGCGAGGACCAGCCCAGCATCGAGCGGCGCAGCGGTTCCGGCAAGGCCGCCGCGAAGCGGGCGAAGCCGGGTATGGTCTCGCAATCGCTGATCGCCAGGTAGATCGGGAAGCGCAGCGCCAGCCGGTTCTGCGCCAGCCACAGGCGGCGGTGGATGGCCTTGGCGCGCGCGGCCAGGTCCAGCTGGCCGGCGCCCTCGACGTCGAGCAGCGCGCTGGCCGGCAGCGCCACCACGATGGAATCGAAGGGCCGGTCCGGCCGGTAGTTGCGGCACAGGCCGAGGAAGTCGTCCCAGGTGGTGTTGGCCATGGCGTTGGCGCCGGCCGCGTCGGCGTCGGGCATGCCCAGCGAGTCCGAGTGCAGCTGCACCGCGATGCCCTGGTCGAAGAAGTTCCAGGCGATGCCCTGGGCGCCGGCGGTCAGCGTGCTGTCGGCGCTGAGCGCGCTTTGCAGCCCCGATTGCAGCAGCGGCAGTTCGCGCCCGGCGCCGCCCTCGTTGAGCACCAGCGTCCACGCCAGGCTGTAGCGTTCCGAGCGCGCGGCGATATTGTTTTCGATCAGCTCCACCGCCACCCGGAACGATTGCTTGAGCGAGTCCGTGCTGATCTGGCGCGGTTTCTGGTCGGCCGGCTTGTCGGCCTTTTCCGCGCCCTTCATCGCCGCCCAGATGACGATGGCGAACAACAGCATGACAAGCAGCGTCAGCACCAGCAAGGTGGCGATGGCCGTGTTATCTGACAAGAAGTTGAACACTATGCGCTCATCCTGTTTGGTTTAATCACACAGTCGTGGCCAGCGCGGCGCGGATCGGCCACGATTGCCACAGCCACAGCACTTCGGACAGCCCCAGCAGGATCAGCAGCGCCAGCACGAACATGATGCCGCTGCGGTTGAACTTGGGCAGGCGCCGCGCCGCCAGGTGCGACAGCGTGCTGGCGTACGGCTGCTCGGACAGCGTGCGGTCGCGCCCCTGCAGGTCGGCCGGGCGCTGGTACACGAACTGGAACAGCTCGCGCCGGTACTCGGCGATCTTGTCCTGCTTCTGGCCGCGGTAACGGCCCTGGAAGCCCAGCGACAGCAGATAAAGATACAGTCGGCCGACGTTGCGCCGCGCCGCCTCGCGCTCGCGCAGCAGCTGGTCGAGGTCGTCGAACACGCGCTCGCCGGCAAAGCTGGACTTGAACAGCGTGGTCTCGACCAGCACGTGGCGCCAGTAGCCGCGCCCGGCCCATTCGGTGTTGAGCATCACCTCGTCGGCCAGCGCGGCCTTCAGGAAGCGGCCCTGCACCTCGGCCTCGATGCCGGCCTTGCCGACGATGCGGCGCGCCTCCAGCGACTGCAGCTCGATCAGCTGGCACAGCTGGCGGCTGAGCGCCTCGGCGGCGGCATTGGCCTCGCCCTCGGCCACCCGCGTGGCCGCCTGCGCCGAGCGCGACAGCATGTCGTAGAAATCGCGGAACTGCACCGACGCCAGGTCCACGCCCTCGCCGGCGCCGCCGCTCCAGGCCGGCGGCGGCGACGCGTTGCTTGCATTTTTCGATAGCATGCTCACGGCATCATCCCTTTATGAACAACACCACTTCCTGCGGACGCTGCGTCTGCAGGCTTTCGTTGGCGTTGCTGATCAATAAAGCCTGGCCGGCCACGATGAATTCGTCCGACACTTCCACGCTGAACAGGGTGTAGCCGGCGCTGGCGCGCAGGCCCAGCTCGGGCGCGGCGTCGATGCGGCTGCGCGGCGCGCCCAGCACGCGGCGGTCGGTCAGCGAGGTCCACACGGTCTGCGAGCCGATCACCGCGCCGGCCATCCACTGCGTGGCCTCGCGCTCGGGCTGGCCGCGCAGGCCCACCACCAGCCGCGCGCCCAGCCACTCGGCCTGCATCGCCAGCGAGAACGCCTGGCCGTCGTAGCCGAACACGCAGGTCTTCCATTCCTGGCTGACCTCGCCCACCAAGTCGGCCAGCGCGGTCAACACGGCGTCGAAGGCCGGGGCGGTGTCGGCGTGGTCGTAGGCCGGCGGCATGATGGGCACGGCGCCGGGACGCAGGGTCGCCAGCGGGCCCAGCTGCGCGCACAGCGCCAGGTACAGCGGCATCGGATGCACGGACGGACTGCGCAGCAAGGCTTCCAGCACCGGCAGGTTGAGGATCAGGCTCGACAGCCGGGCCTTCTGCTCCAGCAGGTTGATGCGGTCCTCGGTGCGCGACGACGGCTGCGCGGTCTGGCGCGCCAGGAACACCGCCTTGTTGCGCATCTGCGTGACCAGGTGCTGCGCGCGCTGGCGCACGGTGGACGCGGCCGGCACGTCCAGCATGGCCGGCAGGTAGGCGCCGCGATGCACGATCTCGTTGCCCTTGTTGACCGTCATCAGCCGCAGCGATGTGTACGCCGCCGACGGCACCGGCCCGGCCGCCAGCCCCAGGTTGACCGCCATGCGCGGCACGTCGGCCGGCAGCGCCTGCGACACCTCGTCCTCCACGGCCGGGCTCTCGACGCCGCGGAACATCGCGGGCTGGCCCGGCTGGCGCAGCGAGCGCGTGTTGCCCACCACCAGATACACCGCCAGGTCCTGCTGCGCCATCGCCTCGGCCCACGGCGCCAGGTCCAGCTCCAGCCGCTGGCCCTGCGCCAGCGCGCTGTCGTAGGTCACGGCCATGCCGTTGGGCAGGATCGCCTCCAGCTGCTGGATGCGCAGCAGGCCGGTGGTCAGCAGCGCCTCGTCGATGACGAGCTCGCGCACGCCCCAGCCGTAGGGATTGGCCGCCATCGATTGCCAGGCCAGCAGCGCGTCGATGCGCGCGCCCTCCTGCTGGAAGTGCTGCGGCGTCAGCATCATGCCTTCGTGCCACTGGATGCGATGTGAAAGTTGAGGTACGGTCATTGAGTCGCTTTCATGATCTACTGGGCCGCGCCGGCCTTGGGCTCTTTGGCACTAAAGCCCTGCGCGTTCAGTTGCACAACATATGCCGACGCGTTCAGCAACAGGCGCTCGCGGTGCTCGCCGGCGTTGCTGTAGCCGGCGAACACCAGCGCGGCCCAGGCCTTCTGGTCGCTCCATTTTTTATCGTTCAGCTTGATCGTCTGGGCCGGCACCAGCTCGTACTGGTAGACGGTGAGCGCCTCGGGGAAGGTGCGCTGCAGCTCGGCGCGGGTGGCGAACCATTTCGAGGCCGGCATGGCCACCAACGCATCGAGCACGGCCGGGTCCTTGACCAGCACCACGTCCACCGCCACCGCGCTGTTGCTGTTGGCGTCGTCGGCGGCGCGCAGGGTCAAGGTCTTCCAGCTGGGCGAGGCCATGCTGGGGCCGAACAGCGCGCGCGTGGCGCCGCAGCCGGCCAGCGCGCACAACAGCGCGAACAGCAGCAAGCAGCGGCGAGGGATCGGGGTCATCATCAGTTGCATAAGTCAGTCTTCAAAAGGCCCTGCGCAGGCCATAGCCCACGCCGGCGCAAAACACTGTGAACAGAGCAATCAACAACAGGAACAACACGGACAGCGCTTGCTTGCGGGTGAAGACGAGCTTGAGCGTGGACGGCTGCCACACTTCGGAAACTTGCTCATTATTAATATACAGACCATCCGCAACCAAGGCAATCAACGCTGACGATATAAGAAAGGAAAGTAAATTCCGTGGTCCTTCGCACAACACTTCCACCAGCATGAACACCGGCAGCACCGCCTCCAGAGGCAGGCTCATCGAGGCCATCACGAAGCTGCCGAGTATCACCGACTTGCCGCCGGCGATGCCCACCGACCACAGCGCGGCGGTCCACGACAGCGCGCAGATCCAGGCGATGTCGGCGGCGACCAGCGGATGGTGGTACAGGTTGGCGACGAAGATCGCCAGCACCGCGAAGAACATCGCCTCGCCGGCCTTGAGGAACACCGGCGCGATCGGCGAGACCAGCTCCACCAGCCCGCGGCTGAAGCCCAGCCGCACGCTCATGCCCTGGATGAAGCCCGGCACCGCCGCCACCGCCACCGGCGAGAACAGGCAGACGGTGATCGGCTCGCGCAGCGCCAGCATCACCAGCCATGGCGACTTGTTCAGCTTCCAGCACAGGACGGCGATGGCGGCCGCGCACACCGCCAGCGCGGCCACGAAGAAGGCCGCCAGGAAGCTGCCCAGCAACATGATGGCTTCGACCCCGGCCGTGGCGGTGGCGGCCGCCGCCAGCACGAAGGCGGCGGCCGGCAGCAAGGTGTTGAAGCGGTTCACCAGCGATTCGAGCGCGCGGTACATGCCCTCGAAAATGCCGCTGAGCTGGGCCGAGCGCAGCGGATCCTGCACCGCCACGGCGGCGCCGAAGCACAGCACGCCGATCAGCACCGACGGCAGCGAGCCATACGCCAGCACGCCGAACAGGTTGTCCGGCACCAGCGCGCCGATGTCCCACTGTTCCGCCGCGCCGTCGCCGCTGTCGCGCAGGGCCATGGTGAACTGCGCGTCCGAGCGCAGCGCCAGCTTGCCCAGCGCCGCCGTCTGCGCCGCCGTCATGCCGGAACCGGCGCCGCCCAGGCCCGCCACCAGCACGCCCACCACCGCGCACAGCAGCATCGCCAGCAGCGACATGGCCGCCAGCCGCGCCAGCCGCACGCCGGAACCCGGTTCCGACGGCAGGCGCTGCAGGCCGAAGTAGACCGCCAGGATCACGAACGGCAGCGCCGCCATCTGGATCAGCGACAGGTACAGCGCCGACACCGCCGCCAGCAGCGCCGCGCTGCCGGGGAACAGCGTGCCGGTCCAGCCGCCCAGCAGCATCGCGCCCAGCAGCGTGGCCGGGTGGTGGAAAATATCCCTGAGCTGGAACATGGCGGGTTTGACGAGTGTCTGCATGGTGGGCGCTAGAGCTTGACGGGTTCGGCGCAGATGCTGGCCACGGCGGCGCAGCTGCAGATCACGGTGACGGCGGTGCGCGCCATGGCGCAGATCGGATCGACCGCCATCAACAGGATGAAGGCGGCCTCGAACGGCAGCGACAGGTAGTTGCAGATGGTGCCCACCAGCGACACCGTCACCACGCCCGCCATGCCGGCCGAGGCGAACCCGGACAGCACCGACACCAGCACCAGCACGCCCAGGTCCAGCGCCGACATCGGGCGTCCGTACAGCGCGGCGATGAACAAGGTGCTGCAGACGAAATACGCGACCGCGCCGACCCGCAGCAGCGAGATACTCAGCGGCACCAGCAGCTCGACCCGCGCCCGCGCGAACTGCAGCTGCTCGACCAGGCCGCTGACCATGGCCGGCATGCAGGTGGCGCTGTTGTTGGTGGCCACGCCCAGCGCGAACGGCTCGCGCATGGCGGCCATCACGGCGCCGTACGGCACGCCGGCGCGGCGGCTGATCAGCGCCATCGCCATGCCCATCAGCAGGCCGGACACCAGCAGGAACAGGATCACGAAGCCGGCCATCGCCGCGATCGGCTGCAGGCCGGTCTGCGCCACCTGGCTGGCCGCCATGCACACCAGCACGAACGGCACCGGCAGGTTGACCCAGCGCGTCAGCGTCTGGCAGGCGTGGTAGACGGTCTCGAGCGCCTGGTGCAGGCCGCCCGAGATGCGGCTCGGCACCTGGCCGGCGGCAAAGCCGAACAGCAGCGCAAACACCAGCGCCTTGAGCGTTTCGCCGTTGGCCAGCGAGGCGAAGATGTTCTGCGGGATCAGCGACTGCAACACGTCCTTGAGCTCGGTCCGGTGCGGCGGCGTGGGCTCCTCGCGCAGCGCCATTTCGGTGTTGCTGCTCTCGCCGTCGGCGCTGATGATCTTGCCCAGCGCCGCGCGCGTCTCGGCCGGCAAGTTGCCGCCCGGCCGCACCAGCAGCGAGGACAGCGTCGCCGTCACCGCCACCACCATCGAGAAGGTGATGAACACCACCACCACCCGCTTGAAGATGCGCGCCGCGCCGCCGTCGCGGTACAGGTTCTGCAGGCTGAAGATGACGGCCGAGATCATGAACGGCAGCACGATCATCTTCAGCAGGTCGACATACACCACGCCCACCACGCCCAGGTAGCGCGACAGCGACGGCGTCGCCCAGCCCAGCAGCCCGCCGGCCAGCACGCAGCCGACCACGGTCCACGGGTTCAGGGCCCATTGCTGGAAGCGTTGCATGCTGATGGGAGCGTCCACGTGGTTTCCTTATTTGAAGGTCCTGAGCACGCTCTTGGCCGTGGGCTGCACGGGCCGTTGCGCGATCAATTCGTTGACGAAGGACAGCAGGGTCAGGTCGCGGATGCCGACGATCACGCTGAGCGGCGCCTCCAGGTCGCTGAAGGTGACGGTGCGCAGGGTCAGCGCCAGGCCGGGCTCCTCACGCAGCAGCTGCACCACCTCCATCTCGTCGCGGTAGGCCGCCGTCACCTCGCCCTTCTTGGTCGCCTCGATCAGCTCGGGCCAGCCGGGATACTTGACCAGCTTGGCCTTGGGGAAATTGCGGCGGCCGAACTCCTCCCACGACGAGCCTGCCATCACGCCCAGGGTGCCGGTGTAGTCGCGCACCACCTGCGGCAAGGTACGGTCGCCGGCCAGCTGGGCGAAGCGCATGCGGTTGATCAGCATCGCGTGGCCCAGCTTGATGTAGGAGATGGAGAAATGCACCATCTGCGCCCGCTTGAGCGTACGGCCAAGCCGGCTGACGGCGACGTCGGCCTTACCCACCGCCACCGCCTCGACCACGCTGTCGAAGGTCTTGTAGCTGCGGTCGAAACGTACCGATACGCCGAGTTCGGAGGCGATCGACTTCGCCAGGTCAATATCGGTGCCGACCAGGTCGCCGTTCTTGACGGAGAAAAACGGCGGGTTGTCGATGCTGAGCATGGCGACCAGCAGCTCGCCATGGTTGACGATGCGAGCGATGTCCGGCGCCAGCATGCGGCCGTCGGCGACCTTGACCAGCGGCGAGCGGTCCGGCTCGGGTGCGGCTGCAACGGCGCCTGCAGCGGCGGGATGCGCCTTCTGCGCGCCCTGCGCCCACACGGCGCCGCACAGGCCCAGCGCGGCCAGCCCCAGCGCCTGCGCGCACAGGCGGCGCATGGCGCGGTTCGTGGCGCGGCTCGCTGGGCCGTTCATTGGCGCGTTCATTGCGCGGCCTTCTGCGCGGCCTGCACGCGTTCGGTCACGGGCGCGGCGGCTGCGGCCGCCTCGGCGCCGATCTTGCCCGTCGCCTGCTGGCGGGTGCGCGTGGCCGCGTTGTCGATGGCCTCCGGCGCGGGACGCTCGGTCATGCTGACACCGACCTGGTAGCCCAGCGCGAACAACAGCACCAGCATCGCCACGCCGGAGAAGATGGCCAGCGCGATAAGGCGGGGAGTGAGGCTGAATCGATATTCCATGATGGCGGTCGCGGTAAGGGTTCAGGGAATGGAAACGGTGGTCTGGCCGGGCGCGTTAATTTCAATCACCCCGCCCCACATGCACATCAGCTTTGACGAATTGTTCAGCGCCGGCATACCTCCGATCATCACGGTCGGCGAGCCAGGCGCCCATGGCGCGACCGTGGCCGGGATGCACGGCATCGGCGTCAGCACGCCCAGCGCGGCCGCTGTGGCCGCCGCCACCATCGGGTTGCTCAACGACTGGCACATGCCGAATGGCAGGATGTTGACCATCGGCTTGTTGTCCATGATGTTGGCGTCGGGGACGGCGGTCAGCACGGCGCTGGCCGGCAACACCATCAGCGTGCCCGGCGCCACGCCGAAGCTACATTTGAGCATCGCGCCCATGCAGGTCTGTTGTCCCATCAGCTTCCCCTCACCAGCTTTTGCAGCCGGTCCAGTATGGCGGGCGCGGCGGCGGCGTTGTCGGTGCGCTTGCCCTTGCTGTCGAAGCGCGCGGGCGAGCCGACCGGCTTGCCGTCGCGGTAGTTCACTTCTTCCATCAGCTCACCGTCCGGCCAGTAGCGGCGCATCGGGCCGTGCAGCAGGTTGGCGCGGTAGGCGCAGGTCTGCACCACGTTGCCCTGGGCGTCGAAATCGGTGGACTCGCCGTCCATCAGGCCCGCTTTGTAGTGCGACTTGCGCACCCGCAGGCCCTCGTGGAAAAACTCGGCGGGGCCGTGGATCTGGCCATCCACCAGGTTGAGGCGGGCGGTCAGGTGGCCAGCCTCGTCGTAGGACAGCGACTGGCCGGCCGCCACCCCGCCCACCATCGTCTGGCGCGCGACGCAGCGGCCGTTGACGTAGGTTTCCATCAGGCCGTGCGCCACGCCGTGCTGGAACTCGGATTGCTGCACCAGCTTGCCGTCCGGCGCGAACACGGCCATCGGGCCATGCATCTTGCCGGCTTCGAAGTGCGTCTTCATCAAAGTGCGGCCCTGCTCGCTGAACTGTTCGAACGGGCCGTGCAGCACGCCGTCGCGCATCCAGGCGCGTTGCAGCAACTGGCCGCTGTCGCTGTGCTCTTCCACGAGCAGCGGCGCGGCGGGCGGATTTTGCGGCAGTTGGGTCTCGGTCGTCATGTCAGTTCACCTTGGTCATGGCGCCCTTGAGGGTCAGCATCGCGCCGGCCTCCACGGTCTGGGTTGCGTCGGCCTTGCTGTTGATGACGGGGGCCTTGTTATCCATCTGCACGGCGGCCTGGTTCGCCATCTTGGTGCCGGCCTTGTTGGTGAAGTCGGTGCCGGACTCGTTGGTCAACGCCGTCCCCGCCTTGGCGGTCAGCGCCGTGCCGGCCGTGATGCCGTAGGTGGTGCCGGATTCCTCCGTCACCGCCGCGCTGGACTTAATGCTGATGTCCCCCGTCACCGTGATGGTCAGCTTGCCGTCGATGGTCAGCGCGTAGTCGCCCGTCACCTTGTGGGTGAACTTGGCGCTGTTGGTGTGGGTTTCATCACCCGTCACCGTCACCTCGCGCGTGCCCTTGACGTTGTGGACCTCCTTGCCCTTCTGCACATCGACGGTGCGGTCGCCTTCCTGCAGCGTGTGGATCTCCGCGCCCTTCTTCACCGTGGTGGTCAGCGCGTTCTCGATCTCGGTCAGCATGTCCTTCTGCGCGTGCATGTACAGCTGCTCGGAATCCTTCTTGTCCTCGAAGCGCAGCTCGTTTCCTGCCGCGCCCTGCTTGGACGACCAGGTGCGCATGATGGTCTGCGTCTGGTTGGCGGGCAGCTCGGCCGGCGTGGCGTTCTCGCCGTTGTAGACGCAGCCCGTCACCAGCGGCCGCTCCGGATCGCCGTTCAGGTAGGTCACCACCACCTCCTGCCCCACGCGCGGCAGGAACAGCGAGCCGAAGCCCTTGCCCGCCACCGACTGCGCCACCCGCATCCAGGTCGAGCTCTTGTCGTCCTTGGCGCCGTCGCGGTCCCACGGGAATTGCACCTTGATGCGGCCGTACTTGTCGGTCCAGATTTCCTCGCCGCTGGGGCCGACGACCAGCGCGGTCTCGCAGCCCACCGCGCGCGGACGCGCCGTCTGCATCGGCGGGCGGAACGGCACAGTGACCGGGAACGCCTCGAAGGAATTGGTGTACATGTCGTCGCGCGCCGTATGGTGCACGCGGCGCAGCACAAAGGCGGCATTGAGCGCGCTGACGAAATGCTCGGACAAGGTGAACTTGGTTCCGGCGCTGAACGGATAGCAGAAGCTGTCGCCGCGCAGCACCTCGGCGTTGACCTGGCTGGCCTCCACCCGCAACTGGGCGATGGCGGTGGCCGCCGCTGCCGCCAGGTGGCCGGTCGCGAACTCGTACACCGCCCCGCTGCCGCCGCTGGCCGAGTGCGTGCCCTCCAGCGAGGTGCTGGGATTGATGAAGTCGTAATCGTTGACGGTGGCCTTCTTCACCGCGATGGTGTTCTCATGCGCGAAGCGCGACACCGTGTCGATGGCGTTGTGCATGCCGGTGCGCGGGAAGAAGCGCACCGCCGCCGCGCCGGCGCAGTCGGCGAAGTTGGACGAGGCGTCGCCCAGCACCATCGTGTGTCCGCTGCTGCTGAAGCTGAAGAAGTAGAAGATGCCGGCCTGCTCCATCAGCCGGCTGATGAAGTCGAACGCGGTTTCGTCGTACTGCACGATGTAGTCGACCGGGTCGTAGGTCTGGGTCAGCTTGTCGTCGAAAGTGATGCTGAACGCGCCCAGCACGGCCTTGATGATGTCCGCCACCGACTTGGCCTGGTATATCTTGCGGTCGCGCGACAGGGTCAGCAGCCACAGCATGGGCACCACCTCGGCCTCGTAGGTGGCGAAGTCCTGGTCGAAGCCGCTCTGGATGAAGCGCGACACCATGCCACTGATGTAGCGCTTGGTGCCGCCGGCCACGTCCAGCGTCACGGTCATGGTCTTGCCGACCACGGTGGCCGCGCTCAGGCTGGTGCTGCCGGAGCGCATGTGCAGGTTGAACTTGAACAGTTCCGATATGCCCTCGCTGCCCTCGACCGCGTCGAGCAGCAGGTCGTTGTCGCCGAATGGCGACGATACGCTCAGCAGGCCGCCGGGTTGTTCGAAGCCGGTTCTCATGGATGGCCCCGCAGCGGATGATCGCGGAAGGTGTAGGCGAACTGCTCGTCGTCGCCCACGCTCATGTGGATGGCGGTGAAGGGCTTGAGCATCGACATGCGCTCCAACACCAGCGACGACAGCAGCGGCAGCACCGTCTGCGTCAGGATGAAATCGATGTTGCGGGCGCCGCTGTCGACCTCGGTGCAGCGGGCGGTGATCACCTCGGTCACGCGGTCGTCCCAGGTGAAGCGGGCGTTGTGGTTGCTGGCGAAGCGCGCGGCCAGCTTGGCCAGCTTGAGGTCGACGATGTTGCTGATCTGCTCGTCGCCCAGCGGGTAGTACGGCACCAGCACCAGCCGCCCAAGGAAGGCCGGGCTGAACTGGCGCAGCAGCGCCGGCCGCAGTTGCTCGGTCAGCTCGGTCGGATCGGGGCGCTTGCCGTTGGAGCAGGCTTGCGTGATCACGTCCTGCGCCGCGTTCGAGGTCAGCAGGATCAGGGTGTTCTTGAAGTCGATGGTGATGCCTTCGCCGTCCTCCATCGTGCCCTTGTCGAACACCTGGAAGAACAGCTCCAGCACGTCCGGGTGGGCCTTTTCCATTTCGTCCAGCAGCACCACGCAGTAGGGCCGGCGGCGCACGGCCTCGGTCAGCACGCCGCCCTTGCCGTAGCCGACGTAGCCGGGCGGCGCGCCTTTCAGGCTGGAGATCGAATGCGCCTCCTGGAACTCCGACATATTGATCGTGACCATGTTGCGCTCGCCGCCGTACAGCATGTCGGCCAGCGCGAAGGCGGTCTCGGTCTTGCCGACGCCGCTCGGCCCCACCAGCATGAACACGCCAACCGGCTTGCTTGGATCGTCCAGCTCGGCGCGGAAGGTGCGCACGCGGCGGGCGATGGCGTCCAGCGCCTGATCCTGGCCGACCACGCGGTCTTCCAGCCGCTCCTTGAGTTGCAGCACGGTGTGGATCTCGTCGGCCAGCATCTTGCCGACCGGGATGCCGGTCCAGCCGGAGATGACGCCGGCGACGATCTTCGAATCGACGCACACCGGCACCAGCGGTTCGTCGTCCTGGATCGCTTCCAGGCCTTTTTGCAGGCGCTGCAGCTGGTCGCCACGCGAGATGCGTTCCTCGTCGTCCAGCGCCACGTGGGTGTCGGCTGTGGCGGCGATCTCGCGCCGCAGCACCAGGATTTCCTCGACGGCGCGGCGTTCCTCGGCCAGCTTTTCCGTCAGGCGCGTCTGGCGGGCTTGCAGCAGCGCCTGTTGCGTTTCCATCTTGGCGATGGCGGCGCCCTGGTCCTCGCCGCGCGCGTGGCGCTGGCGGGCGATGCGCAGCTCTTCGCTGTTGAGGACGATGTCGTGCTCCAGCGCCTCCATCTGCGGCGGCGCGCCGGCCTGGCCGATGGCGACGCGGGCGCAGGCCGTGTCCAGCACGCTGATGGCCTTGTCCGGCAGCTGGCGGCCCGAGATGTAGCGGTGCGACAGGCGCACGGCGTCGGTCACGGCTTCGTCCAGGATTTCGACGCCGTGATGTTTTTCCAGCGTGGTGACCATGCCGCGCAACATGCCGATGGCGGCGTCGGTGGTCGGCTCCTCCACTTTGACGACCTGGAAGCGGCGCGCCAGCGCGGGATCGCGTTCGACGTATTTCTTGTACTCGGCCCAGGTGGTGGCGGCGATGGTGCGCAGTTCGCCGCGCGCCAGGGCGGGCTTGAGCAGGTTGGCGGCATCGCCCTGCCCTTCGCTGCCGCCGGCGCCAATCAGCTGGTGCGCTTCGTCGATGAACAGGACGATGGGCGTGGCGGAGGCGCGCACTTCGGCGATCACGGATTTGAGGCGGTTTTCGAATTCGCCCTTGATGCCGGCGCCCGCTTGCAGCAGCGCCAGGTCCAGCGTGCGCACCACCACGTTGGCCAGCGACGACGGCACCGCGCCCGAGGCGATGCGCTGCGCGAAGCCTTCCACCACGGCGGTCTTGCCGACGCCCGCTTCGCCGGTGAGGATGGGGTTGTTCTGGCGGCGGCGCAGCAGGATGTCGATGATCTGGCGGATCTCCGCGTCGCGGCCACGGATCGGATCGATGCGGCCGGCGCGTGCCAATGCCGTCATGTCCACCGTGTACTGGTCCAGCGCCGGCGTGGCGCCACCCGTGCCTTGCTGCGTGGGCATCATGCCGGGCATGGCGCCGCCGTTCGCGCCCACTCCGGTGCCGGGCACGCCGCCGCCCGCCAACGGCCCGCCGCCGTCCTCCGACGAACCGGCCAGCAGCGCCGGCAGCTCCTGCTTCAACTGCTCGCGCGGAATCTTCAGCAGCTCCGGCGCGCTTTCGATCAGCATGCCGCGCAGGCTGTCCACCTCCAGCATCGCCAGCAGCACGGTGCAGGAACGCACCTGCTGGCTGCCCAGCAGCATGGAGCTCAGCATCCACGCCTCCTGGAACAACGCGATGAAGTGCGGCGACAGCGCCGGCGTGCGGCCGTTGCCGCGCTTGAATCCGTCCATCGTGCGCTGCAGCTGCGCCATCACCGCGCTCTCGACGATGCCATAGCGTTGCAGCGCCAGCACGAAGTCCGGCGCCCGCTCCTCCAGCAGCGTGAACAGCAAATGCTCCAGCTCCACGTTGTACTGCGTCTGCTTCACGCACAGCTCGGCCGCATGCCCCATCGCCCGCTTGCATTCGGGATTGAGCTTGGACAGCAAGGTGCGGATATCGATTTCCATGACGGTCAGCCCTCTTCCGTCGACAGCAGGAAATTCGCCGGCTGGTAGTGCGTGACCGACGCGCCCGCGCTGCACAGCCATGTGCTCAGGCCCAGGCGCGGCGGCAGCTCGGCGGCGGTGCCCGCGTTTGACGACTGTCCGGCGCCTGAACTCAGGCGCGTTTCCGGCTGCACCGCCAGGTCCAGCCGCAAGCGCACCTGGAAATCGCTTTGCAGATGGCGCGCCACCAGCCAGCCCAACAGCGAGTTGTTCTTCGCGCCCGGCAGCAAGGCGGCGTACTGCGCAGGCTTCAGCGGCGGCGCGTCCAGCGCCAGGCCAGCGCCCTGGTCCCACGCGCGCGCGCCGAGGCAGGCGCCCATGCCCAGCCGCGACGTCATCGGCACCGGCTTGCCGGGATCGTACAGCCGCGCGCGGTCGCACTGCGCCAGCGCGTGCCAGCCGCCGACAAATTGCTTGCCGCTGAAATGCACGCCCATGCGCTCGCGCACCACCGCCAGCAGCGACGCCATCGAACGCGGCGCGGCGCCCTGCAGGCCGGCATGGCGCAGCCAGGCTTGCTGGCCGTCCGGTCCGCGCACGCCCTCGGCGCGGCCCAGGCTGGCCATCGCGTCCAGGCTGCGCACGATGGGCGCCTGGTTGATGCTCTCCGTGCTCAGGGCCAGGTGGTGCTTGCGGCGGCTGCGGTACAGGAAGCCCAGCAGGCGCTGGTTGAAGATGTCCAGGAACTCCAGCCCGGCCATGTCGCGCGCGCGGCGGCGTTCCATCAGCAGCTCGGTGAATGGCATCGGCAGCGGGCCCTGGGCGCCGGCCAAGGTCAGGACCGGCGACTTCAACGTCAACGGCGGGCCGGGCTGCTTGCTGTCGTGCAGGCCGCTGACGTCGCTGGGCGCGAACGCCAGGTCCACCTGCGCCGCCAGCCGCAAGGCCTCGTCCATGCCGACCGAGGTGCCGACCCGCGCTCGCGCGGGATCGCCGCGCTCCAGGATGCTGATCGCCTGGAACAGATCGAAGGCATGCGGGTCGTCCCGCAATAGCGACATCAGATCAGACATTGGCGTCCACTCATGGCAGGCCACTGCATCCACGGTTCGCCGCCGCGCGTGACGGCCAGGCGGACGAAGGAATTGGCGGAGGTGTACAAAGCGAAGAACCGCGACAGCACGCCGGCCAGCACCAGCGGCGACGTGCCGACGAAGGCGTCGGCGTCGAACTCCAGCACGATGTCGGTGCCACGGCAGTGGCCGCGCCAGGTGTCGGCGCCCAGCCGCGCGGTCGCCACCGACGCCGCCATGCTTTTCACGCCGCGCACCTGGGCCTGGTCGCGAGCGCTGTCGCCGGCGAACAACATCAGCATCTGCTGCAATGTGTGGACACCGGTGGTGCCGTCCACCAGCGAGCGGTGGTTCAGGCGCAGCAGCGCGACCAGCGACCACAAGGCCTTGGCCTCCATCACCGGCGGGCGTTGCGCGCTGGGCGGGTACAGCGCGCGGATGTCGGTCGAGGTGGAGATGCCCTCGCCGTAGAAACGCGTGCCGGGCGCGATCTGCTCGGCCAGGCCTCGGTTGGTGCACAGCAGCTGCGCGTAAACGACCGGCTCGTCCGGCACGCTGTGGACGTCGCTGCGGTCGACAAAGCTCAGGTAGACGTCGGTGCCGGTGATGCCTTTGCGCAGGCTCATCTCGCGCCGCAGCGACCAGAACACCTTGGCGTCCTCGACGTCGGCCGCCGATTCGGCGAACACGCTGGGGATGATGCTGGGCCGGTCGGCGCGCGGATCGGAGGCCGTGACCCGCACCACCGAGTGCACTTCCATCACCGCCTCGCGCTGGTAGTCCGGCACCAGCATGTATTCGTAGTGGCGGCGGTGCAGGCGGATCGGCTCGCTTGTGACGGGAAACAGGTTCACGGCCGGCACGCAGCCGAGCAAGAAGTTGTCTGCGCTCAGCTGCGACAGCACGCGCGCGCTGCGGTTGAACACGAAGCGCACCGAGAAGCCCTCGCCCGTGCCCAGCAGGCCACGCAGGCCGCTCAGGTCGAAGAACTGGAACTTGCGCGGGAAGGCGAAGTATTCCTGCAGCAGCGCGTAGGCCGGATGCGCGTGCGCCGGTTGCGCCAGGATGGCCTCGTTCTCGTCGAAGCCGACCTCGCTCAGGCTGTTGGGGCCGAGGCGGTGCAGTTGGCCGCCGCCGGCCAGCAGTTCGATGCGCTCCAGGCCGCTGATCAGCAGCTCGTGCAGCGGCATGGTCGTCATCAGGTCGCCGGACAGGTGCAGGCGCAGGTGGTCCAGCTCCAGCTCGGACACGTCGAGGCCCGCATCGCAGCGCAGGTCGAGGCGCAAGGTTCGCGTGTCCTCCATCTTGATGGCCGCCACTTGCAGCGGCCACAGCGTGGTGTTCCACGCCACCTGGAAGCGGCAGTTCTCACCGCTGGCGGCGGTGGTCGACAGCATGGCGCCGCGCACCACCGGCATGCCGGCCATGACCTTGCCCTGCGAGGAGTCCAGCGTCATCCGCACCACCGTCATGGCCGGCACCGGCTGCGTCAGGCTCGGGCACAGGTTGTCCAGCATGGCGCCGGCGATGGTGGGGAAATCGCGGTCGAGGTCGCGGTGCACGCGGGCCGTCAGGAAGGCCACCGATTCGATCAGCCGTTCGGTGTGCGGATCGGCCGATTCGCCGCCGCTCAGCACCAGCCGTTGCGCCACCTTGGGATAGCGCGCGGCGAAGTCGGCCGACTGGGTGCGCAGGTAGGACAGCTCGCGCCGGTAGTATTCCAGGATATCGTCGCTCACGTCGCGGCCGCCTGCATCGCGGCGGAGCGGGCGTCCAGCGCGACGTCGAAATTGACCCGGCACATCTGCTGCCCCAGCAGCACCACGGCGGCGATGGCGGCGCGCGCGGCGACCGGCTTGGCCGGGTCGGCGCTGACCTCCACCTTGACGTGCGACAAGCGCGGCTCGTACAGCGCCAGGCCGCGCTCCAGCACCTGCGACCAGGTGAGCAAGTCCTGGTCCGACTGCGGCGACAGGCTCAGCATGTCGGGCAGGCCGTAGTCGAGCACGGTGGGATCGCCGTCCAGGTACTCGCGGATGGTCAGCGCGTTGCGCACGTTGAAGAGCCGCATCAGGTCCAGTTGCAGCGAGTGCTGCAAGCCGCCGCCATCGAGCAGCCTGCCGTCCGGCGAGGCGTGCGCCACGCCGCTTAATCGGTCGAACATCGGAACAAGCGACGCCGTGAGGGCTTTAGACATAGTTTTCTGCACGAGCAGCGCTCATGATGGGATGGCTGGCGGCGCGCCCGTGGGCGGCCGCCGCCATGCCGCATCAATCCGCTTTCATCGTCTCCAGGTTCCAGTTCCAGGTGCCGGTGCCTTTCGAGGTCGAGTCGGCCTGCTGCTGGGTGTAGTCGCACTTGATCTTGGTGAAGTTGATCGAGAACGAATCCGATGGCACGCCGCCACCGCCCGAGGTGCTGATGTTCGAGATCATGGCGTTGGTCATCTCGTACGTGAAGAAGTTCATGTACTTGCCGTTTTCCACGCGCCCCACATGCAGCTTGGCGGCGCCGATCTTGGTGCCCTGGGTACAGGCCTTGTACATCTCCGTGGTCGAAAGGTCGGACATCTTCGAGAACGAGATCTCCGAAAACACCGGACGGCCGGAAGTGCGCTCGGTGTTCGACGCGTCCATTTGCAGCGGCATCGAGGCGCTGTGCGAGTACGACAACACGATGATCTTGTCGGCATAGCCGGTGACCATGCAGTTGCCTTTGATGGTGGTGCCCAAATCCAGAATTAGTACGTCAGACATTGCTGGCTCCAGTTTTTATGGGCCCACCCGGCGGCTGCGCCGGATGGGCGGGACATCGATGTGTACAGCGGGATCAACCAACGGCGGCCGGCAGTTCGGCCACCAGGCGGATCGACGTGGTCAGCTCCTCCATCTGGAAGTGCGGCTTGAGGAAGACGGTGGCCGAATAGGCGCCGGGCTTGCCGGGCTTCTCGGTCACGTCGACCCGGCCCTCGGCCAGCGGGAAGCGGGCCTTCTCGCCCTGCGTCGCGTTCGGGCTCAGCAGCACATAGCCGCTCAGCCAGTTGTTCAGGTAGTTCTCCACGCTTTGCCGGGTCTGGAAGCTGCCGACCTTGTCGCGCATGATGACCTTGATGTAGTGCGCGAAGCGCGAGGCCGCCAGCACGTATGGCAGGCGCGACGACAGCGCCGCGTTGGCGTTGGCCGCGTCCATGTTGTAGACCTTGGGCTTGTTGAGGGTCTGCCCGCCGAAGAAGGCGGCGAAGTCCGACCCCTTGGAGTTGACCACGGCGATGAAGCCAAGGTCGTTGAGCTCCTTCTCGCGGCGGTCGGTGATGGTGACCTCGGTCGGGCACTTGAGCACGACGTCGCCCTCGTCGGTCTTGAAGGTGTGCGCGGTCATGCCCTCGATCTTGCCGCCGCCTTCGACGCCGCGGATCGCGGTGGTCCAGCTGTGCTTGGCGTAGGCGTCGGTGATGCGCAGGCCCAGCTGGTAGGCCGAGTTGGCCCACAGGTATTTGCTGTGGTCGCGGCCGTCGACGTCTTCCTCGAAGTTGAAGCTTTCCACCGGTTTGGTCTTGGCGCCGTACGGCAGGCGCGCGGAATAGCGCGGCAGCACCATGGCGATGTAGCGCGAGTCTTCCGATTCGCGGAAGCCGCGCCACGAGGCCAGCTCGGCGCTTTCGAAGATCTTCGACATGTCGCGCGGCACGCCCAGGTCGGTGAACTCGGTCATGTCGAACAGCGACGGCGCGGCGGCCGTGATGAACGGCGCGTGCGCGGCGGCGGCCACCTTGGACAGGCGCTGCAGCAGTGCGACGTCCTGCGGGTGGCGGCCGAAGTAGTAGTCGCCGATCAGCACCGAATACGGGGCGCCGCCGAAGGTGCCGTACTCTTCCTCGTAGACTTTCTTGAACAGCACGCTCATGTCGTGGTCGACGGCGCTCTCCAGGTCCTTGAGCAGCTCCTTCTTCGACACGTTCAGCAGGCGCAGCTTGAGGGTCGGGCCGGTCTCGGTGCCGTACACCATGTCGTGCAGGCCGCGCCAGGAGCCTTCCAGTTTCTGGAACTCCTCGTGGTGCATGATGGCGTTGAGCTGGTCGCTGAGGATGCGGTCGATCTCGGCCACGCGTTCGTTGATCATTGCGACCACGCCCTTGTCGGGTGCGGTCTTCATGCCTTCGTCCAGCACCTGCGTGGCGAACTGGCCCAGCAGTTTTTTGGCGTAGGCGTTTTGCGACGGTTCGACCGCCATCTTGCCTTCCTGGACGATGCGGTCCAGCAAACTCAGTTCGCCGGCCGATTCCGTCGACTTGGCGCCGCCCTTGGCGGATTGACTAGTAGCCATGATTTAGCTCTCTCTGTGGTCGATGAGGGGAAGCACGCGCGCGGCGT
Organism: Duganella caerulea; assembly: GCF_040362985.1. Classification (NCBI taxonomy): domain Bacteria; kingdom Pseudomonadati; phylum Pseudomonadota; class Betaproteobacteria; order Burkholderiales; family Oxalobacteraceae; genus Duganella; species Duganella caerulea. Next base: position 560,160 of record NZ_BPWJ01000003.1, on the reverse strand, counting down.
GCTATCAGGATGGGGTCGCTTCCGCGTCCGCCGCCGGCGCAGCGTCGGCGGCCGGTTCCTGGTCCTTGAGGGTCTTCAGCTCTTCCGAGTTCTGGATGATGTTTTCCAGCAGCGCGTCGAGCTCATCGTTGCCATCGAGTTTGCCCAGCAGGTCGCGCAGTTGCTGGCGCACTTCCAGCAGCTTGGCCAGGCGCGGCACTTGCGCGACGATGGATTCGGGATGGAAGTGGTCGAACTCGGTGAAGTTCAGTTCCACCTTGAGATTGCCTTCGCCCTTGAGCGTGTCCGGCACGGAGATGTCGAGACGGGGGGCGATCTTGCCCATGACTTCGTTGAAGTTGTCGCGGTCGATTTCAATCAGGCGTCGGGCCTTGAGCTTGGGCGGCGCGACCAGCGGCTGGCCGGACAGGTCGGCCAGCAAACCGACCACCAGGGGCAGCTCTTTTTTTTCAGTGGCGTCACCGATCTCGACGTCGTACGTGATTTGCACACGAGGGGGACGGTTGCGTCCTACCCATTTTTGTAAGCTATCTGACATTCACTTCCTCACTTATATGGTGACTAGCGGCCGACGATACATAAATCAAAAACAGGCGGACTGAGCACGAAGCTACTCTCATGACACCACCACTCGCTGCGCCGCAACGTAATTGATAGGTACAAAGATTTCCGATACTCAATTGATATTAAATGTAAATTCTTTGGCGAACAAGCTTTTTAAAAATTTATCCTGTTATATTTTTGCGACGACTTTGAGGAACATCAAGATGACAAATTCGTGACCGCGTTTTTAGCTGGTGGGAGGCGTGGTTGCGGGTGGCGGGATTGCATCCTTGAAGTTTTGTAGTGCTGAGAGCGGCTCACTCATGGGTGGTTTTTCAGCGACTTGTTTGGCGGCGTTGAGTTTGTCGGAGAGCGTTTGGGCGGGGTCGGTGATGGCTTTGCCTGCGAGCGGATCGAGCTCCTTCATTGCGGGCTTGATCGGTGGAGCGCTTGCGCTGCCTGGAGTGACTGGCATCTTGTCAGTTGCGGCGTCCGCTGCGGCCGGGGATTGCGGATGCGGCGCTGGTGTTGCTGGCAAAGGCGGTTTGACAGGATCGATCGCTGGTGCCGATGCCGCAGTGGCCGGCGCGGTGGTCTTGGCGACATCCGCAAGAGGCGCGGCGCCTTTTGGTACGGTGGTTTTGATGGCATCGGCAACTGGCGTGCCGCCTGCCGACGCTGCGGCTTTCGCGGCATCCGCAATGGGCGCTTTGGCTGCAAACGTAGCGGCTTTCGCAGCGTCCGCAACGAGCGCCTCGCCAGCCGGCGCGGCACCTTTCGCGGCGTCCGCTGCAGGTGCTTCGGCTTTCGGTGCGGCTGCCTTTACGACATCCTCAACAGGTACTTCGCCTGTCGGCGCTGCGGCTTTCGCGGCGTCCGCTGCGGTTGCTTCGGCTGTCGGTACGGCGGCTTTCGCAGCGTCCGCCGTGGGCGCTTCGGCTGTCGGCGCGGTGGCTTTGGGCGTGCCCGTACCCGCCGCTCCAGTTGCCGATGTTTCGGCTTTGGGGGCGGTTGGTGTTGCCTCGGTGGCCACCGGCGTCTCGGCTATCGGTGCGTCGGCGTCGGCGGATGGCCTGGTTGCTGGCTTGCTGTCTGCGGCTTGCTGTGCATCTGTAGCGGACGCACTGGCGTTTGGCGTGGCGGCGACGTCCTTATCGGCGGCTGGCGCTTCTGCCGCACCGCCTTGAGCCGCGCCTTTCTGGCTTGCCGCTTCTTTGTCCGCCGCTCCGTCGGCGACTCCTCCCGATGCCGAGGCTTGATCCTCTGCGGCGGCCGACGAGGCCGCGCCTGCCGGTGCGCCGTCTGCAACAGCGGCCGCCTCGGCACTGGCAGACGCTGCGACAGGGGCGCTAGTGGCGTTAGCGGAAGTGGCATCAGCGGCCGTTCCTTCAGCAGTGGCAGTGGCAGCGGCCGCAGCGCTGGCTGGCGCGCCAGCGGCTGCGGCGGCTGCGGCGGTTGCAGCGGTTGCAGCGGTTGCAGCGGTTGCAGCGGCATCGGCAGCTGCGGCGTCGGCATTGGCTGATGTGCCGCCGTGCTTGACCACTTCCGCATCGACGATCGCCTCCGCCTTGATGGCCTCGCTGCGCGCCGCGTTGACTTGCGCCTGCACCGACTGCACCTGCGCCGCAGACTTGTTGATGCCCGCCTGCGCCTCGTCCTTCATCGCCGTCGTGCGCGACGCCGCGTCGTCCGCCGCCGCGCCCACATCCTTCTCGCTGGCGGCCACTTGTGCAGCCAGCGCCTGCTCCGATTCCTTGGCCGCGTTGGCCGCCTGCTCCGCCTTGTCCGCCTCCGATTTCACATCGGCCAGCACAGCTTCAGGATCGGGCGCATACGGCTCCATCGCCGTCTCCGACTCCTTCTTCGCATCATCCAGCGAACCCGACATCTCGGCCAAGGCCCCATCCGACTCCGCCGCCACGCTCTGCGCATCCTGCTTCATGCCATCGAACGACGCCTGCACCTGATCCGCCACCGGACTGTCGACCATCGACTCGCCCGCGCTCTGCGCGCCGGATGCGGTGTTGTCGGCAGCGGTCTGCACCTGGCTCGCGCCTTGCCGCGCCTCGTCCGCTGCCTGCCGCGCGCGGTCCTGCAAATCATTGGCAGCCTGCTGCGCATCGCCCTTCCAGCTGCCGACCGCACCGGCCACATCGGCGGCGCTGTGCACCTGCGATTGAACCTGGTTGAACGTCCCCGCCACATCATCGTAGAACTGCGCATATGGCGCGATCTGCTCACCCACCGCGCGCACGTTCAAACCGGAGATCGCCTGCGATGCCTGGTCCACATACGACAAGGCCTGGTCCGCCGCCTGCCGCACCTGCTGCCGCGCCGAGCCGCTCACCGAGTCCACCTTCCCGCGCGCGGTGGCCAGCGTGCCGGTCAGCTTCTGCAGCGGCTGCGTAGCCTGCTGCTTCACCGACGACAACGCGGCGCTCAGCTTGCCCAGCCCATCCTGCGCCATCGCCGCAGCCTTGCCGACTTCCGCCTTCCCCTGCTCCAGCACGTTCTGCAACGGCGCGCCAGCCGCCTGTATCTGCGCCTCCAGCGGCTTGAAGGTGCGGTCCAGCAGATCCGACAGTTCCTGCTGCAAACGCTTCACCAGCGGCTCGCATTGCAGCTTGTCCACGCACTGCTCGGCGGCGGCGCGCACCTTGTCCAGCACTTGCTGCACCGCCTCGCCGGCCTTGTCCAGCTGTTCCTGCATCGGCGGCGGGATTTTTTCGGCGGCGTCGGAGACCTGCTTCAACGCCGCCTGCATCTTTTCCAGCAAACCGATCAACGCATCAATCGCTTGCTGCACCTTGGCGATGGCCTGGTCCAGCAAGGGATTGAGGGAATCGACCAGTGTGATGGCCTGGTCCATCAAGCCACTGGCCTGGTCGCCGGCCGCCTTCACGGCCGTGCGCGCGCTGGCGATCGCCGTCTTCACGCCGGGGATCATGGCCTTGATGCCGACGAACAGCGTGCGCGCCATCATCAGCGGCGGCGCTTTCATCATGTAGCGGGTGCAGATTTCTATCGCGCCGGTGCACAGGCCGTCGGCCTGATCGAGCTCGCTGGCGGCCGCGTCGAGCGTGCTGTTCGCTTCGGAGACGAACACCGGAATGTTGTCCTTCACCTGCTGCAGCATGGCGATGGCGTCCGCGATCATGGTGCGCACCGGGACGAAGTTCTCCGGCAACTGGCGTAGCACGGTCTTGGCGTTTTCCGCTTCGCCGTCCAGCTCGGCCATCAGTTGCAGCACCTTCGCCACCTCGGCGCCGATCGCGTCCAGCACTTCCTGCAAGGCTTGCTTGATGGCCTCCACACGCTGCTCCAGCGCGTCCAGCGGCTCCATCGCCTTCTTCACCAGGCCGTCGATCGTGGCGGCCGCCGCGGCCAGTTGGTCGATGACGCTGTCGACCTGCGCGCGCGCCGCCGCCAAGGGCTTGATCAGGATGTCGCTCAGGTGGCTCAACTGCGACGACGCCTGGTCGAACAGCGCATCGCAGTTGGCCGCCTCGTCGCCCAGGGCGCTGTTGAGGTTATCCACCAGATCGATCTGCGCCTGCAACGGCGCCAGCAGCGCATTGCCTTTCTCGTTGAGCAGGCTGGACACGCCGTCTATCATTTGCGTGGCTTGCGCGGTGGCGTCCTGCATCGCCGTATCGAGATCGGTGACGTTGCCGTCCAGCGTGTCACGCAGCGCCTGCACTTGCGCCAGGCTGCCGGCTTGCAAGGTCTCGGCGCGCGCCAGTACGGCTTGCACCGCGTCGTTGCCGGCGCCGCTCTGCATCGTGCCCAGCTGCTTCAGCTGCTTGGACAGCGGCAGAAGGTCTTGCCCGTACTGCTCGACCATCGCGCCGGTGCGCCTGGCCAGGTCGGCCAGCGCCTGGCCACGGCCCGGCAGGCTGTTGAAAAAGCTCATCTGCGCGCCGAAGTCCGGCACCAGTCCCGACAGCTCCGGCAGCAGCGTAGTCATCGCCTCGACCGCCTGGTTGGCCGAGTCGACCACCGTCTGCACGCCGGCCGCCTGCGCCAGCAGGCGCTGCGGAATCGCGGCGGCGTCGTTGGCCAGTTGGCGCAGGTCGCTGGCCGCCTGCTCCAGCACACCGGTGCAGCAGTCGATGATGGGCTGCGGATTGAGCAGGTCCGGGATGGCCTTCATCTGCTCGGCCACCTTCTGCAGGTCCTGGTTCAGCGAGGCGGCGGTGGCGGTGACTTCCGTGGCGAAAGTCTTGCCCTGCTCGACGATGGTGTCGGCCGCCTTCTGCACCGCCTTGCCGATGTTGACCGGGCACTGCGGCAGCACTTCGATGGAGTGGTCGATGACCTTCATCTACAGCGTGCCCAGCGTGGAGGTGGTGCGCGAGGTGGCATCGGTGAGCGCGGTCTTGATCGCCGCCACCTTGGACGGCGCCGGCTCCAGCGACAGCGAGGCCGAGCCCACGGTCGCGATGGTGGCGTCGACCTGCGCCAGCGCCTGGTTCAGTTCCGGCAGCACTTCGGCGCCTTCGATGCGGATGTCCTCCAGCACCGGCAGCAGGTTGGGCACGACCGGGATCGCCGGCGCCTCGCTCAGGGCCGGCAGTGATGACGGCGCGGCGGCGGCGCTGGCCGGCGCCACCAGGCGGCCCGGCCGGGCCTGCCGGCTCAGCTCTTCCAGCACGATGACGGCGCCGCTCATCAGGCGCCCGGCCAGCGCGTGCAGCCAGGCGTCCGCGCCCGGCTGGGCGGTCGCCAGCGAGGGGCCCGAGCGTTGCAATATCCATTTGAGTTCGGCGCGCGCGGCCGGTTCGCCCAGCCAGTAGCGCAGGTAGGTGTGGGCGTCGTCGGACGACGAAAAGCGCCGCCGCGCACCCGGCATCCGGCCTCCGCCTTGCAGCACATCCCGCCCGGCCTGGCCGCCAGATTCGTAGAAGGTGACGCGGCTGGAATGGCGCCATAGGCTGGCCAGTGGATGCAGCATGGATGTCTCGGAAGGACAAGGTCGATTGACAATAACATGAGCAGCTTGATAACGCAATCGGCCGTCCACCGCCCGCCACGCCACAGTGGGCGCCGCCGCCGTTGCGTGACCAGCCCGCCTTGGGGTAGCATGAACTCCGGTCCTCGGCCCGCGAAAACAACAATGTGGAATAGCGCTTTTTTAAAAGTACTGGGTCTGATCGGACTGCTGTTCCTGTCGCTGCCGGCGCAGGCGGGCGGCAGCGCGACGCTGGACGCCATCCGCAAGAACGGCGTGCTGCGGGTCGGCGTCAAGACCGACTTCAGTCCCTACAATTCACTCACCGCGCAGGGCGAGGTGGTCGGCTTCGAGAGCGACATCGCGGCGCTGGTCGCGGCCCGGCTCGGCGTGGCGCTGAAAAAGGTCAGCATCACCACCGAGAACCGGTTCCAGAAACTAGAGCTGGGCGATGTCGACATCCTGATCGCCACCGTCGGCGACACGCCGGCGCGGCGCAAGATCGCCACCGCCATCGAGCCGGGCTACAACGAGACCAGCGTCAACGTGCTGTTCCGGCCGGGACAGGCGGTTGATGCCTGGCCGAAGATCCGCCACGAGACCATCTGCGCCGTGCAAGGCAGCTACTTCAACAAGCCGATGAGCGAGCGCTACCTGCTGGAGCTGCAAACCTACAAGACGGTGCGCGACGCCCACCTGGCGCTGCGCGACGGCCAGTGCTCAGGCTTCCTGTACGCGACGGCGGCGCTGTTCAACACCAGCCAGCTTCCCGACTGGCGCGGCTATACGATGCCGCTGCCGAACGCGCTGGTCACGCCGATGGCGATCTTCATTTCGCGCAGCGAACGCGGCGGCGAGCTGGATCTGGCGCTGGGCAATATCGTGGCCGAGCTGCACCGCACCGGCTGGCTGCTGGAGGCCAACCGCAAGTGGGGCATCGCGTCGACCTCGTGGCTGAAGGCGCAGCAGGCGCTGTGGTCGGATCGCGGCCCGGACGGGCTCTACAAGTGCGTGCGCAACAGCAGCGGCAACTGGATCGCCGCCTGCCGCAGCGCGGAGAACGTCTCCAGCGCCGAGGTGGCCGGCCTGCAGGCGGTCGGCCTGTGGGTCAAGGAGCAGTTGGGCGTGGACCTGAACTTCCTGTACGACCCGTACGACCGCACCAAGTTCCTGCAGGGCATAGGCTATACCATGCTGCTGATCGCGGCCGGCGTGGTCATCAGCCTGGCGCTGGGCGTCGCGGTGGCGATCGCGGTGGACGGCCGCGACGGCTGGGCCACGCGCATGCTGCACGCGGTGATGGCCTACGGCCGCCTGACGCCGCCGCTGTTGATGATGTACCTGATCTTCTTCGGCTTCGGCGGCTGGACCATGCACGAGTTCGGCGTCAAGCTGCCGGCGTTCGCGGTGGCGGCGTTCTGCTCCGGCTACTACACGGCCGGCATGGTGATGCGCGCCCTGGTCGAGGCGGCCAACCATGTGCGCACCACCGAGCCCGGCTACCGGCTGCGGCTGCGTCGGCTGGCGCGCACCGCGCAGTACGCCAGCTGGCCGGTCAAGCAGGCGCTGATCAACCTGACCAAGCAGACCATGATCGCCTCGGCCATCGCCATCCCTGAACTGCTGAGCGCGAGCAGCCTGCTGATCGCCGAGAAGGGTAATATTTTCCTGACCATGACGGTGCTGCTGATCACCTTCTACCTGATCACCAGCCTGTGGACGCGCCTGTTCAACTACGTGGAAAAAACCTGGCTGCCGGCGGCGGAGCGACCATGAACGCCGAGACCCTGAGCTTCCTGCTGACGTGGACACCCTTTCTGCTGCAGGGCTTCCTGTGGAATATCTTCATCGCGGTGTGCGCGGTCGCGCTCGGCTCGCTGATGGGCGCGGGCCTGGCCTGGCTGCGCGTGACGCGGCAGGGCCGGGTCGCCGCCATCGCCGAGCGCGTCTCGAGCTTCCTGCGCGGCGTGCCGACGCTGGCGCTGATCTTTTACGCGGTGTTCGTGCTGCCCAGCGAGTTCACGCTGCCGGGCAGCGGCGTCGCGCTGCATGTGCCGCAGTGGGTCAAGGCGGTGATCGGCCTGTCGGCGGCGCCGCTGTCGTTCACGTCGGAGAGCCTGGTGGTGGCGCACCGCGCCTGGCGGCGCGGGGATATCGGCGCGGCGCTGCTGTTCATTCCGACCTGGATCAATGTGTTCCTGATCTCGTTCATCGCTTCCAGCGCCTCGTCGCTGGTGGGCGTGAGCGAACTGGTCAGCCGATGCAACACGGTGATCGCCGCGACCGGCACCAGCGTCATGGTGCCGGTGTACATTTATTGCAGCTTTTATTTCGTCGTCACCGCGCTGGTGTTCACGGCGCTGGTCGGGCGCTTCAAGACGTCGGCGTTCATGGCCGGCGTGCAGCGCAGGCTGACGCAGTCGCACGCGCGGTCGTCCAACCGCTGAGCCGCTTTTCCATTGAGGAGTATTCCTTCATGCCACTGACGTTCAACGAAGAGATCGCGCTGCAAGCGGCGTTCATGCACATCAAGCGCGAGCGCAAGGAGTCGCTCAAGGCCATGTTCGGCGGCACCCAGCTGCGCCCCAAGAGCCGGCTGGAGGACGCCAAGACGCTGGCCAAGGAAGCCAAGGAGTGCAAGAAAAAACTCGGGGCGGTGCCGGGCGTGTCGGTGCCGGACATCAGCCCGCTCGAGCTGAACCTCAATCTCTTCAGAGGCATCGACTTGCGCGAGCTGGTCAACTTCACGCTGCCGCGCATCCCGCTGCCCAACTTCGACATCAACCTGATCCCGGACATCAAGCTGGGCGACATCCCCGGCTTCGACCTGCCGACGGTCCGCCTCAACCTGAAGGGGCTGATCAAGTTCAAGGACCTGCTGCCGACGATCTCGCTGCGGGCGCTGGCGTTCAAGATCCTGGTGCGGCTGCCGGAGGTCAACATCCCATCGGTGCTGTACGACCTGAGCAGGATCCTGAACATCGATTTCGACGTGCTGTTCCCGCGCGTGCGCCTGCAGTTCCCGGAGTTCTTCAACATCGACCTGACGGTCAGCCTGCCGCACCTGGCGATCCCGGACATCAGCCTGCCCAACGTCCACCTGCCGGCGCTGGACCTGCCCAGCATCGACCTGCGGCAGATCGATTTCAGCGCCATCCACATCCCCGGCATCGACCTGTCCGCCATGCTGGACGTGCCGGGCTTCGACAAGGTGCTACGGCTGCTGTTCGAGCTGTTCGATTCGATCGACATCGGCGCCATCATCGGCGAGCTGGGCGTGGAGTTCATGGCCGACTTCATCACGTCGGCGCTGCCGCTGGTGCAGCAGGTCAAGGCCGGCGCCAAGGCGGCAAGCAACTGGGGCACGGCGGCGATGGACTGGCACAAGGCGCAGAAGACCACGGTGCAGCGCGGCTTCCTGCTGCCGGGCGACGCGCGCGACGCCTGCGACGCGGTGGCCGCGCTGCTGCGCACCAGCCGCAACGAACACGCGGCGCTGGCGGCGATCCAGACCACGCAGCTGGCGGTGTCCACGGCCGGCCTGTTCGCCGACCTGGGCGGCGTGACCGGGCCGGCCGTGGCGGCGGCCAGCGCCATCGCCACCACCTGCCAGAAGATCATGATCATGGGAGCGCGCTACAAGGAGATGAAGAAGGTCAACCTGATCCTGGGCACCTCGGCCATGGATGCGCTGAGCTCGAACATCTTCCTGGTGTCGCCGCTGCTGGGCTGCTACTACCTGGTCAACAACACCACCAGCAATGTGCTCAACATCCTGTCGAACAACATCATCGAGGACGGCTGGATGGCGAACTGGGAGCAGAACAAGCGCAACCACCTGGACCCGCTGCTGAAGGAGTGCCAGCGCTTCATTTCGGAATCGCGCTATGTGCTCGATCCGATCCGGCAGAACAAGGGCATGTATGTGGAAAAGAGCAGCATGGACAAGCTGCAGGAGGGACTGTCGTTGTACATCAAGAAAAAGCGCGGACTGGCGCCCGCGCATGCCACCGTGGCGACACACAAATACATCGGCTGAAACCGGCGCCGCGCGCCGGTGCTGGCCGTACCGCGATCAGGCGATCAGCGGCGGTAGTAGCCGCGTCCACCCCAGCCGTGATGGCCGCGGCAGCACCAGTGGCCGAACGAGAAGTCCAGGCCGATGCTGACCGGCGGATAGTAGTAGGCCGGCGCGGGCGCGTAGTAGGCCGGGGCCGGCGCGTAGTAGACCGGCGCCGGCTGGACGTAGGTGGTGGTGTAGGCCGGCTCGCTGACGTACACCGTGCGCGAGCTCGGCACTTCCTCGTAAGTGACGGTCGACGACCCATTGCTGTAGCCACGATCCGACGGCGACACCGAGACGGTATGCCACTGGTAAGGATCCTGGACCACCCGCGTGGTGGTGGCGTAATAGCCGGGCTGCTGGACCGCGCAGCCGGACAAGGCCGCCACTGCGGCGGCAACGGCGATGATGGTTTTCATGGCACTCCTCCTAGTTTCTGATATTACTATATAAGGAAGCGCGCCGCCGCCGGAGCCCGATTACAGCTTGTTACAACGGTTGCCACAGGCGAAAAAAAAAGGAACCGCGCGCGGTTCCTTTTTTGATACCTCAAGGACATTAGTCCAGTTTCCAGGCGTAGTCGACCTTGGTCCAGGTCTCGGCCGGCGCGCCGTCCTTGGTGCCCGGCTTGAACTTGCAGGCGCTCAGGGACTTGATCGCCGCCTTGTCCAGGTTCTTGAAGCCGCTGCTCTTGTCGATCTTGGAATCGGCCACGCTACCGTCGGCTTTGATCAGGAAGGACATCGATACCGTACCCTGCTCTTCGTTCATCAACGACGCCTTCGGGTATTCGGCCTTGCAGTTTTTGGCATCAAAACTGGCCGGGACTTCGGCAGCGAACACTGCCGGTGCGCTCGAAACGAGCACTGCTGCGATCACACTTAACCAACGCTTATTTGTAGACATGATTTCCCCAAGTGGTGGTATCCGGCACTCAGGCCGCGCGTCGCCGCACGGCCCGTTGACTCTGATTACAATTTCCAGCTGTAGTCGACTTTGGTCCAGGTCTGGGCCACGGCGCCGTCCTTGGTGCCCGGCTTGAATTTGCAGGCGCTCAGGGCTTTGACCGCGGCGCGGTCCAGATTCTTGTAGCCGCTCGACTTGTCGACCTTGGATTCAACGACGCTGCCGTCGGCGGCCACCAGGAAGGACATGGTGACGTCGCCCTGCTCTTCGTTGATCAGCGATGCTTTAGGGTATTCAGCCTTGCAGTTCTTGGCGTCCAGCGAGGCTGGCACTTCGCCGGCGAAGGCGGTCGAAGCGGCGGACAGGATGATGGCGGCGAATACACTGGTCGAAAACTTATTCATTTATTTCCCAAAAACTTATTATTAAAAACTGGTTTATCGAAACCCACAGCGGGCCCATGTGCCGCGCAACAGCGCGACGGCAGACTGCGGCAAAGTATTAAAACTCTTCCCACTCATCGCTGCCGGCTGCACTGGCGGCCGCGGCGACTTTCTTCGGTTTGGCTGCTGCGGCAGGCGCCGGCGCGGAGGCCAGCTTCTTGACAGGAGCGCGGGCAACGATCGGTTTGACCACTGCCTTGGCGGCGGCAGGCTGGTACACCGGAGCCGACACGCGCTCCTCGCCTTCCACCAGTTTGAAGATGCTGACCACGCGCGACAATTCGGCGGCCTGGTCCTGCAAGCTTTGCGCGGCGGCGGCGGCTTCTTCCACCAGCGCGGCGTTTTGTTGGGTCATGCTGTCCATCTCGATGATGGAGTGGTTCACCTGCTCGATGCCGGCGCTCTGTTCCTGGCTGGCGTTGGCGATCTCGCTCATGATGTCGGTCACGCGGCGCACCGAGGCCACCACTTCGTCCATCGTCACGCCGGCCTGGCCGACCAGCTTGGTGCCGGCGCCGACTTTTTCCACCGAGTCGTCGATCAGCATCTTGATTTCCTTGGCGGCGCCAGCGGAACGCTGGGCCAGGTTGCGCACTTCCGACGCCACCACCGCGAAGCCGCGGCCCTGTTCGCCGGCACGTGCCGCTTCCACCGCGGCGTTCAACGCCAGGATGTTGGTCTGGAAAGCGATGCCATCGATCACGCCGATGATGTCGACAATCTTCTTGGCCGACGCGTCGATCGAGCTCATGGTGTTGACCACTTCCGACACCACCTTGCCGCCCTTGATGGCGACGTCCGACGCGGCCGAGGCCAGCTGGTTCGCTTCGCGGGCATTGTCCGCGTTCTGCTTCACGGTCGAGGTCAGCTCTTCCATCGCCGACGCGGTCTTCTCCAGCGAGCTCGCTTGCATCTCGGTGCGCGACGACAGGTCGATATTGCCGGCGGCGATTTCACGCGAGGCGGTGCCGATGGTCTCGGTGCCCGAGCGGACCTGGCCCACGATGTCGACCAGGCTGTTGCGCATTTCCTTCATCTCGGACAGCAGGCTGTCCTTGTCGTTGCCGTCGGTGTCGATGGCGATCGACAGGTCGCCGTTGGCGATGGCGCCGGCGATCGAGGCGGTGTAGTCCGGCTCGCCGCCCAGCTGTTTCAGCAGGCCGCGGGTGATGACGTAGGCCAGGGCGACCGAGATCGCGACGGCCAGCACGCCCATGATGATCATGAAGCTGCGAGCGGCCGAGAAGCCGGCTGCGGCGTCGGTCTGCACTTGCGCGTTCAGCTTGTCTTCCAGCGTGCCCAGCTGATCGAGCGCGGCCATCCATTTTTTCTGGGCCGGACGGATTTCCTTGATCAGCACCTTGGTGGCTTCCTCGGCCTTGTTGGCCAGCCACAGTTCGGACGCCTTGGCGATGGCCGGCATGGCGATCGCTTCCTGCTCCTTGACCGTCGCCAGCAACGCTTTTTCCTCAGCGGTGGCTTCGATGGCGAACTGCGAGCTCAGTTTGTTCTGCGCATCGGCGTACTTGCCGGCCAGTTCCTTGATGCGATTCATTTCCGGTTCCATGTCGCCGGCATCGGTCATCAGGGTCAGGATGCGCAGCGAGGTCACGCGGTCGCCCACGTTGGAACGCATGTCGACCACCAGGCGCGACACCACGTTGTTCACCGTAATCACGTGATCCAGACGGTCCTGAATCTGTGCCATGCGGAAGATACCCACGGCGGTCACAGCCACCAGGAATAAAAGAACCAGCGCGAATCCAAGACCCAGGCGCGTTCCGACTTTCATTTTTGCTAAATTCATCTCGTCTTCTTCGTAAGTGACACAGTTGATAAGAGTGCCCTGGCTAGTCTCGTCTCGTGCACGACACAACCCACCCGGCCTTGCTGCTAAGTAATATATCTAGACAGTAGCAAACAATGACTGCGAATGCAAAATTAGCGGCTCCACCAGCAGCTTTTATGTAGTTTTACCGCCATATACAAACGGAGAACAACGGTGGATATGTGTGTATATTCAGGAATTATAGATGCAAATTTTGCCTCAAAGCAAGCAAAAACTGCCCGAAAAATACGCAAACGAACTTTCTGCGTGGAAATTCCAACAGTCCAATATATTGTTTGCCAGAAACGCTAGTTTGTGCTGTGTACTACGCAGCAATACGTAGACGGGCTGCGGCTTCGCGCAGCAAGGCGGGGTCGCCGAGGGAGAGTTTTTTGGAATCGGACAGCACCTGGCGGAAGGCGCGGGCGCCCGGCAGGCCGGTCATCAGCCCCAGCATGTGGCGGGTGATGGAATTGAGCTTCAAGCCCTGGGGACCATGGCGGTCCAGCTGGGCTTGAATATAGGGAATCATGGCTTCGAGCACGTCTTCACGGCTCTTGGGCGCGCGCGTGTCGCCGTAGTAGCGCTGGTCGAAACCGGCCATCACGAAGGGGTTGTGATAGGCCTCGCGGCCCAGCATGACGCCATCCAGATGCTGCAAATGCAGGTCGATTTCGGCCTCGGTCTTGATGCCGCCGTTGATAATGATTTCGAAGTCAGGGAAGTCGCGCTTGAGCTGGTAGGCGAACTCGTACTTCAGCGGCGGCACCTCGCGGTTCTCCTTGGGCGACAGGCCCTTGAGGATGGCGTTGCGCGCATGCACGATGAAGGTCGTGCAGCCGGCCTCGGCCACGGTGCCGACGAAGTCGCGCACGAAGTCGTAGCTTTCGGTCTGGTCGATGCCGATGCGGTGCTTGACGGTGACGTCGATGTTGACGGCGTCGCGCATGGCTTTGACGCAATCGGCCACCAGTTGCGGCTCGGCCATCAGGCAGGCGCCGAATGCGCCCTTCTGCACGCGTTCGGACGGGCAACCGCAGTTGAGGTTGATTTCATCGTAGCCCCACTTCTCGCCCAGCTTGGCGCTGGTGGCGAGATCGGCCGGATCGCTGCCGCCCAGTTGCAGCGCCACCGGATGCTCTTCGTCGTTGAATCGCAGGTGGCGTTCGACGTCGCCGTAGACCAGCGCGCCGGTGGTGACCATCTCCGTGTACAGCCAGGTGTGCTGGCTGATGTGGCGGTGGAACACGCGGCAGTGGCGGTCGGTCCAGTCCATCATTGGGGCAACGCTAATCCGGCGACCGGCCACAGTGCTGGATTTTTTGGATTTCCCTTCTGGGGAGTTGATATCTTGGACCATCTGATTTGTCACTGTAAATAATGATTAATCACCTAAACTCACAACGCAGTGCTGCAGGATTGCTACGAAATGGCTTCAGTAATTAAGGTAGGAACTCAATGGCGCGCGCAGGTACGGCATTCCCCGCCAAGGGGCTAGCCACCGCGTGGGTGGCCACGACCGAGTCGAACATGCTGGCAATGAAACACGAGGACGTGCGTATCATAACAAAAATGACGCTCGCCGACCTGATCGACAAGTATACAGAGGGGATTGGCGGCATCAAACACCATCGCCATCGACCTCACCTGGCTCGGCAGCGCCCTGAAGGCCGCCAAAAAACGAACATCACCAACGTTACAATTGGATATTTTATTATTGTTTTGCTATGTTAAATTTTAGAAGCCCCCTATAAACCGGAGAGAAAATAATGTTCTGGAGCAATCTGAAAAACATTACCGCGCAAACAATTACGAATGTGCAACTTATGGGCGAACTAGGTAATGCTCAAAATATGAAGAGTGCTCATCGCGGTGCTCAACAGCTTATCGCAATTACTACTGGAAACGTCGTTAATATTTATTCCAAAAAGGACGACCCAGGCACTTATGTGCGGGACCAGAAAACGGTTTATTGGCTCCCATGGTCTGGATCTCCAGGAAAGGGGCAAATTACCGAAGTCACCTGGGAAACTATTGAAAAATCTGGATGCAACTATTTTCTTACTTCTGAATTTACCGGCTGTCGCTTTGTCGTCGATGACATAGGCGTAAGCCACGTTGCTTATGGTGCAGGGAACGCGGTTGCAGGGCCCACCAACTCAGCTCAGCGTGATACAGCTGAAGGTAATACACGGCTTCAAAGGAGCGGCCGGAGAAAGATGTCTGTTAGCGCAGGAGCAGGAGCAGTCCTTGCTTACGATATTGCCGGTTACGCAGTCGTCTTTGGTTATAAAGATGCTAGTTCAAGGTGGGCTTTTCGCGTATTTCGAGTCGATGGACTTGGAACGGCGACATGGCGCAATTTTTAGCCGAGCATGTAATAACTCAGCGAAGAATTAAATACTCACACAAACGGCAGCGTGACCAGGCCGACCAGGTAGCGCGCCGCTTGCTCGCCGGGGTTGAAGTAGCTGATGTGCTGGTCCTCGCGGATGGCCAGGCAGTCGCCCGCTTCCAGCCGCCATTGCTGGCCGCCGGCGGCGATGTCCATCACGCCTTCCAGCAGCCACACCTGCTGGTGCACGTCGGCCTCGCGCACGACCTGCTCGTAGCTCACGCGCTGGCCGGGCGGGAACACCACCTCCACCAGTTGCAGCGGCGAGCGCACGGACGGCGACAGTTGCCGCCGCACGTAGCCCGACGCCGGATCGGTCCATACCGGCTGGCCGGCGGCGCGCTGCAGCGGCGACGGGGCGGGCTCGCCTTCCCCCGCCTCGAACAGCGCGGCCAGCGTGACGCCCAGCGCGCCGGCCAGCTTGTCCAGCACGGTGGCGGTGGCGCTGCTTTCGCCGCGCTCGATCAGCGAGATATTGGAGCGGCTCACGCCGCTGCGCTCGGCCAGCGCGGTCAGCGACAGCCCCCGGCTGTCGCGCAAGGCCAGCACGCGGCTGGCAATCAGTTTGTTGATATCCATAAAATCCATTATACTGGATTTTTTCGTCCATTAAAATGACCGCCATGCCCATCGCCTTTGAATCCCCCGACCAGCCCGAAGTCATCGCCCTGATCGCCGACCTCGACGCCTATCAGCTGACCCTGTATCCGCCGGAAAGCGTGTACGCGCTGGACCTGCCCTCGCTGATGCAGCCGAACGTGCGCTTCGCGGTCGCGCGCGACGCGGCCGGCGCCATCGTCGGCTGCGGCGCCATCGTGCTGACGCCGGAATATGGCGAGATCAAGCGCATGTATGTGCAGCCGGCGGCGCGCGGCCAGGGCCTGGCGCGCGGCGTGCTGGCCTTGCTGGAGCAGGCGGCGCTGGACCAGGGCTGTCCGGAGATGGTGCTGGAGACCGGCCCGTCCCAGCCGGAAGCGCTCAGCCTGTACGAGCGCCACGGCTTCCAGCGCTGCGCGCCCTACGGCGACTATCCGGACGATCCGCTGAGCGTGTTCATGCGCAAGCCGCTACGCCGTTAATCACCCGCCAATCACCCCTTGCCGCGCTTGCCCGCCACCGCCAGCTTGGGCGCGCGCGCCTCGAAGGCCGCGACCACCCGCTCCAGCCGGACCGCGCCGTCGCCGGTCAGCGTGCCGGTGGCGCCGGCCACCTGGCGCACGATGGCCAGCGCCGCCGCGCGCGCTTCCGCCGAGGCCGGCAGCAGCAGCGGCAGGTCGTGCATCGCCGCCTCCTCGTCCACCTGCAGCATCAGGTATTGCTCGCGCAGGATGGTCTTGAAATGCGTGACGCTCAGCTCCTTGTCGTCCGAGGTGCGCAGGCGCAATTGGCGGATGGTGGCGAAGGCGCGCTCGTCGGCCGCGCTCATCTCCGGGCTGCGGTAGATGTACAGCAGGCCGCGGATGATGGCCTCGGTCACGCCGCCCTCCGCCGTCTTCATGGCCGCCGCCGCGCGGTGCGCGTTGAGCGCGGCTTCGCGCGCGATGTCGCGGCCGATGCGGCGCGGACGGCCGCCGTCGGTGCGCAGCCCCACCAGCGCCTGCAGCAGCGGCGAGCCGTACACGCCGAGGAAGATGTTTTCGGTGGCCTGGTCGCGCAGGTCGCGGTAGCGGTCCAGCGCGTCCACGATCTGCCGCGACATCGCTTCCTGCATCTGCATGAAGATGTTGTCGGGCGCCACCGGGCGGCGCTCGGCGCGCACCTTGGCGGCCATCGCCGGTATGCCGTCAAGCAGCGGATTTTTACTGGAGAACATGCGGTAGCGCAGCCGCAGCGGATGCGATTCGCGCTGCTGCTCGGCGCTGGCCTCGGTGACCATGGCCTTGACCACCGGACTGGCGTAGGTGCGGTACAGCCCGGTGTTGATTTCCGATACGCGCGCCACGGCCGCGAAGCGGCGCTCGTCCTCGGCGTCGTTGCCGCCCAGCGCGCGCAACGCGTCCAGGCCGCGCCGCTCGAAGCGCATCACGTAGTCGCCGCCCGCCATGTCGCCGGCCGCGATTTCCGCCTGCAGCATCTCCTCGTCCTTGTCGAGGAACACGGCCTCGTACAGGCCGGGCGGCATGATGTCGATCATGTCCATCGCCGCCGTGAATTCCTCGTGCTCCTTGTTCGCCACCGAGGCCGAGACGAAGATGCCCAGGTGGCCTATGCTCTGGTGCATCGAGTAAATGATGGTCTGGCCGCCCGCCACCAGCGCCGCGTCGTCCTCGTACAGGTCCAGCACCCAGCCCAGCGCCTGTTGCGGCGGCGTGATGTCGTCGCCCCACGAGCAGAACACCACGATCGGCGACTTGATGTTGCGCAGGTCGATGCGGTGGCCGTTGCTGTCGAGCAGGGCGGCATCGCTCAGGCGGTTGCCGACGAACAGCGAGTCGGCGATGTACTGCATCTCGCCCGCGTTCAGCAGCACCGGGTTGCCCCACCACTTTTCAAATTCCAGGAAGCGCTCGGCCTCGGTGTCGATCTTGGAATACACGTTGTAGTTCTTGGACCACAGCGTGTTGGACGGGTTCATCTTCTCGAAGTTGGCGACCAGTTGCGCGCCGTCGAAGATGCCATTGCCGAGGTCGCCCGCCAGCGCGGTCATCCAGGTGCCGCCCAGCACGCCGCCCAGGTAGCGCAAGGGGTTCTTGCCGCGCACGCCGGCCCAGTATGACAGCGGCGCGCCGGCCAGCACCAGCGGACCGACCAGGTCGGGATTGAGCGCGCTGGTCATCATGATCTGCCAGCCGGCCTGGCAGTTGCCGATCAGCGCGGGCTTGCCGTCGGCGTGCGGGTGCAGCGCGGCCACCTTGGCGATGAACTGCGCCTCGGCGCGGCACACGTCCTCGATGGTCTGGCCCGGCACCGGCTGCGGCAGGAAGCCGACGAAATAACAGGGATGGCCGGCCTTGAGCACGACGCCGATTTCGCTGTCCTGCTTCATGCCGCCGATGCCGGGGCCGTGGCCGGCGCGCGGGTCGAACACGATGAAGGGCCGCTTGTGCGGATCGGGCGCGATGCCGTCCGGCGGCAGGATGTACAGCAGGCCGTAGTTGACCGGGCGCTCCAGGTGGCGGCCGTCGAGGATGGTCTCGAACTCAAAGCTCAGCACATGCGGCGCGGGCTGCTCGTCGCGATGGTTGCGCTCGTCGCCGCGCTGGCGCAGCACGTCCATGAACAGCACGCTGCGCTGGCAGGCGTCGATCCAGTAGTCGGCCGCCTGCTGGGCCAGCGCAAACGGATGGACGGGCCATTGCGGCCCCGGCTTGGACTGGTCGTCGCTCACGGATCTTCCTCCCTGCGGTTTATGCTGGCATGCACCAAAGTACCCCAGCAGAAATAAAAACGCAAACGAAACCGGCGTGGCGGCCGCGCAAAAAAAAAACCGCAGCCGAAGCTGCGGTTCAGATCAAGACGGCAAGCCGGCTTAGAACTTGTGGTTGTACTCTACCGTGAACTTCGCATAGCGCGGAACCTGATAGTTCTGCACTTCGCGGTAGGTCGCCGAGATCGTGCCGCTGGAACCGTCGTCATAGGTGGCGTTGTTGGTGATCGGCGCCTGCTTGTTGAACACGTTGAACACGTCTACCTTGACGGTCAAGCCCTGGATCATCTTCGGCGCATAAGCCAAGTTCACGTCCAGACGCTTTTCCCATGGCATACGGCCAAGGCTGCCGCGTGGCGTCGGCTTGCCGCCGCAGTTGTAGTACTCGGCGCCATAGCCTGGGCCGAAGTACTGCTGACCGAGTGGATAGGCCGGATCGGAACCGCTGTCGGCCGCGTCATTGGTGCCCAGGCACAGGACCGGACGACCGGACTGGATCAGCGCGAAGGCGCCGACCGTCCATTCAGGCGTCAGCTCGTAGTAGCCGTACATCTTGAGCTGGTGCTTGCGGTCGTTCGGCAGCAGGCCGTTGCTGCCCGGCGCGAATTCCGGGAAGTCCCACGCGGCCGAGGTGCCGACGTCGGTCTGGCCGGTGTCGGAACGGGTCTGGCCTTCCATGTTGCCCTTGCTGCGCGACAGCGTGTAGTTCACGCGGCCATACCAGCCGTTGCGTGCCGGATGCTCGAGGAACATGTCCAGTGCGGCGTAGGTCCGCTCGGCCTTCGGTTCGCCGATTTCAGCGGCGGTGAAGTGAGCCAGCTGGCCCTTGCCGGTGACGACCGGGTTGCCGGCCGCATCGTTGCCATCGATCCAAACCGTGACGTCGCGGCCAGGGTTAAAGATGTAGCAGTTCACAGCGCCCTGGTTCTGGATGTCGATACCATGGTCGGCGGCGAACTTCAGCAGCGGACGGGTGTCGCAGCTGTCATCGATACCGGCGCCCAACTTGCGGTAGGTGACCTTGCCGCCGAAGTTCAGGTTCGGGCTGTAGGCTTTTTCGAAGCCCAGGGTCAGCTCGTCCTGGTAGTTAGGCTTGAGGTCGGCGGCAACCACCGAGCGCGGGTTCTTGGCCTGGCCGTATTCGCCGTCCGACGAGATCGGCGTGTTGACCGTCTTCAGGCCCAGCGGTACACCAGTGGTCGGATCGATGCCGGTGTAGGTGAACTCCTGGGTGGTGTAGGTGGAGCGGCTAGCTGCGCGGGCTGCCACCTGGGTCGGCAGTTGCAGGTAGTAACGGCCAGCGCTACCGAAGACCTTGAACGAGGCGTCGCCGTTGACGTCCCAAGCGGCCGACGCGCGCGGCGCCACTTCGCTCTTCATGTCGAGGAACTTGACGCCGTCGCCGGTCGAGTTGCTGTAGGCATCATTGCGGATACCCAGGGTGACCAGCAGGTCCTTGCGCACTTGCCAGCGGTCTTCGATGTACTGCGCCGATTGCTTGGACGATGCCGAGGTCAGCGAGTTGAAGATCGATTGCGAGACGTAGTAACCAGCCGTGCCCGAGCCGCCGAAGTCGGCAACATTGCCTGGACGGCCGCCCGACAGATTGATCGGCTGGCCGACGAACTTGTCGCCCACGTACTTGTACGACCACGACGAACCGCCGCTGCGGATCTGGCCCGCGGCGGACGAGGTGATGTCGCTCGCGTCGATACCGGCGCGCACAGTGTGGTTTTTGATCTTGTATTCAAGGTCGAAGCGGCCCGATTTCACCTCATCTTCGCCCGGACGGCTGATGTAGCCAGGGAAGACGTTGTAGTTACGGTAGAGCGCAGGGTTGAGCGCTGGCCACTTGGCGGTCGTGCTGTACAGAACGGTCGGTGGCACAGCGCCGGTGCCGGCGTTCGCGCCCAGCGCCTCGTAGCTGACGCCGTGCTTGCTCTTCAGTACGCCGTACAGGCCAGTAATGACCAGGTCGTCGGTGATATTGCCGGTGTACTTCAGCATATTAACCGTCGAGCCAGGCGTGCCTGGGAACTCGGGATCGGTTGGCCCCAGATTCTTGCCCACCGCGGACGAGTACAGTTGATTGTTCGGGACGCCGTCCAGTTGCTCGGCAGCTTTCGGATTGTTCGGGTTCAGCACATAGCCGTATTTTTGGTAACGAGTCTGGTAGCTGTCGCCGGCGGTGGTGAACTCCAGGCGATGATCATCGGTGATGTTCCAGTCCAGCTTGCCCAACCAGCGGTTTTCCTGCGAGCGGTTGTGGTTCCAGCCGCTTTGCGCGATGGTGGCCGGATTGGTCAGCGAGCTCGAACCAACGTAGGAATCCTTGCCGATGGTCTGGTCGCCGGCAATGAACATGAACAGCTTGTCCTTGATGATCGGGCCACCCAGGTAAGCGCCGTACTGGACGTTGGAGACCGTGCGATTGTCGCGGCGCAGGTCCAGCTTGCCGTCGGTGGCCGCGTTGCTCGAATCGCCGGTAACGGCATAGTTGAAGTTCTTGTACGCCGCGTGCGTGCTCTGCGGCTCGATGCTGTAGGTCGCGCCGCCTTCCCAGGTGTTGGTGCCGCTCTTGGTGGTCACGCTCATCACGCCGCCGATCGAACGGCCGTACTCGGCGCCGAAGCCGCCGGTCAGTACCGATGCCTGCTGGATCGCGCCGAACGGCAGTTCCATCGAACCCAGTTGGCTCAACGGATTGGTGATCGGGAAGCCATTCAGGTAGAACGCGTTTTCCGACACGCCGGAGCCGCCGAAGGAAGCGGTATTGCCGTAGGCCGAATCGCCCTTGGTGGTGTTAGGAGCCAGCAGCGCGATAGCGTTGAGCGTATGCGCCACCGGCAGCTTGGCCAACTCCTTGCCGGTGAAGATGGCGCCGTTGTTGGTGTTGGAGACGTCGATGGTGTTGCGGCGGCCCGTCACCTGCACCGTTTGCACGGTGGCGGCGAACGATGCGTTCACGCCTTGGCCCGCGACCACATCGACCTCGAGCGTTTGCGCGACCTTGCCGCCGCGGCTCAGTTCAACACGGTAGTGGCCGGCAGGCAGCGCGGTCACCTGATAGCGGCCGCCCGCTTCGGTACCGATGCTGCGTTTGAGCCCGGTATCGACATTGACCAGATTGATCGTGGCACCGGCAGGCGTGTCGACGATACCGTAGATGGTGCCGGTAGCGTTCGACTGCGCCATCGCCGGCTGAACGGCGGCGGTCATGACCACGGCCGTACCAAAGGCGATGGTTAACGCGCGAGCAATGACTGTTTTTCTTAACATGTGATTTTCCCGATTTCCGATTTAGAAAAAGCTTGATTGACGGCCGGTCCGTGGGTAAACACGTCCGACCGCCACCAGCTTGTTTTATATTTGCCCCAACTTTTTCCAGTCACAGAAGCGCCTGTTCGGCGCCCCCGTTGAAGCTTGCAAGGCAAGCTCAAGCATCGATAAAACCACGCGGCCTAAAAAGGTGTCAATTGCGCATTGTAAATTTCATCAACAAAACAACGTTTATTTTTATGTTAGATTGTAACGCACCATTTTGGTGCAAAATAAAACACAACGGTGCAAGTGAAACCCGTATTTCGCCAAATTATATTAACTTTCAAAATTCTTATACCGAATAAAAAGAGATGAAACTCTCATAACGGTAAATTTCGCGTTTCCAGCCAGCCTGCCGGGCGGGACCTCGGAAAGACAAAAAGCCGCCCAGTTTGCACTGGGCGGCTTTTTGCAGGGAACGACTTTAAAGCGGAATTACGCTTCGCGCGATGCCTTCTTACGCTCGTGTTCCTTCAGGAAACGCTTGCGCAGACGGATCGATTTCGGGGTGATTTCCACCAGTTCGTCGTCGTCGATGAATTCCACGGCGTATTCCAGCGACATCTGGATAGGCGGCACCAGGCGCACGGCTTCGTCGGTACCCGACGAGCGCACGTTGGTCAGCTGCTTGCCCTTGATCGGGTTGACGACCAGGTCGTTGTCGCGCGAGTGGATGCCGATGATCATGCCTTCGTACACCGGATCGTTGTGGACCACGAACATGCGGCCGCGATCCTGCAGTTTCCAGATCGCGTAGGCCACGGCGGCGCCGTCGTCCTGCGAGATCAGCACGCCGTTGCGGCGGCCGCCCAGTTCACCCTTGGTGTTGTCGACAGGACCGTAGGCGTCGAACACGTGGCTCATCAGGCCGGTGCCGCGGGTCAGGGTCATGAACTCGCCCTGGAAGCCAATCAGGCCACGCGCAGGAATGCGGTATTCCAGACGCACACGGCCTTTGCCGTCCGATTCCATGTTCTGCAGGTCGCCACGACGGCGGCCCAGTTCTTCCATCACGCCGCCCTGGTTGGCTTCTTCGACGTCAACCGACAGTTGCTCGAACGGCTCGTGGCGCACGCCATCGACCATCTTGAACACCACGCGTGGACGCGACACGGCCAGCTCGAAGCCTTCGCGACGCATGTTTTCGATCAGGATGGTCAGGTGCAGCTCGCCGCGGCCCGACACTTCGAACACGGTGTCGTCGTCGGTTGGAGCGACGCGCAGTGCCACGTTGGCTTTCAGTTCCTTGTCCAGACGGTCGCGCAGCTGGCGCGAGGTCACGAACTTGCCTTCGCGGCCGGCCAGTGGCGAGTTGTTGACCATGAAGTTCATGGTCAGGGTAGGCTCGTCGACGGTCAGCATCGGCAGCGCTTCCGGGGTGTCCGGTGCGCACACGGTCGAGCCGATGCCGATTTCTTCGATACCGTTGATCAGCACGATGTCGCCGGCGACAGCGTCGTCCACCAGCACGCGCTCCAGGCCCTTGAAGTTCAGCACCTGGTTGATGCGGCCCTTGATCGGGGTCGAGCCAGGACCGTTCAGGACGATGACGTCCTGGCCGGTTTTCACACGGCCGCGATTGATACGGCCAATGCCGATCTTGCCGACGTAGGACGAGTAGTCCAGCGAGGTGATTTGCATCTGCAGCGGGCCGTCTGGATTGTCGTCACGGACAGGCACGTGTTCCAGGATGGCGTCGAACAGCGGCTTCATGTCGCCCGAGCGCACGTCTTCGGTCAGGCCGGCGTAGCCGTTCAGGCCCGAGGCGTAGACGATAGGGAAGTCCAGCTGCTCATCGGTCGCGCCCAGCTTGTCGAACAGTTCGAAGGTCTGGTTGATCGCCCAGTCGGCGCGCGCGCCAGGACGGTCGACCTTGTTCACGACGACGATAGGCTTCAGGCCCAGCGCCAGTGCCTTGCGGGTCACGAAGCGGGTCTGTGGCATCGGGCCTTCCTGGGCATCGACCAGCAGCAGAACCGAGTCCACCATCGACAGCACGCGCTCGACTTCGCCGCCGAAGTCGGCGTGGCCTGGGGTGTCGACGATGTTGATGTGGGTGCCTTCGTACTCAACAGCGCAGTTCTTCGACAGAATCGTAATGCCGCGCTCCTTTTCGAGGTCGTTCGAGTCCATGACACGGGTGTCGACCGCTTGGTTTTCACGGAAGGTGCCGGACTGACGCAGCAGTTGATCCACCAGGGTAGTTTTACCGTGGTCAACGTGGGCGATGATGGCGATATTACGAATTGCGCGTTTTGTAGTAGACATGGTCGTTATATTTGCTGAAAAACTGCGGGTGCGTACGTGACGTACGGGAGTGGCCAATTTCTGGAACCGCGTAGTATAGCATGTTGCGGTGCAACTCTCTCTGAAATCCTGAATATTTTCAAAGAGTTGCTTTATTGGGGCTTAGGGTTGGACTTAGGCTGGAACAAAGGCGATCAGGCGCTCCGGCGCGAGGATGCTGTACTCGCCCAGCTGGGCGGTGCCGAGCAGCTTGTCGTCCAGGTAGACGCGCACCCTGCCCTCTTCGGCCGGAACCGTCACAGGCTCCTTGCCCAGGGCGAGGCGCTGGCCGTTGAGGAAGCGCTTGGCCAGCTCGGCGCTCAGGTGCACGGCCGGGAAGCTGGACAGCAAGGCATCGACCGGCGCCAGCAGGCTGAGCGGCACTGGATGCGCGGTCAGCTGTTCCAGCGTCAGCATGCCTTCCATGGTCAGCGGGCCGACCTGGGTGCGGCGCAGCGCGTTCAGATGGGCGCCGCAACCAAGCGCTTCGCCGATGTCCTGGCCCAGCACGCGGATGTAGGTGCCCTTGCTGCACGTGACCACCAGCTTGAGCATCGGCGCCTCGTAGGACACCAGCTCCAGCTTGTGGATGACGACGTTGCGCGCCTCGCGCTCGAGCGTGATGCCGGCGCGCGCGTATTCGTACAGCGGCTTGCCGTCGCGCTTCAGGGCCGAGTACATCGGCGGCACCTGGGCGATCGGGCCGCGGAACTTTTCCAGCACGGCGTGGATCTGCTCCAGCGTGACGTTGACGTCGCGGGTCTCGATGACCTCGCCTTCGGTGTCGCCGGTGTCGGTGATCTGGCCCAGGTGCACCGTGGTCTCGTAGGTCTTGTCGGCTTCCAGCAAGTCCTGCGAGAACTTGGTGGCCTCGCCAAAGCACAGCGGCAGCAGGCCGGTGGCGAACGGGTCGAGCGTGCCGGTATGGCCGGCCTTCTTGGCGTTGAGCACGCGCTTGGCCTTGATCAGTGCATCGTTGCTGGAAAAGCCGACCGGCTTGTCGAGCAGAAGCACGCCGTCGACCAGGTCGCGGACTTTTTTAGGATGGTTTTGCTTCATGGGTGCAGCCGCGGCTTATTCCTCGGCCTTGCCTTCTTCGTCGTCCAGCGAGCGGGTGCTGTTGGCCTGGTCGATCAGCGCCGACAGTTCCATGCCGCGCGCGGTCGAGGTGTCGTGCACGAAGTGCAGCATCGGCAGCGTGTGGATGTGCAGGCGCTTGCCCAGCTGGCCGCGCATGTAGCCGGCCGCCGCGGAGAGGCCGTCGACGGTCTGCTTGACCTGCTCTTTGCTGTCCTTGAGCATGGTGAAGAAGATCTTGGCGTGCGCGTAATCCGGAGTCACCTGCACTTCGGTGATGGTGATCATGCCGACGCGCGGGTCCTTCAGTTCGAAGGCGATGATTTCGGACAGGTCGCGCTGGATCTGGTCCGCCACGCGCTGACCGCGCTGGGGTATGTTTTTACTATGTTTAGCCATGATATACGGTACTGCTTTCCATAAACGCCAAGTGGACGGAAGCAAGTATGCTCCCGTCCACCCGGTTAAAACTACTCTAATCGCAACTGATTACAGCGTACGAGCGATTTCCTGAACTTCGAACACTTCCAGGGAGTCGCCCACCTGGATGTCGTTGTAGTTCTTCAGCGACAGGCCGCACTCCAGGCCGGCGCGTACTTCTTTCGCGTCGTCCTTGAAGCGTTTGAGCGAATCGATCTCGCCGGTCCACACCACGATGTTATTGCGCAGCAGGCGTACCGAGGACGAACGCTTGACCACGCCATCGGTGACCAGGCAACCGGCGACCGCGCCGACTTTCGAGACCAGGATGACCTGGCGAATCTCGACCTGACCGATAACGGTTTCGCGCTTCTCTGGCGCCAGCATGCCCGACAACGCCGATTTGATCTCGTCGATCGCATCGTAAATGATGTTGTAGTAGCGGATGTCCACGCCGTTCGACTCGGCCAGCTTGCGCGCCTGTGCATCGGCACGGGCGTTGAAGCCGATGATGACCGCTTTCGAGGCCACCGCCAGGTTGACGTCCGACTCGGTGATGCCACCGACCGCCGCGTGCACAACCTGTACGCGCACTTCGGAGGTCGACAGTTTCTGCAGCGAGCCAACCAGCGCTTCCTGCGAACCCTGCACGTCGGTCTTGATGATCAGCGGCAGGTTCTTCACTTCGCCTTCGGCCATCTGGTCGAACATGTTTTCCAGCTTCGCGGCTTGCTGCTTGGCCAGCTTCACGTCGCGGAACTTACCTTGACGGAACAGGCCGATTTCGCGGGCTTTACGCTCGTCCGCCATGACCATGACTTCTTCACCGGCTTGCGGCACTTCGGTCAGGCCCTGGATTTCGACCGGGATCGATGGACCGGCTTCGTTGATCGGCTTGCCGTTTTCGTCCAGCATCGCGCGAACGCGACCGAAGGACGAACCAGCCAGGATCACGTCGCCGCGCTTCAGCGTACCGGACTGAACCAGCACGGTCGCGACCGGGCCCTTGCCCTTGTCCAGACGGCCTTCGACCACCAGACCGCGCGCAGGCGCATCGATCGGGGCTTTCAGTTCCAGCACTTCGGCTTGCAGCAGCACCTGTTCCAGCAGGGCGTCGATGCCCTGGCCGGTCTTGGCCGATACCGGCACGAATGGCGATTCGCCACCGTATTCTTCCGGCACCACTTGTTCCGCCACCAGCTCCTGCGTGACGCGGTCCACGTTGCCGCCCGGTTTGTCGATCTTGTTGATCGCGACAACCAGCGGCACGCCGGCAGCTTTCGCGTGGGCGATCGCCTCCTTCGTTTGCGGCATCACGCCGTCGTCGGCAGCCACCACCAGGATGACGATGTCGGTTGCTTTCGCACCGCGGGCACGCATTGCCGTAAAGGCTTCGTGACCCGGCGTATCGAGGAAGGTGATCATGCCGCGTGGCGTGTCCACGTGGTATGCGCCGATGTGCTGGGTAATGCCGCCAGCTTCGCCCGACGCCACTTTGGCGCGGCGGATGTAATCCAGCAGCGAGGTCTTACCGTGGTCGACGTGACCCATGACGGTGACCACCGGTGCGCGCGGCACCGATTCAAAGTGAGCGTGCTCACCCTGGTCGGCCAGCAGCGCTTCCGGATCGTCCATCTCGGCGGCGAAGGCCTTGTGGCCCATTTCCTCGACCAGAATCATGGCCGTTTCCTGGTCCAGCACCTGGTTGATGGTGCACATCTGGCCCAGCTTCATCAGCTGCTTGATGACCTCGGATGCCTTGACGGACATCTTGTGCGCCAGTTCGGCAACGGTGATGGTCTCCGGCACGTAGACGTCTTTGACGACGGCTTCGGTCGGCGCCTGGAAATTGGTTTCGCGGTCGTCGGAATGGCCGCCACGACGGCCGCCCTTGCCACCACTGCGCCAGCCATCGCGGCCACCGGTCGAACCGGTGTTGCCGCCACGGCCCTTGCCGGCGGTGCCGCCAGGGGCGCCGCGTTTCTTGGCGTCGTCCTGCCAGGTCGACGAGACATTGGCCGACTTGATCGACTTCTTGTCCGCGCTGACCGGCTTCTTGTCGCCAGGCTTGTCGCCCGGTTTGGCGACGGCGCCGGTGGCTGGCTTGTGCAGCGTGCCTTCGGCAACCTTGGCCTTGACCGGCGCAGGCGCTGGTTCAGGGGCTTTGATGGCGCGGCGTGGCGCGTTCATCATGGCCTTGATCTGGGCGACTTCGTCAGCCACGGCCTTGCGTGCCAGCTCGGTGGCGGCCGCTTTGTCGGCGGCTTCCTTGGCGGCGGCGGCAGCCTTCTTCTTGGCTTCCTCGGCGGCGGCTTTTTTCTTCTCTTCGGCAGCGGCGTCGGTCGCGGCTGGCGCGGCGCCGGCAGCGCTGGCGGTCGCGGCGGCAGCGGCCTTGGCGGCGGCTTTCTTCGCTTCGGCGTCGGCTTCCTTGGCGGCGGCGGCTTCGGCGGCGGCGGTGGCTTTGGCCTGCGCTTCCTTCTCCGATTCCAGCTTGGCCAGGCGTTCCTGCTTCTCGCGCAGTTCCGCTTCCTGACGTGCGATCAGTTCCGCTTGCTTGCGTGCTTCTTCTTCACGGCGTGCGACCTCGGCGGCGTCGACCACCGGGGCGGCAGGCGCCACCGGCGCGGCAACGACCGGCTCGTCGCGCTGGACGAAGGTGCGCACCTTCTTCACAGCGACCTGAATCGTGCGGGCCTTGCCATTGGCGTCGGCCTGCTTGATTTCAGTGGTTTCTTTGCGCGTCAGCGTGATCTTCTTCTTTTCGGTATCAGCCGATGCACCGTGGGTACGGCGCAAGTGATCAAGCAGCTTATCCTTATCATCTTTCGACAATGGATCTGACGTCGAACTTTTTTCGACGCCGGCAGAACGCAGCTGCGTCAGCAGCAAATCTGCAGGCATCTTCAGTTCGGTGGCAAATTGGGCTACGTTGTTACTCGCCATTCAGTCCTCTTTTCTATGTGTCGCGGAGATGATAAAGATACTCAAATTAAGCCTTTGCGGATTCGGCAAGACTCCATGCCTTGGCTTGCAAGCCTTTGGCACGATCGTCGTACTTTGAGTCAACCAACTTCATCTCATCGTCGGTCACATCTTCAAATTCACTCTTAATCAGTTCTCGTGCACGGTCGGCGGACAGGGCCAGGATGGCGCCAAATTCGTCGTAGGCCAGTGCAGCAAATGCTTCTACAGTCTTGATACCAGCCAGGCCCAGCTTGCCGGCGGTGATGCGGTCCATGCCTTCCAGACCGACCAGCGCCTCGTCCATGCCTTCCAGGCCTTCTTCCGAAGCGATCGCTTCGGTGACCAGGGCGTCACGGGCGCGGGTGCGCAGTTCGTTGACGGTATCTTCGTCGAACGATTCGATTTCCAGCATTTCGGAGATCGGCACGTAAGCGATTTCTTCCAGGCTGGCAAAGCCCTCTTCCACCAGGATGTCGGCGACTTCCTGGTCGACGTCCAGTTTTTCCATGAACAGTGCGCGCACCGCCGCGGTTTCCTGGGCTGCCTTGTCGGCCGATTCCTCGGCCGTCATGATGTTGATCTTCCAGCCGGTCAGGTCGGAAGCGAGGCGCACGTTCTGGCCGGAGCGGCCGATGGCGATCGCCAGGTTTTCCTCGTCGACGACGACGTCCATCGCGTGCTTCTCTTCGTCGACCATGATCGACGAGACGTTGGCCGGAGCCAGCGCGCCGATGACGAACTGCGCCGGATCTTCGGACCACAGCACGATGTCGACGCGTTCGCCGCCCAGCTCGCCGGTCACGGCCTGCACGCGCGAACCGCGCATGCCGACGCAGGTGCCGATCGGGTCGATGCGCTTGTCGGCCGTGTAGACGGCGATCTTGGCGCGCACGCCGGCGTCGCGCGCCGCCGATTTAATTTCCAGCATGCCTTGCTCGATTTCCGGCACTTCCAGTTCGAACAGCTTCATGATGAACTCTGGCGCGGTGCGCGACAGGATCACCTGCGGGCCGCGCATATTGCGGTCGATGCGCAGGATGAAGGCGCGGACGCGGTCGCCGATACGCAGGTTCTCTTTCGGGATCATCTGGTCGCGTGGCAGGCGGGCTTCGATCTTGCCCGACTCGACGATCGCGTCGCCGCGTTCCATGCGCTTGATGGTGCCGGTGACCAGCGAGTCGCCGCGTTCCAGGAAGTCCACCAGGATCTGCTCGCGCTCGGCGTCACGCACGCGCTGCAGAACCACCTGTTTGGTGTCCTGCGCAAAGCGGCGGCCGAATTCGACGGATTCAATAGGCTCTTCGATGTGGTCGTCCACTTCGATGTCCGGAATCTGTTCCTTGGCTTCGAAGTGCAGGATTTCCTGGTCCGGCAGTTGCAGGCCAGCCTCGTCAGGCACGACGTGCCAGCGGCGGAAGGATTCGAACTCACCCGACTCGCGGTCGATCGAAACGCGAATATCCACTTCACCTTCATAGCGTTTCTTCGTGGCTTGCGCCAACGCGAATTCCAGCGCGCCGAAAACCACATCCTTATCGACGTTCTTTTCACGCGCCAGCGCGTCTACCAATAACAAAACTTCGCGACTCATGCTTTGCGTCCCTTAAAATCCACCTGTGGCACCAAGCGTGCCTTATCCACATCGGCGAGCGTAAACTCCAACAGCGCCGGACCATCATTGCTTTCAAATTCCAACGACAAATTGTCGCCCTGGGGTTCTTGCAGAACGCCCTGGAACGACTTCCGGTTGTTCGTACCCGGCATTGCGGTGCGCAGTTTGACGATTGCTTCGCAACCGGCAAAACGCACGAAATCTTCCAGCTTGCGCACCGGGCGATCCAGCCCTGGCGACGAGATTTCGAGACGCTCGTAATTCACGTTCTCGACCGTCAGCACGTGCGACAACTGGTGGCTGACCGTAGCGCAATCCTCTACGGTAATCGGGCCTTTTTCTTCGGCGTCGGCTGCGCTGAAATCGATAAAGACGCGCAGCAGTCCGCGCTCGGCCCGTTCGACATCAACCAGCTCATAGCCCAGACCGGTAACGGTCTTTTCAATTAATTCCGGCAGCTGCAAGAAATTCTCCAGATCAAGGCCTGTTTTCAACTTGGCAAAAACAGACCGTTCAAAACGGTTCACCAAAAAAAAAATGGGCATCTGCCCATCTTCTTGTAATACCTAGCCAGATGAAAGCATTCTCAGGGGACTACCCCGTGAAGAACTTTTACTAGGCTGGTTATTATAACCTTATATGAACTGCGCTGCAATGCCGCATGGCGCGGAAAAGCAGGCTTACAACAGTTCATAAAAGGCCACAAGCCCCGCAAACAGGCGCGATGCGCTGCCTAACCCCGCGCTACGGCAGCGGGGTCAAGCACGCAATCAACCCTTGCGGCGGCGCGGCATGCCATGGTCGATGGCGCCACCGCGCGGCGGCTGGTTGCGGCGCGGCGCGCTGGCGTTGCCGAAACCAAAAGTGGTCTGCAGCGGATCCGGCTGGCGCGGACCACGGCTCGGGCCCTTGGCAGATTGGCCGCCGCCCTGCCCGCCCTGGCCTTGCCCACCCTGACCGCGACCCTGTCCTTGCGGACGCGGACCCTGGCCTTGTGGACGCGCCGGGCCTTCGCCCAGCGGACGGCCACCTGCGTAACCGCCGATGCCTTGCGGACGGCCACCTGGACGGCCTGAAGTCTGCGCGCCACCAGCCGGACGGCCCTGGCCGTTGCCGCCTGGACGGCCGCTGCCCTGGGCGCCGCCCGGACGTCCCTGGCCATTGCCGCCTGGACGACCCTGGCCGCCACCGAAACCACCCTGGCCACGCCCATTGCCACGCGGCGCTTTGGCGAACGGCATCACGTTGTCATTGCTGACGTCGGCGCGGTTGAAGTTCGGTTCGTCGTGATCGTCCTCGTCGTCATCGTCGAAGTCGCGGTCATCGCGCTCGGCGCCACGGCCGCGCTGCGGACGCTTTTCCGGACCCTTGTTCTGGGCCGGCTTGGCTTGCTGCTGCGGGCCTTTGCCGCGCGGCGCAGGCGCGTCGCCACCCTTCTTGTCGACACCGTAGGCGCTCAGCATGTCGCGCACGGTGTTCTCTTCCAGTTCTTCCCAGCGGCCGCGCTTCAGGCTGCTTGGCAAGGTCATCGCACCGTAGCGGGTACGGATCAGGCGCGACACGGTCAGGCCGATCGCTTCGAACATGCGGCGCACTTCGCGGTTACGGCCTTCGCCGATGATCACGCGGTACCACTTGTTGATGCCCTCGCCGCCACCGTCGGCAATCTTGGAGAACTGCGCCAGGCCGTCCTCCAGCTCGACGCCGGCCAGCAGCTTCTGGCGCATGCCTTCTTCCAGCACGCCCAGCGTACGCACGGCGTATTCGCGGTCGATGTGGTAGCGCGGGTGCATCAGGCGGTTGGCCAGGTCACCGGACGTGGTGAACAGCAGCAGGCCTTCGGTGTTGAAGTCCAGGCGGCCGACGGCCAGCCATTTGCCGGCCTTCATGGTCGGCAGGCGGTCGAACACCGATGGGCGGCCTTCCGGATCGTCCATCGAGACGATTTCGCCGGCGGGCTTGTGGTACACCAGCACGCGTGGCGGCTTCTTGCTGACGCGGCGCTGGATCAGCTTGCCGTTCAGGCGCACGGCGTCGGTCGGCAGGATGCGTTGGCCGATGTGGGCCGGCTCGCCGTTGACCGACACACGGCCGGCAACGATCAGTTCTTCCATGTCGCGGCGCGAACCCAGGCCGGCTTCGGCCAGGACCTTGTGCAGCTTGGGTGCGTCATCGTCCGAGGTCAGGTCGCGGCGCACCACTTTCGGCGCGGCGTGGCGGCCCTTGGCCGGCTCGTCGCTGTCGAAGGCGTCCGAGGTGACGTACGAGAATGCGGCGTCCGCATCGTTGAGCTTGGCGCCGCCGGCGTTCTGGCCGCCGCGCTGCGGCTTGCCGTTCTTGCCCTTGCCGTTCTTGCCGTTGCGCTGGCCGTCCGGACGTGGGCCGCGCTCGTGGCGTGGCTTGCCGCCTTCGGCTGGCGCCGCGCCTTCCACCGCCGGAGCGGCTTCGCCCTCGGCCGCTGCGACCGGCTCGGGACGCGGCATCATCGCTTCGCGCACGGCGCGCTGTTCGCGCATCTGGCGTGGGCCACGCGGACCGCGCGGGCCGCGCGCTGCGCGTTCACCTTCGACAGGAGCGGCTTGCGCTTCGACTGCCGGGGCTGCGGCTGGTGCTGCCTGCTCTGCCGGCGCGGCTTCAACAGCAGCGGCTGGCTTCTTGGCGCGTGGCGCCTTGACTGGTGCTTCGACCGGCGATGGTGCGGCGGCGGGCGCGGCGGCTTGCGGCGCGGCTTCGGCGGCATCGGCGGACTTGGCGGCCGGCTTGGCGCGCGGCTTTTTCACCGGGGCCGGTGCGTCGGCGGCGGCGACTTCGGCATCAGCCTTGGTCTTGCGCTTCGGCTTGGCGGCGACCGTCGCGTCGCCGGCTGCCGCTGCCGCGGTATCGGCCTCGATCTGGGCCTTGGTACG
The DNA here is from genome assembly GCF_040362985.1 of Duganella caerulea. NCBI lineage: Bacteria > Pseudomonadati > Pseudomonadota > Betaproteobacteria > Burkholderiales > Oxalobacteraceae > Duganella > Duganella caerulea. Next base: position 527,078 of record NZ_BPWJ01000003.1, on the reverse strand, counting down.
GCGTTTAGGCTTGGCGGCCGCTTCGGCCGGCGCTACGTCGTTGACTGTCTCTGGGGAATTAGGATTGTTCATTGTTCGTTTCTTGGTTGTGCTCAGCGTCAACCGTTACATCGGGCGCGGATTGTGTTTGTGCTTCCTGGCCGGCTTCCGGGCTAGTCGCGGCAACTGCTTCGGCCGCTGGCAACTCGCTCTCCGTACCATCTGGGTGTTGCGCGGCTTGCTGCGCCGCTTTGTCAAAGTTCTCCTGCAGGGCCGCTTCCAGCGCTTCCATGTCCGGTCCGCCACCCTGCGAGTCGCTGATTTGCTGCAAAGGAGGCAGCTGGGACAGCGAATTCAAACCCAAATCATCCAAAAACTGCTTGGTCGTGCCCAGCAAAGCCGGGCGGCCGACGACGTCGCGGTAACCGATGGCGTCCACCCAGCCACGGTCTTCCAGCATCTTGATCGTCTGCGAATTGACGGCTACGCCGCGTATTTCCTCAATATCGCCCCGGGTGACCGGCTGCCGGTAGGCGATGATCGCCAGGGTTTCCAGCGTCGCCCGCGAGTACCTGGGCGGCTTTTCCGGATTCAGGCGGTCGAGATACAACTTCATCTCGGGGCGGCTCTGGAAGCGCCAGCCGGTCGACAGGCTGATCACTTCGACGCCCTTGCCGGCCCAGTCCAGCCTTAATTCTTCGAGCAATTCCTTGATCGTATCGGAACCGACTCCGGGACCGCGCGGCCGGTCTTGATCGTCCACTTCGACAAACAGCTTCTTCAGACTGTGGATCGACAATGGCTCACGAGCGCATAGCAAAGCGGTTTCGAGGACTCTTTTAGCCTCAGCTGTATCCATAGCAATCTTGTGGTTGCATTTTTATGCAAGAAAGAATTCAATCACATTCAGTGAGGCAATGGCCAGCACCCATGGCGCTGACAGCTGGAATACTCGCTGAAGCTGTTTTTCCGACGCCCGGGCCGATGTGCGCCAGGCGGGAGAGAGGGACATGCCGGCAATGGCCGAGGCCCTCACCTTTTACGTGAAACGACCTCGGGGAGCGTGGCTTTCGGGCATGACCGAGCAGAGACGTTTCATCCAACAAGCCGAATTGTACCTGATAAAACGACAAAAAGCGCATTTCGACGTCATCGAAATGTAACTTGCCTTACGCGGTAGCAAGTCTTTCCGACAAGATTGCCGAAACACCTACAAATGCCGGGTATTCGGCGGTGATCACCCAGGTCGGCACGGCGGACAGATATTTGTTGAAGCGGCCCTTGGATTCGAAGCGTGCGCGGAAGCCGGAGCGGTCGAAACGCGCGCCCAGGCGCGGAACGATGCCGCCGCCGATATAAATGCCGCCCTGCGCGCCGAGCGTGACGGCGATGTTGCCGGCGATGGTGCCCAGCATGCAGCAGAACGCTTCGATGACTTCGTCGCACAGCGTGCACTCGCCGGCCAGCGCGCGGCGCGAGATCTCGGCGGCGCTCAGCTTTTCGGCCGGCATGTCGGTATGGTCGGCCAGCGCGCGGTAGATCAGTTCGATACCGGCGCCGGACATCAGGCGCTCGGCGGAAACGTGTTCGAATTCCTTCCATGCATATTGCAGGATGGCGACTTCGGTGGGGTTGGCCGGCGAGAAGGTGACGTGACCGCCTTCGCTCAGCAGCGCGGTCCAGCCGTCCTTGCCCGGGATCAGGCCGGAAACGCCGAGGCCGGTGCCGGCGCCGATCAAACCCAGCGGCGTACCGGCGATGGCCGTGCCGCCGCCCACCTGGTGCTTCTGAGTGGCCGACAGCTGCGGCAGCGAGCTGGCCAGCGCGGTGAAGTCGTTGACCACGACCAGCGTGTCGAAATTGACTTCGCGGCGCAGCGCTTCGATCGAGAATTCCCAGTGGTGGTTGGTCATGCGCACCATGTCGCCGGTGACCGGATTGGCGATAGCGATCGCGCCATTCCGGATACCGGTGACGCCGGCCTGGGTGACGGTCGGCGAGGCCAGGTAGGCGACCAGGGCGGCGGCCAAGGTCGGATACGCGGCGCAAGCCAGTACTTCGATCGCCTCAATCTTGCCCGGGGCGGTTTCCAGCGCAAAGCGCGCGTTGGTGCCGCCGATGTCCGCCAGCAGACGCGGGCCACTTGCGAAAGCAGTGGTCAGGGAGGGAGGCGTTTGGAAGGACTGAGCTGTCATGATAGATCGAAAATAGTTGAGGCCTAAGCTTAAGGTATTTTCACTATCCTAAGCAAGTGAAGTTTGTAGTTTTAGTACACATGCGGCAGCTTTGCCACAAGAAATTACAATGCGGAATATTTTCTGCGTAGTATGACTACGATTCCCAGGACGTCAGCGCGCCGTGGGAGCGCTCCCATTCAGAGGCAAAAAGAACCGCCCAGGCGGGCGGTGTGGCGGGGTCAGACGGAGGCTGTATTGCCCTCGTCGACTTCGCGGGGCGTGCCGAAAGCGGCGTTCCAGGCGTCGAGGCCGCCGTGCAGCGGCTGGGCACGGGTGTAGCCGTGGCTGATCAGCTCCTTCGCCACGTGGGCGGCGGTGACGTCGTTCGGGCAGCTGCAGTAGACGATGATGTGATGGTTCTTGTCCAGCGCGATCAGTTCAGGGCTGGGCTCGCCGCCGTTGAACAGCAGCGCGCCCGGCACGGCGGGCTCCAGCATTTGCGCCGTGGCGCTGCGGGCGTCGATCAGTATCGGGTGCTTGCCCTGCTCCTGCAGCTTCTTCAGGTCGTCGATGGTGATGCGCTCGATTTCCACCGATTGGCGGAAGCGCTTGCGCTCGACATATTTAAAGATGACGAACAACAGCAGCAGCACACCCAGCACGATCAGCGCGGTGGTGCCCATGGTGCTCAGCACGTCCAGCACCTGGTCGATCTGGGTGTGGAAGCCGGCGCCGAGGGCGATGCCGGTGCCGCTCCAGACAATGCCGCCGGCGATGCTGAAACCGAGGAAGGTGGCGTTGGTGGTGCCCAGGGCGCCCGCCAGCGGCGGCGCGATGGTGTTGAAGCCGGGGATGAACTTGGCCACGACCAGCGCCTTCGGGCCCCAGCGGTTGAAGTTGTCCTCGGTCTGGCTGACGCAGTAGTCGGGCGACAGCGAAATCTTGCATAGCAGGCGCAGGATGCGCTTGCCGTAGTAGCGGCCGGCGCGGAACCAGAAATAATCGCTGATCAGGCATGCGACCACGCTCACCGACAGCACGGCCAGCCAGTTGCTCTCGCCGTTGACCGTCAGCGCGCCGGCCACGATCAGCAGCGGAAACGCCGGAATCGGCAAACCGATCTGCTCGACTAGCACCACGGCGAACACGATCAGTACGCCATATTCTTGCAATAAAAGGATTAAGTTCGCCATACGGATATCTTATCTTAAAAAACGCTTAACCGTGCCGCGGTATGGCCGCCAGCAGCGCGCGCGTGTACGGGTGCGCGGGATTGCGGTACAGCTGGTCCGAATCGGCCAGTTCGACCACCTCGCCACGGTGCATCACCATCACCCGGTCGGCGATGTATTTCACCACCGACAGGTCGTGCGAGATGAAGATGTAGGACAGCCCGAACTCGTCCTGCAGGTCCTGCAGCAGGTTCAGCACCTGGGCCTGCACCGAGACGTCCAGCGCGGACACCGATTCGTCGCACACCAGGATCTCCGGCTTCATCGTCAGGCAGCGGGCGATGGCGATGCGCTGCCGCTGGCCGCCGGAGAACTCGTGCGGATAGCGCTGGAAGGCCGTGGCCGGCAGGCCGACCTTTTCCAGCAGCTCGTGCGCGATGGCGGTGCGCTCGCGGTCGTCGGCGCCGATGCGGTGGATGCGCATCGGCTCCAGCAGGATCTGCCCTACCGTGAAGCGCGGGTTCAGCGAGGCGTACGGGTTCTGGAAGATGATCTGGATGCGGCGCTTGTAGGCCTGGAACTCGCGCGGCGTCATCGCCAGCAGGTCGCGGCCGTCGAACATGGCGCTGCCGCCGCTGGCCTGATGCAGCCGCAGCAAGGTCAGGCCGACGGTGGTCTTGCCGGAGCCGGACTCCCCCACCACGCCCAGCGTCTTGCCGCGCGCCAGCGTGAACGACACGTCCTTGACGGCCTGGAACTCGCGCTTGCCGAACCAGCCTTCGCGCACATGGAAGCTCTTGCTCAGCTTGTTCACCACCAGCACCGGCTGGTCGTCCGGCCCGTAGCCGCGCTGGCGTTCCAGCGGATGCAGCGGCGTCACGCCCTGCCCTTCGGCGATGTCGCCGCCGGCGAAACGCTGGTGCTCGACGCCGGCCAGGTAGTCGGCGATCACCGGCAGGTGCCAGGGCCGCGCGTCCAGCGACGGCCGGCAGTGCAGCAAGGCCTTGGTGTAGCCGTCGCGCGGCTGGCCGAGCACCTGCTGCGCCGGACCGGCTTCGCGCACCTCGCCGTGGCGCATGACGATCACATGGTCGGCGATCTCGGCCACCAGCCCCAGGTCGTGCGTGATGAACAGCACCGCCATCGCGTGCCGCTTCTGCAGGCGCGCGATCAGTTCCATGATCTGCTTCTGGATCGTGACGTCCAGCGCGGTGGTCGGCTCGTCGGCGATCAGCAGCTTGGGCTCGCAGGCGATGGCCATGGCGATCATCACCCGCTGCTGCTGGCCGCCGGACATCTGGCTCGGGTAGGCGTCGATCTTGACGGCGGGATCGGGAATGCCGACCTCGTCCAGCAGCTCCAGCGCGCGGCGGCGGGCCTGGGCCGCGCTCATGCCCATGTGCAGGCGCAGCACTTCGACGATCTGCGCGCCGACAGTGAAGACCGGGTTCAGCGACGACATCGGTTCCTGGAAGATCATCGCGATGTCCTTGCCGCACAGGGCGCGGCGCTCGGCGGCGTTCAGCGCCAGCAGGTCGCGGCCGTCGAAGCGGATGCTGCTGGCCGGGTCGATGAGCGTGGCGTCCGCCGGCAGCAGGCCCATCACGGCCAGCGAGCTGACCGACTTGCCGCTGCCCGATTCGCCCACCAGCGCGACGGTGGCGTTGCGCGGCACCTGGAACGACACGCCCTTAACCGCCTCCACGGTCGCGTGGCGGTCGACTCGGAAGGCGATGCGCAGGTCGGCGATGTCCAGCAGTGGCGTGTCGTCCATCATTTCACCTTGGGGTCGAGGGCGTCGCGCAGCGCGTCGGTGAACAGCGAGAACGCCGTCACCAGCAGGGCCATGGCGACGGCGGCGGCGGTCAGCTGCCACCAGCGGCCGAGGATCAATTCGTTCTGCGCCTCGTTGAGCATGCTGCCCCACGAGACCACGCCGACCGGCACGCCGAAGCCGAGGAAGCTGAGGATGACCTCGGCCTTGATGAAGCCGACCACCAGGATCGACATCTGCACCAGCGCGACGTGGCTGACATTGGGGAAGATGTGGACGAACATCCGGCGCCAGTGCGAGGCGCCGATGGCGTCGGCGGCCAGCACGTATTCGCGCGCCTTGTGCTTGATGTACTCGGCGCGGATGAGGCGGTAGGGGCCGGTCCAGCCGGTCAGGCCGAGGATGAGGACGATGGTCGCCACGCCCTTCTGCTGCAGCACGGCGGCCACGGCCAGTATCATCAGCACCGATGGGATGGCGGTGAAGATGCTGTAGAACCAGTTGAACAAGTCGTCCACCACGCCGCCGAAGTAGCCGGACAGTGCGCCGAACAAGCTGCCCAGGCTGACCGCCAGCAGGGCCGCGACCAGGCCGACCACGATCGAGGTCTCGCCGCCCTTGATGGTTTTCTTGATGATGTCGTGGCCCCATTTGTCGCCGCCGAACGGCAGGGTCGCCAGGCGGCCAGCGCCAGCATGGTCCGCCGCCGTGCCGCCCCGCGCGCCGCGCAGCTGGGCCAGATCGGCGGCCAGCGGATCGGTCACGCCATACATGTCGATGGCGCCCTCGCCGCCGGCGGCGAGCTGCGCGCGCAAGGCGCGGATGTCGTCGGCCAACGGGTCGAAGGGATTGTCCGGCAAGGCTTGCGCGGCCTGCGCGGGCGCGGCCTGCATCGCCGGCGCGGCGCCGACAAAACCGGGCGGCGCGTAATTAACGCCGACCTCCCGCTCCCAGTCGGCCACGATCAATCCGCTGGCCGACAACACCAGCATCAGCAAGAAAGCCGCCACCACGGCCAGCGAGGCCATCGCCACGCGGTCCGCGCGCAGGCGCCGCCAGGCCAGCCGCCACAAGCCGGGCGATGCGTTATGCACGATGGCCGTCATGTCAGTTGCACCCGTGGATCGACCGCCTGGTACATCAGGTCCGTGAGCAGGTTGAACACCATGGTGGCCGCCGCCACGTAGACGGTGATCGCCTTGATCACCGGGAAGTCGCTGCGCTCCACCGCCAGGATCACCTCGCGGCCGATGCCGGGAATGCCGAAGAAACGCTCCAGCAGGAAGGCGCCGATCAGCAACGCCGGCAGGTTGGCCATGACGTGCGTGATGATGGGAATGGCGGCGTTGCGCAGCACGTGCACCCACATCACACGGCGCTCGCCCAGGCCCTTGGCGCGCGCTGTGCGCACGTAGTCCTGGCCGACCTCGTCCAGCACGAAGCTGCGGTACAGCCGCAGGGTGGGCGCGATCGAGACGGCCAGGCCGATCAGGATGGGCAAGGTGGCGTAGCGCAGCAGGTTCTCCCAGAAGCCCTCGCCCCAGCCCTGTACCGGGAACAGGCCCAGCTTGTACGCCAGCCCGTACTGGAACACGATGATGTACACCAGGATGCTGACCGACATGCCGACGGTGCAGGCGATCATCACCGCGCGGTCGGTCAGCGAGCCGCGCACGAAGGCGACGCCCAGCGCCAGCGCGATGCCCAGCAGCGTCTCCAGCAGCGTCAGCGGCAGCAGCACCGTCAGCGACGGCCCCAGCCGCGTGGCGATGATGTGCGACACCGGCTCGCCGGTCGCCCAGCTCAGGCCGAAGTCGAAGCTGGCGATCTGCTTGATGAAGATCCACAGCTGCACGTAGTACGGCTGGTCCACGCCCAGCTGGCGGCGGATGTTGGCGATGCTCTCGGCGTTGGCCATCTTGCCGGCCAGGATGAAGGCCGGGTCGCCGCCCACCCAGTTAAACAGCACGAACACCAGCAGCACCACGCCCAGCATGGTCGGCAGCATCTGCCACAGGCGGCGCACTACATAAGCAATCATTCGTGGTCCTTGCGCTCGATATCGATGTACTTCCATTCCTGATGCAGGATGGGATGCTTCTTATACCCCAGCACGCCCGGTTGCGCCAGCATGCTGCGGTAGCGCGAGTAGGCCGGCATGGCCGCCGCCTGCACTTCCAGCAGCCGCGCCATCTTGCGGTACAGCGCGTCGCGCGCCGGGCCCGGCGGCATGCTGTGGCTGGCCTCGTACCACTGGTCGAACTGCGCGTCCTGGTAGCAGCCGTTGTTGTTCTGGTTGATGTTCTTCCCGTAGAACAGCTGCATGAAGTTGTCGCCGTCCGGATAGTCGGCCATCCACTGGTAGGTGCGCGTCTGCAGCTTGCACAGCATCTCGGCCTGCTGGATGTCGCTGAAGATCATGCGCTGGTTTTCCATGCGGATGCCGAGCCGGTTGTAGGTCTTGCGCCACAGCTCGGCCATCAGCACGCCGGCCGCCTCGTTGCGCGAGGTGTAGCGGATGACCAGCGGCTTGCCGTCCGGCTGGGTACGCCAGCCGTCCGCGCCCTTTTTATAACCGTAGCGGTCCAGCAGCTGGTTGGCCAGCACCGGATCGTAGCGCAGCAGGCCCTGGTAATCCGGGTCGTGGCCGTCCACGCCCGGCGGGATGGGGAACACCAGCCGCCGCCCCTCGCTGTTGAGCACCAGGCGGATTTCCTCGTCGACGTCGTGCGCCATGGCGATGGCGCGGCGCAGGGCGATCTTCTCCTTGCCGAAGCCGCCCACCACCGGGTCGCGCATATTCCAGTAGTAATAGGTCAGCACCGGATCGACAATGCGCGACAGCTGGATGCCGCGCGCGGCCAGCTCCGGCCGCAGCTTGCCGTCGGCCAGCGCCTTGGGCGAGAGCGGGCCGTCCAGCCAGAACAGGTCGGCCTCGCCGCTGGTGAAGGACAGCCAGCGCGACTGGTCCTCCAGCTGGACGCTGATCTCGATGCGGCCGATCTGCGGGATCTTCTTGCCCTTCATCTGGCGCACGATGCGCTCGTCGTCCGCGCGGTCCTCGGCGCTGGGCGCGAAGTCCCAGGTTTCCGCGCGGTGGCCGGTGTTTTCCTCGAGGACGATGCGGCTGCCGCGTATCCACTGCCCCAGCCGGTAGACGCCGGTGCCGACCGGGTGGCCGGCCACCTCGCCCTTGCTGTCGCCGTACTTCTCCACCACCTCGCGCGCCACCGCCGCCAGCGGCTCGTAGGCCAGGATCATGCCCAGGCTGAAGTCGGTATGGGTCAGGTGGATGCGCAACGTGTAGCGGTCGATCTGCTCCAGGCCGGGCACGTCGGCGTCGTAGTCGAAATGGCCGGTCTGTTTGGCCCGCTCGGCCAGCGCGTCCAGGCCGACGACCTTGCCCTCCAACAGCCAGCTGTTGGGCGAGGCCAGCCTGGGGTCGAACAGCCGCTTCCACGAGTAGACGTAATCGGCCACGGTCAGCTCGCGCGGCTTGCCGCCGAACGCGGGATCGGGCGTGAAGTGGATGCCCGGCTTCAGGCGGATCAGGTAGGTGCGGCCGTCGGCCGACACTTCCGGCAGCGCGGCGGCGGTCTCGGGCGCCAGCTTGACCGGGCGCGCCAGGTAGTCGTAGGTGTACAGGGTCTCGAAGATGGCTTCGGTGATGTGACCGGTATATAAGTCGCGCCCCAGCGCCGGATCGAAGCTGGCCTCGGCTGCCGGCAGGATGTAGCGCAGGGTTTTGACCGGCGCCGCCGCCAGCGCCGCCAGCGACCAGCACGCGGCGGCCACGACGGCGGCGAATTTGATGCGCTGCATAGACTTCCTCGAGCCCCTGATAAGTGCTGGAACAATACAGCAAATTTTCCGCCGCCGGAATCGTCGCCTGATAGTCATTAACTAAGAGTGGCTTGCACAGCGGAAACCCCGACGCGGGCGTGGCGGGGTGGCTTGTCGCATAAATGTAACGCTGCGTGTCGGGATGAAGACAGGTTCATAAAATTGCATCGCACCAACTTGTTGCGGCCAACCGACGATATCACCAGATATTCGATTCTTTTTTGATGATGAATCAACGTTCTACGTCATTTATTTGCCAGATGCACCAAATTAGAGCGTTTTTCACCCCTCTTTTGGCGCATTCTTGCTACAACGTAAAGAATGACTAATAGCTATTCCTATGAAAGCTTGTCCGTTGACAGCAAATGTCGCCAAGTGATCTGATGACCAGATGAAAAGAACGTTGGTGTTTTTTTCAAACGGCAAGGCACCGCCGATAAAAAAAACAAATCACACCCCTGTGTTTACCGTTTTCCAATGGGAGCAAGAAATAATGATGGTTGAAACTGTATTGTCCCGCTCTGTACGCCTGTTGTGCGCCGGCGGCCTGGCCCTGGGGATGCACGCCGCATTCGCGCAAACGAGCGACAGCGAAAACGTCGCCCGCGTCGAGATCACCGGTTCGTCGATCAAACGTATCGCCAAGGAAGGTTCGCTGCCGGTCCAGACGCTGACCCGCGCCGACATCGAGCAAAGCGGCGCCAACAACGTGGCCGACCTGGTCGCCCAACTGCCGTCGATGCAAGGCTTCATCACCTCGTCGACCTCGGTCAACGGTGGCGGCGGCGGCGTGCAGACCGCGTCGATCCACGCCATCGGCACCCAGTACACGCTGGTGCTGCTCAATGGCCGCCGCATGGCGCCTTACGGCACCGGCAGCGCGGTCAACCTGGCCAGCATTCCATTGTCGGCCGTCGAACGCGTCGAGATCCTGACCGACGGCGCCTCGACGCTGTACGGCTCGGACGCGATCGCCGGCGTGGTCAACTTCATCCTGAAAAAGAACCAGCGCGACCTGACCATCGAAGGCACCGTCAACGCGCCGGAGAAATCGGGCGGCAAGAGCACCAACATCTCCATCTCCAAAGGCTTCGGCGACCTGGAAACGGACGGCTACAACGTGCTGCTGGCCTACAGCCACGACGAGCAGAAGGAACTGAACGCCAGCCAGCGCGAGTTCGCCAAATCCGGCGTGCATAAATTCACCAAGGACGGCAAGCAGTACGCCACCTGGCAAACCAGTATCAACTCGACCCCGGCCAACGTCGAAGTGGTGACCGCCGACGACGACGTCGTGCTCAACACCGACCTGCTCAACAAAGGTTCGTGCACCCAGCCGCACACCTTCTCGCGCAGCGGCGCCTGCCGTTTCGACTACGCTTCCACGGTCCAGCTGCTGCCTGAGCTGAAGCGCGACAGCATCTTTGCCTCCGCCACCAAGCGCCTCGGCCAGGACACCACCGTGTTCACCGAACTGGTGCTGTCGAAGTTCACCAACACCGCGCGCTACGCGCCGGCCGCCCAGCCGCTGACCGTGTTCAGCACCGATCCGGTGTCGGGCGTGAAGACCATCAACAACAGCTACATCGGCGCCTACAACAAGAGCGTCGTGCCGCTGCTGCCGGGCCAGAAGATCAACCCGGCCGACGTCACCGACGCGCTGTGGTACTACCGCGGCGCCGACGCCGGCGGCCGTACCGACGAGTATCGCACCGACGCGGCCCACTTCGTGATCGGCATCGACAGCTCGTACGCGGGCTGGGATGTCGGCGGCGCCTTCACCCATTCGCAAAACAAGCAGACCGACCGCGCCCTGGCCGGTTACATGAGCGGCGACAAGTTCGAGGAACTGGTCCGCACCGGCGCCTACAACCCGTTCGAATCCACCTCCGGCGCCGCCGCGCTGCTGGCACCGGCCGTGCTGCGCCAGGAACTGGACGTGACCAAGTCCAAGATCGACGTGGTCAGCGCGCACGCTTCGCGTGAAGTGTTCAACCTGCCGGGCGGCGCCGCGGCGCTGGGCCTCGGCGCGGACTTCACCAAGCAGACCTACCAGGACACGCCATCGAAGATCGCCATGGGCCCAGGCCCGGGCAATCCAGGCTGGACCGACGTGGAAATCGGCGGCGGCACCGGCTCGCAGGCGCTCGACGCCAGCCGCAACAACTGGGGTAGTTTCGCCGAGTTGCTGATGCCGGTCGCCAAGAACCTGGAAGCGACCGCCGCTGTGCGTTACGACAGCTACGCCGCCGTCGACAAGAAAAACGTCAGCTATGACACCACCGGCAATGCTTCGCCATCGGGCAAGGTCGGCGAAGACGTGGCCAAGGCCACCTACAAGCTGGCCGTGCGCTACACGCCGACCCAGGCGCTGCTGCTGCGCGGCTCCTACGGCACCGGCTTCAAGGCGCCGACGATGAACAACATCGCCGACCCGTTGAAGAACGCCGGCTCGTCGAACAACTTCCCGTGCCCGGTCAAAGCACCGGATCCGCGTGCTGTCTACTGCCGTCCGGGCGCATCGGAATACGGCCTGCTCGACAGCGGCAACCCATCCACCGGCGACGGCGCGCTGAAGGCGGAGGAGTCCAAGCAAGCGACCGTTGGCTTCCGCCTGGAGCCGAGCACCATGATCTCGTTCGGCCTGGACATGTGGGACGTCAAGCTGAAGAACCAGATCCGCACCTTCTCGCAGGACCAGCTGTTCACCAATCCGGTGCTGGCGAACCAGTACATCACCGTGTATGCGGACCCTATCCAGAAGAGCAATGTGCTGGTGGCCGTGCGCAAACCGCTGAACCTGGCCTCGTCGCACTTCCGCGGCCTGGACTGGGACACCACCTTCCGCTCGGCCACGCCGATCGGCAAGGCCAGCGTGAACTGGACCGGTACCTACATGCTCAAGGCTGAGCAGGACGTCCCTGGCGTCGGCACGGAAAAATCGATCGGCCGTTTCGATTCCTACGACGACGTGGTGTTCCGCGTCATCAGCAAGATCGTGTTCGCGCTGAAGACGTCCGACAAGATGACCAACTCGCTGACCCTGAACTACCGTTCCGGCTACCACGACAAGATCTTCACCGCGGACGACGCAGCGGTGCGCGCGGTCAAGGACGACGGCAGCATCGGCGGTGCGGTGGCGATGGAGCGCGACGTCAAGTCGTACACCACGCTGGACTACCAGATCAAGGCCAACTACATCAAGAACCTGACCCTGACCGCCGGCATCAAAAACCTGCTGGACCAGGACCCACCGTTCTCGGTGCGTAACTCGGGCGGCGGCAACCAGGTGGGCTACGACGGCCGCTACGCCGATCCGCTGGGCCGTACTTTCTACCTGACCGCGGCATACAAGTTCTAAGCCCCAGGTCATCGGCTTCCGGGCCGGTGATCTTGCAGCCCCGTCTTTTTCGGAAGACGGGGCTTTTTGCGTTGGGCGACTGTCGCATTAATGTAACGTTTTGTATCGCACGCAATCCAGGTTCACGCCGCCGCGCGTGCACCAACGTGTTGCACGCCGACGACGGCCACGCCATACTTTCCCTTCTTTTTACAAAATAAACAACGTTTTGTACATTGCAAGTTGGGACGCACCAAATTAGAGCGCATTTTGCCTGAAATCGATGCCACGCCGGTGGCGCGCGCGGCGGCGTCTGTTTGTCCATTAATAAATGTTTCCATCATTGACAGTAAATACGGGCGGATGCTCTGATGAAGAGGTGAAGAATAAATGATTCTTTTCACAAGATTCAGAAGACCTCTGGGGTTTATCGTTTTTACATGGGAGAGCAAGATAATGATGGTTGAAACAGTATTGGCGCGGTCCGTGCGTCTGTTGTGTGCCAGCGGCCTGGCCCTGGGCATGCATGCGGCGGTCGCGCAGACAAGCGACGTCAACAACGTCGCCCGCGTCGAGATCACCGGCTCGTCGATCAAGCGCATCGCCAAGGAAGGCTCGCTGCCGGTCCAGACGCTGACCCGCGCGGACATCGAGCAAAGCGGCGCCAACAACGTGGCCGACCTGGTCGCCCAACTGCCGTCGATGCAGGGCTTCATCACCTCGTCGACCTCGATCAACGGCGGCGGCGCCGGCGTGCAGACGGCGTCGATCCACGCCATCGGCACCCAGTACACGCTGGTGCTGCTCAATGGCCGCCGCATGGCGCCTTACGGCACCGGCAGCGCGGTCAACCTGGCCAGCATTCCATTGTCGGCCGTCGAACGCGTCGAGATCCTGACCGACGGCGCCTCGACCCTGTACGGCTCGGACGCGATCGCCGGCGTGGTCAACTTCATCCTGAAAAAGAACGTGCACGACCTGACCGTCGAAGGCACCTTCGACATCCCGGAGAAATCGGGCGGCAAGAGCGGCAACATCTCGATCACCAAGGGCTTCGGCGACCTGGAGACCGACGGCTACAACGTGCTGCTGGCCTACAGCCACGACGAGCAGAAGGAACTGAACTCCCGCCAGCGCGACTTCGCCAAATCCGGCGTGCGCCGCTTCACCGAAAACGGCAAGCAGTACGCCACCTGGCAAACCAGTATCAACTCGACCCCGGCCAACGTCGAAGTGGTGACCCCGACCGACGACGTGGTGCTCAACACCGACCTGCTGAACAAGGGTTCCTGCACCCAGCCGAACACCTTCTCGCGCAGCGGCGCCTGCCGTTTCGACTACCCGGCCACCGTGCAGCTGCTGCCTGAGCTCAAGCGCGACAGCCTGTTCGCATCGGGCAAACTGCGCGTCGGCAAGGAGACCACCGTGTTCAGCGAACTGGTGCTGTCCAAGTTCGCCAGTACCGCGCGCTACGCGCCGGCCGCCCAGCCGTTGACCGTGTTCAGCACCGACCCGGTCACCGGCGTCAAGACCACCAACCAGAATTACATCGGCGCCTACAACAAGAGCATCGTGCCGCTGCTGGCCGGCCAGGGCGTGAACCCGGCCGACGTCACCGACGCGCTGTGGTACTACCGCGGCGCCGACGCCGGTGGCCGCACCGACGAGTACCGCACCGACGCGGCCCACTTCGTGCTGGGCATCGACAGCGCATACGCCGGCTGGGACCTGGGCGCCACCTACACCCATTCGCAGAACAAGCAGACCGACCAGGCGCTGGCCGGCTACATGAGCGGCGACAAGTTCGAGGAACTGGTCCGCACCGGCGCCTACAATCCCTTCGTCTCCAACACCGGCGCCGCCGCCGTGCTGGCGCCGGCCGTGCTGCACCAGCAGCTGGACGTGACCAAATCCAAGATCGACGTGATCGGCGCGCACGCGTCGCGCGAAGTGTTCGACCTGCCGGGCGGCGCCGCCTCGCTGGGCGTGGGCGCGGACTTCACCAAGCAGACCTACCAGGACACGCCGTCGCAGATCGCCATGGGCCCCGGCCCCGGCAATCCAGGCTGGACCGACGTGGAAATCGGCGGCGGCACCGGCGCCCAGGCGCTCGACGCCAGCCGCACCAACTGGGGCGCGTTCGGCGAGCTGCTGATGCCAATCGCCAAGAACCTGGAAGCCACCGCCGCCGTGCGCTACGACAGCTACGCCGCGGTCGACAAGAAAAACGTCAGCTATGACACCGCCGGCAAGGCTTCGCCATCGGGCAAGATCGGCGAGGATGTGGCCAAAGCCACCTACAAGCTGTCGGTGCGCTACACCCCGACCCAGCAACTGCTGCTGCGCAGCTCGTACGGCACCGGCTTCAAGGCGCCGACGATGAACAACATCGCCGACCCGCTGAAGAACGCCGGCTCGTCGAACCCGTTCCCGTGCCCGGTCCATGCGCCGGATCCCCGTGCGGTCTACTGCCGTCCCGGCTCGTCGGAATACGCGCTGCTGGACGTCGGCAATCCGGCCAGCGGCGATGGCGCGCTGAAAGCGGAGGAATCCAAGCAGGCCACGCTGGGCTTCCGCCTGGAACCGAACACCATGCTGTCGTTCGGCCTGGACATGTGGGACGTCAAGCTGAAGAACCAGATCCGCACCTACTCGCAGGATCAGCTGTACACCAAGGCTGAACTGAACCAGTACATCGCGGTGTACGCCGATCCTATCCAGAAGAGCAACGTGCTGGTGGCGATCCGCAAACCGCTGAACCTGGCGACGTCGCACTTCCGCGGCCTGGACTGGGATACCACCTTCCGCTCCGCCACGCCGATCGGCAAGGCCAGCGTGAACTGGACCGGTACCTACATGCTCAAGGCTGAACAGGATGTACCGCTGGTCGGCACCGAGAAGAGCATCGGCCGCTTCAACTCCTACGACGACGTGGTGTTCCGCCTGATCTCGAAGGTGGTGTTCTCGCTGAAGTCGTCGGACAAGATGACCAACTCGCTGACCGTCAACTACCGCAGCGGCTACCACGACAAGCCGTTGACCGCGGATGACGCGGCAGTACGAGTGGTCAACGCCGACGGCAGCATCGGCGGCGCGGTCGCCATGGAACGCGACGTCAAGTCGTACACCACGGTCGACTACCAGATCAAGGCCGACTACATCAAGAACCTGACCCTGACCGCCGGCATCAAGAACCTGCTGGACCAGGACCCTCCGCTGTCCGTGCGTAACTCGGGCGGCGGTAACCAGGTGGGCTACGACGGCCGCTACACCGACCCGCTGGGCCGCACCTTCTACGTGAACGCTTCGTACAAGTTCTAAGCTGGTTTCCAGCGTTCGCTGCCCCCCTGAGTCCCCGGCCCGTGCCGGGGATTTTTCTTTGTGGCGTCAGAACTTGTAGTTGCCGGTCAGGTAGAACGAGCGCCCGGCCGGATCGGTGTAGCGTCCATCGTAGCCGAGCTGGTTGCCGCCGCCGGCGTTCTGCAGGGTCAGCGGCGGATTGCGGTCGAACAGGTTCTTGATGCCCGCGGTCAGCGAGAAGCGGCCGAAGTCATACTTGCCCTGCCAGTCGAAGGTGGTGTACGACGGCGTCCACAAGCCGCCGAAGGCCACCGAATCGCCCACGCTGCCGTCCGGGTTGACCGCGAAGATGGCCGTGTCCGCCGGATAGGCCTGGTCGTGGTAGCCCGACTTGTAGTGCGCCGTCAGCGTGTTGGTCAGCCTGCCGTTGGTCAGGCTCAGCGCCAGGTTGCTTTGCACGCGGAACACCACGCCGTTGTCCGGGCCGAAGCGGCCCAGGTTGGACTGGACCTCGCCGTCGGCCTGGGTGGTGTAGTTCTGCTTGATCATGTACGTGCCGGTCCAGGCCGCCTTCCAGTCGCCGATCGGCGACTTGTTGCGGTAGCTGAAGTCCCAGTCCACGCCGCGGTAGTTGGCGACGCCGCCGTTGATCGGCGCCTGCAGGTAGCCGATCGTGGTGTAGCCGGCCGGGTCGGGATAAGGGTTGACGAACAGGCGCTGGTACTGCTGCGGGTTGGCGAAGCCGACCTGCTCCGGCACGCCGGCCGACAGCACCTGGTTGCGGATCTGCACATTCCACAAGTCCAGCCCCAGCGACAGGCCGCGCAGCGCCTCGATGCGCCCACCGAGCGTCCACTGCTTGGATTTTTCCGGCTGCAAGCCGTCGCTGCCGCTGGCGCCGTTCGGGCCGGTCAGCAGGTCATACTGGGCCTGGCCCACCTGGCAGCCGGGCGAGCCGGGGAACGGGCAGGCGTAGCTGCCGGCGGTGCTGCCGTAGAAGGTCGGCGCGCCGGCGATGTCGCTGATGTTGGGCGTCTTGAAGCCGGTGCCGTAGGCGGCGCGCAGCAGCAGCGTCTCGACCGGGGTCCAGCGCGCGCTGACCTTGTAGGTGCCGGCGCTGAAGGAGTTGCCGACCTCGCCCGACGGCAGTTGCGGACGCAGGCCGCTGGCGTCGGCCAGCTTGGCGAAGATGTACTCGCTGTGGGTCTTGTCGTAGCTGTCGTAGCGGCCGGAGACGGTGGCCTCGAAGGTCTTGGCCAGCGGCAGCAGCACCTCGCCGTAGACGCCCCAGTTGTCGCGGCGGGCGTCGAACGGCACCTGGCCGTAGTTGCCGCCGACCGGGTAGTTGGCCGACGCCGGCTGGCTGACGTAGCCGGAGTTGGCCAGGATGGTCGGGTGGTAGGCGATCTGGTAGCGGGTCTTGGAATAGTCGCCGCCCAGCGAGACGATGGAGGTGCCGCCCGGCAGGTTGAACAGGTCGTGCTGCGCGCCCGCGTGCAGCGTGTTCAGCTTGGAGGTGTTGGTCGAGAAGGTGGTGCCGTTGACCAGCGCGCCGCGCAGCTGGTCGGCGCCGGTGCCCATCACCGGATCGTAGACGCCCGACGCCACCAGCGCGTTGAGCTTGTCGAAGTCCGAGTAGCCGCCGGCGGCGTTGTCCTTGATCTTGTTTTGCGACAGGATCAGGCTGGCGTTGTAGCTCCAGCCCCAGGCGTTGCCGTCGACGCCGAGCGCGAAGTGGCGGGCGTCGGTGATGTACTCGTCGGCGCGGCCGCCGATCAGCACCGAGCGGTAGCCCAGCGTGGCGTCGCCGGTCGGGTTCTCCAGGTTGTTGGCGTCCAGGTAGGGCTGGATGTAGCGCTGGTACAGCTGCGGGAAGCGGTCGGTGGAGTTGACGCCCATCGGCTGCGCGGACGGCGCGTACTGCGCGGTCATCGAATAGCTCGACAGCACCAGCTCGCCCCACAGCTTGGTGTCCTCGTTGAGCTGCCAGGTGCCTTTCAACAGGCCGCTGTCGCGCCGCGAGCCGGGTACGTCCTCGACGGTGGCGCCGTAGTTGAAGCGGCACTGCGCGCCCAGCGGGCCGGCCAGCGGGCTGCCGCAATTGCCGCGCGCGGCCAGGTAGGGATTGATCGCCACGCCGCTGGTCTCGACCGAATCGGCCGAGCCGCGCGGGCGCACGTTGAAGGTGATGTTGGCCGGCTCGGTGTTGCCGGTGCGCTGGTCGAACCAGTACTGCTTGCCGCCGCTGCCGAACTTGAAGAAGGCGCCCTGCGCCGAGAAGTCGCGCTGCAGCGCGGTGAGGCGTTGCTGCTCGTCGTGGCTGTACGAGAACAGGATGTTGAACTTGTCCGTGTCGAGGTCGCCCCAGCCCTTGGTCAGGCCGGCGCTGGACCAGCGCCCGCCGGACTTGCGCGGCTGGCCGTAGGTGGCGTAGGCCTCGCCCTTGGTCAGGTTCTTTTTCAGGATGAAGTTGACCACGCCGGCGATCGCGTCCGAGCCGTACAGCGCCGAGGCGCCGTCGCCGAGGATCTCGACCCGTTCCACCGCCTCCAGCGGGATGCTCTCGATGTTGACGGCGTAGCCGCCGCCCTGCCCGTTGCCCAGCAGGCTGGGCGCGAGGCGCTGGCCGTCCAGCAGCACCAGCGTGTACTTCGACGGCAGCGAGTGCAGCGAGGCCGTGGTGACGCCGGCGCCGCCGCCGTTGACCGAGCTGGACGCCGGCACAAAGCCCTGCATCGACGGCAGCATCTGGATCAGGTCGGTCGCGGAGGTGGCGCCGCTCTGCTTGATGTCGGCGCTGGTCAGCACCTGCACCGGCAGCGCGCCCTCCTTGGCGATGCGCTTGATGGCCGAGCCGGTGATCTCGACCCGCTGCATCGGCTGCGCGGCCTGGCCGCTGGCCGGCGCGTCCTGCGCCATCGCCGGCAGGGCCAGCAGGCCCAGTCCGGCCAGGGCGCCGCCCGAGAACATCAACCGCAGGGAACGCGCCAACACTGTTTCTTGAATCATGACTAACCTCCGCTATTATTTTTGGATGCACCGGTCCAACGCCCGCCGCCGGGATGGCAACAGGTCGCGAGTCTTGGACGGGACTGGTGAATTAACGTAGGAAGGTGTTCAACGACACCACCCATGCTTTATATAAAAACATGCGAGGAAGTTAAGGTCAATCGAACTCGTGTCGCATTCGTGGTTCTTACAACAGTATTGATAGCGATCCGCAAAAACAAAGGGACCCAAGTGGCGATTGGGTCCCTTTGTATCTTGAGTGTAACGGCACTACGTTTTGTTACTTGGACGCGGCCTCCGCCGCCTGGGTGGCAAGACGGCGCTGGCGCACGGCGGCGGCCAGGTCCTGCAGCACTTGCACGCTGCTATCCCAGTCGATGCAGCCGTCGGTGACCGACTGGCCGTAGGTCAGTTCCTTGCCCGGCACCAGGTCCTGGCGGCCCGCCACCAGGTGCGATTCCACCATCACGCCGACGATGCGGTTGTCGCCGCCCGCCACCTGGCGGCCGATGTCGGCGCATACCGGCACCTGGTTCTCCGGCTTCTTGGAGCTGTTGGCGTGCGAGGCGTCGATCATCAGGCGCGCCGCCAGGCCCTGGGCCGCGATGGCCTTGCAGGCTTCATCGACGCTGGCCGCGTCGTAGTTGGGCGCCTTGCCGCCGCGCAGGATGATGTGGCAGTCCTCGTTGCCGTTGGTCGAGACGATGGCCGAGTGGCCGCCCTTGGTCACCGACAGGAAGTGGTGCGGCTGCGACGCGGCCTTGATCGCCTCGACCGCGATCTTGACGTTGCCGTCGGTGCCGTTCTTGAAGCCAACCGGGCACGACAGGCCGGAAGCCAGCTCGCGGTGCACCTGCGATTCGGTGGTGCGGGCGCCGATCGCGCCCCAGCTGATCAGGTCGGCGATGTATTGCGGGCTGATCACGTCCAGGTATTCGGTGCCGGCCGGCAGGCCCAGCTCGTTGATGTCGCGCAGCAGCTGGCGCGCCATGCGCAGGCCGTCGTTGATGCGGAAGCTGCTGTCCATGTACGGGTCGTTGATCATGCCCTTCCAGCCGACCGTGGTGCGCGGCTTCTCGAAGTACACGCGCATGACGATCTCCAGGTCGGCCGACAGTTCGCGGCGCAGCACCACCAGGCGGCGCGCGTATTCCATCGCGGCCTTGGGATCGTGGATCGAGCACGGGCCGATCACCACCATCAGGCGGTCGTCCTGGCCGTGCAGGATGCGGTGCAGCGCGACGCGGGCGTCGGCGGCGGTCTGCTCGGCTTGCTCGGTGCATGCGAATTCGCGTATCAGGTGGGACGGCGGCGTCAATTCCTTCATTTCGCGGATGCGCAAATCATCGGTACGGGGCATGCTGTTCTCCAATTGAGCTAAGGGTGAAAGTTCAAAAAAACATTAAAAAAAAAACCGCCTCGGAAGGCGGTTTTTTTGGAATTTGCAGGAACTCGTTTTTGCTTCTACGTGTACCGGCCGCTACTCCACCGCCTTTGGGTTGGAATTGCTAAAGTAAAAATGGCCGGTAAAGAAGAAGCGGGTCATGAACGGGTTTCCGTGTGGTGTTTAAACGACTATAACGCTATTGTTCGCGGATTGGCAAGCAGTTTATGGCTATAAGCTTATGACTATCCGTGGCTCAGGCCGTGCCGCCGACGGTCACGCCGTCGATGCGCAGGGTCGGCTGGCCGACGCCCACCGGCACGCTCTGGCCTTCCTTGCCGCACACGCCCACGCCCGGATCCAGGCGCATGTCGTTGCCGATCATGGAGACGCGGTTCAGCACTTCCGGGCCGTTGCCGATCAGGGTGGCGCCCTTGACCGGGTAGGTCACCTTGCCGTCCTCGATCATGTAGGCCTCGCTGGCGGAGAACACGAACTTGCCGTTGGTGATGTCGACCTGGCCGCCGCCGAAGTTGACCGCGTACAGGCCGTTCTTGACCGAGGCCAAAATTTCCGCCGGGTCCTTGTCGCCGCCCAGCATGTAGGTGTTGGTCATGCGCGGCATCGGCAGGTGGGCGAACGATTCGCGGCGGGCGTTGCCGGTGACCGGCATCTTCATCAGGCGCGCGTTCATGGTGTCCTGGATGTAGCCTTTCAGGATGCCGTCCTCGATCAGCGTGGTGCACTGGGTCGGGTTGCCTTCGTCGTCGATGTTGAGCGAGCCGCGGCGGTCGGCCAGCGTGCCGTCGTCCACCACCGTCACGCCCTTGGCGGCCACGCGCTCGCCGATGCGGCCGGAGAAGGTCGACGAACCCTTGCGGTTGAAGTCGCCCTCCAGGCCGTGGCCGATCGCCTCGTGCAGCAGGATGCCGGGCCAGCCCGGTCCCAGCACGACGGTCATCGGGCCGGCCGGGGCCGGACGCGCGTCCAGGTTGACCACCGCCGAGTTGACGGCGTCGGCCGCGTATTGTTCCAGCAGGCTGTCGCTGAAGTAGCCGTAGTCGTAGCGGCCGCCGCCGCCGGACGAGCCCATCTCGCGCCGGCCGTTCTGCTCGACGATCACCGTCAGCGAGACACGCACCAGCGGACGGATGTCGGCCGCCAGCACGCCGTCGCTGCGCACCACCAGCACCACGTCGTATTCGCCGGCCAGGCTGGCCATCACCTGCACCACGCGCGGATCCTTGGCGCGCGCCATTTTTTCAACGCGCTCGAGCAGCTTGACCTTGGCGGTCGCGTCGAGCGAGGCCAGCGGGTCGTTGGGCAGGTACAGCGAGCGGCCGCCGGTCGGCGTCATCGCGCCGGCCACCTTGATCTTGCCGGCGCCGGCGCGGGCGATGGTGCGCGTGGCCGAGGCCGCGTCCATCAGGGCCGCTTCGGAGATGTCGTCCGAGTAGGCGAAGGCGGTCTTGTCGCCCGACACGGCGCGCACGCCGACGCCCTGGTCGATCGAGAAACTGCCGGTCTTGACGATGCCCTCTTCCAGGCTCCAGCCCTCGTTCTTGGTGAACTGGAAATACAGGTCGGCGTAGTCGACCTTGTGCGTGAACATCGAGCCCAGCGTCTTGAGCAGCTTGGCTTCGTCCAGTCCGAACGGCGTCAGCAGGATGTCGCGCGCCACGGCGAGGGTGGACAGGTTCGGTTCAAATGGCTTCATGATAGTGTCTTCTAGTGGTGTGTTGCAATTGTAGCGGAGTTCACATGGTCCGGTGCTTCAGTGCCGGCAGGCTCTGGCGCACGCTGTCCATGAACATCAAATCGATGTCGCCGTGGATCACGCCCTCGCCCTCGGCCAGCACCGCCTTGACCGCGCCCCACGGGTCGATCAGCATGCTGTGGCCCCAGGTGCGGCGGCCGTTCGGATGGTTGCCGCCCTGCGCCGCGGCCAGCACGTAGCACTGGTTCTCGATGGCGCGCGCGCGCAGCAGGATCTCCCAGTGCGCGTGGCCGGTGGTGTAGGTGAACGCGGCCGGCACGACGATCAGCGACACAGGCCCCATCGCGCGGTACAGCTCGGGGAAGCGCAGGTCGTAGCAGACCGACATGCCGACCTTGCCGAACGGCGCCTCGAACACGCCGACATGCTTGCCCGGCACGATGGTCTTCGATTCGTTGTACGACTCCGTGCCCTTGGTGAAGCCGAACAGGTGGATCTTGTCGTAGCGGCCCACGTGCTCGCCCCGCGGGTTGTAGACCAGCGTGGTGTTGATGACTTTATCAGGATCGCTTGATGCCAGCGGCAGCGTGCCGCCGATCAGCCAGATTTCCAGTTCCTTGGCCAGCGCGGACATGAAGTCCTGGATCGGCCCCTGGCCCAGCGGCTCGGCCACGGCCACCTTGTCGCTGTCGTTCAGGCCCATGATGGCCCAGTATTCCGGCAGCAGCACCAGCGTGGCGCCGGCCTCGGCGGCCTGGGTGACCAGGCGGCGCGCGGTGGCGATATTGTCCGTCACGGACGGCGAGGAAATCATTTGTACTGCGGCGACTGTGTTCATGGTTGTCCCGTTCAATTGGCGCCCTTGGCGGGCACTTCCACTTTGGATGCGTCGAGCTTGGTCACCACCGGCGCCTTCCACGGCCCGGTGACCTGCATATGATAGGTCAAGGCCTTCATCACCGGCGCACTCAGGAACAGCTGCGCCAGGAAACTGCCCAGGCCGATCACCGGATTGACCGCCAGCGCGTACACCAGCGGCGCCGTGCCCAGGTTCACTTCGGGGATCACCACCACATGCAGGTTGGTGGTTTCGTTGGCGATGTCGGCGCTGCCGTCCATCAGCACGGTGGCGGCGACGCCGTGCATTTTCAAGTTGTCGGTCTTGGCGATGCCGCGGTTGATGGCGGCGTTGGCGGTGATGCCGTCGAACGCCAGCCCTTCCGAGAACACGTCGTGGAAGTCCAGCTTGAGCAGGCGCGGCAGCGCTTGCAGGCTGAGCACGCCGAGCAGCTTGGCGGCGCCCGGGTCCTGCTTGAGGAACTGGCCTTTTTCCACGTTCAGCTTGATGTCGCCGGACAGGCTGGGCAGGTCCAGCGAATACGGCAGGCCCTTCCAGGCGATGTCGCCGTTGAGCGTGCCCTTGCCGTTCTTCAGCGTGCCGGCGAAGCCGAAGCGGTCCAGCAATTTACCGGCGTCGGCGATGTCGAGATTGAAGTTCAGGCTGGTGGTGTGGGCGCCATCCTTGGTGACCCATTTGCCGGTGCCCTTCAGCTCGCCGTCCGGATTGGCCAGCGACAGCTTGCCGATGCGCCATTCACGGGCGTTCTGCGTCTGCGCGTTGCTGGCCTGCAGTTCCAGCCGGCCCAGCGGCTTGTTGAACAATTCGAAGCGCTCGACCACCACGTCCAGCGCGGGGATGGTGGCGGCCGCGCTCTTGCCGTCCAGCAGATCCTGCACGTCCTTCGAGGCCGACTCCTGGATCACCAACGACGACAGGCGCGCCGTCACCTTGCCCAGGCCCTGGCCGGTGGACGGTTCGCTCCACGTCACGTAACCGTTGGCCTGGGTGGAATCGATGCTGGCCTGCCACACCGTTTTCTGGCGGCTGACGCCGACCACCACGTTCTCCAGCTTGCGGTCGCCGATCACCAGCTCGCTGGCGCGCGCGGCGATGGAGTCCGGCATCACGTACTGGGCGATGTCGGCGCTGTCGGCGGAGGATGGCGCGCTGTCGGCCTTGCCGGCGATCTCGTTGCCGAAGTCCAGCCACGAGTCGACGTTCAGCGCGCGCAGGCTGATGTTGAAGGCCATGCCGCTGTCGGGCTCGGGCGCGGGCGTGTTGACGCCGATGCCGCCGCGCACCAGCTTCCACGGCGTCTTGCCGATTTTCTGGCGCTGGTAGCGCGCGGCGATGTTGGCGCCCAGGCCGATGCGCATGTCGTCGTGGATGGCGCCGGCGGCGTCCGGCGTGAGCGCGCTGGTCAGCACGAAGCGCACCGGCATCGCGTCCGGCGCGGCCTTCCTGACCGGGGCCGGCAGTTCGATGCCGAGGCCGCTCAAGGTGGAATCGACCGCCACCACCACCTGGTGGTCGCGCGCCGTGACCGTGCCGCTGTAGCGCGTGGCGCCCGAGAAGTGGCTGGCCAGGCGCTGCATGGCCGGCATTGGATAGGTCTTGCGGAAGCCGTCGGCCGTCATCAGGCCGCCCAGCTTGACGACGATGGAGTTGTCCTTCTGGCTGCCGCCGGTGATGCTGACCGGTCCGCCCAGGAAGGCGCCCGACAGCTGGTTCAGGTTGACGCCGTGCTCGTTGAACTCGATCTTGCCCTGCGAGGCCAGCACCGGCGGCAGGTCGTTCATCAGCGTGATGTCGTTGTTCATCAGTTGCAGCGCGCCCTGCACCTTGGCGTCGATCAGGTGCGACAGCGGCAGGCGCAGGCTCAGCGCCAGCTTGGCGTTGCCGCTGGCCTGGGTCTCGTCGGTGAAGTGCGAGATCCATTCCAGCACCGGGCTGTTGGCGACGTACTTGAGGAATTCCTGCATCGGCCCGGCCGCGTTGCCGTCGATTTCCAGCATCGAATCGTGGATCGTCAGGTCGGGGATCACCGCCTTCACGCCCGACAGCGCGACGCCGCCGGTGGTGGCGGTGTCGCCGCGGATTTCCATGCGGGCGCGGTCGAACGCGAAGCTGCCCTTGATGTGCTCGGCCTGCGGCCACAGCGGCAGCGGCTTGCCGTCCTTGCCCAGCTCCTTGCCGTCGTGCAGGAAGTGGCTTGGCGAGTAATTGAGCTTGCCCTCGGTCAGCTTGCCGGCCACGCGGAACTCGCCGCGCGCCTTGTCGGCCTCGCTGTGGAAGGGGAAGTGCGCCAGGTCGCCGCGCAGACGCACCGTCACCTCGCTGGCGACGCCGCCTTCCAGCGCGCCGGTCAGCCAGGCGCGCAGGTCGTGCGGGGTCTGCATCGGCAGGTAGTTGTCGATGCGGTTGATCTGGAAACCGTTCAGGGTGCCGGTCAGGTCGACGTTGCCGACGCCCTTGCCGGCCAGCGGCATGCGGTGCGAGCCTTGCAGCGTGCCGCTCAGGCCCTGCTGCAGGAAGTCCATGCTGTCGATCTCGAACAGCAGCTGGTTGTCCGGCTCGAACGACCAGCGCGCCTTCAGGTTCAGGTGGTCGAACGGCATCGACGGTTCGCTGAAGTAGTCCGGCATCTGCAGCACCAGCTGCTGCGAGGCCAGGCTGAAGCTGCCGCCCTTCTCGGTGGCGTCGATGGCGCCGGTCAGGTTGTCGAAGCCGGGGATGGCGGGCATGCCGGCGATGGCCGGGGTCTTGGCGGTCTTGGGCTGCGCCAGGCGCGGCGGCTGCGGCTTCAGGCCCAGGCCGACCAGGTCGCCCTTCAAGCGGTAGGTCTGCAAGGCCGGGAAGGTGCCCTGCCATTCGGCGTAAAAATTCTGCAGCAGGCCGCGCGGCGCCATGTCGGCCAGCAGCTTGCGCTGGTGCTCGGTCAGCGGCAGGCGCTCGGCCAGGCCGGCCATGGTTTGCAGGTCCAGCTGGCGGGCGCGCACTTCATAGCGCTCCGGCTTGGCGCCGGCGGCGGGTGTGTAGTGTTCGGACAGCGAGGTCGGCGCCATCACCAGGCCGTCGCTGGTGGTCAGCGTCAGGTTGCTCAGCTCGATGCTGTGGCCCAGCGCGCCGAAGCGCGGACGCTCGCCGCCCTTGCGCACCAGCGGCGCGGTGGACGGGATGTCTTCGCGCGCGGCCAGGCGGCCGGTCAGCTGGCGCAGGTCCAGCATCGGCAAGTCCTTGCCCAGCACGGCGGACACGTCGCGCAGGCCGACGTCGGCGGTAAAGCTGGTCAGGCGCGATTGCTCGATGCTGATCCAGGCGCGCAGCGAGCCGCCGCCGCTGTTGAGCTCGAACGGGAAATCCAGCCACGGCTTCCAGGCTTGCAGGTCGGTGTCGCGCAGGTCGGTGTAGACCTCGCCCTTCCACATGGACACGTTGGACACGCGCGCGCCGAAGGCGGGATGGGTGAAGTCGGCGCGCAGGTCGAGCGGCGCGGCCAGCGCGGCCGGCGGCGTGGCCTTCAGCGCAAATTGGTGGTGCAGCCACTGGTTGCGCAGCGCGATGTTGACGCCTTCCAGCGCCAGCGGCGGCGCGCTGCGCTGCAGGTCGGTCCAGCGCAGGCGGCCATCGCGGATGACGATTTCGCGTTGCGACAGCAGCCAGTCGGCGCCCTTGCCGTCGCTGGGCTTGTGCAGGTCGATGTAGATGCCGGCCACGTACAGGCGGCCGTCGGCCTCGCGCCGCACGTCGAGCTCGGGACGCACCAGCTCCAGCGATTCGAAGCGCACCGCGCCGGCCAGCACGCTCCACCACGAGATCGTGGCCGACACGCTCGGCAAGGCCAGCGCCTGGTTGCCCAGCTGGTCGTGCAGCACCACGTCGCCCAGGAACAGGCTGGGGCGCAGGCCGCGCCAGGAGGCGTAAATACGGGAAATGGTGACGGGATTGCCCACCGCGCTGCTGGCGACGCGCTCGATGTCGCCCTTGTAGTGGTCGATATTCGGCAGCACCGCGTAGCGCAGCGTCAGGAACAGGATGGCGAAGGCGAAATACAGCAGCAGGAAAAGCTTCAGCGTGAAGCCGAGCACGTGATGGGTGGCCAGGTTGCAGAAACGATAGGCCGCACGCAGCCGGTGCCAGCGCGCAGCCAAAGGGCCCTCGCCTGTCACAGTCTCCTCTTCTGGTTTTTGCATCAATAAGCTAATAAATCAGGCCATGCGTCAAATAAATCGCTAAACTCGGTTCCAAGCTTTTATGCCTGCGCAGCAATTCTACCGTATCACCCCGGGGGAACAGCGCCACTTAGGGCAGACCCGCGCCGGTTTTACATGCTTTACAGAGCGTTACTTTCGTTACCGATCAACTTTGCATCAGGAAACACGTTGCCAATGATTGCACCAACCGTCTCACGTTTTTACCAGCGCTGGCTGGCAGCCGCTCCCGACCGCGCCGCCAAGGCTGATGATTTATCGCAATTATCGCTTGCCCAGATCAATCTTGCTGATTATTTAGCAAAAGAAGCCGCCGCCGTGCCCGAGGGCGCCCCGCCGCTGCCGCTGATGCGCGCCATGCGCCGGCTGCGCAACCTGCTGGTGTGCGTGCTGATCCGCCGCGACCTGGAAGGCAAGGCCAACCTGGCCGAGGTGGTGGAAACCATGACCCGCTTCGCCGACTTCGCCATCCAGCGGCACATGGAGGAGATTTACGCAGAGATGGTCGCCGCGCACGGCACGCCCATCGGCCGCGATTCCGGCCAGCAGCAGGAGCTGATCGTGCTGGGCATGGGCAAGCAAGGCGGCGGCGAACTGAACGTGTCGTCGGATATCGACCTGATCTTCGTCTATCCGGAGGACGGCGACACCGTGGCCGGGCCGGGCCAGCGCAGCCTGTCCAACCACGAGTTCTTTGTGCGCCTGGGCAAGAAGCTGATCGCGGCTTTGTCAGAGATAACGGAAGATGGCTACACGTTCCGCGTCGATATGGCCTTGCGACCGAATGGCGGCTCCGGCCCGCTGGCCGCCAGCCTGAACATGGTGGAGCAATACCTGATCGTCCAGGGGCGCGAGTGGGAGCGCTATGCCTGGGTCAAGGCGCGCGCCGTCACCGGCCGCGGCGAGGATATCGCCGCGCTGGAGGCCATCGTGCGACCGTTTGTGTTCCGCCGCTACCTGGACTTCGGCGTGATCGACGCCATCCGCAACATGCACGCGCAGATCCGCGCCGAGGTGAACCGCCAAGAGCGGCTGCACCCGGACCGCAGCAACAACGTCAAGCTGGGCCGCGGCGGCATCCGCGAGATCGAGTTCCTGGCGCAGGTGTTCCAGCTGATACGCGGCGGCCGCGACGCCGCCCTGCGCGACCGTTCGACCCGCACCACGCTGCGCATCATCGCCGAGAAAGGCCTACTAAGCCACGCCATCGTCTATCAACTGCTGGCTTCCTACACCTTCCTGCGCAATCTGGAGCACCGCCTGCAATACATGGACGACGCCCAGACCCACACGCTGCCGGCCAACGACGCCGACCGCCTGCTGGTGGCGCAGATGATGGGCCTGGCCGACACCGCCACCCTGCTGACCCAGCTGGAAGCCCACCGCCAGTTCGTCGCCGGCCAGTTCGACGAGATGTTCTCGGACAAGACCAGCGGCAGCGACGGCGACATCAACCCGCAGTCCAGCAACGAGTGCGCCGATCCCGACAACCGCGAGGCCATGGTGGCGCGCTTTGCCGCGCTGGGCTTCGACGATCCCGAAGGCGCGGCCAAGCGCCTGATCTCGACCTGGCAGGCGCCACGGCTGCAATCGCTGCCGGAAGCCAGCCGCAACCGGCTGTTGAGCCTGGTCAACGCGGCGCTGCCGCTGATCGTCCAGTGCTCGCGCGAGTCGAGCGGCGGCAGCCAGCAGGCCACGCTGGGCCGGCTGCTCGATTTCCTGGAGGCGATCGCGCGCCGTTCGGCCTACCTGTCGCTGCTGACCGAGTATCCGCACACGCTGGCGCGGGTGATCCGCATGGTGCACGCCAGCGGCTGGGCCGCGCAATTCCTCAGCCAGCACCCCATCCTGCTGGACGAGCTGCTGGATGACCGGGTCCGGAACGCCGTGTTCGACCCAGTGGCGCTGGCGGCCGACCTGGAAACCCAGCTGGCCTCGGCGCCGGGCGACACCGAGCGGCTGATGGACATCCTGCGCGAAATCCACCACGCCCAGCTGTTCCACCTGCTGGCGCAGGACCTGGCTGGCGACCTGACGGTGGAAAAGCTGGCCGACCACCTGTCGGCGCTGGCCGACACCATCGTGGCCGCCGCCATCAAGGCGATCTGGCAGACGGTGGCCACGCGCCACCGCGAAGTGCCGCAGTTCGCGGTGATCGCCTACGGCAAACTGGGTGGCAAGGAGCTGGGCTATGTGTCCGACCTGGACGTAATCTTCCTGTACGACGACAGCGACCAGGAGGCGCCGGCCCAGTACGCCAAGCTGGCGCAGCGTTTTATTACCTGGATGACATCGCACACCTCGGCCGGCATCCTGTTCGACATCGACACCGCGCTGCGCCCGGACGGCGCCAGCGGCATGCTGGTGTCGAGCGTGTCGGCGTTTGAAAAGTATCAGAGCAACTCGGCCTGGGTGTGGGAGCACCAGGCGCTGACCCGCGCCCGCTTCTGCGCCGGCGACGCGGCCATCGGCGCCCGTTTCGAGCAGATCCGCGAAGCGGTGCTGCGCAAGGAACGCCCGGCCGACGGCCCGCTGAAGCAGGAAGTCATTGCAATGCGGAAACGCATGGTCGACGCCAAGCCGAACCACAGCGAGCTGTTCGACCTGAAGCAGGATCCGGGCGGCATGATCGACATCGAGTTCATCGTCCAGTTCCTGGTGCTGCAGCACGCCGCGGCCTACCCTCAGCTGACCGCCAACTTCGGCAATATTGCACTTTTAAAAATGTGCGGCGAGCTGGGATTGATCGACGCGGGACTGGCGGCGCGCGTGGCCGACGCCTATCGACAGTTGCGCAAGTTGCAACACCAACTGCGTCTGCAAGGCCAGGACTTAGCCCGCGTCGATCCGCAACTGGTGGCCGCGCAGGCCGCCGATGTGACTGCCTTGTGGCGCACTATCTTCGGTGACAACGTTGCCACATAACAACGATATCTTTGCGTACATTGTGTGTGAACCCATTTAAATTCATTAACTGCAGTAATATTGAAATCCACAAACATCAGAGCGCGCAGCGCCGTCGCAGTTTTACTCAAAGGAGAAGTGATATGAAAGCTTTATTCGGTGCCGCGGCACTTAGCTTGAGCTTGTTTGCAATGTCATCGACCGCTCTGGCCGCCGACAAGGGTACGCCCGACGAAGCCGTCGCCATGGTTAAAAAGGCGGTTGCCCTGATTAAATCCGATGGCAAGGAAAAAGCCTTCGCCGCCATTTCCGATCCGGCCAATACGACTTTCCACGACCGCGACCTGTATATTTATGTTTATGATTTGAATGGCGTGGCATTAGCCCACGGTAATAATCCTAAAATGGTCGGCAAGCCTTTGATTGGCCTTAAGGATAATGAAGGCAAGCCGATGATTAAAGAAATGGTCGACCTCGCAAAATCCAAGGGTAAAGGCTGGGTGGATTTCAAATGGCCGAATCCGGTCACCAAGGCGGTGGAAGCCAAATCCGGCTACATTGAAAAAGTCGACGATATGCTGGTCGGCTCCGGCATCTACAAATAACAACGCAGCCAACAACGCAGCCGCGCGAGCGAACAACCGGGACGATGTCCCGGTTTTTTTTCGCCTTCACTCTGGAAACAAGCTAAAAATTGGCATGTAAATGCCAGAATCGAGCTTATGATCGTCGGGAACTCTTCGGCAGCCTAGTCAGTCTATATGCGGTGGCACTCAAAAATAACCGCGATACACCCTAGGAGTCGGATAATGAATAATGAAACTTCGATCGCCCGCGCGATACGCCTGCTCTGTCTTGGCGGCCTGGCTTTGGGCACACAAGCCGCCTTCGGCCAGCAAACCGCAGAACCCATGCAGAAGGTGCTGATAACCGGCTCCCGCATCGCCTCGGCGGCGGCGGAATCGCCTTCGCCATTGCAGGTATTAAACTCTGTGGATATTGCCGCGTCCGGTGCGACGAATCTACAAGACTTGCTGCAGAAAAACCCGACCATGGGTACGCCAACCCTCAGCCGCGCCAATTCCAATTTCCAGACATCGAGCGCCGGCGTATCGACTGTTAATTTAAGAAACCTCGGTGATTCACGCACCCTGGTATTAATTAATGGCCGGCGATTTGTTTCCGGCGTGCCCGGAGATACTGCCGTCGACCTCAATACTATTCCAACGGATTTTATTGAACGGGTGGAATTATTAACCGGTGGCGCGTCGGCCACTTATGGTTCGGACGCCGTGGCCGGCGTGGTTAATATTATTCTGAAGAAAAACTTTAGCGGCCTGTTATTCGACGCGCAGACCGGCCGCAGCAACGAAGGCGACGATTATAAAAAGAAACTGGCGCTCACTTTCGGCACCACCAGCGCCGACGGCGCCAGCAACGTCATGGGGCATTTCGGTTACTCGAAACAGGGCGCGGTGTACTCGCGCGACCGCCCCGCCTCGGCCGTCGACCAGACCTCGGCCATCACCCAGAAGCATCCGGAACTGGCCTTCGTGGCCAAGCGGCCCAACTTTTCCGGCTACGCACCGCAAGGCCATTTCTTCGGCGACACCGAGGATTTCACCTATGATGCAAATAACAACATTATCCCCTGGAAGCAAAATGGTGCGCCCGGCACCGGTGCCGGCGCCACCGGTTTCAACCGCTCGGCCTACCGCCTGATCGCCGTGCCGACCGAGCGCTACCTGTTCGCCACCAACGGCAACTGGGCCTTCAACGAGAACCACAGCGCGTTTTTCGAGGGCACGTATGCCTCGTCCAAGGTCGATACCAATATCGAACCCTTCCCCCTCGGCTCCGACCAGGTGTACAAGCCCAGCGGCCAGGTGCCGGCCGCCTCGCTCGTCAACGGCGTGCTGGTCAAGAATCCGCTGGTGCCGGAGTATTTGTACGACCGCATCAGCGACACCGACGGCGACGGCCTGCCCGACTACTTCTTCACCCGCCGCCTGTCCGAGTTCGGCCCGCGCCACTCGACCGTGGACCGCGACACCTTCCGCCTGGCGACCGGGCTGAAAGGCACGGTGCGCGACTGGAGTTACGAAGCCTACCTCTCCTACGGCAAGACCAAGGAGGCGCAGAACTCCAGCGGCCAGGTCAATGTCATGAGCTTGCGCAACGCGCTGGAGGCGATTCCCGGCCCCGACGGCACTCCGGTGTGCCGCGATCCGCATGCGGTGGCCGAGGGTTGCGTGCCGATCAGTATTTTCGGCTACAACAGCATCACGCCGGCCGCGCTCAAATATGTGACCGCGCCCGGCTCGCTGGAAACGGCGATCACCCAGAAACTGGTGGGCGGCTCGGTCACCGGCGAAGTGCCCGGCCTGCCCGCCGGCCGCATCGGCATCGCCACCGGTTTCGAATGGCGCAGCGAGGATTCCAGCGCGATTCCCGACCCGCTGACCCAATCCGGCCTGAACGCCGGCAATGCCCTGCCGCCCACGTTCGGCAATTTCCTGGTGCGCGAGCTGTTTGTCGAAGCCAGGGTGCCGCTGTTGAAGGACCGGCCGTTCGCCCGCGACCTGAGCTTCCTCGGCACGGTGCGCCATGGCGACTATTCCACCGTCGGCAGCACCAACAGCTGGAACGCCGGCCTGGAATGGGGCGTCACGTCGGACGTCAAGCTGCGCGGCACGCGCGCGCAATCGACGCGGGCGCCCAATATCAACGAGCTGTTCCAGGCGCCCACCCAGGATTTCCCCGCCGGACTGGTTGACCCCTGCGAGGGCGTATCGTCGTCCGGGACCAGCGCGCTGGCCGTCAATTGCCGCAACGCGCCGGGCGTTGCCGCCAACATGGCGGCACATGGCGGCATTTTCACGCTGAACCAGGCCGACCAGCAGGGCATCAGCGGCTATGACACCGGCAACCCCAATCTGAAGGCGGAAAAGGGCCGCTCGACCACCATCGGCCTGGTGGTGACGCCGCGTTCGGTGCCGATGCTGCGCCGCTTCACCTTCACGGTCGACTATTTCACCATCAAGATCGCGGACGCTATCGTCAGCACCGACCGTCAATATGCGCTGGATCAATGTTACAACCAGAATAACCAGACCTTCTGCAGCTTCATCACGCGCCGTCCGGCGCCGGTGGGCAACCTGAGTTCCGGCTCCATCCAATACAGCAATGTCGCCGCCACCAACAGCGGCGGCTTCGGCACCGAGGGCGTCGACGTCACGGCCTCCTGGGCGGACAAGGTCGGCCCGGGCAACCTGAGCGCCCGCCTGGCCTGGACCTGGCTGCGCCAGCTGTGGCAAAAGGCCACGCCGGAGGCGGAGAAAAACAGCGACGTCGGCGAAGTCACGGCGGCCAACACCAACGCGCCGCGCAACCGCGCCGGCCTCAACCTGGCATACAAATGGGGGCCGTACGGCGTGAACTGGACCGCCACCTACACCGGGCCGGTCTCGCTGGACGACCAGTTCCTGAAAAGCCTGAGCATCGCGCCGGGCACGGTGGGCGTGGGGTCGCGCACCTACAACGATTTCCAGTTCACCTACGACGTGAAGAAGTCTGTGCAACTGTACCTGGGCATGGACAACGTCTTCAACGCCAAGGCGCCGCCCATCATCAGCGGCCTGCCCGGCAGCGTCACCGGCACCGAGACCGATACCTCGACCTACGACGCGATCGGCCGGCGCTACTACCTGGGCTTGCGCGTGTCGCTGTAGCGGCCAGGCATAAAAAAAACCCACCGGCCGGAACGCGCTCAAGTCGCGTTCCGTGCCGATGGGTTTTTCTTGATGCCGGCCGGATTACTTGGCGGTCATCAGCGCCACGGTGGTGTCCAGCATGCGGTTCGAGAAGCCCCACTCATTGTCGTACCACGACGATACCTTGACCAGGCGGCCCGACACTTTGGTCAGGGTCGAGTCGAAGTTCGACGAGGCAGGATTGTGGTTGAAGTCGATCGACACCAGCGGTTCGGTCTGGTAGGTCAGCACTTCCTTCAGCGCGCCTTCGGCGGCGGCCTTCATCAGCGCGTTGACTTCGTCCACGGTCGTGTCGCGCTTGGCGATGAACGACAGGTCGACCAGCGACACGTTGATGGTCGGCACGCGGATCGCGAAACCGTCCAGCTTGCCGTTCAGCTCAGGCAGCACCAGGCCGACCGCGGCGGCTGCGCCGGTCTTGGTCGGGATCATGCTCATGGTGGCCGAACGGGCGCGGCGCAGGTCTTCATGCATCACGTCGCTCAGCACCTGGTCGTTGGTGTAGGCGTGCACGGTGGTCATCAGGCCGGTTTCCACGCCGATGGCGTCGTTCAGCGGCTTGACCAGCGGGGCCAGGCAGTTGGTGGTGCACGACGCGTTCGAGATCACGGTGTCGGTCGACTTCAGCACGTGCTGGTTGACGCCGTACACGATGGTGGCGTCGACGTCCTTGCCGCCCGGTGCCGAGATGATGACTTTCTTGGCGCCGCCCTTCAGGTGGGCCGAAGCCTTCTCTTTGGTGGTGAAGAAGCCGGTGCACTCCAGCACCACGTCCACGCCCAGCTCGCCCCATGGGATTTCCGCAGGGTTGCGCTGCGCGAACACGCGGATCACGTCGCCGTTCACGATCATGTTGTCGCCGTCCACCGTCACGGTGCCTGGGAACTTGCCGTGGGCGGTGTCGTAGCGGGTCAGGTGAGCGTTCGACTTGGCATCGCCCAGATCGTTGATCGCAACGATCTGGATGTCTTGTTTCTTGCCGCCTTCGTAGAAAGCGCGCAGCACATTGCGGCCGATGCGGCCGTAGCCATTGATTGCAACTTTGATCGTCATACTATGCTCCTGATTAGAAAAATAGGTAATGCAACAAGCAATTATAGATTATGCAATGACAGATTTGACTTTCGCCACGACGTTTTCCACCGTGAAGCCGAAGTGCTTGAACAGCACGCCTGCCGGGGCCGACTCACCGAAGGTATCGATGCCGACCACCGCGCCTTCCAGACCGACGTATTTGTACCAGAAATCGGTCACGCCGGCTTCGATTGCCACGCGTGGCAAGCCTTTGGTCAGCACGCTCGCCTTGTAGGCGGCGTCCTGACGGTCAAATACATCGGTCGACGGCATCGACACCACGCGCGCGGCGATGCCTTCCGCGGCCAGCGCGGAAGCGGCCGCCACGGCCAGCTCGACCTCGGAACCGGTGGCGATCAGCGTGACCTTGGCGTCCGCCACTTCGCTCAGCACGTAGCCGCCGCGGGCGACGTCGGCGATCTGCTGTGCCGAACGCTCCTGGTACGGCAGGTTCTGGCGCGAGAAGATCAGCGTCGAAGGACCGGCCTTGCGCTTGACCGCCTCGCCCCATGCCACCATCGATTCGACGGTGTCGCATGGACGCCAGTTGTCCAGGTTGGGGATCAGGCGCATCGACGAGATGTGCTCGACCGACTGGTGGGTCGGGCCGTCTTCGCCCAGGCCGATCGAATCGTGGGTGAACACGAAGATCGAACGCAGCTTCATCAGCGCGGCCATGCGCAGCGCGTTGCGGCTGTAGTCCGAGAAGGTCAGGAAGGTGGCGCCGAACGGGATGTAGCCGCCATGCAGCGTAATGCCGTTCATGATGGCCGACATGCCGAATTCGCGCACGCCATAATTGATGTGGTTGCCTGGTTTGCCGGAACGCAGCGCCACGCACTCTTTCCAGTTGGTCAGGTTGGAGCCGGTCAGGTCGGCCGAGCCGCCCAGGAATTCCGGCAGCACCGGCGCCAGCGCTTGGATGGCGTTCTGGCTGGCCTTGCGGGTGGCGATGTTTTCCTTCTTCTCGACGCAGGCGGCGATGCCGGCGGCCAGCGTGGCTTCGAAGGCGGCAGGCAGCTCGCCGGCCATGCGGCGGGTCAGCTCGGCGGCTTCGGCCGGGAACTGGGCGCTGTATTGCGCGAACTTGGCGCTCCACGCGCTCTCGCGCTCGGCGCCGGCGGCCTTGGCGTCCCAGGCAGTGTAGACGTCGGCAGGGATCTCGAACGGCGCGGCGCTCCAGCCGATGTATTCACGGACGGCGGCCACTTCCTTGTCGCCCAGCGCGGCGCCGTGCACCTTGTCGCCACCCTGCAGGTTGGGCGAGCCCTTGCCGATGATGGTCTTGCAGCAGATCAGGGTCGGCTTGCTCGAGGTCTTGGCGGCGGCGATGGCGGCCGAGACGGCGGCCACGTCGTGGCCGTCAACCGCGCGGATCACGTTCCAGCCGTAGGCTTCGAAACGGGCCGGGGTGTCGTCGGTGAACCAGCCTTCGACCTTGCCGTCGATCGAGATGCCGTTGTCGTCATACAGCGCGATCAGCTTGTTCAGGCCCAGGGTGCCGGCCAGCGCGCACACTTCGTGCGAGATGCCTTCCATCAGGCAGCCGTCGCCGACAAACGCGTAGGTGTAGTGGTTGACGATGTCCAGGCCCGGCTTGTTGAACTCGGCCGCCAGCAGGTACTCGGACAGCGCCATGCCGACCGCGTTGGCGATGCCCTGGCCCAGCGGGCCGGTGGTGGTTTCCACGCCCGGCGTGACATCGACTTCCGGATGGCCCGGGGTTTTCGAGTGCATCTGGCGGAAGGACTTGATGTCGTCCATGGTCACCGCGTAGCCCGACAGGTGCAGCAGCGCGTAGTGCAGCATCGAGCCATGGCCGTTGGACAGCAGGAAGCGGTCGCGGTTCACCCATTTCGGGTTGGCCGGGTTGTGGCTGTAATGGCCACTCCACAGCGCCACGGCGATCTCGGCCATGCCCATCGGCATGCCTGGGTGGCCGGAATTGGCCTTCTGGACGGCGTCCATTGCCAGCGCGCGGATCGCGTTAGCCATTGGGGTATGCGGGAGCGTAGAAGTCATGGTGGTGTGTCAATCACGGAGTTTGAATTCGTTGGCAGTAGGCGCGCTACTTTCTGAGCTGCGTATTTTACCAGAGCAGCGCCCGGCAAACCAAAAAGGGTGGCGCCCCTTGACGGAACGCCACCCCTTGGTCAGCAGCCGGCCGGGGCCGGCGTGTGACGCGCTTAGAACTTCTTGTTGAATTCCGCGCTGAACTTCATCGAACGTGGCGCGCTCATGTTCAGTACCGATTCGTACAGAGCGTAGCGGGCCAGGTTGGTGTTGTAACGCTCGACAACTTTCTGGACCGACTGATCGTTGAAGACGTTGTAGACGTCAACTTTCAGCGTCAGGCCAGGCAGGGCGACCGGCTTGTACGACGCGTTCAGGTCCAGGGTTTTTTCCCATGGCAGACGACCCAGGGTACCGCGTGGCGATGGCGTGTTCAGGTCGCCGGTGGCGCCGAAGCAGTAGTGCGAAGCCGACTGGTAGTTGTAGCCGGTGTCGTTCAGCGTGGTCGGGTTGGTACCCGAGCACGAGCGTGGGCGACCCGAGGCGATGGTCACGAAACCGCCGACGGTCAGCTGTGGCGTCACGTCGTAGAAGCCGTAGCCCTTGATCTGGTGTTTGCGATCGTTAGGCAGCAGGCCGTCCGCGTACTTCATCAGCTGGGCGTAATCCCAGGTCTGGGTCGCCGCGACGTCGCCCTGGCCGGTCGTGGTGTCCGACAGGGTCTGGCCTTCCGTGTTGCCGGTGCTGCGGCTCAGGGTGTAGTTCACCTTGCCGTACCAACCGTTCCGGTATGGGTGCTCGGCAAAGAAGTCCAGCGCGGCGTACTTACGCTTGGCCTTGTCGAAGCCCAGGTCGGACTGGGTCAGGTGGACGCGGGTGTAGTTGCTTTTGGTCCCGGCATAGTCGACCAGGAAGTCATTGGCTTCGCCCGGATTGAACGAGGCGCAGCTGAAACCTTCATAGTTCGACGTGTCGATGTTGTGGTCTTTGGCGTACTTGGTGAACACGCGGCCATCGCAGAAGTCGTCGATGGTCGATTTCAGGGTGCGGTAAGTACCTTTGACACCGAAGTTCAGGTCAGGGCTGTAGGCTTTTTCGAAGCCCAGCGTGATCTCGTCCTGGAACGACGGTTTCATGTCCAGCGCGGCAACGGTCTTCGGATCCTTGGCCTGGCCGAATTCATTGTTGGCCGACAGCACGCCGGTCACGGGGGTCAGGCCGGTCGGCGCGCCGTGCGCGTCGGTGCCGGTGTAGGTGAAGTACTCGTTGGTGTTGAGCGAACCGTTGGCGCCACGCAGCGCGATCAGGGTTGGCATCTGCAGCGTGTAGCGGCCGGCGCTACCGAAGACCTTGAACGACGAGTCACCGTTGACGTCCCAGACGGCCGACAGGCGCGGCGCGATCTGGTTCTTCATCTCAATGTACTTGGTGCCGTCCTGGTTGGCGTTGTAGAAGCCCTCGCGACGGATACCGCCGGTGACCAGAATCTTCTTGGTCACTTGCCACTGGTCTTCCAGGTACTGCGCGTCCTGGCCGGCGTAGGCGTTGGAGATGGTCGACGACAAGGTCTTCGACACATAGTAGCCCTGCGACGCCAGCGGGCCGCGGCCAGCCAGCACCGGCACCGTGCCGCCGGCGACGGTGGTCGGCTTGCTCGGATCGGTCTTGAGGTAGGTCCACAGCGAGCCGCCCGCCAGCGCGTCACCGGCGTTGAGCGAGGACATCGAGTTGTTGTCCAGACCGGCGCGCAGCTTGTGGTCGCCCAGCTTGTATTCGAGGTCCAGACGTTTCGAGATGACGTTGTCCTTGGAGCCGTTGAATGGCTGGTTGGTGCTGAACGGCTGGCCTCCGGAGTAGTTCAGGCCCGGGGCCTGGTTCTCAGGCGAGGCGGTGACCTGCGCCAGCGCTGGATCGTAGCCGGCCGGCGTATAGACGTGGCTGGCGCGCGATTTGCCGTACAGCGCGTTGATGGTCAGGTCATCGGTGATGTTGCCAATGTAGCGCAGGATGTTGGCCTGGCCGCCGTTCGGGTTGAACGGGCCGTATTCTTCGTGGGTCGAGGAATTGACTTGGCTGCCGATGGCGCGGGTCGCGTAGTCGTACGAACGGTACTGGGTGTTGGTCTGCGGCAGATCGCCGAGGCCGGTGTACTCGAGACGGTGATTCTCGCTGATGTTCCAGTCCAACTTCATGTAGTAACGCTTGGTGTTGGTCTGGTAGTCGCGCCAGCCGTTGGAGGCGTTGGTCAGCGCCGTGCGGCCGTTATAGACGCCCGATACCTTGTCTTCGGTCTGCTCCAGGGCGACGAAGGCGAACAACTTGTCCTTGATCAGCGGGCCGCCGACATAGGCGGAATACTGGTTCTGTTCGCGGTCGTTGTCTTCGCGGCGGATGCGCAGCGAACCGTCGGTGCCCTTGGCCGGAGTGGTCGCGGTAGCCGGCGTGTACGGGAACTTGCCGGTATTGGCGTAGTACATGTCCTTGTAGCGGGCGCGGGTGTCTTTCGGCGTGGTCGAGACCATGCCGCCGACTTCCCAGGTGTTGGTACCGGATTTGGTGGTGATGTTGACCACACCGCCGACCGAACGGCCGAATTCGGCGCCGTAGCCGCCGGTCAGCACCTGCGCCTGGGCGATCGCGCCGAACGGCAGTTCAAAGCCGCCCAGTTGGGTCAGCGGATTGGTGACAGGGAAACCGTTGATGTAGTACGCGTTTTCCGACGCGCCGCCGCCGCCCAGGCTGGAGCCTGCAGCATAGGTCGGATCACCGTGGGTGGTGTTGGGCGCCAGTTGCACGATGGCGTCGACGTTGCGGGCGATCGGCAGCTTGTCCAGTTCGCGCGCGGTGAAGGTGGCGCCGTTGTTGGCGCTGGAGA
This sequence comes from Duganella caerulea, assembly GCF_040362985.1. Taxonomy (NCBI): domain Bacteria; kingdom Pseudomonadati; phylum Pseudomonadota; class Betaproteobacteria; order Burkholderiales; family Oxalobacteraceae; genus Duganella; species Duganella caerulea. The sequence goes on along the minus strand of NZ_BPWJ01000003.1, from coordinate 487,692 downwards.
TGTCGATGCGGCTGCGGCGGCCGGTCACTTGCACCGACTGCACGCCGGAGCTGAACACGGCCTCGACACCCTGGCCCGCCAGCACTTCAAGGCTGGTGGTCGAACCCGCCGCACCGCCGTTCATCAGCGTAACGCTGTAGCGGCCGATCGGCATGGAGGAGACGCTGAACCCGCCGCTGGCGTCGACCGCGGTGGTACGCGTCTGGTTGGTGTCCAGATTTTTCAGCACGACAGTGGTCGCGGTGCCTGGAGCAACGCGACCGTAGACGGTACCGCTGGCGTTCGACTGCGCCATTGCCGGCTGCATCACGGCAACGGTCATTGCCGCTGTTCCGAACGCGATCGACAGCGCGTTGACTAAAACTGTTTTCCTGAGCATGGTTTTTCCCAATTATAAATAAAAAAATTTTGCCTCTGTAGGCAATGAAGCCCGTCTCTCGTGGAGACTTATTTATCAAAATCAGGGCTGTATAACTCAGCCCTTCTCTTATAAAAACATGCGTATGGCAAAGCTGTCAACAACGCAACTTTCCCTTACACAAGAAAACAACGTGATCGCAAAAAATCTGTATCAAACGGTATAAATCAATATCCATTATTCCAACAATACTTTATGATACAGACGCACGTTCCCTTTTCGGATTGCAGATCTTGAAAATTTTATATTGATATTCGTTATTTTTTCGATACAAAATTGTTAAATTCCGCGAATGACGAAATTTTCGTCAGCCGGGCAATCCGGCGATTTTCCTGCGGCGCTAGTGTGGCGCGGTAGCGACAGCCCGGCGCCAACAAGGTTGATCCTTCCCGCGTCACAAGCCCCATCCAGGTGACTTTCAGTCGCCAAAACAGCGGCAATTCCCCGCCCGGTCCAGGCAACGATTAAAATTGCCGACGACAACCTGACCGGATCCCCGCATGCCCCGTTTCTACGCCCCCTCCCCGCTGGCCGTCGGCCAGATCCTCACCCTGCCCGACGCCGTGGCCCATCATATCCAGGTGCTACGCCTGGCCCAGGGCGAACGCATCACGCTGTTTGACGGCGCCGGCGGCGAATACAGCGCCACCCTGAGCCAGATCGCGCGGCGCAGTGTCACGGCCGAGGTCAACGCCCACCACGTACGCGAGGTCGAGCTGCCGTTTGCCGTCACCCTGGCGCAGGCACTGCCCGAGGCCAGCAAAATGGACTGGATCATCGAAAAAGCCATCGAGCTCGGTGTGTCGGGCATCCAGCCACTGGCGACGCAGCGCTGCGTGGTGCGCCTGTCGGCCGAGCGCGCGGAGAAAAAAATGGAGCACTGGCAAAGCATCGTGGTGTCGGCGTCCGAGCAGAGCGGACGCAACCGGCTGGGCCGGCTGGCGCCGCTGCAGCATTACAAACAGTGGATCGGCCAGCAGGACTTGCACAAGCGTATCATCCTGACGCCGCGCGCCGAACAGTCGCTAGCCTACTGGGCGCGCCACCAGCCAGCGCAGCCGGTGACGCTGGTGGTCGGCCCCGAGGGTGGCTTGAACGAGGAGGAAGAACAGCTGGCGATCGCCCGCGGCGCGCTGCCGCTGGCGATGGGGCCGCGCATCCTGCGCACCGAAACCGCCGGCCTGGCCGCGCTCGCGATACTGAGCGCAAGCTGGGGCGGCATGGATTAGGCACGGCACCGGCCGGGCCATATTGCCGTCCATAAAATGACATTGATGCCGGCGGCACAAAGAATATCGGCCATGCTTTGAATAAACTAATTGAATTACGGATATGTTTTAAGGCCTGAAAAATGGATGTGGTTTTTTTACATCGCTTTTCATGCCGTTTTCACATCCTGGATTTAATGCCTTGAATATATTTACGTTCCGCGATCTGACGCCGGCGGCTTTTTTATGCGTGGAGGCATACGGTAAAATAGCGGCTTGCGGGCCGCCCCCGCCTTCCTCCCCGCTAACTACGGGGCCCGGTAATTTTTCGGAACGATCTGCCATGTTGCGACTCAATGAAGTAAAACTCCCCCTCAACCACACCGAGGCCGAGCTGCCGGCCGCCATCCTGGCCCGCCTGGGCATCGCCGCCGACGCCCTGCTCGGCTTCACCGTCTTCAAGCGCAGCTACGACGCCCGCAAGAAAACCGCGATCGTGCTGATCTACTCGCTCGACGTCGACGTCAAAGACGAGGCGGAAGTGCTCAAGCGCCTGCACCACGACACCCACCTGATGCCGTCGCCGGACACCTCATACAAGTTCGTCGCCCACGGCGAGCAGCTCGCCGGCCACGACCAGAATCCGCGCCCGGTGGTGATCGGCACCGGCCCGTGCGGCCTGTTCGCGGCGCTGATCCTGGCCCAGATGGGCCTGCGTCCCATCATCCTCGAACGCGGCAAGCAGGTGCGCGAACGCACCGTCGACACCTTCGGCTTCTGGCGCAAGCGCGAGCTCAACCCCGAGTCGAACGTGCAGTTCGGCGAAGGCGGCGCCGGCACCTTCTCGGATGGCAAGCTGTACAGCCAGATCAAGGACCCCAAGCACTACGGCCGCAAGGTGCTCACCGAGTTCGTCAAGGCCGGCGCGCCGGAGGAAATCATTTACGTCAGCAAGCCGCACATCGGCACCTTCCGCCTGGTGAAGATGGTCGAGCAGATGCGCGCCAACATCGAGCAGATGGGCGGCGAATACCGCTTCGAGAGCAAGGTGGTCGACATCGACATCGAGCAGGGCGCGGACGGCGGCCAGGTGCGCGGCCTGACGCTGGAGAGCGGCGAGAAGATCGTCACCAACCACGTGGTGCTGGCGATCGGCCACAGCGCGCGCGACACCTTCGAGATGCTGCACCAGCGCGGCGTCTACATCGAGGCCAAGCCGTTCTCGATCGGCTTCCGCGTCGAGCACCCGCAGTCGCTGATCGACGCCTGCCGTTTCGGCCCCAACGCCGGCCACCCCATCCTTGGCGCGGCCGACTACAAGCTGGTGCACCATGCCTCCAACGGCCGCGCCGTGTACAGCTTCTGTATGTGCCCCGGCGGCACGGTGGTGGCGGCCGCGTCCGAACCGGGCCGCGTGGTGACCAACGGCATGAGCCAGTACTCGCGCAACGAGCGCAACGCCAACAGCGCCATCGTGGTCAGCATTTCGCCGGAAGTCGACTACCCCGGCCATCCGCTGGCCGGCATCGAGTTCCAGCGCCGGCTGGAGGAAAAGGCCTTCGAGCTGGGCGGCGGCACCTACAACGCGCCGGGCCAGCTAATGGGCGATTTCGTCGCCGGCCGCGCCTCGACCGCGTTCGGCAGCGTGGTGCCGTCGTACAAGCCGGGCGTGCACCTGACCGACCTGGCCACCATCCTGCCGGAGTTCGCCGTGACGGCGCTGCGCGAAGCCTTCCCGGCGTTCGACAAGCAGGTCAAGGGCTACTTCAAGCACGACGCCGTGCTGACCGGGCTGGAGACGCGCACCTCGTCGCCGATCCGCATCAAGCGCCGCGACGACACACTGCAAAGCCTGAACACGCGCGGCCTGTTCCCGGCCGGCGAAGGTGCAGGCTATGCCGGCGGCATCCTGTCGGCCGGCGTCGACGGCATCAAGGTGGCCGAGGCGGTCGCCTTGTCCATGGCCGCCGACCAGCAGCCCTGATCCCTCCCCCTGACCGGCCGCGGCAAGACAGCGCGGCGGCCGGCGCCCCTCTCCACGCCTTGATCAAGGCCCGCAATCCGTCCTCAGATCTTGCAATCCTGACCATATGAACATGGTTGCATATTTGACGATCTCCTAGCACCAATTGGCCATAAACGACCAAATACTTTGTATTTTTGTGTAAAAAAATCGCTATTTTTTGAAATTACCGAGAAATGTGTTGTTTATTTCACCGTTGTTACAGTTGGTGAATTGACCTCGGCGGACTCAGGTGGTCTCATGGCCGCCTTGGATAATTTACTGATGGATTATCCATTGTGGGAACTTAAATAACAAAGTGTTAAGCCGTAACCTCGCTAGGAGTTCAAAGCAATGATGATGGAAACTGTAATTTCGCGTTCACTGCGCCTGATGTTTTCGGGCAGCGCTGCACTGATCGGTGCAGGTCTGCTGGCCCAGCCAGTATTTGCACAGGACACCCCTGTCATACAACGCGTGGAAATCACCGGCTCGTCGATTAAGCGTGTAGACGCTGAAACGTCGCTGCCGGTTCAAATCGTAACCAAGGCGGACATCGCCCGCACCGGCGCCACCAGCACCGAAGAGCTGCTGCAGTCGATCTCGGCGTTCTCGTCGGCCGGCGGCACCAGCAACGCCACCGGCGCCGGCACCTCGACCGGCGGCCTGTCGTCGATCTCGCTGCGCGGCCTGGGCTCGACCCGCACCCTGGTGCTGGTCAACGGCCGCCGCCTTGCCGCGTTCGCCGGCAGCGACGGCGCCTCCGTCAACGTCAACGTCATCCCGCTGGCCGCCATCGAGCGCGTCGAAGTGCTGAAGGATGGCGCGTCCGGCGTGTACGGCAGCGATGCGGTGGCCGGCGTGGTCAACTTCATCCTGGCCAAGCAGACCGACGGCGTGGAAATCACCGGCGGCTACGGCTCCCCATCGCAAAGCGGCGGCGGCCAGAACGGCAAGGCGTCGATCACCGGCGGCTACAACACCGACAAGCTGAACCTGGTTGTTTCGGGCTCCTACGAAAAAGAGAAGGCCCTGTTCGGCCGCGACCGCGACTACGCGGCCACGTCGACCAAGCTGCCTTACTACAACGGCACCGCGACCGGCCTGGGCAACATTCAGGGTTCGTTCACGCCACGCAAAGGCAAGGATGCCGGCTTCAGCAACGGCGGTTCCGGCTACGGCAACCCGCTGGCCATCGGCAACCAGTGCGGCACCATCAAGATGGGCACGCTGCCAGACGGCGCCAAGGGTTCGCCATACTGCTACTACGACAGCGGCCCGGACGTCGGCCTGACGCCTGATCGCGAACTGTTCAACTTCACCGGCAACCTGACCTATCAGCTGAACGACAAGCACCAGCTGTTCGCCGACGTGCTGTACTCGCAGAGCAAGGTCACCCAGACCTACCAGGCTTCGCCGGCACGCGCCAGCTTCTTTGAGACCGACGGCGAGTTCGACAAGCAGGGCGTGGACCCGGCACTGCTGCTCTTCCCAAGCAACCCGGCTTACCAGTCGATCGCCGTGCCCTACCTGCAAAGCCAGGGCTACACCTCGCTGATCGGCAAGCCGCTGGCGATCACCTCGCGCGTGTTCGACTTCGGTCCGCGCCAGAACGTCGACACCGCCAAGCAGGCACGCATGGTCGTCGGCGCCAAGGGCACCATCGGTTCGGTCGACTACGAAGTGGCGCTGACCCACAACGAGTCCAAGCTGAACAGCGCTGTGACCACCGGCTACTTCTCGCAGGTGGGCTACGCCAAGATCATCAACAACAGCAACTGGAACCCATGGGCCGCGGGCGGCGTGCAGACCGGCGCCCTGGCCGATCAGCTGAAAACCGTGGCGTTCAGCGGCGACTTCCTGGCCGCCAAATCGACCAGCAACTCGTTCGACGCCAAGATCAGCGGCGACTTCTGGACCATCGCCGGCATCACCCCGCAATACGCGGTGGGCGCCCAGTCGCGTAAAGAAAACTACACCACCAATCCAAGCGATGCCTACCAGTCGGGCGACATCTCCGGCCTGGGCGGTTCCGTCCGTCCGGTTGACCGCAGCCGCACCGTGAACTCGGCGTTCGGCGAATTGAACGTCCCGCTGACCAAGGAACTGGAAGTCAACCTCGGCGCGCGCGACGACCACTACGACGACGTCGGCAATTCGGCCAACTGGAAAGGCAGCTTCCGCTGGCAGCCAGTGAAGACCGTGGTGCTGCGTGGCTCCTACGGCACCGGCTTCCGCGCACCGTCGCTGATCGATCTGTGGCAGCCGCAGACGCTGGGCACCTCCGAGCAGTTCACCGATCCAGCGACCCAGCAAACCGGCCTGCAAGTGAATTCGTGGACCGGTGGCGATTCCAAGCTGAAGCCTGAGAAGTCGAAGCAATACTCGTTCGGCGTCGTCTGGCAGCCGGTATCGACCACCAGCATCGGTGTCGACTTCTTCAACATCAACATCCGCGACATCCTGGTCACGCCTTCGGCGCAGGAAGTGGTATCGCGCTTCCGCGCAGGCGACCCGGCCTACGCCAATCTGGTGACGCTGAAAGGCAACGATATCGACACCATCCACCAGATCCTGGCCAACACCGGCAACGCCAATGTGCAAGGTCTGGACCTGTCGGCCAACTGGAAGGATAACTTCAGCTTCGGTAAGCTGGAAGCCAACCTGAACGGTACCTACATGGATACCTTCGACCAGACCAGCCCGAGCGGCGTAATCTCGCACAAGGTCGGCACCATCGTTGACAACGATAAGGACGGCACTCCGGTGATCGGCGCGCAAAACGGCGGCGTGATCCTGCGTTGGAAGCACCAGCTGGCCGGCACCTGGACCAAGGGCCCATGGTCGACCACCCTGGTGCAGAACTATCGCAGCGGCTACCAAGTTGGCCACGACCTGAACAACAACAAGGTGTTCATCTCGTCGGAAGCCATCTACGATGCCAACGTGACCTACCGCGGCATCAAGAACCTGACCCTGGCGATTGGTGTGAAGAACCTGTTCGACAAGCAGCCTGACACGATCGGCACCGCGGTGACCAATCAGTTCCAGTCCGGCTACGACATCAACCAGTACGATCCACGTGGCCGCTTCGTCTACGTGACCGCTGGCTACAAGTTCAAGTAATCGGTAACACGTAAAACAGAAAGCCCGCGCGACCCAGGCCGCGCGGGCTTTTTTTTCGTCTGTTTTTCGTCTACAACCAACCGGCCTTCTTGAAGCGCCGGTGCAGGTACAGGCACACGCCCACCATCACCGACAGCGCGAACGGATAGCCGTACTTCCACTCCAGCTCCGGCATGACCTTGAAGTTCATGCCCCACACGCCGGCAAACGCGGTGCAGATCGCGAAGATCGCCGCCCACGCCGCCAGCCGCTTGTTCACTTCGCTCTCCTCGATCGCCACCATCGACAGGTTGACCTGGATCGCCGTGGCGATGGTGTCGCGTATCGTGTCGAGCGAGGCGCTGATGCGGTGCAGGTGGTCGTGCACATCGCGGAAGTATTCCTGCGTGTCCTGGCACATGGCCGGCACGCGGCCGCCGTGCAGCCGCCCCACCGCCTCCATCAGCGGCGACACCACATGGCGAACGATGGTCACCTTGCGCTTGAGCTCATACAGGCGCTGGATGTTGTCGCGCTGCTTGCCCTGGCTGAAGATCAGCTCCTCGATTTTCTCCAGCTCGGTCTCCAGCATGTCCAGCACCGGGAAGTAGCGGTCCACCACAGCGTCCATCAGCGCGTACAGCACGAAGGCCGGGCCGAGCCGCAGCATGTGCGGCTCCTTTTCCGCGCGCGCCCGCACGCCAAGGAAGCCTTGCTGGCTGTGGCCGTCACGCGAGGACAGCACGTAGCTGTCGCCGACAAACATGTCGACCTCGCCGATGGCGACGTCGCCGTCGCGGCACTCGATGGTCTTGACCACCACGAACAGCGAATCGCCATATTCCTCGATCTTGGGACGCTGGTGGCCGCGCCGCGCATCCTCCACGGCCAGTTCGTGCAGGCCGAACTCCTGCTGCATGATCGCCAGCTCGTCCGGCTGGGCGTCGCGCAGCGCCACCCAGACAAAGGTCTCCGGTTTCTCGATGTACTCGCTGATCTCCTCGACGGGAATGTCCGCCAGCTTCTGGCCGTCCTGATAGGCCACACAATTAATCAGCATACTGTTTCCATTAAAAAAAAGCTCCTGGCTTCGTCAGCCAAGAGCTTACCTCAAACCGGCGCGCGGGCGCCGTTTGAAGGCGGCGCCGGGATCAATCGTCCTTGGCGCCATCGATGCCGAGTTCGGCGATCTTGCGGGTGATGGTGTTGCGGCCTATGCCCAGCCGCACCGCCGCGTCGTTCTTGCGGCCGTGCGTGTGCTTGAGCGCGGTGCGGATCAGCGCCGATTCGAACTGCCGGCCCAGCACCGCCATCACTTCCTGCTGGCCGCCGCTGAGCATGGTGGCGGCCTGCGCCTCCAGCAATCCCAGCCAGGCGTCCGGCGCGCCGGCCGCCGGCTGCGTGCTGACGGCCTCGGCCACCGGAACCGACATCACCGTGCCGTGATGCTGGATCGGCGCGTAGCTTTCGGACGGCGCCGGCGCGTGGCCCTGCTCCTGGGTCAGCTCCAGCGGCAGGTCCTTCACCTCCACCGTCTGGCCCGGCGCCATCACCGTGATCCAGTTGCACAGGTTTTCCAGCTGGCGCACGTTGCCCGGCAAGTCCAGGCCGCTGAGGAACTGCAGCGTGGAGTCGCTCATGCGCTTGGCTTCCACCCCCAGCTGCTTGGCGCTCTGCACCAGGAAGTGGCGCACCAAAATAGGGATGTCCTCGCGCCGCTCCCTCAAACTGGGCAGGCGCAAACGGATCACGTTCAGGCGGTGGTACAAGTCCTCGCGGAACAAGCCTTCGCGCACGCGCTGCTCCAGGTTCTGGTGGGTCGCGGTGATCACGCGCACGTTGGCCTTCAGGGGCTGGTGCCCGCCGACGCGGTAGAAGTGGCCGTCCGACAGCACGCGCAGCAAGCGCGTCTGCAAATCAAACGGCATGTCGCCGATCTCGTCGAGGAACAGCGTGCCGTTCTCGGCCTGTTCGAAGCGGCCGCGCCGCGTGGTCTGCGCGCCGGTAAAGGCGCCGCGCTCGTGGCCGAACAGTTCGGATTCCAGCAAGTCCTTCGGGATCGCCGCGGTGTTCAACGCGATGAAGGGCTGCGACGCGCGCGGGCTGTGCTTGTGCAGCGCGCGCGCCACCAGCTCCTTGCCCGAGCCCGATTCGCCGGTGATCAGCACCGTCACGTTCGATTGCGACAGGCGGCCGATGGCGCGGAATACTTCCTGCATCGCCGGCGCCTGGCCGAGGATCTCGGGCGTCTCGGACGGGCCCGATTCGACGCTGGTCTCGCGCAGGCTCTCGTCCAGCGCGCGGCGGATCAGCTCGACGGCCTTGTCGATGTCGAACGGCTTGGCCAGGTATTCAAAGGCGCCGCCCTGGAAGGCCGCGACGGCGGAGTCCAGGTCGGAGAAGGCGGTGATGATGATGACCGGCAGGCCGGGGAAGCGCGACTTCACCAGCTGCAGCAGGTCGAGGCCGGAGTCGCCCGGCATGCGGATGTCGGACACCAGCACCTGCGGCGTCTCGAACTCCAGCGCGGCGATGGCGTCGCGCGCGTTGGCAAAACTCTTGGTGGCGAGGTTTTCCCGCGCCAGCGCTTTTTCCAGTACCCAGCGGATCGATTCGTCGTCGTCTACTATCCAGATTGGCTTCATGTGTTGTATGTATCCCGCAATATGGATCGTCAATCAAGGGACTCGGCATCCGCCCCTGCTTGCCTGGGCTTATGGCAACGGCAGCAGGATACGGAAGTCCGTGTATCCAGGCCGGCTCTCGCACTCGATCACGCCCATGTGCTGCTGCACGAAGGTTTGCGCGAGGGTCAAGCCCAAGCCGCTGCCGCCCTCCCTGCCCGATACCAACGGGTAGAAAATCCGGTCGCGGATCTGGGGTGCGATACCCGGTCCATTGTCGATGATATGCAAGTCTAATGCCAGCCCGTAGCGGACCTTGGCCAGCGTGACCTGGCGGGCCACGCGCGTCTTGAAAACGATCTCCGCATCGCCCGCCTCGATGCGCGCCGCCAGCGCCTGGGCGGCGTTGTGCGCGATGTTGAGCACGGTCTGGATCAGCTGCTCCTTGTCGCCCCGGAACTCGGGAATCGAGGCGTCGTAGTCGCGCAGGATGGTCAGGCCGGACGGGAACTCGGCCAGCATCAGGCTGCGCACGCGCTCCAGCACCTCGTGGATGTTGACGTCGCCGACGATGTGCGGCCGGCGGTGCGGCGCCAGCAGACGGTCGACCAGGGTCTGCAGCCGGTCCGCCTCCTTGATGATGACCTGGGTGTACTCGCGCAGCTGGCCGGCGTGCAGCGCCGGCAGTTCCATCTCCAGCAGTTGTGCGGCGCCACGGATGCCGCCCAGCGGGTTCTTGATCTCGTGCGCCAGGTTGCGGATCAGCTCCTTGTTGACCTGGCTCTGGTCGAGGATGCGCTCCTCGCGGTCCAGCTTGAGGTGCTGCAGGTGCTCGCGCAGCTCGATCAGCACGTGGCCGGCCGGATCGTCCAGCGCCGAGACGATGCTGTGCACGTGCAGTGGATCGCGGCCGGCGCGCTCCAGCGTCAGGTCCTGGCGCAGGTCGGAGAACTTGTGCTCGCGCGCCTGCGTGCAGATGTTGTCGAGCTCGCTGGGGTTGAGGAACTGCGCGCTCAGCGTCTGCCGCGACAGGGCCTTGAGCGAGCTCTCCAGCAGATTCTCGGCGGCCGCGTTGGCGTAGACGAAGCGACCCTCGGCGTCCAGCAGCACCACGGCCGAAGCCAGCAGCTCCAGGCCCGCCAGGGCGGCCGGGCGGTGCTTGCCGGCGTTATGTAGACTCGTCATCGGATGTTCGCGATCTCACGTTTCAATGCTTCGATATTTTTTTCCGAGCGGCTGATGCTGTCGCGCATGCCGGCCACCCGGTCCAGGTATTTGGCGTAGTTGCGCTCATCGCCACGCCGTTCCGGCTCGCCGTTGTTGAACTCCTTGCGCAGCTCGGCCAGCTTTTGCGTCTCGCTCTTCAGCTCGTCCTCAAGGATGCCGCGGCGGTCGGCGTCGCGCGCGCGCTGCTCGGCGCTGTCGACGCGCGGAAAATCGCCCGGCGTGCTGACCGGCGCCGGCACATTGCTGCGCGCAGGCGTGCCCTGGCGGCGCGGCGGCGCCGGAATCACGGCGCCCGGCAAATCCATGGACTTGCAATGGCTGCCGCGGTTGACGTCGGTGTACTCGATGCTGCCGCTGGGCGATACGCATTTGTAGATCTGCGCCTGGGCCTGCATCGCAATGCAGCCCAGCAGCGCCAGCGACGCCATCGACACACATCGTTTCAAGCTAGTTGTCATTCGAAATCCGTGGGTGAAACTATCCATCCCGAATATACAACATCCAAAGAAAAACGCGGGGAAAGCCATGCTCGCCCCGCGTTTTTTGCTGCGCTACAGGCACCGGCGTGGCCGATGCGTTGCTATTACAGCGAGTAGTACATGTCGAACTCGGCAGGGTGAGTCGTCATGCGCATGCGCTGGACGTCCTGCATTTTCAGTTCGATGTAAGCGTCGATCATGGAATCGCTGAACACGCCGCCACGGGTCAGGAACTCGCGGTCTTTGTTCAGTGCGTCCAGTGCCTCTTCCAGCGACGAGCACACGGTCGGGATCAGCGCGTCTTCTTCCGGCGGCAGGTGGTACAGATCTTTCGATGCTGCCTCGCCTGGGTGGATCTTGTTGGCGATACCGTCCAGGCCGGCCATCAGCAGCGCGGCGAAGCACAGGTACACGTTGGCCAGTGGATCCGGGAAGCGGGTTTCGATACGGCGGCCTTTTGGATTGGCCACGTGCGGAATACGGATCGAAGCCGAACGGTTACGGGCCGAGTACGCCAGTTTGACCGGTGCTTCGAAGCCTGGAACCAGACGCTTGTACGAGTTGGTGCCTGGGTTGGTGATCGCGTTCAGCGCCTTGGCGTGCTTGATGATGCCGCCGATGTAGAACAGCGCGGTTTCCGACAGGCCGGCATAGCCGTCGCCGGCGAACAGGTTGACGCCGTCTTTCCAGATCGACTGGTGCACGTGCATGCCGGAACCGTTGTCGCCAACGATAGGCTTAGGCATGAAGGTGGCGGTCTTGCCATAGCTGTGGGCCACGTTCCAGACCACGTATTTCAGGTTCTGGGTCCAGTCGGCGCGCTCGACCAGGGTCGAGAACTTGGTGCCGATTTCGTTCTGGCCGGCGCCGGCCACTTCGTGGTGGTGCACTTCGACCGGGATGCCCAGCGATTCGAGGATCAGGCACATTTCCGAACGCATGTCCTGGAAGCTGTCCACTGGTGGCACTGGGAAGTAGCCGCCCTTGACGGTCGGACGATGGCCGCTGTTGCCGCCTTCGATTTCCTTGTCGGTCGACCACGAGGCTTCGTCGGAATCGATCTTGACGAAGCAGCCGGACATGTCGATCTTCCAGCGCACGCTGTCGAAGATGAAGAACTCTGGCTCTGGGCCGAAGTAGGCGGTGTCGCCCATGCCGGACGATTTCAGGTAGGCTTCAGCGCGCTTGGCGATGGAGCGTGGATCGCGGTCGTAACCCTTGCCGTCCGACGGTTCGATCACGTCGCACTGCATGAACAGGGTGGTCTCTTCCATGAACGGGTCGATGTTCGCGGTGTTTGGATCTGGCAGCAGAATCATGTCCGAAGCTTCGATGCCTTTCCAGCCGGCGATCGAGGAACCGTCGAAGGCGTGGCCCGATTCGAACTTGTCGATGTCGAAGTGCGACACAGGCACGGTGACGTGCTGTTCTTTACCACGGGTGTCGGCGAAACGGAAATCAACGAATTTGACTTCGTTTTCCTGGACCATTTTCAGAACTTCTGCGGCTGTCATTGCCATGCGTATCTCCTAAAGGAATGTGGGGCTCGTGCGCTCTTGGTAAGCAGTATCCGTGCCAGCCCAAAGTTCCGGGGCTTGTGTCGGTAGCGTCTTTGAACTCGCCGCCAAATGAATCTAAAATTCACGGGAGAGCCCAAGTGATGCTATTTGAGGCAGTTCAATACCGCACCAACTCAGTGCATATTCAAGATTTCGCACCGTATCTGTGCATTTCGGGAAATTTCCCGAAAATTGCACGGTCTTGGTGCGCCTGCGTGTGGTGCGTACGCAGGAGGCCTATAATAAACTCAAACTTATTTCTGGAACATGACATGAGCAAAATAGACGATATTCTTGCGCTGGCGCGCAGCCGCAGCAAAGACTGGCCCTATGCCGGCGCCGTCACGCCGCAGGAAGCGTATGAATTGGTCAGCGCCGACAACGCGGTCAAGCTGGTCGATGTACGCACCCATGCGGAGCGCGATTGGGTCGGCCGGGTGGCCATCCCGGAGGCCCAACATGGTGCGGTGCAGTGGAGCCTGTATCCGGGCGGGATCGCCAATCATGAATTCATCGAGCAGCTGAACTCGGTGGCGCGCAAGGACCAGGTGATCCTGTTCCTGTGCCGCTCGGGCGTGCGCTCGCGCAGCGCCGCCAAGCTGGCCACCGAGCACGGCTACCAGCACTGCTACGACATCCTCGAAGGCTTCGAGGGCGAGAAGGACGAACGCGGCCACCGCAAGAACATCAACGGCTGGTGCAAGGCCGACCTGCCCTGGATCGGCGCCTAGGTTCTACACCGCCGCGGCCTCGTCCGGAGCGGGCGCCGACTCGCCCATCAGGAACTGGATACGCTTGCGCACGAACTGGATGTGGCTGCGCAAGCCGTACAAGCCATCCGCGAACGACAGCGGGATCGATACCTGGTTGACCAGGTCCTCGATCTCGTTCAGGCGCACCAGCTGGCGCTCATAGACCTGCATGCGGATATCCTCCGGCGCCTCCTCCACCGCCTGCTCCACCGCGCGCAGCTGGCCGTACCAGCGGTACACGCGCGAACGGATGCGCCACACATACAGCGGCGGCACCACCTTGGACAGCGGCAGGATCAGCGCACCCAGCGCCACCACCACCACCCACATGCGGTCGAGGAAATTGGCAAGCCAGAACGTCATGTAGCGCTGCAGCAGCGGCGGCCCGCTCTTGTAGTACTTGGCCGCCTCGGCATCGACCGGAATCTCGGTGTACTTGGCCGACGGGAACTGGCCCTGCTGCGAGAACCATCCCGCGCCGCCGTGGATGCTGCTGGCCGCCTGCACGAACAGGTCCACCAGCGCCGGATGCAAGTCGTCGCGCGCCACCAGCGTGGCGGTAGGGGCGATCAGGTTGTAGTCCTCGGCCGGGATATTGCGGCCCAAGTCGACAATCCCCTGCGGCAGCACCACATGCGACAGGAAGGGCAGCTTGCGCGCGTAGGCCTCCGCCTGATTGAAATTGAACAGCTTGATGCCGGGCGTTTGCAGCAGCATCTGGATCAGCGGCGCTTCCGGCGCCGAGGTGAACACCAGGCCGTCGATGCGGCCCTCCAGCAGTTCCACCGTGGCCGGCGTGTTGGCCAGCGAGAAGCGCTCGACTTCACCCTTCTCGACGCCGTTGAGCTCCAGCACCTGGCGGAACAGGCGCGGCGCGCCGGCGCCCTTGGGGCCGTAGTTGATCTTCAAGCCGCGCAGCTGGGTCAGCTGGGTGATGGGCGGCTTGCCCTTGGTCTCGCGCAGGAACAGCCACAGCGGCTCGACAAACAGGCTGCCCAGCGAGGTCAGGCCCTCGCGCTCGGCCGCCTCCTCGTTGGTGGAGCCGCTCTGGACGAAGGCGATATCGACCTCGCCGGCCTTCAGGCGCCTGAGGTTCTCGCCGGAGCCGGCGGACGGCACCAGCGTCACCTTCACGCCGTGCTTGGCCAGCGCGGCCGCGTACTTCTTGCCGAATTCCGAATAGGCGCTGTTTTCCTGGCCGGTCGCCAGACGCACCGTGCGCGGCGGTTGCGGATCGACCAGCCAGTAGGCCAGCGCGCAAACGCCGGCGATCAGGGCGATGGAAGGAGCGGCGGCGACAAACAAGTCCCGCAACGAAAACTGCGTGAACTTGAGGATTTTGGACATGTGGTGGCGTATCGGTTTCATGGGCTGATACATTGCCCACAAATCAACGTGGGGTCAAGTCTGACATTCGGACACGTGCTCAGCCGTAGGACGCGCCTAAGCTAGAGCTCGTGTCCGAATGTCAGACTTGACCCCAATGTTTAGCCGCCGCAAGCTTGCAGGGGCGGCGTTGTGGATGCGGTGGCGTTGCCGCCGGTTTTGACGATCGCCGGCGGCACAGCCCCCGGCTTGGCGATTGGATGCGGTTCGATCAGCGGCATCAGGCTGGGCGCCAGCACCACCAGCAGCTGCACCGGCAGCGCGCTGGTGAAGTCGTAGTGCTTCGAGTCCGGCCCGTGCACGTAGGCCGTCATTGAGCCGAAGAAGCGCTCGCCAATGTTGAACACGAAGGTCGCCGAACGGTTCACGTAGCGCGATTCGATCAGCCGTCCGCCGCCGCCGTACACGTCGAAGCGCTGGTCGCCGGTGCCGGTCTTGCCGCCGACCGGAATCACCTTGCCGTCCGAGCCGACGAAGGCCATGCGCGCCCGCTTGGCCGTGCCGTCCGACACCACGCCGCGTATCGCGTCGGCCACCACGCGCGCCACTTCCGGCGATATGACCTGTTCGTTGGTGGTGGGTTTGGCCTTGGTCACCACGGTCTCGTACGGCGTGCCTGCGGCGAAGTGCAGCGAACTGATACGTTGGCTGGTCTTGCGCACGCCGCCGTTGACGATAATCCCCATCAGCTCCGCCAGCGCGGCCGGACGGTCGGCCGACGCGCCCAGCGTGGTCGCATACGACGGCACCAGCGATTCAAACGGATAACCCATCTTCTTCCACTGCTTGTGGATTTCCATGAAGCCTTCCACCTCGATCAGCCCGGCGATGCGCTTGTCCTGCGCGTGCTTGTGGTGGGTCTTGAACAGCCACTGGTAGACTTCCTGCCGTTCCTTCTCGCTGGCGGCCGTCATCTGCGACAGCGTCGCACCCGGATGCAGGCGCATGTACGCCGCCATCCACAGCTCCAGCGGGTGCACGCTGGCCAGGTAGCCGCGGTCGGCCAGCGACCATTTGTCGATCGCGTACTGGTCGTACAGCTTGGCCACACGCTCTTCCGGCACTTCGTTCTGCGACGGCAGGTTCTCCTTCAGGAAGGCGGCGAACTGCTGCTGGCTGGCCAGCGGATACACGGTGCGGTGGATCACCGCCAACCGCACCGGCGTGCTGCGGATGTTGGCCAGCAGGATCTTGTCCAGCTCGGACTCCGGCTTGCCCTTGTACTTCAGGTAGAAGCGCGCCAGGAATTCCTTGCCTTCCTTGTCGGCGAAGCGCGCCAGGTATTGCGCGCGGCGCGGGTCGTCCGAGTCGGCCAGCAGCGAGGCCGACGAACCCGGCGTCTGGAACATGTAGTACTTGGCGACGTCGCGCATCAGGCGCACGAACACCAGGTTGGTGGAATGGCGCAGCGCCTCGGTCACGGTCAGGATCTTGCCGTTGTCTTCCTTGGAGAAGTTGCCGAAGTGGTGCAGGCCGCCGCCGGTGAAGAAGCCCTCGCCCGGATTGCCGGAATACTTGCGCTCCATGGCCGCGTTCAGCATCGGCGTCAGCTCGCGTCCGCCCTTATCCAGCGGCAGCGCCTTGAAATACTCCAGCGCCCATTGCGACAATTTATCCTGCGGATCGACCGTCACCTTGCCCAGCGCGGCCGCGTCCATGCCGCCGAACTTCTTGTGCAGCTGGTCGACGATGTCGAGATAGGTCACCAGCGTGCGCAGCTTGGCGGTCGAGCCCAGGTCCAGCTTGGCGCCTTCGTTGATGTCCAGCGGCTGGTCGAAGTTGTCGGTCTGCAGGCGCAGCAGGTTGTTCTGCTCGCCCTTCTCCAGCAAGGTGAAGCTGTACACCACGTTGGCCGGATCGCCATTGCCCAGCATGCCCTTGCCGGTCAGTCCGGCGGCCTTGGCCTTCTCGGGATCGCGCAGGTCGCGCAGCACCTGCGTGACGGCGGTCTGCGCCTGCGCGTCCAGCGTGCTGACCACGCTCAGGTCGAGGCGGTCCAGGTTGTACATGCGGTTGTCGCCCAGCAGGTTGGCCAGGTGGTTGCGGATCGCGTTCGACGCCTTGCGCGAGACGAAGGTCATCGCCGGCGCCGACTCCACGCCGTTTCCGGTGGCCGGATGCAGCTTCTGCTGCAAGGCCAGGTCGCGCATGGCCGGCGTGATGATGCCGTCCTGCGCCAGGATGCGCAGGTGGCTGTTGGCCAGCACTTCCAGGTCGGCCGCGCCGTTGCCCAGGTAGTAGCTGGGGCGGCGCTGCGCGATCATCAGGCTCAGCGCTTCCTTGTAGGTCAGCGCGGTTTCCGCGTCGGGATTGTCGAGCTTGCCACCGAGCAGGCGGTTGAAGTCGGCGAAGCTGCGGCCGTACCACACCCACATGCCGTCGCCGATGCCGTTCACTTCGCCGTAGCCGGGCTTGGCCGACAGCGGCACCGTGTTCAGGTAGTCGATCACGATGCGGCGGCGCGCCTTGGTGGTGTCCGGCCCGTCCTGGTAGGAGCGCAGGCTGGCCGAGACCATCTGCTGCAGCTTGTCCTTCATCGAGCCGGTGCGGCCTTCCGGCGAATGGCGGTATTTTTCGATCTGCGTGGCCAGCGTGCTGCCGCCCGCCGCGCGGTGGCCGCCGGCGACCGAGCTGACGCTCTTCTCAATCACCGCCTTGCCCAGCCGGTCCCATTCGACGGCCGGATTGCGGGTCGGATATTTGGTGTCGAGCAGCTCGCGGTTTTCAATGAACAGCAGGCTGTTGACCAGCGCCATCGGCGCCTGCTCGAACTTGTTGTAGACCCGCTCCGGATAGCTGGCCGCGAACAGTGGCTGCGCGCGGCAGTCGTAGATCGTCAGGCCGGTCTTGGTCTTTTCGCGGTAGGTGGCGAACACGCCCATGTCGGCCAGCTCGGCCATCTTGGGCGAGATGCGCACCTGCGCGCTGACCTGGTAGTCGCGCGCGCTCAGCTTGCCCAGGTAGTCCGGCAGGCCGGCGTAGCCGAGCCGCTCGTCATATGGGCTGTCTTTCGGGAAGCGGATCGATTTGCTCGGGCCCGGTTCCATCTTGTAGGTCATCTTGCCGACCAGGTCGGTGAAGATGCGCGCCTGCATGCTGGAGGTGCGGGTTTCCTGGATGCCCCAGTACACCGCGAACGACAGGCCGACCAGCAACACCAGCAGGAAGGCGTTGCGCGAGCGCTTGCTCTTCGGCGGTGCGGTGGGCGGCGGCGCGTCCATCTGGGCCTGGGCCAGATGCGCCTCGGTCTGCTCGGGAGTTGGGGCTGGCACGACACGCAAGTGCCGTGGACGGCGATAGCCAAACGCTGCGGCGCCTGCGCGCAATTTGCGCACTGCGCGAACAACAAGACGGGGCCGGCGGAAACGACGATTGCTTAACATATGATTCAAACCGGTCAGCTGTTTCAGTAGAACTTACTCGGACTTGCTAGCTTCCATTGCACCACATCGGCGGCGCATCAACCGGCGCGAAGGCAGAATAATTTGACTGCGCTGTTTGTTTTTCGCAAAAAAACAACGGCGCTCTCTCCGAGGAAAGAACGCCGTCCGAACCCATCCGATAGCAGTGTGATACTAAGTGTTGCTGAACTCTACATTCAACTTCTTGAGCTCCGCGCATAAATGCAGAAACGCTGTAGCCGTCTGGGCCGCTTCGCCTTTGACGCCCAGCTCGATATGCCGGCGCGTGTTGGCGTCGCCCACGCTCGGCAGGCTGAACACCTTCACGCGCGGGAACTGCGCCTCGATCGCCACCATCAGCGGCGTCAGCGCCGATTCGGCCGCCTCGTACACCAGCACGGACTGCTCCAGCCGAGGCTCGCGGTTGAACAGGTCGGCGTAGTGGTTGTCCAGCACCCACTCGATCATCGGCCAGGCCATCACCGGGAAGCCCGGCACAAAGTAATGCTTGTGCAGCGCGAAGCCGGCAACGTTGTTGTATGGATTAGGAATCAGCGCCGCGCCCTGCGCGAACTCGGCCATTTTCAGGCGGTGCAGGTTTTCTTCCGAGTTCAGGTCGACCTCCTGGCCGGCGTCCTTGCCCATTTGCAGGATGCGCTGCTGGATGTTGATCTTGCCCTGCTCGTGCATCACCAGCGGCAGGCCCAGCGCGTTGGCCGCGGCCAGGCGCGTGTGGTCGTCCGGCGTGGCGCCGATGCCGCCGCAGCAGAACACGATGTCGTCGCTGGCGAAGGTGCGCTTGAGCGTGGCGGTGATGCGCTCGGGATCGTCGGCCAGGATCTCGGCCCAGTTCAGCTGCAGGCCGCGCGCCGCCAGCATCTGCACGACTTTGGGGAAATGCTGGTCGACGCGCCTGCCGGACAGGATTTCGTCGCCGATGATGATGAGACCGATCGCCATGCTTGCCTGCTTTCTTTAAGGGGTGGACACCAGCGCCTCGGCGCGCAAGCGCGCCAGCGCATCGAGACAATAATACGCAAACCACAAGCCGGTGAAAATAAACACCAGCACATACAGCCAGATCGACGCCGCCGCCAGGAAGGGGAAGAACGCCACCGACAGCACCGTGCCGCCCAGCCAGATCGCGCCCGGCAAGGCGCCGGCCAGCCCGGAGATCACGCCGATCACCAGCAGGCGCCAGCGGTGCTCGGCCAGGATATGGCGGCGCTCGTCGGCCGAGGCGTAGTCTGCCAGGGCATCATAGACCATCACGCGGCAGGTCAGCCAACCCCACAGCAGCGCCTGCACGATCATCGCCAGCGGCGGGAAGAAGTACAGCGGCAGCGTGACGATCCACAGGCCGATGAAGATCGCCATGCCGCCCAGCGCGGTGACGGCGCTGCCGACCAGGCTGCCGCCCTTGCGCTGCTCCAGCTGCGGATAGTGGCGCAGGCCGACGTGGCGGCCGATCAGCGGCATGGCGATCACGCCGATGAAGATCAGCGCGGTCAGGATCATCAGCGGCAGGAACAGCAGCATGGCGATCAGCGGCGGCATCACGGTCTTCAGGAAGGCCAGGCCCAGCGAGGTGAGCAGGTTGCCGGCAGGCGCGAACAGGTTGTGCTCGGCGAACTGCGCGTGCACATAGTCGATCAGCGGCTGCAGCCAGAAGTACAAGGCCACGGCCCATACGCCGACCGCCAGCAGGAACGGCGCCAGGCTCATCGCCAGCATCTTGCCATGCCATTGCGACAGGAAGGCGCGGCCCCAGGAACGGATTACATTGCTCATCAGACGACATCCTTGCGTGCGTATTCAACCATGCGCTTCAGGCCCAGCCATTGCTGCGACCAGAAGCCCTTGCCGTACTCGCGTCCCGGCGTGACCGTGCCCTGGGCGTCGGTCTGCGGCAGCTGGTCGCGGATGCCGGTGGCGACAAAGGCCGGCGTGAAATTGGCGGTGCGGAAAATGATGTCCCAGATCGGCAGCAGCACGGCGAAATTGCAGCCGCCCAGCGTGCCCTTGCCGTGCGATTCGTGGCCGACGCCGATCGCGTGGTGCATGCGGTGGTAGCGCGGCGACACCAGCAGCCATTCGCCGACGCGGCCGAAGTGGATGCGCACGTTGGCATGCTGCAGGCTCTGCAGGATGCGCGAGACCGACACCAGCATCACGTACTGCGACGGCTCGACGCCGATGCACAGCGCGATCACGCCCATGTAGACGTCGCGCAGCAGGTCGTCGAGCAGGTGGTTGCGGTTGTCGCTCCACAGGTTCATGTTTTGCTGGCTATGGTGCAGGCCGTGCAAGCCCCACCACCAGTTGAACTGGTGCGAGGCGCGGTGGTACCAGTAGTCGAAGAAATCCAGCACGACGAAGTACACCAGGAAAGCGCCCAGCGGGCTGATGCCCGGCCATAGCGATTCCAGGTTAAACGGATGGAAGCTTTCGAAGCGCAGCATGGCGG
Source organism: Duganella caerulea (assembly GCF_040362985.1). NCBI lineage: Bacteria > Pseudomonadati > Pseudomonadota > Betaproteobacteria > Burkholderiales > Oxalobacteraceae > Duganella > Duganella caerulea. Next base: position 467,064 of record NZ_BPWJ01000003.1, on the reverse strand, counting down.
CCAGGCTGTCCATCAGCGGATCGAGCGTGAAGAAGATCAGCACCGAGAACAGGCCGACGCGGTGCAGCACGGTGTAGATGAAGTCGTTCCAGCGCGCGCGCGGGTCGGTGATCTTGTGCACCGGGATCATCGCCTCCAGCGGGCGCAGCACCAGGAACAGCAGGATCAGCTCCAGTACGCCGATCAGCAGCCATTCGGTGCCCTCGAACGCTTCCTCGACGAATTCGCCGAAGCCGAGCTGAAACACCAGCGGCTGGATCACCGTCTCGAACAACCAGCCTTGGGCGACGCCCAGCCAGTCGGAAAATAATTGCATCATGGGTGTTTCGAACTCGACTTGAACTGTGAAAGATAGTCAGGATGCTCGCGCAGCGTGGCGAAGCAATAACCTTTTTGCTCCAGGCCGCTGATCAGCGGCTCGAGGTTGGCCGGCGCCCACGCATCCTTGCGCGACCAGATGCCCATGTGGGCGACGAAGATGTCGCCATCCCGCAGATCGCGCAGGGACTTCTGCAACAATACCGCATTCGGGTAGGCCGTGCTGGAGAGCTCGTCGCCGGAGAAGCCGGCCGGCGCCCAGCCCACGTGGGCGTAGCCGCAGGCCTTTGCCGCCGCCAGCGAGCGCGGCGTGGTGCGGCCGGCCGGGGCGCGCCAGATCGGGTCCAGGTGCTTGCCGGTCAGTTCGACGAAGCGCTGGTCGACGCGTTTGATTTCCTCGCAATACTGCGCCGGCGTCAACGTCTGCACCTTGCCGGCGTGCGCGCCGAAGCCGGGCTTGACCTGCAGGCTGCCGTCGGCGCCGTCCTTGACCAGCACGTCGTGGTCGAAGGTGTGGGAGCCGATCGCATGGCCCTCGGCCACGCGGGCCTTCCAGTAGGCCGACCAGGCAGGGTCCAGCGAATAGTCGCCGTTGATGGTTTTCTCGTTGGCCAGGAAGAAGGTGGCCTTGATCTGGTGGCGCTTGAGCGTGTCGGCGATCAGTTCGGCCTGCGACTGGCTGCCGGTGTCGAAGGTCAGGTAGAGGGTGCCTTTGCAGGCGCTGTGGCGCAGCAGAGCCGCCTGCGGCTTGGCGCCGGCGGCCGATGCGGCCGTCACGGCAGCCGCTGCGGGCGCCGCCGCTGTTGCCTGCGCCGCGTGCATTGCGGATGCGGCCTGCGCGGCATGCGCTGCGGTCGGAGCGGGTGCTGGCGGTGTTGCCGACGCTGCGGGCTCCGCCGGTGCCGCGCCCAGCGCAGCGGCGATGCCGGCGGCCTTGGCCTCGGCCGCGCGCCGTGCCGGGCCGTTGAGGCTGCGAGCATGCGCGTTGGCCGCGCGGGCGGCGTCGTTGAGGTCGCGCGCGTCGCTGTTGGCCGCGCTGGCCGCGCTGGCCATCCTGGCGTTGTCGGCGGCCTGTGACGCCGGCGCGGCCGCCAGCGCCAGCATGGTCAGGGCGGCGGCGGCCTTCATTACATGCGCTGGGCGGAGTTGAAGAAGAACACCCCGTGCGGCGAGCGTCCCACCGGTATCAGCTTGGTAACCTTGCGGGTAGCCAGGTCGATCACGGCCACTTTCTTGATCCAGCGCAGCGTGACCCACATGGTCTTGCCGTCGGCGGTGACTTCCATGCAATCCGGACCGCCGGGCACATTGATCTGGCCAACGTTTTCCAGCGTCTTCTGGTCGATGATGTTAATCGAGTTCGACACCCGGTTCGACACGTAGGTATTGCGGCCATCGCCGGCCGAGCGGAAGTTGTGCGCGCCCTGCCCGGTCTTGATGCGCTTGACGGTCTTCTGGGTTTTCCAGTCGATCACTTCGACGTAGTCGCTGCCCATGATGCCGACCAGCAGATACTTGTCGTCCGGCGTCATCGCGATACCGGCCGGCAGCTTACCAACCGACATGGTCCACTTCAAGGTTTGCGTGGTCAGGTCGATGGCACTGACCTGGTCGCTGCCCTGCTGGGTGATGAACACCATGTTGCTGGCGGCGTTGAAGGCCATGTGGCTGGGCAGTTTGGCCAACGGGATGCGCTTGGCCAGCGTCAGGTTGGCGCCGTCGTACTTGTACAGGTCGACGCGGTCCAGGCGCAGCGAGTTCGACACGAACCACTTCTGGTCCGGCGAGAAGCCGATCTGGTACGGGTCGAGGATGTCCTTGATGGTGCGCTGGATCTGCCCGCTCTTCGGATCGAGGAAGATCAGTTCATTGCCCACCGAGCTGGCGACGATCAGGGACTTGTTGTCCGGGGTCGCCATCAGGTGGTGGGGTTCCTTGCCGACCGGGAAGGTGGACAGGTCTTTGTAGGTTTCCTGGTCCAGCAGCTGCACGGTGGCGTCGCGCGAGTTGAGCACAACCACCACGTTCGCTTGCGCGCTGCCGATGGCAGAGGCGGCGCAGACACAGGAAAGCACGATACGGCGGAAACTACGGAGCATGTAAAAATCGCTTGAAAGACCAAAACGTTTATTTTACGTGCAAACTGCGCCGGGACGAGACAATTAGCCGCAATTATTCCTCGGTGCGGACGCCCTGCTACAATTCGCGATTGTCATTAACGTACACATAGAAGGAAAATCATGTCCACCATCACCACCGACTCCGGCCTGCAATACATCGAACTGACCGTGGGCGAAGGCGAAGTAGCCAAAGCCGGCCAGAACGTCACCGTGCACTACACCGGCTGGCTGCGCAACGACGACGGCACCAAGGGTCCGAAATTCGACTCCAGCAAAGACCGCAACGATCCATTCGAATTCGCGCTGGGCGCCGGCATGGTCATCCGTGGTTGGGACGAAGGCGTGCAAGGCATGAAGATCGGCGGCGTGCGCCAGCTGATCATCCCGGCAGACCTGGGCTACGGCTCGCGCGGCGCCGGCGGCGTGATCCCGCCGAACGCCACGCTGATTTTTGATGTGGAACTGCTGGGCGTTTAATTCCCGACGCCACTCAGCGCTGCCAGTTCCTGCGCAGCGCTTCCAACTCCGCTCGCGTGTCGAGCATGCCGCCGACGATACGCTGGTCGATCGCTTCCAGCAGCGCCGTCGGCATCTCGCTACCGGCCATCCGGTAGCTGGCCGGCGCCGGCAGCGGCCGCGCGTTCTGCACCAGCACCGGTATCCGCCACTCATCGCTGCCACGGCAGGCGATCCCCACCAGATCCTGATTCAAGCCCACCAGCGTGAAGCTGCGGCAGTAGCCGCCTTCGTTCGACAGAAAACTCAGCCCGACCCGCACATCGCCCTCGGACGGCGCGGCGCCGCCCATCTGCTGGGTCAAGGCGTGGTCCAGCCGCCCCTGCGCGATCAGCATGCCGTTGCGGCTGAAGACATTGGTGGGCGCGGCGGCAGTCTCGCCAAACCAGCCAGGCTGCCAGTGCGCCAGCCCGAACCTGCCGGCCGCCAGGCCCAGCACCATGACCAGCCCCAGCGCGCCCCATTCCAGCCAGCCCCACTGGCGCTTGGCGGCCTTGCGCGCGGCCAGCTGCTGCGCCGCGCGGTGCGCGCGCACGGCGGCCAGCTGCACCACGTTGGCGTGGCGCGGATGCGGCGCCTGGTCCGCATAGCGTTCCTCGCGCGCGGCGCGCAGGCGCGCCACGCGGCGGCCGATGCTGCTATCGCGGCGCATGGCGGATTCGACGGCGCGGCGGGTGGCGTCGTCCAGATCGCCGTCGGCATAAGCAATCAGTGTCTCGTCTGAAAAGGTCATGATTCCCGTCCTGGATCGTCTCATCATAAACCTTTTTGCAGCGCGATGCGGCGCCGCGCGCATCGCGTAGAGCCAGTAAACACGGGGGTTTTATTGCACTGCAGCGTGGCACGGCAGCTACTGCAAGGGCTACTTCGTACAGAAACCATTACATTTGACAATATTTATGCTAATCTGCGCGCTCTAATAACCAAGGAGGTAGTAATGAAAAAAGGCGAATTGATTGCAGAATTTGCGAAACGCACTGAAGTGTCCGCTGCTGCCGCCAACGGTGCAGTGAATACTCTGATCGCCATCATCACCGAGCGTCTGAAAAAAGGCGACACGGTAGGCATCACCGGCTTCGGCACCTTCTCCGTAGCGAAACGCGCAGCCCGTAAAGGCCGCAATCCTGCAACCGGCGAAGCGATCAAGATCGCCGCGTCGAAAACCCCAAAATTCTCGGCTGGCGCGACCCTGAAGTCGGCAGTCAACCCGACGAAGAAGAAGTAAGCGCAGGCCGGCACGCGGCGTTCGCGCCGCGGTGCCAGTGCCCGCGAGGGCACCGGAAACGGCGGACAAGCCAGGTCTTCGGACCGGCTGGTCCGCCGTTCTGTTTTTGAGGAGACCCTCTAGCGGTTTTCGCGGCGGCTGCGGGTATGATGGCGCGTACCCCACCCTACCGAGGAGAAGTGATGAGTTTAGAAGAGCAATTCGCGCAAGCCCAGCTGGATTCCAAGAACCTGCCTGAGCGCCCGGACAACATGACGCTGCTGAAGATCTACGCGCTGTTCAAGCAGGGCTCGGCGGGCGACGCCACCGGCGAGCGTCCCGGCATGACCGACTTCGTCGGCCGCGCCAAGTTCGACGCCTGGGCCGCCCTGAAAGGCACCTCGCTGGACGAGGCCAAGCAGCAGTACATCGACCTGATCGAAGGTCTGAAATAAACAAAACCCGGCCTGAGCCGGGTTTTTTCATGCGGCGGAGAACACCCGGCGCATCTTGTCGGCCACCTTGGCCTCGATCTGCGACGAGAACGCGCTGAACAGGAAGCCCAGCGCAATATGCAGCTTGGCCTGCTCCGGCAACAGGCTCAACGAACCGCTAACGCCGCTGCGCTCGAAGCGCAACACATCGCCGTCCCAGGCGCATTCCAGTTCGAATTGTTCGGCCAGCTTGTCGGCCACTTGTTGGGCGGCCGCGCGGGCCTGCTCAGGCGCCAGGTGGTGCGCCTGCACGATGTTGATGTCAGCCATCCGGCATCCTCGGTCAATTAAGAAGGCGACATGATGCCAGTTGCGCCGCAGCCGCGCCAGCATCCGCCGAAACTTGTTCGACATCAAATTGATGTCCAACTTCCCCCGCCCATGCTCCCCGAACGCATTTGCTTATAGGTATTGTATATAAGCGCAATTTGTGAGAAATAGCGAATTACCTTAAAATACAGTGCTTTGCCGAGGTTAGCCGGGCCATCCCATCGCCACCGACGCCGCTGCACACCAACATTGATAGGACTGTTATGACCCACGTTGTCACCGAATCTTGCATCAGCTGCCGTTACACGGACTGCGTCGATGTTTGCCCGGTAGATTGTTTCCGCCAAGGCCCGAACTTCCTCGCCATCGATCCCGACGAGTGCATCGACTGCGCCGTGTGCGTGGCCGAATGCCCGGTCAACGCGATTTTCGCCGAGGAAGACGTGCCGGGCGACCAGCAGCAATTCATCAAGATCAACGTCGACCTGGCCCGCAACTGGCCGTCGATCACCAAGACCATTCCGCCGCTGCCGGAAGCGGAGCAGTTCAAGGACGTCAAAGAAAAGCTGCACCTGCTGGTACGCTAAGACCCCGCGTCTGGCCAGGCAGCCCAGGGCAGCGCCTACCGCGTCCGCTGGCGACAGCCGCCGCGCAGCCCAGTGTTGCCTAACCATTATCGAATTAACAGGAAACCACGTATGAATAGCACTGTCACTCCTCCTGGCGTCATCGAAGCCGATGCCGTCATCATCGGCGCCGGCCCGGTCGGCCTGTTCCAGGTCTTCGAACTCGGCCTGCTGGAAATCAAAGCCCACGTGATCGATTCGCTGGGCGCGGTGGGCGGACAGTGCGTGGAACTGTATCCCGACAAGCCGATCTACGACATCCCGGCCGTGCCGTCGTGCACCGGCCAGGAACTGACCGACAACCTGCTCAAGCAGATCGAGCCGTTCGAGCCGACCTTCCATCTGGGCCAGGAAGTGACCAAGGTCGCGCGCCGCGACGACGGCCGTTTCGACGTTGAAACCAGCACCGGCACCCAGTTCATCACCAAGACCATCTTCATCGCGGCCGGCGTCGGCTCGTTCCAGGCGCGCACGCTGAAGGTGGACGGCATCGAAGTGTTCGAAGGCTCCCAGCTGCACTACAAGGTCAAGGATCCTGCCATCTTCGAAGGCAAGAACCTGGTCATCTGCGGCGGCGGCGACTCCGCGCTGGACTGGGCGCTGAACTTCGTCGGCAAGGCCGAGTCGGTCGTGCTGCTGCACCGCCGCGAAGACTTCCGCGCCGCGCCAGCCTCGGTCGCCAAGATGAAAGCCTTGTGCGATGACTACGAGATGCAGCTGATCATCGGCCAGGCCACCGGCTACGAAGCCGGCGACGACGGCAAACTGAACCATCTGAAAGTGACCGGCGCCGACGGCGTCACCCGCCGCGTGCCGCTGGACATGCTGCTGGTGTTCTTCGGCCTGTCGCCGAAGCTGGGTCCGATCGCCGAATGGGGCCTGGACATCGAGCGCCGCCAGCTGAAGGTGCAAAACACCGAGAAGTTCGAGACCAACGTGCCGGGCATCTTCGCCGTGGGCGACATCAACACCTATCCGGGCAAGAAAAAGCTGATCCTGTCGGGCTTCCACGAAGCCGCGCTGGCCGCCTTCGGCGCCGCGCCATACATCTTCCCGGACAAGAAGATCCACATGCAATACACCACCACCTCGCCGAAGCTGCACAAGGTGCTGGGCGTGGAAACGCCGGTCTTCGATTAAGCACTACTAGCAGTTGTCCTACACGAAAGCAGCGGAAACGCTGCTTTTTTTTTGATCCTGCTCTATTATTATTTGACCACGCCATCATTGTGGATACTACGTAGGCTTGCCCGACAGTATTTTGGAATGCTTTACGTCACGAACAAAAAATCTATAATTTGGCTTATGATGTATGGTATTGGTGCATCGCACCAAGCTCTTGACTCCAGGAATACATATGCTCTACCACCTGCACGAAATGCAACGCTCGTTCCTGACGCCTCTGATGCAATGGGCCGACGCGTCCTCCAAGATGTTCACCAATCCCGTCTCGCCGCTGGCGCACACGCCGTTTTCGCAACGCATCGCGGCCGGTTACGAGTTGATGTACCGGCTGGGCAAGGATTACGAGAAACCGGCGTTTGAAATCGACAGCACCGAAGTCAAGGGCGAAACCATCGGCATCATCGAGCAGGTGGTGCTGCACAAGCCTTTCTGCCGCCTGATCCACTTCAAGAAGGACCTGGACGACAAGAAAACCAAGGCCCTGAAACAGCCGACCGTGCTGCTGGTGGCGCCGCTGTCCGGCCACCATTCGACGCTGCTGCGCGACACCGTGCGCGGCCTGTTGCACGACCACGACGTCTACATCACCGATTGGACTGACGCCCGGATGGTACCGCTATCTGAAGGCGCGTTCCACCTGGACGACTACATCTACTACGTGCAGGACTTCATCCGCATGCTGGGCCCGGACGTGCACGTGATCTCGGTCTGCCAGCCGACCGTGCCGGTGCTGGCGGCGATTTCGCTGATGGCCACCGCCAAGGATCCGAAGCTGCCGAAGACCATGACCATGATGGGCGGCCCGATCGACCCGCGCCGCTCGCCGACGCAGGTCAACAACCTGGCCACCGAAAAGAAATTCTCGTGGTTTGAAAACACCGTGATCTACTCGGTGCCGCCCAACTATCCGGGCTTCGGCCGCAAGGTGTATCCGGGCTTCCTGCAGCACGCCGGCTTCATCGCCATGAACCCTGGCCGCCACGCGCAGAGCCACCGCGAGTTCTACATGCACCTGGTCGAGGGCGACGACGAGCCGGCCGACAGCCACCGCAAGTTCTACGACGAGTACAACGCCGTGCTGGACATGCCGGCCGAATACTACCTGGACACCATCAAGACCGTGTTCCAGGAGTTCGCGCTGCCCAAGGGCACGTGGATGGTGGGCGGCAAGCCGGTGCGTCCGCAGGACATCACCACGGTGGCGCTGTTCACCGTCGAGGGCGAGCTGGACGACATCTCCGGCGCCGGCCAGACCCAGGCCGCGCACGACCTGTGCAGCGGCATCCCGGCCGACATGCAGCAGGACTTCGTGGCGCCGCAGGCCGGCCACTACGGCATCTTCTCCGGCCGCCGCTGGCGCGAAGTGGTGTGCCCGAAGATCACCGAGTTCATCAAAAAACACGGCTAAGTCCGGCTCCCGGCAAGATCCCCGCCCGCGCGGGGATTTTTTTTGTCCGGACAATTTATGTCATGGCGTGATATATTCGATGCTTTTCGAACTCAGCGCAACCGCCATGCCCTCACGCCCGCCCCCGCTCGACAAGGCCGACTTCGCCGCCCTGTCGGAATTCCGCTACCAGATGCGCCGCTTCGAGCGCTTTTCCGAAGACGTGGTGCAGGCCAAGGGCATCACGCCGCTGCAGTACCTGTTGCTGCTGCACCTGAAGGGCTATCCCGGCCGCGACTGGGCCACCGTCGGCGAGCTGGCCGAGCGGCTGCAGGCCAAGCCGCACGGCGTGGTGGCGCTGGTGTCGCGCTGCGAGGCCGGCGGCCTGGTCGAGCGGCGCGTCAGCGACACCGACCGCCGCCGGGTCGAAGTCCACCTGCTCAAGGACGGCGAGGCCATGCTCAGCCAGCTGGCCGAGCTGCACCGCGCCGAACTGCTGTCGCTCGACGGCGTCTTCACCATCCCCAAACTCGACCGGGACGACCATGCAAAATAACTACGACAACCGCCGCGACTTCGACGGCAACGCCCGGCTGGTGCTGATCGCCGCCATCGCCGCCGTGGTCGGCGCGCTCAGCACGCTGACCGCCGACCTGCTGCTGCACGCCATCAGCTTCTTCACCAACCTGTTCTTCTTCCAGCGGCTCTCGACCGAGGCCGCCTCGCCGGCCGCGCACACGCTGGGCGCCTGGGTCATCGCGGTGCCGGTGATCGGCGGCCTGGTGATCGGCCTGATCGCGCGCTACGGCTCCGAGCAGATCCGCGGCCACGGCATCCCGGAAGCGATCGAGGCCATCCTGTTCAAGAAAAGCAGCATGTCGCCCAAGGTCGCGGTGCTCAAGCCGCTGGCCTCCGGCATCGCCATCGGCAGCGGCGGCCCGTTCGGCGCCGAGGGCCCGATCATCATGACCGGCGGCGCGGTCGGCTCGCTGATCGCGCAGCACTTCCACCTCAGCGGCGCCGAGCGCAAGGCCCTGCTGGTGGCCGGCGCCGTGGCCGGCATGACCGCCATCTTCGGCACGCCCATCGCCGCGCTGCTGCTGGCGCTGGAACTGCTGCTGTTCGAACTGCGCCCGCGCAGCCTGGCGCCGGTGGCCGTGGCCTGCGCCGTGGCCGGCTTCCTGCGTCCGCTGCTGCTCGACAGCGGACCGCTGTTCCCGCTGCGGACCGAGGCGCTGCCGCCGTCGGCCCTGCTGTCCTGCCTGATCGCCGGCGTGCTGTGCGGCGCGCTGGCCTGGCTGCTGTCGACCGCGCTATACCGCGTCGAGGACGGCTTCCACAAGCTGCCGCTGCACTGGATGTGGTGGCCCGCGCTGGGCGGGCTGGCGGTCGGTATCGGCGGCTACCTGCAGCCGCGCGCGCTGGGTGTCGGCTACGACGTCATCGGCGACCTGCTCAACAACCACCTGGCCGCCGGCGCCATCGCCGCGCTGCTGCTGGTCAAGGCCGTGATCTGGCTGCTGGCGCTGGGATCGGGCACCTCCGGCGGCGTGCTGGCGCCGCTGCTGATGCTGGGCGCCGGCCTGGGCGCGCTGCTCGGCCCCTGGCTGCCCGGCCACACGCCGGCGGTGTGGCCGCTGGTGTTCATGGCCGCCACGCTGGGCGGCATGATGCGCGCGCCGGTGATGGCGGTGGTGTTCGCGTTCGAGCTCACGCACGACGTCAACGCCGTGCTGCCGGTGCTGGCCGCGTCCACCGTGGCCTATGCCTTCACCGTGATCACCATGCACCGCTCCATCCTGACCGAAAAGATCGCCCGCCGCGGCCACCACATCTACCGCGAATACGGCATCGATCCGATGGAGCGCCACAGCGTGGCCGAGGTGATGACCTCCACGCCCGACAGCATCGACGCGCAGCGGCCGATTGCAGAAGTGCTGGCCAGCCACTTCGGCGCGGCGCAGCGCCACCGCGCCTTCCCGGTCACGCGCGACGGCGCGCTGCTCGGCATGCTGGACCGGGCCGGGCTGGATGGCGAGCGCGCCGCCGGCGCCGTCACCGTGGGCGAGCTGTTCGGCGTCAACGTGCCGATCTTCGCGCTGGCCGACGAAACCTGCCGCGCGCTGGCCACGCGGCTGGCGGTGCACCAGCTGGAGCGGCTGCCGGTGGTCAGCGACGCCCACACGCGCCGGCTGATCGGCATCGTCAGCCGCAGCGACTTGATCAAGCCGGCGCTCAGCCTGCACGCGGAGGAACTGGAACGGATGACCGTGCGCCGCGTGTGGCCGGCGAAAACACGCGCCGAATAAAAGGTTTTTTGGCGCCGGGCGGCGCAGATATCGGATAATGGCGTTTTAACGCAACGAGTCTCGCCGTGCAGCCCACCGCCCCCCTCACCCTCGCCGACCGCATCGAAGACGTCCTGCCGCAGACGCAGTGCACCAAGTGCGGCTACGACGGCTGCCGCCCTTACGCCGAGGCGATCGCCGCCGGCGCGGCCGCCATCAACCAGTGCCCGCCCGGCGGCGCGGAAGGCATCGCGCGGCTGTCGGCGGTCACCGGCTACCCGGTCATCCCGCTCAACCCCGTCAACGGCCTGGAGCGGCCGCGCGCGGTGGCCTACATCGACGAGTCGCTGTGCATCGGCTGCACGCTGTGCATCCAGGCCTGCCCGGTGGACGCCATCGTCGGCGCGGCCAAGCTGATGCACACGGTGGTGCCGGACCTGTGCACCGGCTGCGACCTGTGCGTCAATCCCTGCCCGGTCGACTGCATCGTCATGTACCCGGTCACGGAGACCACCGGCTGGGACGCCTGGCGCCAAGCCGACGCCGACGCCGCGCGCGAGCGCCACGACTTCCGCGCCATGCGCCTGCGGCGCGAGCGCGACGAGAACGACGCCCGCCTGGCCGCCAAGGCCGTCGCCAAGATGGCGGCGGTGCACGCGCTCGATCCGGCCGACGCCGCCGGCGAAGCGGAAAAGGAACGCAAGCGCGCCATCATCGCCGCCGCGATGGAACGGGCCCGCCTGAAAAAGGAACAAGACAAACAACAATGAATCAAGCCAAACGCTACGAAATGTTCGTGCGCTTCCGCGCCGCCAATCCCAAGCCTGAAACCGAACTGGAATACACGACGCCGTTCGAACTGCTGATCGCCGTGCTGCTGTCGGCGCAGGCCACCGACGTCGGCGTCAACAAGGCCACGCGCAAGCTGTACCCGGTGGCCAACACGCCGCAGGCCATCCTGGACCTGGGCGAAGAGGAACTGAAGACCTACATCCAGACCATCGGCCTGTACAAGACCAAGGCCAAGAACGTCATCGCGACCTGCAAGATGCTGGTGGAGCTGCACGGCGGCGAGGTGCCGCGCGACCGTGAATCATTGGAAGCCCTGCCGGGCGTGGGCCGCAAAACCGCCAACGTGGTGATGAACACCGCCTTCGGCGAACCGACCATGGCGGTGGACACGCACATTTTCCGCGTCTCCAACCGCACCGGCCTGGCGCCGGGCAAGAACGTCGACATCGTCGAACAAAAGCTGTTGAAGTTCGTGCCGAAGGAATTCCTGCAGGACGCGCACCACTGGCTGATCCTGCACGGCCGCTACACCTGCAAGGCGCGCAAGCCCGAATGCTGGAACTGCATGCAGCTGGACCTGTGCGATTACCGCAGCAAGACCCCGGCGCCGGACGGCGTTTAGAACTGGAAGTAGATGAACGGGTTGAAACCGCCCTCCACCACCGACAGGCAGGACAGCACGTACAACACCAGGCTGTAGGCGCCGACCAGCTTGGGTCGACGGAAGCTCATATTGCGCAGCCGCAGGAACCAGCGGTCCCCCACCAGGCAGATCACCGTCGACAGCAGCAGCAGGAAAATCACCTTGGGATCGGCCAGCATGATGTGGGCAGGGTTCCACAGCGGCGCCGACGGCTCGCCGCCGAACATCACCCGCAACAAGGTGCCGCTCTGCTCCATGCTGTCGGCGCGGAACGGCACCCACAGCACGGTCGCCAGCAGGAACACCGGCAAGCCGCCGAGACGCCACCGGGCCGTGTTCAGCACGCCCGCGCGCTCCAGCGCGATCAGCACGCCGTGGCCCAGCCCCCACACCAGGAAGGTATAGGCGGCGCCGTGCCACAACGCGCACAAGCCGAACACCACGAACAGGTTGCGGTAGGTCTTGAAGGTGGAACCGCGGTTGCCGCCCAGCGGGATGTAGACGTAGTCGCGGAAGAAGCGCGACAGCGTCATGTGCCAGCGCTGCCAGAATTCGGTGACGCTGGTGGCCGCATACGGCCGGTTGAAGTTGCGCGGGAAGCGGAAGCCCATCATGCGCGCCATGCCGATCGCCATGTCGGTGTAGCCGGAAAAATCGAAGTAGATCTGGAATGAATAGCACACGGCGCCCAGCCAGGCGGCGTAAGTGCTCAGGACGAAATCGGACCGGTGCATGAGATCCACCACCGAGCCCAGCGGATCGGCGATCAGCAGCTTTTTCGACAGGCCGATGATGAACAGGTTCAGGCCCCAGAACACGTCGCTGCCCACCAGCGCGCGGCGCTTGATGTCGAGCTGTTCCCGCACTTCGGCAAAGCGCACCACCGGTCCGGCGATCAGGTGCGGGAACAGGAAGATGTAGATCGCAAACTTGTGCAGGCTGCGTTCCGGCTGGATGCGGCGCGCGTAGACGTCGGCCTGGTAAGACAGGAAGTGGAACACATAAAACGAAATCCCCAGCGGCAGCACCAGTCCCAGCCTGGCGACGTTCTCCAGCAGCTGCACGCCGCTCACATCGGCCAGCAGCTGCGCCAGGAAGCCCAGGTATTTGTAGGCGATCAGCGGCGCCAGGTTGAGCACCAGCGCCAGGCCCAGCGCCAGCTTCGCCTGCGGCCCGCGCCGGTCGTCGCGGCGCAGCGCGGCGGTCAGGATGGCCAGGCGCCAGTTGGCCGCCAGCAGCACCAGCGCGACAACGGTCAGCGCCCCGGCTCCCAGCAGATAGAACACCACGCTGGCCAACAGGATGAAACCGTTGCGACAGATCCTGGGCAACATGCAGTACAAGGCGAAGAAACAGGGGAAGAACAGAAACAAAAATCCCGGCGAGGAAAATACCATGAAGAATCCAGAGTTAAGCGATTATTTGGCCAGCTCGATCCAGATGCCGGCCGAGCTGTCGAGCATCTGCACAATCAGGTATTTGCAGCGGCCACGCGTCGCCTGCGGCGTATCGAGGATGAACATGTTGCGGTCAAGCCGCAAGAACTGTTCAAAGTGATCCTGCAAACCGGCGCGCGTCATGCCGTCGCCGAAGCTGTTGCCGTACAAGCAGGTGGGCGGCAGCAGGCCGCGCCCCTTCACGTTGTCGGTGATGAATTCGAACCCGGTCTGGCGCGCGTCCATCGGCGTGGTCTGGTGGACATCCTGCCAGGTCTTGGTCAGCATCGGCTCCTGCAGCGGCTTACTGCTGAGCAGCCCGGCAAAGCGGGATTCCGAACCCTCGAAGGCCTCGTCGTGGTAGGCCAGCTCGTGGCGCCATGCCGGCGGCAAGCCTTCCAGGCTGGCGATGGTGTTGGTCGCCGCCTCGGCCACCTTCAGCGCCGACAGATCGGTCCAGTGGAAATCCTGGCGGAAGAAGAGCGGAAACTTTCCCTGCGAGGCCGCCATGATGCCCTGGACATCGACGAAATGGAACTCGGGGGTCTGCTGGAAGCGCCGGTATAGCTGCATGAAATGCGACTCTTGCGGGAGGCGCGGCATGAAGCGTGGAATGCGGTCCTGCGTGAAGTACTGCTTGCTGACCGGCGTGAGCAGCACCAGCGTGGTCCCCTGCGCCTCCAACCGCGCCGCCAATTGCGATATCGCGCGGTAGACCGCCTCGGCCTTGGCCGGCGTGTCCAGCGCGTGCTCGGTGGCCGGCAGCTCGATGTCGGAGATCTTGTGTCCATAGATCTCGTCCTGTTTGCCGAAGTACACGCGGCGCGAGGAGTTGAACAGCCTGAAATCGAGCTCGTTCTTGGTGCGCACCATCAGGCTGCGCAAGCCCAGGTGGTCGGAATAGCCTTTTTCGAAATTGCGGTAGTTCTTGTCGAAATCGAACCAGCGGCCTTCCCAATGGGTCGGCAGCGGCGCCAGCGGGCGCATCTCCAGCAGGTCGCTGGGGCTCGACGCGCCGGTCCAGATGGTGGCGATGGCCGGAACCAGGCTGATGGCGAAGATCAACAGTACGAAAGCGGTACGCAGCGGACGCCGCGTCCGTGCTGGCCGCGCGGCCGTCGCGGATGCGGCGGCGGCCGGCGGGAGAGGCGATGACATCATGAGACCCGAAACTTTTTTATACCAGCACCAGGTTGTCGCGGTGGATCAGCTCCTGGCCCTCGACGAAGCCGAGCACGGCCTCGATCTCGCTGGACGGCTTGCGCATGATGCGGCGCGTTTCGGCGCTGGTGTAGTTCGACAGGCCGCGCGCCACCGGTGCGCCGTCCGTGCCGACGCAGGTGATCACCGCGCCGCGCCCGAACTCGCCCTTCACCTCCACCACGCCGATCGGCAGCAGCGACTTGCCTTCCTTGCTCAGCTTCTGCACCGCGCCCGCGTCCAGCACCACCTGGCCCGCCGTGTGCAGATGGTCGGCCATCCACTGCTTGCGCGCCGTCAGGTGGCCGGTCTGCGCCGCCAGCTCGGTGCCGATGGCCTCGCCGCCCGCCAGGCGCTCCAGCACGTCGTGCTCGCGGCCGTAGGCGATCACCGTGTGCGCGCCCGACTTGGCGGCGCGCTTGGCGGCCAGGATCTTGGTCAGCATGCCGCCGCGCCCCAGGCTGCTGCCGGCGCCGCCGGCCATCGCCTCCAGCGCCAGGTCGCCTGCGCGGCCCTGCTGGATCAGCACGGCCGACGGGTCCTTGCGCGGATCGGCGCTGTACAGGCCCTGCTGGTCGGTCAGGATGATCAGCGCGTCGGCCTCGATCAGGTTGGCCACCAGCGCGCCCAGCGTGTCGTTGTCGCCGAACTTGATTTCATCGGTGACGACGGTGTCGTTCTCGTTGATGATCGGTACCACGCCCAGGCGCAGCAAGGTGGTCAGCGTCGAGCGCGCGTTGAGGTAGCGTTCGCGGTCGGCCAGGTCGGCGTGGGTCAGCAGCACTTGCGCCGTGCCCAGCTGGTGGGCGCGGAAGCTGGTCTCGTAGATCTGCGCCAGGCCCATCTGGCCGACGGCGGCGCAGGCCTGCAGTTCGTGGATGTCGGTGGGGCGCTGCTCAAAGCCCAGCCGCAGCATGCCCTCGGCGATGGCGCCGGACGACACCAGCACCACTTCCTTGCCCAGGGCGCGCAAGGCGGCGATCTGGGCGGCCCAGCGCGCGATGGCGGCGTGGTCCAGCCCGCGTCCGTCGTTGGTGACCAGCGACGAGCCGACCTTGATGATGATGCGGGTAGCTTTTTGGATGACAGAATTCATGGGCACAGGCTTTTCAAAAGCATTCTCAAAACAAGCGGATGAAATAAGGTTCAATGCTGTGATTTGGCGGGCGGTTCGCCCGGCTCTGCCGATAACGGTCGCGCCCCGCGATGGCGGGACGGGCGCCGAGATGGAAAGGCATAATCAGCTGATCTGTGATTATGCCGTTAATACATAGGAAACGTCGAGGATTAGTCGAGGATCTTGAAGCGTGGATCGTCCGGATCGATGGACGAGATGCCGCGCGCCTCTTCCGTCATCTGGGTTTCTTCCGAGCGCTGCTCGCTGTGGCGCTTCTCTTCCAGGTGTTTCTGGATGGCGTTGACCAGCTCCTGCGTGCCGTCGTGGCTCAGCGCGGAGATCTCGAACACCGGGCCCTTGAAGCCGAACTTCTTGACGAAGTCCTTGACGCGCTTGGCGCGCTCTTCTTCCGGCACCATGTCCAGCTTGTTGAGCACCAGCCAGCGCGGCTTGTCGACCAGCGCCTCGTCGTACTTCTTGAGCTCGTTGACCAGGGCCTTGGCTTCCTTGACCGGATCGACGTTGGTTTCAAACGGCGCCAGGTCGACGATGTGCAGCAGCAGGCCGGTGCGCTGCAGGTGGCGCAGGAACTGGTGGCCCAGGCCGGCGCCTTCGGAAGCGCCTTCGATCAAGCCGGGAATGTCGGCGATCACAAAGCTCTTCTCGTGCGACACGCGGACCACGCCCAGGTTCGGGTGCAGGGTGGTGAACGGGTAATCGGCGATTTTTGGACGCGCGTTCGACACGGCCGAAATAAAGGTCGACTTGCCGGCGTTCGGCATGCCCAGCAGGCCGACGTCGGCCAGCACCTTCAGTTCCAGGCGGATTTCGCGGCGTTCGCCTTCCTTGCCTTCGGTCTTTTGACGCGGGGCGCGGTTGGTCGAGGTCTTGAAGTGGATGTTGCCCCAGCCGCCCTCGCCGCCCTTGGCCAGCAGTTCCATCTGGCCGTGTTCGGTCAGATCGGCCAGGATTTCGCCGGAGGCGTCGTCGATGATCAGCGTGCCGACCGGCATGCGCAGGTGGATGTCGTCCGCGCCCTTGCCGTAGCAATCGGCGCCACGGCCAGGCTCACCGTCTTTACCGCGGTGCATCTTGGAGAAGCGGAAATCGACCAAGGTGTTGATGTTACGGTCCGCTACGGCCCAGATCGAGCCACCCTTGCCGCCGTCGCCGCCGTCAGGGCCGCCGAACGGGCGGAATTTTTCACGGCAAAACGAGGCGCAACCATTGCCGCCGTCACCACCGATCACTTCAATTTTTGCTTCGTCGATAAACTTCATGATGTACCGCCATAAAACTAAAAAGGCTCTACCGTGGGCAGAGCCTTTCGATTGAAGGCTTGCGCCTTACAAAACGACCCGTGCGGCTAGCGCACCGGGCCGGTAGCGTTATTTACGCTGGAACGACGGTAACGAATTGCTTCGAACCTTCGCCCTTGACTACGAACTTGACCTTGCCGTCCACCAGAGCGAACAGGGTGTGGTCTTTGCCCATGCCAACACCTTCGCCGGCGCGCACTGGGGTGCCGCGTTGACGAATGATGATGCCACCAGCATTGATCGATTGACCGCCGTAAACCTTAACGCCCAGGCGTTTTGATTCTGAGTCACGACCATTTCGCGTTGTGCCGCCGCCTTTTTTGTGTGCCATTTAAGACTCCTTGGATACTAATTCTCGGGCAAACGGCGATTAGCCGTTGATCGATACGATTTGGATTTCGGTGTAATTTTGGCGATGGCCTTGATGCTTCTGGTAGTGCTTACGACGACGCATCTTGAAAATCTTCACTTTATCGTGACGACCGTGTGCCACAACAGTAACCAGTACCTTTGCACCCTCAACCAGAGGAGCACCAAATTTGATGCTCTCGCCTTCGCCAACGGCGAGGACCTGATCGATGGTGAGTTCGGAACCAATGTCTGCCGGTATCTGTTCTACTTTAAGTTTTTCGCCAGCGACAACTTTGTATTGTTTGCCACCGGTTTTTATGACCGCGTACATGATTTGAAACCTCATCAAATGTTAAGAAAATTCCGTCCGGCGCCGGCACAACTGCATGCATGGAAACCGGGGAACCGCTGATTATACATGGGATGGGATTTCGCGTCAAAAACTATTCACAAATGCCGGCGGGCGTGGTATGTCGACAATTTTGCCGCCGCCCGTGCGTTACATAATTGGCAAACATGTTGCCTCGGAAGGGGCTCTATGCCCCTCTTGGCGGGGCCATGACGTATAATCTCGGCACCAATAGTCTACCGCACAGGTTCGCCTTGTCTGCCGCTACCCAAAACGCCACCCAAAACAATATCGCCCACACGATCGCCGCCGACATGGACGCGGTCAACACGGTGATCCGCCAGAAACTGCATTCCGAGGTCAGTCTCGTCAATCAGATTGCTGAATACATCATCAGCGCCGGCGGCAAACGCATCCGGCCGGTGCTGGTCCTGCTGGTGGCCAACGCCTACGCATACAAGGGCACGGCGCATCACGAGCTGGCCGCGGTGGTGGAGTTCATCCACACCGCCACCCTGCTGCACGACGACGTGGTCGACGAATCGTCGCTGCGCCGCGGCCGCGCCACCGCCAACGCCCTGTTCGGCAACGCCGCCTCGGTGCTGGTGGGCGACTTCCTGTATTCGCGCGCCTTCCAGATGATGGTCGGCCTGAACAATATGCGCGTGATGCAGATCCTGTCGGACGCCACCAACGTCATCGCCGAGGGCGAAGTGCTGCAGCTGCTGAACATGCACGACCCGGACGTCAACCAGGAACGCTATCTGCAAGTGATCCGCTCCAAGACCGCCAAGCTGTTCGAGGCGGCGGCCGAGCTGGGCGCGCTGATCTCCGGCTGCAACGACACGCAGATCGAAGCGGCCGGCGAATACGGCCGCTCGCTGGGCACGGCCTTCCAGCTGATCGACGACGTGCTGGACTACGCTGGCGACGCCAACGAGATCGGCAAGAACGTCGGCGACGACCTGCGCGAGGGCAAGCCGACCCTGCCGCTGATCTACCTGATGGAAAACGGCACGCCGGAGCAGCGCGAGCTGGTGCGCAGCTGCATCGAGCAGGGCGACGAGCAGCACTTCGACACCATCCTGGCCGCGATCACCACCAGCGGCGCGCTGGACTACACGCGCCAGCAGGCCGTGACGGCCGCCGAACGCGCCGCCGCCGCGATCGCCGACCTGCCCGACAGCGTCTACAAGGAATCGCTGCTGCAGCTGGCCCACTTCTCGGTCAACCGCACGCACTAAACGACAACGGCGCCTCGGGCGCCGTTTTTATTTGTGGCCGCGCCTACTTGCCGGCCGTGGTGTGCTGCACGCCGCCGGCACGCCGGAGGATTTGCTGGACGTCCTCGCGCTTCTCGAAAATCGCCTCGTCAAGCGGCGTGTGGTAATCGAGCTGGTTCACCGGGAAACCGCGCTGCAGCGCCAGCTCGATCACGGCCGGCTCGGCGCGGCGGACCAGTATGTGCAGCATCGGCGAGCCGGTCTTGTAGGTGCAGGTCGCATCAAGCCGCCCCAGCAGCGCCAGCATGGCGGCGGTGATCCCGGCATCGTCGCCATCCTTGTAATCGCGTCCCTGCCCCTTGTGCGTAGGCGACGGCAGGTCCAGCAACTGGTTGAGCTGGTAGCACATGGCTTCCGGCGTGCCGCCGTCGCGCAAGACGGCGTTCGCATCCTGCAGCACCGCCGAGCGCGAGGTCAGGCCGGTGCGGACATCGCCCGGCGAGGCGCCGGTCACCGGGCCGGTGGCCGGCAGGTTCTTGACATCGCGTTCCAGCGTCGCCGCCCAACGGTCGACCATCTTGTTGGCGTAGCAGTGGCCGCCGCACATCATCTCTTTGACCGGCGCCAGCAGATCGACCGGTATTTCACAGTAGTCCGCGCCGGACAGCCAATACTGCCGTGACTTGCCATCGACCAGCAGACTGACCACCGACCTGGCAACCTTGGCCGTGCAATGGATGGCATCCATGGAGGCCAGGTTGTTCGTCGTCGTCGGACCATCGTGCTCGGCGTAGCGGCGGATCAGGCGGCGCGCGTCGTCGGCGTTGACCGGTCGCACATCGAACGACGCATAACCGCGCTCCAGCATCAGATAGGCGCGCTCGCCCTGCACAAACAGGCCGTGGCGGCGCATGGTGTCCTGCACGAACACGGCAGCATCCGGGCGCTCCAGCGGCACCTGCTGCAGCATATAACGCATCTGCCAGCCGCGCTTGTCGATTTCCTGATAGAGGTTGTAGGTGTCGTTCCAGCCGCGGCGGATCGGCGGCGCCTCCGCCCGCTGGGCCTTGAACATCAAATCCCAGCCCTCCGGGACCGGCGCCGCATGCGCCAACTGCGCCGCAGCGGTGGTGGCGGCCAGCATCAGCCGGAATAGCCAGCGCAGCGGCCGCATCGTTACAGCAGCTCCAGCACCAGCTCGGAAGGACGGCACAGGCGCACGCCCTTGTCGCTCACCACGAACGGACGGTTGATCAGGATGGGATGGGCGATCATGGCGTCGAGCAGCGCGTCGTCCGACAACGAGGCGTCGGCCAGGCCGAGCTCTTCATACAAGTCACCCTTGTCGCGCATCGCGGCGCGCGCGGTCAGGCCGGCCTTGGCGATCATCGCCTTCAAGGCCTCGCGCGACGGCGGGTTCTTGACGTAGTCGACGATCTCCGGCTCGACGCCGGTGGCGCGTATCGCCTCCAGCGTCTTGCGCGAGGTGCCGCAGGCGTTGTTGTGATAAATCGTGATGCTCATGATGCTGCCTTTGCGTGGAATTCAAAGGCAGCATTATCGCTTAAAACTTCGCCGCCACGCTCACGCCGATGCTGCGCGGCGCCAGCCGGTAACCCTGCACGATGGACGCCACCTGCGGATGCTGGATCACCGTGTCGGTATCGAAGGCGTTCTTGATGAACACGCTCACGTTGTAGCGGTCGATGGACATGCCGGCGCTGAAGTCGGTGCTGTGGTAGGACGGCCGGTTGTAGTCGGTCTGCTCGGGATTGAGCGAACCCTTGCTGGCGCCCACCCACTGCATGCCGCCCATCACGTAGGCGCTCTTGTCGCCGAAGGCCGCGAAGTTGTAAGTCGCGTTGATGGCCGCATTATATTTCGGCACGCCCTGCACCTGCGCGCCGGCCACCGCGCCCACCACGCCGTTGCGCGAGCCCTCGTCGTTCGACAGCTCGGCCTTCACGTAGCCGGCGGAGGCGGTCAGCGTCAGGCCGGAAATCGGCTTGGCCTTGATGTCGAACTCGAAGCCCTTGCTGGTGGCGTCGCCCGCGTTGGCGTTGTAGGTGTAGGCGCAGGTCGGCAGGTACACGCCCTGCTGGATGTTCTTCCACTTCACGTAGAACACGTCGGCGTTGACCGACACCCGGTTGTTGAGGAAGCGCGACTTGCTGCCCACCTCGTAGCTCCACAGGCTGTCGGCCGAATACGAATCCGGTCCTTTGCTCAGGCCGTTCGCCTCCAGATCTTGCGCGCAGGTGGTCGGCGGCACGTAGATGTTGTTGCCGCCCAGGCGGAAGCCCTTGGCCACGCTGGTGTAGACGGTGTTGGTCGGATTGACTTCCCACGTCAGCGCGTACTTCGGCGTGAACGCCTTCGACGACGAGGCCGCGCTGCTGTTGTTGCCGGCGCCGGCCAGGTAGTTGCCGTTGCGCTGGTCCAACGTCGAATCGGCCTTCAGGTAGCGCGCGCCCACGGTCGCGTGGACCGCCGGCGTGAAGTAGTAGTTGACCTCGCCGAAGACCGAGCTCTGCTTCTCGCGGAAGTGGAAGGCGCCGGCAAACGAGTTATCGTTCGGGAACTGGCCGGGCCGGGCGCCTGGCAGCAAGTCCGGATCGGCGATGTCGAAGCCGAAGCTCTTGAAGGTATCGGTCACGCCGAAGATCGGATCGTTCTCGATGATGTTGGTGTGCTGGTTCGAGAAGTAGGTGCCGGCCAGCCAGGTCCACGGCGACACCGCCGCATCGTACGGATGCGAGGCGAGCCGGAACTCCTGCGACACCTGGCGCACCTGGTTGTTCAGGTAGACCGCCGACGGCAGGCCGGCGATGGCGGCGATCAGCTCAGGCGGCGCCTTGCCGCCGTCATCGGTCGAGGTCAGGAAGGTCGACAGCGAATAGCTGTTGTAGGCCGAGCCGTTCTGCGTGCGGTCGAACTTGCGCTCGAAGTAGCTGGTGGCCGAGGTCAGGTCCATCGCGCCCATGTCCCAGTTGACGGTCACGCTGGGCGTCAGCAGCGTATCCTTGGACGGCTCGCGCACCTGCTTCTGCGCCTGGTAGTAAGGGCGGTCCAGGTTGAAGGCCGCGATGTCCTTGGCGTCCACCTTCTGGTAGTAGACCGACGGCGTGATGGTCACCGAGCGGATTGGCTTCCACTTCAACGCCACGCGCAGTTCCTGGTCGCTGAGCTTGTTGATGTCGTGGGCCAGCACATTGCCATCGCCATCGACCTGGTTGATGTAGCCGCCCGTATGCTGCGCCTGCACGCCGATGCGCAGCGCCAGCTCGTCCTGGATCAGCGGGAAGTTGGCCACCATGTTGGCCGCGTAGTTGCCGCTGCCGCCCTTGGTGTTGGACAGTTCGCCGTAGGTGGTGAATTCGCGCTCCTTCAAGTCCGGCTCGTTCGGCACGAACTTGATGGTGCCGCCCATCGAGCTGGCGCCGTACAGCGTGGCCTGCGGGCCGCGCAGCACCTCGACGCGGTCGATGTCGAAGAACTTCGGCTCCACCGTGCCCATGGTGTAGACGTTGCCGACGGTGATGGAGACATCGCCCAGATAAATGCCGACGGTGGCCGCGCCAGCCGTCGAGCTGATGCCGCGGATCTCGATGTTCTCGGTGCCGGGACCGGCGCCGCCGTTGCCGCTGGCGGCGGTGAAGGAGATGTTGGGCACCACGCGGGTCAGGTCGGTGAAGTCGTTGACGTGCTCGGCCTGAAGCTGGTTGCCGGTGACGGCGGTGATGCTCATCGCCACCTTGGCCGGATCTTCCTTGCGCTTCTGCGCCGTCACCTTGACCACTTCGATCTCGTCGGACTGCTTGGTTTGCGCCCAGGCGGAACTCGCCATCGCCGCCGCCACCGCACCGCACATCAATTTTTGCCGTGTTTTCATGCCAGACCTTCCCTTGTCAGTGAGGGCGCCGCCCCAAAAGAATGCGTATTGGTATATTTAACCATATTAATCATCTTGATCTTTTTACAAAGCAAGAAACCTGCCATTCCTGGGCTCGGCGTTGGCATTTAGTCACACATTGGGGGTTCCGTCAGGAGGGCGGCCGTTGAAAAAAGCGCAAAATTCTGATGTAATTAAGACGTAGTCGGGGTGTGGCTCAGCCTGGTAGAGCGCTGCGTTCGGGACGCAGAGGCCGGAGGTTCGAATCCTCTCACCCCGACCAGGTTTGCCGGGCATGCTGCTCTGAGCCTCTTACTCGTTGAACTTGCAGCTGGGATCATCTTCGTAGCTCTTCTGAAGCAGGATGGGCTTGGGATACTTGGCGCTCTTGTAGGTCACATAGCGTCCCTGCCGGATACCGGCACCGGTTTGGACGAATACGTATTCACCAGTAACCTTCTTGTCCACTACCTCGACGCGGGTCAACTCATAGTTGCCAAGACCGGGCTCGTCGGTATCGGTGGGGACGTATTTTACAAACACCAGGGGAATGCTCGTCTTGGCGCCGTTGTACTGCGCAAAAGCGCCAATCTCCTTATTATTTTCGGTGTCGGTGTAGATGCGCACCGCCAGGCTCAGATGCACCTTGCTGCCAGGACGCGAGTCTCCGGAGTAGCAAGAGGTTTCTGACTTGATT
The DNA here is from genome assembly GCF_040362985.1 of Duganella caerulea. Lineage (NCBI taxonomy): Bacteria > Pseudomonadati > Pseudomonadota > Betaproteobacteria > Burkholderiales > Oxalobacteraceae > Duganella > Duganella caerulea. The sequence continues at coordinate 443,637 of NZ_BPWJ01000003.1, read as the reverse complement.
TCAGCGGCAGCCGTACCGCTTGCGAGCAATGCTGCCGCGATCAATATGGTTCTCATCATCTGTAGACTCCCGAGGGGGCAGTTTGTTTTAACGAAATCCGAATGACCCGTGGCGGGTCTTTCGGGAAAAATACCTTCTTCGGGTGGCACTGAGTATCGATTGCCATGCGGCGCAAGTGGCTATAACATCAACTTCCCGACACGCCACAAGGAATTACATGGTCACGATCTACCTGCGCTACATCATCGATTCCTACAAGCTGGCCGAGTTCGAGCATTATGGCAAACTGTGGATTCCACTGGTCAACCGAATGGGCGGCCAGCACCACGGCTACTTCGTGCCGTCCGAAGGCGCGAGCAATGTTGCGCTGGCCCTGTTCACTTTCCCCTCGCTGGCCACGTATGAACAGTACCGCATCGCCAGCCAGACCGATGCGGACTGCCAGGCGGCCTTCCGCTACGCCGAGGAAACGCGCTGCATCGTCAGCTATGAGCGCAGTTTCTTCAGGCCGGTATTTTAAAAATGGAGCGCTCTCCCCGTTATGGCGCGAGCGCCTTCCAATACCGGTTGATCCACTCATCATGCGTCGGCATCGACGCGACCGCGTGCGCCAGCGTCGCGCGCATGTCCTCGACGTAGCCGGCCAGCTTATCCTCCGGCATATCGTCGACGATCGGATGGTAGCCGCGCGGCGTGATGCGCTGGCCCAGCATCACCTGCACCCAGCTCGGCAGCGCGAAGAAATCCTCGCCGTTGCGGAAGTAGCGCCCGTCGCCGCGGAACAATTCCATCGCCTCCCGCAGGCTGTCCGGGATGGACATCGTGCGGCAGTAATCCCAGAACGGCGTGTCGTTGCGCTCGGTCGCGTGATAGTGCAGGATCAGGAAATCCCGGACGCGCTCGTATTCAAACGCGGACTCGCGGTTGAACCGTTCCGCCAGCAATGGATTGAAATCCGCGCCGGGGAACAGCGCCAGCAGGCGGCTGATGCCGGACTGGACCAGGTAGATGCTGGTCGATTCCAGCGGTTCCAGGAAGCCGCTGGCCAGGCCCAGCGCCACCACGTTCCTGTTCCAGAATTTCTTGCGCATGCCGGGCGTGAAGCGCAGCGGGCGCGGATCGGCCAGCGGCTTGCCATCGAGATTAGCCAGCAGCGTGGAGGCGGCTTCATCGTCGCTGATGTAGCGGCTCGAATACACGTAGCCGTTGCCGGTGCGGTGCTGCAGCGGGATGCGCCACTGCCAGCCCGCCGCGCGCGCGGTGGCGCGCGTGTACGGCGTGAGCGGATCGACGCGCTCGCACGGCACAGCCAGCGCGCGGTCGCACGGCAGCCAATGGGTCCAGTCCTCGTAGCCGGTCTTGAGCGCCTGCTCGATCAACAGCCCCCGGAAGCCCGAGCAGTCGATGAACAGCTCGCCTTCGATCACTTCGCCGTTTTCCATCGTTACCGATTCAACGAAGCCATCGTCGGCGCGCACGTTGACGCCGGCGATCTTTCCCTCGGTGCGCCGCACGCCGCGCTGTTCCGACAGCTCGCGCAGGAAGCGCGCGTACAGGCTGGCGTCGAAGTGATAGGCGTAGGCGATGTCGGCCAGTGGCGAGCCGGCCGCCGCGTTGCCGTCGCCGCGCGCGAATTTGCCTTGCGGCGCCATCACGGTCTGCGGCGAATACTCGCCGATCGGCGCGGCCCGCCCCGACTGGTACAGCTTGAGCCAGAACTGGTGGAACGGCAGCGGCCCCAGCGAACGGCCGATGACGCCGAAGCCGTGGATGTAGCTGTCGCCGATGCGCGACCAATCCTGGAACTGGATGCCGAGCTTGACCGTGCCCTGCGTGCGCTTGACGAACTCGGCCTCGTCGATGCCCAGCATCTGCGCGTTGAACATGCGGATGTGCGGCACGCTGGCCTCACCCACGCCGACGATGCCGATTTCTTCCGACTCGATCAGGCGCACCGAGGCCTGCTTGCCGAGATAGGTGGCCAGCGCCGCGGCCGCCATCCAGCCGGCGCTGCCGCCGCCGACCACCACCACGCGCTTGATGCGCTGGTCCGCGCCGCCGATGGAACTCATGGAATTATTTTTCATGTGTGATATTCGCTCGTTCAAGCAAAAAAGTCGGCAGTCGCCAGGACTGGCAACGGCCGACATGAGGCTCTCCCCCACGCCGGCGGGCGCGGGGGAGCGGGGAGAACATCAGAACTTGTAGTTCGCGCCGAAGTACGCGATGCGGCCGGCGTAACCGTTGGCGTAGAAGCGGTCCTTGGTGTCGCTGCCCAGATGGGAACGCGTCTCTTCCTTGGTCAGGTTCAGCACCGAAGCGGTCAGGCTCAGCTGCTTGGTGATGTTGTACGCCACGTTCAGGTCGACCTGGCTGTACGGCTCTTCATACACGTTCAAGCCGTTGATCAGACCATCCACCACTTCGCCACGGCGATTGTACGAAGCGCGCAGCAGGTACTGGTCGGTCTCGTAGAACACGGTGACGTTGGCCTGGTTCTTGGCGCTGCCCACCAGCGGCGACTTGCCGATCTCCGTGCCGTCGCCCAGGGTGATGGCGGCCTGGTTGGTCTTGTTGTACGTGTAGTTGACCTGGAAGCCGAGGCCGGAAGCGAGCGTGTGCTGGGCGTACAGCTCGATCCCCTGCGACACGCCGTTGCGGCCGCCGGCGGTGGTCGAGTAGTTCTGCACCGTCACCGACTTGCCGCCCACGTTCATGGTCACGTCGCGCACCACCGGCACCGAGAAGTTGCTGACGTTCTTGCGGAACAGGTCGGCCCCCAGCACCGAGCCGCGATGGAAGTACCACTCCAGGCCCAGGTCCAGCTGGGTGGCCTTGTACGGATCGAGCTGCTTGTTGCTGCCCTCGCCAAACCAGCCCTGCTTGTCGCCGCCACCGATCAGGCGGCGGTCGTTGACGTATTCCTGGCTGTAGTACTGCAGGCCGCCCGGCGAGGCGATGTCGCCGTAGCTTGGCCGCGACACCACCTTGGAGGCGGCCACGCGCAGCAGCAGGTTCTGGTTCAGGTCGTAGGCCAGGTTAAAGCTCGGCAGCACGTCGGTGTAGCTGCGGTCGAGCGAGCTGACCACGAACGACGAGATCTTCGCGGTGCTGTCCGGCAGCGTGGTGAAGCCGCTGACGCAGCCCGAGCCGGCCGGCGCGCCGACCGCCGGTGTCCCGCCCGCCTGGCAAGGCGCCGGGCTGCCGTTGGCGCCGTTGTAGAAGTAGTCGTTGTAGTTGTCGACGCGGTCGGTCGAGTCGGCATGCTGCTTGGTGCGTACCACGCGCAGGCCAACGTTGCCGCGCAGGCGGTCGGTCTTGATGTTGGCCTGCAGGTAGGCCGAGGAAATCTTCTCGTCGACGTTGTAGACGAAGTTGTCCTCGTTGCGGGTCTGCATGCTGCCGTAGGTCTGGTTCAGGTAGCTGATGTAGGCCGGGTAGTTAATCGCCGGGAAGGCGCTGGCGTTGATGCCGCCCGCCAGGTTGCCCAGCGACGAGCCATACAGGAACTGCGGCTGGAACTTGTTGGCGGTGGGGTCGCAGCCGGCCTGGTAGCGCTTGTCGTAGTTGGCCGGGTCGGCGCCCTTGCACACCCAGTAGTTGTTGCCGGTGCTGCGGTGGGTGCCGCCGTCGCGGTACTTGCCGCCGAACTGCAGCGAGTCCAGCCATTTGCTGTCGCTGTGCCAGGTGAGGTCGGCCTGGGCGTACTTCTGCTGCGTGCTGTTGCGGGTCCACGAGGACGAGGTCGAACCGAGGTCGATCTCGCCGATGCCCTTCCGCAGGTTGTCCATCAGCTGCGGCGAGAACGTCATGCTTGGCGTGCCGGTCGTGTTCCAGGCGCTGGCGTAGTTGCCCAGGGTCCAGCTGCCGTCGGCGTTCTGCAGGCGCGGCTTGATCGGCATGGCGAACTGCAGGTCGGGACCGCCGCCGGCCCAGGTGCGGCCGCCCTTGAAGATGGCGTCCAGCGATTCACCGTGCCATTCGGCTTCGAGGTCGGCGGTCTGCGACAGCGCCTTCTCGCGGTTGTAGCTGCCGGTGATCTGCGGCGTCGGGATGGTGCAATCGTCGGGGCCGAAGCCGCCGGTGTTGCTCAGGCCGCCGGCCTTGGCCTGGTCGCCGTTGCAATAGTAGGTCTTGCCGGTGTGCGCGCTGTATTGCGCGCCGGTGACGATGGTGCCGCTGCGGTCGAAGGTCAGGCCGTCGAGCATGCGGCCGCCCGGCCAGTTGCCGTCGCCGTCATAGCGCGCCAGATTCCATTCCGGGATCTTCAGCGTGTTGGTCTGCGAGTTCTGCGACAGGTCGAAACGGAAGTAGTTGCCGGTCAGGGTCAGGTTGCGCATCGGCTTCGCTTGCAGGGTCAGCTGGCCGCCCTTGCGCTCGCGGTCCTCGCTCTTGACGTCGAAGTTGACCGAGGTCGGCATCATGAAGTTGGTGTAGTGCTTGCCGTTCTGGTCGTTGAAGCCGGACTGGCCCCACCAGTAGCTGTTCATGTCCGACGGCTTGCCGTTGACGTCGGTCGCCGGATGGGTTTTGTAGTTGTCGCCGTACCACTGCCAGTTCTCGGTGCTGGCGCCCATGGTGCGCGTGGTGCGCTTCTGCTGGGTGTAGCCGACCAGCACGCCGAAGCGGTTGGCCTCGTCATGCCAGGCGTACTGGCCGGAGAACTGGCCGTCGGTCTTCTTGGTCGTGTCGGCCCAGGTGCCCTCGGCGGAAACGAAGCCGGAGCCGGACTTGACCTCCAGCGGACGGCGCGTGTGCAGGATCACCGTGCCGCCGATGCCGCCCTCGTCGATGCGCGCCTCCGGCGTCTTGAACAGCTCGGCGCTGGACAGCATGTTCGCCGGCATCAGCATGTAGTTGAACGAGCGGGTCGGGTCGCCGTTGGACTCGGCCGTGGCGATGTAGTTGCCGTTCAGCTGGGTCAGCGTCAGTTCCGAGGACAGGCCGCGAACGCTGACGTTCTTGCCCTCGCCGCCGCTGCGGTCGATGATCACGCCCGGCACGCGCTGCAGCGCGTCGGCCACGTTCTTGTCGGGGAACTTGCCGATGTCCTCGGCGGTGACCACGTCGACGATGGCGTTGGCGTTGCGCTTCTGGTCGAGGCTTTTCTCGATCGCATAGCGGTAGCCGGTCACCACGACGGATTCGACCGGCTTGGCGTCGGCGTTCTTGTCGGCCGCCTTCTCGGCCGGTTTATCGGTGGAGGCGGTTTGCGCGTGGGCGCTGGCCAGCGCCAGCAGTCCTAGGCTCAGCGCGGTGGCGATGGGCGTCTTGCGCCAGCGGCGCTGTCGTGATGCGTGGGGGGTTTGTAGTGTCATGTGCTATCTCCAGGTCGTGCCCGATGTTGGGCTTTATTATGTGTTGGTCGCAGGGCGCCATCGCCGGTGGAACTGGAATTTCCTAAACGGCTGAATTACTGGTTGTATATCGATGGGTACCGCATTCCAACCAGAAAGATTTATACAGAAGAAGCCACGGCGGCTCTACAAACTTTCAAAGTTGGCATGATGTTTAGCGTTGTTTACGAAACGCGGGTGAGGCGGCCGGCGACATGCCGTCCGAGTGTGTATATTCCACAACTGTTGTATTTAAGTCATTTTTCCATTCCTGCGGCACAGAACCCCAGACCAGATCTTGATTTCAAGATAGTATCTTGCGTTGCTGAACAAAATTGCAAGTTCCTGCAGCCAGAAACCATGACAAAATTCCATAGCCATTACGAAAGTCTCAACGTCACGCGCGACGCTCCCCCCGAGGTGATCCGCGCTGCCTATCGTTCGCTATCGCAGAAGCACCATCCGGACAAGAACAGCGGCAACGCTGACGCCGCGCGCATGATGGCGCGCCTGAATGCCGCCTACAGCGTGTTGTCCGATGCGGACCAGCGCGAACTGTACGATCTGCAAATGCTGAGCGAACAGCGCTTCCGGTCGCCGGAATTCGCGTATCAGGCGTCCGTTGACGATGACAGCGCCCCCGTCCCCTATGAATCCTTTGCTCCGGAACAGTCGGGAAGAGGCGCTCGCACGGCATCGGAAACGCCGGCCGGTAAAGCCTGGCGGGACCCGGGCACGCTGCGCCAACAGATTGGCCGCCTCGCCAAAGGCCGGGCCGCACGTGCAGCCGCCCTGGTGCTCGCAGTGGCGACGGCCGTGATATTGCCGGTCCTGTGGCTGCTGTGGAAAGACAATCAGGCGATGATGCGCATTGAGCAGGCGGCCATGTACTCCCCCGGACCGGCCGCCAGCGTGCCGGAAGATACCGCCAAAGCCAAGCCTGCCGACGGCAACCTGGCCCAGAAGCCGGCAGGCAAGGATGGCGTGGCCGCGGAGGTGTCCAAGCCAGCCGCCGTCCAGAAAGCGCCGGCTGCGCCGAGCGCCGCCATCAAGGCATCGGAGTTCGAGCGCCTGACGGCCATGTTGAAAAACATGGGCTTGGGCCTGCACAAGCTGGACCTGCCGCCCGCGCCTTCCAGCGCCAAGCAAGCGCCGCCGCCGGCCAAGCCGGCCGAGACGGCAAAGGCGAGCGCCGCGCCCGCGCCCGCGCCGGTCGCACAGGCCGCCAAGCCCGCCCCGGGCGCCGAAAACGTCCGTCCAAAAGACGAGCCCGAACGCGCGGCCGCCGCCCCCGAGCCCGCGCGCAGCGAGACCAAGGCCGTGGCTGAAGCGAGCCGGGCGAGCGCGCCGGTCGCCGCCAGCGCGGCCAGCGCCAGCCAGGGCGCGCGTCCCGCCGTGGTGATGGATACGCGCGCCTGCGCCTCGCCGGACTATCCGCCCGGCGCCTATCGACGTGGCGAAAACGGCACCGTGCAGCTGGCGCTGTTGGTGGGAACCGATGGCCGGGTGATCGAATCGAAGTTGCAGAAGTCGAGCGGCTCGCACGAACTGGACAAGGCCGCGCGCAAGGCACTGTCGCAATGCAAGTTCAAGACAACCAACGGCGAAGCCATCACCGAAGCCACCTGGACCAGCCTGACCTATGTCTGGACGCTGGACTGACCAGCCTGCGCCGCGCCGCCATCAGGGCGCGGCGGAAAACTCCTCGTAGGCGGCCAGCGCATTGGCCGCGTACATGGCGGACGGGCCGCCGCCCATGTAGATCGCCATGCCCAGCGTTTCCTCCAGCTCAGCCTTGGTGACGCCCAGCTTGACCAGGGCCAGCACATGAAAGCCGATGCAGGCGTCGCAGCGGGCGGCGATCCCCAGCGCCAGCGCGATGAGCTCCTTGGTTTTCTTGTCCAGCGCGCCGTCGCGGGTTGCCGCGCGGGCCAGGTCGCCGAAGCCTTTCATCACGTCCGGCAGGTCCGCGCGCAAGGTCGCCAACTGCTGCGAGATGGAAGTGGTCAGCGCGCGATAGCCGTTTGTATCGATGCTCATGCGAAGGCCCCCCTATTTCTTCAGCCGGCAGGTGTTGACCCCGAACGGCAGGTACGCGGGGCAAAACCCGAACAGGCCGGTCGCCAGCGGGACCAAACCCAGCCAGCCCCAGGCGCCGATGACGCCCGACAGCGACCCGCCCACCAGACCCAGGCCGCAGACGATGCGGATGGTGCGGTCAATCTTTCCTACGTTGGCACTCATGTTGTCACTCCTTGTTGAATGAATTCCTCCCTCCTCATCAGGCACGTTCTGTGCCAAATGAAAATGACAATGGGAATTGATTCAAAACAAGGACTTAAGCCGAACTCACGGACCGCCAGTCCGGCGCATGGCACTGCCATGCTGCCAATTTGGCAGTGCGGCACGGCGATATACAACCCGTGGCCCGGCGCAAATTGATCGGAGAGCGGGGCCCCACTCTCCGATGCCGTCGGCAGGCTTATGCCATCGGCCGCGCTTTGCGGCGCGCCATCCAGCCGACCAATCCCAGGCCGCCGATCAGCATGCCGTAGGTCGATGGCTCGGGCACGGCGCTGATCGAGACGTTATCGATCGCGACGTCGAAGTTGGTGTAGCCGTAGACAAAACCTGGCTGCAAGGTCGTGAACACGACCTCATCGACGCTGGCCAGCACGCTGGCGAAGGTGCGGCCAGCAGGCAGCGTCGGCCCCTGTGCATCGGGGCCGCCGTAGCCGCCCCAGCCGGCGGGCAACAGCGTCGATTTCGTATCACCGATAGTCACCGACAAATGCTGCCAGCCCTTGGTCGAGTCGATGCTGCCGAGGTTGTAAAACACGCTGGTGTACGGCAGGCCGGAAGGGGTGTTGTCGTAGTCGCGCAGCTCGACGACCACATTGCGGGACACTTCGCGGTTGAAGAAGAAGATCTGCTGCGCCGATATGTCCAGGCCGAGCGTCACGCTCGGCGACTTGGTGTAGTCGCCGAGGAAGGCCTGGTTGGTGCTGGTCCCCCAGGTCACGCCGAAGTTCTCGATCACCGTACGCAGGGCCGGCGCGCCATGGCCCATGCTGGTATCGATGCCCGAGCCGCCGTTACCGTCGATGGGCTGCATGCCCCACCAGCCCTCCTCCCCCTTGGAGAAATCAACCGTCGCGGAATGCGGCGCGGCCATCGCCGCACCACCGGCCAGGGACAGCGCCAGCACCATCATTGCTTTATTCAAAGTCATAGGATTTTCCTTTGCACACAGGTTAGAGGGATACCGCTAACACCACACCGGCGTCCGGGCCGCGCGCGGTAGCACGTTGCCAAGCCGGTGTGAAGCCGATTCTGTGAGCGGCAAACCTGTATGTCAAAGACAACACATTACAAAATTGTAAGGAAAATGTAACCAAGTTTCTCAACGATTAGCCGCAATTCCCATTGGAAAGTTGTAACCGAGAGTCAACCAGCGGGCGGAAAGCCGGCGCTCTCCTATGAGGAAATAATTTAAACGTCAAACAAATTTGGCCGGGCGGACAAGAAAAAACACCGTCGTTTGCGCGTATCGCCGGCGGTGGCAAAATGTTTGTTTTTTGCTACAGCCGGCGGCGCCTTGCCATGCGCTAGCGCGCGCCGATAAACAGCTTTTGCAACTCGCCGTACGGCATGGCTTTTTCGATCAGCGGACCGGCGCTGCCGGTGGCCAGGAAGGCCCGGCCCATGTCGGCGGCGACCGCCCACAAGGCTTGCGGAATGCCGGAGCCCGCGCTCAGGCGGCGCACGCCCAGCTTGTGCAAGTCATCGGCGGACGGCACGCCCGGCCAGTCCATCACATTGACCGGCAAGCCGGCGCCGGCCACCACCGCCTTGATCTCGTCGACCTTGCAGATGCCCGGCACGAACAGGCTGTCGGCCCCGGCCTCCTTGTACAGCGCCGCGCGCTTCAGCACTTCGGCCACGCGCTCGCCCTCAGGTGCGAGGCCGCGCAGGTACACGTCGGTGCGGGTGTTGATGAAGATGTCCTTGCCCGACTGCGCCGCCAGCTTCTTGATGGCGGCGATCTTCTCGGCCAGCAGCTGCGGCGTGCCGCCGCCATCCTCCAGGTTGATGCCGGCCACGCCGACACCGATCAGGCGCAGCACATTCCGCGCGACCGTGTTGGCATCGTCCGAATAGCCGTTTTCAAAGTCCACCGATAGCGGCACCGTCAGCACGCGCGCGATGCTGGCGGCGATATTGACAGCCACGTCGACCGGCATGTAGTCGCCGTCGGCATAGCCGGCGGCCCAGGCCACGCCGGCGCTGGTGGTGGCGATGGCCGGCGCGCCCAGGCTTTCGAACAGCCTGGCGCTGCCGGCGTCCCAGGCGTTGGGCAGGTGTAGCAGCTTGCTTCCGTCGTGCAGTTTCTTAAACTCGCTCATGCTGTCTCCATTTAGAAAAGGCTGGCTTGCGCCGTGGTCAGGCTGGTGAAACTGTCGTGCATCGGCAGCAGGATCGAATCGGCGATCGGCTGCAACTGCTTGGTCAGGTAATGTTCGTAGTCGATATTCGAGCGCGTCGCCTCGGTCGGCTCTGGGCCGCTGGTGGTCATCACGTAGCTGATCCAGCCGCCGTTCTGGTAGCGCAGCGGGCGGCGGTGCGCCTGATTGTACTCGTCCGCCAACCGCGCGGCGCGCACTTGCGGCGGCACGTTGACCTTGTATTCGTCCAGCCGGTGGCGCAGGCGCTTGCGGTACACCAGCAGTTCGTCGTAGTCGCCGGACACGGTCTTGCGCGCATAGTCGCGCACGAACTCCTGATACGGCTCGTCCTTGAAGATGCGCTTGAACAGGCCTTGCTGGAACTGCTGCGCCAACGGCGTCCAGTCGCTGCGCGCCACTTCCAGGCCGCGATAGATGACCTCCTCCTCGCCCCTGGCGTTGATGGTCAGGCCGGCGTAGCGCTTCTTGCTGCCCAATTCAGTGCCGCGTATGGTGGGCATGAAGAACTTCTGGTAGTGCGTGTCGAATTCGATTTCGAGGTGGCATTCCAGGCCGTGTTTTTCCATCAGCATGGTGCGCCACCACTGGTTGATTCTGGCGGCCAGGCCTTCGCCGATAGCCAGCGCTTCGCTGTTCTCGTACTCTCTTTTCAGCCAGATGAAGATGGAGTCGGTGTCGCCGTAGATCACGTCGTAGCCTTCCGCCTCCACCAGCTCGCGGGTCTGCTTCATCATCTGGTGGCCGCGCAGCGTGACCGACGAGACCAGGCGCGGATTGAAGAAACGGCATTCGGTCGCACCGAGCACGCCGCAGAAGGAATTCATCAACAGCTTCAGCGCCTGCGACAGCGGCTCGTTCTTCGCGCGCTTGGCGGCGTCGCGCTGCTTCCAGATTTGCGTGGTGATCTCCGGCAGGCAGTGGCGGGTGCGCGAGAACACGGTGCCGTTGACGCCCTCCACCACCGTCGACGGGTCATCGGCGATTTCGCCTTCGATCAGCCCGACCGGATCGACCAGGAAGGTGCGGATGATCGACGGGTACAGGCTTTTATAATCGAGCACCACGACCGAGTCGTACAGGCCGGGCTTGGACTCCATGACAAAGCCGCCCGGCGAGGCGCCGCCGGAAATGTCGCCGACGCTGGGCGCGACGTAGCCTTCGCGGTGCATGCGCGGCAGGTAGTGGTGGCCGAAGGCGGCGATCGATCCGCCCAGGTGGTCGGCCTGCAAACCCGTCACGGTGGCGCGCTCGATCATGAAGGCCAGGAGGTTGGCCTTGTCGAAGATGCGCGTGACCAGCTCACAGTCCTTCAAGTTGTAGTGGGCCAGCGCCGGCTTGTCTTCGCGGAAGCGGCGTTCGATTTCGGCCATCTTGTCGTAGACGTCGCCGATGTCCTTGCCCTCGCCCAGCATGGACTGCGACACGTTCTCCAGGCTGAAGGACGGGAAGGTCCACGACGCCGCCTTGAGCGCATCGATGCCATCGAGGACGATGCGGCCGACCACCGGCGCGAACATGTAGCCCTGCTTGCCCGGATGCTCGCGCCATTCGATGGTCTTGCCCTCGCGGCCCAGCGCCAGCGGGATCTTGTGCTTGTCCGCGTTCTTCTGCAGCACGCGCAGGTCGAACTGCACCACGTTCCAGCCGACCAGCACATCGGGATCGTGGCGCGCGAACCAGGCGTTGAGTTTTTCGATCAGCTGGCGCGGCGTGGCGCAGTATTCGAGGTCGAAGTCGATCCGCTGCGACGATGCCTGCGGCTCGCCCAGCATGTAGACCTGGCGCTGGCCGCAGCCTTCCAGCGCGATCGAATACAGGTCCTCGAAGGCGCTGGTCTCGATATCGAGCGACACCATCTTCAGCTTGGGGCGGTACTCGGGTGCGGGCTTGAGCTTGCAGTTGTGGATGACGGACGCGCTTTCCGCCGCGCCACCTTCAAACTGCACGGCGGCGGTGATGAAGCGCTCCATCAGGTAACGCTCGGGCGGGCGGATGTCGGCCTCGAACATCTTGATGCCGTGTTCGCGCAGGGTGCGCTCCAGCGCCGTCAGCTGCTTGTAGCGCGAGGCGTAGACGCCGACGACCGGCTCCTGCTGGAAGGTCTTCAGTTCCAGCTCGCGCAGCTCGATGCCTGCATTGGCGTCCAGCAGCGCCTCGATGGCCGGGCGCTGCTTCGCCTCGGCGAAGGCCACCGAAGTCTGCGCGGTCAGGCGGATCTTTTTCGGGCCGTCGTCGGTCGCCAGCCAGAACTCGATCTCCGTCCCATTGGCCGCGTCCCGCCAGTGGCGGGTCAGGATAAAGCCATGTTGGGCGGTATGCGTCATGCCAGAATTATACTGTACGTGCATACAGCCCGCTAGCCGGGCGCGGATTGCCCTATTTGGCCGCGCGCGGAGCCTTGTAGCGCGCCAGTTCCATCTTGCCGATCTGGCTGCGATGGACCTCGTCAGGACCGTCGGCCAGCCGCAGCGAGCGCGCGCCGGCGTAGGCCGAGGCCAGGAAAGGATCGGCCATGCCGCCGCCGCCCTGTACCTGGATCGCCCAGTCGATCACCTTGCACGCCATCGTTGGCGCGGCCACCTTGATCATGGCGATCTCCTTGGCCGCCACCTTGTTGCCGACCGTGTCCATCATGTGGGCCGCGTTGAGCACCAGCAGGCGCGCCTGGTCGATCATGATGCGCGACTCGGCGATGCGCTCCAGCGTGACGCCCTGCTCGGCCACCGGCTTGCCGAAAGCGACGCGGCTCAAGCTGCGCTTGCACATCTGCTCCAGCGCGCGCTCGGCCAGGCCGATCAAACGCATGCAGTGGTGGATGCGGCCCGGCCCAAGGCGGCCCTGGGCGATTTCGAAACCACGGCCCTCGCCCAGCAGCAGGTTGGATGCCGGCACGCGCACGTTCTCGAACAGAATTTCGGCGTGGCCGTGCGGCGCGTCGTCGAAGCCGAACACCGGCAGGCGGCGCAGCACCGTCACGCCGGGCGTATCGCGCGGCACCAGTATCATCGACTGCTGGATGTGGCGGTTGGGGTTATCGGGATCGCTCTTGCCCATGAAGATGAAGACCTTGCAGCGCGGGTCGTTGCCGCCGGAGGACCACCACTTGCGGCCATTGATCACGTACTCGTCGCCGTCGCGCACGATGGAGCTGGCGATGTTGGTGGCGTCCGACGACGCCACCTCCGGCTCGGTCATCGCGAAGCAGGAGCGGATGCGGCCATCGAGCAGCGGCTCGAGCCACTCGCGCTGCTGGGCTTCGGTGCCGTAGCGGGTCAGCACCTCCATGTTGCCGGTATCCGGCGCCGAGCAGTTGAACACTTCCGGCGCCCACACGGCGCGGCCCATGATCTCGCACAGCGGCGCGTATTCCAGGTTGGTCAGGCCGGCGCCGTGCCGCGAATCGGGCAGGAACAGGTTCCACAGTCCCGCCTCGCGCGCCTTGAGCTTGAGCTCTTCCATCACCTTGGTCGGTATCCAGGCATCGCCGGCCGCGCGGTTGGCGTCGATCTCGGCGTGGAAGCGCGCTTCGTTCGGATAGATATGCTCGTCCATGAAGGCCGTCAGGCGGGCCTGGAGTTGCTTTACTTTCGGGCTGTAGTCGAAGTCCATGATGCTGTCCTTATCGGTAGGTGACGGCGCCGGGTTGTCCCAGCCATTCCAGGTGCGAGTAGTTGTTGAGGTAACTGAGCGTGAACTGGCCGGGGCGCTGCAGCAGCTTGGTGACGCCGCAATTGGCTAGTGTCCAGCTCAACTCCATCACCTGGTAGTCCTGCAGGCCAAGCAGGTGCTGCATCAGCGTGGCGATCACGCCGCCGGAGGTGAACACGATGGCGGCCTGCTTGCTGCTGTCGGTGTCGAGCCGCTCCAGCGCGGCCACGCAGCGGCGGCGGAATTCAGGCCAGGTCTCGGTGTACTCGTCGTCGTGCCAGCCGCTCATCCAGCGCTGCATGGCGGCGCGGAACAGATGCTCCAGCGCGCGCTGCGGCTCCTCGTGCTGCGCGAGCAGCTGCTGGAAGGCGGCGGCATCGCTGGCCTCCGGGCAGTGGCGCCGCAGCACCTCGTGGTGGTCGAATTCGGCGAAGCCGGGATCGGTGATCCATTCGGTATCGGCCAGCTGCGCCTTGGGCAGCTCGGCCAGGCAGCTGTCGGCGGTCTGGCGATGGCGCGCCATGCCGCCCACCACCACGCGCTGGAAGGACTGGCGGCTGTTGGCATACCACTGCCCCAGCAAACGCGCCTGCTCGTAACCCAGCGTCGACAGCTGATCGTAATTGGCGCTGCCGAACGAGGCCTGCCCGTGGCGCACCAGATAAATTTGTCCCATTTGCTCGCGGCTCCAGATCAAAACAGGCACCAGCTTAACGTCCGGCCTATAATTCATCAAATGAATAGTTTTAATTCAGCCAAATAAACCTCATGCATATATCCAAGGTCGATCTCAATCTGTTCATCGTCTTCGAGGCGATCTACGCGGAAGGCAGCATCACGCGCGCCAGCCTGAAGATGAACCTGACGCAGCCCGCCATCAGCCACGCGCTGAATCGCTTGCGCGTGCTGTTTGAGGATCCGCTGTTCGAACGCCAAGGCCACGTGATGGTGCCGACGCCGCTGTCCCGCTCCATCATCGACAGCGTGCGGCAATCGCTGCGCGGCTTTGAAGTGACGCTGAACGGCGCCGGCCACTTCGACGCAGCCACCAGCGAGCGCACCTTCTCGCTGGCGCTGCGCGATGTGCTGGAGGCGAGTGTGCTGCCGCCGCTGATGGCGCGCGTGGCGCACGATGCGCCGACAGTGAGCTTGAACACCCTGCAGGTGGGCCGGCGCGAGCTGGAAAGCGAGCTGGCGGCCGGCACGCTGGACGCGGCGATCGACATCCTGCTGCCGCTGTCGAACGACATCCGCCGCGCGCTGCTGGCCACCGACAGCACGGTGGTGCTGGTGCGGCGCGACCATCCGCTGGTGCGCGGCGCGCTGGACCTGGACGGCTATCTGGCGTTGGAGCACATCCAAACCAGCTCGCGCCGGCGCGGACCGGGGCTGGAGGATTTTGAACTGAGCCGGATGGGACTGCAGCGGCGCGTGCGCCTGCGCTGCCAGCACTATTTCGCCGCCTGCCGCGCGGTGAGCCAGACCGATCTCGCATTGACGATGCCCGAGCGCCTGGCGCGCGTGGTCAACCAGCAGTTCGGCAACCAGATACTGCCCTTCCCTTTGCAGATGCCATCGCTGGACATCTACCTGTACTGGCACGCCAACATCGACCACGACCCCGCCGGCGTATGGCTGCGCGAACAAATCAAGCAAGCCATGCTGGCGGCGGACTAGTTTAACAACCGGCGGCGGCGCCGGAGGCCAATGTGCGGACGGCTTTGGAGATGTCGGCGGCGATGCGGGTGACGGCGCGACGGTGGCCGGCCACCAGCGAGTCGTAGCCGCCGCCGACCGGCTCGTTGGCGACGCTGCGGCAGGTCAGCACCTTGGCGCTGCCGACCAGCCGCACGCTCCACACCGCGTCGATCAGCGCGTACTTACCCGGTGCGGATTCAAAGCGCTGCACGTTGGTGCTGATGCGGTAGATCGGCGCGCCGTCCGCCGTCGGTGTGCGGAACACGTCCACCGTCCCAAGCTCGCCGGTGATCGCCAGCGACAGCGCCTGCCCGATCTCGGACGCTGGCATCGCCGACCAGCGCTCATGCTCCAGCAAGTCCACGCGTCCCGCTTCGCTGCTGACCACCATCTGGTAGCGAGCCACCTGCTGCGGCACCGTCACCGCCGGCAGCTCGATGTAGTAGCCGGGCGACGCGGCCGCCGGCGCCGGCACGCCCATGCCGTTACTGAGGCTATAGAAATGCTCCGGCGGCGCGGCGGCGCAGCCGGCCAGCAGCAGCCCGGCCGCCACGGCCAGCGCGGTTTGATAGCGCATCATTTCGGTTCTCCCTTGGTATCCTGCTTGCTCGTCTTCCCGCGCAACAGCGACTCGGGATGACGCTCCAGATAATCCGACAGCGCGTTCAGCGATTGCAGCGTTTGCGTCAGCTGCTGCAAGGCCTCGCGCAGGTCGGACTGCACCGGCGAATCCTTTTGCAGCAGCTGGTTGGCTTCGCCGAAGGTCTTGCGGGCCGCGCCCAGCGTGTCCTTCATCTCCGGCACCACCTGCGCATCGAGCTGCTTGAACAGCACGTTGGCGCTCTTCAGCGTGTCGCGCAGGTTGTTACCGATCTCGCCGAACGGCACCTGATCGAGCTTGCGCGCGATGCTGGCGATCTGCGTCTGCAGCTCGTCCAGGCTATTCGGCACCGTCGGCACCTCCAGCGGATACTGCGCCACATCCAGCTTGGCCTGCGGCGCGTTCGGGAAGAAGTCCAGCGCCACATACAGCTGGCCAGTCAACAGGTTCCCGGTGCGCAGCTGGCCGCGCAGGCCGCGCGCCACAAGGCGCTCCAGCACGATCGGCCCGGCGTTGCGATCCTGTTCGCTGGCGACGGATTGCTGGAAGCTGCGGCCCAGGCGTGCCGGGTACATGTCCACCGTCACCGGCATGCGGAAGGTCTTCTTCACAGGATCGAAGTCCACGCCGACCGAGCGCACCTCGCCCAGCACGATGCCGCGGAAGTCCACCGGCGCGCCGGGCGAGAGGCCACGCAGCGACTGGTCGAAGTACAGCACCGTGGTGATCGGCACGCCGTCCGGCTCGCGCAGCGCGTTGGCCTGGTCGGAGGCCAGTGGGAAGTCGGTGCCGGGAGCCGCCTGCTGGTCCGGTTTCTGGCCGCTCATGGTCTCGAAGGCGATGCCGCCCACCAGCATGGCCGCCAGCGATTGCGTGTTGACCTTGAAGCCGTTCGAATCGAGCCGCACATCGACGCCGCTGGCATGCCACCAGCGCGTGTTCTTGCCGACGTACTGGTCGTACGGCGCGCTGACGAACACCGTCATTTTCACGCCGCGTCCCTTCTCGTCAAGATCGAAGCCGACCACCTGTCCGACCTGGATGCGGCGGTAGAAAATCGGCGATCCGACGTCGATCGAGCCGAGGCTCTCGCCATGCAGCGTGAACTTGGTGCCCTTATCATCGGTGGCCACCTGCGGCGGTTTCTCCAATCCGGTGAACTCTTCCTTCGTCTCCTCCGACTTGCCGGCATCGACGCCGATGTAGGCTCCCGACAGCAAGGTGCTCAGGCCGGAGACGCCGCTCGCGCCCACGCGCGGCCGCACCACCCAGAAGCGCGTATCGGCGGCGGTGAAGCGCTTGGCCTCCTTGCTCATGTCGATCAGCACCAGCACCTTGGACAGATCGCGCGACAGCGTGATCGTGCGCACCAGGCCAATATCCACGTCCTTGTATTTAACCTTGGTCTTGCCTGGCTCCAGCCCGTCCGCGCTGCGGAAGCTCACCGTCACCGTCGGCCCCTGGTCCATCACCGACTTGGCCACCAGCGCCAGGCCGATCAAGGCCGCCAGCAAAGGAATCAGCCACACCAGCGAAGGCAGCCAGCGACTGGCCTTCTCCACTTTCGGCTCGGGCAGCGGCGGCGCGCCGCTTTCGTTTTCAGGCATGGTTCTCTCCATTTGAATCGATCGGATCCCAGATCAGGCGCGGGTCGAACTGCATCGACGCCAGCATCGTCAGCACCACCACCGCGCAAAACGCCAGCGCGCCGGGACCGGCGGTGATCGTCGCCAGCGTCTGGAAGCGCACCAGCGCCACCGTCAGGGTAATCACAAAAATATCGAGCATCGACCAGCGGCCGACGAACTCCACGATCCGGTACAGCATCGTGCGCTGCAAGGGGCGCCAGCGCGAACGCCGCTGCGCGGTGAGCGCGAGAAGCGACAACGCCGCCAGCTTCAGCACCGGCACCACGATGCTGGCGATGAAGATGATCGCCGCCAGCGCCGGCGAACCGCTGGTCCAGAAGTAGACCACGCCGCTGATGATGGTGTCGTCCTCCTTGCCGAACAGCGAGTGCGTGTACATCACCGGCAGCAGGTTGGCGGGAATATAGAGGATGGTGGCCGCCAGCAGGAAGGCCCAGGTGCGGCCCACGCTGTCGGGACGGCGCCGGTGCAGCGCCGCGCCACATCGCGCGCAATGCTGGTGCGTGGCCGCCTGGTGCTGCGCCACCAGGCCGCAGCTGTGGCAGGCGGCCAGGCGGACATGCGGCGTGTAGCGGAACTCCGCCTGCGCGGGACGGCGCGGCCCCGGCAGGTGCTCGCCGATATTCCACAGCATCTGCGGATCGAACGAGGTGACGATGGCCAGCATCAGCGTCAACGCGCCGAAGGCGAACAGGCCCGGTTGCACCACCACCTGCGCCAGGCTGGTCATCTTGACGATGGTGATCAGGATGCCGATCATCAGCACCTCCGTCATGCCCCACCGCCGCGCGGCGGCGACCGCGCGCAGCAGATGGTCGAAGCCGTGCGGCCGCACGCCGCTGCGCAGTGCCAGCGTCACGTACAGCAGCGCGCCCAGCTCCACCGCCGGCAGCAGCACCGTGAACAGGAACACGATCGCCGCCACTACCTGCATCCGCTCCGTCCACAGCACGCGTATCGCGCCGGACAAGGTGGCGCTGGAAGTGTAGCCGCCCACGGCCAGTTCGACGATGGGACAAAACTGGGCGATCAGGAAGGTGAAGATGGCGCCCAGGGTGATGGCCGCCATGCGGTTGACGTCCGAATGGATGCCGCGATAGAGGATGGACCGGCAGCGCACGCAACGCGCCTTCTCGCGCGGCAGCACCGGACGGCGGCGATGCAGCACGCCGCAGTCATGACAGCTGATCAAATCGTATCGGTGCACAGGATGGCCGTTTGGTCAATAATGGCCATATCATACGACAATCCGCCAGTGCCGAGCGGTCGTGGGCATAGGCTATCATGGAGCTATGTTCCGTCTCCAGCCCACCATCCTGATCGCCGCAACGCTGGCCGTTGCAGGGAATGCGCACGCGCAGGTCGGCGCGGAGCTGGTATTCGGCACTTCCCACGACGAGAATTCGCCGCTGTTCCTGTACGCCAGCGCATACCTGCAGCAGTTGTGCACCGAAGGCGGACAACGCTGCACGCTGCAACGCCTGCCGGGGCGCCGCGCGGAAGCGATGCTCGCCGCCGGCAGCATCGTCGGCGAGGTGGGGCGAGTCAAGGGCTACGTCTTGAAGCATCCAGACTACGTGCGCCTCGACGACCCTTTCGTCGTCTCGCGCACGCGCATCTTCACCCGTACCGACAAGGGCATCACCAGTTGGGCCACGCTGGCGAAAAACGTCAAGACGGTCAGCTACAAGCGCGGCGTTTATCTGTACCAGCAACGGTTGGAGGCGCTGCAGCCGGCGATCCAGCCGCATGACGTGCAGAGCGAGTCGGCCTGCCTGCAAATGGTGCTGTCGGAGCGCGACGACGCCTGCGTGTTCGACGATGGCGGCATCAGCACCGAGGCCAGGCCGCTGCTGGCGCAGGGCCACAGCAGCGCCTCGGTGGAGGACCTGCCGCTGTATATCTATTTGGGGAAGGACAGTGCGGCACTGGCGCCGGCATTGTCCGACGCCGCCAGGCGGTTGGCGGCGCGCGGCGTGCCGGGCCGGCTGCACCGCAAATTCTACGAGGCCCGCTAGCCTACTTGATGCTGGTGTTAAGTTCCTGGAAGTCCGCCGTCTTGCCCAGCGACTGCCAGGTGGCCAGCAGGTTGGCCGGTGGGGCGATCAGCTTGCGGGCCACCAGATCGAGCCAGCCGCCGGTGCTGGTCACGCGCGCGGCCAGCTTGCCGTCGGCGCGGATGATATCGGTGCTGAGCGACCAGCGGCTGCCGTCCGCCGACAGGCCGGCCACGCCCAGCGTGACGGTGATCTCTTCGAGCAGCATCACTTCCTTGAAGTAGGCGATTTCGTCCTTCATCACCACCGGGCCGATATTCAGGCGCATGAACTCACTCATCGGGAAGCCGTTCTCCGACAGGAACAGCATGCGCACGTCGCCCGCCTTGTCCAGGAAGGCCGTGTTGCGCATATGGCTGTTGAAGTCCATATCGCCCCAGCCGGCCATCATCTTCTTCTCAAACATCTCACTCTCCAAGGAAATCCAAAAGAGTGCATGCTACCACCTTGGTCGCCTTGCGCAGGTCTTCCAGCAGCAGGCGCTCGTCGGCCTTCTTGGCGTTGGACTCGGGGACGGTGCGCGGGCCGGCGCCATACAGCACCGCAGGAATGCCATGTTCGCCGTACAGGCGCGCATCCGCGTACAGCGGCGTGCCTTGCGCCGGAATCTTCTCGCCGATGAAGGTTTGCGCGTTCTGCTGCAGGCTCGCCACCAGCTTCTCCGTGCCCGGCTGCTCGCGCAGCGCGTGCGACAGCAGCAGGCGTTTGATCTCGATGCGGATGCCCGGCTGGCCTTCGACCGCCTTTTCGATCAACGCGCGCACCTGGGCTTCCACCACCGCCGGATCTTCTTCCGGGATCATGCGGCGGTCCATCTTCAGCACCACTTTGCCTGGCACCACGTTGGTGTTGGTGCCGCCGTCGATGCGGCCCACCAGCATGGTCGGCGAGTCGATGCCTGGGATTTTGGATTTGACCTTCTTCAGCTCCGGCAGCTGGTCGTAGATCGCGTTCAGGATGCGGGTGGCCGCTTGCAGCGCATCGTGGCCGGTCTCCGGCATCGCGCCGTGGCCGGACTTGCCGTGCACGGTGATCTCCAGCTGCAGGCAGGCGTTGTGCGCGGTGACGATGTTGTAGCTGAAGCCCGCCGCGATGACGAAGTCCGGCTTGGTCAGCTTCTGCTCCAGCAGCCAGCCGGGGCCCAGCAGGCCGCCGAATTCCTCGTCGTAGGTGAAGTGCAGTTCCAGCCCGCCCCTGAGCGGCACGCCCAGTGCCTCCAGCGCGCGCGTGGCGAAGATGTAGGTGGCGAAGTCGCACTTGGACACCGCCGCCGCGCGGCCGTAGATGTAGCCGTTTTCCACCACGCCGCCATACGGCGGATAGGTCCAGTTGTCGCCCGGGGGCACCACGTCGCCGTGGGCGTTGAGCGCCACCGTCGGGCCGCCGGCCTGATACGGGCGGCGGACGATCAGGTTGGTGATGGTCTCCATGCCGTAGTCCTGCACCACCTGCGCCGGCACGGCGTGCTTCTCGGCGTTCCAGCCGTAGGCCTTGACCAGGTCGGCCACCATGTCCGCATGCGGCGCGTTGTTGCCGGGCGGGGTATCGGTCGGCACGCGCAGCAGCTGCTGCAGCACGCCGACTTCCTCATCGAAGTGCGCATCGATCCACTGCGCCAGTTTTTCCTTGTTCGTCGTCATGGCTGTTCTCTCACTTTGCGCCGGACTCAAACCAGGCCGCAATCTGCGCCCGTTCGGCATCCGTCATATTGGTCAGGTTCGCAAGCGGCATGGCCTTGAGCTGCACCGATTGCTTGTAGATTTTTTCCGCGTTCTGATGCACCTGCTCCGCGCTGTCCAGCATCACGCCGGCGGGCGCCGTCGCAAAGCCGGGCTGCGAAGGATGGGCCGAATGGCAGGCCACGCAGCGCTGGTCGACGATGGTCTTCACCTTGGCGAATTGCGCCGCCGGATCGGCAGCAGCCGCCGTCGCCACGGGACGCGGCGGCGCGATCGCCACCGCCACGCCGACCAGCAGCGCCACGCCGATGGCAGGATAGCGCCATTCCACCCGGCCCTTGTGGCGCAGGTTGAAGAAGTGGCGAATGAATACGCCGGCCGCCATGATGAAGGCCAGCACCAGCCAGGCGTGGTCGTTCCGGTAGGTCATCGCGTAGTGGTTGCTGATCATGATGAACAGCACCGGCAGCGTGAAGTAGTTATTGTGAACGCTGCGCTGCTTGGCCTTCTGGCCATGCACAGGATCCGGCAGGCGGCCGGCCGACATGGCCTCCACCATCTTGCGCTGGCCAGGAATAATCAGCATCAGCACATTGCCGACCATGATGGTGCCGATCAGCGCACCGACGTGGATGTAGGCAGCGCGGCCGCTCAGCACATGCGTGAGGCCATACGCGGCGCCGACGATCAGCGCGAACACCACCACGCCGAACCACATATCGCGCTTGCCCAGCGGGGAGCGGCACAGCAGGTCGTACACGGTCCAGCCGACGACCAGCGTGCCGACGCCGATGCCGACCGCCTGCCAGCTGCCGATATCGGCCACCGATTTATCGATCATCATCGCCTGCGCGTTGAAGTAGTAGGCGATGGTCAGCAGCGCGATGCCGGACAGCCAAGTGGTATAAGCCTCCCATTTAAACCAGTGCAGCTCCTTCGGCAGCTCGGCCGGCGCCACCAGGTATTTTTGCGGGTTGTAGAAGCCACCGCCGTGCACCGCCCACAGTTCGCCGGACACGCCCTTCTTCGCCAGCTCCGAACCTGGTGCCGGCGGACGGATCGAGTTATCCAGCCAGACAAAGTAGAACGAGGCGCCAATCCAGGCGATGCCGGTGATGACGTGCAGCCAGCGCACGATCAGGTTCAGCCACTCAAGGCCATACGGGATCAGATAGGCGAATAATTCCATGGATGCTTTCAGGGTAAAGAGTGTGGCTAATTTACAGAAGATAAACGGATTTAACGCCGACCACATGAACATTAGAGTATATTAAACATATCCGATTCCGTATAACAGAAATCCTCACATGGCCGCCCTGCCGCAACACCTGGATCTGCATTTGATCCGCATCCTCTACCTGCTGCTGGTTGAGAAGAACGTCTCACGCGTCGCCCTCAAACTCAATCAGCCGCAGCCCTCGATCTCCGCCTCGCTGCGCAAGCTGCGCGAGCTGACCGGCGATCCCCTGCTGGTGCGCGGCGCGCGCGGCATGGTGCCGACCCAGCACGGCGAAAGCCTGCTGGTGCCGGCCAAGCGCATCCTCGACGAAACCGAGAACCTGTTCCTGAAGAAGACGCCCTTCGTGCCGCAGAACGAAGCACGCACCTTCCACATCGCCGCGCCGGATTACCTGGACAGCCAGTTCCTGCCCAACCTTGTGGCGATGCTGCGGCGCGGATCGCCCAACAGCCGCGTGAAGATCCACAGCCTGGGACCTGGCGTGGACTACGTGCGCCTGCTGTCGGACGGCGACATGGACCTGGTCATCGCCAACTGGGACGAGCCGCCCGAGCACCTGCACATGTCCAAGCTGTTCGAGGACCCGATCATCTGCGTGATGCGTTCCGACTGTCCGTACGCGCTGCGCACCGGCAGCGAGGACATGACGCTGAACGATTACCTGTCCCTACCCCACGTGGCGCCGACGCAGATCCTGCCCGGCTACCACGGCGTCATCGACGACTTCCTGGAGCGCCAGGGCCTGCAGCGCAACGTCGCCGTGGAATCGGCCTACTTCGGCCTGATCCCCTACATGCTGACGCAGACGGACCTGGTGCTGACCACCGGCCGCCAGTTCGTGCGCTACTACGAACGCAATATGCCATTGAAGACGTACACGGTGCCGGTCAAGTTCCCGGCGATGCGTTTCTACCAGCTTTGGCACGAGCGCGTGCACCAGGCGCCGGAGCACAAATGGCTGCGCGAGCAGGTTTCGACGGCGGCCAAGTCGCTCGGCAAGTAATAAACCTTAATGGATACCGCATATAACTGCAGGGCGCAGTCGCGGTTACACTAGGCCATGACTACACTTTCCGAATTAAACAGCTGCGACGCCGCCACCTTCACCAACCGCCTGCGCGGCATCTACGAGCATTCGCCGTGGATACCGGAACGGGCGGCGGCGCAGCGGCCCTTCGCCAACGCCACCGCGCTCAAGCTGGCCTTGCAGGCGGTCGTCAGCGCCGCCACGCTGGAGGAGCAACTGGGCCTGATCCGCGCCCACCCCGAGTTGGCCGGCAAGGCAGCCGTCGCGGGACAGCTGACGGCCGAATCCACCAACGAGCAAGCCAAGTCCGGCCTGCACCTGTGCAGCGCCGAGGAATTCACCGTGCTGCACCAGCTGAACGCGGACTACAACGCCAAATTCGGCTTTCCGTTCATCCTCGCCGTCAAAGGCCCGGACGGACATGGGCTGACGCGGCGCGCCATCATCGCCACCTTCACGCGCCGCTTGAAGAATCAGCGCGCCGACGAAATCGCCGAGTGCCTGCGCCAGATTGAGCGCATCGCGGAGCTGCGGCTGAACGACCTGCTGGGCGTGACGCTGGACTTCGGCCCCGCCATCATGCAGTGGTGCGAGACCATAGGCGCGTGGAGCGACACCGACAACAGCGCCAACGCGGACTTCGACCTGACCTGCGCCTACATGACGCCAGCGCACCGCAAGACCGCAACGCAGCTGCTGGACTGGATGCGCGAAGCCGGCATGGAAGCGCACATCGACGCTGTCGGCAATGTCGTCGGCGTCTACCGCTCGGACACGCCGGGCGCGAAAACGCTGATGACCGGATCGCACTACGACACGGTGCGCAACGGCGGCAAGTACGACGGCCGCCTCGGCATCCTGCTACCGATCGCCATCGTGCGCCATCTGCACCAGCGCGGCGAAAAGCTGCCCTTCCATTTCGAAATCGTCGGTTTCGCCGAAGAGGAAGGCGTGCGTTTCAAGAGCACTTTCCTGGGCAGTAACGCGGTCACGGGCCGCTTCGATTTGTCGCTGCTGGACCAGACCGACGCCGACGGCATCTCCATGCGCGACGCGCTGCTGGCAGCCGGCCATGACGTGGCGCGCATTCCCGCCATCGCGCGCGATCCTTCGGAGTTGCTGGGCTTCGTGGAAGTCCATATCGAACAAGGCCCGGTGCTGCTGGAGCGCGACCTGCCGCTGGGCGTGGTGACGGCGATTGCCGGCAGTTCGCGCTACCTGGTCGAGCTGACCGGTCTGGCCAGCCACGCCGGCACCACGCCAATGACGATGCGCAGGGATGCTGCTGCGGCAGCGGCGGAGATCGTGCTGCTGGTCGAGCGGCGCTGTGCCCAGGGTGAATCGCTGGTTGGCACGGTCGGGCAGTTGCAGGTGCCTGGCGGTTCGGTCAACGTGATCCCCGGCGCGTGCAAGCTGTCGCTCGATATCCGCGCCGCCGACGATGCGGTGCGGCTGGCGGCGGTAAAGGATGTGTTGGACGGCATCACGGACATTTGCGGGCGGCGCCAAGTGGAGGTGAGCTGGCAGCAGATCGTCGATGCCTCCGCCGCGCCATGCGCGCCACGTTTAACGCGGCAGTTCGGTTCCGCCATCGAGCGCGCTGGCTTACCGCGCTTCGACCTGCTGTCCGGCGCCGGCCACGACGCGATGGCGATGGCCGCGATCACAGACGTGGCCATGCTGTTCACACGCTGCGGCAACGGCGGCATCAGCCACAATCCGCTGGAGACGATGACGGCGGACGACGCCGACATCGCCGCCCAGGTGCTGCTGGACTTCCTGCGCAGCTACGCCTGAATGCGCGACGCCCAAGTGCCGCGCGACGCCCTGCGCAGCTACGCCTGATCGTGAGCCGCCCGGATGCTGCGGGCGCCCTGCCCAGCTACGCCTGATCGCTGGCCGCCGGCATACGTCCGCAAAATTCAGCCAGCGCGGCGGCCACTTCGGCGATCACCGGCGCCCAGCCACCGCCCTCGGGCTGGCGGAACAGGCGCATGGATGGATACCAAGGTGTATCGCTGCGCTCCGTCATCCAGCGCCAGTCGCAGCGATAGTCGGGCAGCAGCAGCCAGCATGGCTTGTCCATCGCGCCGGCCAGATGCGCCACCGCCGTGTCCACGCTGATGACCAGGTCGAGGTTGGCGATGACGGCCGCCGTGTCGGCGAAATGCCGCAGCTGCGGGCCGATGGCCTGCAGCGTCATGCCGTCGGGTGGCGCCAGCGCGTCCTCCTCGCCCGGCCCTTTTTGCAGGCTGACGAAATGCGCTCCCGGCGCCGCAGCCAGCGGCGCCAGAACCTGCAACGACGCCAGCGAACGATCCGCGTCGTTCTCGAAATCCGGATTGCCTTTCCACGCCAGGCCAACGCGTAAGCCTTGCGCCGGCAGCTGCGTGGCCCAGTGCCGCACCAGCTCCGGCTCCGCCGCGAGATAGGGCACCGCCACCGCACCGCACACGGCGGGCAGGCGCATCGGATGTGTCCAATAGTTCCAGCCATCGGCCGGCACCGCATCATCCAGCGCATACACCTCATCAACGCCGGCCAGCGTGGCGAACAAGCGCTTCAACCCTGCATGGCATATCACGGCGACGCGCGACGCGCCGCGCTCCTTCAGCGTTGAGGCGTAGCGGCAGAAGTGGATCATATCGCCCTGCCCCGCCTCCAGCACGATCACGATGGCCTTGCCCAGCAGCGCCTCGCCCTCCCAGCGTGGACAGGCGAAGGTACGCGCGAAAGAGTCGAACTGCCAGCGCGCCTCCAACAGCGGCCAGGCTTCTTCAAACCGGCCTTGGCGCAGCAGCACGTAGGCCAGGTTGAAACGCGTCCGCGCATGATCCGGATCCAGCATCAGCGCGCGGCGATAGCATTGCTCGGCCTCCCGCTCGCGCTTGACGCACGCCAGCAGCACGCCCAGCTGGCTCCATGCGGCCGGCGAGTCGGGCGCGAACTCAGTCGCCGCACGTGCCGCCGCCTCGGCTTCATCGAAGCGTTTTTCCTTCAACAGCAGCACGCCGAGATTCTGGTGGAGCTGCGCATGATCGGGCATCAGCGCCAGCGCCAGCCGATAATGGAATTCGGCCTCCGCCAGCGCGCCTTGCCGCTCCTTCAGGTATCCGAGGTTGGCGCGCGCCGCGCCGTGCATGGGCTCCAACACCAGCGCCTGCAGGTAGCATTCCTCCGCTACGGCGAAATCGCCGGCGGCCATGTGGTGGTTTCCATCGAGGTAGGCTTGCTGCGGATCTGAATACATCGATTTACAAGTTTGCGATCAGCGCCAACAGCTCGGGTTCGGGCAGCGGCTTGCTGAACAAATAGCCTTGATAATACTGGCATCCCTCCGCAATCACAAAGTCGAGCTGCGCCTGCGTCTCCACGCCCTCGGCCAGCACCGACATATTCAGGGCCTTGCCCAGCGAGACGATGATGCGGACGATGGCGGCGCCGCTGTCCTCTTTTGCGGCGCCCCAGATGAAGGAGCGGTCTATTTTCAGCTGATCCAGCGGCAGCCGGTGCAGATACGACAGCGACGAATACCCGGTGCCAAAATCGTCCAGCGCGAAGCTGACGCCGGCGGCACGCAGGCGCTGCATCTTCTCGACAGTGCCCCCGACATCCTTTAGCAGCAGGCTCTCCGTCAATTCAAGCCGCAGCCTGTCGGCGCGCGCGCCGGTTTGCGCCAGCGTCTCCAGCACATGCTCGACGAAATCCGGCCGGTGGAACTGCGAGGCGCTGACATTGACCGCCATCTCCAGCCCGGCCGTGCGCGCATCGACAGCCCACGCCGCCAGCCGCTCACAGGCCTCGCGCATCACCCATCGGCCCAACGGAAGGATCAGGTTCGACTCCTCCGCCACCGGTATGAAATCGGCAGGCGGCACCATCCCGCGCTGCGGATGGCTCCAGCGCACCAGCGCCTCCGCGCCGGCCATGGCGCCATCCACGCACATCAAGGGCTGGTAGTGCAGCACGAATTCGCCGTTGCCCAGCGCGCGCCGCAGGTCGACTTCCAGCGCCGCCCGTGCGCTGACCCGTGCCTGCATCGCCGGATCGAAGAAAGAAACGGTGTTGCGTCCCGCGGCCTTGGCCTGGTACATGGCCAGGTCGGCGCGCTTCAACACCTCGTCCACATTGCCGCCGCTGAACACCGTGATGCCGATGCTGGGCGTGCTGTGGTGGTCCGTGCCGTCGATCGCGAACGGCTCGCCGAACGCATGGACGATCTTGTGCGCGACCTCCTGCGCCGCCGTGGCGGCATCGTTCTCCGTGGCGCCCAGATCCTCCAGCAGCACGATGAACTCATCGCCGCCGAAGCGCGCCACCGTATCGCAGCCGCGCACCTCGGCGCGCAGGCGGGCCGCGACCATCTGCAGCAGCATGTCTCCCTTGTCGTGGCCGCGCGTGTCGTTGATGGTCTTGAAATTATCCAGGTCGATGAACAACATCGCGCCCAGGTGGCCCAGCGAAAGCGCGTGGCCGGCGCGGTCCAACAGCAATTGACGGTTCGGCAGGCCGGTGAGCTGGTCGTAAAAGGCCATGCTGTGGATCTGGGCCTCGGCGGCCTTGCGCTCGCTGATGTCGCGGAAGTAGATCGTCAGGCCGGCTTCCGATGGATAGGCGCGAATCTCGGTCCACAGGTCGAGCGGCACATAATGCTCCTCGAACGCCACAGGACTGTTGGTCTCCACCGCCTGCTGGTAGGCACGGTGGTAAGGGCCGTCGACCGCCTCCGGGAAGACCTCCCACACGTTCCGGCCCATCACCTCCTCGCGCCGCACCTGCAGCAGGCGCTCCGCGTTGCCGTTCATGTAGCGGATGTTCCAGCTACGGTCCAGTACCAGGACCGCATCGGAGATGCTTTCCAGCGTGACCGCGGGGCAGCCTGTCTCCAGCGCCGCCGCCTGGGATTGGGGTGGTTCTATCATGTTGGAAGCCGGGAGAGCGTGACTTTAGCCAGTATGCTCCCCGGCCCCGCGACGGTCAAACTATACGGGCACGCTCCAGCATCGCATGCAACAGAACGTTGCAGCCCGCCTCCAGGTGCTCGGACTTGGCGTCTTCGATCTCATTGTGGCTGATGCCATCCTTGCAAGGCACGAAGATCATGCCCGCCGGCGCCAGGCGCGCCGCGTAGATCGCATCGTGGCCGGCGCCGGACACCACGTCCATGGTCGAATATCCCAGCTTGGCGGTGGCGTTGCGCACCGCGTCCACGCACTCCGGATGGAATGGACATGGCGGGTAGTACGACACGCGCTCGATCGAAATCTTCAAGCCGGTTTCGCCGCGGGTCTTGTCGATAAAGGCCAGCATCTCCTCGTGCATGGTGTTGAGCAGCTCATCGTTCACGTTGCGCAGGTCGATGCTGAATTTGACTTCGCCCGGTATCACGTTGCGGCTGTTCGGGAACACCTGCACCATGCCCACCGTGCCGCGTCCATACGGCGGATAGCGGTTGGCGATGGCCACCACCTCCTGCATGATTTTGGTGGACACCTGCAGCGCGTCCTTGCGCAGGCCCATGGGCGTTGGGCCGGCGTGGGCTTCCATGCCGCTCACCACGCAGTCGTACCAGGACAGGCCCATCACCGCAGGCACCACGCCGATCACCTTGTCGGCATCCTCCAGCACCGGGCCTTGTTCGATATGGGTTTCGAAGTAGGCGCCGATGGGATGGTCGCCCGGCACCTGCGTGCCCTTGTAGCCGATGCGTTCCAATTCCTCGCCAACGGTCTTGCCCTCGGTGTCCTTGGCGGCGTAGGCCGTCTCCAGACTGAAGGCGCCGCAAAACACGCCGGAGCCCATCATCACCGGCACGAAGCGCGAGCCCTCCTCGTTGGTCCAGAAGGCGACTTCAATCGGCGCCTCGGTCTTGATCTTCAAATCGTTCAGCGTGCGCACGACTTCCAGGCCGGCCAGCACGCCGTAGTTGCCGTCGAACTTACCGCCCGTCGGTTGGGTGTCGATATGGCTGCCGGTCATCACCGGCGGCAGCGCGTTGTTGGTGCCGTCGCGGCGCATGAAGACATTGCCGATCTGGTCGACCGTGACCGACATGCCGGCGGCCTTGCCCCAGCCGACCACCAGGTCGCGGCCCTGCTTGTCCAGGTCCGTCAGGGCCAGGCGTTTGACGCCGCCCTTGGTGGTGGCACCTATCTGTGCCAGTTCCATCAGCGCCGCCCACAGGCGGTCGCCATTGATGCGCATTTCGCTCATTACCCTGCTCCTCTTTGTTTAGCGCGCCGACGCCGGCTTGAACGCCGGGCGGTCGATATGACGGCCCGCGCCCTCCACCGCCATCAGCACGCCGCGATGGAACACCACATTGCCGGCGGCCAGCGTGGTGCTCGGGATACCGCGCACGGTGCGGCCTTCAAATACGTTAAAACCACCCTTGGCAAACTGCGTCAGCGACGATATGGTGCGGCTGCCTTCCGGGTCCCAGACGACGATGTCGGCATCGGCGCCGACGGCGATCACGCCCTTGCGTGGATACATATTGAAAATCTGTGCCGCGTTGGTCGATGTTACCTTGACGAATTCCGACGGCGTCAGCAAACCGGTGTTCACGCCGGCGTCCCACACCACCGACATACGGTCCTCGACGCCGCCGCAGCCGTTCGGGATCTTGGTGAAATCGTCCCTGCCCGCCGCCTTCTGCTCCGCGCAGAAGGTGCAGTGGTCGGTCGCGGTGGTGTGCAGATTGCCGCCCTGCAGACCATGCCACAACGCGGCCTGGTGATGCTTGCTGCGGAACGGAGGGCTCATCACATGGCCCGCCGCGTAATCCAGGTCCTCGCTCTGGTACACACTGTCGTCGATGACCAGGTGGCCGGCCAGCGCCTCGCCGTACACACGCTGCCCGTTGGCGCGCGCGCGAGTGATGGCGTCCAGCGATTCGGCGCAGGAGACGTGGACGATGTACACCGGCGTGTTAAGCACATTGGCGATCGCGATGGCGCGGTTGGCCGCCTCCGCCTCCACCGCCGGTGGTCGCGACAGCGGATGCGAACTCGGTCCGGTCAGGCCCTTCTTCAGCAAGTCCTGCTGCAGTTGATAAACCAGCTCGCCGTTCTCCGCATGCACGGTCGGAATCGCGCCCAGTTCCAGCGAGCGGCGGAAGCTCTTCACCAGCGTCTCGTCGTCGGCCATGATGGCGTTCTTGTACGCCATGAAGTGCTTGAAGCTGTTGACGCCATGGTCGCGCACCAGGATGCCCATGTCGCGATGCACCGTCTCATCCCACCAGGTGATCGCCACGTGGAAGGTGTAGTCGCCGGCCGCCTTCTGTGCCCAGCCGCGCCACTGGTGATAAGCCTCGATCAGGTTCTGCTTCGGCGCCGGTATCACGAAGTCCATGATGGTGGTGGTGCCGCCGGCCAGGCCCGCAGCGGTGCCGGTGTAAAAATCGTCCTGCGTCACGGTGCCCATGAAGGGCAGGTTCATGTGGGTGTGCGTGTCTATCCCGCCCGGCATCACGTACTGGCCGCTGGCGTCAATCACCTTGGCCGAATGCGGCGCCTCAAGGTTTTCGCCCACGGCGACGATCTTGTCGCCGTAGCACAGCACATCGGCACGAAAAGCGCGGTCGGCGTTGACGACGGTGCCGCCACGGATGATAGTTGTCATAGACGTCTCCAAGAATCTCTTTTAGGGATGGGCGGCCCGCACCGCGGGTACCGCTTTGCCCTTCATCATAACTCCATACACCAGCGCGGAAACAGCGATTCCCACAAACCATGCGTAGGTGTAGATGGTTTTAAAACCGGAAGCCACATCCTGGAAGGACGCGGGGAACGCGGCGTTGAGGAAGCCCGGGATATTCGGCAGCACGCCGGCCACGAAGGCCACCAGCGCGGCCGTGTTCCAGCCGTTACCGTATGAGTACTGGCCGTCCTCGCGATACAGTTCGCCGACATTCAGCTCGGTCTTGCGCACCAGGTAGTAGTCGACGATCAGGATGCCGGCGATGGGGCCCAGCAGCGCCGAATAGCCGATCAGCCAGGTGAAGATGTAGCCCTGCGTGGATTCCAGTATCTTCCACGGCATCATCAGGATCGCGATGGCGGCGGTGATGTAGCCGCCCACCTTGTACGAAATCTGCTTCGGCGCCAGCGACGAGAAATCGTAGGCCGGGCCGACCAGGTTCGCGGCCAGGTTGACGGAGACGGTGTCGATCAACAGGATCAGCAGCGCGACCAGCACGGCGGCGCCGGTCATGCGGCTGGACAGGTCGACCGGATCCCAGATCGCCTTGCCGTACAAGACCACCGTGGCCGAGGTGACGATCACCGCCATCATCGCCAGCAGGCCCATAGGCACCGGCAGGCCGACCGACTGGCCCAGCACCTGGTCGCGCTGCGATTTGGCGAAGCGGGTAAAGTCGGGAATGTTCAGCGCCAGCGTGGCCCAGAAGCCGACCATCGCCGTCAGCGAAGGCCAGAAGGTGGACCAGAACTGGCCGGCCTTCTTGCCTCCTTCGACAAACTGCGAAGGCGCCGACAGCAGGTCGCCGAAGCCGCCGGCCTTGTTGTAGACCCATCCCAGCAGCACGAAGCAGATCAGGATCTTCAGCGGTGCGGTGTAGGTTTCCAGTTTGCGGATCGCGTCCATGCCGTGCACGATGTACCAGAACTGCACGCCCCAGAAAGCCAGGAAGCAAAGCAGCTGCGCGCCGTTGATGCCGAGGCCCGCGATCTTGGCGCCGCCGATTTCGCCGCCCATCATCACGCCGAGCAGCGTGTAGATCATCTGCCCGCCGAACCAGGTCTGGATGCCATACCAGCCGCAGGCGACGATAGCGCGCATCAGCGCAGGCAGCCGCGCGCCGGCGGTGCCGAACGACGAACGGGCCAGCACCGCATACGGAATGCCGTACTTGGTGCCGGCATGGCCGATCAACAGCATCGGCAGCAAAACGATAGCGTTCGCAAGGAACACCGTGAGCACGGCCTGGTAGCCGGACATGCCCCCTTCAATCAGGCTGGCGGACAGCGTGTAGGCCGGTATGCACATCACCATGCCGACCCACAGCGCGGCGAAGTGATACCAGCGCCATGTACGTTGCGCCGCCGTTGTCGGGGCCAGGTCTTCGTTCCAGAGTTGCGTGCTGCCAGGGAGTTCTTTGCTCACGGGGCTTTCTCCAAAGGGTTATGTATCCTTCTATCGCTGCAAGTTCCGTACCTTATACCGTTTATACCGTTTCCGCCGCCTTGATGTTCTCCGCGCGTGGGTTGCGCGGGTCCTGCGTCCAGTTCATGTATGGCTTGCCTGTCTCCTGCGGCACCATCGTGATGCAGCCCTGCACCGGGCAGGTGATTTCGCACAGGTTGCAGCCCACGCATTCCTCCTTGATCACCTCATACGTGCGCGTGCCGGTGGCCGCGTCGATCAGCTGCGCGATCGACTGGTGCGACGTATCCTCGCAAGCCACATAACAGCGGCCGCACTTGATGCAGTCGTCCTGGTTGATCTGCGCGATCACCTGATAGTTCATGTTCAGGTACTTCCAGTCCGTCGTGTTGGGCACAGCCTTGCCGACGAATTCGCTGATGCTCTTGTAGCCCTTCTCGTCCATCCATCGCGACAGGCCGTCCTTCATCTCTTCGACGATGCGGAAGCCGTGCAACATGGCGGCGGTGCAGACCTGCACGCAGCCCGAACCCAGCGCCATGAACTCCGCCGCGTCGCGCCAGTTGCCGATGCCGCCGATGCCGGAAATCGGCAAGCCCCTGGTCTGCGGATCGCGCGCGATCTCGGCCACCATGTTCAGCGCGATCGGCTTGACCGCCGAACCGCAGTAGCCGCCGTGGGTGCTGGCGCCGCCCACGATGGGGAAGGCCACCATCTGGTCCAGGTCCAGGTGGGTGATCGAGTTGATGGTGTTGATCAGCGAGACCGCGTCCGCGCCGCCCGCCTTGGCCGCACGCGCCGGTGCGCGCACGTCGGTGATGTTGGGCGTGAGCTTGACGATGACCGGCAGCTTGGAGTGCGTCTTGCACCAGCGAGTGACCATCTCCACGTATTCTGGAACCTGGCCAACTGCCGCGCCCATGCCGCGTTCCGGCATGCCGTGCGGGCAGCCGAAATTGAGCTCGATGCCGTCGGCGCCGGTGGCTTCCACCAGCGGCAGGATATCGGCCCACAGTTTCTCTTCGCACGGCAGCATCAGCGAAACAATGATGACGCGGTCCGGCCAGTCCTTCTTCACCTGCGTGATCTCTTGCAGGTTGATCTCCAGCGAACGGTCGGTAATCAGCTCGATGTTATTGAAGCCGATGACTTCGCGGTTCTTGCCGTAATGCGCGGAGTAGCGCGACGACACGTTGACCGCGGCCGGATCCTCGCCCAGCGTTTTCCACACCACGCCGCCCCAACCCGCCTCGAATGCGCGCACCACGTTGTAGGCCTTGTCGGTCGGCGGCGCGGAGGCCAGCCAGAACGGATTGATGGATTTGATGCCGCAGAATTCTATGCTCAGGTCAGCCATTATGCAGCCTCCTTCATACCGTTGATGTCTTGATGAATGGCGTGTGCCGCCAGTTTTCCGTGCTGTACCGCCTGCACGGTCAGGTCCTGTCCGGGCGCCACACAGTCGCCGCCGGCGTAGATACGCGGCAGGACTGTGCGGAACTGATCATCGACATGGATTTTGTCGCCGTCGCGTTTCAGCGTTTTCGCCAGTGGATCACTGATGCTCTTTTCGTCCATGCCCTGGCCGATGGCTTTGAAGATCGCATCGGCCGCGATCTCGAAAGTCTCACCGGTGCCGGCCAGACGACCGTTGGTGATTGCGGTTTTCTCGAAGCGCATGCCGCGCACGCGGCCCGCTTCGTCCAGCAGCACTTGCTGCGGCTGGGCCCAGGTGCGCATGCGGACCTGGTTTTCTTTCGCAATGTGTTGTTCGTGTTCGGTGGCGCTCATCGCGTCGAAGCCGCGCCGGTACACCAGCGTGACCTCCTCCGCGCCAAGGCGCTGGATTTGCACCGCCATGTCGATGGCGGTATTGCCGGCACCGATGACGATGGCGCGCGCGGGCAGCGGCAACTTGCTCAGGTCATCGGCCTGGCGCAGTGCGGCGATGTAGTCGACGGCGGCCAGCAGGCCTGGTGCGTCCTCGCCGGTCAGGCCGAGCTGCTTGCTGGCACCCAGGCCCAGGCCGAGGAACACGGCGTCGTACTGCGCGTGCAAGTCCTTCAGTTGCACGTTGCCGCCCAGCGTCTGGCCATGCTTGATTTCGATGCCGCCGATTTGCAGCAGGAAGTCGACTTCCTTCTGCGCGAAGTTATCGGTCAGCTTGTACTTGGCGATGCCGTATTCATTCAGGCCGCCGGACTTTTCCTTCGCCTCGTAGATCACCACGTCGTTGCCCAGCATCGCCAGGCGGTGCGCGCACGACAGGCCTGCGGGACCCGCGCCGACGACGGCGATCTTCTTGCCGGTGGAGGCGGCGCGCTTGAACGGATGCTCGGTGATGGTCATGTTGTCGATGGCGTAGCGCTGCAGCAGGCCAATCTTCACCGGCTGGCCTTCGGCATCGTGATTGCGCACGCAGGCGTCTTCGCACAGGATCTCGGTCGGGCAAACGCGCGAGCAACTGCCACCCAGGATATTCTGCTTCAGGATGCCGACGGCGGCGCCGTTGACATTGCCCTCGTGGATATTGCGGATGAAACTGGCGACGTCGATATCGGACGGGCAGATGCGCGTGCACGGCGCATCGTAGCAATACAGGCAGCGCGAGCTTTCGATCGCGGCCTGGCGCGCATTCAGCGCGGGAGCCAGGTCGGTGAAGTGTTCCGCCAGTGTGGCATTGGCTTCCTTCGGCTGGGGCATGTATTTGAGAGATTCGATCATCATACGATTTCCTGGCTATGCATGGTGGCTGTGGTGGCGATTACTTCATCTGTGGGAATGCAAATTCTGCGCCAGCGCTTGCGGTGTTCGGCCAGCGCTGCATCACCGCCTTGTGGCGTGTGTAGAAGCGCACGCCCTCAGGGCCATAAGCGTGATGGTCGCCGAACAGGCTGCGCTTCCATCCGCCGAAACTGTTGAAGGCCATCGGCACCGGCAACGGAATGTTCACACCCACCATGCCGACCTGGATCTGCCGCACGAACTCACGCGCCACGCCGCCGTCGCGCGTGTAGATCGCCACGCCGTTGCCGTACTCGTTACGGTTGATCAGCTCCACCGCGCTGCCCACGTCCGGCGAGCGCATCATGCACAGCACTGGGCCGAAAATCTCTTCCTTGTAGATCGTCATATCCGGCGTGACGTGGTCGAACAAAGTGCCGCCGATGAAGAAGCCGTTCTCGCGCCCAGCAACGACGTGATTGCGGCCATCGACCACCAACTTGGCGCCCTGCTCCACACCCTCTCCGATCAAGCGCTCTATACGCTGCTTGGCCGCGCTTGAAACGACCGGTCCCATTTCCGCATCCGACGCCATGCCGTCGCGCACTTTCAGTGCGGCGGTGCGCTTTGCCAGTGCATCGATGATCTTGTCGCCGGCATCGCCGACCGCCACCACCACGGAGATCGCCATGCAGCGCTCACCGGCCGATCCATAGGCCGCGCCCATCAGCGCATCGACGGTCATCTCCATGTCCGCATCCGGCATGACGACCATATGGTTCTTGGCGCCGCCCAAAGCCTGCACGCGCTTGCCCGCAGCGCAGCCGCGCGCATAGATGTATTCGGCGATCGGCGTCGAGCCGACGAAGCTCACCGCCTGCACCACCGGATGATCCAGCAGCGCATCGACGGTGACCTTGTCGCCCTGGATGACGTTGAACACGCCGTCCGGCAAACCGGCTTCCTTCAGCAGCCGCGCATGCAGCAGCGACGGCGATGGATCGCGCTCGGAAGGCTTGAGGATAAAGGTGTTCCCGCATGCCAGCGCGACGGGGAACATCCACATCGGCACCATCACCGGGAAGTTGAACGGCGTGATGCCGGCCACCACGCCCAGCGCTTGGCGCATCGACCATGCATCGATGCCGCGCGAGATCTGGTCGGTGAATTCGCCCTTCAGCAGTTGCGGAATGCCGACCGCGAATTCCACCATCTCGATACCGCGCGCCACCTCGCCCTGCGCATCGGCGAAGGTCTTGCCGTGTTCACGCGTCAGCATCGCCGCGAATTCGTCGGTGTGCTGCTGGCACAGCTGCAGGTATTTGAACAGAACACGGGCGCGCGTCAGCGGCGGCGTGGCGGACCACGCCGGAAAAGCTTTTTCCGCCGCGC
The DNA here is from genome assembly GCF_040362985.1 of Duganella caerulea. Classification (NCBI taxonomy): domain Bacteria; kingdom Pseudomonadati; phylum Pseudomonadota; class Betaproteobacteria; order Burkholderiales; family Oxalobacteraceae; genus Duganella; species Duganella caerulea. The sequence continues at coordinate 406,991 of NZ_BPWJ01000003.1, read as the reverse complement.
GCACGGCGGCGTCGACTTCCTCCGCCGTACCCAGGGCGACCCTGGCCACCGGCTCGCCCAGCGCGGGATTGAACACGTCCGCATAGCGGCCGCTTTGCGTATCGACTTTACTGCCGTTGATGTAATGGGTGATGGTGTCCAGGTCGCTCATGATCTTCTTTCAAATTTCGGAATCAGCCCAACAGGCTGTCCGCGTCAACATAGGTATAGCCAAGGCCGTGCGCCACCGCTTCGTAGGTGACGTGGCCGAGACAGACATTCAAACCGTTCTTCAAATGCGGATTGGCTTTCAGCGCTTTCTGCCAGCCCTTGTCGGCGAGCGCCAGCGCGTGGCCGATGGTCGCGTTATTCAGTGCGAAGGTCGACGTGCGGGCCACCGCGCCCGGCATGTTGGCCACGCAGTAGTGGATCACGCCGTCGACCACGTAGGTCGGCTTTTCGTGCGTGGTGGCGTGCGAGGTTTCGAAGCATCCGCCCTGGTCGATGGCCACGTCCACCACCACCGCGCCGGGCTTCATGCGCGCGATCATTTCCTTGGTCACCAGCTTGGGCGCCGCAGCGCCTGGCACCAGCACGCCGCCGATCACCAGGTCCGCGTCCAGCACCGCTTCCTCGATCGAGTGCGCGTTCGAATACATGGTCGAGATGCGGTTGCCGTAGATGAGGTCCAGCTGGCGCAGGCGGTCGATGTTCTTGTCCAAAATCGTCACGCGCGCGCCAATGCCGACCGCCATCTGCAAGGCGTTGGTGCCGACCACGCCGGCACCGATGATGGCGATGTGGCCGGGCGCCACGCCAGGCACGCCGCCCAGCAGCAGGCCCATGCCGCCCTTGGATTTTTCAAGATGCGCGGCGCCGGCCTGGATCGACATGCGCCCCGCCACTTCGCTCATCGGCGCCAGCAGCGGCAAGCCGCCGTTGGCGCCGGTGATGGTTTCGTAGGCGATGCACACCGCGCCCGATTCCACCAACGCCTTGGTCTGTTCCGGGTCCGGCGCCAGATGCAGGTAGGTGTACAGGATCTGGCCCTTGCGCAGCATCGCGCATTCTTCCGGCTGCGGCTCCTTTACTTTGACGATCATCTCGGCGCGGGCGAAGATTTCGGACGCCGCCTCGATGATGGTGGCGCCGGCGCCTTCATACATCGCATCGCTCAAGCCGATGGCTGCACCGGCGTTTTTTTGTACAAGTACTTGATGGCCACGCAATACGAGTTCCTTCACGCTGGCCGGGGTAAGGCCAACGCGGGACTCCTGGTTCTTGATCTCTTTTGGGACGCCTACCAGCATGGTGTTCTCCTCGTTAGTTTAAGTTTTTAAGTACCGTCGTCAGCTTTCCGAAAAGTTCGTCGATGTGTTTTTTCTCCAGCACCAGCGGCGGCGACAGGGCGATGATGTCGCCGGTGGTGCGTATCAGGATGCCGTCCGCGAAGGCCTGCTTGAACGCGGCGAACGCGCGCGCGCCTGGCTTGCCGGCGATAGGCGCCAGCTCGATGCCGGCGATCAGGCCGATGGTGCGGATGTCGATCACATGCGGCAGGCCCTTGAGCGAGTGCACCGCGTCGGCCCAGTATTCGGCCATGCCGGCGGCATGTTCGAGGATCTTCTGTTCCTTGAACACTTCCAGCGTCGCCAGCGAGGCGGCGCAGGCCACCGGGTGGCCCGAGTAGGTGTAGCCATGGAACAGCTCAATGCCGGCCGGCGCTTCCATGAAGGCGTCGTAGATGAACTGCTTGCTGAACACCGCGCCCATTGGAATCACGCCGTTGGTAAGGCCTTTGGCGGTGGTCATCATGTCGGGTTCGACGTCGAAGTAGTCGGCCGCGAAGGGCGTGGTCAAACGGCCGAAGCCCGTGATCACTTCGTCGAAGATCAGCAGGATGCCGTGCTTGGTGCACAGGTCGCGCAGGCGCTTCAGATAACCCTTCGGCGGAATCAGCACACCAGTGGAACCGGCCACCGGCTCAACGATGACGGCTGCGATGGTCGACGCGTCATGCAGCGCGACGATGCGTTCCAGTTCGTCCGCCAGCTCGGTGCCGTATTCCGGCTCGCCGCGCGTATAGGCATTCTTCTCCAGGTTGTGGGTATGCGGCAGGTGGTCCACGCCAGGCAGCATCACGCCGTACGGCTTGCGGTTGCCCGCGATGCCGCCCACCGAGATGCCGCCGAAGCCCACGCCGTGGTAGCCGCGCTCACGGCCGATCAAACGCGTGCGGCTCGCCTCGCCGCGCGCCTTGTGGTACGCCAGCGCGATCTTCAGCGCCGTGTCCACCGCCTCGGAACCGGAGTTGGTGTAGAACACCTGGCCGAACTTGTGGTTGGTGTAGTCCATCAGCTTTTCGGCCAGGTCGAAGGCGGCCGGGTGGCCCATCTGGAAGGTCGGCGCGAAATCGAGCTGGCCCACCATCTCGCGCACGGCGGCGACGATCTTCGGCTGCGCGTGGCCGCATGGCACGCACCACAGGCCGGCGGTGCCGTCCAGGATGGTGTTGCCGTCCACGTCCTTGTAGTACATGCCTTCCGCCGATACCAGCAGGCGCGGATGGGCTTTGAAATCGCGGTTGTTCGTGAAAGGCATCCAGAAGGACGCCATTGATTCAGGTCGGGACTCGTTCATGCACATCTCCTAGGAACTGACTTGCGGATTTTTTTTGACGAACCGTAAAAAAATTTACCAGTTGGCAAAATGATGATGCAATAATAGACAGCGCAACAACTATGGCACAGATACACAAATATCAAAACTGTCCAACCGTACTGGCAACAAAAACACTACAGTTTTGCTTTTCGCAGCAGATGGAGTCAAGGATGGAACCAGCGATTTCTGTGATCGATCAAACCGGCTGCGCGCCCGAAGCGGCGGGCTGGCCGGTACTCGCCATAGAGCGCAGCAAGAAAGGCAGCCTGGTCGAGCAGATCGTCGCGGCCATCAGCGCGATGGTGGGCCGCAGGGAGTTGCGCATAGGAACGAAAATGCCGTCGGTGCGGCAATTTGCCAAGTGTAATGGCATCAGCACCTTTACAGTTGTCGAGTCCTACGACCGGCTGGTGACCTTGGGACTGTTGTCGTCGCGCCGCGGTTCGGGCTATTTCGTCGCCCGCCAGGACGTGCCGGCCACGCTGCTGCCCTCCGCGCTGCAGGCCACGCCGACCGCCATCGACGCCCTCACCCCCGACCTGTATTCCGGCACCTCCGAGGCGCTTGCTGTGGGCGCCGGCTGGCTGCCGCCCGAGTGGTACGGCGAGGACACCATCCTCGACGCCGTTCGCCAGGCGATGCGCATCCCGGCCACGCGGCTGCGCGGCTACGGCCATCCGCTGGGCTTTCCGTCGCTGCGGCAGCAGCTGTCTTCCACGCTGAGCGACGAGCTGTTTCCGGTCGAGCCGGAACAGGTGCTGCTGACGCATGGCGCCACCCACGCTTTCGACCTGATCCTGCGCACGCTGACCAAGCCGGGCGACACCGTGTTTGTCGAGGATCCGGGCTACAGCAACCTGCTGTCGCTGATACGCCACCACGGCTGCGTCCCGGTCGGGATTCCACGCGGCGCGCATGGGCTGGATTTCGACACGCTGGCCAACCAGGCCGCGCAAACCCAGCCCAAGCTCATGTTCGTCAACACGGTGCTGCAAAACCCGCTGGGCACCTCGCTCAGCGCGGCACAGGCGCACCGCCTGCTGGGTCTCGCCGAGCAGTTCGATTTCTGGCTGGTGGAGGACGACATCTACCGCGAGCTGGCGCCGCGCGGCGAAGCCTCGTTGGCGGCGATGGACGGCCTGCGCCGCGTGATCCGCGTCGGCAGCTTCTCCAAGACGCTGTCGCCGGTGCTGCGGGTGGGATCGATCTGCGCCTCGGCCTCGCTGATCCCCGAGCTGCTGCGGGTGAAGATGCTGGCCGGGCTGACCACCTCCGAGATCAACGAGCGCGCCGTCTACCACGCCATCACCGCGCGGCCCTACAAGCGCATGGTGGACAAGCTGGCCGCGCAGCTGGCGGCCGGGCGCGAACGCGCCATCGACAGCCTGCGCAGCGTGGGCTTGGAGCCGCTGGCCCGCCCGCGCGGCGGCATGTTCGTCAGCGCCGGCTGGGACCAGGCGCCGACCGCCGAATGGAACGGCAAGATCATCGCCGACCTGGCGCTCAAATCCGGCATCCTGCTGTCGCCGTGCGATTTCTTCATGCTGCGTGCGCCCGAATCGATCTGGTTCCGCTTCAACGTCGCCTACACCGACCACCCACAACTCCTGACCTTCCTGAGACTCACATGCCGACAGCAAAACTGAATGCCGAGCCAGCGCCGAAGATCAAACGGCGCATTCTCAATCGCGACAAACTGGAAGCCGACATCGCCGCCGAGGCGGTGCGGGTGTTCGCCGAATGCGGCTACGAGGGCACCTCGATCGCCACGGTGGCGGAGAACGCCGGCCTGTCGAAGCAGAACCTGATGTACTACTTCCCCACCAAGCAGGCGCTGTACCAGCGCGTGCTGGACGAGGTGCTGGACGACTGGCTGGAACGGATGGAGAACCTGGCCTCCGGCGACCAGGATCCGCGCGACGTGCTGCGCACCTACGTGCAGGCCAAGCTGAAGTTCTCGCGCGAGCAGCCGTGGGCCTCGCGCGTGTACGCGATGGAGGTGATCAGCGGCGCGCAGCTGTACGGCGCGCAGATCCAGAACCGCGTGGTGCCGCTGGTTCGCAAGGATATCGAGGTGTTCGAAAAGTGGATCAGCGAAGGGAAGATCGCGCCGATCAACGCGACCCATCTGCTGTTCGCCATCTGGGCGATGACGCAGTCCTATGCGGACTTTTCGGCGCAGATGGCGCTGGTGTTGAACCGCAAGCAGCTGACCAAGAAAGACTTCGACGATGCCGAGAAGGTCATCGTCGATATGGTGCTGTCGGCGATCAGCGTGCCGCCGCCTGCTTGCGACGGCGCGCCATGAAGCCCACCACGCCCAGGCCGGCCAGCAGCATGGCGTAGGTTTCCGGTTCCGGCACGGGGGTGATGAAGCCTCTCACGTCGGTCGGCTTGAAGAAGTGATTGGCGTTGATCTGCACCGACGAAGCCCAGGAATCGACGATCACATTGCCATTGATAACACCGCTGCCGCCATCCACGCGGGCCCGTGGCGCCAGGATGTTGGCGGTCACGCCGGTGTGGATGCCCAGGTCGGTCGCCTGGTAGAAATTGAACACCACGTTGTAGTTCTCGAAGCCCTGGTAGCCGCCGTTGAAGCTGGCCTTGTCGCCGCTGACGTTGAGGATCAGCGTGGAGCCGGCGTTCAAGCCACTGAAGTTGAAGTAGCTGACTTTCGACAGCGTCTTGGCGTCGATGTCGAACACCTCCACGCCCTTCTTGCTGCCGGCGATATTCAGGCCGCCCCACTGCTCGGTGGCGGTGCCGGTGGTCGACAGCTTGGCCAGCGAGCTGGAAGTGGCCGTCAGCTTGCCAGCCAGCGCGTTCATGTCGACAGGCGCGGCGCCGGTCTTGATCTTCGAATACACGTCGACACTCTGGGTCAGGCTGGCCTTGCCGCCGACGTAGGTGTCGCCGTTCTTGATCGAGCCGCTGGTGAACTTCAGGTCGCGGCCTGCGATCAGCGAATAGCCGCCGAAAATGTCGACGTTGTTGGCATTGACGGAGTAATTGGCCAGCTGGACATCGCGGCCCGCCATGATGGAGCCTTCGACGTCGGAGCTGGGCGCCTTGAAGTCGGTGAACGCGAACACATTGGCGCCGTGCAGACTCAGATCCAGCACGGCAGCCTGCGCGCCACTCAAGGAAGCGATTGCAAGAACAACAGCGGAAACAGCGGTTTTCGTGACAGCGACCATGAATAGTTCCTTGATAGCAATTTAAATTACTTCAAGGATACCATAAAATTGCCGTCGGTAAATACCTCAGCCCTGTTTTTTGCGGCGGCGCAGCATCGCCCCCATCACGCCCAGCCCGGCCAGCAGCATGGCGTAGGTTTCCGGTTCCGGCACCGGGGCGGTAGGCACCGTGCCGGTAAAGCTCTGCAGGTGAATCTCGCCGTACTGGTTCAGCGTCTTGGCGAACACGCCGCCCTCGACGTTGGCGCCGCCGACGTTGCTGAACGTGCCATCCGCCACCAACACCTGGCCGCCGAAGGTGCGGCCGACCGTGACGCTGTTGTTGTGGCCGGCGAAGTTCCAGATCAGTTTGCTGCCCAGCGTTTGCGCCTGGTTGAAATTGGCGTACAGGCTCAAGTCGCTGTCGTCGGTGTTGAAGATCACCGTGCTGGCGCCGGTCAGGTTGAACGAGATATCGGTCACCTTGCTCGAGAAGATCTTGCTGTCTTCCTTGGTCAGGTCGAACACCAGCACGCCGTTGACGGCCTTGCCGCTCAGCAGCACGTTGCTGTCGTTGTTGCTGTAGGTGACCTTGGTGCCGTCCGTCGCGTGCATCGCCGACAGCTGGCTCGACAGGCCGGTCATCACCGCGCCGAAGTTGGTCGAGGTCGACGCAGCCAGCGTGCTGTTCATCACGGCGGTCGGCGCGCTGATCACGTTGTTGTGGTTGGTGTTGACGTAGCTGCCCGCATGGGTGCCGCCGTTGAAGTTGACGCTGCTGGCGGTGCCGGTCACCCAGGCGTCGCCGTTGAAGCTGGAACCGCTGGCCGAGCCGCCCACGTACGAGGCGCCGCTGTTGACGTTGATACCGTTGGCGTCGCCGCCGGTCACCAGGCCCAGGCCGTTCACGTGCACGTTGCCGCTCAGGGTGCCGCCCACGGTCAGGCCGGCGTAGGCCGAGGCTGGCGTGTCGTTCACGTGTTGCACGTAATCGCCGCCGTTGGCGTTCAGGCCCACATAGCTGCGGCCGTCGACGTGCGAGGTGGAGGTCAGGTTGCCGCTGACAACAACGTTAAATTGTTGCAGCATCTGGTTGGCGGTCAGCGGCGCGGCGTAGGCGGTTCCCGACAGCAGGGTTGCGACGGCGAGGGCGATGCAAGTACGAGCGTTCATGGAGCGATCCCTGGATGAAATATTAGAAAGTTAACGACTATTGCCCTAATAATATCATTATTTCCCAACGTTAGCATTACGAAAATCACCAACTGCCCAACGAAATCCGCTAAGCTGGGGGATCGACAGCCCTCACCAGATGATCAGCATGCCCAGTTTCGAGCCCTTCCAGCTGCACACCGCCCGCCTGACCCTGCGCTTCGTCGCCCCCGGCGACGCCGAGGCATTGTTCCGCCTGTTCTCCGATCCGGTCGCGCTGCGCTACTGGAGCAGCGGCCCCTGGCTGCACGCCGCCCAGGCCGACGACAACATCGAGCAGACCCTCAAGGGCTACCAGGACGGCACTGCGCTGCGCCTGGCGATGGTGCTGCCGGACGGCGAATTGATCGGCACCGTCACGCTGTACGCCTTCGACCGCCGCAACCACCGCTGCGACATCGGCTACATGCTGGCGCGGCCGCACTGGGGCAAGCGCTACATGCAGGAGGCGCTGGCGGCGCTGATCGACTACGGCTTCGGCCCGCTGGAACTGCACCGCATCGAAGCCGATATCCATCCCGACAACATTGCCTCCGGCCGCATCCTGGAAGGCCTGCACTTCCAGCGCGAAGGCTTGCTGCGCGAGCGCTGGTTCGTCGGCGGCGAAATCTCGGACAGCGTCATCTATGGCCTGCTGCGCAGCGACTGGAACGCCGCAACAAGCGTTACGCCGCAGCACTGATTTACCCGCCGTTTATCCTCCGGAATAGCCGGTCATCCCGCTCAAAACGCAGTTGATCGGAATCCGCAACAGCACGCCGCCGCGCTTTGCTACAGTGATTCCATCGCAACGATTTTGATGGAGCCTCAAATGAGCAAATTCAACAGCCAGGCCGTGACGGATCTGATGGAAGAAATCTTCCGCGCCTTCGCGCAGACCGTGCGCTACGGCCTGCGGCTGGTGCAACGCATGTCGCCGCCGGCGCTGCTGGGCGCCGCGTTGATCCTGGCCTTCATCGTGAGCATCCTGCCGCTGGCGCTGGTGCTGTTCGCCTTCTTCATGCTGCTGAAGATCGCGGTCGGCGTGTGCGTGATCGGCGGCCGCCGCCAGCGTCGCCGGGAGCACCAGCAATGAAAAAACGCGGGCTGGCCAAGGCCGGCTACGACAACGCCAAAAGCCTGCTCGACATCATCCGCGAGATCGGCGAGACCGCCACCAGCATGTGGTGGCGTTTCTTCGACTGGCTGGCACAGGTCGAGTGGCGCAAGCTGATGATGGTGTGGCTGCTGTTGCTGCTGTTCGGCCTGACGCCGTTCGGCCTGCCCAAGCAAACCATCGCCTTCATCGGGCTGTCGCTGGGCCTGAAGTTGCTGGCCGGCGGCAAGCGCAAGGCCGAGATCGCCGCGCGCCAAGCCACCAGCCACGCCGACGAGGAAGGCATGGAGCGGCGCGTGGTCGAGGCGCGCATGGCGGCCTTGCAGGCGCAGGTCGAGCCGCACTTCTTGTTCAACACGCTCGCGCTGATCGGCCAGCTGATCGAGACCGATCCGCCGCAGGCCGCGCGCATCCACCAGAACCTGATCGACTACCTGCGCGCCACGCTGCCGCAGATGCGCGCCAAGGGCAGCGGGACGCTGGGCCGGCAGATCGAGATGTCGCGCGCCTACCTGGCCATCATGCAGGCGCGCATGGGCGCGCGGCTGGCGGTGTCGATCGACGTGCAGCCGGAAATGCTGAGCGCCACCTTCCCCGTGATGATGCTGCAGATCCTGATCGAGAACGCCATCAAGCACGGGCTGGAACCGAAGATCGAGGGCGGCCGCATCGACATCCGCGCCAGCGTCGACGGCGCCATGCTGCAGGTGGATGTGCTGGACGACGGCATCGGCTTCAACCTCCACGCCGGCGACGGCCTCGGGCTGACCAATGTGCGGGAGCGCCTGCGCATCCTGTACGGCAACCGCGCGCAGCTGGTGATCGAAGCGCCGCTGACCGGCGGCACGCGCGCCACCATCCGCATCCCGTACGCGCCGGACATTTTCGCCGGGAGCTCGACATGATGAACATCACACCGGACGGCCAGCGCCGCGCCACCGCGCTGATCGCCGACGACGAGGAACCGATGCGCCGCCAGCTGCGCGCGCGCCTGCAAGAGGCGTGGCCGGGGCTGGAGATCATCGCCGAAGCGGCCAACGGCATCGAGGCAGTGGCGCTGGCCGGGCAGTACCAGCCGGACATCGTCTTCCTCGACATCCGCATGCCCGGGCTGTCCGGCATCGAGGCGGCGCGCATGCTGTTCAACCGCTGCCACCTGGTGTTCGTGACGGCCTACGACCAGTACGCGATCGAGGCCTTCGAACAGGGCGCGCTCGACTACCTGCTCAAGCCGGCCGGCGGCGAACGCCTGAAGACCACCTGCGCGCGGCTGCAGACGCTGATCGGCCAGCAGCCGTCCAACATCGAGCGGCAACTGAGCCAGCTGCTGTCGAGCCAGAGCACGCCGGCCGCCAGGCCGGACTACCTGCGCTGGATCCAGGCGGTGGTGGGCAGCAACCTGCGCATGATCAGCACGCGCGAAGTGCTGTTCTTCCGCGCCGACGAAAAGTACACGCGGGTGCAGACCGCGCAGGCGGAAGTGTTGATACGTAAAACGCTGAAGGAGCTGGTGGACGAACTGGACCCGGACGAATTCTGGCGCATCCACCGCTCGACGCTGGTGCGGGTCGACGCCATCGAAGAAGTCACGCGCGACTTGCGCGGACGGCAGATGGTCAAGATCCGCAACTTCAGCGAGCAGCTGGAAGTCAGCCGGGGCAACACCCATTTGTTCCAGCAAATGTAATCGCCCCCTGAGCGTTATCAATATATACTTTATCGCACCGCCGGGCCGCGTGGGCCCGGCGAACGAATGGTGTAATTGGTGATCGAATCTTTTCCAGACCACGACAGGGAGAGAACAATGTCCAGCATACCCAAGCAGACCCGCTGCAACGTCATACCGTGCATGCGCTACCGCGACGCGCCGGCCGCCATCGACTGGCTGTGTACCACTTTCGGCTTCGAAGCGACGCTGGTGGTGCCGAACGAAGACGGCAGCATCGCGCACGCGCAACTCGGTTTCGGCAACAGCATGATCATGCTCGGATCGGTGTTCAACACCGAGTTTGGGCGGCTGATGAAACAGCCTTCCGAGATCGGCCAGTTCAACACGCAGAGCTCCTACCTGGTCGTCAACGACGCCGACCAGGTCTACGACCGCGTCAAGCAGGCCGGCGGCGAGATCCTGCTCGACATCAAAGACGAAGACTACGGCGGCCGCGGCTTCACCTGCCGCGACCCCGAGGGCCACATCTGGAGCATCGGCACTTATGATCCTGAGGATTAAAGCGGCGGCATGAAGCCGTCGCGGCCTACCAGCACGGCGTTGGCGTGGACCTTGCCGTCAGCGCCTTCCGCGCCGATGACCATGACCTTGGCGCCGGCCACCAACAGTTTGCGATCGCCCTGCACGAACTGGCCGTAGATGGTGGCTTTGTCCAGCATCACCTGCTGGGTCCTGCCGCCAAAGCGCATCTCCAATTCGGTGCTGCTGGATTTCTTGATCACTTTGGCGACGGTGGCGTTGGTCATGGTGCCCTGCTCCATGTTGTCCCAAGGGTAGTGGCCCTCGTTCATGCCGCGCGCCGCTTCCGGGAAGATCATCACGCCCGTCGCCCGGATCTTTCCATCCGGGGCCGGAGCCGCGGCTATGCCGAGGAAGCTGTTTTCCTGGATCGCCGCCTGGCTGCTGCGCGATACGTCCAGTACCTGCGCCTTCTCCGGCAGCTGCACCGTGGTCTTGACGCCCTTGCGGTCGACGATGGTCAATTCGTTGGCGCTGGCCGCGGTCACTTCGCCGCGCAGGTGCAGTTGGCGGTCGGCGGCGAAACTGGCGCCGGCGGTGGCCAGTGTGGCGACCGCGATCAGGGTGGAGATGAATTTCATGCTGAGTCCTCGGATGGATGAAGTGGAGGCCGCACTATGCCGCGCCCGGCGCCGCGCCGTAATCGGTCGAATGTCCGATGCCGGCCGCGAGGCAAAGATGGCTATAATCGGCCGATGCATTCCGAAACTCCCGTCTCCATCACAGACACCATGCGCGCGCTGGCCTACGTCGGCGACTTGAGCATGGGCCAGCCCACCGATCATTCGCTGCGCACCGCGTGGCTGGCCGCACGCCTGGCCCTCGCCTCCGGCTGCGACGCCCGCGATTGCGAGGCGGTGCAGCAGGTCGCGCTGCTGCGCTGGTCGGGCTGCACCGCCAACGCGCCGGATTTCAGCGCGCTGATTGGCGACGATGTCGGCGGCCGCGCGCTGTTGATGTCGCAGAAAACCAGCGATCCGGCCTACGCCGCGATAGGCAGGCAGGTGATGGACGCCCGCCACCAGCTGTCTGAAATCCATTGCGAAGTGTCGGGAGACATCGCCCGCATGCTCAGCGTTCCGGCCGATGTCGAACTGGCGTTGCGTTCCATCTTCGCGACCGCAGACGGCAGCGGATCCAACGTACCGGCGAGCGTCTACATCGTGGCCTTGGCCAGCGACATCGAAGTCCTCAGCCGCGCGCAAGGTGTGGAGCGCATGCTCGACATCATCGGGCACAAAAGCGGCAAGGCTTACCCGGCGCAGCTGGCGGCGATCGCGCTGCGGCAGGCCGCATCCTGGCTGGAAGTACTGGACCGCGACGAGAGCTGGCAGGCGTCGCTGTCATTCGGCGCGCTGGCCGATCAGGGTACCGTGTCGCTGGAACTGCTGGCCGACGTGATCGACCTGAAGCTGCCGTGGATGACCGGCTACTCGCGTCGCGTGGCGGAGGCGGCGCGTTGCGGCGCGGTTGCGATGGGACTCGGCATGGAGACAGCTGAGCGCTGCCACCGTGCGGCGCTGGTGCATGGCATCGGCCGCGCGGCGGTGCCCAATTCGGTATGGAACATCACCGGCCGGCTGTCCGCGGCGGCACGCGAACAACTGCGGTTGGCTCCATACTGGACAAGCCGCGCCACCACGCGCATCGGCGCCCTGGCCGGCGCGGCGGACGCCGGCTCCTATGCCGCCGAACGGCTGGACGGCAGCGGCGCCTTCCGCGCTTGCGTGGCGGCGTCGATTCCAATCGAGGGACGGATCGTGGCCGCCGCATCGGCATGGATCGCGCTGCGGTCGCTCCGGCCTTGGCGCGCAGCGATGACGCAGGATGCGGCGCGCGCGCTGCTGGAAGCGGAAGCCGACGCCGGCCGCTTCGACAGCGCCGCCGTGCGGGCGATCTGCGGCGGCTCGGCGCCGGCTGCGGACGGCGCGCAGGACAACGTCATGTTGACGGAACGGGAGACTGAAGTTTTCCGCGGCATCAGCCTGGGCCTGACCAACAAGGAAGTGGCACGCTCGTTGGCGATCAGCCCGAGCACAGTGCGCACGCATGTGGAAAACGTGTTTCGAAAACTGGAATGCACAACGCGCGCCGCCGCCACCCTCAAGGCGGTAACACTGCGCCTGATCTGATACGGCGTACTTCCGCCAGCCTCGCTCGCACTTCCGTAACTTGGTTCGCATCGAGCTTGATTTTGAAGTCAGTCAGCGACCCATCGAAACTGCTGACGTGGCTCCATACCCGCTTCACATGGAGTACCGAATCGTGAAGCTTCGCATCAAGAAGGCTGATTTCCAGCGACCCGTCATCACGGAACGCATACCGTCCGCCAAGGTCCCGTGAGACAAAATTTTCCCAACTTTGTTTTTGCGAGGGTGAACTTGGAATCAGCTTTATCCGGAAAAAGGAATTGAGCTTTTCAACCTCCCGCCGGATATCCTCCGACAGGCTGTGGACTTGTTCCTCATAAGTGTCCCGAAGTTCCTTCGAATTCGCGGCATAGCCAAGTGCCAGGGCAGCACTATAAAACTCGTCAACGTTCGCAGCGTCCCTGAGCATATTAAAAAAACGGTTGGGCGAAATTCCGTGTAGCGCTGTGACCAGCTCCATTAGGCGGGAGAACGTATCTGTAATCATGCCAGCGCGGAAATCAGATCCTGGTCGGCCACTTGCGTGGGGCGGATGCGGATGATGTTGCGGTACAGCGGCGGCATGGCGCCGCACAGCGCGGCCAGTTCGTCCTCCGGCATGCCCGGCACGACGTACTGGAACTGCGTCGGATTTTTCAGCGGCAGCGGGCCTTCCATCGTCGAGCCGTAGGCGCCCAGGTTCATGATGCTGATCGCGCTGCTGTCCGGCCCCTTGGCGAAGACGAAGGTGCCGTCCTTGGGATGGCCGAGATACTGGCGCACTTCCTCCTGCTGCGCCGGCGTGGCGCCGGCCATCAGCTTGTAGCGCAGCTGCGCGTAGGCGCGCGTGGTTTCCATGAAGGCGCTGCGGATGCCGGACTGCGACATCCGGCCCGGCATGCAAAGCAGCAGATTGCCGAACGAATCCAGCAAGGCCACCGCATCCCCTGCCCCGCCGTGTTCACGGTCGCGCGCCATCGCCTGGAGCAGGAAGGGTGCGAGGCCGGCATCCGGCTGCTGCGGCGTGCAGCGGTAGGCCAAGGCGTCCGGGTACAGCTGGCGCAGCGCGCGCACGATGGCGTGATCGGGCGCCAGCGTCAGCGGACATTTCAATTGTTGTTGCGGCAGGTCGGTATTGAACAACTCCATCACCTCACCCGACGTGGCCTCGAACACCAATGAGCATAAGGCCTGCGTCGGTTCGGAGATGGTTTTACCGATGAAGAAAGACTTCGGCGCGGCGCCAGACGCGGCGCGCGCGTACAGCGACGAGCCGAGAATGGCCGGGTAGCTGAACGTCGCCTCGGCTTGCGGCCGCAGCGCTTCCGGCAGCGCATCGAAGGTGGCGCTGGCATCGTGGTTGACGCCCGCGCTTTTATCCGGCGCGGCCACCACCACATTGAAGCCACCCGCCAGGATCGCGCCACTGCACATGCAGCACGGATCGAGCGACGTGACGATGGTGACGTCCTGCGGCTCCGGCAGGTCGCGGCCCTTGGCGCGTTCGGCGTAGTACCAGTCGATCAACTGGCGTTCGCCATGCGCGGTCGGGTCGAAGATCAGCCCTTGCTTGATAACGTTGTTGTGCAGCGACTGCAGCACGTTGCCGTGCTGGTCGAGCATCAAACCGCCGACACCGAAGGTGCCCTGCGTCTTCGCGGCGATGGCCTCCGCCGCCGCGATCGCGACGGCGGCCTGCACATCGATTGTCTTCTTGAAGGCCAAGCTTATTTCTTCTTCAAGTCAGCGCCGCCGAAGGCGTTCGGCAGTTGTTCGGCCGCCGTGGTTTCGTAGATGTCGCCTTTGAGGTTAGTCAGCAGCACCGGCAGCTCGTTGCCGCCCAATTCCAGGATCACCTGGCGGCATGCGCCGCAAGGCGCGATAGGACCGTCGGTTTCGCCGATGACGACCAGCTGGTCGAAGTCGCCCTGCCTGTAGCCGTGGGCGAAAGCGCTGAAGAAGGCGGTGCGCTCGGCGCAGTTGCACAGGCCATAGGAAGCATTTTCCACGTTACAGCCGTGGAAAACCTTGCCGTCGTTGGTCAGCAGCGCCGCTCCGACCTTGAAGTTGGAGTACGGCGTGTATGCCTTCAGGCGCGCGGCGGCGGCTTCGGCGATCAGTTCTTGTTTGTTCATTGCGTGCTCCCGGATCAAGGACGGATGGTGCGGTAGATAACGGGATTCGCGGCTGGTGCGGCGTCGCCTATCTGGTAGGCCGCCTGGATTTCGCGTACCGCCTGCTCCGCTGCTTCCTGCGTACGCGCGTGCACCATCGCCAGCGGCTGGCCGGCTTCGATCTTGTCGCCCAGGCCAACCAGCTCGGTCAGACCAACAGCGAAGTCGATCGGATCGGCGGCGCGGCGGCGGCCACCACCCAGGCTCACCACGGCCAGGCCGATTTCGCGGCAGTTGGCGGTGGCGGCATAGCCGGAGACCAGCGCAGGCGCCGGAACGATGATGGGCGAACGCTCCAGGTACTTGTCCGGATTTGCCATCAAGTCGGCAGGACCGCCCAGCGCCACCACCATGCGCGAGAAGCGCTCGGCAGCTTCGCCGCTATCCAGCGATGCCTGCAGCTTGGCGCGTGCTTCTTCTTCGGTGGCAGCCAGTTTGCCCAGCACCAGCATCTCGGCGCACAGCGCCATCGTCACTTCGTGCAGGCGCGCCGGACGCGATTTTCCGGTCAGGTAGTCCATCGCGCCGCGTACTTCCAGCGCGTTGCCGGCGTATGGCGCCAGCGATTCGTTCATGTCGGTCAGGATGGCCGACGTCATCATGCCGGCGCCGTTGCCGACCTTGACGATGCTGTCCGCCAGTTCAACCGATTTGCCGTAGGTCGGCATGAAGGCGCCGCTGCCCACTTTAACGTCCATCGCCAGCGCGTCCAGGCCAGCCGACAGCTTCTTCGACAGGATGGAGCCGGTGATCATGGCGACCGATTCCACGGTGGCCGTCACGTCGCGCACGCCGTAGAAGATCTTGTCCGAAGGCGCCAGCGAAGAGGTCTGGCCGATGATGGCGACGCCGACTTCCTTGACCACTTTGCGGAACAGCTCATTGGTCGGCACGGTGGTGTAGCCGGGGATGGAGTCGAACTTGTCCAGCGTGCCGCCGGTGTGGCCCAGGCCACGGCCGGAGATCATCGGCACGAAGCCGCCGCAGGCCGCGACCATGGGGCCGAGCAGCAGCGAGACCACGTCGCCCACGCCGCCGGTCGAGTGCTTGTCGACCACCGGGCCTGGCAGGTCCAGCGAGCGCCAGTCCAGCACTTCGCCGGAATCGCGCATCGCCAGCGTGAAGGCGACGCGTTCGTCCATGGTCATGTCGTTGAAGTAGACCGCCATCGCCAGCGCGGCGATCTGGCCTTCGGTGACGCGGTTCGAGGTGATGCCGCCAACGAAGAACTGGATCTCTTCAGCGGTCAGTACGCCGCCGTCGCGCTTCTTGCGAATGATCTCTTGAGGTAAGAACATGGAATTCTCCGCTTTACATTATTGGGTGTTGAAAGCACAAGGGCGGGTCCGCAGACCCGCCCGTAGCACCGGATGTTTATTTAAACGCCGTATGGAATCCAGACGTTCTTGACCTGCGATGCATGCGCCAGAACCGCGCGGCCGCCGGATTGCGCCGTGCTATACCAGTCGCGCCCTTTCGCGCCGCCGACCCAGGTGCGCTTGAGCGAAGCAGCCGACAGGCGCTCCACTTCAGCACAGCCTTCAGCCGAACCGTCATGACGCCATACCGCGTCGATGTCCGAGTGGGTCGCCAGCGTGCGCGCCAGTTCGTCCGCCGAACCGGTGACGATGTTGACCACGCCGTCCGGCAGGTCCGACGTATCGAGCACCTGATACAGATCGGTGGCCGACAGCGGATGCGCTTCCGACGGCACCACCACCACGCGGTTGCCCAGCGCGATCGCCGGCGCCACCAGCGAGATGAAGCCCAGCAGCGGCGCTTCGTTCGGGCAGACGATGCCGATCACGCCGACCGGCTCATTCAGCGCCACGGTGATGCCGTGCATCGGTGGCTGATGCGCCAGGCCGTCGTACTTGTCGGCCCATGCCGCGTAGTAGAACAGGCGCTCGATCGAAGCCTGCACTTCTTTTTCCGCGTTCTTGGAACCGGTCATCGCGGCGATGCGTGCTGCGAATTCCTCGCCGCGCGCGGCCAGGTTTTCGGCGATGTAGTACAGCACCTGCGCGCGGTTGTGCGACGTGGCTTTCGCCCAGCCGCCAGCCTTGTGCGCGGCTTCCACCGCGTTGCGGATGTCCTTGCGATTGCCTTCGCCGACTTCGGCGATGAAGGAACCGTCGGCGCCGTGAATAGCGCGGCTGTAGGCGCCGTCAGGGCGGGCCTGCTTGCCGCCGATGTACAACTTGGCGGTGCGGTCGATGGCGAAGGCGCCGGCTGCTGCCGGTGCTGCCGCCTTGGCTTTGGCCTTGGCTTCAACGACCGGCGCCGCTGGACGCGCATCTTCCGATTTCGCGGTCAGGTATTCGTACATGCCTTCGCGGCCGCCTTCACGGCCAAAGCCTGATTCGCGGTAGCCGCCGAAGCCGCAAGCGGCGTCGAACTGGTTGGCGGTGTTAATCCACACCACGCCGGCCTTGATCTGCGGCGCGACGTCCAGCGCCAGCGAGATGTTCTCGCTCCAGACGCAGGCGGCCAAGCCGTAGACGGTGTTGTTCGCCAGCTGCACGGCTTCGGGCGGAGTGCGGAAGCTCATCGCCACCAGCACCGGTCCGAAGATTTCGGCCTGCGCCACGGCGGCGGAAGTCGATGCGCCGGTGATCAGCGTCGGCGGGAACCACGAGCCGTTGGCCGGGATGTCGCACGCAGGCTGATAAACCTCGCAACCTTCGGCGCGGGCCGATTCGACCAGGCCGGCGATGCGCTGGCGCTGCACCGGATCGACCAGGGCGCCGATGTCCATCGACTTGTCCAACGGCGAACCGAGGGTCAGCTTGTCCATGCGGGCGCGCAGCTTGGCCAGGAATTTGTCCTGCACCGATTCCTGCACCAGCAGGCGCGAACCAGCGCAGCATACCTGCCCCTGGTTGAACCAGATCGAATCGACCAGGCCTTCAACGGCGGCATCCAGGTCGGCATCATCAAAGACGATGAACGGCGACTTGCCGCCCAGTTCCAGCGACAGCTTCTTGCCACTGCCGGCGGTGGCGATGCGGATCAGGCGGCCCACTTCGGTCGAACCGGTGAAGGCCAGCTTGTCGATGCCTGGATGGTTGACGATGGCTTCGCCCACGCGGCCATCGCCGGTGACGATGTTGACCACACCGGCAGGCACGCCGGCCTGCACGCAGATCTCGGCGAACAGCATCGCGGTCAGCGACGTGAATTCGGCCGGCTTGAAGACGATGGTGTTACCGGCCGCCATGGCCGGAGCGATTTTCCACGACAGCATCAGCAGCGGGAAATTCCACGGCACGATCTGGCCGACCACGCCGACGGCGCGGTAGTCCGCGAATTCCTCGGCCTGCAGTTGCGCCCAGCCGGCGTGGTAGTAGAAGTGACGCGCCACCAGCGGCAGGTCGACGTCGCGGGTTTCGCGGATGGTCTTGCCGTTGTCCAGCGTCTCCAGCACGGCGAACAGGCGCGCGTGCTTCTGCATCAGGCGCGCCAGCGAGTACATGACCTTTGCGCGGCCATGGCCGCCCAGTGCCTGCCAGCCCGGCTGCGCTGCGCGCGCGGCCGCCACGGCGCGATCGACGTCGCTGCCGGTGGCCTGGGTCAGGTCGGCCAGCTTGGCCGCATCCGCTGGATTGGTCGAGGCGAACAACTCGCCCGGCTCGCTCCACTGGTTGTCGATGAACAGGCCGAAGGTGCGGCCATGCTGCTCCAGCCACGCTTGCGCTTCTTTCGTGCTTTCCGGTGCTGGGCCGTATTCCATGGTATTCAGGATCTCTTTAATTGATGGCATGACGTGTCCGTGTTCTGATGATTGCGCGTTAGGGTTGAGCATGACGATGTGCGGCGGAGTAGTTGCCGGTCACATAGTGCTCAAGCTGGCGTTCGATATCGGTCAGCAGGCTCGATGCACCGATACGGAACAGGTGCGGCTCCAGCCACTCGTTGCCCAGTTCTTCCTTCATCAGCGTCAGGTACTGCAGCGCGGCCTTAGCCGTGCCCACGCCGCCCGCGGGCTTGTAGCCGATCTTGAAGCCGGTCTGCTCGTGGTAGTCGCGGATCGCGCGCACCATCGTCAGCGATACCGGGATCGTCGCGTTGACCGGCTCCTTGCCGGTGGAAGTCTTGATGAAGTCCGCGCCAGCCATCATGCAAACCCACGAAGCCTTGGCCACGTTTTCCAGCGTGACCAGTTCACCGGTCGCCAGGATCGCCTTGACGTGCGCTTCGCCGCAAGCCTTGCGGTAGGCCAGCATCTCGTCGTACAGCGCTTGCCAGTTGCCGGTCAAAACATGCTGGCGGGTGATGACGATATCGATCTCGGTCGCACCGGCGGCCACCGACAATTCAATCTCGCGCACCTTGGTTTCCATGCTGGTCAAGCCAGCCGGGAAGCCGGTCGACACGGCGGCGATAGGCAGGCGGCCTTGCAGCACCTGCGCCGCCGGCTTGATCATCTCGTGGTACACGCAGACGGCGCCGGTGGTCAGCTTGTAGTCCTGCAGGCCCATGGCCTCGACCAGGTCCGAACGCAGCGGACGCATGGCCTTCATGCACAGGCGCTCGACGCGGCCCGGCGTGTCGTCGCCGGACAGCGTGGTCAGGTCGATCAGGCCGATGGCCTTGACCAGCCATGCGGCCTGGTATTCCTTCTTCACCGTGCGGCGGTTCGCCAGGCTGGCGGCGCGGCGGTCGGCCGCGCTCTTGTTGATGTGGATGTGGTTAATCCAGCCCAGGTCCAGCGGGACCGCTTCGTTGCGCTTGAAATCCGTGACGATGCTCATAACAGGTTGCTTCCGTGGGAAAGTGGTTTGACGCCGAGGTGATGGGCCAGCGTCTGGCCGATGTCGGAGAAGGTTTCGGAGATCGGCAGCTGCTGCGCCTTCACGCCCGGGCCGAAGAAGATCATCGGAATATGCTCGCGGGTATGGTCGGAGCCCGGCCAGGTCGGATCGCAGCCATGGTCGGCTGTGATCACCACCAGGTCGCCCTCTTTCAGCTTGGCGATGAACTCCGGCAGGCGCGCATCCATCTCGTGCAGCGCGTTCGAGTAGCCGGTGACGTCGCGGCGGTGGCCGAAGGCCTGGTCGAAGTCGACGAAGTTCACGAACGTCAGCGATTTGTCGCCGGCTTCCTCTTCCACCTTCAGCAGCGCGTCGAACAGCGCCATGTTGTCCTTGCCCTTGACCACACGCGATACGCCCTGGGTCGCGAAGATGTCGCTGATCTTGCCGAGGGCGATGACTTCGCCGCCGTCGTTCTTCACGTGGTCCAGCAGCGTCGGCGCCGGCGGTGCGACCGCGTAGTCGTGGCGGTTGGTGGTGCGGGTGTAGTTGCCGTTGGCGCCGACGAACGGACGCGCGATCACGCGGCCGATGTTGTATGGCTCGACCAGCTTGAAGGCGATCTCGCAGATCTCATACAGGCGCTCCAGGCCGAACGATTCCTCGTGCGCGGCGATCTGCAGCACCGAGTCGGCGGAGGTGTAGATGATAGGCTTGCCGCTGGCGACATGTTCGTCGCCGTGTTTGTTGATGATCTCCGTGCCCGATGCGTGGCAGTCGCCCAGGAATCCAGGCACGCCGGCCAGTTCCTGCAGCTTGGCGGTCAGCTCGGCCGGGAACGACGGCACGGTTTTCGGGAAGTAGCCCCAGTCGAATTCCACCGGCACGCCGGCGATTTCCCAATGGCCGGACTGCGTGTCCTTGCCGGTCGAGCGCTCGCGCGCGGCGCCGTAGGCGGCGGTGAAGCCTTCGCGCTGCTCGAAGCCGGCGGCCCATTGGCCGCTGGCGGTATGGGCGGCGGCGGCAAGTCCCAGTTTTTCCATGGTCGGCAGCGACATCGGTTTGCCGCTCTTGGCGGCCCACTCGGCGATGTGGCCGAAGGTGTTGGCGCCGACGTCGTTGTACTTCGCGGCATCGGGCGTGGCGCCCAAACCAAACGAATCGAGCAAGAGGATAAATGCGCGTTTCATAATTTCGAACTCCTATAAAGCAGAAGGGGCGGACATTCGGCCGCCCCTCGGGAAATCTTACGCCTGCGGCGTTTTGGCCACGTTGGCCAGGAAGCCCAGGATCACTTCAATCAGCGAGGTCGCCGCGACGGCCGCGTATTTCAGCGTCTGCTCGTGCGACAGCGGGAACGGCGACAGGCCTTCGGCCAGGTTGGTGATGGCCGACACGCCGACCACTTTCAGGCCGCAGTGACGGGCCGACACCACTTCCGGCACCACCGACATGCCGACCATGTCCGCACCCAGCGTCTTGAAGGCGCGGATTTCGGCGGGGGTCTCGAAGTTCGGGCCGGCGTAAGCGATGTACACGCCGTCGTGCAGGGTGACGTTCTTCTCCTTGGCGGAGGTGTGCAGCAGCGCGCGCAGGTCGGCATCGTAGGCGTTGGCCATGCTGAAGAAGCGCGGGCCGAAACGCTCATCGTTAGGGCCCATCATCGGGGTGCCCGGCAGGTAGTTGATATGGTCGGTCAGCGCCACCAGCGAGCCGGCGTCGACTTCGGTGCGCAGCGAACCCGCGGCGTTGGTCACGAACAGCATCTCGCAGCCCAGCAGCTTCATGGTGCGCACGGCGCTGGTCATCACGCCCAGGCCGTAGCCTTCGTAGACGTGGCCGCGGCCCTTCATGCACACCACCGACACGCCCGACAGGGTGCCGATCACCAGTTCGCCGGCGTGGCCGTGCACGGTGCTGATCGGGAAGCCTGGCAGTTCATTGAAACTGATGGTGACCGCGTCGGTCATTTGTTCCGCCAGCACGCCCAGGCCGGAACCCAGAATCATTGCGATGCGCGGCTTGAAGCCCGCAGGGATACGGGCGCGAATGATGTCGGCTGCCTGGAATGGGGAATTATTAGACATGGTTATCCTCTGTTTTTCTGTTGTGGCTGGGGAAGCTGACACTATGCATCATCGTCCATATGTATGGCAAATACCATTTTTCTTCAGCATTTATACTAAAGCGATATAAATCGGGGGTATTATAAAACAAGGCAAACTTAGCCGTAGTGCGCGATTGACTTGATTTGGACAAATGTTTAACATGATGAACAAATGTTTTAGCGAGTAGCCCGTGACCGATTCCTCCAAAAAGGACCAGCTCTATGCGCTGATCCGTGCCAATCCCTTCATCTCCCAGCAGGATCTGGCGGTGGAACTGCGCCTGTCGCGCTCCGCCGTGGCCGGCCACATCGCCGGCCTGATCCGCGAACGGCGCCTGCTGGGCCGCGCCTACGTGCTGCCGGACAAGCGTCCGGTGATGTGCATCGGCGCCGCCAACCTGGACCGCAAGCTGCGCACCATCGCCACCATGCAGCTGGGCACCTCCAATCCCGCCACCGCCGAGGAAGTGTTCGGCGGCGTGGCGCGCAACATCGCCGAGAACCTGTCGCGCCTGAACCTGCCGACCGCGCTGCTGACCGCCCTGGGCGACGACGTCGCCGGCCGCAGCCTGCAGGACCACGCGGAAAGCGCCGGCATCGACACGCGCGGCACGCTCAAGCTGCCGGACACGCAGACCGGCACCTACACCGCCATCCTCGACGACGCCGGCGAACTGGTGGTGGCGCTGGCCGACATGGCGCTGTACGACCGCATCTCGCCGGAATACCTGGCCAGCCGCCAGCCGCAGCGCTCCGCCGCCGCGATGACGGTGGTCGACCTGAACCTGCCGGCCGACAGCATCGGCCTGCTGCTGGCCAGCGCCCGCGCCGACAACGTGCCGCTGGTGATCGTGGCGGTGTCGCAGCCGAAGATGGCGCGCCTGCCGGCCGACCTGCGCGGCCTGCGCCTGTTGATCCTCAATCGCGGCGAGCTGGAAACCCGCGCCGGCCGCGCGCTGCCGACCGAGGCCGACGTGCGCGCCGCCTGCCGCGAAGTGCAGGCCCAAGGCGCGCAGGACGTCATCGTCACCTGCGGCAGCCAGGGCGTGTTCCACACCCGCGACGGCGAACTGGTCTGGCTGGCCGCGCACCAGGTGGAGGTGGTCGACGTGACCGGCGCCGGCGACGCCTTCTCGGCCGCCGTCTGCTGGTCGCTGTACCAGGGCAGCCAGGACCTGACGCTGGCCTGCCGCCGCGGCCTGAAGGTCGCCGCGATGACGCTCGAATCGCAGGAGACGGTGTCGCCGATGCTGGCCGCCGATGTCCTCGACGAGATCCACGACTTCGACCTGTCGGCGGAATACAACCCGCCGCTCTTCCCCAACAAGGCTTAAGGAACCACACCATGCACCAATACTTGCTGTTTTCGCCCGAAGTGGCGGCCGCCCGCGCCGCCGGCAAACCGATCGTCGCGCTGGAGTCGACCATCATCTCGCACGGCATGCCGTATCCGCAGAATGTGCAGATGGCGCGTGAAGTGGAACAGATCATCCGCGACGGCGGCGCCGTGCCGGCCACCATCGCCATCATCGGCGGCAAGATCTGCATCGGCCTGTCGGAAGAGCAGCTGGAACTGCTGGGCACCTCGCCCGACGCCATGAAGGTCAGCCGCCGCGACCTGCCCTACGTGCTGGCGCAGTCGAAGCTGGGCGCCACCACCGTGGCCGCGACCATGATCTGCGCCGAACTGGCCGGCATCTCCGTGTTCGTCACCGGCGGCATCGGCGGCGTGCATCGCGGCGCCGAGACCAGCTTCGACATCTCGGCCGACCTGCAGGAACTGGCGCGGACCTCGGTGGCGGTGGTGTGCGCCGGCGTCAAGTCCATTCTCGACATCGGCCTGACGCTGGAATACCTGGAGACGCACGGCGTGCCGGTGGTCAGCGTGGGCCAGCGCGGCTTCCCCGCCTTCTTCACCCGCGAGAGCGGCTTCAACGCCGACTTCCAGCTCGACACGGCGGCCGAGCAGGCGGCCTTCATCCACACCAAGTGGCAGCTGGGCCTCAAGGGCGGCGTGGTGGTCAGCAATCCGGTGCCGGCCGATGAAGCGATGCCGAAGGCGGAGATCGACGCCATCACCACGCAAGCCTTGCAGGAAGCCGATGCGCAAGGCGTCACCGGCAAGAACGTCACGCCGTTCCTGCTCAGCCGCATCAAGCAGCTGACCGAGGGCCGCAGCCTGGCCACCAACATCGCGCTGGTGAAGAACAACGCCCGCTGCGGCGCGGCGCTGGCCGTGGCCATGCACGCGCACTGACATCGTCCCACATCGCCCAAAGAACGCCATGTCCATCGATCTGAAACAACTGAGGTACTTCCTCGCCGTCGCAGAAGAAAAGAGTTTCAGCCGCGCCGCCGAGCGGCTGCATATTTCGCAGCCGCCTTTGAGCCAGCAGATCATGAAGCTGGAGAATGAACTGGGCGTGAAGCTGTTCGCGCGCACCACCCGCACCTTCGAGCTGACGGTGGCGGGCAAGGCGCTGATGAGCGAAGCATCCGACCTGCTGGGCAAGATGCGCATGACGATCGACACCATCCGCCAGATCGACCGTGGCGAAGTGGGACGGCTGCGGGTGGGCATCGTCGGCTCGGCGATGTGGGGACCGATACCGAGTTTGCTGGAAGAGTTCCAGACCAAGTTCCCGCGCGTGAGCTGGACCCTGCACGAACTGGGCCCCACGCTGCAATACGACGCGCTGCGCGCCAAGCAGATCGACGTCGGCTTCTGGCGCGAGCCGAAGCTGGACGAGGACGACCTGAGGAACGACAACCTGCGCCAGGAGCTGTGCTTCCGCGAGGACGTGTGCGTGGCCATCAACGAGCATCACCCGCTGGCCAAGCAGGAAGCGATCGAACTGACCGACATCGCCGAGGAGCCGATGCTGACGCTGGCGCTGGACAAGTCATCCTTCCCACGCTACCTGATCCAATGCTGCGTAAAGGCCGGCTTCCAGCCGACGATATTCCAGGAAGCGTCCGAGCCGCAGACGCTGCTGGCCATGGTGGGCGCGGGCCTGGGTGTGGCGCTGCTGCCCGAGACCACCAGCCGCATCGGCTGGCCGGGCGTGGTGTTCCTGCCGATCCGCACCAATCCGCCATCGGCGAATTTGTACATCACCTACACCACGCTGGACGACGCGCCGGTGGTGCGGGCCTTCCTCAACATTCTCAATCCGCCGGCACGTGGCGAGTGATTTTCAAAGCGAATAAGCTCATCGCGCAAGGGATAACTCCTCCATACGCAGTGAGCATTTTTTAAAAGTTCAGCCGATCAATCCGCGTCTCGTGGATTGTCG
Source organism: Duganella caerulea (assembly GCF_040362985.1). Lineage (NCBI taxonomy): Bacteria > Pseudomonadati > Pseudomonadota > Betaproteobacteria > Burkholderiales > Oxalobacteraceae > Duganella > Duganella caerulea. The sequence goes on along the minus strand of NZ_BPWJ01000003.1, from coordinate 382,156 downwards.
GGGAAAACGGCATTCGCATGCGCGCTGGTGTTAAAAGCTTTTTCAAATTCCGCTTCGGTCTTCCAGCGCTCCTTGCCATCGGGAGTGCCGTACACAAGATCCGCCATATCCAGGGGCACGCGCTTGGCGGGATTCAGCCGCCGCTCCCTGTTCCAGCTGATGGCGACAAGCTTTGGATTTCCCTTCGCATCGATGTCGTAGACGCGATGAAATATCTCGTGGAACAAGGGGAACTGCCTGGCGACGAGCTTCTTATCGTCCACCGCAGGATTCGGTCCCGGGTGAGGTTGGCGCCAGTCTTTCATCGTAATGACTCTGACCACTTTTCCCTTGGCGTCGAGCTGCTCGTGTCTCATCACGAATGAATCAATCATGTAGTAGCGGTCACGCGCGATGTGTTGATTAGGCGGGAACAACTCGTACATTTTGACCGCGCCATTGACCATTGTTTGACGGCGGCGCTCGTATTTGTAAAGTAAGTCGAGATTGTCTAGCACGGCGGCTGGAACAGGGGGCTTGGTAAATGTATACGTGGATCCATTCCAGTGGCCCAGTTCATTAACCACCATATTCGCGCTGTTATTGTCTTTTGCGCCAACATCCGATCCGTAGATAAGCGTCAACCCATTCACCGAATCGACCTCGGCAACGCCAGACAACCCGTCCGGACCTGCACTAGATTGAAATCGAATTTTCTCGCTCCATGAGCCGTTCTGGCCGACCCCGTGCGATTGGTCTAGTAAAACGACGGATTTCCCTTGATAGTCAGCATATCGATAGCGTTTCCACGCATCCCGTGGATCGGGTTCACCACTGGGACATTTCTTTGTTGTAGTGGGCCAAACCCCAAGAAGGACGCGGTCCTTGTCATCATATACGTAACACGTCTTGATAATTAATGGCCGTTCTGGTTCGGCAAAGTTCCCTATGGCTGTTTGCTGAATGCGTCCTTTTTTATCGTAAAAAACCAAAGTGGCGTCATACGCCATGACACCAGGCGGCAATTTCGCCAATATTGGATTCTTTGCGACATAACGTGGAGTAACTTTACGCAATCTCTGCCGAGTGGCATCGTCATCCGAATCAGCAGGCCACCAGTGCTCTAAGCGGCAGAGCCGCCATTCCCCCAGACCATCCGCTTCATAATAGGAAATAACAGTGTTGCGGGCCGGCGACATAGTTCCCTTGCCGGACTGTTCAATCATGTCTCTCGGCAATGGCGCGAGGCGCGCCTTGCGCTCTGATCCATCTGAAAGACCATCGAGTACGTATTGATCAGGTGGTTCGTAACCGATCATGACTTTTACGTCGCCACTCGGCGTTTCGAGCCAGTTGCCGAGGGTATTACATCCGGCCCACGCTGGAGCGGATAACACCAACAAGCCAAGACATGTAAGACCTTTAAATTTCAATATATTTATCATGCGTCTTGGTTTTCTTGATGTGAAGATGGGCTATCCATATCGCCAACAGCGGGCTTGGATGGATCATCATTCCAATTCTTTTGTATTTTTGAGCAAATCAGCGCGCGACCTTCGCAGGTGTCTCGCCCTGCCCGGCGATCCCGCCTGGCCGCGGACGAATCGAATGCAGCACCTGTTCAAAAATCTCCTGCCCGACTTCAAAGGGCGGCGGGACGTGGCCACTCAATGCCGGACGGGTCGGAACGTTGTTCCCCTTGGGCTCGGCCGGCAGCTTCAACTTGTAGTCGTCGGACTTGGCCGCCGTCATGAACAATGTGAGCAGCGGTCGCTCCACGTTGTCCGGCTCGCCGAAGGTTTTGGCCTCCATGTCGTATGCCTGTTCGCGCGGCCAGCACTCGTTTTCGAAACAATAATCACCGTACTCCTGGCCGTAACTGCGGCCAGGCGTACCCAGGATTTGTTCCGCTTTGGGACCATGCTTGCGTTTGACGGCGACCTTGTCCAGTTGGTTGGTGTCCGCGTCCATGTTGGGAAACTTCTGAATGTTTCGCGCTCCGTTCTCGCCAGCGGGTTCCGTTTCCAAAAACAGCAACAGATTGGGGTATTGCTTGATTTGAATCGGCACCCGCATGCGGACATTCACCTCGGGCCGCAGCGGCTCGTCGATGAATCCATAGTTCGTGCAGAATCCCGGTGTCGTGGGAATATCGGTCGGCGCCCGCGAATGATAAGTTGCGCGCACGCGCCGGTACTCCTCGGCGGCGCCTTGCGCACTGTCGATCTTTGACGTTACACGGCCATCGCTGAAGGTTCGCACCCGCTGGTCCTGTGGGTCGTAAAACCCTAATACATAGTTCGATCCCAAGCGGACGGCAAATCCATTGGCATCATCGAGCTTCGCTTCGCCGGTGACCTTGGCGTTAAAAAGGACTTCTTGTACTCTATCTTTTCGCACTTTTAACAGGTCAACATCCCCGGCAGCGTCCTCAGGGGAACTCTTAGCCATCCGATCAACCAAATACTTCACATCGTTTTGACGCGCCTTGAGTATATCTTCAAACATCTCGGGAGAGCCGATCCTTGTTTTGACAGCTCTGTGCACCCTATCCAGGCCCGCTTTTTCCGTCGGCACCGTCTCAGCGATTTTTACCTCACCAAAGTGCAAATTCCCCCTCGCCTCGCCGCTGTAGATACCATCAAAGCCATATACGGCCTTATATTCGACCTCTGTCGCGCCCAACTCCGCCGACGGCGGCAAATCGATCAGGAAGCGGCCCACGCAGACGGTTTTCCAACCAGTCGGGCGGGTGTAAGCAGGGCCCGTTGATTCTTGACTGTGACCGGCCTTCGAGCAGCTGAGTAAACCCACGCAGACCAGCAGGCAGCAAACGACTCCGCCTGGGAGACGCTTCGTGAAAAAATCATGCATTGTTGTTCTCGCTCGTTGGGTGATCGGTTTGGGACAGCACCATGACGTTCATTTCGCCGGGGTGGTTGTTTTCACCGATCGTCCAATACACGGGGAACGCTGTGAAATAGCCCCGCAAACCTTGTGGCTTCATAAATTGCACTTCCTGCGTCGTCCAGAAATTTTCGTCGAAGGGCATTTTCGCGGCAAGCTTGGCGGCGGTCTCGGCGGGACTCCCTAATGGACACACCGGCCAAAGAGAAGCGCCGTACTGCTGCGTTTCCTGATCTGGAGCTGTTCGCGGGATACTCCAAGGCGTGAACGGAAACACCGCCTGGTATTTCTCAGCGTTAGAGCTGCAAATACTTTGTATCGTCTGAATGGTGACATCCGCAGCTGGTTTTTCAATCAGCGCCTCCATTTCCGTGGCCGGTTTAATGATGTCGTTTCCCTTACCCGTCAACGCGAAGTGTTTCCTCCACAGATCTACCCGCAGCCGCCGTGCCAAAGGGTTAACCGAGGTGACCTGCTCGCGTAGCGTTTTCTTTTCTTGCGCAGAGTCGAGCAGCATCACCGCTATTTCGGAATCCCGCTTGCCGCTTAGGCTTCGATCATTAATGTTGGCGCTGCCCATGAGGATATGACGGTCGTCCACGATCAGCAATTTACTATGCACATAAATTTGCTCGGTGCGAACCTTGCCGCCGACCGTCTCGCAATTGCGTAAATTCAGCAACGTCAGATACTTGGCCCACTTATCGTCCGTCACCGATTCAAAGGCGAATTTCGTATCAACCTTCTCGCCCGCTTCCTCAAGCGCCTTATTCCATGCGGCGTCATTCAGCGGCTGCTTGCACAAGCTCTTGGCGAGGATGGCGCGCCGCACCCGGTTCACCAGGCTGTTTTCCGCGAACACCAAACTTTGCATGGTCCAATGGACTTGGCCCACGATGGTGATGTCCGACAGCGGTCCCTCGGGATGCACAGGCAGCACCAGATAGACGTGAAACGGTTGTCCGCGTCGCACCGCCTGGGTGATGCGGTCGCCCAAGGCCTTGCCGATCTGATTGGCGGGGTAAAGTTTCTTACCCACCGCCCCGCGCGCGCTACTTAGCCTGGCGGTCAGATCGTTGCCCATTTTACTCATCAGGAATTTGACGGGACCTGAAGTGAGGTCGCGACCTTCACGAGAAAACACATCTATCGAAGGCTCCCCAAAGTCGGTCTGGTAGAACTGATTCTCAATGTAGACGAAGTCGGTAGCGTTGTTAATCAAACTAATCATGGCGGTTTGGATCTCATGCTGCGCCCCGGGCGGAACCGCCTTGCTGCCCTGCGCCTGCAATTCCTGCAAACACATTTTTCGCGGCGCACTACGCAACACCCGCACCGCCACTCCGGTAGGCGCAACACCAGTGGGCGGGGACGGCCGTGCCGCCGGCAGCAGGTCGGCTCCGATCAGCGACAGCTTGAGCAGTTGCTGCATCAGCTTCTTCACGAGGACCTCACCCAACGTGGGGTCGTCGTCGTCCCGGCCCGGGAACCGCGCGGCGAACAACTTGCTCAACGCAGGGTCCGTCATGTAGCTGGTGCTGCTGGCGTTCCAGCGGTGGATGAAATTACGCGCCAGATCATCCACGGACGGCCCCTCGATCTGGCAATGCACGTCCTGCCATGGCTGGCGCGGCTGGGTTTCGCTCAGCACCTTCGCAGACGCCGCCTTGGTGCGCGTATTCATCAACAAGGGATGGGCGCACGCGTGCAGCCACGAAGTCGCCAACTGCTGGGCATAAACCAGCTTGAGCAAATGTTTGAGCTGGGTGACCACCGCCTCCACGTTTTCCTGGCTCAGCTTGTCGATGGCCTCGCCGCTTCCGCGCTTGGCGATCTCCATCAACGCGAGCACGCGCGTGTTGAGCGCGGCGCGCACGACATTGATCTGCTCGACCACCGCGCGCTGGAATATATTCACCTGCTCCGCCACCTCCGCCGCACCCGCCGCCGCGCCGGCCGCGACCGCGTGGCCGGCCTGGCGCAACGCATCCTTGGTCTGGGCCACAGCGCGTTCCGTGCCGGGACCGATCTCCACGCACACCAGACGCGCCGTCTCGACCCCATGGCCGACCTCGCCCGCCAACGCCGCCGCCTCGTCGATGACCGCGTTGGCGCGGGCGCGCGCGCTGCGTTCGGTCCGTTCGATGGCTCCGGGCAGACTGGACTTTGGAGCCGGGTCGACCCGCAGGCGCTTGAGCGGAGCGAAAAAATGCGTCACCTGCGCGGCGCGTTCAACGCCGGCGTTCCAGCCGGCGCGCGTGCCGCGTTCGGCGTCGCGCAACAGGTCGGGCGCGGCGGACGTGGGCGCGCTGCCCACCCTGAGGGACTGCACCCCGTTATACAGATCTGGCACTTCCAGGGCCGCGCATTGGCGGCTGACCGCGTTGGCGGCGGCGATCGCCACGTCGGCACCCGCGTTGGCGATGGATTTGGCGTCGGCCGCCATCGCCTTCATTTGCGCCACCTCCGTATCGAGCATCAACCGCGCTGCCTTATTGACCAAGGCCACGGCTTCGACCGCGAGGACGTCCGCCTTGTGCTGCGCGCGGGCGAGAAAATCGCTCATCGCCCCGGGAGCGGTGTTGCCGCCCTTGTCCCACAGGCCATAAGTCAGCGTAGTGCTCAGCAGGTCCATGTCCGACAGGCAAGGACCATCCGTCGAATCGATCTTCCTCACCGGCGGCAAACCCGGGTTGTAGCGCTCGCGAAACCGCCGCGCGCCCGCATTCAGCGAAAAGTTCGCGTCGTCGTATCGGCCGTAGGCCACATCCATGCCGCCCACGTAGGCGTAGCGATTGTCGACCACAATCATTTTCTGGTGATGGCTGAAAGCCGCGCCCTCGCTCCCCGTATAGTCGCTTTGCGCACCCGCCGGGCAGCACATGGCTTGCATCGTCTTGCGGCCGGCATTCAATTGGAACACGGCAAGCATGGTACCCAGATCGCCAGTGTTGACCCCGACCTGGGGCGACAGCCACGGCATCACATACACGCGGAAGTGCTCGGAGCTGCACACACGCTCATGCAAAATATCGATCAGACGCCGCCCCGGCGTCAGCTCGACATTCCAGCTCACTTGCCAGCCAGCGATGAAGATACTTTTCGTGGCGCTGCTCAGGACCTTTTCCAGCGCCTTGAAGTATTCCGCCCCGGTCGTAAAACACTCAACGCGATTCCCCTGCCGTAAAGGCGCGAACGGGCTCGACTCCGAGAGATCCAGGCGATGCGTCTCGGCATGGCTTGCGGCCTGGCCCCGGACTATCGTTTTGCCGCCGTCGCCGAGTAGGGCGACCGGGGTGAGTAAATTAGACATGCTGACTCACTGTATTTTTTTGAAAAAATTGAACATGCTGGCTTCACCGATCGCTTCCCCGGCCCTCGTCCGGTCGCTTTGACTTTGCGACGTGGCCACGTGGGTGCCCGGTTCCGGCGTGAAGTCCATCGCGGCCAACGCGTGCAGTACCCGACGGCTGCCCGACCAATCGGCGCGTTCGCCGTAAATATCCAGAGGCCTTTCCACGCCGGGCGCCAACAACAGCAGATCGTTCGGCCAACGCGCCACGGCAACGGAAAGGCGCAGCTGCTGGGCTGCCGTCATGATCATCTTGCCCTGATCGTCGGAACGGCCGGACACAATCACGCGGTCGCGCACCGCCCCGCCGGCGCGCACTATCTGCCAGTCGTATTGGGCCAGCGGCGTCGCGGCCGGGCCGGGCAGCGCGGTGAGCATCAGGTCAAACTCCTTGCGCGTGGGCTTGGATTCCGCCTTGGGCAACTTCGGCAAGGGATAGTTCAGGCTTGCCGGCCCCGCGAAATTCTTGGTGCCCGCATGGATCGTGATTTTCCCGGGACACTGCACCGTGATGTTGCCGTCCTCGATGGTGATGTTCGCCCCGCCCGCCGTCGACAGGCTGATGCGCTTGGAGGCGGCCCAATCGATGCCGGCGTTGGCGCTGATCAGGCTGACGTCATCGCGCGCCTGCACCTTCAGCTCATCGGCCTGCGCCTGCAGATCGATCGCGTCCGCGGCCGCGACCAGCTGCATGCCAAGGCCGTTTGCGCCGGCGCCCACCGCGCCACCCAATACGCCGATCGCCTGCCCGCTGTGCAGGCGCATCTGGCCGCCGCTGACGAACTGGCTGTCGCCGCCACTCATCAGCGAGACCGTTTCGCCGTTGGCCAGCTGCATCGCCTGTCCGGCCGCCACGCCGATCCCGGATTTACCGCTGATGGCGATGAGCGGCGAACTGGCGTGCGGAATTTTCCCGCCCGCCGGCGCGGTGTTCCGATCGGCGGCGTCGGTCATGGCTGCCGCCAAGCTGGCCTCGCCGACCATGCCGGAGGCCGCCGTCAACAGCGCCTGCAGCGGCGCAGCGTCATCGTCGAGCGTGCTGGCATTGGCCTTGGCCGCGCCGACATGCCCGGCCAGCGCCACCGTCCCATGTGTCGCGGCCGCCGCGCTGAAGGTCGCGCCGAGCTGGACCGCCTGCTTCAGCAACGCGATGCCGGCCGCGTTATCGCCCATCGGCTCGCGTTCGCTGGCGCCGTGCCGGATCGCATACGTCGTCACCAGCAGCCCGCCGCCCGCGCGCAGCGCGCCGTACGCGTCGGTGCGCAGCTCGGCGCCCTGGCCGCGCAGGCTGCCGCGATAATTGTCGGCGCCGTGGATCAAGTGCCCCAGATTCAATTCGGTGGCCGCGTGCGTCGAACGCAGCTGCACGCGGCCTTGTGCGTCGGTATCGTCGAACAGCAGCTGGTTGTAGCCTGTGCCGCCGAACTCCTTGCTGCGCACGCCCCACTGCGCCGCCGTGTTGCCGTGGCCGGCCACGTCGGCGGAAGCACCGTGCCACAAGGGACTGTTGCCCCCGCTCAGATTGCCCTGCGCCGAGGGCGCATGGTCGGCGGACCGCGCGAACGGCGAGGCGGCGTTGGCGGCGTCGGACCGGCCTCCCGGCGTCGGCGCGACGCCGCCTTCGCCGCGGCCGTTGTACAGCGCGCCGACGATGATCGGACGGTCGATGTCGTTCTCGATAAACTGCACCAGCACTTCCTGGCCGATGCGCGGCAGGAACTGGCTGCCCATGCCGCCGCCGGCCGAGCGCTGCGCCACCCGCACCCAGCAGCTGGCGTCACCGCCATCCTGCCAATGGAAACGCAGGCGCACCCGTCCCAGCGCATCACAATAGAGCTCGTCGGCGCCGGCCGCGCTGTCGGCGCCGTCGGGGCCGATGACGATCGCGCTTTGCGTGCCCCGCGCCGTCGGCCGTGGGTGGCCACGGCCTTCGCTGTCGGGCAATTGGGGACGCCAGATCACGTCGGCGGCCACCGCCTCGAAGCGATTGGCGTAGCCGCTGCCGGCGGCCTGGGCGATGGTCAGCGCGAAGTCCTCCGGCTCGCCCTCCGGCAGCGATTGTTCCAGCAGTTCGGGTATCGGACCGAACAGCTCCGCCAGGCCGAGCCGCGCGGGCACGGGCAGGTTGTTGACGCCGACGCTGACGACCCGCAGCACGGTGTACGCGGCCGGCGCGCCGGGACGCGGCAAGTCCGCGATGGTCAGGCGGGTGCCGGCGCGCAGGCTGCGCACGGTCGAACGGCCGGCGCATGCCTGGGCGCGCGCCTCCAAGCCCTGCATCTGCAGGTCCGCGTAATGCCGGGCTTGCTCCAGGCCCGCATGGGCATAGGCGCCGGGGGTGTCATAACTTTCCAGTGGCGGCAGGCCTTTGGCGGGAGGCAGACTGGAGACGGAACTGGCGGCGATGCTCTTCGCGGTCTTGTAGTCGCTGCTGAGGCGGGTCGTCATGGACGCGGTCAGCGTCCGCCGCAATTGCAGGGACTGCACCGTATCCTGGGCTTCGCCCGCCCGCGCGGCCTGGTAGCGGACGCCGTCGCCGGCCGCGCTGCTGACGTCCTCAGGCACCGCGCTCAGCTGGCTGCTGTCGGCGAACAGCACCACGCACACGCCATCTTCCTGCTGCTCGAAGCGCCAGCCCAGGCCCTCCTCCGCCAGCAAGCGCCGCACAAAGGCCAAGTCGGATTCGCGATACTGGCTGCAATAGCTGCGTTGTCCAGCGACGGCCATGAAGGACGCCACCTCATCGCTCCAGCGCCAGCGTGCCAGTGGCAGATAACCGGCGAAGACCGCATCGACGATCTCGACCACGGATTTGTCTTGCCAGACGCGGCCGTTCCAGCATTGGCCCAGGCGCCATAACCACGGACGCAGCCGCAGGCGGTAGCGGGCGAAGCCGCCTGCGCTGCCCACCATGGCGACTTCGGCGATGTCGCCGCTGAAACTGTCGCGGCTGCCGTCGGCCAGCGTGACGCCGAGCGTGGCGCAACGCCCCCGCAAACTGGACGGATCGATAAACGCGTTGGTGGACAGGGCGATGACGTCGCGCAGACCGATCTCCTGCACCGCATCGTCGGCATAAAACGCCTCCACCAGCAGTTCGTCCCCGACCGGCGCGGACGCGTCATCGACAATGCGGAGCTGATACAGGCGGGTCTCGCTGGCAAAGCGCGCCAACGCCGTGGAGATTTGTTCCGGCAGCGGCATAATTTTCGGCATCAATGAAGTTGCCTGGAATTATATATTTCCTAATAGTTAGCGCGCGCACTGTTGAGCTATCCCGCGGGAGGACGCGGCTTCAACGCCGCTTCCTAGTGCGTGACCCCGCCCGCCTCGCGCGTGTCCACGTCGTGGGCAAGCGTGGTGCGGATGGCGATGCGCAGGCCTTCGACCATGTCCTCCAGCTTCATGCTGGCAGCACCCGGATGCGCCGCCGCCTGCTGCGGCAGATACGGAATGTGGATAAAGCCGGCGCGCATCGTCGTGCCCCATTCGTGCGCCTGGTGCATCAGGCTATAGAACACGTGGTTGCACACATACGTGCCCGCCGACTGCGACACCGACGACGGCAGCCCCGCCTCGCGCAGCGCGTGCACGATCGCCTTGATCGGCAGCGTGGAGAAGTAGGCCGCCGGGCCGTTGGTGACGATGGGCTGGTCGACCAGCTGGCGTTTCTGGTTGTCGGCGATGGGCGCGTCGTCGATGTTGATGGCGATGCGCTCCACCGACAGATCGACCCGGCCGCCGGCCTGCCCGACCGCGATCACGATGCTGGGCTGAAGCTCCTCCACCGCCTGGTGCAGCACCTTGCTGGCCTGCCCGAACACGCAGGGCAGCTGGCGCGCGTGGACCACGAAATCGCCTTCATGCCATTCCGCGAGAGCGCGTACCGCTTCCCACGAGGGATTGATGGTCTCCTTGTTAAACGGCTCGAACCCGGTCAACAATATTATCTTTTTCATCTACATGTGCTCCGATTGCTGCGCTTGTTTGTGCGCTACTCTACTCCAACTCACATGCAGGTCACATGTTCATTAGAAAATAAAGAAGTGCAATATTAGCAAGCAATAGCGGCAACGCGGTGCCCAGTTGGATCTTCACGACGGCGTTCTTGTCGGGCAGTTCCAGCAGCGCGGCGGGTACGATGTTGAAGTTGGCCGCCATCGGCGTCATCAAGGTGCCGCAGTAGGCGCTGAACATGCCGATCGCCGCCATCACCGCCGGATTGGCGTGGTACACGCCGACCAGCACCGGGATGCCGACGCCGCCCGCGATCACCGGGAACGCCGCGAAGCCGTTCCCCATGATGACGGTGAACAGCGCCATGCCGATGCAGTACACCGCCACCGCCACCAGCCGCACGTCGAGGTTGATGTAGGACGTGACCACGTGCGCCACCGCCTTGCCCATGCCGGCCTCGGTGAACAGCAGGCCAAGCACCGCCAGCATATGCGGCAGCACCACCGCCCAGCCCAGATGGTCGATCAGGCGGCGCGACTCGCGCATCGCCTGCATCGGCGTGGCGCGGGTCAGCCAGCAGGCCGTGACCACCGCGAACAAGGAGCCGCAACCCAGGCTGGCCAAGGTGGCGTTCTTCGGATCGAGCAGCAGCAGGCCGCCCAGGTGCACGTCCTTGAGCAGGGTCGAGCCGATCACCGTGGTGGCGGGAATGATCAGCGCCGGGATCAGCAGGCGATGGCCGAGGCGCTGCGCGCTGCTCTTGCGTTCCTCCTGCGTGCGCTCGCCGTAGCGGCCCAGCGCCACGCCGCCGAAGCCGGCGATCAGCGCCATCACCACCATCAGCACGCCCGCCGCCACCGGCGGCAAAAAGTCGCCGGCCAGGTAGACCACCGCGTACAAGGCCCAGAACAAGGCGCTGGACCAGCGCTTGGGATTATGCTTGTCCGTCAGCGACATCCAGGCGACCAGCAGCAGCATGGCGCCCAGCACATAGTAGAAGTATTCGAGCTTGAGTATCATGCCGGCTCCTTCACCGCCAGCATGGCGCGGGCGATCTGCGCGTCCAGCCGGTGCAGGCGCCAGGAGTGGATGATGAAGGCCGTCACCGCGGTCGGTATGCCCCACAGCGCCATGTGCAGCGGATCGACTTCCAGCCCTTCGCCACGCAGGATGGTCTGCATCAGCAGGATGGCGCCGAAAGCCACGAACACGTCCTCGCCGAAGAACAGGCCGACGTTGTCGGTGGCGGCGGACATGGCGCGGATGCGGTGCCGCAGCTCCTCGGTCAGCGCCGGGTAGCGCACTTCGGCGGCGCCCTCCGCCATCGGCGCGATCAGCGGGCGCACCATGTTCGGGTGGCCGCCGATGCTGGTCAGGCCGAAGGCGGCGCTGATCTCGCGGATCGCCAGGTAGACGATCAGCATGCGGCCGGTGGTGGCGGACTTGATGCGGGCGATCGACGCCTGCGCGTGCTCCTTCAATCCGAAGCGCTCCAGCAGGCCGATGGCGGCCAATGGCAGCAGCAGGATCAGCGGCAGGTTGCGGGTCTTGATGAAGGCCGTGCCCAGCGTGGCGAGCAAATGCTCGACCGGCATGGCGGCGGCAAAGCCGGTGACGGCGCAGGCCACGATCACCACCAGTACAGGATGGGCGCGCAGCGCGAAGCCCAGTATGATGACGGCCACGCCGAGCAGCGGCCACAGATTAACGACGGTAGGATTCACGTATCAGGCTCCATCAATAAAAATTTCCATAGCAGATTACCATTGCGGATCTGACAGAAGCATAAAACGTAACCGGGATATCGATGAAGAAAATTGATCCGTTGATGGCTATTACAATGTCAGCGCATCCACACTCCCCGTGATCTCGCGGTCCGGCATGCCGCGCACATCCTTGGCGAAGAACTGGCTGACACCGCGCAGCGCGAACAGCGCCGCCCCGCCTTGCCCGCGCTGCAGATTGACGGCATGGAAGCTGGCATCGCTGACATCGTCCAGCACGACCGCGATTCGCCCCTCGGGCTGGACGTAGCCCACCTTGACGTGATGAACCTCGATCGCCTTCACGTGACGCAGGTAAAACGCATACGCCGGCGCCTTGCCGAACATGCCTGGCTCCGGATACCCGTCGGGAAGTTCGGGCGGCACCAGCGCGCTCCAGGCCGCATCGCCGCCGCCCTGCGTTTCTATCTGCACATTGCTGATGCGAATATCCTCGATCGGATGCCCCGACAGCCCGGCGATGGTGCTGGCGTGGTTGCGGTACGCACCCGAGACGACAATATTGCTGATATTGATGCGCTTGATGGTGCCCACCGGCGGCTTGTTCGGCCCGCGCAAGCGCGCGCCCAAACGGATGAAGATCGGATCGTTCACCACGTTGCGCATGGTGATGTTGGAAATCGTCACGTCCTCGATGTGCGAACCATCCACGCTCTCGATCGCCAGGCCGCGGCAGGTGTCGAAAACGCAGTTCGTGATGGTGATGTTCTTGAAGTCGCCATTTGATTCGGTGCCCAGCTTGATGCGGCCGTATAGCCCCGACCGGTACTCCGGCGCACTGCGCTTGAACGAGCCGTCGATCAGGCTGCCCTCGTCGAAATTTCCCGATACCATGCAATCGGAGATCGTGATGTTTTCGCAGTGCTGGATGCGACCCAGGCCGTAGCTGGCCTTGAGGCAGATCGCATCGTCCCACGGCGTATTCAGGCTGCAATGCGTTACGCGCACATTGTTGCACGCGTCGATATCCATGCCGTCGCGGTTGGTGTCGATGGTCAGGTGGTCGATCAGCATATTGGAGCAGCCGGTCGCCAGTATGCCGAAATGGCCGCCATGCAGGATCGAAAAATCGCGCAAGGTCACGTTGCGGCACTCGCGCAGCGCGATCGCCTTGTCGCCCTCGCCGGGCTGGTCCGGCTTGTCGGTGTAGTTGCCGGTGTACTTGTCGTGGCCGCTGTTCAAGCCTTTGCCATGGATTAAGCCGCCGCCCACGATGGCCACGTGGTCCAGGCCGATACCCCAGATCAAGCTGTTTTGCCAGTGGCTGTGGCCGTAGTCCTGATAGTTGCCGCCGGCCTCGTTCGGCTCGGGCAGGTCGTAGCGCGCCACGCTCGCGTCAACCGCTTCGATCACCGCGCCCGCCTCCAGGTGGAGCGTGATGTTGCTCTTGAGCCTGATCGACGCCGACAGGTAGCGCCCCGGCGGAAAATACACGGTGCCTCCGCCCGCGGCCGCCGCCACGGCAATGGCGGCATTGACCGCCGGCGAGTCGAGCGTGCGGCCGTCGCCCTTGGCGCCGAAACGCCTGACGTCGAACAGCGAGCTCGTTGGTATGGGCGGCGCCGCCAGCGCGCACGCCGGCAGCGCAGCAAGCGCAATAGCCCGTGCCAGGAATTGTCTGCGTACAGGTAGCAAGGCAGCTTTCGTGAATGCCATCGGATCGCATAGTGTAGGTCCGTGCCAACAATCCGGCCAGTGCCTTTTTCGCTGCGCCCGATATACAAATTTACGTCACTCCGGCCCGGCCATCGAGGTCCCCAAGTGGTCGCTGCGCACGTTCAATTTAACAACGCGGATTGCGAAATAAGGCAATTGCGGCGCAGCGGACGTGCTCGCACAATGAGCTCCGCGCATCTTGCTTGCACACACAGGAGTGATTTTGAAACGACGACAATTACTGAAGCATTTAGGCGCGGTAATTCCAGCCGTCGCCCTGTCGCCTTATGCGCGCGCGGCCGACGCGCTGACGCACACCGGCACGGGGACGATCGTGGCCGGTCCGTTCGCGCCCACCTGGGATTCGCTGTCGTCCTATGAGACGCCGGACTGGTTCCGCAACGCCAAGTTCGGCATCTGGGCGCACTGGGGGGCGCAGTGCGAACCGGAACATGGCGACTGGTATGCGCGCGGCATGTATGAGGAAGGCAGCGCTCACTACCGCTACCATGTGGCGAAGTACAAGGACGTGATCGGCGACTGGAGCCGCGCCGCGCGCGCCAACGGCATGCGTTTCGGCGTGAGCGTGCATGCGGCGCGTACCTGGACCTGGTTCGAGGATGCGCAGCGCGCCGACAAGAGCGGTCCCTACGCCGGCATTCCCTACGATGGCAATCCGACCCGCGCCGACGGCAAGGGCACCTGGTGGGAAGGGATGGATCCGCAGGCGCTGTACGCGCAAAACCATGCGCTGGGCGCAGCCATCCCGGACCAGGCTTACTGCGACAAGTTCTTCAACCGCACGCGCGAACTGATCGACAACTACGATCCGGACATCCTGTATTACGACGATGCCGTGCTGCCGTTGTTCCCGTTTAGCGATGTTGGCATGCGCCTGACGGCGCACCTGTACAACCGCAGCATCGCCAGCAAGGGCAGGAACGAGGCGGTCGTCAACGGCAAGATCCTCAATGCACAGCAGCGCCGCAGCATGGTGTGGGACATCGAGCGCGGCCAGAGCCACCGGATCGAGCCCTTGCCATGGCAGACCTGTACCTGCATCGGCAGCTGGCACTACGACCGGCCATTGTACGAGCGCAAGGGCTACAAGAGCGCGCAGACGGTGGTGCATACGCTGATCGACGTGGTCAGCAAGAACGGCAACCTACTGCTGAGCGTACCGGTGCGCGGCAACGGCACCATCGACGAACAGGAGCGCTCGTCATGGGCTGGCCGGCAACGGGCAAGGTGACGATCGAGGCCATGGGCAGCGCCAGTCCGCACCTGCCGGGCCGCATCCGGCAGGTCGAACTGCTTGGCGCCAAGCGTGCGCTGGCGTTCGAACAAACCACCCAGGGCTTGCAGGTCACGCTGCCGGCCGATATGCCCGCCCTGGCGTACGCCAGCGCTTTGAAAATTTCTTGAAGAGCGCATTTTCACTATTATTCCTGGAGACTTAATATGAACAAAAAAGAAATCATTGCCCTCACCTGCGTGCTGGCCGCGCTGGTGGCCGGCTGCGGTGGCGCCAGTCAGGGCACCGCGTCCGCGGAGGGCCCGCAGTTTGCTTCGTTGATGAGCGTAGGGGGCGCGGCCAGGCCGGCGGCACCCACCCGGTGGGCAAGCGTGAAGTTCGGCGGCGGCGGCTACGTCCCCGGCTTGGTGCTCCATCCGACCAGTCCGGACGTGCGGTACGCCCGCACCGACATCGGTGGCGTCTACCGCTGGAACGCCGCGACCAAAGCCTGGGGCGCGATCACGGACATGATGGGCGTCACAGAGGAGTTCTACCACGGCAGCGAAACCATGGCCCTCGATCCGAACGATGACAAGCGTGTCTACATGAGCGCGGGCCTGTATCTGGGCGGCACGCGCAAAGCCCGCCTGTACATTTCCACCGACCGGGGCGATAACTGGGAGTACGTCGAGCTGCCGTTCCAGGCGGGCGGCAACAGCCAGGGCCGCGCCGTCGGCGAGCGCCTGATGGTCGACCCGAACCAGCCTTCGATCCTGTTCTACGCCACGCGCGCCAGCGGCCTGTGGAAGAGCGCCGATTACGGCCGGACCTGGAACCAGGTGCAGTCGCTGGCGACGCACACGATGAGCGACCAGGAGATCGAAGCCGTCCTCTGGAAAGGCGTGGTCGGCATGGAACAGGTGATCTTCGACACCGATACCAAGGGCACCGGCAACGCCACGCAGACCATCTACACGGCCGTCGGCAAGGACTATGGCGCCGTGGCGGGGCTGGGCTACAGCCTGTACAAGACCACCGACGGCGGCGCGACCTGGAACGGCATCGCCACGCCCGCCGACGTGGCCGGCTTCTACATTCCCCACATGGTGCGCAACCAGGACGGCTTGATGTACGTGGCCTTCACGAAGGACACCGGCCCCGGCGCCGGTGGCCCGTCGAGGCTGTACAAATTCGACGGCAGCAACTGGACCCTGCTGAAACAGTACGACCCGCAAACATGGGGCGTCAACTTCGGCATGGGCGGCCTGTCGGTGTCCGGCACCGGCGCCACCACCCGCATCGCGCTCGGCGTCACCAATTCCTGGGGCAACTGGGACGGCCAGCCCGTGGTGCAGCTGTCGGACGACGCCGGCGCCACCTGGCGCGAGATCTCCGCGATGGCGCCGCACAGCGGCACCTTCGACGGCTGGTCGGGCTGGGTCGACGACGTCGAGATCGATCCGAACAACCGCGAGCACATCATGCACGTGGCCGGCGGCGTGTGGGAAACCTGGAACGCCTCCGCTGCAAAGCCAAGCTGGACCTTCGTCTCCGAGGGCATAGAGGAAACCGCGACGATGGCCCTGATGGCGCCGCCTCCCGGCGCCTCCTACACCCTGCTGCGCACCATGGGCGACACCGGCACGCATGTCCAGACGGAACTCACCAAGGCGCCCACGCGCATGACCCCGCGCAATATGTTCGGCGGTAACACGTACAGCTCCGACATGGCCTGGTCCGATCCGAACTACATCGCAACGATCGGCAATCCTGCCTGGAACAACACGACCGGCGGCGCCTACTCCACCGATGCGGGCGTGACCTGGACGGCGTTCCCGACCAACCATCCGGATGCGCTGGCCAACATGACCAACGCATCGAACATCGCGGTCCTCCAACCCGGCCACATCGTTTGGGCGCCAGCCCAGTCGGTGCCGGCCTACACGACCGACAACGGAGCGACCTGGACCTACACCAACCTGCCGGCCCTGAATCGCCTGGGCGACCGCTCCTACCGGGTGGTGGCCGACCGCAAGAACCCGAACAAGGTGTATGCATACAACGCGGGCGGCGTATGGTATGCGCAATGGTCGGAGGCGCCGCACTTCTACACGTCCACCGACGGCGGCCGCACCTTCACCGATAGCGCCACCTTCGCGGCCAGCACCTGGAACACCGAGACCAAGTACACATCGATCGCGGTCAATCCGAACGCGGAAGGCGACATCTGGATCGTTGACGGAAGGAGCATCCTGCACTCGCTCGATTCGGGCGCGACCTGGACCAGGCTGAACGTGACCGCGCCGATCTTTGGCGAGTCGACCTGGTTCCCCGATGTGTACGGTGCCACCTCCATCGCCCTGGGCAAGGCGCCCTTCGGCGCCAGCTATTCCGCCTCGGTGTACGTGGTCGGCGTGTTCAACGGCGTGTGGGGCGTGTACCGCTCCGACGACGCCGGCGCCACCTGGAATCGCATCAACGATGACAAGCACCAGTTCGGCGGCATCGGCACCCTGGCGGCTGACCAGAACGTGCCTGGGCGCCTGTACCTCAGCGGCTCGGGCCGTGGCGTTTTCTTCAGCTACTAAGCCGCCGGACTATCGCTGCGCGCGGCCCCGCATGGCCGCGCGCAGGCAAACGTGTATGAATCAAATCCAATTGGAGAACTAAATGAAGTCCCTGAAATTATCGAACATCCTCACCGCGCTGGTCCTTGCTTTGGGCGCGGCGGCTGGCCACGCCAACGCCGAAATGCTGACCTTCGACAGCCTGGTCCGGTTCGGATTCTATGGCAACGGCGAAGCGCTGCTCGACAGCATGAGCGCCAACGGCCAGAGCCTGAGTTACCAGGAGGCGGGCTTCGTGCTGACGCTGACAACGCCCAACGCGCCGTCCGGCGCGGCCCACATTGGAGACGGCACGTATGCGCCGCAGACTTTCAATTGGCATGATGGTCTCGAAAACGGGGCCAACTCCTTCGTGACGCTGACCCGCGTGGGCGGCGGCAAGTTCAACCTGATCAGCTTTGATTACTACACGGACGCGAGCACGATGTCGGTCGATGGCAAACCGGCCGGCGTGCTGCGGGACTGGGGCACCTGGGACACGCGGTTGAACGGTATCAGCGAACTGCGCCTGGGCTCCGGCGCCTTCAACGAACTCGACAACATCAATGTGGCAGGCGTAAGCGCCGTTCCCGAGCCAGGCTCGCTGGCGCTGCTGTTGAGCGGCTTGTCCGTCCTCGTGGCGGCGCGTCGTCGCCGTCGCTGACCTGGCGCGGGCGCGGTTTCGACCCGCGCGCACCAGCGGCCAGATCTAGCGCATCAGGGCGTCGACGACGACCATCTGTCCATCATAACGGACAGGCTTGGTCGTCCCGCCCGCCGGTTCGACACCCAGGCCGTCCGCGCGGCCGACGACGACGACCTTGAACCTGCGCATTTCCTTCATTCCCGGATAATGGCCCTGGCGGCGGAAAATCGTCAGCTTGCGCGCCGCGTCATCCCAGCGCATGCGCGTGAGCGCATACTCGCCACGCTCATACCCCCAGCCGTCGCCTGCGTCCTCGTAGTAGGTGTACTCGCCATCCGCACCGGGATAGACCCGCAGCTCGATCACCGGGTCCATGTCTTCCGATGAAAACTGCATCACCGGTCCCATGGGGATCACGCTGCCGGCGCGAACATGCAGCGGCATGCGCTCGATCGGTGCATCCACCATGATGGTCTTGCCCCCCGCGAGCCGGCGCCCTGTCCAGAAGTCAATCCATGTCCCCTTCGGCAGATAGACCTCGCGCGTCTTGTCCTTCCCTGCCAGCGGCGCCGACTGCGCGCCGTAGTACATCGGCTCGAGCACGGGGCTGACCATCATGCCCTCTCCGAACAGCATTTGCGACTTCAGGTCGTGGGTGCGCGGATCGTCCGGGTAGGCGAACGCCACCGGGCGGATGAAGGATGCGCCATGCAGATGCACCAGTCCGGCCAGCGAATAGATATGTGGCAGGAGCCGGTATCGCAGCTGAATAAACCGCAGGATGGCATCGTAAAACGGCGTGCCCGGCTCACCGAAATGCCAGGGCTCGCGCGGGGTGTCGGTCCCGTGGCTGCGGAACATCGGAAGAAACACCCCCAGTTGCAGCCAGCGCGTGTACAGCTCGCGGTAGCCCAGGTCGTCCACGCCGCCGGCATAGTCGCCATCCCAGAACCATTGCTCCTTGCGCTTGACAAAAAAGCCGCCAATGTCGACGGTGACATAGGGTGTGCCAGACGCGCTGCCACGCTGAAGCGCGGCCATTTGCTGCACGAGTACCGGCCACCTCGCCGAAATATCGCCGGTCCACACCACGGCACCGGCCGCCTGGCTTCCCGCATACCCTGATCGCGTCAGGTTGACCAGCCGCTTGTTCGGCACGGTCTTACGCCAGTTGCGATAGAGGCTTTGCGAATCGGCCAGTGCGTAGGCGTTCATGAACTGCGCGCCGACGGTATCGGCCAGGACGCGGATATTCACGTCATCGGCATCCTGGGCGCGCTTGGCGCCGCCCCAGTCGGCGATGGCCGGCTCGGTCGAATCGCACCACCATGCATCGATGCCGTGGCGCCCCAGGTACTGCCAGACATTGTCGAAATACAGATCGCCGGCCTTGCGCTGAAAGAAGTCGACGTATTCGGTGCCCGCCAGGGTGTACCCGCGCTCCTTCAAGACCCGGCCGGGCGGATCGAGCGGACTCGGATTCGGCCAGATCGAGATCATCACTTTCGCGTTCATGTCGTGGACGGCCTTTGTCATCGCCCCGATATCCGGATAGCGCACCGCATCCGGCACGAAGCTGCCCCAGCGGCCATCGGCCCAGTAGTTCCAGTCCTGGACCATGACGTCCATCGGGATCTTCCGGTCGCGGAACTGCTTCGCCGTATCGATCAATTCCTGCTGCGTGACATAGCGCTCCTTCGATTGAATGTAGCCGAAGGCCCATTTGGGCAGCATGGTGGCGCCGCCCGTCAGCTGACGGTAGCCTGCGATCGCGCCGTCCATGGAGTTGCCAAGTACGAAGTAGTAATCCAGCTCGTCAACGACGTCGCTGCTCACCGATGCACCGTCCTTGCCGTCGCTGAAGGTGAGCAGGCTATAGGTATCGAACAGCAGGCCGTAGCCCCGGGTGGAAACGAGGAATGGGACGACGACACGCAAATTGTGCTGGTACAGGCGCTTGCTCTTGCCGCGCAGGTTCAGGTCACCGGTTTCATCGAAACCCAGCCCGTAGAGCGCTTCCTGGTCGCCGAATCTGAAGCGCGCGGTCGCCTTCCAGGCATCCCGGTCCTTCTTACGCACGTAGGAGCCGACCAGTTGGCGCTCGCCATCGACTGTTTTGACGGTCTTGACCGTGGCGGCATCAGGCACGGACCTGAGGACCTCCACAGGTTCGAACGCCCGCGGGCTTGCGTTGGACTCTTCCAGCAGCAGCGCGCCATTCAGCCCCCAGAAAGAAATGGAACCGGTGGCTTGATCGAGCTTGACCGACATTCGGGCCGATTGCAGGGTGAGCGTGTTGGCGGCTTGGTGCGTCTTGATCGGGCCCGGTTTGGCGGCGATGTCGACACGCATCAGGCTCGCTCCCTTTGACCAGCCGGGGTTGCGGGTGGCAGTCACGCGGACGATCTGGTCTGTCACGAAGTCGATGCGCAACAGCGTTTCGTCAAGCGCGCATTCGATTCCCGACCCCGTATTTTTCCATCCATTTACCGCATCCGGATTACCCGCTTTGCCGGGATCCCGGACACTGTTTTTCTCGGCGGCGAGGCCATAGGGGAACATGGCCAAGGCCGGGATCGAGGCGGCCAGATGGGTGAGGAGATTTCGACGTTTATTCACGGGACATTTCAGGGATTGGTTTTTTATATATAGAATACCATACCGCCTTAAAAAACACCCCTTCCAGAGGGGTGTTTGAGCATATTCCAGGAGTTTTAGAAGTTGACCTTGAAGGTGCCGCCCCAGGTGCGTGGCTCGTTCAACATGCCGGTCAGGTTGTCGAAGTCGATGGCGCCGATGATCACGCGCTTGTCGGTGATGTTACGGCCGAACAGCGCTGCTTCGTATTTACCGTTGCCCCACTTGTAGCCAGCGCGCACGCCACCTTCGACCAGCGACTTGGCCTTGTATTCAGGCGCTTCGTACAGGAAGAAGTTGTAGCTGCTGCGATAGGTCCAGTCGGTGTAGGCATAGAACTCGCCATCGCCGATGTCCTTGCTGTACTTCAGGGTGAAGTTCAGCTGGGTCTTCGGCGCGCGCGGCAGCGGGTTGCCGTCGATCTTGGACGTGCCGGCAAACGGACCGGCCGCGTTGGTCGGCGTGCAGCCGTAAGGATGAGGCGCGGTGTTCCCCAGGTTGCCGCAGTACTGCACGAACAGGTTCTTGTCCTTGATCTCGGTATCGTTGTAGCTGCCGCCCAGGGTCATGCTGAACTCATCGCTCAGATTGGCCTGGAAGTCCACTTCAACGCCTTGGCCTGTCACTTTTTCAGCGTTGATCAGCTGGTTCATGTTGATCCCGCCGCTGCCTGCGGTCAGCTGCTTGTCCTTGACGCGGTACTGGAACACCGAAGCGCTCAGACGGGCGCGCTTGTCGAACAAGTCCTGCTTGATACCGGCTTCATACGACAACGCTTTTTCGGCGCCGGCGAACGATGGCTTGTCGGACAGGCCGTTCAGGCGACCCTGCATCGATGGCGCGCGGTAGCCGGTGGCCACGCGGCCGAACAGGTTGGTGGTCTTGTTCAGTTCATAGGTGCCGCTCACATCCCAGCTCAGGTTGTGCGAGGTGTTGTCGATCTCGAACGGACCCGACATCAGAGGCGGTTCGAAGCGCGCGGCCGAGAATTCCTTCTTGTCGGTTGTGTAGCGCAGGCCGCCGCGTACCTTCAGCTTGTCGCTGACGGTGTAGTTCAGCGAGCCGAAGGCCGCCCACGACTTGGCGTGCTGGAACTGCTGCGCGTACGCGGCGTTCTGCGGATTGCCAGGGGTGAACGAGTCAAAGCTGATCGAGTCGATCTGGATGTCTTCGTTGAAGAAGAACAGGCCGCCGATCCACTGCAGCGGACCCTTGTAGTTCGACTCGGCACGGAGCTCTTGCGAGAACTGCTTGTGGTTGGGCAGCAGGTCGGCCGTTTCAACCGCGAACGGGATATAGCCAGGACCGTACGGTGGCGCGTACGACGCGCCGAAGCCGCCGTCCACGTCCGCGCGGCTGTTGAACTTCAGCGTTTCGTAGCCGGTGATCGAGTGCAGCGTGATGTCGTCCAGGTTGTACTTCAGGCGGATGTTGCCGCCCTTGGTGGTCAGCTTCTGGTAGTTGACGCCGTCGGTCGGATAGGAGCTGTAGTCGAAGCCGTCGACCAGGTCGTTGGTGCCCTTCTTGATGATGTTGGCGCGGAACAGCGTGGCGCTGCCGTGGTAGTCGCGCTCGTGGTAGTTGAACAGCGCGCTGAAGTCCTTGTTCGGCTTGACCAGCGCCTGCAGGCGGAAGGCGTTGTCGCCGTAGCCTTCGAAGTCCTGGGTGCCGGTGTTCTTGTTCGGATTGGTGTTCTGCACGCGGTCGCCACGATGCTGGCTAGTGCCGGAGAAGCGCAGCGCGACCACATCGTTGACCGGGATGTTGAACATGCCTTCGGCGGTCTTGGACGAGTAGTTGCCCACGCCCAGGGTCAGGTAGCCCTCTTGCTTGAAGACCGGCTTGGCCGAGTCGAACTTGATCACGCCGGCCGGCGAGTTACGGCCGAACAGCGTGCCCTGCGGGCCGCGCAGCACTTCGACCTGGTCCACGTCGAATACCGGGAAGCCTTTCAGCATGGCGTTTTCCTGGACGATGTCATCCATCACCAGCCCGACCGGCTGGGAAGCGTTCAGGTCGAAGTCGGTGTTGCCCAGGCCGCGAATGTAGAAGCGCGGGAAGGTGCGGCCGTAGTCCGATTCCACGTTGACGGACGGCGAGCGGCCGGCCAGGAAACGGATGTCGGCGGCGCCCGAGGTCAGCACGTCGAGCTTGTCGCCCTTGAGCGTGGCGATCGACATCGGCACGTCCTTGATGTTCTCGGCGCGGCGCTGCGCGGTCACGATCACGGTTTCCAGTTGGCCTTTGGTGGCGGTTTCCGGGGCGTCGGCCGCCGGCTGGCCTGCTGCAACGGCGGCGGCCGCTTCGGCAGCCATTGCTGCGTGCAGCGGGAATGCGCTTGCAACTGCCAGCGCGATCAGTGTCCGCGCTGCGTAACCACTACTTTTTTTGCTCATGAGTCCTGCTCCCTATTGTGTAGGCAAGGTTGAAATATCAATCCAAAATCTCGCCTTCGCCGCGGATTGCGGCGGGCGATGTCTGTGTTTTTTGTTGGTAAAAATGTATCGAAACTACGCTGTTTGGCACAAGAATATGCAAACTACCAACCATGCTAGCATGGAAAAAAATGGCAGAAACTCACTTTTTCGATGATTCGATTCATATCAATTTTATATAAATAGCTAAATAAAATCGAATTTGTCGTACATATCGGCACTGATGCATAGTAGTGGACCGCCCGGAAAACGGGTTGTTTAGTACTGGAAAACCACCCTGCCCACAGCTAAAACCGCGATTTCGAGCCCCCCTCGGGATGCCCCGGCAGCCCCTGAACATGCGGAAATCGGGTTATCCAACAAGCAGGAAATTTTTCCAAACGGACAAAAAAGCAACAGCACAACAATATTAAATTCGGCCTCAACTGTTGCGGCAGTGCGACATGACTCCCGGCAATGGTCGCCGGGACACAATCTTGGACGGTAGATGTAGATGAATAACATGCTCGAACAAAGCCGGCTGCGCGCGGTCGGCGCGCTGGGACAACAAATCTGGCTCGACAACCTGAGCCGCGGCCTGCTCGCCTCCGGCCAGCTGGCGCAGCTGATCGCCGACGACGGCATCCAGGGCCTGACGTCCAACCCCGCCATCTTCCACCACGCCATCCGCCACGACGCCGCCTACCAGGCCGCGCTGCCGCAGCTGCGCACCGCGCTGGCCACGCCCGAGGCGCGCTTCGAGGCGCTGGTGCTGCCGGACGTGCAGCGCGCCTGCGACCTGTTCGCGCCGCTGTACCGCGAGTCCGACGGCAAGGCCGGCTTCGTCAGCTTCGAAGTGTCGCCGCGTCTGAGCCACGACATCGACGGCACCATCGCCGCCGCCAAGCGCCTGTGGGCCGCCATCGACCGGCCCAACGCCATGATCAAGATCCCGGCCACGCCGGCCGGCATCGCCGCGCTGGAGGAAGTGATCTACGCCGGCATCAACGTCAACATGACGCTGATCTTCACCGCCAGCCAGATCCAGGCCGTGCGCGCCGCCCACCGCCGCGGCCTGGCGCGCCGGCTGCAGGACACCGCCTCGGTGCAGCGCATCGCCAGCGTGGCCAGCGTCTTCATCAGCCGCATCGACGTCGCGGTCGACGCCCTGCTGGAAAACTCGGCCGACGAGACCGCGGTCGCGCTGCGCGGCCGCGCCGCCATGGCCGCCGCCCGCATCGCCTACCACGACTGGAAGAACGACGGCGGCTTCGCCGTGTTCGCGGCGTTCGGCGCCACGCCGCAATGGCTGCTGTGGGCCAGCACCGGCACCAAGCACCCGGACCAGCGCGACGTGCGCTACGTCGAGGGCCTGATCGGCCCGCACACCATCAACACCGTGCCCGACGCCACGCTGGCCGCCTTCCGCGACCACGGCGAGGCGGCCGCCACGCTGCTCGACACCGACATCGACGCCGACCGCGCCGTGATGGCGCAACTGGCGCGCCACGGCATCGATCTGGAAACGGTGGGCCAGCAGTTGCTGTCCGCCGGCCTGCTGCAATTTGAACAAGCTTTTGACCAACTGCTGGCGCTGACGGCGTAAAACGGCGGCCATCCCCGAGGCAAACCTCTAAAAATCAGGGATTTGCCGCGATAAAGCGGCCTCGAATTACATGTTTCGTCCAATAAAAATATACAATATCGATCTTCCAGGAGCCCATTCATGAAACTTTCACAACTTAGTTTGACGGTTGCAGCACTGTTCATCGCTGCCAGCGCGTCCGCGGCTGACCCAAAGCTGGGCATCGTGTATGACGCAGGCGGCAAGTTCGACAAGTCGTTCAACCAGTCCGCTTTTGAAGGCGCCTCGCGCTTCAAGAAGGAAACCAACATCAATTTCATCGAGGTGCAAGCCTCCAGCGACACCCAGGCGGAGCAGGTGCTGCGCGGCCTGGCCCGCAAGAACCTGGACATGATCGCCTCGATCGGCTTCGCCCAGCAGGCCGCCGTGCAGAAGGTCGCCAAGGAATTCCCGAAAGTCCGCTTCGTGCTGATCGACGGCGTGGCGCAAGGCGCCAACATCAACTCGATCACCTTCAAGGAAGAAGAAGGCTCGTACCTGGCCGGCGTGGCCGCGGCCATGGCGTCGAAATCGAAAAAGCTGGGCTTCATCGGTGGCGTCGACATCCCGCTGATCCGCACCTTCGCCTGCGGCTACGCCCAGGGCGCCAAGGCGGTCAACCCGAAGATCGAAATGAACTCCAACATGGTCGGCACTTCCTCCGATTCGTGGAACAACCCGGCCAAGGGCGGTGAGCTGGCACGCTCGCAGTTCGACCGTGGCGTCGACGTGGTGTTCGCCGTGGCCGGCGGTTCGGGCCTGGGCACGCTGCAGACCGCGAAGGAAAAAGGCAAGCTGGCGATCGGCGTCGACTCGAACCAGAACGGCCTCTATCCCGGCACCATCCTGACCTCGATGGTCAAGCACGTGGACGTCGCCGTGTACGACGCCTTCATGCAGATGAAGAACGGCACCTGGAAGGCCGGCGTCACCGCCAAGGGCCTGAAGGAAGGCGGAGTCGATTGGGCGCTGGACGAGAACAACCGCAAGCTGATCACGCCGGAAATCGAGAAGCGCGTCATGGGTGCCCGCAAGGACATCATCGACGGCAAGGTAAAGGTCATCGACATCCGTTCGGGCGCGGCCTGCCCGGCCTGACCCATGTTTGAACATTGAGCGCGCCGCCGGGGACACTCCCCGTGCGGCGCGTTTAACATTTTGCGTATTTTTATCCAACCCCGCACCGAAAACGATCCTATGCAGCCAGCAGTAGAATTTCGCGGCATCTCCAAGCATTTCGGAGCCGTCAAAGCGAACACGGACGTCAGCTTCACCATCGCCAAGGGTTCCATCCATGGCCTGGTGGGCGAGAACGGCGCCGGCAAATCGACCCTGATGAGCATCCTGTACGGATACTACCGCGCCGACGGCGGGGAGATCCTGCTCGATGGCCAGGCGCGCCGCATCCACAACAGCCAGGAAGCGATTGAGCTGGGCATCGGCATGGTGCACCAGCACTTCATGCTGGTCGAGAACATGACCGTGCTCGATAACGTGATGCTGGGCAGCGAGGGCGGGTTCAAGCTCAAGGCCAAGCGCGCCGCCGTCGAAGCGCAGCTGCGCGAGATCTGCACCCGCTACCGCCTCGACGTCGATCCGCTGGCCACCATCCACGATTTGTCGGTGGGCGCGCAGCAGCGCGTGGAGATCCTCAAGCAGATCTACCGCAGCGCCAACATCCTGATCCTGGACGAGCCGACCGCCGTGCTGACCGCGCAGGAGACCGAGTCGCTGTTCGAGATCCTGCGCCTGTTCAAGGAACAGGGCAAGACCATCATCCTGATCACGCACAAGCTGCAGGAGATCCTCGACATCACCGACACCGTCACCGTGATGCGCGGCGGCCGCGTGATCGGCGCCGTGCCGACCGCCGGCACCACCAAGGAAGACCTGGCCAACATGATGGTCGGCCGTCCGATTGAAAACAACCTGCCGCGCGCGCCCTACAATCCGGGCGCGCCGGTGCTGCAGGTGGAAAGCCTGCAGCTGCAGGACGAACAGCAGGTCAAGCTGCTGGCCGATATCGGCTTCACGCTGCGCGCCGGCGAGATCGTCGCGATTGCCGGCGTGTCCGGCAACGGCCAGAGCGAGTTGATGGAGATCCTGTCGGGCATGCGTCTGCCGACCTCCGGCAAGCTGGAATTCCTCGGCAAGGCGCTGCCCTTCGCCGGCCGCTCCGACGCCGACGGTTTGCCGCGCACCTTCCGCGACCTGGGCATCGCCCACATTCCGGAAGACCGCCTGCGCGACGGCGTGGTGAAGGCCTTCTCGGTCATGCACAACACCATCCTCGGCTACCAGGACAAGCTGAAAAACCGCTGGGGCCTGTTCGACTTCAAGGCCATCGCCGCGCGCTGCGCGGAGCTGATGAAGAACTTCGACGTCCGCCCCAACAACCATGACCTGCGTATCGGCCTGCTCTCCGGCGGCAACCAGCAAAAGGTGGTGATCGCCCGCGAAGTGCTGGCGCAGCCCAAGCTGATGCTGGTCGGCCAGCCGACGCGCGGCGTCGACATCGGCACCATCGAAAGCATCCACAAGCAGCTGCTCGCCCTGCGCGATTCCGGCGTGGCGATTTTGCTGGTGTCCGTGGAGCTGGAGGAAGTGCGCGCGCTGGCGGACCGTATCCTGGTCATGTGCGGCGGCCGCATCACCGGCGAACTGAAAATTGAAGAATTCGACACGACCCGTATCGGCTTGCTGATGGGCGGGATGCACAAATCATGAATAACCACGACCTGCCACGCTGGGCAACCGCGTTTGTAATGCCCATCCTGAACCTGCTGTCGGCCCTGTTGGTGGCCGCGCTGGTGATCTACCTGCTGGGCGAAAGCCCGATCGAATCGATGGGCATCCTGATCAACAGCGCCGTCGTCAATCCCGAGGGCTTGAGCTACACGCTGTTCTACGCCTCCACCTTCATCTTCACCGGCCTGGCGGTTTCGATCGCCATGCAGGCCGGCTTGTTCAACATCGGCGCCGAAGGCCAGATGTACTTCGCGGGCCTGGGCCTGACGCTGGCCATGCTGGCCTTCGACAGCTCGCTGCCGATGTGGATACTGATCCCGGTCGGCATGATCGGCGCGGCCTTGTTCGGCGCGCTGTGGGCCTTCCTGCCCGGCTACCTGCAAGCCAAGCGTGGTAGTCACGTGGTGGTCACCACCATCATGTTCAACTACATCGCCGGCGCCTTGATGAACACCGTGATCGTCAAATACCTGGTGCCGGCGGGCGAGCAGAATCCGGCCAGCCGCGCCTTCAGCGCCGCCGCCGAAATGCCGCGCCTGAACCAGTGGTTCCCGGTGCTGGGCGAGACGCCGCTCAACATCAGCTTCTTCCTGGCGATCATCGCGCTGGTGATCTACGGCGTGATGGTGTCGCGTTCCTCGTGGGGCTTCAAGCTGCGCGCCACGGGCCTGAACAAGCATGCGGCGCACTACGCGGGTGTCCGCATCAGCAAGATGATCATCACCGTCATGCTGATCTCCGGCGCGCTGGCCGGCCTGGGTTCGGTCAACTCCATCATGGGTTCGACCCACTACCTGTCGCTGAACTTCGTCGGTGGCGCGGGCTTCGTCGGCATCGCGATCGCGCTGATGGGACGCCAGCATCCAGTGGGGATCTTCCTGTCGGCCGTGCTGTTCGGCGCATTGATCCAGGGCGGCTTCGACCTGTCGCTGGAAAAACAGAACATCCCGCCCGAGACCTTCATCTTCATCCAGGGCCTGATCATCCTGTTCTGCGGCGCGATGGAGAACTTCTACGCCCCGGCCATCGCCGCCCTGATCAAACGGAAGAAGTGAGACCGACATGACTTTTGAAGACCTCCAAATCGGCAGCATCCTGGTATCGACCGTGCGCAACGCGCCGGTGCTGATTTTCGCCGGCATGGCCGGCCTGTTCGCCGAACGTTCGGGCGTGATCGACATCGGCCTCGAAGGCAAGATCCTGGCGTCGGCCTTCGTGTCGGCGGCCGTGGCCTTCGCCACGCAGAACCCGTGGTACGGCGTGGCCGCCGGCATGCTGGTATCGGTGCTGCTGGCGACGCTGCAAGCCTATGTCGCCATCACGCAAAAGGGCAACCAGCTGGTGGCCGGCATCGCGATCAACATCGCCATGAGCGGCCTGACCTTCGTGGTCGCGCAGTTCTTCTTCCAGCAAGGCGGACGCACGCCGGACCTGGGCCAGGCGCGATTGTTCGACGTGGTGCTGCCCGGCAGCGCGGCGGTGGAAGGCATACCGTTCATCGGCTGGCTGTACGCGCACCTGATCGGCGGCCATTCGGTGCTGGTGTACCTGGCGTTTGGCCTGGTGCCGCTGGTGCATTGGGTGCTGTACCACACGCGCTTCGGCCTGCGCCTGCGCGCCTGCGGCGAGAACCCGCACGCGGCCGATGCGGCCGGCGTCAGCGTCGAGCGCCAGCGCTATATCGCGATGCTGATCGCGGGCGTACTGTGCTCGTTCTCGGGCGCCTACCTGGCGATCGTGCAGAGCGGCTTCTTCCTGCGCGATATGTCGGCCGGTGCAGGTTACCTGGCGCTGACCGCGATGGTGTTCGGTAACTGGCGTCCGGTGTACACCTTCCTCGGCTGCCTGATGTTCGGCTTCTTCGGCGCGGTGCAGATCCAGATCGAAGGCGTGGACCTGCCGGTGGTAGGCCGCCTGCCAGGTTCGCTGATCCAGATGGTGCCGTACGTGGTCACCGTGATCGTGCTGGCAGGCCTGATGGCCAAGTCGGTGGCGCCGAAGGCACTCGGTACGCCGTTCGTCAAATCGCGCTAATGTAGTGAACGCAAATAGGACAGCAGGTCGGCGACCTGCTGTTCATCCTTGATCCCCCAAAAACGCATGCTGGTCCCCGGCACCACGTCGTGCGGCGCGCGCAGGAATGCGGCCAGCGTTTTCTCGTCCCACACCAGTCCCGACTTTTTCATCGCGTCCGAGTACTTGTAGTCCTTGGTCGACGCCGCGCGGCGGCCGACGATGGCGTTCAACTGCGGCCCGAAGCCGCCCTGCGCATAAGTCCCGACCTGATGGCAGGAAGCGCAGCGCTTGAACAGCACCTCCCCCACCTTGGCATCGCCCGCCGCCGCAGCCTGGCCGGCGGCCAGCAGCACAAGTAAAAAGTATGTCTTCATACCTGCCACTTTACAGCAGATGCAGCGCGGCGTATTGCAGCAGCATGATGGTCTTGCCGTCGGCGATGCGGCCGTCGGCCATCATCTGCATCGCTTCTGCCATCGTCAACTCCAGCACTTCGATGTCCTCGCCCTCCTCTTCGATGCCGCCGCCGCTGCCGATGCGCGATGCGGGCTCGTATTCGGCCACAAAGAAGTACAGCCGCTCCGTCACCGAGCCTGGACTCATGAAGGCTTCGAACACCTTGCGCACCTCGCCCACGCGGTAGCCGGTTTCCTCCTCCACCTCGGCCTTGATGCGCTCTTCAGGACTGGCCTGGTCCAGCAAACCGGCAGCGGCTTCGATCAGGAAGCCGTCATGGCCGTTGCCGTAGGTCGGAAAGCGGAACTGCCGCACCAGCACCACCGTGCGCCGCTCGCGGTTGTACAGCAGGATGGTGGCGCCGTGGCCACGGTCGTAGGTCTCGCGTGTCTGGCGTTGCCACGTGCCGTCGTTTCGGCGGTAGTCGAAGGTGGTCTTTTGCAGCAGGAACCAGTCGTCGGACAGGGTCTCCACTTTGTGGATACGGATGCGGTCTTCGGGCATGTCGATCTCCTTGATCAAGGTTGCGTTTTTTTACGATATCATGCAATATCGTGCAACATCAAGAAAATTCATGCATATGCTGACACGCCAACGCAAGGAACTGCTGATCGCCCGCCTGAAACAGGACGGCCAGATCGTCGCCAAAACACTCAGCGAGGAGCTGGGGCTATCGGAAGACACCATCCGCCGCGACCTGCGCGAGCTGGCGGCGGAAGGCCTGCTGCAGCGAGTGCACGGCGGTGCGCTGCCGCTCGACCTGCCCGCCTCGCCAGCGATGGGCAACTTCGCCCAGCGCCAGCAGCTCTCCAGCGACGCCAAACCCGCCATCGCGCGCGCCGCGGCGGCCATGATCGAGCCGGGACAAGTAGTGTTCATCGACGGCGGCACCACCGCCGTCCAGCTGGCACGCGCGCTGCCGGCGGCACTGCGCTGCACGGTCGTCACGCACAGCCCGAGCATCGCGGTGGAGCTGGCCGGGCATCCGCTGATCGAGGTGATCCTGATCGGCGGCCGCCTGTTCAAGCACTCGATCGTGGCGATGGGACCATCCGCGCTGGAAGCCATCGCGCAGATCCGCGCCGACATCTTCTTCATGGGCGTGTGCAGCCTGCATCCGCTGCAAGGCATCAGCACCGGCGACTACGACGAAGCGGGCATCAAGCGCGCCATCGCGGCGGCCTCGGTCAGGACGGTGGTGCTGGCGTCGCCCGAAAAACTCGACACCGCCTCGCCGTTCCAGATCGCGCCGCTGGAGCGCATCGGCGCGATCGTGGTCAATGCCGGCGTGCCCGCAGCGCTGCTGGCGCCCTACCGCGAACTGGGCATCGAGGTCGTACTGGCGCCTTGACGCGTCTACTGCTTCTCCATGCAGGCCGACAGCAGCGACAGGAACTCCCCACGCAGCGCTTCGAAGCCGGCGGGGTTGGTATCGATCAGGTAGGCCGTTGCGACGGTGCTGGTGCGCTGCTGGATCAGCGTCTCCATGTTGGCGATGCCATGACCGTCCATTGCAGTTTTACGCACCGTCAGGTGTTCGATATCCCCTTGCTCCGATGAGAAAAACTGCGTGCTGTCCTTGGGGTTCTGCGCAACCAGAAACTGCATCTGGCCGAAGATGGCGTCTCGGTCGGCGGCGACGCGGCCCGGCGCCGCACGCTCCAGTTTCAGGTTCACCACCGGATTGGGGCCGTCCGTGAAGAGCAGCAAACGATAACCGTCGTCCAGCGATACATCGGCTTTGCCGCCGGCGCTATCCACCTGACGCCATTTTTTTGTCACAGGCAGCCGGTCCCTGGACCCGACCTTGAACTTGCTGCCGTCAAAGCAGTGCGTGAGCGGTCCCAAGGAATCGTCGCTGCGCTGCTGCGCCGACACCGCTGGCATCATCAACAAGGAAAGCAAGGCACAAAGAACGCGCTTCATGGAACCTCCGAGCATTTACAAGTTTGCAAACATATCAGCTATCCCGCATCACGGCCGGTCCTTCCTGAGGAGTCCTTGTGGGCGCTACCAAAGTGCCCGCCGGTTGATGCTTTGCCGTCCCGGTGCGCGGAAAAATTTGGCGCGGTGCCGCAGGGCGTGGCACACTAGGCTTTTCATAGAGCTCACGCAGCATGAACATGGCCTATACATTGCAGGGGATTTGGCGCGCATTGCTGCTGGCGTCCTGCATGATTGCGGCCCCGGGCTTCGCGGCGACCCATCTCACCTACCCGCTCACCAGCGACGGCATCGACAGCCGCTACGACTACGATTGGGCGGTGCTGCGCGCCGCGCTGGAAAAGACCACGCCACGCTTCGGCGTATTTGAACAACACCAGTCCGATGTGGCGATGTCGCCGCCGCGCGTGGTGCAGGAGATGACGTCGCCGTCGGGACGCATCAACATCTTCGTGCGCGCCACCTCGCCGGAACTGGAGCGCCAGTTCATGCCGGTGCGGCTGCCGGTCGATCGCGGCCTGCTGGGCTACCGGCTGCTGCTGATACGCGCGGCCGACCAGCAGCGCTTCTCCCAGGTCAAGACCATCGCCGACTTGCGCCGCCTGCGCGCGGGCCTGGGCCAGGGCTGGGCCGATGTTCCCATCCTCGAGAAAGCCGGCGTGCCGGTCGTGGAAGGCAGCAGCTACGAAGGGCTGTTCGCCATGCTGGAAGCGGGCCGCTTCGATTTCTATTCGCGCTCGGCCGACGAGGCGCTGCGCGAGTTCCAGGAGCGCCATGATGGCCATCCGCGGATGGCGGTGGAACAAACGCTGCTGCTGCACTATCCGCTGCCGCGCTACTTCTTCGTGCGGCGCGACGCCGAGGGCAAGCTGCTGGCCAAGCGCATCGAAACGGGCATGGAAATGATGATCAAGGACGGCACGCTGGATACGCTGTTCCAGCGCTACAAGGGCGACTTGATCAAGACCACAGCCATGCAAAAGCGCCGCGTCATCCACCTCGCCAATCCGAAACTGACGCCACAGACGCCGCTGGCACGCGGCGAACTGTGGTTCAATCCCCTCACCGGAAAATAAACCGGCTTACTGCCAGATCGCCTTAAGCACGGCGGCCAGGTTGTAGCCGCCCTGGATCAGCTGCGTCTTCGCGGCGGCCGAACTGGGGACCGGATAATCGTCCGGCACCGTCAGCGACCAGACGTTAAACACTTCGCCGGTCTTGCTGGTCTGCTGGCCGATGGCGCCGGCCGTTACGCCGGTGTGCGCCACCTTGGCCACGGCCAGCGACTGATCGGCCCACGCGTATGGCCAGCTGATTGGATCGCCGGTGTTGGCCTCCACCGCCGGCTTGGAAGCGATAACCAGTTGCGCAAACTCCTGCGGCGAGTGCGCGCCGATGCGGCGGAAAACGTAGTTCACCACGGTGGTGTCCCAATACGAATGGAATGGGCGCGTGGTCTGCGGCGCGCGCGGCGGCGTGCCTGCAACTGCGGCCTGCGCGGGCGGCTTGGCCTCCACCGGTGCGGCCGGGATCAGCTGCGCGCTGATGGCGCTCATCTTGATATCGTCCAGCAGCAGGTCGTTGCCGCCGCGTGCGTCGTACATATGCACCGCGTCGATCTGCGCCTGCTTCCGCGGCACCACGAAGGCGCCGTTCTTGTCGACATAGGCCGCGCCCACGTGCAGCGGCTGCACCACGTCGCCCGCCAGATGCGTCAGGATCAGCAGCGCCTGGCGCTGCGTGAAGTTGTGCGGGTTGCTGATCTTGTCGCCCTTGCCCTGCAAAGTGGCGATGCACTGCTTGAGCGTCTGCACGATATCGTCGTCGGCGGTGCCGGCGTCGTGGTCGTGATAGTGCGCGTTCTGGAACGGCACGTCGGTGTAGTGGTAGGTGCTGTGCTGCGGATTGGCGGCGACATAGGCCGTCATCTCTTCGCTCAGCGGACCGCAATACGTGCCCTTGACGCAGTCGGCCCAGGTGGAGATTTTCTCCAGGCTCTCGCCCGGCAGCAGCAAGGCCTTCACGCGCTGTTCGGCATTGCTGCCCTGGATCAGCTGGTCGGCGATGGCGCCGACGGCGCGGTGGCCGTCATTGCCCCATGCCTGGGCGTTGAACGAAACGAAGGCGCCGCTCAGCGCCACGGTTAAAACAAGCTTGTTCATTCGGGGCTGCCTTTGGCGGGTTTGGCGTACTTCTTGTTGATGTCCAGCGGCTGCGCGTACGGCGAGTTCCACGTCTGCTCCTGCAGCGCGGCCAGGCGCTGCGCCATCTTCTCGTTGCGCATCACAACCTCCAGGTTGCGCGACAGGTCCATGTAGCCGCCGCTCCAGTTGCTGGTGCCAACCCATGCGATCTGGTTGTCGATCACCATGGTCTTGCTGTGGATGACGCGCGCGAATGGAATGAAACCGCTGCTGGCCACCGGCAGCGTGACCACGCGGATCTCCACGTTGGGCAGCACGGCCAGGCTTTTCAGGTAGACCAGCGCCGGCTCCTCCAGGTTCCAGTTCGATACCATCAGCTTGATCTTGACGCCACGGTTGGCGGCGGCGCGCACCGCGTTGTCGATCACGGCGTAGTAAGGCCGCGTGCCTTTCGGGCCGTAGCTCAGCGGCGCGTAATCCAGCAGTTGCACCCGCACTTCGGTCTTCGCTTCCGCCAGCAGCGCCGGCAGGCCCGCTTCGGAATCGCCGACACCGGCCGGGTTGAACTGGTTGGGGCTGGCCAGCAGGAAGGTCGACTGATGGATGTCCGGCGTGGCCACCTTGACGTTCAACGCCGGCGCCACCAGGCCCTGCGCGGTGATCGCCTGCGCGCGCCAGTCCTGGTTGAACACCGCCTGCACCTGGCCAACGATCTTCGCGTCGGTGATGCGCAGGCCGGTCTCGTGGATATGCTCGAACGAGCGCCAGTCGAAGTTCTGGCTGCCGATGTAGGCGATGGCGCCGTCGACCACCATGTACTTGGCGTGCAGGATGCCGTTGCCGGTCAGCTTGTTGAAATCGATGATGCGCAGTTCCAGGTTCGGTATCGCCTTCAGACGCTCGATGGTGGCCTTGTCCGACAGGCCGACGCCCTTCTGGTCCAGCAGGAAGCGGATCTTCACGCCGCGCTTGCCGGCCGCCTCCAGGTGTTCAACCACTTTGTTGAAGACGCTGCCCTCATGGCCGACCACATAGAACTGGCCGAGCGCGATCTCGCTTTTGGCGCCGTCGAACAATTCGCTCCATACGGTGGCCGGGTCGCGCAGGTCGCCGCTGTGCAGCGGGGTTTCCACCGGCGCGGTCTGCACCAGTTCAAAACCGGGTATCGAAAACTCGGCACGCGCAGGCAGGGCCGATGCCAGCAACGCTGGCAGCAAAACGGAAAGTAAAACGCGACGCATGGTGACTCCTAGGGTTGTTGCAGGCGCTTGATGCGGCCCTGTGTTTCGCTACGGCCGGCCGGCTTGCCATATTGCTCGCGCCGGGTCAGGTAATCGGTCAGCGCGTCGATGTCGCGGATGTTGGTCATGGCCTTGTTGCTGCCCTGCGTGAAAGCGGGGAAGGCGTCGCCGCCCTCGGCCAGGAAGTTGTTGACCACCACGCGGTAGACGGTGCCGTTCTCGATCGGCACGCCGTTCAGCGTCAAGGTATCGGCCAGCACTTTGCTGCCCTCCCCGCGCCTCGGGTCCCAGGTGTATTTAAAGCCGTCCGACACCTGCAGCAAACCGCGCGTGATATCGCGGCCGCCGTTCCACTGCTGCTCCAGCAGCTCGCGGATCTGCGAACCGCGCAGGTTCATCACCACCAGCGAATTCGTGTACGGCAGCGCCGCCAGCAGCTGGCCGACGTTGACGCGGTTGCCGGCGCTGGTGTCGAGATCATGCCGCAACGAGCCGTTGTTGACGAAGGCGATCTGCGCGCCGTACGGGCGGCCGGCCGCCAGCGTGGCGTCGGTGACCAGGTCGCCCAGCGCGGATTCGCCGTCGTCCTGTTTTTCGCGCGGCACGCTCGGCACGGCCAGCGCCGCCACCGGACGCGCCAGCGCGGCGGCGCTGCGGTCGCGGACTTTTTTCATGTAGGCGTCCAGCGCCGGATCGGCGGGCCACGCGCCGGGAATCATCACCTCCTGTTTCGCGCTGACGTTGCGCAGCGTATTGCTGGCCGTGTCGACGGTGAGCGTGATGCGCGACAGGACATGGCCGCCCATGTCCGACTGCGTCACCAGGCGCCCGTCCACGCGGCACAGGTAGCCGCGGTGCGAGTGGCCGCTGACCACCAGCCGGATCGCCGGATCGAGGCGCTTGACCACATCGACGATAGGCCCGCTCAAGTGGCTGCATTCCTGCTGGTCGAATTTATCGGTGGTGCGGCCGCCCTGGTGGATCAGCACCACGAACACGCCCACGCCCTGCTTGCGCAGTTCCGGCAGCTGGCGGTTGATGGCGTCCGCCTCGTCGACGAAATCCAGGCCGGCGATGCCGGACGCCGGCGCCTTCTCGGTGGCTTCGCGCAGCACGGCGCCGATGAAGCCGATCTTGACGCCATGCGCCTGCTCGATCTTGTAGGCCGGCAGCAGCGGCTTCTTCGTCACCATGTCGATGACGTTGGCGGCCAGGTACTGGAACCTGGCGCCGCCGTAGGGGTTCTCGAATTTGCAGGCCTTGTCGGCGCGCGGCGAATTGCAGCCGCCCTTTTGCTGGCGCAGCAGCTCGATCCGGCCGGCGTCGAATTCATGGTTGCCGAGCGAGCTGGCGCGCAGGCCCAGCAGGTCCATCGCGCCGATGGTCGGCTCGTCGGCCCACATCGACGAGATCGCGGGACTGGCGCCGATCAAGTCGCCCGCGCCGACCAGCAGCAGTTCGGGATCGGTCTTGCGCCAGGCCTGCAGCGCCGCGCCCAGCGTGTCGATGCCGCCGGCGACGATGGTGCGTTCACCGCGGCTGTAGGCGCTATCGAGCACGTATTTGCTCGCTTCGAGATTGCCGTGGAAATCGTTCAGCGTGACCAGTTCGACTTGGGCCGTGCCGGGTGGGAGCGCCGGCTTGTGCAAGGCGCAGGAAGACAGGAGCAGCGCCGCGCAGCACGTCAGCGCGGGCAGGGAAAACTTGATCATCAAAAGCTCACTCAGAATGCGGCGGCCGCCCTGATGGCGGCGGCCATATGCGAACGTCGCGCGCGGCGCTCGCATATGGCCGGATCAACTACAACCCGGCCCGAAAACGACGACAGGCCCGAAGGCCTGTACGATTCTCATCGCTACGAGTCCGGCAACGACCTTGTGAGCCGCCACCGGATGCGAAACAATTAGAAGTCTACACGCAGCGTTGCCGACATCATGCGTGGCGCGCCCAGGTAGTAGAACACGTTGGCCGACTTGATGGCGCCATAAGCGACAGCGTTGTTTGCCAGGCCGGTAGGATTGCGATACTGACGGTTGGTCAGGTTCGAAACGTTCAGGCTCAGCTTAGGAGTCTTGAACGCGCCCCAGCTTGGGAACTGGTAAGCGGCGTCCAGGCCAACCAGGGTGTAGCCTGGAACTTCTTCGTCGTTCATCAGCGTGGCTTGTTGATGAGCGGTGTATTTGCCGGTCATGCGAACGTACCATGCATCCGTCTCATACGAAGCGCTCAGACCAGCTTTCCACTTCGGCGCCAGCGGGAACTCCTTGCCGCCGGTAGGCAGGTAGATGATCGACTTGGTCGCTGCATCGAAACCGCCGGCCAGGTTGTTCTGGATCTCGGTTTTCAGATAACCCAGCGAGCCATACACGGAGAAACCGTTGATCGGGGTATTGCCCAGTTCAAGCTCGAAGCCCTTGTTCTTGACGTTGCCGACGTTGGTGTAGGTGCTGGTCTGGGTGTTCGGATCGGTTGCATTGGCCTGACGGTTTTTGTAATCGATGTAGAACACGGTTGCCGACGTGGTGATCGCGGCGGTCTGGTGGCGGTAGCCCACGTCCAGGTTCCACGACGTTTCAGGTTTCACCGCGCTGGCCAGGTACGCCTGGCCGGCTGGGCTGATCACCACGTTGTTGCCGGTCGTCGCGAAC
The DNA here is from genome assembly GCF_040362985.1 of Duganella caerulea. Classification (NCBI taxonomy): domain Bacteria; kingdom Pseudomonadati; phylum Pseudomonadota; class Betaproteobacteria; order Burkholderiales; family Oxalobacteraceae; genus Duganella; species Duganella caerulea. The sequence continues at coordinate 344,160 of NZ_BPWJ01000003.1, read as the reverse complement.
ACGAAGTTAGGCGGCGCGCGGAAGTTCTTCGCGTAGCTGGCGAAGATCTGGTCGTCGTTGGTGATGCGGTAGCGCACGCCGAACTGCGGCAGGTACGCCTTGTAGGTCGGGTTCAGCGAGTAGGCCGTCGACGAGTTGAAGCCTTCGTTAGGGTAGTTGGTGAAGTCACGCTTGACGTGCGGGGTACGCACGCCGACGTTGACCAGTACCTTGTCGCCCAGCGAGATCGTATCCTGCGCGAAGGCCTGGTACGCGGTGCTGATGGTCTTCCAATCGCGCGACTCGTACGGCGAACCGTCCGGACGGGTGATCAGGCCGTCGCGCAACCAGGCGTCGCCCGGATTGCCGTTGGCGTCGATCTTGGTCATCGGACCGGTTTGACGGTGGTTGGCGCGCTCGTACCAGAAGCCAGCCAGCAGCTGGTGGTCGCCAAGGTTTTCAATCACGGTGGTGGTGATACCTGGGCGCTGGGTGCGGGTGATGCTGCCGCTGTACATCAGCACTTTATCCAGCGTATCGCCGTCGCCGTTCAGGTCGACGCCGGCATTCAGCTTGCCGGTCGCAGGATTCAGGAAGCCCGATTCGCTGATCAGTTTTTCCTGCACGCCGCCGGTGCCGTAACCGTACCAGTAGTAAGGCACGACCTTGATGTCGGTGCTGTCGTTCAGGCGGAACTTGCCGGTCGCCGAGGCGATCACGTTCTCGAACGGATTCAGCGCCAGTTTGTAGTACGAGTCGGCATTGGCTGGCAGCGTGTCGTTGCCTGCCTTGCCTGGGCTTGGAGCCGCGCGGCCGGTGAAGGTCGTGGCGTAGTCGTAGTAGTAGCCGTTCTTTTTCAGGTCAGCCAGGTTGAAGGTGCTGATGTTGTTGTTGATGGCGCGGTTGTACAGGACCGTGCCGTGGATGTAGTTGAAGCGATCCCAGTCGTAGTTGAAGCCGACGTCCATGTGGTCGCGCATCGCCTTGCCCAGACCCTTCCATTTCTTGGCTTCGGCGTGCGACACGGAGACAAAGACCTTGGCCTTGTCGTTGGCGAACTTGCCGGTATCCAGGCGCAGGTAGGTTTTCCACATGCTCAGCTGGCCGCCGGTTTGCATGATGCGGAAGCGCTGCTTGTCTTCCGGATCGCAGGTGGTGATGCCGAAGTTACCGCCGGTGGCGCCAACTTGCGGGGAGTCGACGTCGGTCGAACCCTGGGTCACGAAGGTGGTGCAGGTGTTTTCCTGGTCGACGAATTCTTGTGGGAACACAGCGAAGTTACCCGAGTCGTTCACTGGAACGCCGTTAATGGTCGCGCCGATCTGGTCGCTGTTGAAGCCGCGCAGGGTCAGGCCGCCACCGAACAGGCCGGTGCCGTCGTAGCTGTAGGTGTTCACCGCTGGCATGAGCGCCAGGGCGTCGTAGGCGTTACCGGTAGGGCGCTGCTTCGCCAGTTCCTCGGCGGTCACGGTCGAACGTGCTTTTGGCACGTCTTCCTGCACCATCAGGCCCATACCGACTTTGCGGCCGGTGATGGTCACGGTTTCGGTGGCTGGCTTGGCGGCAGGGGCGGCGTCGGACTGCGCGTACGCGGCGCCCATGCAGACCATCTGGCAGGCCAGAGCGACCAGGCTCAGACGCAGCGTCGGATTGTGTTTAACGGCGGATTGCATTAAGGGAACTCCCAGTTTATGTAAAAAAATTTATTGTGTTCTAAGATGCCTTGGACCGGGCGGGCTTATGGCCCGCGGTCACATTCTTGACACAAAGTGCCCATGACATCACAAAATTGTAACCAGTAAATATTTCATCAACATGACAAGAAGTCAGTTGATCAGACTGTCACTGACTTGCCTGACTGACATTTGCATGCAACACCCTCGAAACGCCAATAAAAGTTGGCAGTTTGGAAGCATCTCAAACAACTATGCATCAGCAAAAAATGCGTGACAAATACGATTTACTTTAGGGATTTATACGAAAGCGATATAAATGGGGCGCTGAACCGCGCAGGTTTCGCTCTGTAAGCGAGGCGCATCTTTAAGGGGAGTATTATAGTAGACCAAACGTCGCTTGAATAAATTTCATTCATAAAACGCACTGATCTGGTGCGAACTCCCCTGCCAATGTCGCAATGTTGCCACATCCCTGAGGAAATATGACAAGTATGACAAGCCACCCGGAAAGTGGCCAGGGGGAAATTAGATCTGTAACACTAGACTGTCCGTCGCGGCAGCGCAACATTTCGGGGACGGCGGACCGTCCCCGAAGCGAACTCAGCGGCTCTTGGCGACCGGGGCGGCGGCGATCGCGGCCTCGAATTTGGCGAATTTGCCGTCCAATGCCTTCAATAAACGTTGTTTATCGACATCAGCCAGGAAGGAATAGCGGATGCTGTCGTAGGACAGTTTCTTGATCTCGGCGTAGTCCGGCTTGTAGCGGGCGGCGTACAGCACGTATTCGCCGGACAGGTTGTTGCGCGAGACGCCAGCATCGTCGGTCGACAGCACGAACGGCACGCCGTATTTGCGATACAGCGTGACCGGATGGGCCTCGCCCTTCACGCCCAGGATGAACTGGTTGCTGGTCAGGTTGACCTCCACCGGGATGCGCTGGTCGCGCATTTTTTTCATGATCGCCAGCGCGTCCGTCTCGTGCGCGATGTCGATGCCGTGGCCGATGCGGCTGGCGCCGGCGACGTCGATGGCGTCCTTGATGTGGAAGGTCAGGCCCTCCGGCGGCACCACGCCCAGCGCCAATTCACCCGCGTGCAGCGCCAGTTTCACGCCCGGCTGCTTCGTTTTCAGGAATTTGAACATCCGCATCTGCAGCGCGTAGTCGCGCATCGAGACGTTGACGCTTTCCTGGCCGACGATGTTGACGCCGACGATTTTCGGGTTGGACGTGGCCAGCTTGAAGCTAGCCACCATCTGCGAAAACACCTGCGACGGCGTCAGGAAGCGCAGCGCGAACGGCTGGTAGCGCAGCGTGAAGTTGGCGTCGTCGATGCCGGCGCCGGCGGTGTCCACGTTTTTCAGGTAGGCCGCGATCCAGCCCTGGAAGTCGCCGTTGGTTTCCAGCTTGGCGGCGTAGGCGGCCAGGTCGGCGTCGGTGATGCCGCCGGCGGCGGCCTTGCGGTCGAAATCGGCGTCCTGCGCCATCGGCGCGATCTCGTAGATGGTCTCGATGTAGCTCAGGTTTTCCTGGATGGCGCGCTGCTTCAGGCGCTGCAGGCCATCGGCCGCGTTGGTCGAGGAGACCGGGCCGAAGAAGCCGAAGGTGTCGAAGAACTGGCGGTCCGGCGGCGATTGCAGCGCGCCGTGGTTGTAGAAGTCCTTGTCCGCCCAGCGCTGCAGCAGGTTGGCCAGCACGGTGTTATTGTTCATCACGTCCTGCCCGGACAGGCAGACGCGGTCCGCCAGCGGCTTGGCCTGTTCGGCGGTGGTGTCGGCCTTGTTGGTGTCGATCAGGTAGGTGTTCTTGTTGACGCAGTAGCCTTCCTTGTCCACCCACTCCAGATACTGCTCGGCGTAGATCGCGCCCGAGTAGTGGTGGTGCAGGTCGCCGCCCTTGGGCATCATGGTCAGGAACATCGTCAGCTCGGCCGTCTTGGGCTCCGGGCCCGCGACCAGCGCCGCGAACTGGCGCTTGGTGATCTCCTCGTTGCTGACCGCTTGCGCGCCGTGCGGCAAGGCGCAGAACAGGGCGGCGGCGATGGCGGCGGCCTTCAGGCTGGCGATATTTTTTTGCATGAGTCTTCCAATGTGGTTTAAGTCATTACGCGGGCGTGCACCTGGCGGCCAGCCGAATAGGTGGCCGCCACGGCGCGGTCGTCGCCCAACAGGGCCAGCGCGAACAGCAGTTCCTCCAGGCTCTCGCCGCGCGCGGTCCGGCGCTGCAGCAGCGGCGTGGCTTGCGGATCGAGCACGATGAAGTCCGCCTCGGCGCCGGCGGCGAAATTGCCGATCGTGCCTTCGAGCTGCATGCTGCGCGCCGCGCCCAGCGTGGCCAGGTAGAACATCCGCAGGGCCGGCAGGTAACTGCCCTTCAGTCGCGCTACTTTATAGGCTTCATTCATCGTTTGCAACATCGAGAAGGAAGTGCCGCCACCCACATCGGTCGCCAGCGACAGCGGCACGCCCGCCTGGTCGGCGCGTTCGAAGTCGAACAGACCGCTGCCGAGGAACAGGTTGGAGGTCGGGCAGATGGCGGCGGCGGACTGGGTTTGCGCCATGCGCACGCGGTCCTGCTCATTGAGCCAGATGCAGTGGCCGTACATGGCGCGCGGCCGCAGCATGCCGTAGCTGTCGTAGACATCGATGTAGCTGCGCGAATTCGGGAACAGCTCGCGCACCCATGCGCATTCGGCTTCGTTTTCGGAGACGTGGGTCTGGATAAAGGTGTCGGGATAGGCGCGCGCCAGTTCGCCCGCCAGTTGCAGCTGCGCTTCGGTAGACGTGGGCGCGAAACGCGGCGTGATCGCGTACAGGGCGCGGCCACGCTTGTGCCAGCGCTGGATCAGAGCCTCGGTGTCGCGGGCGCTGGCTTCGGCGGTATCGCGCAGGAAGTCGGGGCAGTTCCGGTCCATCATCACCTTCCCCGCCACCATGCGCAGGCCGCGCTGTTCGCTGGCGGCGAAGAAAGCGCCCACCGATTGCGGGTGCACGGTGCAGTAGACCATGGCGGTGGTGGTGCCGCAGCGTAGCAGCTCGTCGAGGAAGAAATCGGCCACGCCGGCCGCGTGGGCCGGGTCTTCGAACTGGCGCTCGGTCGGGAAGGTGTAGGTCTCCAGCCAGGGCAGCAGCCCTTCCGCCGGCGAGGCGATCATGTCGGTTTGCGGGTAGTGGACGTGGGTGTCGATAAAGCCGGGCATCAGCAGCTTGCCGCTGTAGTCGTGCAGCTCGGCGCCGGGCGGCAGCGTGGCGCGCAAGGTGGCGTAGTCGCCGGCCGCCTGCACTTTGCCGTCGGCGACGATCAGCAGGCCGTCTTCATGCCATGCGTGCGACTGTGCGCTGAACGCCGGATCGGCGAAGAAGTGCAGCAAGCTGCCGCGGTAGGCTTGCAAGTTGTTAGGCATGGCGATGTCCTGAAGAGGATTGCTGATTCTAGCGCGATGCGGCCAGGCACACCGGCGCGGCCTTCGTTTCGAGTGCGGCGATTTGCTGCGCTTCCCATACCGTCAGCAATTGCGCGCAGACGGAGGCGGCGATTGCGGCGGGCAGTTTGTTGGTGATGCCGGCGATGCCGATCGGGCAGACCATGGCGGCGATGCGGTCTTCCGGCAGGCCGCGCGCGGCCATGCGGCGTTCGAACTGCACGCGCTTGGTCTTGGAGCCGATCAGGCCGAACCAGCCCACGTCGGCGCGGGCGAGGATCGCTTCGCTGAGGCGCAGGTCCAGCGCGTGGCTGTGGGTCATCACCAGATAGCTTGCGCCGGCGGGGGCGCTGGCCACCAGGGCTTCCGGCACGTCGGTGGCTTCGACGGTGACATTGGGCGGTATCGTTGGCGGGAACATGTCTTCGCGTTCGTCGATCCAGGTGACGGTGCACGGTAGCTCGCCCAGCATGCGGACGATGGCCGCGCCGACGTGGCCGGCGCCGAACAGCAGCAAGTGCGCGCGCGGAGCCAGGCAGGGATCGGCGAGCCAGCGGCGGCCGGCGGCATCGCGCAGGATGTGGGTGCCGCGCTGGTGGTCGATAGCGGGGAACGCGGGGCCGGTGGCCGTGGCGGATGCCGCGCCGATCGCGGTGGCGGACGCTGGGCCGGTGGTCTTGGACGCGTCACCGGTGGCGGTGGCGGTGGCGGATGCGTCGCCGATGGCGGGCGTTTCGCCTGCGCCGGCGAGGATCGTGCCATCGGCGTCCAGCAGCAAGGACACTGGCGCGCCATCGATGGCGCTGAGGCGCCAGCTGTCCTCACGCCAGCGCTTCCGCAGGCTGGCCAATACGTCGGCCAGCGGCGCGTCGATCAATTCGAACGCCAGATGAACCACGCCGCCGCAGCATTGGCCCAGCGTGGGGCCAAGCGCGTAACGCTCCAGCCGCGCGTGCACGCCATCAGGCGACCTGGCGGCGCTCTTCAACATGCTGCGGCCCACGTCGACCGCGGACATCTCCAGATGGCCGCCGCCGATGGTGTCGACCTGGCCGCCAGCCGTGACCAGCATGCGGGCGCCGGGTTCGCGCGGGCCGGATCCCTCCACGATCGCCACCGTCACCAGCACCGCCGGTTCCGCCATCACAGTTGTCAGCCACTCGTTCATGCCGATATCCTCAAGCCGACATTTCCACGATGGCCACCGCGCGCAGGATTTCCTCGCTGGTGGCCGGAGCGTTCAGCGGCGGATTTACGCGATGCCCGCCGACCGCCGAAATCGCATCGCGGATCGCGAAGAATACCGAGAACGGCAGCAGCAACGGCGGCTCGCCCACGGCCTTGGAACGGTGGATGCTGTCCTCGACGTTGCCGTTGTCGAACAGCCGCACGCGGAAGTCCTCCGGGCAGTCGGACACGCCGGGGATCTTGTACGTCGACGGCGCATGCGTCATCAGCTTGCCGGCCGGGTTCCACCACAGCTGCTCGGTGGTCAGCCAGCCCATGCCCTGTATGAACGCGCCCTCCACCTGCCCCAGGTCGATGGCCGGGTTGAGCGAACGGCCCGCATCGTACAGCGCGTCCGCGCGTAGAAGCTTCCACTCGCCGGTCAGCGTATCGACCACCACTTCGGAAACAGCGGCGCCATAGGCATAGTATGAGAACGGATGGCCGTTCATCGTCTTCGGATCCCAGTGCAGGCCGGGCGTGGCGTAGAAGCCGTCGGACCACAGCTGCACGCGTGCCAGATAGGCGCGCTGCACCAGTTCCGAGAACGGCACCACATGCCCATTCACATGCACGGCGTTGTCGAAGAACTGCACCGGCACGCCGTCCTCGTCGCCATACAGCTTGACGGCGAAGGCGGCCAGGCGTTCGCGGATCTGGCGTGCCGCATCCTGCGCGGCCTTACCGTTCAAGTCCGCGCCGGTGGAAGCGGCTGTCGCCGAGGTGTTGGCGACCTTGCTGGTGTCGGTGGCGGTGGCGCGCACGTGATCCAGGTCGAGGCCCAATTCATGCGCCACCACCTGCATCACCTTGGTGTTGATGCCCTGCCCCATTTCCGTGCCGCCGTGGTTGACCAGTACCGAACCGTCCACATACACATGCACCAGCGCGCCCGCCTGGTTCAGGTGCGTAACGTTGAAGGCGATGCCGAACTTCAGCGGCGTCATCGCCAGTCCCTTCTTCAGCACGGGACTGGTGGCGTTGTAGGCTTCGATGGCGGCGCGGCGGGCGCGGTATTCGCTGGTCTGCTCCAGCTCCGCCGTCAGCGCTTCGATCACGTTGTCGACGATCTCCTGGCCGTACGGCGTGACGTTGCGTTCGGTCTTTCCGTAGAAGTTCAGACGGCGGATGTCCAGCGCGTCGCGCCCCAGGTTGCGGGCGATTTCGTCGACGATGTACTCGATGGCAATCGCGCCCTGCGGGCCGCCGAAGCCGCGGAAGGCGGTATTCGACTGGGTGTTGGTCTTGCCGCAGCCGGCGCGAATGTCCACGTCCGACAGATAGTAGGTGTTATCGAAGTGGCAGACTGCGCGCGTGGCCACGGGGCCGGACAAATCCGCCGAGAAGCCCGCGCGCAAAGTCATGTCGACCTTGGCGGCCAGGATCTTGCCGCTGTCGTCGTAGCCGACTTCATATTCGTAGAAGAAGCAATGGCGCTTGCCGGTGACGAGCATGTCGTCATCACGGTCGGCGCGCAGCTTGACTGGGCGGCGCAGCTTGGCCGCAGCGATGCTGGCCGAAGCCGCCCACAGCGCAGACTGCGATTCCTTGCCGCCGAAGCCTCCACCCATGCGGCGGCACTCCACCTGCACCTTGTGCGAATGCACGCCCAGCGCATGCGCCACCACATGCTGCATCTCGCTCGGATGCTGCGTCGAGCACTGCACCAGCATGCCGTGGTCTTCCTTCGGGATCGCGTAGGCGATCTGGCCTTCCAGGTAGAACTGCTCCTGGCCGCCGACGAACAACTGGCCCTTGACCACATTGGGCGCCTGCTCGAACGCGGCCTGGTAATCGCCGCGCTTGAGGTGCATCGGCGGCAGCACGTACGACTGCGCGGACTTGGCCTCCTGCGGCGTGAAGATGGCCGGCAGCTCGTCGTAGCCGATCACGGCGCGGCGCGCGGCGCGCCGGGCGTTGTCATGCGTGTCGGCGATGACGATGAAGATCGGCTGGCCGATGTACATCACCTCTCCCGCGCTCAGGATAGGATCGTCGTGGATGATCGGACCGCAATCGTTGGTGCCGACGATATCCTCGGCGGTGTAGACCGCCACCACGCCGGGCGAACTGCGCACCGGCGACAGGTCCATCGCGTTGATGCGCGCATGCGCCTTGGACGACAGGCCCAGCGCCGCATGCAGCGTGCCTTGCAGCTCGGGGATGTCGTCGGTGTAGGTGGCCTGGCCAAGCACGTGCAGCTCGGCCGATTCGTGCGGACGGGCGACGCCGACCGCCTTCCACGCCTGCGCGGCGAGCAGCGAGGGAGCGACTGGTTGATTCATGATGGCTCCTTTCAAGCGCGGCAGGCGAAGGCGTTGACGGCATCGGCCGCCAACGGCGCGTCGGCGCGGGTTTCGAACCAGAAGCGGCGCAGCAGGTTCTGCGCCGTTTGCATGCGGTAGGTGCTGGAGGCGCGCATGTCCGACAGCGGCGCGAAGTCCTGCGCCAGCATGTCCATCGCCACGCGCAGATTGGCTTCGTTCCAGCGAAGGCCGTTCAGCGAGGCTTCGGCGCGGGCGGCGCGACGCGGCGTGGCGGCCATGCCGCCGAAAGCGATGCGGGCGTCGACAATATGATCACCATCGAGCTTGAACGCGAACGCCGCGCAGACGGCCGAGATGTCCTGGTCGAAGCGCTTGGCCAGTTTGTAGGTGCGGAACTGCACGCCCTCGCGCGGCAGCGGCACGCGCACGGCGGCCACGAATTCGTCGGGCCGCATGTCCTTCTTCTGATAGTCGAGATAGAACGCTTCCAGCGGCATCACGCGCTCGCCGGCCGGGCCGCGCAGCACCACTTCGCTGCCGACGGCTATCATCCACGGCATCGAATCGCCGATCGGCGAGCCGTTGGCGACGTTGCCGCCCAGGGTACCGGCGTTACGGATCGGCAGCGATGCGAAGCGCTGCCACATTTCGCCCAGCTGCGACGGATACAGGCGGCACAAGGCTTCGTATGCGTCGTTAAGCGATACGCTGGCGCCGATCTGCAGCATGCCATCCGCTTCGGTGACGGTTTGCAGCGCGGTGACATGGCCGAGATAAATGATGTCGCCCAGGTCGCGCATCTGTTTGGTGACCCACAGGCCGACGTCGGTGGAACCCGACAGCAGCGTGGCCTTCGGATGCGCGGCGCGCAGCGCCACCAGTTCCTCCAAAGTACGCGGCGCGTGGAAGGTCTGGCCGTGCGCGCTGTAGCTGGCGCCGGCGTCGCGCTGCAGGGCGCGCAGCTGTTCGGCCAGCGCCGCACGGTCGAAGCCAACCTTCGGCAATTCGGTCATGCGATGCGCGGCGTCGATGATCGGGCGGTAGCCGGTGCAGCGGCACAGGTTACCGGACAGGCAGTCGTCGATCTCCTTGCGCTGCGCCGGCTGGCCGTCCTTGTCCAGGTACATGCCCCACAGCGACATGACGAAGCCCGGCGTGCAGAAGCCGCACTGCGAGCCATGGCATTCCACCATCGCCTGCTGCACCGGATGCAGCGCGCCGTCCGGCTGCTGCAGGTCCTCGACGGTGAACAGCGCCTTGCCGTCCAGCGTGGGTGCGAACTGGATGCAGGAGTTCACGGCCTTCATCTCCAACTGGCCGGCGGCATTCAGGCTGCCCACCACGACGGTGCAGGCGCCGCAATCGCCTTCGGCGCAGCCTTCCTTGGTGCCGGTGCAATGCAGATCCTCGCGCAGGTGCTGCAGCACGGTGCGCGTGGGCGCGGCGCCGGAGATTTCCTGCACTGCGCCACGGTAGTAAAAACGAATCGGTTCGGACATCTTGGTCTCAACCTGCGAATGGATGGGTTTTGCGCCAGTGCTCGGCGATGTCGATACGGCGGGTGATCCACACGTTATCGTGCTTTTGCACGTAGTCGAGGAAGCGCGCCAGCGCCGCCGCGCGCGCCGGCCGGCCGACGATGCGGCAGTGCAGGCCGATCGACAGCATCTTCGGCTGGTTCAGGCCTGCCGGATCGCCCTCGGCGTACAGCACATCGAAGGCGTCCTTCAGATAATCGAAGAACTGCGTGCCGGAGTTGAAGCCCTGCGCGGCGGCGAAGCGCATGTCGTTGGTGTCGAGCGTGTACGGCACGATCAGCTGCGGCGCCACGGCGGGCTTGCCCTCGGCATCAGTGTAGTCCACCTTTTGCCAGAATGGCAGGTCGTCGCTGTAGTTGTCGGCGTCGTAGCGGAAGCCGCCGTGTTCCACCACCAGGCGCTTGGTCTGCGGCGAATCGCGGCCGGTGTACCAGCCCTGCGGCGCGCTGCCGGTCAGCTCGCGGATGATCTGCACCGCTTCCTGCATGTGGGCGCGCTCGGTGGCTTCGTCCATGTTCTGGTAGGTGATCCAGCGCAGGCCGTGGCAGGCGATTTCGTGGCCCAGCTGTTGGAACGCGGCCACCGCCTCCGGGTTGCGCTTGAGCGCCATCGACACGCCGAAGATCGTCAGCGGCAGCTTGCGCTCCTCGAACATGCGCAGCAGGCGCCACAAGCCGGCGCGCGAACCGTATTCGTAGATCGATTCCATGCTCATGTGGCGGTTGCTGAACGAGGCCGCGCCGATGATCTCGGACAGGAAGGTCTCGGAGCCGGCGTCGCCGTGCAGCACGTTGTTCTCGCCGCCCTCTTCGTAATTGAGGACGAATTGCAGGGCCACGCGGGCCCGGTTGGGCCACTGGGCGTGCGGCGGCTTCGGGCCGTAGCCGATCAAGTCGCGCGGATAGTTGTCGTAGTTGGTCATGGCGCTGGCTAGTCTATGAGGAATATATCTGCAATCATATATGCGTAGAACGGCATCGGTATATGATTTGTCCAATAGATACTCATCACCTACCGATATAGGACTTACCATGGGCAAGCTTAGTACACACGTTCTCGATATTACCGTCGGCAAGCCGGGCGCCGGCGTCAAGGTGACCTTGTACGCCGTCACGGCGCAGGGCCGCGAGCTGCTGAAGACCGACGTCACCAACGCCGACGGCCGCTGCGCCGTGCCGCTGCTGGAAGGCGAGACCATGAAGCCGGGGAAGTATGAGCTGGTGTTCGGCGCAGGCGCCTACTTCGCGGCGCAGGGCGTGGATTTGCCCGAGCCGCGCTTCATCGACGAGGTGACGCTGGCTTTCGGTATCGCCAGCGCCGACCAGAATTACCACGTGCCGCTGGTCGTCTCGCCGTGGGCGTATTCGACTTATCGCGGCAGCTGATTACTTCGGTTTGCCGAGGTACTTGGCGAAGAAGGTCTCCAGCCGTTGATAGACCTCGGCCTGGTTGGCGGTGTCGTAGAAGCCGTGGCCTTCGTAGTCGACGTAGTACCACTCGGGTGGATGTCCGGCCTTTTCCAGTACCTCCTTCATGAGAAAGGCATGCTCCTTCGGCGCGCGCTTGTCTTTCCCTCCGTGGATCAACAGCACCCCGGCCTTGATCGCCGCGGCATGCCGGGTCGGCGAGAAGCGCGCCAGTTCGGCCGCATCCTCGCCGATAAACCGTTTCGTCGCGCTCTGGTAACGGACGTTGCCAGCGTCTTCCTTCAGCAGCAGCGGCAATTCATAAATGCCCGCATAGCCGACCGCGCATTTGAACAGGTCCGGTTCGCGCGCGGCCAGCATCAGCGCCGCGTAGCCGCCGAAGCTGGCGCCGTAGACGCACATGCGCGAACCATCCACCTTGCCCTGCCCCACCGCCCATTGCACGCCGTCGACCAGATCGTCCATGATCTTGCCGCCCCACTGGCGGTAACCGGCGTGCAGGAACTTCTCTCCGCGCCCACCCGAGCCGCGGAAGTTCACCTGCAGCACCGCGTAACCGCGGCTGGCCAGGAACTGGGCATCGTCATCGAAATACCAGCTGTCGGAAGGTCCATGCGGGCCGCCGTGCGGAAGCAGGATCAGCGGCGGCTTCCCGTTGCCTTTGGCGGCCGGCATCGTCAGGTAGCCGTCAATGCGCAGGCCGTCGCGCGCCGTAAAGCTGATCGGCTGGCGCGGCGCCATGGCATCCGGGTCGATCCCGGCCTTATAGGTCAGCAGCAGGTCGGCCTTGTTCGTCTTGCGGTCATACAGATAGACCACGCCGGGGTCGCGGTCGCTGCGCACCACCGCCAGCAGGGTGTTGCCGTCGTCGGTGGCGCCGGTCAGCGAGACGGTCGCATCCGGGAATTGCGCGCTCAGGTCGCGGTGCAGGGCCACGTCCCGGTGGGACGGGTCGAGATAGACCATGCGTGGGCGGCCCGAACTGGTAAATACGCCTATCGGCGACGTGCGGCTGGAGCCATACATCAAGGTGCCCATGCTGCCTTGCGCATCTTCCGCCAGGACCGTGCGTTGGCCGGTGTCCACGTTCTGGCGCACCACTTTGATGGCGCCGCCGTTCTCCGAATACCAACCGATGAACTCCTTGTCGTCTGCGCTGAACGCCGTCGGAGTTAGTAGCGTGCCCTTGGGCTGCGGCACCACACTCCACTTTTGCGCGACGTCGTCAAAGTGCCAGAGCTGCCTGAACCCCTCCTTGTCGGTGGCGTGCGCATAGGCTGGCTTGCCATCGTTGCGCACGACAAAATCCGCGTTCGGCGACGGCAGCTCGGCCACCAGCTTGCGGATGGCGTTGCGGCTGTCGAAGTCATATAACGCGCTGTATTCATGGTCCCACGGATAACTGGCGATCTGGACGTGGCCATTGCGCACGAGCGGAAGGTTGACCACGGTGGCGTACGCCCAATCGTTGCCGTAACGCGTGTTCTGCTTGGACAGCGTGAGCATCTGGTAGCCGTGCATATAGATCTGATGCGTGCCGTCGAAATCCGTCGCCACGATTTCGCCGGTCTTCTGCGGCCGCTCGCGGGAGCCGACCTCCTCCCCCTCCTCCACCACCAGACGGGTATTGCTGACCCAGTTATAGTCGACCGGCACGATGAACAGCGGCATGCGCACCACGCTTTCCAGCTTCATCTCCGGCAAGCTATAGAAAGACAACATCGGCACCGTGCGCGCGCCGACCGGCACCCGCGCCGTCACCGCCAGATGTTTGCCGTCGGGTGAAATGCTGGGGTTGTAGTACTGCTCCTGCTCCACGAAGGCCTGGATCGGTATCAGCGCGGGCGCGGCGCCCTTGGCGATCAACGGCAACAGCGCGCAGATCGCGCTGGCAAGCACTCTTTTCATTTATCGCCCCAGGGTTTTGATTTCTAAAAATATTATCATGACTAACAAGATTATCAAAAGGTAACAATTGGAGAGAATTCAGCCGCGCCCGTCGCGCATCGGCTAAGATGCGCGCACCATGAACGAAACTCACTCGGCGCTGATTGCGTCCTTTCTGCAACAAGCCGTCGAACTGCACCAACAGGGACGGCTGGAACCGGCGCAGGCGCTGTACCGACAGGTGCTGGAACTCGACCCGCGCCGGTTCGACGCGCTGCACCTGCTGGGCGTGATCGCGCGCCAGCAGGGCGACGCGCAGGCGGCCATCGCGCTGATCTCGCAAGCGATCGCGGTCGATGGCGCGCAGGCCAAGGCGCATTGCAATCTCGGCGTGGCGCTGCTCGACGCCGGCCGCGCCGACGAGGCGCTGGCCAGCCACGAGCGCGCCCTCGCCCTGCTGCCCGACTACGCCATGGCCTGGAGCAATCGCGGCAACGCGCTGCGCCGGCTGGGGCGGCTCGACGAAGCGCTGCTCAGTTATCAGCGCGCGCTGGCGATCCAGCCGTCGTACGCCGAGGCGCACTGCAACCGCGCCATCGTGCTGCAGGACCAGGGCCGCTACCTCGACGCGCTGGGCGCGGCGGAAGACGCGCTGCATCTGCAGAGCCGCAACGCCGACGCCTGGTTCGCGCGCGGCAACGCGCTGCACTGCCTGCGCATGCTGCCGGAAGCGGTGGAAAGCTACGACCGCGCCATCCACCTGCGTCCGCAATGGGCCGAGGCCTACAACGGCCAGGGCGCGGCCATGCACCGGCTGGGCATCTTCGACGCGGCGCTGGACAGCTACGATCAGGCGCTGGCGCTCAAGCCGGACTACGCGCTGGCCCACTACGCGCGCGGCAACACACTGCGTTCGATGGGGCGCAACGCCGAGGCCATCGCCGCCTACCGCGCCGCGCTGGCGCATGGCGACAATCCCGAAACCATCGCGTTCGCGCTGGCCTCGGTGGGCGCGGGCGAGACGCCGGCCGTGCTGCCGGCCGAATACGTGCGCTCGCTGTTCGACCAGTACGCCAACCACTTCGACCAGCATCTGGTGGAGGTGCTGGACTATCAAACGCCGTCTTATTTAGATGGGCTGATCCGCCGCACCCTCGGCCCCGGCACGTACGACACGCTGGACCTGGGCTGCGGCACCGGCCTGTGCGGCCCTTACCTGAAAGCCTACGCGGGCAAGCTGGCGGGCGTGGACCTGTCGCGGCAGATGCTGGACAAGGCAGCCGAGCGCAAGCTGTACGACAGCCTCGCCTGCGACGACCTGAGCGCCTACCTCGATGGCCAGCACGACGCCTGGGACCTGGCGGTGGCGGCCGATGTGTTCGTCTATATCGGCGACCTGGCGCCGGTCTTCACCAGCGTGCACCGCGCGCTACGCGAAGGCGGCCACTTCTGCTTCACGGTGGAAGCGGGCGAAGGCGCCGACTACGCGCTGCGTCCCTCGAACCGCTACGCCCACACGCTGGCCTACCTGCAACGCCTGGCCGCCGAGACCGGCTTCCACATCAAAGCCGCCGAGCCGCTGACGGCCCGCCAGGAAAACGGCGCCCCCATCGCCGCCCTGGCTTTGATGCTGCAAAAAAATTGGGGTCAAGTCTGACATTCGCACACGAGCTCTGCCGTAGCGGCCGCCACGGCAGAGCTCGTGTCCGAATGTCAGACTTGACCCCAACTTGCATGGAAGCCAAGCTTGCCTTAGAATTCGACACTCTGTGGCCGCGGTTCGGGGCCATGCCGTCTGGGCCGGTGCAGTGATCAGGCCGACCAGTTTCCCACGCAAGATTCTTTACGGTGACCCTTGGATACCGTGCCGTTTTGGGCGCAATTTCTGGCGCTCGCCCTCCTGATACTGTGCTCGGCCTTCTTCGCCATGGCCGAAACCGCCCTGATGGCGGCCAACCGCTATCGCCTGCGCCATATGGCCAAACGCGGCAGCCGCCGCGCCATCACCACGCTGTGGCTGCTCGACCGCACCGATAAACTGCTGTCGCTGGTGCTGATCGCGAACACGCTGATCAACGCCATGGCCACCGCGCTGGTCACCGCCATCGCCATCCAGACCTTCGGCCACGACGACAACGTCATCACCATCTCCACCGGCGTGGTGGCCTTCCTGCTGATCGTGTTCGCGGAAATCTCGCCCAAGGTGATCGGCGCCACCTTCCCCGAACGCATCGCCCTGCCCACCAGCATGGTGCTCAAGCCGCTGATGGCGCTGGCCAAGCCGGTGATCTGGTTCGTCAACCTGTTCGTCTCGCTGGTGCTCAAGCTGTTCCGCATCAAGGCCGGCGCCCACGCCCACGAGGCCCGCCTGTCGCCCGAGGAGCTGCGCTCGATCGTGCTGGAGGGCGGCAATTTCATTCCGCAAAAGCACAAGAGCATCCTGCTCAACCTGTTCGACCTGGAGACCATCTCGGTCGAGGACATCATGACGCCGCGCTCGCAGATCGAGGCGCTGAACCTGGAGCTGACGGTTGACGAGATCAAGCGCGAGCTGACCACCTGCTACCACAACAAGCTGCCCGTCTACGAAGGCGAGATCAACCGCATCATCGGCATCCTGCACGTGCGCAAGGCGGTGGCGCTGCTGAACCAGGAGGACGAGCTGACCGTCGAGCATTTCCGCGCGCTGCTCAGCACGCCCTACTTCATCCCGCAGGACACCGGCGTCTTCACCCAGTTGCAGTACTTCCAGGAGAACAAGGAACGCCTGGGCATCATCGTCGACGAGTACGGCGAGGTGCAGGGCCTGGTCACGCTGGACGATATCATCGAGGAAATGATCGGTGAATTTACGACATCGATGCCGGGCGCGGCCCGCGCCGACAGCTTCGGCTGGACCGAGCAGGGCGAGTGCCTGCTGGAGGGCTCGACCGCGCTGCGCGACATCAACAAGCGCCTCGGCCTGGGCTTCCCGCTGGACGGCCCCAAGACCCTGAACGGCCTGCTGCTGGAACTGTTGCAAGAAATTCCAGACGCCCCCATCAGCATCAAGGTCGCCAACTGCATCATCGAAGTGGTGCAAGTCCACGACCAGGCGATCAAAGTCGTCAAATTGATACGCCCGGGTAGTCGCCGCACGCACTAATCCGGCTGGATATACAACATTGGGGAGTACAATCGTTTCCGAGGAACGACAAACGCCTTTACAAATATGATGCCTGAAGGCATCATTTTGTGACGCCCCCCATCCAGCAGACGCATCTATGGCAGCAGTCCTACCCAACGCCGCGCCAGGCGCCCCGATGCCGGGGCTGGCACGGGCATTGATGCAAGCCGGGCGCCTTTCCGCGGCCCAGGCCGAGATGCTGCAAAAAAAATCCGTGGCCGACAAGCTGGCCTTCATTGACGTGCTGCTGGCCAGCGGCGTCATCGACGCCCGCGCGCTGGCCATGTTCTGTTCCGAGACCTTCGCCTATCCGCTGATGGATGTGCAGGCGCTCAATATCGAGGCGCTGCCGGCCAAGATCATCGACAACAAGCTGATGCAGGCGCAGCGCGTGATCGCGCTGGCCAAGCGCGGCAACAAGATGTCGGTGGCGATTTCCGATCCGACCAACACCCAGGCGCTGGACCAGATCAAGTTCCAGACCGAGTCCACCGTCGAGCCCGTCATCGTGGCGCACGACGCGCTGCTGCAGTTGCTGGCGCGCCTGAACAAGAGCAGCGAGCAGGCCATCAGCGACCTGGCCGGCGACGAGTCCGACATCCAGTTCGCCGAGGAGGAGGACGCCTCGGCCGCCGCCAACGCCGCAGCGGCCGAGGCCGGCGCCAACGAGGTCGAGGACGCCCCGGTGGTGCGCTTCCTCAACAAGATGCTGATGGACGCGGTCAACATGGGCGCCTCGGACTTGCACTTCGAGCCGTTTGAAAAATTCTACCGCGTGCGCTTCCGCGTCGACGGCGTGCTGATGGAGCATGCCCAGCCGCCGATCTCGATCAAGGAGAAGCTGGTCTCCCGCATCAAGGTGCTGGCCAAGCTGGACATCTCGGAAAAGCGCATCCCGCAGGACGGCCGCATGCGCCTGATCGTCTCGCCCACCAAGACCATCGACCTGCGCATCTCGACGCTGCCGACGCTGTTCGGCGAGAAGACCGTGATGCGTATCCTCGACGCCACCCAGGCGCAGATGGGCATCGACGCGCTCGGCTACGACCCGGACCAGAAGGAGCTGCTGCTCGACGCCATCCAGCGTCCCTACGGCATGGTGCTGGTGACAGGCCCGACCGGCTCGGGCAAGACGGTCTCGCTGTACACCTGCCTGAACGTGATCAACAAGCCGGGCATCAACATCTCCACCGCCGAGGACCCGGCCGAGATCAACCTGCCGGGCGTGAACCAGGTCAACGTCAACGACAAGGCCGGCCTGACCTTCCCGGTGGCGCTCAAGTCCTTCCTGCGCCAGGACCCGGACATCATCATGGTCGGCGAGATCCGCGACCTGGAGACGGCCGACATCGCCATCAAGGCGGCGCAGACCGGCCACATGGTGTTCTCCACGCTGCACACCAACGACGCGCCGTCCACGCTGACGCGGCTGATGAACATGGGCGTGGCGCCGTTCAACATCGCCTCGTCGGTGATCCTGATCACCGCGCAGCGGCTGGCGCGCCGGCTGTGCATTTGCAAGCAGCCGGTGGAGATCTCGCACGACCTGCTGCTCAAGGCCGGCTTCAAGGAGCACGAGCTGGACGGCAGCTGGAAGCCATACGGCCCGGTCGGCTGCGAACGCTGCAACGGCGGCGGCTACAAGGGCCGGGTCGGCATCTACCAGATCATGCCGATCTCGCCCGCCATCGAAAGCATCATCCTGGCGAACGGCAACTCCATGGAAATCGCCGCCAAGTCGGAAGAGGAAGGCGTGAAGTCGCTGCGCCAGTCCGGGCTGGTGAAGGTCAGGAACGGCCTGACCAGCCTTGAAGAAGTACTCGGCTGTACCAACGAATAGGAAGCAACGCCATGGCGACTACGGGCAACGCGGGCAACCAGGTCAAGGAATCGATCTTCGCCTGGGAGGGCAAGGACAAGACCGGCAAGACGGTGCGCGGCGAGCTGCGCGCCGGCGGCGAGGCCGTGGTCAACGTCACCTTGCGCCGCCAGGGCATCATGGTCACCAAGGTCAAGAAGAAGGCCTACCGCAGTGGCAAGAAGATCACCGACAAGGATATCTCGCTGTTCACTCGCCAGCTGGCCACCATGATGAAGGCCGGCGTGCCGCTGCTGCAATCGTTCGACATCGTCGGCAAGGGCCACGCCAATCCGTCGGTGTCCAAGCTGGTGATGGACCTGCGCGCCGATATCGAGACCGGCACCAGCCTCAACCAGGCGTTCCGCAAGTTCCCGCTGTACTTCGATCCGCTGTTCTGCAACCTGGTGGGCGCCGGCGAACAGGCCGGTATCCTGGAGGACCTGCTGACCCGGCTGGCGATCTACAAGGAAAAGACGCTGGCCATGAAGGCCAAGATCAAGTCGGCGCTGATGTATCCGGTGTCGATCCTGGCGGTGGCCTTCATCGTCACGGCGGTGATCATGATCTGGGTGGTGCCGGCGTTCAAGGAAGTGTTCAAGAGCTTTGGCGCCAACCTGCCCGCGCCCACGCTGTTCGTGATGGCGCTGTCGGAATTCTTCGTGGCGTGGTGGTACCTGATCTTCGGCGGCCTGTTCGCGGCCATCTACTTCTTCTTCCGGGCGTGGCAGCGTTCGTTGCAGATGCAGCGCTTCATGGACCGGTTGCTGCTGCGCCTGCCCGTGTTCGGCGACGTGATCCGCAAGGCCACCATCGCCCGCTGGACCCGCACGCTGGCCACCATGTTCGCGGCCGGCGTGCCGCTGGTGGAGTCGCTCGATTCGGTGGGCGGCGCGGCCGGCAACGCGGTCTACCTGGACGCCACCCGCAAGATCCAGAACGAGGTCAGCACCGGCACCAGCCTGACGGTGGCGATGCAGAACGCCGAGGTGTTCCCCAACATGGTGACGCAAATGGTGGCCATCGGCGAGGAGTCCGGCTCGCTGGACGCCATGCTGGGCAAGGTGGCCGACTTCTACGAGGAGGAAGTGGACGACGCCGTGGCTTCGCTGTCGAGCCTGATGGAGCCGGCCATCATGGTCATCCTGGGCGTGCTGATCGGCGGCCTGGTGGTGGCCATGTACCTGCCGATCTTCAAGCTCGGTTCGGTGGTCTAGGGCTGTCGTCGCCGGGCGCGCCGCGCAGCGTCAGCATGCGGTCGCGCGCCTCGGCCAGCACCTCGTCCGCCTGGTCAAGGATGGCTTCGATGGTGACGCGTTCGGCGCTGTCGGACGGCAGGCGGTGGCTTACCCCCTGGAAGCGCAGGATCAGGCCCTGCAGGTTCTGCAACAGCGTGTCCTGCAGGATCAGCGCGGCGCGTTCGCGCTCCGCCATCCGCGCCAGCTGCCGGCGATGGCGGCGCCTGACGCGCCACACGCAGGCCAGCACCAGGCAACCCAGCAGGAGCAGCAATAAGGTCTGGGCAAGGCAAGACAAGAACGGACTCCGCGACACGGGTGGCAGGTTCTCTACCTTGCCTGAGTTCCAACTTAGTTACCATACCCCCAAGGAGGGACTCGATGCCTGAAAAACCGACCGCAATGTTGCTGCAATGCTTTAATATGGGTCTCTGTGACTATCTAAGCGGCCTGACCTTCCATGCATGAACCGACCCTGTTGTTTGCGCCCGCCGGGCAACTCGCCGTCAGCCTGATCGCCGGCCTGTTCGGCCTGCTGTTTGGCAGCTTCCTGAACGTGGTGATCCACCGCCTGCCAAAGATGATGCAGCGCGAGTCCGACAATTATTGCGCCGTCGAAGCCGGCAAGGACGAGCCGCACACCGACCGCTACAACCTGATGGTGCCGCGCTCGGCCTGCCCGCACTGCCAGCACCAGATCACCGCGCTGGAGAACATCCCGGTGCTCAGCTACCTGGTCCTGCGCGGCAAGTGCAGCAACTGCAAAGCGCCGATCTCGGCCCGCTACCCCGCCATCGAAATGCTGACGGCCGCGCTGTCGGCGGTGGTGGTGTGGCACTTTGGCAGCGGCTGGGCCGGCCTGTCCGGCTTGCTGTTCCTGTACCTGCTGATCGCCATGACCTTCATCGACTTCGACACCCAGATGCTGCCGGACGACTTGACCTATCCGCTGATCTGGGCCGGCCTGATCATGAACATCGACGGCACCTTCGTCCCGCTGCGCGACGCCGTCATCGGCGCGGCGGCCGGCTACATGGCGCTGTGGTCCGTCAATTTGCTGTATAAACTGGTGCGTCACCGCGACGGCATGGGCTATGGCGACTTCAAGCTGCTGGCCGCGCTGGGCGCGTGGATGGGCTGGGCGATGCTGCCGTCCATCGTGCTGATGTCCTCGCTGGTGGGCTCGGTGATCGGCATCGTGCTGATGATCGCCAACCGCCGCGGCTTCGACTACAAGATCCCGTTCGGCCCCTACCTGGCGGCCGCCGGCCTGATCGTGTTCCTGTACCGCGACCCGATCATGGCGTTCACCCGCAACTTCTATCCCTACCTGTAAGCACCGATGAGCACACTGCCCTTCTCCATCGGCCTGACCGGCGGCATCGGCAGCGGCAAGAGCACGGTGGCCGACCTGTTCGCCGCGCGCGGCGCCAGCATCGTCGACACCGACCAGATCGCCCACAGCCTGACCGCGCCCGGCGGCGCCGCGATGCCGGCCATCGTGGCCGAATTCGGCCCCGAATTCGCCGACGCCGCCGGCGCGCTCGACCGCGCCCGCATGCGCTCCCTGGTGTTCGGCGACGCCGGCGCCAAGGCCCGCCTCGAAGCCATCCTGCACCCGCGCATCCGCGACGCCGCGCTGGCCGCCGCCGCCGCGGCCACCGGCAGTTACGTCATCTTCGCCGTGCCGCTGCTGGTGGAATCGGGCACTTGGCGTGCGCGGGTCACACGCGTACTCGCGGTAGACTGCCCGGAAGAAGTGCAAATCGCCCGCGTGATGGCGCGTAACAATCTGCCGGAAAGCCAGGTGCGCGCCATCATGGCGGCGCAGGCCAGCCGCCAGCAAAGGCTGGACGCGGCGGACGATGTTATCGAAAACGGCAACGGAATCGAGGCTTTGGCGCCCCAAATCGAGCGTCTGCACGATTTATATTTGAAAATGCGCTGGCAATTTCAAAAAGAACGGTAACAATATCCTCGCAACGTTTGTAATTTTGCTTGGCTTGCTTCAAAATCACGGGAATTAATCGCAAGTCCACCTACAGAGGGATGTTATTTTGATTGTCTACGAATATCCTTTCAACGAGCGCATCCGCACGTTGTTGCGATTAGAGGATCTGTACGAGAAATTCAAGTTCTTTGTGCATCAAGAACATCCTATGCAGCACCACGTCGCGCTGGCGACCATCTTCGACATGCTGGAGGTGGCCGGCCGCGCCGACCTGAAATCCGACCTGCTGCAAGAACTGGAGCGCCAGCGCCAATCGCTGCTGGGCTACCGCATGAATCCCAACGTCCAGGCGGAAACGCTGGACGCCATCCTGGCCGAGCTTGACGGCGTGAGCAGCGCGCTGGTCGCGGCCCAGGGCAAGACCGGTCAGAACGTGCGCGACAACGAATGGCTGATGAGCATACGCGGCCGCACCATCATCCCCGGCGGCGCCTGCGAATTCGACCTGCCGTCCTACTACGCGTGGCAAAAGCGTCCGGCCGAGCAGCGCTTCAACGACATCGCCGCCTGGTTCGCGCCGCTGGCGCCGCTGTTCGACGCGCTGGGCCTGGTGCTGCGCCTGCTGCGCGATTCCGGCGGCCCGGTCAAGATGATCGCCGTGGCCGGCAGCTACCAGCAGATGTTGCAGGGGAAGGTCTACCAGATGCTGCGGCTGACCTTGGACGAATCGCTGGGCGCGATCCCGGAAATCTCGGCCAACAAATACATGCTGTGGGTGCGCTTCACCTCGCAGGGCGGCGACCTGAAACCCAAGCCACTGGAAGATGATGTACCATTCGAGCTCACCCTCTGTAACTTTTAAAGATTGATCATGGCCACCGTAGTTGACTGCCCTACCTGCTCCGCCAAAGTGGAGTGGAAGGAAGAGAATAAGTATCGCCCGTTCTGCTCGGAACGCTGCAAAAAAATCGATCTCGGCGCCTGGGCCGAGGAAAAGTACGCCATCCCGGCCGCTCCGCCGGTCGATCCGAACGACGAAGAATAAATCCTATCGCGGCTTGACGGCCTGTCCGGTGTACAGCACCGGTCCGCTTGGCGCGGCCGAGCCGCTTTGCGGTTCCAGCGTAATCTCCAACGACAAGCCCGCCTCCAGCGGCGGCAGCTTGTCCAGCGCCAGCTTGACCTGGCGATCCTGCTCCAGCAAACCCAGCGACACCGGCGCGGTCCAGCCCGGTGCGGAGATCCATAATTGCAGCGCCTTGCGGTTGGCGACCACGGTGTCGTGCAGCGGCGTCAGCGTCAGCTGGCGGTCCGCGCTCACCAGCGCCACCCAGGCGGCGCTATTGTCCTGCGGCGCCGACAGCACCGCGATCCACGCCGGCCCCGGCGGTTCGGGGCGCAGCACCAGCAGCGCGCCCAGTACCACGCAGGCCGCCAGCGCGACGCCCGCCAGCCCACGCCAGACGCCCACCTGATGCCACCAGCGCATCATCGGTCGCCGTAGCGAACCATGTCCAGCCACTCCAGCAGCGGAATGGTGGCCGGCAGCAGTGGCTCGACACCGACCGCGCCCTGCCATGCGAAGGCTTGGCCTTCCAGGCTTTGCGGCTCGCCGCTCCAGTCGCGGCTGATGAAGAAATGCAGCCGCACATGCGCGTGTTCGTACACGTGCTCGACGCCGCACCATTCCTCGGCGCTGTTGATGACCAGGCCCAGCTCCTCGACGAACTCGCGCTTCAATGCTTGCAGCACGGTCTCGCCTGGATCGACTTTACCGCCCGGGAATTCCCAGTAGCCTTCGTACGGCTTGCCGGCAGGACGCTGGCCCAACAGCACGTCGCCGTTGGGCTTCATCAGGATGCCAACCGCGACGTCTACCGGTTTGACCTTCGCCTGCGCGCCGCTCATGCCTGCTTCCCGGCGAAGTCCTTGGCGAACTGCCATGCCACGCGGCCCGAACGCGAGCCGCGCTGCAAGGCCCAGCGCAAGGCATCGGCGCGTGACGCTTCGATCTGCGCCTCGGTGCAGCCCAGCGACGACAGCCAGTGGCCGACGATGGCCAGGTAGTCGTCCTGCTTGAACGGATAAAACGTCAGCCACAGACCGAAGCGTTCGGACAGCGAGATCTTCTCTTCCACCGTCTCGCCGGGATGCAGGTCGCCGTCCTCGTCGTGCTTGTAGCTCATGTTGTCGGACATACGCTCCGGCATCAGGTGACGGCGGTTGGAGGTCGCGTAGATCAGCACATTGTCCGACTGCGCCGAGATGCTGCCGTCCAGCGCCACCTTCAGCGCCTTGTAGCCGCTCTCGCCTTCTTCGAACGACAGGTCGTCGCAGAAGATGATGAAGCGCTCCGGCCGCCCCGCGACAATGTCGACGATATCGGGCAGCTCGGCCAGGTCGGCCTTGTCGACTTCGATCAGGCGCAGGCCATCCTTGGCGAACTGGTTCAGGCAAGCCTTGATCAGCGACGACTTGCCGGTGCCGCGCGCGCCGGTCAGCAGCACGTTGTTAGCTGGCCGGCCCTGCACGAACTGGCGGGTGTTCTGCTCGATCTGCTCTTTCTGCGGACCGATGTGCTGCAGGTCGTCCAGCGCGATCGGCGACACGTGGGCCACCGCCTGCAGATAACTGGCGCCGCCGCCGTTGCGCTTGCGCCAGCGGAAAGCGAAGCCCAGCTTCCAGTCCGGCTCGCGCGGCGCCTGAGGAAGCACCGCCTCCACGCGCGCCAGCAAGGCCTCGGCGCGCACCAGGAATTGTTCGAGTGGGGTCGCCATCTTACGAACGGTAGTCGGCGTTGATGCTCACATAGTCGTGCGACAGATCGCAGGTGTAGACCGTGGCCGCCGCCGCGCCGCGCGCCAGCTTGACGCGCACCAGGATCTCGCTCTGCTTCATCACGCGCTGGCCGTCTTCTTCCTTATAGTCCGGATTGCGGCCGCCGTTCTTGGCCACCCACACGTCGTCCAGGTACAGATTGAGCTTGCTGACATCGAGGTCGTCGACGCCGGCGTAGCCGATGGCGGCCAGGATGCGGCCCAGGTTAGGGTCGGACGCGAAGAACGCGGTCTTGACCAGCGGCGAGTGGCCGATCGAGTAGGCGATCTTGCGGCACTCTTCGACGCTGGCGCCGTCTTCCACGGTGATGGTGATGAACTTGGTCGCGCCCTCGCCGTCGCGCACGATGGCCTGCGCCAGGAACAGCGACAGCTCGGTCACGGCGGCCGCCAGCTCGGCGTATTCCGGCGAGTCCACCGAATTGATTTCCAGCGTGCCGGCGCCGGTGGCGATCAGCATGAAGGAATCGTTGGTCGAGGTGTCGCCGTCGATGGTGATGCAGTTGAACGACTTGTCCGCCACCTGCTTGACCAGCACGTCCAGCACCGGCTGCGCAACCTTGGCGTCGAACGCCAGGTAACCCAGCATGGTCGCCATGTTCGGCTTGATCATGCCGGCGCCCTTGCTGATGCCGCTCATGGTGACGGTGTGGCCGCCGATGGTCACGGTGCGCGAGCCGGCTTTCGGCTGCGTGTCGGTGGTCATGATGGCTTCGGCCGCGTTGTACCAGTTGTCGGCCTTCAGGCCGGCCACCGCTTGCGGCAGGCCCGCGATTACCTTGGCGGCCGGCAGCGGCTCCAGGATCACGCCGGTGGAGAACGGCAGAATCTGCGACGCCTCGCAGCCCAGCTGCGCGGCCAGCGCGGCGCAGGTCTCGTTGGCCAGCGACAGGCCCAGTTCGCCGGTGCCGGCGTTGGCGTTGCCGGTGTTGATCAGCAGCGCGGCGATCGGCTTGCCGCTTTCCTTGGCGGCCGCCAGGTGGGCCTTGGCGATCTGCACCGGCGCGGCGCAGAAGCGGTTCAGCGTGAACACGCCGGACACGGTGGCGGTCGGCGCCACCTTCATCACCAGCACGTCCTTGCGGTTCGGCTTCTTGATGCCGGCTTCGGCAAAGCCGATTTCGATGCCGGCTACAGGCTTCAGTGCGGAGGCGACGGGCAGAGGGGAATTGACGGCCATATGAGTGTTCTCGTGAGTGGAAAGTGGGAGCCGCTATTGTAATACCTGACGGCGCAAATGGCGCATCGCATCATTGTGACTAACGGTCACTCAAAAAGACCATTTCCACAAAGCATGATTTATCCTTAAATTTGCTCAAAAAGCACTAGAAGGATATCGTACAACCCCATGAATTTATTGATGAAAACGTTATCTTGATCGTAAAAACGACAACATTTTAGTACGTCCGTTCTAATTTTCAAAAAACCATTTCATGCCGTACGGAAATTAGTTTAAGGTCTAGCCCGAATGCCCCATCCCCGCATGTCTCGAGACAAACAAGGCGACATGATCGCCGAACGCAGTAAACAGCTGACAACAAATCAAAGGATACAGACCACATGAAAAAGAAACTTTTAGTAGCAGCCATTTTCGCCGCCACCGCCGCCATGCAAGCGCAGGCCGCCACCCTGGGCGATGAGAACCTGAGCATCAGCGGCTTCGGCACGCTCGGCGTCGCCAAGAGCAATACCGACCAGGCGCAATTCGCCCGCTACAACCAGGCCGAAGGCGTGGCCGACAAGGCCAAGATCGGCCTCGACACCAACCTGGGCCTGCAAGCGACCTACAAGATCAACGACTGGCTGTCCGGCACCGCGCAGATCCTGACCCGCAAGAACACCAGCCCGACCTTCACCACCGACCTGACCTGGGCCTTCCTGAAAGCCCGCGTCAACGACGAGGTGAGCGTGCGCGTCGGCCGCGTCGTGCTGCCGACTTTCCTGATCTCGGACTACCAGAACGTCGGCTACGCCAACACCATGATGCGTCCGCCGATTGAAATGTACGGCCAGGCGCCGATCGAAAACGTGGATGGCGCGGACATCAACTTCCAGCGCGCCTTCGGCGACTTCAACTTCACCACCCAGGCCTTCGTCGGCGTGAGCCGCGGCAAGCTGTTCGTGCCGACCGGCGCCGGCTCGGTGGCCACCTACCGCGCGCCAGCGGCCGGCATCAGCTTCACCGGCGAATACGGTCCGTTCCTGGTGCGCGTCGGCCACGCCCGCGCCGACCTGAAGATCAACGACCTGGCGCCGATCAACGGCCTGACCGCCCAGTTGTCGCAATTCGGCTTCAAGCAGCTGGCCAATGACATCGGCCTGACCGACGGCAAAAAGATCGCCTTCACCTCGATCGGCGCCACCATGGACTGGCACAACATCGTCGTCCAGACCGAATACGCGCAGCGCCGCGCCAAGGAAGCGGTCTACATCCCGGACACCAACGCCTGGTACACCATGGTCGGCTACCGCGTCGGCAAGGTGCTGCCTTACTACGCGCACGCTTCCTACCGCGACGCCGGCAGCTCGGTGACCCCGCCTGCCTCCCTGCCGAAGAACAATCCGCTGGGCGCGGCCGTGTATGGCCTGCTGCCATCGCCGGAACAAACCTCCGACCTGATCGGCGTGCGCTGGGACTTCGCCAAATCGGTGGCGCTGAAGGTGCAGGCCGACCGCGTCAAGCCCAAGACCAAGGCCGGTTCCCTGATCTTCGTCAAGCCTGGCTTCAGCGGCAACGTCACCGTTGTCGCCGCGGCGCTCGATTTCGTCTTCTAATCCGGAGTCCCACACATGAAAAAAATGATCATCGCCGCGCTGTTGTCGTCGCTGGCCGCGGCCGGCGCCTCGGCCGAAACCGTCGTCATCGTCAGCCAGAAGAATCCGGCGACCCGCATGTTCTCGGAACAGGCATCGCAATTCTTCCTCGGTAAATCCAACCTGTTCACACCGGTCGACCAGGCCGAAGGCTCGCACATCCGCGCCGACTTCTACCAGAAGGTGGCGGACAAGGACCCAGCCCAGGTCAAGGCCCTGTGGTCCAAGCTGGTCTTCACCGGCAAGGCCACGCCGCCGAAGGAGTATCCGAACAACGCCGAGGTGAAGAAAGCAGTTGCTGCCGATCCCAAGGCGATCGGTTATATTGACAAGTCGGCAGTGGACGACACCGTCAAAGTGATCCTGACCCTGCCTTAACCTCCAGGTAGCCCTGGCCCCCTGCCGTCCGCGCGGACGGCAGGCGCGTGCGCTCCTGGCACCGCCACAAGGAGTGTACGTTTTGAGTCTATCGCTGCGCGCGAAATTTCTGCTGCTGAGCGCCGTCATCCAGGCGCTGGTGGTTGGCCTGCTGATCTGGAACAGCCTGCGCCTGATGAACCACGCCGTCAGCACCAACGCCGAACGCGTCGCCCGCGAATATGCGGTCACGCTCAACCTCTCCCTCAGTCCCTACGCCACGCGCGGCCGCCTGCCCGAACTGACCAACTACCTGGCCGAGATGCTGGCCGATCCCGACGACAGCTTTCTGCGCTACCTGGTCATCCTCGACGAGCAGGAACGAACCATACTCGAAGTGGGCAAGCGCAAGATGCCGCTGCCGGAAATCCTGCGGCAGGGCGAAGGCACCAGCTTCAAAGGCGTGCACACTTTGCTCGACGGCGCCATGCTGCACGCGCGCTCGCCGCTGCTGCTGCGCGACGGCCGCGTGGGCTCCATCAATTTCGGCCTCACCACCAAGGACCTGAAGCAGGCGCGCGACGAGGTGCTGCTGCAGGGCGGCGTGATCTCGCTGGCCGGATTCGCCACTGGCCTGCTGCTGTTCTACGCCTTCACACACGGCATCGGGCGCCGCCTGAACGCGCTCACCGGCCAGTCGAAGCAGATGGCGCTGGGCGACTACAGCAAGGCGCTGCCGGTCGAGGGAGACGATGAAATCGCCGTCTTCACGCGCGCCCTGAACACAATGAGCGCGGCGCTGCGCGAGCGCATCGCGCAGCTGGAACAATCGCAGCAGCGGCTGTCGGAATCCGAGGCGCGCTTCAAGACGCTGTTCGACATGGCGCCGCTGCCGCTCACCGTGTCGGACCGCGACGGCCGCATCGTCGCCGCCAACCGCGCGGTCACGCACACCTTCGGCGCCGGCGCGGCCAAGTTGATCGGCAAGCGCAGCGACGAGGTGCCGTTCTGGGCCAGCACGGTGGAGCGCGACCGCATCTGGAACATCTACAAGACCGACGGCGCGGTGCATGGCGCCATCGCCGGCGTGCTGCTGCCCGACGGCAGCGTGGGCAGCGTGGCGATCTGGTCGTCCTCGCTGACGCTGGACGGCAACGACTCCATCATCTGGGCGTTGCTGGACCTGACCGAGGAACTCAACGCCAAGCGCGAACTGAAAGACCTTAACGTCTCGCTGGAGACACGCGTGCGCGAGCGCTCGGCGGCGCTGGAACGCGCCAACGCGGACCTGAGCGCGGCGCTGGAGACCTTGCAGCACACACAGCACGACCTGCTGGCGGCGGAGAAGATGGCGTCGCTCGGATCGCTGGTGGCGGGCATCGCGCACGAACTCAATACGCCGATCGGCAACAGCCTGCTGGCATCGACCGCGCTGCGCGACCGCGTGACGGAGTTCGACCGCCACGTGGCGGCCGGCGCGCTGCGGCGTTCGGAGCTGACCGCGCATCTGGAGGAAGTGCGACTGGCCAGTGAGCTCATTTCCGGCTCGCTGCACAAGGCGGCGGAACTGATCTCCTCGTTCAAGCAGATCGCCGTCGACCAGACCAACGACCAACGCCGCCGCTTCGACCTGCTGTCGGCGGTGCACGACACCATGGCCACCTACATGCCGCGCCTGCGCCGCGCCGAGTGCGAGGTGGTGATGCAAATACCGGAGGGATTGACCTTCGACTCCTATCCCGGCGCCTTGTACCAGGTGCTGAATAACCTGGTCAACAACGCGCTCACGCACGCGTTCGAACAGCGCAAGGGCGGCACCATCACCGTGCGCGCGGAGGCCGTGGACGAGGACATCGTGGAGCTGATGTTCAGCGACGACGGCGCCGGCATGCAGGAGGATGTGCTGCGGCGGGTATTCGATCCCTTCTTCACCACCAAGATGGGCCAGGGTGGGACGGGACTGGGGATGAACATCGTCTACAACATCGTCACCGGCGTGCTGGGTGGACGCATCACCATCGACTCGGCACCCGGCGTCGGCACGGCGGTACGCATGCTGCTGCCATACTCCGCGCCGCAGCGCGAGGCTGCGCGCTAGGCTGCTTGTTGGTCCAGGTGCTTTGAACGCTCCGTCGACACATCGTTGCCATAGCCCTACCAGTGCGTGGGCTTACGGATTGGCTTCTTATTTGTGGGCACAACGTCCGGCAACTGTGCATGCTCCAGTTGCTCGTCCTGAAGGTAAGGTAGAGTCCAATGTGCATGCCTGGCAAGTGATCCACTCATCCTACGATGCTTCTCTGTGCCTGGTGCCGGCGGATGAATCGGCATTACAACGCCAATTATCATCTCAGGGAAATCCTCGCGTATTGCCTCCAAGGCAGGCTCGGCATCGCTGTCATTGGAGAGCAATATCATTCGATCATAAAACCCTTTACAGGCATCGCGATACAGGAAGCAGAGCACCGCTTTTGTCATACGAATGGTTACCGTAAATAACCTCGAAGCGCCCTCTATATATCGCTTTCAAGGCTCGGTGATATGCTGACTGTGCCACTACGGAAGCCGTGCCATGCGTCGCAAAATTCGCCAGCGCTGGTGCGGTGAAGTATTTCACCATTTCTAATTGCTCATGCTGATCGCGTTGCATCAGAAGAGCATCAAATAACTTAACGACGTCAAGCCATTTGAAACTAGTGCCCCTTAGCCTTCCATAGTAGAGGTTATAGCCATCAATGTAGACGGCGACTCGTAGAGCGGGTTTTGGAATCGTAGACGCCACTGATTCATCTCCCCAAATGTGAAAAAGCCGCCCATGAGAGCGGCTTTTCCGTCTCAAGAGGAGTCAACCTAATGACACCTCAAGAGATGAGTGGTATGAATAGTTTGAGGGATAGCGACAGCACTGTCAATACATGCCAACCGTGCTGTCACTATCCGAGCTGCCGGGGACGGCCGCCAGCTCCTGGCGTTTAAGCCAGCTTGCCGTGGCAAGCCTTGTACTTCTTGCCGCTGCCGCATGGGCATGGGTCGTTGCGTCCGACTTTCAGGCCCATCTCCATCAGCTGCTCGCCGCTCAGGCCTTTCAGCTCCGGCGGCAGGCCGCCGAAGGCCGCTGGCGCTGGCGCCAGCAGTTCTTCCGGTGCCGCGTTCGGGTTGAAGTCGGCGTGCTGGTAGCTCACGTTCTCAACGTGCGACTGCTGCATCGCCGCTTCGGCCGCGTCGATCTCTTCGCGCGACTGGATGCGGACCGTCATGATCAGCTTGACCACTTCGTTCTTGATCATGTCCAGCATCTGGCCAAACAGCTCGAACGCTTCGCGCTTGTATTCCTGCTTCGGATTCTTCTGCGCATAGCCGCGCAGGTGGATACCCTGACGCAGGTGATCCAGCGCCGCCAGGTGTTCGCGCCAGTGGCTGTCCACGCTTTGCAGCATCACGTTGCGTTCGAAGCCGCCGAACGATTCCTTGCCGACGATGTCGATTTTCGACTGGTACAGCGCATCGGCCGCGGCCAGCACGCGCTCGAGGATGTCGTCGTCGTTCAGGTTCTGTTCTTTTTCCAGCATGGCGCGCAGTGGCAGGTCGATCTGCCATTCCGACGCCAGCGCCGCTTCCAGGCCCTTGATGTTCCACTGCTCTTCCACCGATTCCGCCGGCACGTATTCGCGCACCAGGTCGGTGAAGGCGCCGTGGCGCAGGGACTCGATCAGCTCCGAGATGTCGGTCGCCTCCAGCAGCTCGTTACGCTGCTGGTAGATCACTTTACGCTGGTCGTTGGCGACGTCGTCGTATTCCAGCAGCTGCTTGCGGATGTCGAAGTTGCGTGCCTCGACCTTGCGCTGTGCCGACTCGATCGAGCGCGAGACGATGCCCGCTTCAATCGGTTCGCCTTCCGGCATCTTCAGGCGGTCCATGATGGCGCGCACGCGGTCGCCCGCGAAGATGCGCAGCAGCTGGTCGTCCAGCGACAGGAAGAAGCGCGACATGCCAGGGTCGCCCTGGCGTGCGGCGCGGCCGCGCAGCTGGTTGTCCACGCGGCGCGATTCGTGACGCTCGGTGCCGACGATATGCAGGCCACCAGCGGCAACCACCTGCTCGTGCAAGGCCTTCCAACCGTCGCGCAGCGCCTGCGATTGCGCGGCCTTGTCGGCGTCGCTCAGGTCAGGGTTGGCTTCGATGAACTGGATCTGCTTCTCGACGTTACCGCCCAGGACGATGTCGGTACCACGGCCGGCCATGTTGGTGGCGATGGTGATCGCTTTCGGGCTGCCCGCCTGGGCGATGATTTCCGCTTCGCGGGCGTGCTGTTTCGCGTTCAGGACGTTGTGCGGCAGGCCGCCCTTGGTCAGGATGCCCGACAGCAGTTCCGAGTTTTCGATCGAGGTGGTACCCACCAGCACCGGTTGGCCGCGGTCGTAGCATTCGCGGATTTCCAGCATCATGGCGTTGTACTTCTCGGCCGACGATTTGTAGACCTGGTCCTGGCGGTCCTTGCGCTGCGAAGGACGGTTAGGCGGGATCACCACGGTTTCGAGGCCGTAGATTTCCTGGAATTCGTAGGCTTCGGTATCGGCGGTACCGGTCATGCCGGCCAGCTTCGAATACATGCGGAAGTAGTTCTGGAAGGTGATCGAGGCCAAGGTCTGGTTCTCGTTCTGGATC
This sequence comes from Duganella caerulea, assembly GCF_040362985.1. Taxonomy (NCBI): domain Bacteria; kingdom Pseudomonadati; phylum Pseudomonadota; class Betaproteobacteria; order Burkholderiales; family Oxalobacteraceae; genus Duganella; species Duganella caerulea. Next base: position 311,854 of record NZ_BPWJ01000003.1, on the reverse strand, counting down.
TTCACGCCCTCTTTCGCTTCGACCGCCTGGTGCAGGCCGTCGGACCAGCGGCGGCCGGTCATCAAGCGGCCGGTGAATTCGTCGACGATCACCACTTCATTGTTCTGCACCACGTAGTGCTGATCCTTGAAGTACAGCGCGTGCGCGCGCAGCGCCGCGTACAGGTGGTGCACCAGCGTGATGTTGGCCGAGTCGTACAGCGACGCGCCTTCCGGCAGCAGGCCCATCTTGGTCAGGATCGCCTCGGCCTTTTCGTGGCCGGCTTCGGTCAGCAGCACCTGGTGGGCTTTTTCGTCCTTGGTGTAATCGCCAGGAACTTCAACCTTGCCCTTGCCGTCCGGGGTTTCCTCGCCGATCTGCTGGGTCAGCAGGCGCGGCACTTCGTTGATCTTGTAGTACAGGTCGGTGTGGTTCTCGGCCTGGCCGGAGATGATCAGCGGGGTGCGGGCTTCGTCGATCAGGATCGAGTCGACTTCATCGACGATGCCGAAGTTCAGCGCGCGCTGCACGCGGTCGCGGGCTTCGAACACCATGTTGTCGCGCAGGTAGTCGAAACCGAACTCGTTGTTGGTGCCGTAGGTGATGTCGGACGCGTACGCCGCCTGCTTGGTGGCGTGCTCCATCTGCGACAGGTTGATGCCGGTCGACAGGCCGAGCCAGCCGTACAGCTTGCCCATGGTCTCGGCGTCGCGCTGGGCCAGGTAATCGTTGACGGTGACGATGTGCACGCCCTTGCCCGACAGCGCGTTCAGATAGGCCGGCAGGGTCGCGGTCAGGGTCTTGCCCTCGCCGGTGCCCATTTCGGCGATCTTGCCGTAGTGCAGAACCATGCCGCCGATCAGCTGCACGTCGAAGTGGCGCATCTTGAAGACGCGCTTGCTCGCTTCGCGGCAGACGGCAAACGCCTCGGGCAGGATCGCGTCCAGCGATTCGCCATTGGCGATGCGTTCCTTGAATGCAGGCGTCTTCGCTTGCAGCTCGGCGTCGGACAGTTTTTCCATCGCCGGCTCGAGCGCATTGATCTCGCGTACCGTTTTTTGGTATTGCTTGAGCAGCCGCTGGTTGCGGCTACCGAAAATCTGGGTCAGTAATGACATGCTTGAATTCTTGAAAAAACGCCGTTAAAAAAAGCTCTGTAGGTGAAAAACGCCTTACCGCACGGAGTTCGACTATGGCAAAAGACGGTGATTTTATCATGCGTCCGCGCCTACATTGGGTTATTGACCTGTTTAACAATAGCCCAAGAGTGAACAATGTCACAAAATTAAGCTATTTTAACCGGTGGTGACGTTTTTTTGCCGCTGTGATATGTTGCTGCGCATGCGATTCAACTCCTCCAACATCTCGATCAAGCGCCGCGCCCCGGTCGGGGCCACCGATTTCCTGCGCCGCGACGATAAAATGGCCGCCCTGCTGCCGGCCATCGAGCGCATGGCCGCGTTGCAAAAAGATTGCGCGGCGGCCCTGCCGGCCATGTTCAAGTACTGCGAGATCCTGGCTTTCGAGGCCGGACAATTGACCTTGTCGCTGCCGAACGCCTCGCTGGCGGCCAAATTGAAGCAGCAGCTGCCCAAGCTGCAGGACACGCTGGCGCGCCGCGGCTGGAAGGTGGATGGCGTGAAACTGAAGGTGCAGATGACCAAGCCGGCCGAGATCAAGGAGCAGATGCGCTCGCTGTCGCTGACCGAGGCGGCCGTGACGGCCTTCGACGAGCTCGGTCACACGCTGGAGGACACGCCGCAGAACGCCACGCTGATCGCGGCGCTGAAGGCGATGGTGGCCAAGCGGCGTCCCACCTAGCTTAAGTTAGCGCCCACTCACGCGCCATCTGGCGCAGATACGACGGTGGCGCGACCTCATTGGTCTCGAACGAGACGATTTCATAGGCATCCGGATGCTTGAGCAGCTCCAGCAGCAGCTGGTTGTTCAGCGCGTGGCCGGACTTGTGCGCCTCGTAGCTGGCCAGCAGCGGGTGGCCGACCAGGTACAGGTCGCCGATGGCGTCCAGGATCTTGTGACGCACGAACTCGTCGTCGTAGCGCAGGCCGTCCGAGTTGAGGATACGGTACTCGTCCATCACGATGGCGTTTTCCAGCGAACCGCCGCGCGCCAGGCCTATGCCGCGCAGCATTTCCACGTCCTGCATGAAGCCGAAGGTGCGGGCGCGCGCCACGTCGTGCACATAAGAGACATCGCCGAAATCCACGCGGGCGCGCTGCTGGGTGCCGTCCACGGCCGGATGGTTGAACTCGATGAAGAAGTCCAGCTTGAAACCGTTGTGCGGGCTCAAGCGGGCCCATTTTTCCTTGTCGCCCGTGCCTTCGCGGATTTCCACCGGCTTGAGCACGCGGATGAACTTTTTCGCGGCCGGCTGCTCCTGCACGCCGGCTTGTTGCAATAAATATACGAAGGACGAGGCCGAACCGTCCATGATGGGGATTTCCTCGGCGCTGACCTCGATGTACAGGTTGTCCAGCCCCAGGCCGGCGCAGGCCGACATCAGGTGCTCGACGGTCGACACGCGGGCGCCGTCCTTGACCAGCACCGAGGCCATGCGGGTGTCGCCCACCGCCATCGCGCTGGCGGGGAACTCCACCACAGGGTTCAGGTCGACGCGGCGGAACACGATGCCGGTATCGGGCGCGGCCGGGCGCAGGGTCAGCTCGACCTTGGTGCCGGAGTGCAGCCCGACACCTGTGGTGCGGACCAGTTCTTTGATAGTGCGTTGTTTTAACATCCGACGATTATAGCGAAGTTGGGTGCCCCGCGCTGTCGGCGGACTTTCCCACGATCAAGGATGCTCGGCCTCGGCGTGGACCGATTCGCGCCGCACCAGGTAGATGCCGCTGGCGATGATGATGGCCGCGCCCAGCAGCGTGTAGCCGTCGGGCAGCGTGTGCCACAGCAGCCAGTCGATCGCCACGCCCCAGGCCAGCGCCGAGTATTCGAACGGCGCCACCACCGAGGCCTTGCCCGAACTGAACGCGCGCGTGATCGCCAGCTGGCCGAGGAAGCCGCTCAGCGCCAGCGCCAGCAGCACCCAGCCGTCCTCGGCGCGCACCGGCACCCAGTGGCTGAACGACATCGCCAGGCCGCCGCCGGCCATCATCAGCAGGTACCAGAACATCATGGACTCGTTGCTGTCGGTGCGGGCCAGCACGCGGCTGGCGATGGCGGCCATCGCGTAGCACGCGGCCGAGCCCAGCAGCGCCAGCCCGCCCAGGGTCAGGAAGCCCGTACCTTCGGGGCGCAGCACCACCAGCACGCCGAGCAGGCCCACCACGATGGCGACCCACTGGCCGGTGCCGACCTTCTCCTTCAACACGAACACCGACAGCGCCGTGATCAGCGACGGCGCGATGAAGAAGATCGAATACGCCTCGGCCAGCGACAGCGCCTTGAGACCGTAGGCGAACGAGGTCAGCATGGCGATGCCGAGCAGGCTGCGGAAGATGTGCATGCCCCAGCGCACGCGGAAGATGCCGCGGAAGGCGCCGCGATACAGCATGTAGCCGCACAGCAGAGGCAGCGAACTGAGCGCGCGCATGGCGGTCACTTGCGTGGCGGGATAGTGGGAGGACAGCACCTTCATGGTGGTGTCCATGAACGAGAACATGGCGACCGCGGCCAGCATCGCATAGATGCTGCGCAGGTTTTCCGGGCGGGTGGCGGTGGACAGGAGAAGCTCCTTGCTGCAGGTCCGTGCGGACCACTGGGAACGTCATCATGGCGACGTCCGGAGCCAGGACCAGGGCTGAGCCCGGTCATGTGGATTATAGCAAAGCGGCTCAGCGTATGCCGGCGGTGCCACCGTCTTGGAAGAGTCCGTAGGCTTCCGGCGCGTAGACCGACTGCACCAGCCAGCCGGCCTTCTGCTCGTAGGTGAAGTTGTAGTCGTGGATGCGCACCGGCCACTTGAGCCGGCAAGTCTTGTCGTCGAAGTCGATTTTTCCGATGTACTCGCTGTCCTTGGTTTTCTTCAAGTCCTGGCGGAACTGCATCTCCGCGCCGAACAGCTCGGCGTAATGGTCGTTGAAGGCGAGCTTGGTCACGCGCAGCGGCCGGTCGCCATCAAAGGGGGACAGCAGCAGCAACGGAAATTTATACAGCCGCGCCGAGGCGCCCGGCTCGTCCCGCAGCGCGGCAGCGCGCACGGCCACCCAGGCCGCGCGCAGGCTGTCCGGCGTCGGCGTCTGGCAGGCCAGCGCCGGGACCGACATGGCGGCCAACAACAATGCGATGAGAGATTTCATGCCCGCATTATAAACGGCGGTGCTTGTCGAAGAAGTTCCAGATGACGTCGTTGGCGTCGATGTCGCGGCTGGTCTGGCCGATCGGTAGGCCGACATTGAACGGATCGGCGCCGGGCCAGGTATGGCCGCCCTCCCTGACGGTCGCCAGCGCCACGCTCAGCTGCCCGTTGCCGCGCTCCACCCAAGCCACGTCGGTGCCGTCGCCGGGGTCGCTGTCGATCACGCGCCGGCTCGCGCCTGCGGCGTCCAGGCCATTCCACTTCAACCAATAGCTGTAGCTGTCCTCGGCCGACAAATAGCCGCCCGGCTTGCCGCCATACGCCACCACTTGGTCCGCCGTGCCGTGGACCAGCAGTACCCCGACCTTGCCCGGCTTGGTGTGGTGCTGCACCACCGGTTCCGGCATCGGCCCGCCCACCGATGCCACCGCCGCGAACAGGTGCGGCAACTCGGTCGCGATGCGCAGCGTGAAGAAGCCGCCGCGCGACAGGCCGGTCGCGTACACGCGCTTGCCGTCGATGCGGTAGTCCTGCTTGAGCTTGGTGAGCAGCGCTTCGGTGAAGCCGATATCGTCGGTCCCCTCAAGATAGGACATGCCGAAGCCGACATTCCAGTCCTGCTTGACGCCCATGGGGTAGACAACGATGAACTGGTGACGGTCGGCGGCGCGGTTCATTTGCGTGTACAGCATCTGTTCGGCCATGGTCATGCCGCTGCCGTGGAAGTTGAAGACGACCGGGTAGGCCTTCTGCGGCTGGCCGGCGTATGACGGCGGGGTGTAGACCAGGTAGCGGCGCTTCTCCTCCTTGTGTACGAGGGATTGCACCTGGGCGAAGGCCGGGAAGGCGGCGCAGGCCAGGACGGCAAGGCTGATCAGTATTTTCATGGGGCTGGTCTCGGTTAAGTTGACGAGCACCCAGCATAAAAAACTGGTGGTGAAACCCTGGTGAAATCCGGCCACTTTCAGCGCGAGCGACGCGGGACGATGTCAACACGATATGCCGTCGCGCCGGCATGGAACTCCACTTCCCAGCGCATGGCCCCAGCGATCCGGCGTAGCAAATGCTGGCCGTGCTGGAAGCCTTGCGTGGCGCCCGGCCGCGCAGGGTCGACAGTGTTGCTCAGGCTAAGCACGCCGTCGGCAAACGACAGCGACAACCGCGAGCCGGCGCCGCCATGGAACAGGGCATTGCCCAGGCAGTTGTTGACGAGCAGCGTGGACAGATGGCGGTTGCCCCGCACCTCCAGCCGGTCAGGCAGGTCGAGCGCCAACCGATCATCTGCCCATGCGTCGCTGTCCATCAAGCGCAGCAGGCACTCCTCGATGCAGCCGCGCAGGTCAAAGGCCTGCTCCGCGATATGCTCCGCGCGCGCCAGTGCGAACAGCACGTCGATGGTAGCGCCGATTTCACCGACGCCTGTGCGCAGCTGGGCAACGTCGTCCGCGCCCAGCGCAGCCGCTTGCGCCGGGCCGAGGATATTGTTCATGACCGTCAGCGGCGTGCGCAGCTCGTGGCTGACGTCGCGCGTGAACGCGTGCTCGCGGTCCAGCGCGGTCTGCAGTTCGGCGATGGTCGCGCCAAGCTTGCGCGCAAGGTAGCCGATTTCATCGCGGCGATGCCGGGCACTGAATTCAACCGGGCCTTGCTGCGGCAGGGTCCGCACTTCGCTCGCCAGCACCTGCAGCGGCGCGACCAGCCGGCGCGACAGCCAGTAAGCCAGCAACAGCGCCAGCGCGATCAAGCCCAGCGCAACCGAGGCCAGCACCCCGCCGACATCGCGGAACAGCTGCGACACCACCAGCAGCGGACGGACATCGGCCAACAGGTAGACACGCTGCGGGCCGGCCTGCGCGGGCAGGTCGAGCGTGCGGAGGTGATAGTGCTGGCCGCTGCCGGTGGATATCTCAGCACGCAATTGGCCGGCCGCGACGCGCTCGCGCACGGCGGACGGCAGCGCCGCCGCGCTGCGGTAGACCTGCATCATGGCGTCGCCGGGCGACGGGACTTCGCCGTGCAGGCGGAAATGTGCCGTCATCGCGGCGGCCTCCCGTTCCAGCAGGCGATCGATCAGCATGTCTTCGGTGACGTAGGAAATGACCAGCGCCAGCCCGGTGTAGCACAGGCAAATCAGGACGGTGAAACCGGCCAGCGCGGCGAACAGGCCATGCCGGATCGACTTAAACATCGGCCGCCTCCTCCGGCGCCAGCCGATAGCCGAGCTGCGGTATGGTGACGACCATCTTCCCGACGCCGGCCAGCTCCAGCTGCTTGCGCAGCGCATAAATGTGCGATTTGAGGGCATCGCTGTCCGGCGGGTTGGCGCCCCACAGCTCGTGCATCAGTGCCGACCGGGACACGGCGTGCGGAAACGCGGCGCACAGCACCAGCAGGATCTTGAAGCCGGCCTGCGTCAACGGCAGCGGCGCGCCGTCGCACAAAGCGCGCTTTTCGCGCGGCAGCAGCGTGAGCGGGCCAACCCGCAGCTCCTGGCCGACGTGCAGCTGTCCGCGCCGCGCCAGCGCCTCGCAACGCAGGGCAAGCTCGCGCAGGTCGAACGGCTTGGTCAGGTAATCGTCCGCGCCTTCGTTGAAGCCGCGCGCCTTGTCTTCGAAGGCGTCGCGGGCGGTGAGCATCAACACCGGCACGTTGCGCGGCGCACGCGCCTTGATCGCGCGGCAGACCTCCAGCCCATCGAGGTCGGGAAGATTCAGGTCGAGCAGCACGACGTCGTACGGGTTGTGCGTCGCCAGGTCGATGGCCAGCGTGCCGGTGGCGGCGTGGTCGGTCTGCCACTTCAGCCCATCGAGGAAGGCTACTATCTGGCGCGCGATCGCCGCGTGGTCCTCCACCACCAGTATCGTCAAGGGCTTGCGTTTCATCGGGCAGCCGGCTCCCACCCAATCAGGGCGCCACGCGTTTCGGTTCCCAGAGTTCGATCTTGTTCCCTTCCGGATCGAGTATCCAGGCGAAGCGGCCGTTCGGGTCGTCGTCGGTGCGCTTCAGGATGGCGACGTCTTTCGCTTTCAGCCGGGCGAGGAAGGCGTCCATATCGTCGACCGCGTAGTTGACCATGAACTCGCTGGTCGATGGCGCGAAGTATTTGGTCGTGGCCGGGAAGGCGCTCCAGATCAGCGCCGGCGGATGCTGGGGCGCGTCGTAGCGCAGCTTGGCGCCGCCCCACACTTCCAGCGGCATGCCCAGCACGTCGCGATACCACGCCGCCAGCGCCTTCGGGTCCTTGGCCTTGAAGAACACGCCGCCAACGCCGGTGATATGTCCGGCCGGCTCGGCAGCCGCAGAGACGCCCGGCCCGGCCATCATCAACGCTCCCACGCACAGCATCGCTATCGTTCGCATCCCTGCTCCTTGGTTGTTGGTTCCGATGACTTTATCCGATCTGGCGGCGCTTGTCCCGCTACAGCAGCATCACCAGCTTCAGGTCGTGCCGCTTGGCCAAGTGCAGCGTCACCTGATTGAAGTCCAGATCGCCCTGCTGCGGATGGCGGAAGCGGCGCAGGCCACCTTCCCTGCCGACCACGTCCTGCAAGGTCCACAGCTCGGCGAAGGTGGCGCTGGTCCCGGACAGTTCGGCGATCAGGCCGGCCAGCGGCTGCTCGCTGGCGTGCCGGCCGATGTCTGCGCGGAACTCGGCCACCAGCCGGCGGGCGCGCTCCGGCCAGTCGACAATCAGTTCGCGCGCCGCCGCGTCGGCGAACATGTAGCGCAACAGGTTTGGCCGGGACTGCGGCTGCGGCGTCAGCCAGCCTGCGAACAGCTGCGCCGCCTGCGGATTCCACGCCACCGCGTCCCACTGACGGTCGAGGATGTAGGCCGGGGCGCCGATGGCCGCGACCACCGCGTCCAGCGCTTCGGCGGTATCGCCGCCGTCGTCGTCATGGTGCGGATCGAGCCGGTCGGCCAGGCCGAACAGATATGCGCGCTCGGCGGCCGACAGCCGCAGCACCTCCGCTAGCCGCGCCAGCATCTTGCTGGACGCCTGCACCTCCCTGCCCTGTTCCAGCCACGTCAGCCAGGTCGGGCTGACATCGCACAATTGCGCCAGTTCTTCGCGCCGCAAGCCGGGCGTGCGGCGGCGCCCGCCACCGGGCAGGCCGACGCTGTCGGGCTTGATGCGTTCGCGATGGGCGCGGATAAATTCGCCGAGTTTGTTGTGCATGGTAGTTCTTATACCAGGATAAGTACTTGTCTTGTTACAGGATAAAAACACGCCTATTCTGCCCTGACTCGTCCCTTCCTGGAGAAAAACATGAAACAGCAAGCCATCGTCGCCCAGCAGTTCGGCAATACCGCCAGTGCCTACCTCACCAGCACCGTCCACGCGCAAGGCGCCGACCTGGCCGCGCTGCGCGAGATCGCCCGCGTGCTGGGGCCGCATCCAACGATACTGGACCTGGGCTGCGGCGCCGGCCACGCCAGCTTCGCCGTGGCGCCGGTCGCCAAGTCGGTGACGGCGTTCGACCTGTCGGCGGAAATGCTGGCCGTGGTGGCCGGCGCCGCCCGCGAGCGGGGCCTGGACAACGTGCTCACGCAGCAGGGCAACGTGGCCAGCCTGCCGTTCGCGGATGCCTCGTTCTGCATGGTGGTCACGCGCTTCTCGGCGCACCACTGGCTGGACGTGCCGGCCGCGCTGCGCGAAGTGAAACGGGTGTTGAAGAAGGGCGGCGTGCTGATCGTCATCGACATCACCGCGCCGGAAATCCCGCTGCACGACACCACCTTGCAGGCGATCGAGCTGCTGCGCGACGGCTCGCATGTGCGCGACTACCGGCCGTCCGAATGGCAGGCGATGCTGGAAGGCGCGGGCTTCAGCTGCGAGCGCGTCAGCGACTGGAAGCTGGAGATGAAGTTCGACGAATGGACCGCCCGCATGCGCACGCCGGCCGAACGCGTGACGGCGATCCGCAGCCTGTTCGCCACGGCGCCGGAGGAGACGCAGCACTATTTCGCCGTGCAGGCCGACTGCTCGTTCTCGATCGACTCGACCTTGTTCAAGGCCAAGCACAACTTCGGCGATATCTACTGACGCCGGCGCGCGCGCGAAGCGCGATATACTTGGAGCACGTCCAGGGAGAATGCGATGCCGCGCGATGTGCCATCGGAACCGCGCAGCTGGCTGTTGGAGCGCCGCTGCACACTGACCCAGCGCCAACTGGCGCTGGTGTTCGCGTCGCTGTGCGTGCCGTCGGCGCTGGTGGCGATGGCGTTCCTGTGGCAGGGGTATTGGTATGTGCTGGTCTACGCCGCGCTGGAGCAGGCGGCGCTGGCGGCCTGCCTGCGCTACTGCGCGCGCCATCGCGACGACTACGACCGCATCGATATTTCGCACGGCGCCATCGTGGTGGAGCAGCGCCGGGGCCGCCAATGCAGCGCGCGGCGTCTGCACCGGCGCACCACCCGCCTGCTGCCGCCACGGCGCGACAGCGATCCGATCCAACTGGAAGACCACGGCGAGCAGATCGAAGTGGGCCGCTTCCTCGGCGCGGCCCAGCGGCGCCGGCTGGCCGTTGAACTGGCACGCTGCCTGGGTTACTGATCCGCCTTCAAGGCCAGCAAGGCCGCCCGCAGCATGCCGCAGATCTGCGGATCGGCACGCATCGCCTCCTCGCTCAGGTTGGCGCCCAGCAGCGGCAGGGTAATCGACGCGGCTTCCACCACGCGGGCCGACATCACAGTGATGGTTTCACGCAGTGACGCATAGGCATGGGTGGCGCGCGGCGAGGCGTTCAGCAAGGCCACCGGCTTGTCGATAAAGGATTCGTTGCCGACCATCCAATCGAGGCCGTTCTTGATCGTGCCGGTCACGCCGTGCGCGTATTCCGGGCTGGCGATAACCACCGCATCGGCGGCCAGCAAGGCGTCGCGCAGCGCGGCAACAACGGGTGGCGGCTCGGCGATATCAGGATTAAACAACGGCAGCTGTCCGAGTCCTTGGTACAGCCGCACCTCGATACCGAGCGGCGCCACATCGGCCATCACGCGCAGCAGCATCGAGTTGATCGAGGCGGCCCGCAGGCTACCGGATATGGCAATTACTTTCATGGGTATTTTCTGCTGGTATGTATCACGTTCAGCAAGGTGACTGTGGTCAGGTCATCAATGAATACAACAACGTAGTGCTTATGCACCACCAGTTCAAATGTACCTTTCACCCGGCCTCTCCGTCGAGGAAAATTCGGATCGGCCAATTGGTCAGCCTGATCGTCGATCAGATCACACAGCTGAGAGGCAGCGACAGGATTGTCACGTGCGATATATCGCTCGATATCGTCCAGATCAGCGAGATAGGTCGCGGTCCGAACAAGTTCCCTCATGGTGCACCGCGACTCGCTTTTTTCGCAGCTCGAATAGCGGCCCACTCGGCTGCTGAAAAAACGCGATTGGAACCATCCCGCAATCCGGCCAGCGCCGCGCTTATCTTGGCTTTTGCCCAATCCGCATGATCCGCTTCGCTAGAGGCTACGTGCCAACCGCTGGTATCCACCGCGACCTGCCAGATACCTATTTTGCGCAACAACGATAGAGCTTCGTGTATATCCGTGAATTCCAGACGCGTATTGTCGCCGCCCGCCAATGTGGATGTTCCCTCCGCAGTGGCGAGCCGGACCTCAAAAACGTCCGCCACAGCAAACAGTGTGACGGATGCTATCTCTCCCAATGCATGGCGCTGCGCCAGTCCCTCCCAACTCAGAAAACTCATCACTTCCTCCATCGAACGCACCTTGGAAATCATACCTCCATTTTTCAGCCGGCGATGAAGCCACATGTGACGCCCATCAAATCCCGCCCGCCAGACGTTGCCAAACATCAATATTTAACCTGATCCGGAATGACAATATGAAGCACGATCACTGCCCGAAGGAGACCAACGTGGACGATTGCAAAACAGCCGGAACTTCGCTGCCGTCAGACCTGCCGCAGATCTGGCGCATCCGCTTCGATTTGATTGAGTTGGCGGGCGGCCCCAATCTGCCGAGGAAAAAAAAACTGACCAGTAGTGAGCGCATGCGGACGCAGTTCAACGTGTGGGCATTCCTGTTCGGTCCGCTCTACTATCTGGCCAAAGGGATGTGGCGCAAGGCGCTGGCGTACTGGCTGATCGGCTTCATGCTGCTGTTTGTGGTCGAGGTCACCATGCAGGACATCGACTGGACACTGCTGGAAAAAGCAGTTGGAATCGCCACGACCGCGCTATACGCGCTACGCGCCAACATCGACTACTACAAGAAAATGGTCTTGCACGATAACGGCTGGTGGTAAAGACAAACGGCGCCTCGGCGCCGTTTGCTCACTACATCAAACCAGTCCGGCGCTTACGCCTGGGCCAGCAGGGTCTCGGCGTTCGATACTTCGAACTTGCCGCCTTGTTCGATGTTCAGTTGCGTCACGACGCCGTTCTCGACCAGCATCGAGTAGCGCTGCGAGCGAGTGCCCATGCCGAACTTGCTGAAGTCGGCGTCCAGGCCCAGGGCCTTGGAGTAAGCGGCGTTGCCGTCGGCCATCATGCGGACGGTGCCGGTGGCTTTCTGGTCGCGGCCCCATGCGCCCATGACAAAGGCGTCATTGACCGAGATGCACCAGATTTCGTCGACGCCCTTGGCTTTCAGCTCGGCGGCGTGCTTGACGTAGCCTGGCACGTGCTGTGCCGAGCAGGTCGGGGTGTAGGCGCCTGGCAGGCCGAAGATCGCGATCTTCTTGCCCTTGACCAGGTCTTGTACGTTGAACGTGTTCGGGCCCAGCGAGCAGCCTTCGGTTTCGGTTTCGATGAATTCGGACAGGGTGCCTTCTGGCAGGGTGTCGCCAATCTTGATGGTCATGGATGACTCCTTTTATAAATGTTGAAACGTAAAAAAGCCGCGCCAAGGCGCGGCTTTCACCGGCTTAGAGCCAGCAGTATGCCTTAATCCGCCTGCTTGCGCAGGAAGGCAGGAATGTCGTAGGTTTCCATGCCATTCTTTTCCATCGCGCGCACCTGCTCGGAAGCCGATTCGCGACGCCATACGGCCGGCGCCTTCATGCCGTCGAACGCTGGCGACGCGCCGCCGCCCATGCCGCTGGTGGCGCCCATCGACACCGACGACGAAGCCGCGCCACCCAGTGCAGCCGATGGCATCATCGGGCTGTTGTGGGTGCCGGTGCGCAGCATCTGCTGAGGAACCAGCTGCACGTGCTTCTTGGTCTTGCCCAGGCCAGTGGCGACCACGGTCACGCGGATGTCGTCGCCCATGCTGTCGTCGTAGGCGATACCCTGGGCGATCGACGCGTCCGGCGCGGCGAAGGCGCGCACGGCGGCCATGACTTCCTTGATCTCTTTACCCTTCAGGCCACGCGACGCGGTCACGTTCACCAGCACCCCACGGGCGCCCGACAGGTCGACGCCGTCCAGCAGCGGCGAAGCCACTGCCTGCTCGGCGGCGATACGCGCGCGGTCGATGCCGTTCGCGGTCGCGGTGCCCATCATGGCCTTGCCCTGCTCGCCCATAATGGTCTTGACGTCGTTGAAGTCGACGTTGATGTGGCCCGGCACGTTGATGATCTCGGCGATACCGGCGACGGCGTTGTTGAGCACATCGTCGGCGTGCTGCAGCCATTCGATCAGCGATTCGTCTTCGTAGATCTCTTCGAGCTTCTCGTTGAGGATCACGATCAGCGAGTCGACGTTGGCCGACAGCTGTTCCAGGCCTTCATCGGCGATGTCCATGCACTTCTGGCCTTCGTGCGAGAACGGCTTGGACACCACGGCCACGGTCAGCGCGCCCAGCGACTTGGCCACTTCGGCCACGATCGGTGCGGCGCCGGTGCCGGTACCGCCGCCCATGCCGGCGGCGATGAAGACCATGTGCGCGCCGCGCAGCGAGTCTTCAATGCGCTGGCGCGATTCCTCGGCCAGCTTGCGGCCGACGTCCGGCTTCATGCCGGCACCCAGGCCGGTCTCGCCGATCTGGATGACGTTGTGGGCCTTGGAGGTGGACAGCGCCTGCGCATCGGTATTCGCGGCGATGAACTCGACGCCGGCCATACCCTTGTTGATCATGTGTTGAACTGCATTGCCACCTGCTCCGCCGACTCCGACGACCTTGATGACGGTGCCCAAAGCTGCGTTATCGACCATATCAAACTCCATGATGTGACTCCCTATCAGAATGCGGTTTTCAAGCGCCAGTCCTCATATCGTTAGAAGAACTGGGGATTGAAAACTGCGGTTTTAATATAAAAAATTTAGTGTGTTTAGTGCTTCAAAGCGTTTAAAAATTCCCGAGGAACCATTCCTTCATGCGCTGCCAAACTGCCTTCACCGAACCATCCTGCCGCGTGACGATATGGCCACGCAGGTACTGCTTTTTCGCTTCCAACAACAGGCCAAGCACGGTCGCGTAGCGCGGGCTGCGCACCACGTCGGCCAGCTGGCCACGGTAGTCCGGCGTGCCAAGGCGCGCCGGCTTGAGGAATATATCTTCCGCCATCTCGACCATGCCAGGCATGATCGCGGTGCCGCCGGTGAGCACGATGCCCGACGACAGCACGCCTTCGTAACCCGACTCGCGCACCACCTGGTGCACCATGGCGAACAGCTCTTCAACGCGCGGCTCGATCACGGCGGCCAGCGCCTGGCGCGACAGGTTGCGCGGGCCACGGTCGCCCAGGCCCGGCACTTCCAGCGTCTCGCCCGGATCGGCCAGCACCTGCTTGGCCACGCCGTAGCGGATCTTGATCTCTTCCGCTTCCGAGGTCGGCGTGCGCAGCGCCATCGCGATGTCGTTGGTGATCTGGTCGCCGGCGATCGGGATCACGGCGGTGTGGCGGATCGCGCCGTCCGAGAACACGGCGACGTCGGTGGTGCCGCCGCCGATGTCAATCAACACCACGCCCAGTTCCTTCTCGTCCGGCGTGAGCACAGCGTCGGCCGATGCCATCGGCTGCAAAATCAGGTCCGACACTTCCAGGCCGCAGCGGCGCACGCACTTGACGATGTTCTGCACCGCCGACACGGCGCCGGTGACGATATGCACCTTCACTTCCAGCCGGATGCCGCTCATGCCGATCGGCTCGCGCACGTCTTCCTGGCTGTCGACGATGAACTCCTGCGGCACCGTGTGCAGCAGCTGCTGGTCGGTCGGGATGTTGACCGCCTTGGCCGTCTCGATCACGCGCGCCACGTCGGTGGCCGTCACTTCCTTGTCCTTGATGGCGACCATGCCGCTCGAATTGAAGCTGCGGATATGGCTGCCCGCGATGCCGGCGTAGACATTGCGGATTTTGCAGTCGGCCATCAGCTCCGCCTCTTCCAGCGCGCGCTGGATCGATTCGACGGTCGCTTCGATGTTGACCACCACGCCCTTCTTCAGGCCTTTCGATTCGTGCTGGCCCAACCCGATCACCTCGTGGCGTCCATCGCCCATCACCTCGGCCACCACGGCCACCACTTTCGAGGTGCCAATATCGAGGCCGACGATCAGGTTTTTCGCGTCTTTTGTCATGTCTTTTAGCCTACTCTCTCGCCTGCTGTTACTGCTTAGTGTTGTGGTTTAACGTTGTTCTTTTTAACTGCCGCTTTGGGCTTGGTTCCCTCGGTGGGAATCTTCAATCCCGCCGCGCTCAGGGCCAACCCGTTCTGGTACCGCATATCGATGGTCTCGATGTTCTGCAAGTGCTCCACCAGCTGCGGATAAATTCCCATCAGGCGGTCCACCCTTTCCTTCAACGTGGTGCTGGTCTGCTCGCGACCCAGCGCCACGCTCATGCCGTTGTTCAGCTTCACCGTCCACGCATAGCGCCCCGACAGCGACAGCGATTCCGGCACCAGCTTGAGCGGCGCGAACCAGGCACGCAGCTCGTCGTAACGCGACAGCACTTCCTTCTCGCTGCCGTCCGGTCCATCGAACTCCGGCAGCGTGTGATCCTCTTCCGCCTCGGCCAGGTTGGCGGTGAACACATCGCCCTTGGTCGAGAGCAGCTTGCCGTCCTCGCCCCAGGTACCGAGCGCCTCGTGCTCCTCCAGGGCCACGATCAGCTGGTCCGGCCACTCGCGGCGCACCGTTGCGCGGCGTACCCAGGGCACCGATTCAAACGCCTGGCGCACCGCATCCAGATTCGTCGTGAAGAAGTTGCCCTTGATGCGGCCCAACGCGTTGCTGCGCAGCGTCAGGTGATTCACATGCTTTAACTCGTCCTGTCCGATCGTCTCGATCCGGATCGTGCGCAGCGTGAACATCGGCCGCTGCGCCACCCACCACACGCCTGCCGCGATGCATGCCAACAGCGTCAGGACGAAAATGCCGCTGGCGGTTGCATTCAAAGCTTTAGCGTCTTGCCACATCGTGCTGCTTAACCCTTCATTTTCAAACGCGCCGTGCGCAGGATTTCCACGCACAGGTCTTCATAGCTGATGCCTTCCGCGCGCGCCGCCATCGGCACCAGCGAGTGGCCGGTCATGCCGGGCGAGGTGTTCACCTCCAGCAGGAACGGCTTCTGGTCGCTCTCGCGCAGCAGGAAGTCGACCCGTCCCCAGCCCTCGCAGCCGATGGCGCGGTAGGCCAGCACCGCCAGGCGCTGCATCTCCTGCGTCAGCGCTTCCGGCAGCACGGCCGGGCAGAAATACTTGGTGTCGTCGGTGAAGTACTTGTTCTGGTAATCGTAGTTGCCTTGCGGGGCCACGATCTCCACCACCGGCAGCGGACGCGCGTTAGCGCCGGAGCCCAGCATGGCGACCGTGAACTCGCGGCCGGTGACGAATTCCTCGGCCAGCACCGAGTCGTCCAGCGCGGCGGCGATGTCGAAGGCGGCCTTGAATTCATTGGCGGCGCTGACCTTGGTGATGCCGATGGTCGAACCTTCATGCGGCGGCTTGACGATCAGCGGCAGGCCCAGGTCGGCGCAGACGGCGTCCAGGTCGGAGCTCGCGTTGAGCACCGCGTAGCGCGGCGTCGGCAGGCCGGCGGCCAGCCAGACGATCTTGGTGGTGATCTTGTCCATGCCCACCGAGCTGGCCATCACGCCGCTGCCGGTGTACGGAATGCCCAGCAGTTCCAACGCGCCCTGCAGGCTGCCGTCTTCGCCGAAGCGGCCGTGCAGCGCGATGAACACGCGGTCGAATTTTTCGGCGGCCAGTTCGGCCAGCGTACGCAGGCCCGTGTCGAACAGGTGGGCGTCGATGCCCTTGCTTTGCAGGGCAGCCAGCACGCCGTTGCCGGACATGATGGACACTTCGCGCTCGGCGGAACGGCCGCCGTACAGCACGCCGACCTTGCCGAAAGCTTTTGCGTCAACAGGAGTAAGGTGATTCACTTTCAGACCTTTGGATAGTTAGTCAGTTTGGCAGGGACGCCGCTGATCGAGCCTGCGCCCATGGTCATGACGACATCGCCGTCACGCACCACGCCCATGATGGTTTCCGGCATATCGCCGATCGCCTCCACAAAAATCGGTTCGGTCTTGCCACGCGCGCGCAATGCGTGCGCCAGCGAGCGGCCGTCGGCGGCCACGATGGGCGCTTCGCCGGCGGCGTAGACTTCCGCCAGCACCAGCACGTCCACGGTGCCCAGCACCTTCACGAAATCCTCGAACAGGTCGCGCGTGCGGCTGTAGCGGTGCGGCTGGAAGGCCAGCACCAGGCGGCGGCCAGGATAGGCGGCGCGCGCGGCGGCGGTGGTCACTTCCATTTCCAGCGGGTGGTGGCCGAAGTCGTCCACCAGCGTGAAGCTGCCACCGCCTGGAATGGCGACGTCGCCGTATTTGGTGAAGCGGCGGCCCACGCCCGCGAAGGCGGCCAGGCCGGCCTGGGTGTCCTTGTCCTCGATGCCGATCTCGCGCGCGATGGCGATGGCCGAGCAGGCGTTCTGCACGTTGTGCAGGCCGGGCTGGTTCAGCACCACGTCCAGGTCTGGGTAGCCTTCCTGGATGACGGTAAAGTGCATCTCGACGCCGACCGCGCGGGCGTTCACGGCGCGTACTTCGGCGTCCTCGTGGAAGCCGTAGGTAGTCACGGGCTTGGTCACCTGCGGCAGGATCGAGCGCACGTGCTGGTCGTCGATGCACAGCATGGCGCGGCCGTAGAACGGCAGGCGGTGCGTGAAGTGGACGAAGGCCTGCTTGAGCTTTTCGAAATCGTGCTCGTAGGTTTCCATGTGGTCGGCGTCGATGTTGGTGATCACCTCGATCATCGGCGTCAGGTTCAGGAACGATGCATCCGATTCGTCGGCTTCGGCCACCAGGTAGTCGCCGGTGCCCAGCTTGGCGTTGGCGCCGGCGGCGGTCAGGCGGCCGCCGATGACGAAGGTCGGATCGAGGCCGCCCTGCGCCAGCACCGATGCGACCAGGCTGGTGGTGGTGGTCTTGCCGTGCGTGCCGGCGATGGCGATGCCGCGCTTCAGGCGCATCAACTCGCCCAGCATCACGGCGCGCGGCACGATGGGGATCTTGCGGGCGCGCGCGGCCACCACTTCCGGGTTGTCCTGCTGGACGGCGGTCGAGGTGACGACGGCGTCCGCGTCGCCGATGTTGCCGGCGGCGTGGCCCTGATAGACGGTGGCGCCCATGTCGGCCAGGCGCTGGGTGACGGAGTTGCTGCCCAGGTCCGAGCCGGACACGGTGTAGCCAAGCGTGAGCAGCACTTCGGCGATGCCGCTCATGCCGCTGCCGCCGATGCCGACGAAGTGAATATTCTGTACTTTATGCTTCATGCTAGTTGTTCCAATACTTGTGCGATAGCGTCGTTCGCATCGCGTTTGCCGACATCGCGCGCGGCCATCGCCATGGTCTGGCAGGCGCCGCGTGTCAGCGTTTCCAACAGCGTCGCCACACTCTGCGCGCTCATTTCCGATTGCGGCATGTGGATCGCCGCGTTCTGTTTCGCCATCCATTGCGCGTTGTCGCGCTGATGGCTGGTGGTCGATGCGACCAGCGGCACCAGCACGCTGGCCACGCCGGCGGCGGTCAGCTCCGACAAGGTGATCGCGCCTGCGCGGCAGATCACCACGTCGGCCTGGCTGTAGGCCGCCGCCATGTCGTCGATGAAGTCGACCACGTTCGCTTCCACGCCCGCCTCGGCGTACGCGGCGCGCAGTGCATCGATGTTCTTCTTGCCCGATTGGTGCGTCACCTGCGGACGCTGCGCGGCCGGGATCAGCGCCAGCGCGGCCGGCAGGTTGTCGTTCAGCGCTTTCGCGCCAAGGCTGCCGCCCACCACCAGGATGCGCAGCGGACCTTCGCGGCCGAAGAAACGCAGGTCCGGCGCCGGCAGGTCCAAAATCTCCTTGCGCACCGGGTTGCCGGTGACGACGGCCTTGCTGGCGGCCTTGCCGAAGTTGGCCGGGAAACCGAAGCACACGCGATCGGCGAACGGCACCAGCGTTTTATTCGACAGCAGCAGCGCGGCGTCGGCGTTGACCAGCACCAGCGGCACGCCGCGCAGGCGCGCCATCAGGCCACCCGGCACGGTGACGTAGCCGCCCATGCCGAGCACCACGTCCGGCTTGCGGCTGCCGATGTAGCCGAAGCAGGCGGCGAAGGCCTTGACCATCTTGGCCGCGCCGCCCAGCGTGTGCGCCAGGCCCTTGCCGCGCATCCCGGTGAAGTCGATGCTGTCCATCGCGATGCCGTGCTTGGGCACCAGGTCCTGTTCCATGCCGGCGGCGGTACCCAGCCAGGTCACTTCCCAGCCGCGCGCGCGCAAGGTCTGCGCGATCGCCAGGCCGGGGAAAATGTGGCCGCCGGTGCCGGCCGCCATGATCATCAGTCGTTTCATAATCTGCCACCACGCATCAGGACCCGGTTCTCGTAATCGATCCGGAGCAGGATCGCGAGTCCGATGCAGTTAATAACCACGCCCGTGCCGCCATAGCTCATCAGCGGCAGGGTCAAGCCCTTGGTCGGCAGCAGGCCAAGGTTGACGCCCATATTGATAAAGGTCTGCACGCCGATCCAGATGCCGATGCCCTTGGCCGTCAGGCCGGCAAAGGTCTGGTCAATGGCGATGGCCTGGCGGCCGATGTCGAAGGCGCGCTTGATCAGCCAGTAGAACAGGGCGATCACCACCAGCACGCCAGCCAGGCCGAGTTCCTCGCCGATCACGGCCAGCAGGAAGTCGGTGTGCGCTTCCGGCAGGTAGTGCAGCTTTTCGACGCTGCCGCCCAGGCCAACGCCAAAAATCTCGCCGCGCCCGAAGGCGATCAGCGAGTGGGTCAGCTGATAGGCCTTGTTCAAGGCGTTGTCCTCTTCCCACGGGTTCAGATACGCGAAGTAGCGCTCGCGGCGGAATTTCGACAGCGCGATGATGGAGCCGAAGATCACCACCAGCACCGCGCCGATGCCGCCGAACCAGATGGCGTTGATCCCGCCCAGGAACAGGATGCCCATGGCGATGCAGACGATCACGCCGAAGGCGCCCAGGTCCGGCTCCAGCAGCAGCAACAGGCCGACAAAGCCGACCGCCGCCGCCATCGGCATGAAGCCCTTGGTCAGCTTGTGCATGTATTCCTGCTTGCGCACGGTATAGTCGGCGGCGTACAGCACGGCCACGACTTTCATCAGTTCCGACGGCTGCACGTTGATCACCTTGAGCGACAGCCAGCGGCGGCCGCCGTTGACCACCACGCCCAGGCCGGGGATCAGCACCAGCACCAGCAGCACCAGGGTGCCGATGAACAGGTACGGCGCGGCCTTCTGCAGGTCGCAGATGCGGATGCGGAACACGAACAGGCCGGCCAGCAGCGAGACGGCGATGAACATCGCCTGCCGTTGCAGGAAGTAGGTGTTCTGCCAGCGTACGTAATTGGCGAACTTGGGCGAATCCGGCAGCGAGATCGAGGCCGAGTACACCATCACCATCCCGAGCAGCATCAATAGCAGCGTGACCCAGACCAGCGGCTGGTCGTATTCCATCATCTTCGATTGCCGCGCGCGGCTGTCCATCGACGGTGGCGTCGACTTGTCAGCAAAGCGGAACGGCATCTGGAAGGCCATCAGAGCTCCTGTCCAGCGTCGAGGGCGAGTTCGCGCACGGTGTCGATGAACACCTGGGCGCGATGCGCGTAGTTCTTGAACATGTCCATGCTGGCGCAGGCTGGCGAGAGCAGCACGGCGTCGCCGGCTTGCGCCAGTTCGCTGGCGCGCTTGACGGCTTGCGGCAGGTCGGTGCCGCAGTCTTCGATGTCATAGCCCAGGTCCGCCGAGGCTTCCAGCGCGGCGCGGATCCGCGGCGCGTCGCGGCCGATCAGCAGCACGGCGCGCACGTAGCGCGATACCGGTTCGGCCAGCGGCGTGAAGTCCTGGCCCTTGCCGTCGCCGCCCATGATGACCACCAGACGCTGGCTGGCGCCGGTGAAGGCCTTGCCCAAGCCGTTCAGGGCGGCCACGGTGGCGCCGACGTTGGTGCCCTTGCTGTCGTCGTAATATTCGACGCCGTTGATGGCGCTGACCAGTTCCACGCGGTGCGGCTGGCCGCGATATTCGCGCAGGCCATGCAGCAGCGGCGCCAGTGGCAGGTCGATGGCGCGGCACAGCGCCAGCGCGGCCAGCGCGTTGGCGGCGTTGTGCACGCCACGGATTTGCAGCGCGTCGGCCGGCATCAGGTTCTTGACCATGCATTCGACCGGTGGTGGCGGCGGATCGTTCTTCTTGCGTTTCTTCGGTTCGCCCTCTTCCTCGGCCGGGACGGCGGTGGCGAGCCACAGCACGCCACGTTCGCTGTTCAGGCCAAAGTCGTCGCGCAGCGTGGGCGCGTCGATGCCGAAGGTGACGTTGTGGCCGGTGGAGCTGGCCATGCGCATCACGGTGGCGTCGTCGCGGTTCAATACGCGCACGGTGTCGGCAGCGAAGATGCGGTGCTTGGCGGCGGCGTAGGACGGCATGTCGCCGTGCCAGTCCAGGTGGTCCTGAGTGACGTTCAATACGGTCGCGGCGTCGGCTTCCAGCGTGAAGGTGGTCTGCAGCTGGAAGGACGAGAGTTCCAGTACCCAGATGTCGGGCAGCGTGCCGTCGTCGAGCACTTCGCGCAGCACGTCCAGCGCGGCGGGGCTGATGTTGCCGGCCACGCGTACGGTCTTGCCGGCGCGTTCGCACAGCTGGCCGACCAGGGTGGTGACGGTGGTCTTGCCGTTGGTGCCGGTGATGGCGATGACCTTCGGCGTGTAGCCGCGTTCCTGCTCCAGCGCTTCCAGCGCCTGCGCGAACAGTTCGATCTCGCCCCATACCGGCACGCCGGCGGCGGTGGCGGCTGGCGAAATCTCTTTCAGTTCGCGGTACGGCGCCAGGCCGGGGCTGACGGCGACGAAGTCCACGCCTTCCAGCAGCGCAGCGCCGAACGGACCGGCGACGAACTCCGCGTCCGGCACGGCGGCGCGCAACGCGGGCAGACGCTCGGGCGCTTCGCGGGTATCGGCCACGCGCACGCGCGCGCCGCTGCGGGCGAGCCACAGCGCCATCGCCAGACCGGATTCACCCAGTCCCAGTACCAGTGCGTTTTTGCCTTCGTAGATCATCAGCGCAGTTTCAAAGTAGAGAGTCCGACCAGCACCAGCATCATCGTGATAATCCAGAAGCGCACGACGACCTGGGTCTCTTTCCAGCCTTTTTGTTCAAAGTGGTGGTGCAAGGGCGCCATCAGGAACACGCGGCGGCCGACGCCGTAGCGCTTCTTGGTGATCTTGAACCAGCCCACCTGGATAATCACCGACACCGTCTCGGCGACGAAGATGCCGCCCATGATGAACAGGACGATTTCCTGGCGCACGATGACGGCGATGGTGCCCAGCGCGCCGCCCAGCGCCAATGCGCCGACGTCGCCCATGAACACCTGGGCCGGGTGGGTGTTAAACCACAGGAAGGCCAGGCCGGCGCCGGCCAGCGCGCCGCAGAAGATAATCAGTTCGCCCGCGCCGGGAATGTGCGGGATGAACAGGTACTTCGAATACGTGGCGCTGCCGGTCAGGTAGGCGAACAGGCCAAGCGCCGAGCCGACCATAATCGTCGGCATGATCGCCAGGCCATCCAGGCCGTCAGTGAAGTTAACGGCGTTGCTGGTGCCGACGATGACACAATATGTCAGCGCGATGAAACCCCACACGCCCAGCGGGTAGCTGATGGTCTTGACGAAGGGGACGATCAGGTCGGCCTTCGGCGGCAGGTCCATCGAGAAGCCCGACTGCACCCACGCGAAGAACAGCTCGAACACCTTGCCGGCGTTGGGCGCGGACACCGAGAACGCCAGGTACAGCGCGGCGGCGAGACCGACCAGCGACTGCCAGAAGTATTTTTCCGCAGAGCGCATGCCTTCAGGATCCTGACGCACCACCTTGCGGTAGTCGTCGACCCAGCCGACCGCGCCGAAGCCCAGCGTGACGACCAGCACCGGCCAGATCAAACGGTTGGACAGGTCGCACCACAGCAGCGTGGAGACGCCGATGGCGATCAGCAGCAGCACGCCGCCCATGGTCGGGGTGCCGTGTTTTTTCAAATGGGTCTGCGGACCGTCGGTGCGGACGGCCTGGCCGTACTTCATGGCGGTCAGTTTGCGAATCACGGCCGGACCGGCCGACAGGCCGATGAGCAGCGCCGTCGCGGTGGCGAACACCGCGCGGAAGGTGATGAAGTTGAAGACCCGGAGGGGTCCGAGGTCCTGCTGAAAATACTGAGCGAGCCAAAGCAGCATGATTAGTGACTTTCCTTGTTAGCTTGTTGCGATCCAATCAAATGCTGCACGACCCGTTCCATTTTCATGAAGCGGGAGCCCTTGATTAATACGGTTGCATCCGGCGTGACGGCTGCTTCGACAGCAGCCAGCAGATCGCCGAAGTTTTCAAAATGACGAATGGACGCGCCACGCATGTGGGCGGCCAGTTCGCCGGTTACCAGCACCTGTTCGATGCCTTTGCTCTGCGCGTAAGCGCCGATTTCTTCGTGAAACTCGCGGCCCTGGGTGCCGACTTCGCCCATGTCGCCCAGCACCAGCACGCGCGGGGCGGCGGCCTTGGACAGCACGTCGATGGCGGCGCGCACCGAGTCCGGGTTGGCGTTGTAGCTGTCGTCGATGACGACGGCGCCGTTGGCCGCAGCCTTCTTCTGCAGGCGGCCATTGACCGGTGCGAAGGTGTCGAGGCCCAGTTTGATCTTGTCCAGCGCGATGCCGGCGGCATACGTGCAGGCCACGGCGGCCAGCGCGTTGCGCACGTTGTGGTCGCCCGCCGCCTGCAGGTTGACGAAGAACTGTTCCGGTTCTGCGCCGCCCTCGCGGATGGTGACGAACATCTCGTTGCCGAAATCGTTGGCGCGGAAGGTGCAGCTCACTTCCGCGTCCTTGGTCAGGCCGAAGCGCAGCACGCGGCGGCCGGCCGACAGTTCTTCCCAGATCGGCGTGAACTCGTCGCCATGCGGGAACACGGCCACGCCGTCGGCGGGCAGGCTGGCCAGCACGGCGCCGTTCTCGCGCGCCACCGCTTCCACGGTGTGCATGAATTCCTGGTGTTCGCGCTGGGCGTTGTTGACCATGGCGATGGTGGGCGCGGCGATGGCGCTCAGGCGGCCGATCTCGCCGGGATGGTTCATGCCCAGTTCCACCACGGCCGACTGCTGCTTCGCTTCCATGCGGAACAGCGTCAGTGGCACGCCGATTTCGTTATTCAGGTTGCCGCGCGTGGCCAGGCGGCCTTCTTCGCCGTGGGCGGCGGCCAGGATGGCGGCGATCATTTCCTTGACCGTGGTCTTGCCGTTGCTGCCGGTGACGCCGATGACGGGCATGGAGAACTGGCGGCGCCAGTGGTTGGCGATCTGGCCCAGCGCCACCAGCGTGTTGGGGACAACAAGCGCCGCGACGCCGGTCGATGCGGTCCAACCCTCCGGCAGTTCTTCAACAACGACAGCGGCGGCGCCCTTCTCCGCGACTTGCGCGAGGAAGTCGTGGGCGTCGAAAACCTCGCCGCGCAAGGCGACGAACAGCGAACCTGCAAATACGTTGCGGCTGTCGGTGGAGACGCCGCCAAATACAACTTCACCGGAGCCAATCAGCTTGGCGCCGGTCACAGAAGGCAGAATCTGTGCGAGTGCTGCACGCATCAATTCGTCCTCATCATGGTTAAGCGGGCCGACAGCGCCAGCTGCGCGTGGTCGGCGTCCGAGAATGGCAGTTTCTTGCCCTTGATTTCCTGGTACGGCTCGTGGCCTTTACCGGCCAGCAGGATCACGTCCGGCTTGCCGGCGTGCTTGATGGCCGACAGGATGGCGGCGGCGCGGTCGTCCAGCGTCTGCACCGTCGATGCCGGGTTGTTGCGGTCCATGCCGGCGACGATCTGCTCGATGATGGCGTGCGGGTCTTCGCTGCGCGGGTTGTCGCTGGTGACCAGCACATGGTCGGCCATCTGCGCGATCCTGCCCATCTGCGGGCGCTTGCCCGGATCGCGGTCGCCGCCGCAGCCGAACACGCACCACAGCTGGCCGCCACGGTCGGTGGCCACCGGGCGCAGCGCGGCCAGGGTCTTTTCCAATGCGTCCGGCGTGTGCGCGTAGTCGATGACGATCATCGGCGCGTCCTGGCCGCCGACTTGCTGCATGCGGCCCGGCGCAGGCTGCAGCGATTCGACCGCCTCGATGGCGGCGCGCAGGCCCAGGCCCTTGGCCAGCATCGCGCCCATCACGCCGAGCGCGTTGCTGATGTTGAAGTTGCCGACCAAATGCGTCTTGACCAGCGCCACACCGAGCGCGCACTCCAGGTGGAACTCTGTGCCCAGGCTGCGGCTGGCGCGCATCTGGCTGGCGCGCAGCATCAGCACGCCCTCGATGTCCGGTTGCGCGGCGGCGTCGAGCAGCGTGTAGCCGATCAGCGGAATGTGGCCGGCCAGCGGCGCGCGCGCCTTCAGGTGCGCGATCAGGCGCAGGCCCATCGGGTCGTCCAGGTTGACCACCGCCGTTTTCAGGCCTGGCCAGTCGAACAACTTGGTCTTGGCGGCCTCGTAGGCCTCCATGGTGCCGTGGTAGTCCAGGTGGTCGCGGGTCAGGTTGGTGAACAGCGCGACGTCGAAGTGCATGCCGGCCACGCGGCCTTGTTCCAGGCCGATCGACGATACTTCGATCGCCAGCGAGGCGGCGCCCTGCGTGCGCAGGTCGGCCAGCGTGCGCGCCAGCAGCACCGCGTCCGGCGTGGTGTAGCCGGTGACGTCGTATTCGACGTCGCCGCGCGCGCGGAACAGGCCCACGCCCAGCGTGCCGACGACGGCGGCCGGCTCGGCGCCGCGCGAGAGCGCGTGGCCCAGCCACACGGCGCTGGAGGTCTTGCCGTTGGTGCCGGTCACGCCGACGGTGAACATCGCGGCATCCGGCTGTTCATAAAACGCGTGGACGATCACGCCGGCGTGCTGCTTGAGCTTTTCGACGGTGATATAGGGGACGGCCCAGCTGTCGTCCCAGGTGAAGCCGGCCGGGTCGAACACCACCAGCGCGGCGCCTTGCTCGACGGCGCTGCCGATGAAGCTGCGGCCGTCGCCGGCGTCGCCGGGGTAGGCAAAAAACACATCGCCCAGCTTGATGCGTCGCGAATCCGAAGCCAGTTGCGCGGTCGGCGCGAGCTTGCGGATGGCGGCGGCGATTGCCAGCGGGTCGAAGTCAGAAGTCGTCACATGTTCTCCTGTGATGCATTATCAGGAATGATGATATGGGTAAGGGTCGAATCGGGCGTGATGTTCTTGGCGCGCAGCGCGTTGGCGGCCAGCGCGGAGAACACCGGGCCGGCCACGTCGCCGCCGACGTGCACCGGGCCACCCGGTTCGTCGATCATGACGGCGATGATGAAGCGCGGGTTCGACATCGGCGCCATGCCGACGAAGTTGCCGATGTATTTGGTTTGCGAGTAGTGGCCGTTGATGAACTTCTGCGCGGTGCCGGTCTTGCCGCCCACGCGGTAGCCAGGCACCTGCGCCTTGACGGCGGAGCCGCCCGGCTGCGTGACCATCTCCAGCATCTCGCGCATGTCGGCGGCGGTTTTGGCGCTGACCACCTGGGTGCCGTGCGGCGCCTCGGTCACCTTCTGGAACGACAGCGGGATGATGTCGCCGTCGCGGGCGTAGATCATGTAGGCGCGCGCCAGCTGGATCAGCGACACCGAGATGCCCTGGCCGAAGCTCATGTTGGCCTGCTCGATCGGGCGCCACGATTTGTACGGACGCACGCGGCCGGCCACGGCGCCGGGGAAGCCCCACTTGGGCTGCTGGCCGAAGCCGACCTTGGTGAACATCTCCCACATCTCCTGCGGCGGCATGCTCAATGCGATCTTCGAGGTGCCGATGTTGGACGACTTCTGGATGATGCCCTGCACGTCGATCATGTAGTGCGGGTGGGTGTCGTGGATCACGTGGTCGGCGATCACCATCGAACCGGCGCCGGTGTCGAACATGGTGTGCGGCGTGATGCGCTTCTCGTCCAGCGCCAGGCCGACGGTGAACGGCTTGAGCGAGGAACCCGGCTCGAAGGTGTCGGTCATCACGCGGTTGCGCAGCTGCTCGCCGGTCAGCTTGGAGCGGTCGTTGGGGTTATAGGTCGGCCAGTTGGCCAGCGCCAGCACCTCGCCGGTGTGCACGTCCAGCACCACTGCGGCGCCGGCCTTGGCGTGGAACTTCTCCACCGATTCCTTCACCTGGGTGAAGGCGATGTACTGGATCTTGCTGTCGATCGACAGCGTCAGGTCCTTGCCGTCGTGCGGCTCGCGCACCGATTCGATGTCCTCGACGATGCGGCCCAGGCGGTCCTTGATCACGCGGCGGCTGCCCGGCTGGCCCACCAGCGTCTTTTGCTGCGCCAGCTCCATCGATTCCTGGCCCACGTCTTCGACGTTGGTAAAGCCCACCACGTGGGTCGTCACTTCGCCCTGCGGGTAGAAGCGCTTGTATTCCTTGCGGGTCTGGATGCCGTCGATCCCCAGCTTGGTGATCTGGTCGGCCACGTCCTGCTCCACCTGGCGCTTCAGGTAGACGAAGCCGCGGTCAGAGTCGAGCTTTTTCTGCAGCTCGGCGTTGCTCATGTCGAGCAGGCGCGCCAGCTCCTTCAGTTTGGCCGGCGGCGCGTCCTGGACGTCGTCCGGGATCGCCCAGATGGCCTTGACCGGCACCGACGACGCCAGCACCTGGCCGTCACGGTCGGTGATCTTGCCGCGCGTGGCCGGCAGGTCGAGCGTGCGGGCGTAGCGGATCTCGCCCTGCTTCTGCAGGAACTGGGTCGACAGGCCTTGCAGCCACAGGGCGCGCGCGGCCAGGCCGGCGAAGGCGGCGAACAACACGAACAGCACCACGCGCGAACGCCATACCGGCAGGCGCACCGCCAGCACGGGGTTCTTCGAGAACGGCACGCCCTTGGAGGCGGCCACGCGCGAGGTGTTCACGTTGCTGCCGCGGCTCATTTCGATTCCTCCGGCGTCAGGTACTGCGTGCGCGCGGCGGTCAGCGGCGTCATGTTCAGGTCGCGGCGGGCGATTTCCTCGATGCGGGCGTGCTTGCCCAGCGTCGACTGGTCCAGCTGCAGCTGCGCCCATTCGATGTCGAGCTGGCGCGCCTGCGACTGCGTGCGTTCCAGTTCGATGAACAGATGGCGCGCCTGGTACTGGGCGTTCACCAGCGACAGCCCGCAGGCCACCAGCAAGGTGGCCAGCACCAGGTTGATCTTGCCGCTCATGCCGTACCCTTCACAGGCAATGGCAAACGGCGCGCCACCCGCATCACGGCCGAACGGGCGCGCGGGTTGGCGTCCACCTCGGCGTCGGACGGCTTGATCTTGGCCAGCAGCTTGAGCTCCGGCTGCGGCAGGTCGACCGCGCGGATCGGCAGCCGGCGGTCCGGCTGCTCGACGTTGGCCTTGGACGCGAAGAAGCGCTTGACCATGCGGTCTTCCAGCGAGTGGAAGCTGATGATGGCGATGATGCCGCCCGGCGCCAGGCTGTTCCAGGCTTGCGTCAGGCCGATCTCGAGGTCTTCAAGCTCTTTATTGATGAAAATCCGGATAGCCTGAAAGGTGCGGGTGGCCGGGTCCTTGCCCTTTTCCCGAGTCTTGACCGCGCCTGCCACGATGCCGGCAAGCTGTCGTGTGGTTGAAATTGGTTCGACTGCCCGGCGAGCAACAATCGCCTTTGCAATCTGAAAAGCAAACCGTTCTTCCCCATATTCTTTGATCACCTTTTCCAGTGTCTGTTCGGTTTCTGTGGCGAGCCACTCCGCCGCCGACATGCCGCGCGTGGTATCCATGCGCATGTCGAGCGGGCCGTCGTTACGGAAGCTGAAGCCGCGCGCGGCGTCGTCCACCTGCGGCGACGAGATGCCCAGGTCGAGCAGGATGCCGTCGGCCTGCGCCACGCCACGCTCGGCCAGCGCGGCCTGCATGGTGGCGAAGCTGTCGTGGACGATGGTGAAGCGCGGGTCGTTAATTTGTTCGGCGGTGGCGATCGCCTGCAGGTCTTTGTCGAAGGCGATCAGGCGCGCGTTGGCGCCCAGTTTGGACAGGATCAGGCGCGAGTGCCCGCCGCGGCCGAAGGTGCCGTCGACGTAGACGCCGCCGGCGCGCGCGCCGTCCAGCGCCAGCGCGTCGACCGCTTCGTCCAGCAGCACCGTCCGATGCTGAAATTCCGGCACCGATGTAGTAGTCATCACGGAGCCTTAGAAGGAGAAATTGGCGAGAACATCGGGGGTGCCGGCTTCGATTGCCTGCTGCTCTTTTTCCGCCATCTTGGCGGCATCCCAGATTTCAAAGTGCGAACCCATGCCCATCATCATGACTTCCCGCTCCAGGCCGACGGCGCTGCGCAGCTCGGGGGCGATCAGGATGCGGCCGGCCGTGTCCATTTCGACGTCGGTGGCGTAGCCAAGGAAGATGCGCTGCCAGGCGCGGGCCTGCAGCGGCCACTGGGCGATCTGTTGGCGGTGTTGTTCCCACACGGGGCGGGGGAACAGCATGACGCAGCCGTCGGGATGGCGGGTCAGCGTGAGGCGGCCTTCGCACTGGATCGAGAGCGCGTCACGATGCTTGGCAGGGATGGACATCCTGCCTTTGGCATCGAGATTGATTGCGGACGCGCCTTGAAACACGGGATTACCTTTTGACCTCAGTAGGGTTAGCGGAGCATGATCGGCGTTTTCTGCTTTGCATCTCCCCCGCCGCTAAGTCGGGTGAAATTTCCCACAAAAAGACACTTTTTCACACAGATGCCCACTTTAGAGGAAGCAAGAATGACGGTCAAGCGCTTTCAGGCAAACGAAACAGCGATTTTAGTAATGAAATTAAGGACTTAGCGCGATTCCTTGAAGCCGGGTAGAAATAAAATAGTCAGGTAAATTAAGCACTTATGTCAAAGTGTGAATGTGCTACCTCACCTGCGCACATGTGTTTGACGCCCTGCCGGGGCTGAAAAAGGCCGCATAAAATAATTGAATTAAATGCATAAAGTTGCAAAGCGCCAACATTGCAATAGCAAATAGTTATCGGTGGTGGACGGGCGGGAATGTGCGGGCGGAGGGGAATTCTTGCGGCAAGTCGCGCCGGTGGCGCGCTGAAGCGGAAAGCAAAACCTGGGTTCGTTGAGGGACATTACCGCGGCGCGCTCCGACTTGTATAGACAAGTTTGACCACCACCGCCAGCCGATATTATACGAAATCCGCCGGCCAAAAACAGAAACGGCAGCCGTGCGGCTGCCGTTTTAAGTGCATCTTAATCAAGAATCAATCAAGCATCAGTCATAGGTCGCGTACACCGTCACGCCGCTGAACGGGGTTTTGGCATTCAGCATGATGTAGTACCAGTGGCCGGCCACCGGATTGGGCAGGTACAGGTTTTCCGCGTTGCCGGCGGTGGCCGACACCATGTCGAACGAGGCCACGGTCGGGTAGCGGTCCAGCGCCATGTACAGGTCGACATCGCCATTACCGCCGCGGCTGTAGACCTTGACGTTCTGGGCGCCGGCCGGCACCATCAGGAACACATACGCCTGGCCGCTCGAGGACAAGCCGGTGATGCCGCAGTTCTTGCCCAGGTAGCTGGTCGACGAGCAGCGCGGCAGTTGCGGTTCCGGCAGCGGTGGCTGGCCGGCGGTGGTGGCCTGGTTGACCCAGTCGGCGAACTCGGCGTCGTAGCTGGTGCCGATGCGGTCCATGAAGCTCTGGTAGCCGCTGTAGTCGCCCACGCGGAACTGGCCCAGCACGGCGTCGACGTCGGAACGGTGGCGCTCGATCATGAAGCGGGTCGCCATGTAGCCCCAGCGATAGGCGCGCGGCACATAGTCGGCCATGCTGTAGGTGTTGCCGAAGATCTGGCTCAGGCGGTAGGTGCCGGTCTTGGCCATGTCGATCGCGACCTGGTTGTTATTCTTGAGCGACATGTACTCGGCGATGCCCTCGATCCACCACACGGTCGGCACCGAGGTGGCCAGCGCGAAGTCGCCCAGCATGTCGAAGCGGCCGTCCAGGTAGTGGACGAACTCGTGCTCCAGGTTCCACACCTGGAACGTCGGACGCAGCCACGAGGCCTCGTGCGCGATGAAGCGCGCCTGGTTGCCCGGCTGGTCAGGCTCGCCTTCCAGGTACATGCCGCCGTTGTTGGTGCTGATGCCGTAGATGACCGAGGCGTACTTGCTGTAGTTGGCGTAGTCGTCGAACACCACCAGTTCCAGCGAGGTGTTGTTGTCGTTGGCCACCGGCGTGCGGTTGGTCTTCAACATCTCGTGCACATAGCCCTCTTCCACCGCCAGCTTGTCGCAGCTGTCCTGCAGCTGTTCCGGCGTCATGTCCTGGGCGCGGATGTGCAGCGTCGGGCTGCAGTCCTTGCTGTACTTGAGCACGATGTTGGCCAGCTGGGTGACATAGTCGCAGGTGCCGTACTCGGAGCAGTTGCTGTTGTCGTAGTACTTGACGGCCGAGGCGGCCGCCAGCCACAGGTCGCTGTCGGCGCCGGTCATGCTGGAGCTGGCCAGCATGGCTTTCACCATCGGCTTGATGCCGTCCTTCAGCGCCGGGTACTGCATGAAGCGGAACGCCTCGTTGGTCGCATCGTTGAGCTCGTAACCGTAGTAGTCGCCCAGCAGCGTCGCCTTGTTGGACGTGACGAAGGCGTTCAGCGCGGTCGCGTACGACAGGTCGTTCTGCAGCAGCGGCACGCCTTCGGCGCGGTAGTGGGAATAGAAGAACACCGTCAACGCCGAGGTGAAGGCGCCGGCCGTGCTCGGGTTGCGCAGCGCGTCGACCGCGTGCGGATTGTTGGCGCTGTTGG
Source organism: Duganella caerulea (assembly GCF_040362985.1). Classification (NCBI taxonomy): domain Bacteria; kingdom Pseudomonadati; phylum Pseudomonadota; class Betaproteobacteria; order Burkholderiales; family Oxalobacteraceae; genus Duganella; species Duganella caerulea. The sequence goes on along the minus strand of NZ_BPWJ01000003.1, from coordinate 280,358 downwards.
TGTAGCGCTGCACCAGCGCCTTCATGCTGGACAGGTAGTACGGCTCGTCATGCATATTGGTGATCAGGCGAATCGCCTCGCCGGCGGTGCTGCTGGCCACCGTGTTGGGCATATACAGCGCCGTGCCGTCGGCCAGCTGCTTGATCGGCGTGCGCAGCGCGGCCTTCAGCGTATCGGACGGCTGGCCGATGGTGCCGCCTTCGGCCAGGTAGTAACCCGCGCGCAGGTACAGCGTCAGGTTGACCAGCTTCATGTCGCTGGCGTTGTAGTTGGCGGCTTCCTGCGTGAAGCGGCTGGCGATGGCGCTCATGTTGGCGGCCGAGTAGACCGTCGCGCCCTGCTCCGGCGTCAGCGAGAACAGGCCGTAGGTGCATTCGTAGTCCGGCAGGTTGGCCACGTAGTCGGCCAGCGCGGCGCCGCTGTAGCTGGCCAGCTTGCCCATGTCCTTGCATTCCGGCGTCGCGCTCATCGGCGTCAGGCTGTTGCGCTGGGAGCGTGGCAGCAGGTCGTAGCGCGGTTTGGTGGTCGGGGCGACCTGGAATTTCTGCTGCTCGATCGACGGCGGCAGGTTCTGGCGCTGGTGCGGCATCGGCGCCTGCTTCAGGCGGCCGTGGTGGTCCGCGGCGGGATCGCCGACCTGGTCCGCGTGGGCGGCGATACTCAGGCTGGCGACGCATAGGCCGCTCAGATACAGGATATTCCTCGATAACGACATGTCTGCCTCTCTTTTCTTCAAGAATAGTTATTGGTCTTAGGCCGCCATGTTTGGGCGGCTTGGAAATACTATCTTGATGAGTTTGCAAGGCATGGCGCACACCGGATGGTGGCCGGCGGTTCGCTCTATTTAAACAGCCGGGGGTGCGGGAACGGCACAGCGTTTGCGCGGAAATACCACACTTTTGCGCGCGCGGATGACGCTCAGGCGTTCAGCCCCTGCCACAACGACGACGCCGGCGCCGCCGCCGGCGCGCGAGCGCCGTGGTGCTGCGCGCGGTACTGCACCGGCGTCATGCCGGTCAGCGCCTTGAACTGGCGGCTGAAGGCGCTGTGGTCGGAATAGCCGCAATCGTTGGCGATGTCGGCGATGCTGCGGGTCTGGTCGGCCTCGATCAGCGCCAGCGCGCCGTTCAGCCGCGATTGCAGCAGCAGCTGGCGCGGGCTGTAGTGGAATACGCGCTGGAACAGCCGCTCCACCCGCGCCAGCGGCAGGCCGGCTTCCTGCGCCAGCTGGTTCAGGCACAGGGGTTCCTTGTAGTTGTCGCGGATGTGCTGGGCGATGCTGGCGATCTGCCGGTACACCGGGTGGTGGTCGTCGGCCAGCCCGAGGTCGTGCGAGGTGCCGACCAGGCCGACGATGGCGCCGGCGTCGTCGCGCAGCGGGGTCTTGTGGGTCAGGCACCAGCCGTGGCGGCGGTTGGGATACAGGTGCAACTCCAGGTGCTTGCTGATGGTGTGGCCGGCCTCGATGACCTCGCGGTCCTGCGCCATGTAGTTCTGTGCCAGGTGGCGCGGATGCACCTCCAGCACCGTCTTGCCGACGATTTCCTGCTTGCTGCGCAGGCCGCAGCGGCGCACCAGCGTGCGGTTGGCGGCCAGGTAGCGGCCGTCGCGGTCCTTGACGAAAAACGCGACATCGCTCAGTTCGTCGAACAGGATTTCGATCGCATTCAACTCGACATTTTGCATCGCTGCTCCAGTTGCTCAGGTGACAAGACAACCAATATTACCTTATCCTTGCGCGCACTGGAACCTTGCTGTAAGAATACACACACCGGGTGTATCCGCACCATCCTTGGGGCAAACGTGCTTAAACGGGCTTCTAAAACGCTTTAAAATCTGCGGAATCTATCTGGACCGGGCATCGCGCTCCGCGTAGAGGAAACCCACTAATTTCAGAAGGTTTTAGAAGCCCCGTTTCAGTGAGGTTCGTCGAAGGATCGTGGCGCCCCTCCCCCATACACATCCTATCTGCCGTCGACCCAGCCTCGCGAGCGCTCCACCGCGCGGCCCCACTGCGCCAGCAGCTCGGCGCGGCGCCCTGCCGGCATGGCCGGCTCGAAGCGGCGCTCGCACGACCACTGCGCGGCGATTTCCTCCTGCGTCTCCCAGAAGCCCACCGCCAGCCCGGCCAGATAGGCCGCGCCCAGCGCCGTGGTCTCGGTCACCGTAGGCCGCAGCACCGGCACGCCCAGCAGGTCGGCCTGGAACTGCATCAGCAGATCGTTGCGGGCCGCGCCGCCGTCCGCGCGCACCTCGGTCAATGGAATCGCATGGTGCGACGCCGCCACATCCTTCTGCATGGCCGCCATCAGCTCCGCGCTTTGATAAGCGATCGCCTCCAGCGCCGCGCGCGCGATGTGGGCGCGGTTGCTGCCCCGGCTCAGGCCGACCAGCGCGCCGCGCGCGTACGGATCCCAGTGCGGCGCGCCCAGCCCGACAAAGGCCGGCACCATGAACACGCCGCCGCTATCGGGCACGCTGGCGGCCAGCGCCTCGACCTCGCTGGACTGCTGGATGATGCCCAGTCCGTCGCGCAGCCACTGCACCGTGGCGCCGCCCATGAACACACTGCCCTCCAGCAGGTAATCGGTGGCGCCGTCGACCCGCCAGCCGACCGTGTTCAGCAGCCGGTTGTGCGACGCCACCGGATGCCGTCCCAGATGCATCAGCATGAAGCAGCCGGTGCCGTAAGTGTTCTTGACCATGCCCGGCTTGAGGCAGGCCTGGCCGAACGTGGCGGCCTGCTGGTCGCCCGCGATGCCGGCCACCGGGATCTCCGCGCCGAACAGCGCGGCCTTGGTGTGGCCCACCTCCTCGCTGGACGACACCACCTGCGGCAGCATCTCCTCGGGAATATCGAACAGCTGCAGCAGGTCGTGGTCCCAGCGCATCAGGTGTATGTTGAACAGCATGGTGCGCGAGGCGTTGCTGACGTCCGTCACATGGCGCCCGGTCAGCTTGTAGGTCAGCCAGCTGTCGATGGTGCCGAAGGCCAGCGCGCCGTGGCGCGCCCGCTCGCGCGCGCCCGGCACATGGTCGAGCAGCCATTTGAGCTTGGTCGCGGAAAAATACGCGTCCAGTTCCAGGCCGGTGATGTCGGTGATTTTCTTGGCCTTGCCGTCGGCGCGCAGCGCCTCGCAGGTATCGGCCGTGCGGCGGTCCTGCCAGACGATGGCCGGCGCGATCGGCTCGCCGCTCTTGCGGTCCCACACCACGGTGGTCTCGCGCTGGTTGGCGATGCCGATCGCCAGGATCTGGCTGCCGTCAACGTGGTTGTCGTGCAGGACCTTGCGCGCCACGGTGAGCTGGCTGTTCCAGATTTCGTTGGGATCGTGCTCGACCCAGCCGGGCTGCGGGAAATGCTGCGGGAATTCCTGCGCCGCGCTGCCGCAGATGTGGCCCTGATGATCGAACAGGATGGCGCGTGAGCTGGTGGTGCCTTGATCCAAGGCCAGTATGTATTTTTTCATCGGCAGAGTCCCCAGGAGCGCCGCGGCGTGCGCGTCGGTCCCGCGGCAGCCGCGAACATCGTTATTAGTTGAAGCAAGCCGATAGGCCGGATTTTGTTACGGCGCGGGCGAACCCGCGCTATGACAGCCATTCCTCTAGGCGCTGGATTACTCCAGCGCTCAAGCTTCCTACCCGCACGCTCCGCGAGCAGCATCATCGCGTGCCTATTTGGAATTGCACCAGGTGGAGGTTACCGCGTTTCACCGTAACTTAATACGCTCGTCTCTGTGGCCCTATTCCTCGCCTTATATCCCGAAGGACTTTCAGCGGACGGCCGTTAACCGTCACCCCGCTCTATGGAGTCCGGACCTTCCTCCCGCCAGGCATTACGCGCTGGCCAGCGGCTGTCTGGCTTGCTTCAGCCGCTATTGTAACAGCCCCCCCAGCCAAATCTGAAATTTGGTGTCGCCATTAGAAAAGCCGCCCCTTGGGCCCGGCCGTAGAATGCGGGATACCTATACCCATAAGGCCAGACATGACGCAACCATCCCGCACCGGCGGCCAGATCCTGGTCGATGCCCTGAAGATCCACGGCGTGGACACCGCCTTCGGCGTGCCCGGCGAAAGCTACCTCGACGTGCTCGACGCGCTGCACGACTCCGACATCCGCTTCATCATCAACCGCCAGGAGGGCGGCGCCGCCTTCATGGCCGACGCCTACGGCAAGATGACCGGCAAGCCGGGCATCTGCTTCGTCACGCGCGGCCCGGGCGCCACCAACGCCTCGATCGGCGTGCACACCGCGTTCCAGGACTCGACCCCGATGATCCTGTTCATCGGCCAGGTCGGCAACGACTTCGTCGACCGCGAGGCGTTCCAGGAGATCGACTACCGCCGCATGTACGGCCAGATGGCCAAGTGGGTGGCGCAGATCGACCGCGCCGACCGCGTGCCCGAGTACATCGCGCGCGCCTTCCAGATCGCCACCAGCGGCCGTCCCGGCCCGGTGGTGCTGGCGCTGCCGGAAGACATGCTGACCGCCGTCGCCACCGTGGCCGATACCCGCCGCTACCAGCCGGTGCAGGCGTCGCCGTCGTCCGCGCAGATCGGACAAGTACGCGCGCTGCTGGCCGGCGCCAAAAAGCCACTGGTGCTGCTGGGCGGCGGCGGCTGGAACGCGCAAGCCTGCGCCGACCTGCAAGCCTTCGCCGAGGCCAACCACCTGCCGGTGGCGTGCGCCTTCCGCTTCCAGGACCTGCTCGACAACGCCCACCCCAACTACATCGGCGACGTCGGCATCGGCATCAACCCCAAGCTGGCCGCGCGCGTGCGCGAGGCCGACGTGATCCTGGCGATCGGCCCGCGCCTGGGCGAGATGACCACCGGCGGCTACGCGCTGATCGCCGCGCCCGTGCCGGCCCAGCGCCTGATCCATGTGCACGCCGACGCCGAGGAACTGGGCAGCGTCTACCAGGCCGAGTTGATGATCAACAGCGGCATGCCGCAGATGACCGCGATGCTGGCCGCGATGGCGCCGGTCGATGCCAGCGCCTGGCAAGGCACCGTGGCCGAGGCCAAGGCCGACCTGGCCGCGTGGCAGCGCCAGCCGCCGATCTTCCAGGACGGCAGCGCGCCGCTGGACCTGTGGCAGGTGGTGCAGCAGATCGACAAGATCGCGCCGCACGACACCATCATCACCAACGGCGCCGGCAACTACGCCACCTGGGCGCACCGCTTCCACAGCTACGGCGGCATGCGCACGCAGCTGGCGCCTACCAGCGGCGCCATGGGCTACAGCGTGCCGTCCGGCGTGGCCGCCAAGATCATCGATCCGGCGCGCACCGTGATCACCTTCGCCGGCGACGGCGAGTACATGATGAACGGCCAGGAGCTGGCCACCGCGGTGCAGTACCGCGCGGGCGTGGTCATCATCGTGTTCAACAACGGCATGTTCGGCACCATCCGCATGCACCAGGAGCTGCACTATCCTGGCCGCGTGTCCGGCACCCAGCTGCACAACCCGGACTTCGCCGCGCTGGCGGTGGCCTACGGCGGCCATGGCGAGGTGGTCAACACCACGGCGGAATTCGCGCCGGCGCTGGAGCGCGCGCTGGCCTACGCCAACGGCGAGCAGCTGCCGGCCGTGATCGAGCTGCGCTACGACGGCAACCTGATCACGCCGGGCGCCACGCTCGACACCATCCGCAAGAACGCGCTGGCCGCCAAGGCCTGAGCGCCATAAAAAAACCGCCGGCTCACAGGCCGGCGGTGGTGGTCTGGCCGGCGTCGATCGACGGCGCCGGCATTTCCTCTTCCTTCTCTTTTTCCTGGTCCTTGTGCGGCTTGGGCGCCGGACAGGCGCGGCAGGCGCCGGCCTTGCGGCCGAAGTCCGTCACCCGCGCCAGCCGCATCGGCACCGCCGCGTCGCCGCAATAGCCGCCGTCCAGCACCAGCGTGTTGCCGCCGTCGGCCAGCTTGCCGCTGATGGTGCGCTCGTCCTCGTCCGGCGGCTGCACCGTGAAGTACAGCTGCTTGCCGCGCGGGTCGATGTTGACGTCGCTGGCCACCACCGGCCAGCTCAGCCCGCCGGCCGTGTATTCATACAGCACCGTGTCGACTTCTGAAAACCGTTGCACCGTGATGCGCTGCCCGCCGAACTCGCCGCTGTCCGGATGGATGCACAGGTCCGAGTACACCACCATGCCGTAGCGCGGCAGGGCGCCGGCCGGCGCGGCCGGCTTGCGCGCCAGCTTGGGCGCGGCGATCACCGCGCAGGAGGCCAGCAGGATGGCGCCGGCCAGCGCCGCGCGTGGGGTAGTCATCATGGTAACGGCTTTCAGAAATGAACAACGGCTGCACCAGGCAGCCGTTGTGGATTCTAACTGATCAGATCAGATTAGAACGAGTGACGCATGCCCAGGTTGAAGGCTTTGTCGCCCGAACCGGCTTCGGTGTTGTTACCAACGGTGTAGCTGGCGCCGTTCTTGTTCTTGATCTTAGCGAAAGCAACGTAGGTGCTGGTGCGCTTCGACAGAGCGTACGAGTAGCCAACTGCCCACTGATCTGCATCGTGGTTAGCGACTTCTTTGTCGTTCTTGCGGGTGTACGACGCCATCACGGTGCCGTTAGGACCGACAGGAGCGGTAGCGCCGATCAGAGCAACGTTGCTGTCGCGGGTAGCGCCAGGAGCGACTGCGTAGCCGAATGGGTTGCTGGTGTTAGCCAGTGGCGAGCTGTTGGTGCCCTTGTCTTTGCTGAAGGCAGCGAAAGCCTTGACCACGCCGAAGTCGTAGTTAGCAGCGATCAGGGTGTTGCGGCCGATGTCGGTGCTCACCGCTGGGGTGGCGCCAACTGCCGACAGGTCGTTGTTACGTGCGTTGTAAGCAACGCGCACGTTCAGAGGACCGTTCGAGTAGCCAGCCCAGCCGCCGATTTGGCGCTGTGCCGAAGCGTTGCCAGCCTGCTCGCCTACCGAGTAGGAGATCTCGCCCTGGAAGCCTTCGATCGATGGCGACTGGTACACGATGGCGTTGCTGTTGCGGGTGTTGTTGCCAGCCACGCCGAACAGGTTCTTGGCGGTACCAGCGTAGCCCAGTGCGAACGGGTCAGCCACGTCGCGCAGGGTTTCGTAGTACGGGGTGTACTGACGGCCCAGGGTCAGCTGGCCGGCGGTGGTCGATTTCAGACCAACGTAGGACTGACGGTTGGCGATCGAACCAGCAACATCGGACTCACCGGTGTCAACTTTAACGCCCGATTCCAGCACGAAGACAGCGCTCAGACCGCCGCCCAGATCTTCCGTACCTTTGAAACCCAGACGGGAGGCCGAGCCCACGCCGCTGGTGACTTTGGTGGTGTTGGCAACGCCGCCGCGCTCGCTGACGATACCGGCATCAACGATACCGTAGATCGTGACGTTCGATTGTGCGAACGCTGCGGAGCTGGTTGCAGCCAGGACGGCCATGGCGATAAGGGATTTTTTCATTACGTGTTTCCTTCAGTTGTGTTGCTGTAAAAAGGTAAAGCTAGTATGACGGCGTGTTCGGTTCTGTGCGTGAGGGCAAACTCCCCAGCTGCCACTGTGCGATCCCGACTGCGGGACGCGTTCACTTTAATTGCGGCCGATTCTATCGACGCCGGCTTTATCGCAGCGCAAAATGCGCCAGAGGCGGCACTATACTGATGCTTTGCTTGTCAATCAAGTGTAAAAGCGCTCATATTGACCACCCTTACCCTTGTCCGTTTTCAAAACAACAGTATTTTACTGCATCGCAATATTTCCTGCCGAGTCAGGCAACTAGCCCGGTATTTCCGCCCGATGCATCCCTCGCAGCGACCCGTTGTGCGGGCTGCCCGAGTGGCCAATACAAGCGCGACTACATCGTTGTCGGACCAAGTAAAAATAGCCTCTTTGCTATTTCTGACGCCATTTTATACTGAAGTGCCCAGTCGCCCGCCTCGACGCAATGGTAATAAGCTTACAACTCCGGACTTTGTTCGGAGTTTTCTGCAAGCAAAATAGCCCTCCGACCAACTTTGCTCATAGTGTAAACGCTTTATAAGTGTAGGAAATTTTGTCGCGCGCGCAGGGTGTTGCGCTGCATCAGCAATTTGTAAGAAATTGCTACGTGTTGCGGATTAGAGACAATCCCTTCAAGAAACCTTGCAAAATCCGACGACATGCCGTGCGAATCGCCTTCCAATGTATGAATTTGCTGCATGCGGCCGCGCGCTTGATCCAAAGCACAAAAGACGGGTCCGGCAGTGAAATGTTGCTGGCGGCCACAGTTTTTTTGTGCCGCCGCAAATTATATTGTCCACGACAAAGCAAGGGGAAACCCGCTAAACAGTTCATTAGTTCTGTATGTCAACTGTGTGTCGTGGACAAGGTCTTTCCCATAGGGCAAACCGGGCCGAACCCGATAGGCAGCGCCATACTTTCGGGCGCAAATCGAATGTAAAATGCAGGTCGCGTTCCCCGGCCCCGGCCGCCGACGCACTGTGCACCCGGACCCCGTGCCAACCCTCGCGACTGCCCAATAAATGGTTGCCGCTTAAGCCTGATGACTATTAAAGTTTCTACACAAACAGTTCCTAGCACGATCAGCGACGTCGAACGCGACACCGGCGTCGCCAAGGAAACCCTGCGCGTGTGGGAGCGGCGCTACGACTTTCCCCAGCCGATGCGCGACCCGAACGGCGAACGGGTGTATCCGATCGAGCAGGTGCACAAGCTGCGCCTGGTGAAGCGCCTGATCGACCTGGGCTACCGCCCGGGCAAGGTGATCCAGTACAGCACCGCCGAACTGCAGGCGCTGACCGGCCAGGCCACCGGCAGCCTGCACGGCGCCAGCGTGACCCCGCCCGCCCTGCAAAGCTACCTCGACCTGTGCAAGAGCCACCAGATGGAGGCGCTGCGCCGCAAGCTGTCGCAGGCGCTGCTGATGATGGGGCTGAAAAGCTTCGTGATCGAGCTGGTGGCGCCGCTGACCGCGCTGATCGGCGAGGCCTGGGCCAGCGGCGCGCTGGCCACCTTCGAGGAACACTTATATACCGAATCGCTGACCGTGGTCATGCGCAGCGCCATCTTCGCCATGCCGCAGGCCAACGCCAGCAACCTGGGCGCGCCGCGCATCATGCTGACCACGCTGCCGCAGGAGCGCGACGGCCTGGGCCTGCTGATGGCCGAGGCCATGTGCGTGGCCGAGGGCGCGCACTGCATCTCGCTGGGCGTGCAGACGCCGCTGCTCGACATCGTCGAGGCGGCCCGCGTGCAGCGCATCGACATCATCGCGCTGTCGTTCTCGGTCGGCATGAACGCGCGCCAGGCGCTGGACGCGCTGGCCGAGCTGCACACCCGCCTGGGCGGCAGCATCGAGCTGTGGGCCGGCGGCGGCAACGCCGCGTTCAAGCGGCGCCGGCCGTCGTACGTGCGGGTCTACGCGCTGTCCGACATCAGCGCCGCCATCGCCGACTGGCGCCAGCGCCACGCCGCCGCAGCCGGCTGAAAATCTTGTCATTCCGGTAGCATGGCCGGGCGGCCGCGCCGCGCTCTGGTAAAATAGCGGCATTTTTCCCCGTGTCCGGCGCTGCCGGCCATCCTTGAAGCGCCCCCAACCACATGTCCATGTTTAGTTTCTTCAAGAAAAAACCCGTCGCCCCCGAAACGCCGCCGGCCGCCGCCGTCCCGGCCCCGGCCCCCGCCACCATCGAACCGTCCGCCCCGCCCGCGCTGCCCGATCTGCTGCCGATCGAGGAACCCGCGCCCAAGCTGTCGTGGATGTCGCGCCTGAAGGCCGGCCTGTCCAAGACCTCGAGCAACCTGTCGATCCTGTTCGTCGGCGCCAAGATCGACGACGAGCTGTACGACGAACTGGAGGCGGCCCTGCTGATGTCGGACGCCGGCGTCGACGCCACCCAGTACCTGCTGGACGCCCTCAAGCAAAAGGTCAAGGACGACAAGCTGCTGGACGCGGCCGCCGTCAAGGCCGCCCTCAAGCAACTGCTGATCGAGCTGCTGACCCCGCTGCAGCGCCCGTTCGAGCTGGGCCGCCACCAGCCGACCGTGATGATGATCTCCGGCGTCAACGGCGCCGGCAAGACCACCACCATCGGCAAGCTGGCCAAGCACATGCAGACCCACGGCCAGTCGGTGCTGCTGGCGGCCGGCGACACCTTCCGCGCCGCCGCCCGCGAGCAGCTGATGGTCTGGGGCCAGCGCAACAACATCACCGTGATCTCGCAAGCCTCGGGCGACCCGGCCGCCGTCTCGTTCGACGCCGTGCAGTCCGGCAAGGCCAAGGGCCTGGACGTGGTGATGATCGACACCGCCGGCCGCCTGCCGACCCAGCTGCACCTGATGGAAGAACTCAAAAAGGTCCAGCGCGTCATCGGCAAGGGCATGGAAGGCGCGCCGCACGAGACGCTGCTGGTCATCGACGGCAACACCGGCCAGAACGCGCTGGCCCAGGTCAAGGCCTTCGACGACGCCCTCAAGCTGACCGGCCTCGTGATCACCAAGCTCGACGGCACAGCCAAGGGCGGCGTGCTGGCCGCCATCGCCCGCGTGCGCCCGGTGCCGGTGTACTTCATCGGCATCGGCGAGAAGATCGAGGACCTGCAGCCCTTCGTGGCCGCCGAGTTTGTTGAAGCCCTGCTGGGATAAGCGCCCGCCATGATCGAATTCCGCAACGTCTCGAAACAATACACCCCCGACGCGACGGCGCTGCGCGACGTCTCGTTCACGGTCGCCAAGGGCGAACTGGTGTTCCTGGCCGGCCCCTCGGGCGCCGGCAAGTCCACCCTGCTGAAAATGATCGCCGCGGTCGAGCGCCCCAGCGCCGGCCAGGTGATCGTCAACGGCCAGGACATCGCCCGCATCAAGCCGGCCGCCGTGCCGTTCTTGCGGCGCAACCTGGGCCTGATCTTCCAGGCGCAGCGGCTGCTGACCGACCGCTCCATCCTGGCCAACGTCATGCTGCCGCTGCTGGTGACCGGCGCCTCGCGCGCCCAGGCCGAGCAGCGCGCCCGCGCCGCCCTCGACAAGGTGGGCCTGCTGGAGCGCGCCGACGCCCAGCCGCTGGCCCTGTCCGGCGGCGAGCAGCAGCGCGTGTCGATCGCGCGCGCCATCGTCAACCGCCCGCAGGTGATCCTGGCCGACGAACCCACCGCCAACCTGGACCGCGCCAGCGCCAACAAGGTGCTGGACGCGCTCAAGGCCTTCCACTCGGTCGGCGTGACCTGCCTGATCTCCAGCCATGACGAACAGATGCTGGACGCCGCCGCGCGCGTCATCCATCTCAAGCATGGCCAGCTGGAGGTGGCGGCATGACGCTCTGGTTCCGGCAACACCGCTACGCCCTGGCCGCGGCCCTGGTGCACCTGCGCCGCTCGCCCGGCGGCTTTTTGTTCAATATATTAGTGGTGGCGATCGCGCTGGCGCTGCCGTTCACCGGCGTCACCCTGCTCGACAACGTGCGCCCCATGTCCGAGCAACTGTCGGTCGATCCAGAGATCAGCATCTTCCTCAAGCAGGACACCCCGCGCGAGCAGGCCGAAGGACTGGCCGTGTCGCTGCGCCAGACGGTGCGCGACAAACAGGCCAAGATCGTCTTCACCCCGCGCGAAAAGGCGCTCGAGCAACTGAAGGACAAGAGCGGCCTGGCCGACGTGCTGACCACGCTGGGCGAGAACCCGCTGCCCGACAGCTACGTGCTCAAGCTGGACGCCTTCCGCAACGCCCAGGCCGGCGGCGACGTCGACCAGCTGGCCGAGCAGATCCGCGCCCTGCCGGGCGTCGACACGGTGCAGGTCGACTCTGCCTGGGTCAAGCGCCTGGCCGCGCTGCTCAACGTGCTGCGCCTGGCGCTGCTGCTGCTGGCCGCCACCTTAGGCACGGTGGTGGTGGCGGTGATCTTCAACACCATCCGCCTGCAGGTGATGACCCAGCGCGAGGAAATCCTGGTGTCCAAGCTGATCGGCGCCACCGACAGCTTCATCCACCGCCCGTTCTACTACACCGGCGCGCTGCTGGGCCTGTGCGCGGGCGGCGTGGCGCTGGGCGCCGTGTCGCTGGCGCTGCGCCCGCTGAACGTGGCGATCGCCGAATTCGCCCGCCTGTACGCCTCCGAGTTCCAGCTGGCGCCGCTGCCGCCGCTGGCCATGGCCGGTCTGCTGGCCCTGTCGGCCGGCCTCGGCCTCATCGGCGCGCTGCTGTCCGTGCAGCGCCACCTGTCCCGCCTCAACTAATCCCTGGTCCCTTTCCGTGCGCCCCCGCACGGAAAGGCCAGCCCCCGCCGATTAGCATTAAGCCCGGCCTAAGCTCCACCGCGCATGCTTCATTAATCAGATGCCATGATGCTTAAAAACGTCATAGTATTTTTACTATCAAAGCGATTGATAAGCGATGATTGGCACTCAACGAAGGAGAGTGCTAATATACGTGGACTGAAGAGAAAACAGTTCTCTACAGAACCCAGAATCGTTAAGAACAAGCAACATCATCGAGCGAAGGAATGAACATGACTATGTCCGCACCGACTGCATTGGTCCCCGCCACCAATCGCGCCCTGGGACTCGGGTTCACAGGCAACCTGGGCAACCTGGACGCCTATATTTCGGCCGTCAACCGCCTGCCGATGCTGACGCACGACGATGAAATCTCGCTGGCCAAGCGCCTCAAGGAAAAGAACGACCTGGGCGCCGCCCAGGAGCTGGTGCTGTCGCACCTGCGCCTGGTGGTGTCGATCGCGCGCGGCTACCTGGGCTACGGCCTGCCGCACGCCGACCTGATCCAGGAAGGCAATATCGGCCTGATGAAGGCGGTCAAGCGCTTCGACCCGGACCAGGGCGTGCGCCTGGTGTCGTACGCGATGCACTGGATCAAGGCCGAGATGCACGAGTACATCCTGAAGAACTGGCGCCTGGTCAAAGTGGCCACCACCAAGGCCCAGCGCAAGCTGTTCTTCAACCTGCGCAGCCACAAGACCGGCCTGGACGCGATGACGCCGACCCAGATCGACAGCCTGGCCAAGATGCTGGACGTCAAGCGCGAGGAAGTGATCGAGATGGAAACCCGCCTGAGCGGGCGCGACATCGCGCTGGAATCGCCCAACGACGACGAGGACGACAAATTCGCGCCGATCGCCTACCTGTCGTCCGAGGCCAGCGAGCCGACCCGCGTGCTGGAAGCCGAACAGGTGACCCGCCTGCAGTCGGAAGGGCTGGAGGAAGCGCTGGGCAAGCTGGACGCCCGCTCGCGCCGCATCGTGGAAAGCCGCTGGCTGGCCAACGACGACGGCTCCGGCGCCACCTTGCACACGCTGGCCGAGGAATTCGGCGTCTCGGCCGAGCGCATCCGCCAGATCGAAGTGGCCGCGCTGAAGAAAATGAAGGGCGCGCTGGCCGCCTACGTGTAAGCCTGGCCGCCGCGCGCGGCACCGAAGAAGCCGCCCGGTCCACGCCGCGCGGCTTTTTTTACGTCGCCACCGCACCGGGTTTGACCCAGCGCTGTAAAGCGGCGGTTCGTGCGCCGGGAGCGTGATCTTTTTGCTAAGCTTGCCTTCTCCATCGAAGGAAGAGGATCCCATGAACTCCACATTCACCAGGCAGTTGATCATCCTGCCGCTGCTGGCGGCCGTGCTGGCCATGCTGCACGCCTGCGGCTCCGCGTCCGCAGTCGGCCGCCCCGCCCCCGCGCCGCAGCCGTTCGCCCAGACCTATGTGCTGACGCAGGGCGCCAGCGTGGCCATCGCCCCGGCCGCCGCGCCCGGCATCAGCGGCGCCACCGGCACCACCGCCGGCGCGCCCAGCCTCAAGCTCGAGCGCGTCAACGACAGCCGCTGCCGCATCGGCGCGGTGTGCGTCTGGGCCGGCTACATCAGCTACAGCTTCGCGCTGACCACCGCCGACGGCACCACCAGCAACTTCGTGCTGTCCGACAGCATGCCCAACGCCCGTCCCAGCGTCACGCAAAACGGCCTGACCTTCACACTGACCGGCGTCGAACCGCAGGCGGTCCCCGCCAAGAATGAAGCCACGCCGGATTATCGGGTAAGCTTGAGGGTGAGCAACGCCCCCTCATCCTAACCCGGACCCCGCGCCCCATGACCCAGCCCCGCCGCCCCGCCCGCACCGTTCTCGTTTCCACCATCATCCTCACGCTGATCCTGCCACCGGCGGCCTGGGCCAAGACCCCGGTCGCCACCGGCAGCGGCGGCGCGGTCGCCACCATCAGCGAGCCGGCGTCCAAGGCCGCGCTGGCCATCCTCAACCAGGGCGGCAACGCGGTCGACGCCGCCGTCGCCGCGGCCGCCACCCTGGGCGTGACCGACCCGTTCAGCTGCGGCATCGGCGGCGGCGGCTTCATGGTCATCTACCTGGCCAAGGACAAGCGCGTGATCACCATCGACCACCGCGAAACCGCGCCGGCCAGCTTCACGCCGCGCGTGTTCCTGCAGGACGGCAGGGAAATGGACTTCGACACCGTGGTCGCCAGCGGCATGTCGGTCGGCGTGCCTGGCACCGTGCGCGGCTGGCACGAGGCGCTGGACCGCTACGGTTCGATGTCCTTCAAGCAGGTGCTGGCGCCGGCCATCGCCGTGGCCACCGAGGGCTTCCCCGTCAACGCCAACTTCTCGCGCCTGGTCGAGGAAAGCCAGGCCAAGTTCAGCATGTTCCCCGACACCGCCGCGCTCTACCTGCGCAACGGCAAGGCCATCCAGCCCGGCAGCACCCTGCGCAACCCCGGCATGGCCAAGGCCTACCGCGAACTGGCGGCCGGCGGCGTCAAGGTTTTCTATGAAGGCAAGATCGGTCGCGCAGTGGTCGACGCGGTCAACCAGCCCAAGGTCGCCAGCGGCGTGCACGTGCGCGCCGGCCAGATGACGATGGCCGACCTGGCCAACTACGAGGCGCGCCTGCGCCAGCCGGTGCACAGCACCTACCGGGGCTACGACCTGTACGGCATGCCGCTGCCGAGCAGCGGCGGCATCGCCATCGCCGAGGCGCTCAACATCCTGGAAGGCTACGACCTCAAGGCCATGCCGAAGGACAAGGCCGAACACCTGTATCTGGAAGCGAGCCGCCTGGCCTTCGCCGACCGCAACGCCTACCTGGCCGATCCCGAGTACGTCGAAGCGCCGGTGGCCGGCCTGCTGAGCAAGGACTACGCCGCCCGCCGCCGCGAGCTGATCAACCCGGACCAGGCCAGCGTGCAGGCACCGGCCGGCGATCCGTATCCATTCCAGAACGACCCGAGCGTGCCGCTGCGCCCCAACGCCAACAAGCTGCTGGCCGAGGGCGCGCACACCACCCACCTGACCGTGTCGGACAAGGACGGCAACATCGTCGCCTACACCTACACCATCGAATCATGGGGCGGCAGCGGCATCGTGGTGCCGGGCTACGGCTTCCTGCTGAATAACGAGATGACCGACTTCGACTTCTCCGGCCCGGCGCCCAACGTGCCGGAAGCGGGCAAGCGTCCGCGCAGCAGCATGTCGCCGACCTTGGCGTTCAAGAACGGCAAGCCGGCGTTCTCGATCGGCAGCCCCGGCGGCGCGACCATCATCACCACCGTGCTGCAGACCATCTTCAACTACGTCGACCTGGGCATGAGCATGCCGGACGCGCTGAACGCGCCGCGCTTGTCCGAGCGCAACGGCCCGGCGACCGACGTCGAGCCGGGCTTCGCCGGCACCGCGCAGGCCGTGGCGCTGGAGAAGAAAGGCCAGCACTGGAACAAGCCGGAAGAAATCGGCGCCGCCAACGCGCTGGTGTTCAACCCGGACGGCACCGTCACCGCCGTCAGCGAAGGCCACCGCCACGGCGCCGGCAGCGCGCTGGTGCAGAAGTCGGCGCACTAGGCACTCAATTGAAGAGCGGTATGCGGGCGTTGGGCGAGCGGCGATAGCTCCAGTTCAGCGTCCGCAGCACATCCGGGTGCGCGTTCGCCATCAAGGCCTCGATCGCGCCGGTGGCGAAGGCGCAGGCCAACGCCTGGCCTGGACAGGCATGCACACCATGGCCGAAGCCGAACTCGCGTCCCTCGCCGCGCGGATCGCGGTTGGCGGCGGCCAGCACCAGCAACACCGTTTGCCCCGCCACTAAAGGCGTCCCGCCGATCTCGCAATCGCGCGCCACGAAGCGGCGCGTGTTCTGGATCGGCGGATCGAAGCGGCTGACCGCCCGCACCAGCATGGCCGCATCCTCCGCGCCGCTGCGTTCCTCCTCCGGCTGACGCGCCAGCGCCAGCACGCTGTTGCCGATCAGCCCAGCCGTGGCCTCGTACGTCTGCGACAGCAGGCCGACCAGATTGGCCAGCAAGCCATGCGACTCGCTCCAGCCCACCGCCTCCGCCTCGGCGATCACCTGCGACAGCAGGCTGCCCGGCGCCGCCGACGGCGACGCATCGCGCATCAACTCCTCGAAGCCCGCCAGCAGCGACAACGCCGCCGCATGCGCGCGCCCGATCTGCGACGCATCGCTGTACGGTGACAGGCAGGCCACGAACTCGCCCATCCACGCCGCCACCGCCGGCAGCTGGCTGTCCGCGAAGCCGAGCAGGCTGGCCATCGCCGACACCGGGACCTCGAACATCCACGACGCCAGCCCGTCGTCGCGCCACAAGCGGCCGCCGATCCGCCGCGCGAGCAGCTCAGCGGCCTGCGTGTCCACGCCAGCCAGCGCCCGCTGCAAAGCCAGCTTCGGTTGCGCGTGCCGCTCGCCGTCGTTCATGCGCACCAGCGCGCCGAACACCTGCCCGGCGCCGCCGCCGGCGATCGCCGCCGGCACCGGCTCGGCCAGCGGCCGCACGCGGCAATCGGGATGCCGCATCACCGCCATCACATCGACGGCGCCGGCGGCGATCCACAGGCCAAGGCCGGCGTCGAAACGCAAGCCTTGTGCCGCCGCCAAAGCGTCGTAATATGGATAGGGATCGGCATGCGTCACCGCGGCCAGCGCGTCTTGGGGAAAGGTAGTATTCATGCGACAAGGATGCCACCAATTTCACCGCGATAGTTAGGCCGGCGCCGAAGTAAGCCCGCAGCTAAGCCATGTTTAAGAATCAGCCAACAAACTGAGTCACCGATACCACTCTGGGGAATGCAATGAAAAACTGGGCGCGCGCCAACAAAGGCTTCTTACTGTTCCTGATGCTGTTCGGGATCTTCCGCACCGCCATCGCCGACTGGAACCCGATCCCGTCCGCCTCCATGCACCCCAACCTGCTGGAGGGCGACGTGGTGTTCGTCAACCGCCTGGCCTACAACGTCAAGCTGCCGCTGACCGACGTCATCCTCGGCACCACCGGCGAACCGCGGCGCGGCGACATCGTCACCTTCTCGTCGCCGACGGACGGCACGCGGCTGATCAAGCGCGTGATCGCGCTGCCGGGCGACCGCGTCGAGATGCGCAACGAGCAGCTGGTCATCAACGGCCAGCCGGCCGGCTACGCGGCCCAGGGACAGTCCACCGAAACCGTCAAGGGCCTGGGCCAGCTGGAGGCGCTGCGCGTGGGCGAATCCATCGCCGACGCCCGCGCCCATTCGATCCAGCTGATGCCGCAGGTGCAGGCCCGCCGCGATTTCGCGCCGCTCACCGTGCCGCCGGGCGAGTACATGATGTTGGGCGATAACCGCGACAACAGCGCCGACTCGCGCTACATCGGCCTGGTGCCGCGCGCCCTGCTGATTGGCCGCGCCGAGCGCGTGCTGGCCTCCGCCGACATCACCGGCAACTGGCATCCGCGCACCGAACGCTTCGGCATGAGCCTCTACCCGGCGCCGTAGTCGCCGAGTCCCCGCCCCCTCCCCGCCGGGTCCCGGCAATGCTATGATGAATAGAAAATCTCATAACATTGTCGAGGCAAACATGATCGAATTCAAGGGACTGTCCAAGGTCTACGGCGGCTTCAATGCCGTCAAACCCCTGAACCTGACCGTCAAGCGCGGCGAAGTATTCGGCTTCCTCGGCCCCAACGGCGCCGGCAAGACCACCACCATCCGCATGATGATGGGCATCCTGGTGCCGAGCGCCGGCCAGGTGCTGGTCGACGGCCTCGATTGCCACAGCGAGCCGGCCGAAGTCAAACGCCGCGTGGGCTACCTGCCCGACACCCCGATCTTCTACGACTACCTGCGCGGCCGCGAGATCCTGCAGTTCGTCGGCGAGATGCACGGCTATCCGCACGCCGAAGCGGTCGAGCGCAGCGCGCGCCTGCTAAGCGAATTCGGACTGGAGGAAGCGGGCGAGGACTACGCCGTCAACTACTCGCTGGGCATGAAGAAGCGCCTCGGCCTGGCCTGCGCGCTGATCCATGACCCGGCGGTGCTGATCCTCGATGAACCGATCAACGGCCTCGATCCGCGCGCCTCGCGCGACGTGCAGGAGCGGCTGCTGGCGGCCGCCGCGCGCGGCGTCACCATCTTCGTCTCCACCCACTTGCTGGACATGGCCGAAAAGCTGTGCGACCGCGTCGGCATCATCCACCACGGCCAGCTGGTGGCCACCGGCACGCTCGACGAAATCCGCGCCGAGGCCTCGGCCAGCGGCTCGCTGGAGGACGTGTTCCTGAAGATCACCGACGAAGCCGCGGCGGAGCGCGCGGAATGACGCATCCCGCAGCCCAGGCAGTGACGCCGGCGCGCGCCATCTGGCTGATGACGAAAATGCGCCTGACCCGCCAGCGCAACATGGTGGCCAATAACCTGTTCCGCAAATTCCGCAAGAAGAAACCGCGCGACGGCATCGCCGGCAAGAAGAGCGCCATGTGGGTGCTGACCGTGGTCATGGCGCTGTTCATGTCGTTCTCCTTTCTCAGCCTGTCGCGCAACGTGGTGCTGAACATGGACTGCCACCTGGTGGCCGACAGTGGCTGCCAGGTGGTCGACCATGACGGCGACCGCCACCAGGACCTGGAACGGGCCGCCACCCAGCTGCACAAGGCGCCGTTCCAGCCGGAGCTTACGCGCGGACTGACGATGGCCCTCACGCTGCTGTTCGCGCTTGCCGTCCTGCTCCCGCTGGGCAGCAAGGAGCTGGGGCAGCCCGACTGGGACCTGGAGTGGCTGGTGACCATGCCGGTCGAACGTCCCACGCTGTTGTGGGGACGCCTGCTGGAACGCAGCGCGTCCAACATCAGCGGCGTGTTCGCGCTGATGCCGCCGCTCGGCATCATCGGCTGGTACTCGGGCATGGGGTGGTTCTCCCCGCTGGCGGCGCTGGCGGCCTTGCTGGTGCTGCTGCCGCTGGCGGCGCTGCTGCATACCCTGGCCGACACCGGACTGCGTATGTGGCTGCCCGCGTCGCAGCTGCGCAACCTGCAGGCCATCACCGGCTTGTTCAGCATGCCCCTGATGTATTTCGTCATGGCGCTCGGCATGCCCGGCGCCAGCGGCTTCGTGCTGGAGTGGGCGCGCGCCTTCCCGGCGTGGGCCGGCTGGACGCCACCGGGACTGGTGCTGCAGGCGATGCAGGCATCCAGCCTGGCGCAGGCAGGCCTCGCCATCGCGCTGCTGCTGGCGCAAACCGCCGTGCTGCTGTGGGCCGGCGTGGCGCTGATGCAGTACCAGCTGCGCAACGGCGTGGTCAACTCCGGCGCGCGGGAAAGCGTGCGGCGCAAACCGCAGGTCGCGTCCAGCGGCGGCGGGCGGCTTTCGCGCGCGTTCACCCCGATCAAGCGCCGCGAGCTGCGGCTGCTGAGCCGTGACCGCAACTTCCTCTTCCAGACCTTGCTGCTCCCGGTGATTATCGTGGTCAGCCAGCTGGTCTTCAACGGCAAGCTGAATAGTTTCGCGGAGCTCGGCGAGCACCACACCGTCGCCGCCGCCATCGCCTTCGGCATCGGCGTCTACATGCTGATGCTGTCGGCCTTCCAGACCCTGAACAACGAAGGCCAGGTACTCTGGCTGCTGTACACGGTGCCGCGCTCGATCGAGAGCGTATTGAAGGAAAAGGCACAGCTGTGGGGCGTGCTGACCATGATCTACCCGCTGATCATCGTCGGCATCAGCGCCTGGTACACCAGGCACTTCGAATGGAGCATGCTGGCGCTCCTGCTGATCGTCTTCGCCGGCCTGCCGATCTACTCGCTGATCGCCGTCTCGCTGGGCGTATTCGCCTGCGACCCGCAAGCGGTCGACGTGCGCACGCGCGTGCGGCCCACCTACGTCTACCTGTACATGCTGCTGGCCAGCTTCTACACCTGGTCGATCTACAGCGATGTGTGGTCGCAAAAACTGGTGGTGATGGTGCTGGTCGCATCGCTGGCTCTGGCGCTGTGGCAAAAGGCGCGCGACGCCCTGCCCTACCTGCTGGATCCTGCCGCCGCGCCGCCGCCGCGCGTCTCCACCTCCGATGGCCTGATCGCCGCCACCGCGTTCTTCATCATGCAGGGATTGATAGCGTTGTTCATGATGAACGCCATGGAGATGCCCGCACTGCCAGCGGTGACGATAGCCTTCGCCGCATCAGGCCTGCTGGTCTACCTGCTGATACGCTTCATCTACTGGCGCAGCAAGACCGCCGGCGTGCCGGCCATCCTGCGCGGCGGCGACATGAAACTGACATTGGGCTATGGCGCGATGGCCGCCGTCGTCGCCTGCGCCGTGGGGCTGGCCTATCTGACCGGCTTGCAGCATTCGGCGCTGTGGGCGGACATCGCCAAACAGTCGACGGCATCGGCGCCGGTCGTCTCGCGCGGGTGGCTGCTGGCGTTGGCCGTGCTGGCCGCGCCGCTGTGCGAAGAGTTTATCTTCCGGGGCCTGATCTACGGCGGCTTGCGCCGCTCGATGTCCGCCATGCCGGCGATGGCGATGAGCGCCGCCATCTTCGCCGTGGTCCATCCGCCGATGTCGATGCTGCCGGTCTTTGTGCTCGGTCTGTGCGCGGCGTGGACCTATGAGCGCAGCAAAACCCTGCTCGGCCCGATGCTGGTGCACGCGGTGTACAACGCCGTGGTGCTGTGCTGGCAGTTCTGGATGTAGGCGCCGCCGAAAACTAGTCCTTGTACTGCGGGCCTGACATCAGGAAGCCCCCGCCCTGGTAGATCGTCGCCACGTCATCCTTCGGGGGATACACGCCGGTATCCGGGAAGCTGGCGGCGAAGCGCGTCGAGCTGTCCTTCGGCTTGAAGCCCAGGTGCGAGGCCTTGCTGTTGTCCCACCAGCTGCCCGGATTGGCCGAAGCGCCGAACAAAATCGTATGCCCCACGCGCGGCGTGAACAGCGAGCAGCGCAGCGACTCCACCAGATCGTCGTAGCTGAACCACGTCACCATCATGCGCGGATTGACCGGCTCCGGGAACGAGGAACCGATGCGCAGGCAAACCGTCTCGATGCCGGTGCGGTCGTAGTAGTAGCGCGACAGCGACTCGCCGAAGCACTTGCTCACGCCATACAGGCTGTCCGGCCGCATCGGGCTGTCGGCGTCGATGTAGTCGGTGGTCTTGTAGTAGCCGATGGTGTGGTTGGAGCTGGCGAACACCACGCGCTTGACGCCGTGCTTGTGCGCCGCCTCGTACAGGTTGTAGGTACCGGCGATGTTGGCCGCCATGATGTTCTCGAACGTGTTCTCGGTCGAGATGCCACCGAAGTGCAGCACCGCGTCCACGCCCTCCAGCAGCTTGAACACGGCGGCCTTGTCGGCCAGGTCGCACTGCACGATCTCCTCGCCCTCGCGCGCCGCGCCCATATCGCCGATGTCGGACAGGCGCACCACATCCGCCCATGGCTTGATGCGGTCGCGCAGGATTTTACCCAGGCCGCCGGCGGCGCCGGTCAGCAGCAATCGTTTGAATGGCTTGGTCATGTCTCAGTCTCTGTTTTGTAGTTTTATCAGGTCACCGGGGCCGGGTTGAACAGCACCAGTGCGTTATGCAGCTTCCATTTCTCCGCCCACGTACGGCGTCCGCTGGCGACATCGAGCAGCAGTTGGAACATCTCCCAGCCGACATCGGCGATGCTTGCCTCGCCGCTGGCGATGCGCCCGGCGTTGATGTCCATCAGGTCGTGCCAGCGCGCGGCCAGCTCGTTGCGCGTGGCGACTTTAATGACCGGCACTTCGGCCAGCCCGTATGGGGTGCCGCGGCCAGTGGTGAAGACGTGCAGGTTCATGCCGGCCGCCACCTGCAGCGTGCCGCAAATGAAATCGCTGGCCGGCGTGGCGGCGTAGATCAGGCCTTTCTGCGTCAGCTTCTCGCCCGGCGACAGCACGCCGGAGATCGGGCTGCTGCCGGATTTGACGATGGAGCCCATCGCCTTCTCGACGATGTTCGACAGCCCGCCCTTCTTGTTGCCCGGCGTGGTGTTGGCGCTGCGGTCCACGCCGCCGCGCTTGAGGTAACTGTCGTACCACTCCATCTCGCGTATCATCGCCTGCGCCACTTCCGGCGTCGACGCGCGCGAGGTCAGTTGATCGATCCCGTCGCGCACCTCGGTCACTTCGGAGAACATCACCGTGGCGCCAGCGCGCACCAGCAGATCGGTGGCATAGCCCACCGCCGGATTGGCGGTCACGCCGGAGAAGGCGTCGCTGCCGCCGCACTGCACGCCCACCACCAGCTCGGAGGCGGGCACGGTTTCGCGGCGGCGCTTGTCCAGCGCCGCCAGGTTGATCTCGGCCTGCTTCATGATCGACTCGATCATCGACATGAAGCCCACATGGCCCGCATCCTGCAAACAGACCAGCGCCGGCTCGGCGCCGCCGCCGTTCTGGATCGGAATCGAGCCTTTGGGGAACAGGCGCGCCGGCTGCAGCTTCTCGCAGCCGAGGCTCACCACCATGGCCTGCCCGCCGAAATTCGGATTGAGGCTGATATTGCGCAGCGTACGGATAGGCACCATAGCGCCCGGCGCATCGATCGCCACGCCGCAGCCGTAGGTGTGCTCCAGCCCCACCACGTCATCGACGTTGGGATACTTCGGCAGCAGCTCGTCCTTGATGCGCTTGACCGCGAACTCCACCACCCCCGCCACGCACTGCACGGTGGTGGTGATGGCCAGGATGTTGCGCGTGCCAACGCTGCCGTCCGGATTGCGGAAGCCTTCAAACGTATAGCCTTCCAGCGGTTCAGCCGGCGGCGGCAGGTTGGTCGATATCGGCAGATTCACCAGCTCGCGCGCCGGCGGCATCTCCACCTGCGGCTCGGCGACCCAGCTGCCTGCGGCGATATCGCAGGCGGCGTAGCCGATGGTGACGTTGTAGCGCCGCACCGGATCGCCCTTGGCGATGGCGCACAGCGCCACCTTGTGCCCCTGCGGCACGGCCTCCAGCAGCGCCAGGCCGTTGGCGAATACCGCGCCCGCCGGCAGCCCGCCGTCGTTGACGACAATGGCGACGTTATCGTTGTCGTGCATGAGGATGTAGCGTGGCGTACCCGCGCTGGTCGGTGTCGTCATTTGTCTTCCTTTTCCGGGCGCTGCGTCCCGGCGAACGTTGTTTTTTCGCGGTGTTTGGTGTGCTGCAAAGTGGTCAGGCCAGTTTCAGGCTGGCCGGCCAGGCGGGGTTTGTGGCCTGGGTGCCACAGGCGGGAATGGCTTGTTTGCGGGGCTACACCCCTGTAAACTCCGTCTTCCCGCGGCTGCATGACGATTTTAGTATGACAGCTAAAAATTAATTTGGCTAGTCCACATTGCATATTTGGTCTGACCACCTTAGAATGGCCTGACCAGATGGCAATATCAAAGCCACACTACGAAGACGAGACACAGATGCTGAAAAAGACTTCCGCTCCTGCCGACAGCAATGCCCACGAACCGCGCCTGTACCGCGTGGTGGCGGACCGCATCCAGCAGCTGATCCGCGATGAGCACATCGCGGGCGGCGAGCGGCTGCCGTCCGAGCGCGACCTCGCCACCAAGTTGAGCGTCAGCCGCGCCTCGCTGCGCGAAGCGCTGATCGCGCTGGAACTGGGCGGCGTGATCGAAGTGCGCGGCGGCTCCGGCGTCTACGTCAGCGAAGTGCCGGAACCGTCGGCGGCCGATCTGCCGGAAGCGGGTCCCGGCCCGTTCGAAGTGCTGTCCGCGCGCCGCCTGATCGAATCCGAGATCGCCGCCATCGCCGCGCGCGTCGCCACCGACGGCGCCATCGACGCCATCCTCAAGGCCGTCGTCGAGATGGAACAGAACCACCACCACTATTCAAGCAACGAGCAGGCCGACCGCAACTTCCACCTCGCCATCGCGCGCGCCACCGGCAACAGCGCGCTGGTCGGATCGCTGAACTACCTGTGGGACCAGCGCGGCCGCCTGTGGCACAAATTAAAAGAACACTTCCAGACCGAGGAACTGCGTCAGGAAACGCTGAAGGACCACCGCCGCATCCTGGAGGCGATCGCCTCCCACGATCCGGCGGCGGCGCGCAAGGCCATGCGCGCCCACCTCGAACGCGTGACCCGCACCTTCTCGCGCGGATGATAAAGAAGTAGCAGCACCGTAGTAGCGCAGGACCGGCCTCGATGCCGGTCCGCGAATAAAGCAATAAGTTATCGACCGTCTTGCGACCTACGGCCCGTGTCCATCACTGCGGCCCTCGTCTCAGCGGCACGGAGTACGCGAGGTGCTCCACTCACGTCCAGTGCTTGAACAGCACGGCGCATAACTTTATTCAAAAAGACGAAGGAGACTAGCATGAACACGTCCGATCACTCGGTCCAAAACCGTTACGCCCAACCCCGCCTGCTGCTGTCGGCCATCACCATCGCCGTGCTGACGCTGGCCAACCAGGCGTCCGCACAACAGAGCGGGGAACCGGCGATGACCCGCGTCGAAGTGACCGGCTCCAGCATCAAGCGCCTGGCCACCGAGGCATCGCTGCCGGTCAGCACCGTCAAGGCCGAGGACTTCATCAAGCAGGGCATCACCACGCTGGCCGACGTCATGATGTCGCTGCCGCAGTCCGCATCGCTGGCGCCATCCAATGCCGGCTCCGGCACCAACATCAACCTGCGCGGCCTGGGCGTGAATCGCACCCTGGTGCTGCTCAACGGCCGCCGCATGGCCAACGAGGCGATCGCCGACGGCTACGCCAACCTGGATGTGATTCCGATGAGCGCCCTGTCGCGCGTCGAGATCCTGCGTGACGGCGCCTCCTCGATCTATGGCTCGGACGCCATCGGCGGCGTGGTCAACTTCATCACCAAGACCTCGTTCGAAGGCCTGTCGCTGACCGGCCAGGAAGTCCAGCCGGAGAAGAACGGCGGCGGCGACGAGCAGCGCGCCAGCATCACCTGGGGCAAGGGCAATCTGGAGCGCGACGGCTGGAGCGTCTACGGCACCATCGATGCCCACCAGCGCACCCGCCTGGCCGCGCGCGACCGCGCCGACCTGAGCTCTGCCGCCCTGCTGACCTCCATCGGCCGCGCGCCGACGCTGGGCACCGGCGGCAACGCCACGCCGGCCAACTTCACCACCTCCACCAACAAGAACGCCCAGAACCCGTACGCCGCGAGCGGCTGCCTGGCGCCCTACTCCATCGTCGGCCAGAAGGGCACCTGCGTCCTCGACGCCAACGAATACGGCACCGCGCTGTACGCCAACCAGCAGGTCACGTTCTATGCCCGCGCCGCCAAGAAGCTGAGCGAAGACCATGTCATCAGCGTCGACTACTCGCGCGGCGAGGAATTCATCCTCGGCACCAAGAACCCGACCAACGCGCTGGCCGTCAACGGCGTGAGCGCCACGCTGCCCTCGACCAGCAAATGGTATCCGGGTAAAAGCGGCGGCGTGCCCGCCGTCGCTGGCCTGAACAACGCGCCGCTGACCCTCACCTGGGCCGTGGCCGATCTGGGCCTGGCCACCACCAAGGATGTGCAGCTGAACCAGCGCCTGTCCGTCATGGATGAAGGCACGCTGGCGGGCTGGGACTACAAGGCCGGCCTGGTGGTCGGCATTTCGCAGCGCGACAACTACTACCAATCCGGCTACGCGCGCGGCCAGGGCCTGCTGGACGGCCTGAAAAGCGGCGTGCTCAATCCCTTCGGCCTGCAGGACGCCGCAGGCCAGGCTTATCTCGACACCATCAAGGTCGACGGCGCCAAGAACCGCACCTCCAAGTCGACCTTCACCGGCGTCGACCTGACCGCCAGCCGCTCGCTGATGGAACTGGAAGGCGGCTCGATGGCGCTGGCCTTGGGCATGGACTTCCATCGCGACACCACCGAAGACACCAAGCTGCCGATCAGCGCCGACGTCACCTACGCCAGCGCCTCGCCAGCGCACGGCGAAGGCGCGCGCAACGTGGCCGCGCTGTTCGCCGAGTTGAATGTGCCGATCACCAAGACGCTGGAACTGAACGCCGCCGTGCGCGACGACCATTTCAGCGATTTCGGTAACACCATCAATCCGAAGATCAGCTTCCGCTACGAGCCGACCAAGCAGCTGATGTTCCGCGGCTCGGCCAACACCGGCTTCCGCGCACCGACGCTGTTCGACCGCTACGGCTACCGCCTGCCCGGCGCCACCGGCCTGACCGCCGCCAAGTGGGACGATCCGGTCCTCTGCCCCGGCGGCAAGCCAGGCGTGGCCGGCACCGGCACCGCGCTGCCAGGCCTGGTCTCATCGACCGTCTGCAACACCACGCTGCCAAAACAGACCGGCTCCAATCCTGACCTGGTGCCGGAAAAATCGAAGGGCTTCACGCTGGGCACCGTGTTCGAGCCGAACAAGTCGTCGATGGTGTCGATCGACTACTGGAACATCAAGATGACCGACATGCTGGCGAACTTGCCGGAGCAGGTCTACTTCCTGGATCCGGTCAAGTACGCGTCGTACTTCGTGCGTAAGACCGATGGCACCATCAACTACATCAAGAACACCACGATGAACCTGGGCGGCCAGAAGGCGGCCGGCGTCGACGTATCGGCTTCGTATGCCTTCCCGCATACCTCCTACGGCGACTTCAAGGTGGCGATCGACGGCACCTACCTGACCCAGTTCGACAACCAGCTCGATAACGGCAGCCCTTATGTGTCGAACATCGGCCAATTCGGCTTGGCCAGCAACGGCACCACCAGCAGCCTGCCCATCATCACCTTCCGCTGGAAGCACACGCTGAAGCTGAACTGGGCCGCCGGCAACTGGAACACCCAGCTGACCCAGAACTACAACTCCAAGTACACCGACCAGAACCTGGTGGCGCAGCAGTACTGGCGCAACATCAATTCGTACAAGGTATGGAACTGGACCACGACCTACAACGGCTTCAAGAACATCCAGGTCACGGCCGGCATCACCAACCTGTTCAACGTGAATCCGCCTGTGACCAACAGCAGCCTGTATAGCTTCGGTTACCTGAGCAGCGCTGCCAGCCCGATCGGCCGCGCCTACAACGTCCGCGCTACCTACACCTTCTGATGAGAGCACAGATGCATAAAGACGAACAGCAAGGCGGTGGCCTCGGCCGCCGGCGCTTCCTGCAGGCCTTGTCGGCGGCCGGCCTGACCGGCGCCGCCGGCCCGGCCGCGCTGGCGGCCGGCGCCAAGGCGGCCGATCCGTGGAAGGAGGCGCAAGCCATCATCGACCGCTTCAAGCAGCCGTTGAAGTTCCGCGACGAAGACTTCGTGGTGACGGCCTTCGGCGCCGCCACCTGCGAGGTGAAGCCGGTGACGGCGTGGACCTCGTTCACCGAATCGGACACGCTGCAAACCCCGGTGGCCGGTTCGCACGACTGCTACCCTGCGATCGCCAAGGCCATCGAGGCCTGCCACAAGGCCGGCGGCGGCCGCGTGGTGATCCCGGCCGGGAACTGGCTGTGCGCCGGCCCTATCGTGCTGCTGTCGAACGTGAACGTGCACCTGAAGGCGGGCGCCCACGTCTACTTCAGCAACAACCCGGCGGACTACGCCAAGTATGGCGCCTACGATTGCGGCAAGAACGGCAAGCTGTCGATCACGCGCTGGGAAGGTAACGACCTGCTGAACTACTCGTCGATGGTGTACGCGCACGGCCAGGACAACATCGCCCTGACCGGCGAGGACTGGACCAGCATCCTGGACGGCCAGGCCGGCGTGGCCTTCGACGGCGACCCGGATTGCTGGTGGTCGTGGAAGGGCCGCGAGAAACCGAATTGGGCCGGCGACATCGCCGCCGGCACCGGCAACTACGTCAAGCACACCAAGGGCAAGACCGAGGTGCACGTCAATCCGGCCAACCCGGTCTCGCTGCGCGAGATCGCGCCGCACCTGAGCGAGGCGGAAGCCGCGTTCATCCAGGGACCGAACGACAAGTGGCGCACCGACTCCTACTATCTGCGTTCGCTGGCGGAAGCCCGCGTGCCGGTGGAGAAGCGCATCTTCGGCATCGGCCACTACCTGCGGCCACACATGGTGCAGTTCATCAGCTGCACCAATGTGCTGTTCGAGGGCTACCAGACCACCAACACGCCGTTCTGGCAGCACAATCCGGTCAACTGCCACAACATGCATGTGAAGAAGGTCTACGCCAACAGCATGGGCCCGAACAGCGACGGCTTCGATCCCGAATCGTGCACCAAGGTGCTGATCGAGGACTGCCACTTCAACACCGGCGACGACTGCATCGCGATCGATTCGGGCAAGGGACCGGACATCCAGTTCGGCCCCGCCAAGGACATCGTGATCCAGAACTGCAAAATGCAGAGCGGCCATGGTGCGCTCACGCTGGGCAGCATCATGTCCGGGGGGATCGAGAACATCTACGCGCAGAACCTGGTGTTCGAGAACAGCAACTGGAAGACCGATCCGCTGAACATCGCGATCCGCCTCAAGACCAATATGAGCCGCGGCGGCTACCTGCGCAATATGCATGTGCGGAACGTGCATATCCCGAACGGCATCCGCACCACGCCGGCGTTCTATTCGACGCTGCCAGGTTCGCTGATCCCGACCAAGTCGGTGGCCACGTCGGCGGGCGGCATCATCACCATCGATTGCGGCTACGATCCGATCAACGACAACGTGCGCATCCGTCCGCCGAGCGTCAGCCATGTGCGGATCTCGAACGTCACCTGCGCCAACGTCGAGACCAAGGCGGGCAGCTACTCCTGCTACCAGGCCATCGTGATCCTGGGGCCGGTGGCGTCGGACTACAACGGTCCGGGCAAGCCGAAGGTGCTGCCGGTGTCCGACATCGAAATCAGCGACTGCGACCTGGGCACGCCGGTCAACACCGACAAGCCGATGTACCTGTACAACGTCAAGGGGCTGAAACTGAAGAACGTCAAGATCGGCGGCAAGGCTGTCAATCAAAGCTTCTCCGCCTGAGCCCAGGCGCCGGACCGCGATGCGGCCGGCGCCTTTTTTTTGTCCCGGATACCGAACATGAACTTCCACAGCCTTACCATCGCCGCCACCCTGATGCTGGCCGGCGCCAGCCAAGCAGCCGAAGCGCCGGCCAAGCCTGTCCGCGTGATCCTGGTCGGCGATTCGACCATGGCCAACAGCAGCGGTTACGGCGACGCCTTCTGCGCGCGCATCAACCGCGCCAATACCTGCCTCAATCTGGCCAAGGGCGGCCGCAGTTCCAGCAGCTTCCGCGCCGAAGGCCGCTGGGATGAGGTGGAGGGCCTGCTGCGCGGCTCCGCGGCCTATCGCGCCACTTATGTCCTGATCCAGTTCGGCCACAACGACCAGCCGGGCAAGCCTGGCCGTTCGACCGACCTGAAAACTGAATTCCCCGTCAACATGACGCGCTACGTGCAAGAGGTCAAGGCGCTGGGCGGCATCCCGGTGCTGGTCACGCCGCTGACGCGCCGCAGCTTCACCAACAAAGTCCTGGAAAACAACCTGCTGCCGTGGGCGGACGCGGTGCGCGCCATCGCCGCCACGCAGCACGTCGCCCTGCTGGACCTGAACGCCGACAGCTACGCCGCCGTGCAGGCGATGGGCGAGGACGAGGCGGATACGCTGGCCGTGGCGCCGCGTCCTGAAAAAATCACCGAGGCCGCGCTGGCCGCCGGCAAAGTGGAAGTGGCCGGCGCGGCCAAATCCGCGTTCGACCGCACACACGTTGGCGCCAAGGGCGCGGGCTACTTCTCGCGCATGGTGATGGAAGAGATGAAGCGCGCCTTGCCGGAGACTGCGGGCCAGTTCAAGCCGGAGAGCGAGCAATGACGAGGCAGTTGTCCCCGGCGGGCATCGCATTTCTGCTGGCCGCTTCCGGCGTCAGCACCGTCCACGCGCAGGATACGCGCAAGGTCGCGGAGCCGGTCGCCCCCACGGCCTGCGCGACCCTGACGGCCGCCGACGACGCCGCCGGCAAGGACGACACCGCCCGTATCCAGAGCGCCATCGACCAATGCGCGGCCGGGCAGGCGGTGCGCCTCTCCTCGCAAAACGAGAAGCACGGTTTCGTCGCCGGCCCGCTCGTGCTGCGCAACGGCGTCAGCCTGCTGATCGATGCGGCGACCACGCTGTACGCCAGCACCAACGCCAAATTGTTCGACCGGGGCGCCGGCACTTGCGGCACGGTGGACAAACTGGGTAAAGGCTGCAAGCCCTTCATCACCGCCGACAAGACCAAGGGCAGCGGCATCTTCGGCGAAGGCGCCGTTGATGGCCAGGGCGGCCACGTGGTCGACGGTCTCCGCGAATCGTGGTGGCAGCTGGCCCGCCGCGCGCAGAAGGAGGACGCCCGTCAGAACGTGCCGCGCCTGATCGAAGTCAATGGCTCGCAGGACTTCACGCTGCATAAGATCACCTTGCGCAATTCGCCCAACTTCCACGTCACGCTGAACAACGTGGACGGCTTTACCGCGTGGCATATGCGCATCGATACGCCGGCGACCGCGCGCAACACCGACGGCATCGATCCTATCTCGTCACGCAACATCACCATCGCCTACAGCCATATCCGCACCGGCGACGACAACGTCGCCATCAAGGCCGGCGGCAATGGGCCGACGGAGAACATCTCCGTCCTGCACAACCATTTCTACAGCGGCCATGGCATGTCCATCGGCAGCGAGACCAATGGCGGCGTACACGGCGTGCTGGTCGAGGACCTGAGCATGGACGGCACGACGTCCGGCCTGCGCATCAAGAGCGACGTGTCGCGCGGCGGCGTGGTGGACCAGGTCAGCTACCGGAACATCTGCCTGCGCGACGTGAAGACTCCAATCGACATCAGCACGCACTACAATCCAAAGGCCGAGGGCTCGCAGATTCCGGTCTACACCAGCATCGCCTTCGACGGCGTGCATAGCGTGACGCCGGGCCGCGTGATCATGCAAGGCTACGACGCGCAGCATCCGCTGCAGGCCACGCTGCGCGATGTCGGCATCGCCGGCAACGCCGACCGGCGGATCGAATTCGTGGAGCTCAGGGGCGAAATCGCCGCCGCTCCGGCAGCCGCCTGCGCCGATCGCTTTACCGCCTTCCCGGCCTTCCCTGCCGCCATGACGGCCAATGCGGCCGCCGCGACCACAGGGGCCGCAGCGGTGGCGGCAACCGCCAAGACGGCCTCAACACCGGCAACGGCCACCACCCGGCCGCAGCTCAGCGTCGAACAATCCAGGCAGTACGCGTACACCGAAGTGCTGAAGTACGTCGGCGCCGCCGGCAAGGAAACCATCGACCCGTGGGACCCATTGGCGGACCCGCTGGCAAAAGGCGCAGCCTTCACTCCCGACTACATCGTCGACAAGGCCGTCAAAGCCGACGGCGTCAAACTTTTCCACACCGTGCAGGAAGCCGTCAGCCGCGCGGTCGCCGACAGCAAGGACCATCCTGCCAAACGGCTTTACATGCTGCTCAAGCCCGGGACCTACACGGAGCTGGTCTACATCCCCGCCTCCGCCGCGCCGATCACGATGTACGGCGAAGGCAAGGACGCAAGCGCAACAAAAATCACCGCCAAACTAGACGCCTCCAACACCGGCGCCGACTACGCCCGCCAGTACGACGCGCAATTCGCCAAGGCCGCGCCGGCGGTGCAGGTCATGTACGCAACCATCAAGGACCGCGCGCAGATCGGCACCTTCGGCACCGCCACCGTCTGGGTTCAGGACAACGGCTTCCAGGCCCGCAACCTGACCTTCGAAAACGGCTACAACAAGGACACCGGCAACGCCCGCGCCGAAGCGCTCCCGAACATCAACAACATCCACCACCAGGCGCTGGCGCTGCAAGTGGACGGCGCCGACAAGGCGCAATTCGAAAACATTCGCCTGATCGGATTCCAGGACACGCTGTACCTGAAGTCACCACAGGTCGCGACCACATCGCGCAGCTTCTTCAACCACTCCTACATCGAAGGCGACGTCGATTTCATCTTCGGCGACAGCACCGCCTACTTCCACCAGACCGAAATCAGATCGCTGGGCGACCGTGGCCTTTCCTACGCCGCCGCGCCGGACACGCACGTCAAAACCCGCTATGGCTTCGTCTTCGACAACTGCCGCTTCACGAGCGATGCCTCGTCCAATGCACACAACGGCGCGTTCTACCTGTTGCGCCAGTGGTTCCACAACTCGCGCTGCACGCCCTACGACAAAGTCCCCGTCGACGGCTACGCCTGCACCTTCGGCCCAAGCAACGGCTACCAGGCACCGAAAGGCACCATCGCCAGGAACTCGCTGGAAGCGGTCGGCAAAATGGTGGTCATGAATTCGCGCATCGGCGCGCACATCAACCGCACGTCGCCGTGGTCGGACTGGAACAAGAAAGGGACGCTGGCCTACCGCCCGGTCCAATACAACTCCGACGACCATTGGAACAACCTGGTCAAAGCCGGCATCGATCCCGTCACGGATCTCGGCTACACCGCAAAACCATCGCCGGCGGAGATCTTCCTCGGTGAATTCAACAATTCGGACGAATAGGAATCACCGCATGACCATCAACACCCAGCGCCGCAAGCTGATGAAAGCCCTGCCCGCCGCCGCCGGCCTGTCGCTCGGCGTGACTGCGCGCGCCGCCACCGCGCCCGATCCGTGGCTGCAGGCGCAGGCCATCATCGACCGCGTCTCCAAGCCACTCACCTTCCGCAAGCAGGACTACCCCATCACCGCCCACGGCGCGCGGACCTGCAAGCTGGCCAAGGTCAAAGCCTGGATCTCGTTCGAAGAACAGGACACCGTCGACACCCCGGCCACCGGATCGCACGATTGCTATGCCGCCTTCAAAGCCGCCATCATCGCCTGCCATAACGCGGGCGGCGGGCGCGTGCTGGTCCCCGCCGGGAACTGGTACTGCGCCGGCCCGATCGTGCTGCGCTCGAACGTCAACCTGCACCTGAGCGCGGGCGCCCACATCTACTTCAGCAACAACCCTGCGGACTACGCCAAGTACGGCGACATCGATTGCGGCAAGCAGGGCAAGCTCTCGATCTCGCGCTGGCAGAGCAACGACTGCCTGAACTTCTCGTCGATGATCTACGCCTACGGCCAGGACAACATCGCCCTGACCGGCGACGACTGGACCAGCACCCTGAACGGCCAGGGCGGCGTACCGTTCAACGAACAAGGCGACTGCTGGTGGACCTGGAAGGGCAAACTCAAAACGCTGAACGCGGTGGCGCAAGGCTCGACGCCCAATTTCACCAAAGGGAAAATGTCGGAGAACACCGAGAACCCGATGAACGCCGAATCGCTGTCCGCCATCGCGCCGCAGCTCACCGAAACTGAACGCCTGCTGATACAAGGCGAAGGCGCCCGCTGGCGCGCGGACGCGCAATACCTGCCGGCGCTGTCGGAAGCGGGCGTGCCGCTGTCGCGCCGCGTGTTCGGCCTGGGCCACTATCTGCGGCCGCCGATGATACAGCTGATCGGCTGCACCAACGTGCTGCTGCAGGGTTACCACGTCACGCACACACCGTTCTGGCAGCACCACCCTGTCCACTGCCGTAATATCGTCATCCGCAAGGTGCATTGCGAAAGCCTGGGCCCCAATAGCGACGGCTTCGACCCCGAGGCCTGCGACCATGTGCTGATCGACGGCTGCACCTTCGACACCGGCGACGACTGCATCGCCATCAAGGCCGGCAAGGATCTCGATACACAGTATGGGCCGTCGCAGAACATCGTGATCCAGAACTGCACCATGCAGAGCGGCCATGGCGCCGTCACGCTGGGCAGCGAAATGGCGGGCGGCATCCAGAACGTGTACGCGCAAAAGCTGGTTTTCCAGAACATCAACTGGGCCACCAATCCGCTCAACACCGCGATCCGTCTGAAGACCAATCTCAATCGCGGCGGCTACCTGCGCAATTTCTACGTGCGCGACATCTCAATACCGAACGGCGTGCAGACCAGCCCTTCGTTCTACGCATCGCTGCCAGGATCGCCGATCCAATCGAAGACTGTCGCCACGGCGGCCGGCGCCATCGTCACCTTCGATTGCGACTACACGCCGATCAGCGACAACGTCCGCACACGGCCGCCGATGGTCAGCAACGTCCACATCTCCAACGTGAAGGTCGGCGATGTGAAAACCAAGGATGGCAAGGTAGTCTCGTGCTACCAGGCGATCGTGATACTCGGCCCGGTGGCCTCGGACTACAACGGGCCGCTGCCGATGCCCGCCATCGTTCCCGTCACCGGCGTCACCATCTCCGACTGCGACTTCGGCACGCCGGCCAACATGGAGCAGCCCTGGTACCTCTACAACGTGCAGGGCCTGAAGCTGGACAACGTCACCATCGGCGGCAAGATCCACAACACCACCCTGTCCGCCTGACCTGCAATCCGCATGCACCGCCCCGCCGGCACCGCCCGGTGCGGGCGGCATCGCCATTTGCCGCGCGCGCGTGCATGCGTGCGTGCGTGCGTCGCGTGTACGCCCAATCCATCTCCTCGTCAATCGAATCCCCAACCGTGCCATTACCAAACCGTAATCATTTATTTATTGACCACATAAGCGGCAAAAAAATAGAATAAATTCATTGCAATAAATGCATCGAAATAATTCGGCGCGGTAACTCTACCTGAGGGGAATGGCTATGTCGCAAGCAGAACAAACCGAAATCGAAGTGCTCCGCAATAAAATCAACGACCACTGCATCTTCCGCGTTCCACACAAATCAAAGGAACTGCCGGCCATGAACGGCGGCGGCTTCTACACCTGGCAGTTCTATTTGCGAACCGCCCTGCTCGACGCCCGCAGCCTGGCCACCATCAGCCGCGACTTCTGGAATCGCTACGAGACGGTCTACGCCAACCAGCCGTTTCAGATCGCCGGCGTGGAATCGGCTGCGGTGCCGATCATCACGGCGCTGGTGTGCTCCGGCGCGGAGCGCGGCATCACGCTCAACGCCTTCACCATCCGCAAGGACCGCAAGGAGTACGGCCGCCGCAACCTGATCGAGGGCGCGCCCAACGATCTGCCGGTGCTGTTCGTCGACGACCTGACCTCGCCCCAGCACAACGCCTTCTGGCACGGCGTGTACGCGATCGGCATGCACGGCCTGGTGCTGGCGGAAGATGCCTACGTGTTGGTGCGCAAGCAGGAGCGCGCCGTGTCCGCATTTATCGAAACCTCCATCGGCACGGTCCAGGTGCAAAGCCTCTTCACGCTCGACGATTTCGAGCTTGAGCAGGCCGACTATGCCGCCGCGCGCCGCGCCGCCACCATCGCCCCGGCGCTCGCCGCCTGACCCTCCACGTCCCGGCAAGGAGACGGCCATGCCCGATGATCGCGCACCGACCGTGGCGCAAGCATCCCTGCTGCGTCCCGAGGCGCTGGCGGAAGCGCGTTCGCGCCTTGGCGCGCCGGTCAAGCTGCTGGGCGTCTCCGGCTGGGCGCTGACGCTGTTCTTCCTGGTCCTGCTGGTCGCGGCGGCGGTCTTCGCCTGCACCACGCATTACGCGCACAAGGAAAACGTGTACGGCCAGGTCACGCCGATGGAAGGCAGCCTGCGCGTCATCGCAGGCCGCAGCGGCATCGCCCAGCAGGTCCTGGTGCACGAAGGCCAGCAGGTGGTGGCCGGCCAGGAGCTGATCGGCATCTCGTCGGCCCCCCGGCTGCAGGTCGGCGGCACGTTGAGCGAGAACTTGCGCCACACCCAGGACAGCCAGTTGCGCGCCCAACGCCAGCAGGCGCTGGCCCACCTCGACCAGCTGCAACGGCAGCTCGATGAAGTCGAGGAGCGCCGCCGCAGCGTGGCGGTCGATATCGTCAAGCTGCAAGAGGCACGCCGTCTGCAGGAGTCGCGCATCCAGATCCAGGAGCAGGCGGTGAGCGCCGCGCATACGCTGTCCGCGCAAGGCATGCTGTCGCCGCTGGCGACACGCAGCCGCGACGACGACCTGATCGCCGCCCGCCAGACGCTGGCCGCGCTGGACCGCGAGGCGGAGCAGCAGAAAAGCCTGCTGGTGCAGCTGGCGGCGCAGGCCGCGCGGCTGAACGCCGAGTCGCGCATGGCGCGTTCGGAAACCGAGAACGCCGAAGCGCAAACAGCCGAGCGCCAGATGATGTCCGAAGCCACCTACGCCGACCATCTGACCGCTCCGACCGACGGCATCGTCACGGCGCTGCAGGCGCGCGCCGGCGCACCGGTCACCGCCAACGAGACGCTGGCGATCATCATCCCGAAAGGGCACGATCCGCGCCAGGCGCCGCTGGAGGTGGAGCTGTGGGCGCCGTCGCGCGCGATCGGCATGCTCAAGCAGGGCGCCCGCGTGCACCTGATGTACGACGCCTTCCCCTACCAGACTTTCGGCATCTCGCACGGCGTGGTGCGCGATATCGCCAGCGCGCCGCTGATGCCCAACGAATTGCCGGTGCCGATAGAAACCAAGGAGCAGGTGTTCCGCATCCGCGTGGCGCTGGACCGCACGACGTTGAACGCTTACGGCCGCAATTGGCCGCTGACACCCGGCATGCGCCTCAGCGCGGACCTGATCCTGGAGGAGCGCACGCTGCTCGAATGGCTGCTCGATCCGCTGCGCGCCAACAAGCAGCGCGGCGGCTGAAGCCCACCCTATCTGGTAACGGACGAATCGCTCGTCCGCTGTTGGATCCCTGTCCCTTGAGCGCTCACTGGACGGGAGTGCATCACGATTTTCTATCAACCCAATCGGAGTAAACATGCGAGTTTTGAACGACGAGGAAATGACCGCCATCGCTGGCGGCCAAGCGCACTCGGTTGCGGCCCACACTGGCGCGCCGGTCAAGGTGAAATCGAAAACCAAGCCACATCCTGGCGTGCACGCGCTGGAAGAAGAAGATCCTGAAGAACCGGGCGATGGCGGCGGCGGTGGCGACGGCGGTGGCGGGGATGGCGGTGGTGGAGACGGCGGTGGCGATGGTGGCGGCGATGGCGGCGGCGACGGCGGCAGCGATAGCGGCGGTGAACACGACAGCGGTGACAGCGGCTCCGAAGGCGGCGACGATCCGGTCGATCCGAACGCCAGCGGCGAAACCGACGGCTCGTCCACCGACGGCAATACCGCGGCGGCGCAGAACGGCATCGACGTCAAGCCCGGCGCCGACATCACCAATCTGAACTCGAAGATCACCGACAAGTTCGGCGACATCAAAGACGCATTTGCCAACCACACCGACAACACGCCGGTGATCACCTCCGGCAATGACTCGACGCACATGGAAGGCTCGCTGCACTACACCGACAACGCGATCGATATGCGCGCCAATAACATCACGGCCGCGCAGGCCAACGCCATCGTCGCCGACTTGAAGTCGTCGCTGGGCAGCAGCTTCTTCGTGCAGTATGAAACGTTCAGCAATTCGTCGAACAATCATATTCACATCCAGTACAACGGCCACTAAGCCGGCCGCCAAGCTGTAGAGATAACGGCGGTGTGCTTCACCATTCAATCAGCGCGAGCGCCGGCTGCCGCCGTGCGGCGCTCGCCACAACGTATCGAGGTAGCCCATGTATAAATTGACGCAACACCTGAAACGCGCCGGCCTGGCGGTAAGCCTGATGCTGTCCCTGACGTCCGCCGGCCACGCGCTGGCCAACGAGGCTGTCGCCAAACAGCTGCCGCAGGGATGGACGCCGCTGGCGCCGGACGCGGGCCTGACGCTGTCCGGAAAATTCCAGCAGCAGGCTAACACCGACACCGCGATCGTGGTGCAGAACGGCCAGGGCGGCGCCTACGGCCTGGCCGTGGTGCCGGGTGCGGCGGCCGACGGCGCCGCCAGCATCGTCAAGACCTTCAAGGATATCAAGGCCAATCCGCCGCGCCTGTCGCTGGTCAAGCCGGGCAGCTACCAGCCTGTGTGCCACAGCGGCGAAAGCTGCGCGCCGCTCAGCATCGCCAACGAATCGATCGGCTTGTGCTTCGGTGAAGCCAGCTGCGAAATCATCTACTACGCCAACGGCGCTTACCACGAGGTCTACGTCACGGACTAATCCCGCCCGCGGCCTGGCGCCGCGGCGTCCCGTTTCAACCAGCACAGGAAGCGACGCATGTATCAGGCATTTCAATCCGAATCCACCGAGTGCGGGCTGGCGTGCATCGCCATCGCACTCGACATCTACGGCGCGCCGGTGGACTTGGCGGAATTGCGGCGCAAGCACCATGTGTCCTCGCGCGGTCTGACGCTCAAGGAGGTGGTCGACATCGCCGCCGCCAATGGCCTGGTCGGACGCGCCGTGCGCTGCGACCTGGACGAGCTGCGCGAACTGCGCTGCCCGGCCATCCTGCATTGGGGCCTGCATCACTACGTGGTGCTGGAGCGTGTCAAGGGCAAGACGGTGCGCATCAGCGATCCCGCCAGCGGCCGCAGCGACCTGGGGATGGACGAGGTGTCGCGCTTCTTCACCGGCGTGGCGCTGGAGCTGGCGCCGGCGCCCGGCTTCCGGCGCCGGCGGCAAAAGAGTCCGCTCAGCCTGTGGTCCTGGTTCCGCCTGGAGCCGGCCATGTATGGCAGCCTGCTGCAGATCCTGCTGCTGTCGCTGCTGCTGCAGGTGTACGTGGTGGCCAGCCCGTTCTACATGCAGCTGGCGATCGACCAGGCCGCGCTCAAGGGCGACCATGGCCTGCTGATGTCGCTGGCGCTGGGCTTTGGCTTGTTTGGCCTGTTCAACGTCTGCGCCGAGGGCTTGCGCGGCGTGGTCACGCTGCGCCTGTCCGCGCTGCTGAACTGGGACATGACGCTGCGCCTGTTCCGCCACATGGTGCGCCTGCCGCTGCCCTGGTTCCAGCGCCGCAAGCTGGCCGACGTGCTGTCGCGCTTCGACGCGATCACACCGGTGCGCGAGCTGATCTCCGGCACGCTGGTGGCAACGGCGGTCGACGGCTTGCTGGCCGTGGTCACGCTGGTGATGATGTACGTGCTGGCGCCGCGCCTGGCCAACGTGGTGCTGGCCGCGCTGGTGCTGTACATGGCGCTGCGCATGGCGATGCTGCCGATCAGTATCCGGCTGGGCATGGAAGCGCTGGGCGCGCGCATCGCCGAAAGCGGCAAGCGGATCGAAACCGTGCGCGCCATCCAGACGCTGAAGGTGATGGGCGCGGAGAACACCCGCGAAGGCGACTGGGCCAACAAGTTCGCCGCCACCATCAAGCGCGAACAGTCGGTCAATGTCGCCAACCTGTCGTTCACGTCCATCCATGGCCTGCTCGACGCCAGCGTCAACGTGATCCTGGTCTACATGGGCGCGCGGGCCGTCATGGATTCCAGCATGACGGTCGGGCTGCTGTATGCCTTCATGGCCTACCACACCCAGTTCTCCAACCGCGCCAGCGCCTTGTTCGACCAGATCATCCACTGGCGCCTGACCGATATGTATTCCTACCGGCTGGCCGACATCGTGCTCACGCCGAAGGAGGACCGCATCGACGAGATCAGCGTGGCGCAGCCGCATATCCAGGGCGCGCTGGAATTCAACGGCATCGGTTTCGCCTACGCGCCGCAGGAACCGCCGATACTGCGCGATGTATCGTTCGTCATCGAGCCGGGCGAGTTCGTCGCCATCGTCGGGCCTTCGGGCGCGGGCAAGTCCACGCTGCTCAAGGTGCTGTGCGGGCTGTATCCCGCCAGCGCCGGTCAGGTGCTGCTGGACGGCCGCTCGCTCGAATCGTGGGGACCCAAGGCCACCCGGCGCGCGCTCGGTGTCGTCATGCAGGACGATGAGCTGCTGGCCGGGACCATCGCCGAAAACGTCGCCTTCTTCGACGAGCAGATCGACATTCACCGGGTCTGGACCTGCCTGGAGCAGGCGGCGATCGCGCAGGACATCCTGAAGATGCCGATGCGGGTCGAGACCTTCATCGGCGAAATGGGCGCGACGCTTTCGGGCGGCCAGAAGCAGCGCATCCTGCTGGCGCGGGCGCTGTACCGCGAGCCGCGCATCCTGGTTCTGGACGAGGCGACCTCGCACCTGGACATGCGGCGCGAGTCCGAGATCAACGCGGCGCTGAAGGCGTTGACGATCACGCGGGTGATTGTGGCGCATCGCAGCGAGACCATCGCGGCGGCCGACCGCATCATCACCATCGACCGCGGCACGGTGGTGTGCGACCACCGCAATCCGGCGCGGCAGCTGGTGGAGCTGGCCGGCGACGAGGCGCCGCCGCCTGCATGACCGGCGCCGTGGTATCGGCGCAACCGGCCATTCGCGGCGGGCGCATTCGCCTATACTGGTGCGAGTTCAACGTCCTTATGGGGTTCGCCATGCGTCCAGTGTTCATGCTGCTGTTGCTGTCTTCCGCCGCCGCGCAGGCGGCGCCTGTTGAAGCGCTCAAGCCGATGGGCTTCCTGGCGGGGCATTGCTGGAAGGGCGATTTCCCGGAGGGGAAGCAAAGCGACGAGCATTGCTTCCAGTGGCAATACGACGGCAATGTGCTGCGCGATGTGCATACGGTGCGCACACCCGGCAAGCCTGACTACGTCGGCGAGACGATCTACTACTACGATTCGGCGGCCAGGCAGGTGGCCTTCCTGTACGTGGAAAACGGCGGCGGCTACAGCCGCGGCACGATGACACCGACCGCCACCGGCCTGGAATTCCCCGCCACGCAATATGTCGCCGACGGACAGTCCCTCACCTACCGCGTCCGCTGGACACCCTCCGGCCCCGACGCCTACGAAGCCTTCAGCGAAATGTACATCAAGGAGAAATGGGTAACGCAGTTCAAGCTGGTGCTGAAGAAGCAGTAAAGTAACCAAACGGACGGACTAGGGTGTGACGTGGAAATAGTCGATGTCGACGTGGCCGCCGCCCATGGCGAACAGGCCCATTTGCGCGCCGACCCAGCGGCCCATGCGGGCGGTGAAAGGTTGGCCGATGATGACGTAGGTCTGCTCATCGAGGCTGTACGAGAAGGTCGTTACACCACCTGGCCGCACCTGCATGCGCAGCCATAGCTGCGGCTCCGCCAACTCGGCGCTCGCCTTCTCGCGCTCGACGCACGCGGCGTCGGCTTTGTAGCAGCTGACCAGCGCCAGCCTTGTCTTCCCACCGTCGCGGCGCGCGCCCAGCCAGGCGTAATCGGCACCGTACATGATCAGACCCGCCCTGCCGCCCTCACCCAACGCGCCCACGTCGATCCGCGTCGTGACGGTGAAAGATTCAGCCGGCAGCTTTTGCAGCAGCAGCGACGGCGCATCCCACAGATTGCGCCCGCGTTGCTCCTGTTGGCCATGCAGCCGCAGATACCCCGCGTGCGCGGACAGCGAATACCACTCCGGCTTCCAGTTCGCATTCCACTGCCATTGCAGGCCGAGCGAGGCACCGTCGAAGTCATCGCTGGTGGCCGGCGTTGCGGCGGAATGGCCCGCCACCGGCTTGCGATACCGCGACACCGGCTGGCCAATGCCGCTGCCATCGATATCCTCGCCGATCACCGGCCAGCCGCCGCGCCAGCGCATCGGCTGCAGATGCACCACGCGGCCATACGCGCGCTTGTCCTGGAAGTGGAGAAACCAATCGTCCCCCGCCTGCGTACGCACCCACGCGCCCTGATGCGGGCCATTGACCGGCGTGCGCCCTTGCGTCATCACGATCCGGTCTTCATACGGGCCGTCGATGCGGCGTGAGCGGAACACCGACTGCCAGCCGGACTCCACACCGCCCGCCGGCGCGAACACGTAGTAGTAGCCGTCATGCTTGTACAGCTTCGGCCCCTCCAGCGTGGTGTAGTTGGGCAGGCGGTTGCCGTCGATGACGGTCTTGCCCGCGTCGTCCAGCATGCGGCTGGCGTCCGGCGCCATGCGGCGCAAGGTCAGTTGATTGGCGATGCCGGCGCGGCTCTTGGCCCACGCGTGCAGCAGATAGGCCTGGCCGTCGTCATCCCACAGCGGCGTGGGATCGATGATGCCTTTGCCCGCCAGCAGAAGCCGGGGCGCGGTCCACGGGCCGGCGAACGTGGTCGCCGTCATCACGTAGACGCCGAAATCGGGATCGGGGTAGAAGATCCAGAATTTTCCGTCGTGGTAGCGCAGGCACGGCGCCCACACGCCCTTGCCATGCTGCGGCGACGCGAAGACATCCAACGGCACCTGCTGCGGCAAGGCGTGGCCGACCAGCGTCCAGTTGACCAGGTCCGGCGATTGCAGCAACGGCAGACCCGGCGCGTTGTTGAAGCTGGAGGAAGTCAGGTAGTACATGTCGCCGACGCGTATCGCATCGGGATCGGAATAGTCGGCGTGCAGCACCGGGTTTTGATACCGGCCGTCGCCCAGGTCGGGCATCCACGGCTGCGGCGCAACCGGAGCGGCGCCGCACGCGGCAAGCAACGCCGCAAACAACAAGGGCAGTAGCCTGTTCAGCGCCTGCCCCTTCATTACAATCCGAACGGCGTTTCCGCCACACCCTGCACGCCAGGCCGCAGCAGCAGCACCGCGCCGCCCCACTCCGCATCCTCCGGCTTGCCGGAGACGATGGAGGTGACCATCAGCGTATCCAGGTCCTTGCCGCCGAACGCGCACATGGCCGGCTTGAGCATCGGCACATCGATGCGGCGATCCAGCTTGCCGTCCGGCGTGAAGCGCAGCACATAGCCGCCGTCGTTCCCGCAGATCCAGTAGCAGCCGTCGCTGTCGATGGCTGCGCCGTCGGGACGGCCCGTGTGCTCCGCCATGTCGGCGAACACGCGGCGGCCGGAAGGCACGCCGTCGTCGATGTCGTAATCGAAGGCCCACACCATGCGCCGCGCCGGATGCGAATCCGACAGGTACATGGTGCGGCCGTCCGGCGAAAACGCCAGGCCGTTCTGCGTGATCAGCTCCGACACCATCGGCGCCGAAATGCCGCGCGCGGCGTCATAGCGATACAGCTCGCCAACCGCGCGCGCGGCCGACATGTCCATGAACATGGTGCCGCTCCAGAAGCGCCCCTGACGGTCGCAGCGGCCGTCGTTGAAGCGCATGCCTTCACCCAGGCCGGCGGCGGGCGTCGCCAGCTTGATCTGCGCGGCGGCTTCCGCCTCGCCCAGTTCAAGGCTGTAGATGCCCGTCTCCATGCCCGCGATCAGCCCACCGCCCGCCTTGGCCGCCACGCAGGCGACCATTTCGGTGGTGGTCCAGAAACGCACCGCGCCGCTGGCGCCATCAAGGCGCCAGACACGCTTGGCGGGAATATCGACCCAGTACCAGGCCGATTCCGCCCTGCTCCACGTTGGGCTTTCGCCCACCGTGCAGCGGATGTCGCTTATCCGTTCCATGCCAGGTCGCCGTTGACAACGCGCGGGATGTTTTGCGGGTTGGCGTCTGCCAGCGATTCAGGCAGCAGATACGAAGGCACGTCCTGGTAGCACACAGGGCGCAGGAAGCGGTCGATGGCCGAGGCGCCGACCGAGGTCGTGCGGCTGTCCGAGGTCGATGGGAACGGGCCGCCGTGCACCATCGCGTGCGACACTTCCACGCCGGTGCCGAAGCCGTTGAACAGGATGCGGCCCACTTTGCGTTCCAGCACAGGCATCAGGCGCGCGGCCAGTTCG
This sequence comes from Duganella caerulea, assembly GCF_040362985.1. Taxonomy (NCBI): domain Bacteria; kingdom Pseudomonadati; phylum Pseudomonadota; class Betaproteobacteria; order Burkholderiales; family Oxalobacteraceae; genus Duganella; species Duganella caerulea. Next base: position 236,585 of record NZ_BPWJ01000003.1, on the reverse strand, counting down.
CGGTCGTCGGCGGTGGCGTGGACGGCTGCGGTCAGCTGGCCTTCCACGTGTTCGGCCACGGCCAGCATCTGCGCTTCATCGTCGCAGACCACCAGCAGCGAGGTCGGTCCGAAGATCTCGCCTTCCAGCGCGGTGTTGGTCAGGAAGGACTTCGCGTCCACCTGGTACAGGAAGGCTTGCGCCGCGCATGGCGCGTCGGTGCCCTGGCCTGCCGCCACTTGCTGCACGCCGTCGACCGCGGCCAGGCCGCTGACGCCGGTGACGTAGGCTTTGTGGATGCCAGGGGTCAGCATGGTGGTCGCGCTCTTCGCGCCCAGCGTGCCGGCCGTGGCGGCGACGAAGGCTTGCAGCTTGTCGCTTTTCAGGCCAATCAGCAGGCCGGGGTTGGTGCAGAACTGGCCCGAGCCCAGCGTCAGCGAATCGGCGAAGGCTTGCGGCAGCTTGGCGTTGTCCAATGCGCCCGGCAGCAGGAACACAGGATTGATCGAGCTCATTTCGGCGTAGACCGGGATCGGTTCCTTGCGCGCGGCGGCGGTGCGCATCAGCGCCATGCCGCCGGAACGCGAACCGGTGAAGCCCACGGCCTTGATGGCAGGATGGCTGACCAGGTTCTGGCCGATGGTCTGGCCGGAGCCGATCAGCATCGAGAACACGCCTTCCGGCATGCCGCATTCCGCGGCGGCCTTGGCGACGGCCTTGCCGACCAGTTCAGAGGTACCCAGGTGGGCCGAGTGGGCCTTGACCACGACCGGGCAGCCGGCAGCCAGTGCCGACGCGGTATCGCCGCCGGCCACCGAGAACGCCAGCGGGAAGTTCGATGCGCCGAACACGGCGACCGGGCCCAGGCCGATTTTGCGCAGGCGCAGATCGCTGCGTGGCGGCGTGCGTTCCGGCAGCGCGCTGTCCAGCGTGGCCGATTGGAAGCGGCCATCGCGCACCACTTTGGCGAACAGGCGCAGTTGGTTGCAGGTGCGTCCGCGCTCGCCTTCCAGGCGCGCTTGCGGCAGACCGGTTTCCTGCATCGCGCGTTCGATCAGCGCAGGGCCGAGGTCCATGATGCGGTCGGCGATCGTTTCGAGGAACTTGGCGCGCGCTTCCAGGCCGGTGGCGCGGTAGATGTCGAAAGCCTGGTCGGCCAGTTCGCAGGCGCGCTGCAGGTCGGCGGCGCTTGCCAGGCCGAAGGCCGGTTCGATTTCCACGTTACGCGACGGATCGATCGCCTTCATCGTGCCTTCTTTGCCCAGGACCGCGCTGCGGCCGATAACCATTTCACCAGCAACTTGCATAATGACTCCTCAAAGTGTGAAAAGCGCGGACGAGCCGCGCTTGTTTTATATTTGTCGCCGCCGCAGGGATTACTGAGCGCCTTGTTTGCGGATCAGTTTATCCAGCATGTCGCATTCTTCCGCCGTCAGGTCGGTCAGCGGTGCGCGCACAGGGCCGGCGTCATGGCCCACCAGGCGTGCACCCGCCTTCACGATACTCACTGCGTAGCCAGCCTTGCGGTTACGTATCTCCAGGTATGGCAGGAAGAACTCGTCCAGCATGCGGTTTTGTTCGGCGTGGTTGTCCGACGCGACGGCATGGTAAAAGTCCATCGCCAGTTTCGGCATGAAGTTGAATACCGCCGACGAGTATACCGGAGTACCCAAAGCCTTGTACGCGGCCGCGTAAACTTCGGCGGTCGGCAGGCCGCCCAGGTAGCTGAAACGGTCGCCCATCTTGCGCCAGATCGAGACCATCAGCTCGATGTCGCCGACGCCGTCCTTGAAGCCGATCAGGTTCGGGCAGCGGTCGGCCAGCTTGGCCAGCGAGTCCGGGGTCAGGCGGCAGTTGGCGCGGTTGTAGACCACCACGCCCAGGTTGGTGGCGGCGCAGACCTGGGCCACGTGTTCGATCAGGCCGTCCTGGCTCGCTTCGGTCAGGTAGTGCGGCAGCAGCAGCAGGCCTTGCGCGCCAACGCGCTCGGCTTCCTTGGCGTAGGCCGCGGCCACGCGGGTCGGGCCGCCGACGCCGGCCAGGATCGGCACTTGGCCGGCGCAGGTGTCGACCGCGGTCTTGATGATGTCGGTATATTCGTTGGCCGTCAGCGAGAAGAACTCGCCGGTGCCGCCGGCGGCGAACAGCGCGCTGGCGCCGTAGGGAGCCAGCCATTCCAGGCGCTCGATGTAGGTCGACTTGCGGAAGTTGCCTTCAGCGTCGAAGTCGGTGACCGGGAACGACAGCAGGCCGGAGGAAAGAATTTTTTTAAGGTCATTCGGTTGCATAAGGTCTCCAATAATCGACAGCTCAGGACGGGGGTTCGACAGCTTTGCGCCATCTGTTGTATGACATCGTACAACTATAAACGCTTGTGAGCAAGCGATTTAGCGAAATCCGCCAAATCGCCCCGTTGGCGTGGTTTTTATGCCGGCTGGTCGGCGACGATGCCCTCTTGCGCGCGGCGCAGGCGCTCGCGGCTGTTGCTCAGGTGGGTGCGCATGGCGGCGCGGGCCGCCTCGGCATCCTTGCGCAGGATGGCGTTGTAGATGTCGTCGTGCTCGCGGTTCAGGCGCTCCAGGTACACGGCCGGATCGTCGTGCGCCAGCTGCGCCGAGTTGACGCGGGCGCGCGGGATGATGGTGTTGCCCAGGTCGCTGAGGATGTCGACGAAATAGCGGTTGCCGGTGGCCTGCGCGATCAGCAGGTGGAAGGCCACGTCCGACTCGACCGAGCCGGGCCGGCCCTGCGCGTTTTGTATGCGCTTGAGCACGGCGCCCATCTGCTGCACCTGCTCCTCGGTGCGGCGGGTGGCCGCCAGCCAGGCCGCCTCGGTCTCCAGGCTGATGCGCAGCTCCAGGATGGCCAGCACGTCGCCGATGGTGCGGATGGTGTCGGCCGAGATGCGCAGGTTGGCCGGCTGCGGCTCCAGCACGAAGGTGCCGATGCCGTGGCGGGTCTGCACCAGCCCGGCTGCCTGCAGGTGCGAGATGGCCTCGCGCACCACCGTGCGGCTGACGCCGTGCATCTCCATGATGACCGACTCGGTCGGCAGCTTCTCGCCCGGCTTGATCGTGCCGGCCTGGATGCTGCCGGTGAAGGCCTCGACCACGCCCTGGGCGAGGTTGCGGTGCTTCTTCTTCGGCACGAGGACGGTGGGAGCGGTCATGGTGGCAGCGGCGGTATGGTTCATGTTCTCTGATTGTTGTATGACGACTGTTAGCATACACGCTTCTGGCGTGTCGCACGATCCGCATATTGCCAGACTTTCGGCAACAATTGTGCCTTAGACATTATTTTCGACACAATTAGTGCCCGGGGACTAGCTTGGAAACAACTCCAAACAACACTCAGGCCAGCAGCGCGGCGCTCATGGAGGCGGCCTCGTCGGAGGAATCGAACAGGATCTGGTCCAGCGTGGCGTTGTCGTCGACAAAGCCGGCCAGGCTGGCGTGCTCGCGCTGCGGCGCCAGCGGCGACGGCACGGGGGCCAGGTGCTTGGCGATCAGCAGCGTATCGCGCAGGCCCAGCGGGGGCGGCGTCAACGTGGCGCCGCGCAGCGAGACGATGGCCTGGGAGACCGGCTCCGGGATCGCCATCTTCTTCATGATTTCGCGGGTGATGATCTCCTGCGCCGCGCCCATCCAGTCTTCCGGATCGTCGAGCAGGCCGGGGATATCGTCGGCGCGGGCCAGCAGGTAGAAGCCGCCCGCCGCGTGGACGATGCCGGCGAACAGCGCGGTGTCGGCATCGGTGCGGGTCAGCTTGCGGGCGATCACGTGGGCCAGCGCGGCCACATGGGCCGAGTGGCGCCAAAGTTGTTCGGCCTGCGCGCGCAAGGCGGCGTCACGGATGCGGCTGCCGAACTGGCGCACCACCATCGCGGCCGCCATCGTGTACAGGTTGCGGAAGCCGACGCGCTGGACCGCAGCGCGCACGCTGGTGACGGGCGCGCCGCCGCGGTTGAACACCACCGCATTGGCCAGCGCCACGGTGCGCGCGGCCAGCAGCGGCTCGCCCAGCACCTTGCGGATCACATCCTCGGTATCGCAATCGGGATCGGCCAGCGCCAGTTGCAGTCGCAGCGCGGCGTTGACGCTCGTAGGAAAAACCAGCTCCCCTTTCGAAGCTTGAGCAACAATCTCGGCATAGTCTCGCAGTTTTTCCATAGCAACATTATACCGTGCAATTTGGGGTCAAGTCTGACATTCGGACACGAGCTCTGCCGTAGAAGCCTTCTACGGCAGAGCTCGTGTCCGAATGTCAGACTTGACCCCAAGTTGCTGGTGTTACAAGTGGGCGGCGATTTGCGGCAGCAGGTCGTCGAAGGTGCGGCCTTTGCCATTTTCGCCGATGGCGTGCATCTTCCATTCACCGTTGTGGCGGTACAGCTTGGCCATGATCTGCGCCGAGTGCGGGCCCTGCACCGACAGGTTGAAGCGCGCGACCTCCTGCCCGCCAGTGGCGTCGAGCAGGCGGCAGTAGGCGTTCTCCACCTGCGCGAAGGTCTGGCCGGTGAAGCTGTTCACCGTGAACACCAGGCTCTTGACCGTGGCCGGCACAGCGTTCAGGTCGACGTTGATCTGCTCGTCGTCACCGTCGCCGGCGCCGGTGCGGTTGTCGCCGGTGTGCTGGATGCTGCCGTCCCTGCTCTTCAATTGGCGGAACCAGATCACGTCCACCGGCGCGCCGGATTCGTTGAACATCACGCACGAGGCGTCCAGGTCGACCGCCTCGGTCTTCGAGCCGAAGCCCAGGAAGCCCTTGCTCTTGATCGCGTCCCAACCCAGGCCCATGGTCACGCGGCCCAATGCGCCGCCCGATTCCTTGGCCAGCGAAATTTTCTGGCCCTTGCTTAAACTGACTGACATTTTGAATCTCCTGTGAAGTTACTGCGCAACGCCGCGCTGCGCCCAGGCCTGGAATGCCGCGCCGTTGCGCGAGCAGATCAGGATCTTGCCCTGGCCGGAAAAACGCAGCACCATGCCTTCGCCGCTGGTCTGGCTGTTGACCAGATTGCTCAGAAAGCCGCTGTTGCCGCCCGTGGTGACCGAGATTTCGTAGCGCAGCGCGCTGTCCCATGCCACCACGTGCGAGTTATCGATAATCACATCGCGACCCGGCGTGACCTCCAGCTGCGAGATCGAGCCGAAGCCCGATACCGCAACCTGGCCTACGCCCGCGGTCTCGGTGATGAAAAAGCCGCCGCTCTGCGCGAACAGCGCATTGCCCAGGCTTTGGGTACGCACCTTCAGCTCGACGCTGGAGGTGGCGGCGACGAAGGCGCCGTCGCTCAGCATGTACTGCCGCTGGCCGACGTCGAGCACCTGCATCGCTCCGGGCAGCCGCGGCGCCAGCAGGCAATCGCCCTCGCCGCGCACTGCCTCGATGTGCTGCTGGAAGAAGGACTCGCCGTTGGCGAAGCGGCGCATCAGAGCCGCGCCGATGCCGCCGGTGACCTTGCCCTTCAAATCGAGCGCCGCTTCCATCATCACCATCGCATCCGACTCGCAGTAGATCTTTTCACCGTGAGCCAGCGAGACATGCAGGAAGGGATCGATGTCGCCGGTGATCGAAAATTTAGGCATGATTGAGTCCTTTCTTATTCCATCAAATTAAACGCGCACGCCGAACGACGATGCCAACGGACCCAGGCCGCCCTTGAAGCCCTGGCCGACGGCCTTGAACTTCCAATCGGCGCCGTTGCGATACACCTCGCCGAAGATCATCGCCGATTCGGTCGAGCCGTCTTCCGACAGGTCGTAGCGGGCGATCTCGCCGTTGCCGGCGCCGTTCAGGCAGCGGATGAAGGCCTTCTGCACCATGCCGAAATTCTGGCGGCGCTCGTCGCCCTCGTGGATCGTCGCGCAGATGGCGATGCGCTCCACGTCGGCCGGCACCTTGGTCAGGTCGATGGTGACGGTTTCGTCGTCGCCATCGCCGGCGCCGGTGCGGTTGTCGCCGGAGTGGGTCACCGACTGGTCGGACGATTTCAGGTTGTTGTAGAAGATGAAGTCATTGTCGGCGCGGACCTTGCCGTCCACCTTCAGCATGAAGGCCGAGCCGTCCAGGTCGAAGTCCTTGCCGTCGGTGTTGCGCACGTCCCAACCCAGACCGACCACGATTTTCGACAGGCCTGGAGCTTCCTTGCTCAGATTAACGTTGCCGCCTTTTTGCAGACTGATTGCCATGATGTGATGCTCCTAAAAAGAGAACCGGACTTTGGGTACTACAGGCGGCGGGCCGTGTCCGTAATTAACGGCCCGCCGAATTCTTGAATACGTTATGCAGCGATGGCGACGGCGGCTTCCTGCTTGCGGCGGTGGCGCACCGAGGACCACAGCGAGGCAGCGATGAAGGCCACGCCAATCAGACCGGTGAACAGTTCCGGGATGTGGTACTTCATACTCGCCAACATGATCGCGGCCAGGATACCGATCGCATAGTGCGCGCCGTGCTCCAGGAAGACGAATTCGTCGAGCGTGCCTTTCTTCACCAGGTACACCGTCAGCGAGCGGACGAACATCGCGCCAATCGCCAGGCCCAGCATGATGATCACGACGTCGGTGGTGATGGCGAACGCGCCGATCACGCCGTCGAAGCTGAACGAAGCATCGAGCACTTCCAGGTACAGGAAACCACCGATACCGCCCTTCTTGACCAGGTCACCGACATTGCTGCCTTCTTCTTCCTTCTCCAGCAGGTTGCTGACCGCGTCGACACCGACGTAGATCAGGATGCCCCACAGGCCGGACACCAGCACCACCAGCTTCTGCGCTTCGCCTACCAGGCCCATGGAGCCCAGTAGGACAGCCAGCGCAATCATTACCGAGATCGAGGACACCTTGCCCAGCGAGCCGAGTTTCTTCTCGACGTTGCCCAGCCAGTGGACTTCTTTCTCGTCATCGAACAGGAAGTTCAGGAACACCAGCAGCAGGAACATGCCGCCGAATGCCGCCACTTCCGCGTGGTGATTCGTCAGGTGCATCGAGTACGTTTTCGGGTCGTTCAGCGCCAGGTGCCACACATCCATGATGCCGATGTCCGCAGCCACCGCCACGATCACCAGCGGGAACAGCAAGCGCATGCCGAACACCGCGATGATGATGCCGACGCCGAGGAACAGCTTCTGCCAGTAGGCGTCCCAGGTCTTCAGCACCGAGGCGTTGACCACCGCGTTATCGAACGACAGCGACACTTCCATCGCGGCCAGGATCGCGGCGATACCCACGGCGGACAAGGCGCCGCTCCATCCGGTCAGTTCGTAGCCCCACCAGCCCGCAGCCGCAAGGCAGAGGAACGTGACGAGGAAAGACACTTTGAAGTGCTTCATGTTTTTCTCTCTTGGTTATAAATCGATGGGATGCAGTGTAGAGAACAAACGGTTTTTAAAAAATAGAAGATAATTGAAGTATTACTTCGTAAAAATAGAAGATCATGAAAACCAGCGGACTCAATTTCCGGCATCTTTACTTCTTCTGGATGGTGGCCAAGGAAGGCGGCGTCACGCGCGCGGCCGAACGCCTCGGGCTGGCCGTGCAGACCATCAGCATGCAACTGGCATCGCTGGAACAATCGATCGGCAAGCAGCTGCTGGAGCCGCAGGGCCGGCGCCTGGTGCCGACCGAGGCGGGCAAGCTGGCGCTCAGTTATTGCGACCAGATCTTCCTGCTCGGCGACCAGCTGCAGGACGCGCTGGACGAAGCGGAGGCGGACAAGATGCGCCTCACGGTCGGCATCTCGGACTCGCTGCCCAAGCTGATCGCCTACCGCCTGCTGCAGGCGACGCAACAGCTGGAGCAGCGTGTGCGGCTGGTGTGCATGGAGAACGAATTTGAATCGCTGCTGGCCGATCTGGCGCTGGGCAAGCTGGATGTGGTGCTGACCGACCGCGCGGTGCGCGCCGGCGGCAGCCTGAAGGTGTTCAGCCACCTGCTGGGCGAAAGCGACATGAAGCTGTACGGCGTGCACAAGCTGGCGCGCAAGTACCGGCGCAACTTCCCGGCCAGCCTGCACGGCGCCCCGCTGCTGCTACCGACCCGCAACAACGCGCTGCGCGGCCGCATCGACGCCTGGTTCGTGCAGCATCAGGTGCGGCCGGACATCGTCGGCGAGTTCGAGGACAACGCCATGCTCAATACCTTCGGCCGCAATGGCCTGGGGCTGTTCTTCGCGCCGTCGGCGCTGGCGCAGGACATCGAGGAGCAGTTCGGCGCCGTGCTGGTGGGCGACGCGCCCGAGCTGCGCGAACAGTTCTTCGCCATCTCCAACGTCCGCAAGATTACCCACCCGGCCATCGAGGCCATCTTGTCGGCGGTCCACAGCGGGCCTTTTGCCATCGCCGAATAAGACCAGGGACTAATCTGAAGCTTGATCTGCCTTGTTTCATGTACTATCATTAGTTACATGAGACGAGACAACAAGCTTTCTTCCGTGCTGCATGTGCTTTTGCACATGCAATACATCGATCGACCACTTACCTCCGAAGAGCTCGCGGGCTATCTGCAAACGAACGCCGTATTGGTAAGGCGTGTGCTGGCGGGACTGCGGACCCGCGGCTACGTCGCATCGGATAAGGGGCATGGCGGTGGCTGGTCCTTAAGTTGCGACCTTCAAAAGGTGACTCTACGAGATATCTACGAGGCGGTCGGCGCACCCGCCGTCTTCGCAATGGGAAATCGGAGCGAGAACCCCGCATGTCTGGTCGAACAGGCGGTCAACAACGCCTTGAACGGCGCATTCCAGGAGGCTGAGCAGTTACTCATCAGCCGGCTCGGCGACGTCACCCTGGGGGATTTGTCGACGGACTTTAATCTTCGCTACGCGAAGCATAAACATTCAAAGGATCCGCATGAACACCATGACCTATGATGTAATCGTTGTCGGAGGAAGCTACGCGGGACTATCCGCCGCTACCCAAATAGCCCGTACAAGACGCCCTGTGCTGGTCATTGATAGCGGACTGCGTCGCAACCGCTTCGCTAAACATTCCCACGGATTCCTGGGACAGGACGGGCGCGCGGCCGCCGATATCGCAGCTGACGGCAAGGAGCAATTGCTACGCTATCCAAATGCCGTCTGGCTGGCTGCACAGGCACTCAATATTGAAAAAGAAAAAGGCACGTTCCTGATTCAAACCGATAGCGGATTGATGAGGGGGAAGCGCGTTATTCTGGCGACCGGCGTGGTCGATGAGCTGCCCGCAATCGAAGGCCTGAAGGAGCGCTGGGGGAAAACCGTCTTTCACTGTCCGTACTGCCATGGCTATGAATTGAACGCTGGCAGCATCGGCGTTATCGCAAGCGGAGAACTATCGATGCACCATGCTCAGATGTTGCCTGATTGGGGCACGGTTACCTTGTTCACCAACCAAAGCTTCATTCCGGATGAGGCTCAACGCAAGACTTTGTTCGACCGGGGTGTCACGATTGATGAAAACCGCATCCGTCTCATTAGCGGTGATGCGGACGTGGAGTTGGAAGACGGGTCGACGAAACAGATGAACGGTCTTTTCACGCTTTCCCGCACGCGCATGGCCAGCCCCTTGGCTGAACAGGCGGGTTGCGCTTTTGAAGCGGGACCTCTCGGGAATTTTATACAGGTCGATCTCATGACCAGGAAGACCAGCGTACCAGGCATCTATGCCTGTGGTGATACGGCGCGAGCAATGGGCAACGTAGCTCTGGCGGTTGCAGATGGCGCGCAAGCTGGCGTAGGTGCCCATTTTTCCTTACTCTTTCCCGAGCACATGGCCGACCAGTGACATTTCAATTCAAGAATGCATCAGGAGGCGGCGAAGAGTGTGTACTTAAGATACCAGCTCAGACTTGACCTGAGACGAGGTGTCAGATGAGTTAGAGTTCTGAAAGACCGTGACCGGTCAGAAGCTGTCCGCTGGGTAGATGCAAATAGTATATTAGGCCCACCACAGCCGCACCATGCCTCGCGCTATAAATCATAAAACTCGAGGGTGTTTGGCAAAGCCACCAAGTCATCACGCGGCGCCGTCAGCCGAATTCGGCCAAGAGCTGCCGTTGCTGGGCGACCGATGGCGCCAATTCGGGAACGAAAAAAAGGCCGTGTGCACAACCACGGCCTTTTCGCTCACTGCCTCGAAGCAGCGCTACCGGTCCTGCATATTCTCGATGAACGAGTCTTGATCGGCTTCAGGGTAGTCTGGCACAGATTCACCTTCGTGATCTGAGCACTCACCTTCGTCATTGATGTCTTCAGCGTAGAACACTTTCACTGTTCCGCCGAGATCGCAATAACGGCAAAAACTATAGCTTGACGATCTGCGCGCGCACGCCAAATGCACGAACTCTCCATCTTCCATACTCTCCAGCGATCCGCTCACGCATACCAGTAGGTTGTGGAAGTCGTCATGGCTCGAGCCGCAGATAACGCAATGCGGGGCATTTTTCTGATCACTCAGCGAACGTGTTTGTAAGGGACGATAGTTCACGACTGACCTCCCTGAGCACCTTCGCTCATAGGAGGTTTGGCTCCCCCTGCGGCGGCGCGGCTAGTGTACCATTCGACCGCTTTGGCATGCGGTTTAGCCTTGTCCTTGAACTCAGCCGTCGCGTTCCGGCTATGCATCTTAGCCGCATACGAGGCCGCTTCTCCGTCGAGATATTTGTCAGCGGCGAACTTGAAGCGGTTCAGCGCGTCGACCGGATCTCGCTTGACCTTTTCGCCCTTCAAAAGCAGAAGACCATGAAGACGAAAGATCTCGCCGAGCGCTACGCGTTGTGGTGATTCCGGATAGTCCACCCAAGGTTGCTTGTAGGCCTCCTCAACAAGCATCAGTGCATGCTGATGATTCTTCAATGGGCCATCATTCCAGCGCACCCAAGCGTGAACCAAGATAGAGTACCCATCGCCAGCTTTGGCGAGTTCCTTCAGCAGCAGAATTCCGGATTCTCGGGCAGCATTTCTATCGCTGGCGCACAACTCCTTCGCGACCCTTCGAGCCATATTTACGACGTCACGGCCGTCGACGGGATCGTCGATCTGAGCAGCAATTTGCGTTGCTTCTTCTTTTGTAACCACCACCGACCGCTTTTCCAGCAAGCGCAACAACGCCGCCTCCCAAGGACGCATATCGTCAGATGTGGTGGATGATGTAGTAGGTGAAATCATGTTGATAGCTTTCAAAAAGATGTAATACAGCAGAGCTCTCTCGAAACGAGAACCCATCCAGAGCGAGTTACACACTCGCGTTACCCGGTTGCTGCATCCGCTGCCTTTTTGAAGGCTAACTGGCAAGCTTGCTTTCGCACGTTACCTTGGGCGGTGGATTCGACGGCCTCCTTACGTGTTCTATTGGGTCGAATCCCTCAAGTGTCATGCAAAACATCGACAGACTGGCTAGGCGTTCACCACATGGGTTATGCCGATGCGCACCGTTACATGACGAGTTAATATTACTTGGACCAAGTGGAGCGGTCAAGTCATACGGCGCGGCGCACCGAGATGGTTGAGCTTGCGTGGGATGGAATTGACAGCTAGATCGAAATGGCACTCGAGACAGTGCGCAAGGCACTTTGGGCGACAGGCTAGAATCCCAGGATCGCCTTCCATCCTTTTCGATTGCCGACAACGCCCACGTAGCGAGCCACGCATAGAGTGGCCGTCCGGTATCTGCCGGTTTCAGCCGCATTTTAAATACAAGGCTCTGAGATTATTTTGCCGCCAACCAAGTGTTGGGTGCATCCGCTCGGCATTGCCAATGTCGAGGCGCAGATGCCCGGTTTCACGGCCGTGTCTTCCACAGGAGTGCAATCCCCTTGGCACTCTTGATCATCAATACATGCCTTGCCCGCATCGGTGGTTTTGATGGCACAAAAATAGAACCGACCCATTGGAAAAAGAATCCATTTTCCACCCCGGTCATTGCACTGTTGCTTACTCTCCGGCTGTTTCGGCTTTTCGACAATCTTAAGTTCGCTGGCTGAACTGCTGAATACGAATAGCACTACGATGGGTAGCGAAAAAATTCGAGTCATTGTGGTATCTCGCAAAAAACTCCGCTCTGGCAATCTCACTCGGCTGCTTATGACCGCTCGTTGCTGGTAAGCTCGTCCACAATCGGATAACCAATCTCCCTTGCCGTAGTCAGCGCATCGGCAATTGCTAGTCCAGAATTCGCAGACGAAACTAGTCGCTCATCTATAGGATGAAGGCTATACACACAGCGAACAAGTTCAACGGAAATATTTTTCTCAAAGTAGTCGTTTGCAAATTCTACATATGGCTCCGCAGGATCGATAAGGAGCGCAAGCAAAGCCGTACTGCCATCATCCAATTCCGGAGCTTTCGCGCTTACCTTCGACCATTCGGAGGCACCAACGCTCTGCCAATAACAAAATGTGGCGTCGTCCATTGAAAACGCAGACTCAGATAAAAAAGAACTAAAACTCGGTGGAACTTCAATTTGAATTCTCTTCGCATGGTCTGACTTAACAACGTCCGAGTCGTGTGCAAAACCTTTGAGAGCCGCGCCAGCCTTATCGAACAAAAGGAACCACTCATCTCCTTGCCCATTGCGCATGGACGCCATTTCTTCACCCGTGGACCAGTTCGCATTGAAACTGTAATACCGGTAGTCCCATTCAGGGCAAATCAAGGCATCGAGCATTGCCAGCGCCTTGCATCTACGGCGAAGCGCCTCAATTTCTGGTAGGTGTATGGCCTTCAAATTCATGTTCATGCAGCTCTCTATAAAACTTACCTGTCTTGGGGCTGTCTGCTTTTGGCCGCAAGCCGAATTATTCGTACAGCTCTGACCAAGCTAATCGCTCTTCCAACCACTCATCCAGCTCAGAGTCATCCAATCCCGACAGCATGGCGCCAAGCTTCAAATCGCCTTTTGCCAACGCGAGCACACTGAGGATGGCGCGAGTAGTGGAACTATCAAATTCTGAGCGCATATCCGCCAACGCCAACGCCGAAGCTTCTGTCCAGGCGCCGTCGTAATCTGTTTTCAACCAAGCAGGTATGGCGGGGTTGCCTCTTCGATGGCGCGCAACCTCGATGGTCGCCAGCAATCCGTAAAAATTCCAATCACGGCTGGCCTCTCCCTTGGCGATGCGAACCAGGTGAGGAATCGCCGCATAAGAAGCGATATCGACATCGCCTTGATGATGAAGCTCATTCCATAGCTCATCCCATACCTCAATTCCGTCTTGCATCGACCGCAAAGCTACCGAGGCGTCATATGGGACTCTATACGCGCCCGGTAGCTCTTTCCATTTTTCGTCTTTAAGTGTAAGCATGGCTCATGCTGACATAATAAATTTTCCCACGCAATCGATGAATCCACGCCGCCCGTCAATCATTCAGTCGCCCTGAACGCGCAGTTCAATTCCGTTTTTTGCGCTGCACCACGGCACAGTCGTTTAAGATGCTGGTTTCGACTACCTGAGCTCCCCGCTCGGACCCTATGCAAAACCTTCTGCTTGTCGTGCTCGCCGTGTTCCTGGTCGCGCTCAATGGATTCTTCGTGGCGGCCGAATTCGGCATCGTCACGCTGCGCAAGACGCGCGTGCGCGCCATCGCCAAGACACAGGGACTCAAGGGCCGCATCCTCGGCAAGGTGCACGGCGAACTGGACGCCTACCTGTCCGCCTGCCAGCTCGGCATCACCCTGGCCTCGCTGGGCCTGGGCTGGGTCGGCGAACCGGCCTTCGCCGGCCTGCTGGAGCCGCTGCTGCACGCGGTCGGCGTCAGCTCGCCGGAGATTGTCCACGGCATCGCCTTCGTGTTCGCCTTCTGCGTGATCTCCTTCCTGCACATCGTGGTTGGCGAGCTGGCGCCCAAGTCGCTGGCGATCCGCATGCCGGAAGCCATCGGCCTGTGGAGCGCGCTGCCGCTGTACGGCTTCTACTGGGCCATGTATCCCTTCATCTGGGTGCTCAACGGCAGCGCCAGCCTGGTGCTGGGCCTGGCCGGCCTGTCGGGCAAGGGCGGCCACGACAGCCACTACTCGGTCGACGAGCTCAAGCTGATCCTGCGCACCAGCCGCCCCGGCGAAAAGTTCAACGAGGACGAACGCAACATCCTGGCCCATTCGCTCGATTTCAGCGACCTGGCGGTGTCCGACCTGATGCGCCCGATTAACGAGGTGATCGGCCTGTACGCCAACCGTCCGCTCAACGACAACCTGCAGACCATGCTGCGCAACCGCTTCAGCCGCTACCCCTACTACGACAAGGACGGCGAGACCGTGCTGGGCGTGGTGCACCTGAAGGACCTGTTCTTCGCCCAGCAGTCGGGCAAGCCGGTGACCGACCTGGTGCCCTTCCTGCGCCCGGTGGAGACGATCTCGGCCCGCACCCCGGCGCTGGAGCAGTTCCGCCGCTTCCGCGACGGCGCGCCGCACTTCGCGCTGATCGGCGAAAAGGGCAAGCGGCCGCTGGGCTTCATCACGCTCGACAACCTGCTGGGCGCGATGGTGGGCGAGATCCACGACGAGTTCCGCCTCAACGAGAACGACTGGCTCAAGCAGTCCGACGGCACGCTGATCGGCAAGGCCAGCTTGCCTATCTTCTCGCTGGAGCGCACACTGGGTATCGATATCGAAAACGAGGACCTGGGCCTGGAAGAGGTAGAATCCGTAGGAGGCCTGATCATGCTGAAGCTGGGCGACATCCCCAAGCAGGGACAACGCATCAGTTTCCGCAATTTCGACATCGTCGCGAAGAAAATGAACGGCCCGCGCATCCTGCTGGTCAAGGTCATCCCCAAGGATGACACCGAGGACAACGCGGACCAGGACTAACTTGGTAGGAGGCGCTGTGCTTGGCCGTCTGATCCTTTGCTGCGCCCTGCTCTGCCCCGCCGTCCCCGGCCTAACGGCGCCGCGCGGCGGCTGCGACCACCTGCGCGTGGCCTTCTACGAGGACGGCGCGCTGTTCTACCGCACCGCCACCGGCGGCTGGACCGGCATCGACAAGGACGTGGTCGACGAGCTGGCCCGCCGGCTCGATTGCAAGCTGGATGTCAGCATCGACTCCAGGGTGCGCATCTGGGCCGCGCTAGCCAATGGCAACGTCGACATTTCGGTGTCGGCCATTCCGCTGCCGGAACGCGAAAAGATCGGCCGCTTCGTGCCCTACATGATCGACCGAAATTTCGTCCTGCTGCACAAGGGGCTCAGCGCGCGCCTGAACGGCATGGACAGCTTCCTCGCCGATCCCCAATACAAGATCGCTGTGGTCAAGAGCTACAAGCACGGCCGCGCCTACGAGGCATGGCTGGCCAAGCTGCGGGAACAGGGCCGCGTGTACGAGACACCCGACCACCTGTCGATGATGCGGCTGTTCAAACTGGGCCGGGTGGACGCCGTCATGGTCACGCCCACCAGCTGGTATCCGCTGGTCAAGCAGGAGCAGCTGGCCGGTACCTACAGCGTGATGGATTGGGCGCCGCGCGAGAACATGGTGTCGGGGCTGGTGCTGTCGCGCCGCAGCGTCGACGAGGCCACCGTGGAGCGCTTCCGCCAGGGGGTGAAGGCGATGCGCGAGGACGGCACGCTGCGCCGCATCTTCGAGCGCCACACGGACGCCGACACCGCCGCGCAGATGGTCAATTTCTAGGCGGCCTCGCCGGTCCAGTTGCGCAGCAGGCCCAGGCCCACGGCCAGCAGGGTCGGGCCGATGAACAGGCCGACGAAGCCGAACGCCAGCACGCCGCCCATCACGCCCAGCAGCACCAGGATGAACGGCAGGCTGCTGCCTCGGCTGATCAGCATGGGCTTGACGACGTTGTCGACGCCGCTGATCACGAAAAATCCCCACACCAGCATGAAGATGCCCCAGCCGGTGCTGCCCTCGCTGAACAGCCAGGCCGCCGCGCCGCCCCAGATCAGCGGCGGGCCGACCGGGATCAGCGACAGCAGGAAGGTGGCCACCGACAGCAGCGCCACCGCCGGCACGCCGGCGATCAGGAAGCCGACGGCGGCCACGCCGGCCTGCGCCAGCGCCGTGCCCAGCAGGCCGTACATGACGCCGCGCACGGTGCGGCTGACGGTGTCCGCCACGGCCGTGGCCTGCTCGCCGATCAGCTTGTCCAGGCCGGTGGCCAGCGCCGCCAGCAGCGCCTGGCCGTCGCGGTACAGGAAGAAGCTGACGAACACCGCCAGGCTGACCTGCGCCACGCCGCTGCCCAGCACCATGCCGCCACCCAGCAGGAAGCGGCGCGCCGGCTCCAGCAGGTTCCTGGCGACGTTGAGCAATTCCTCGCGGCTGCCCAGCAGCTTGCGCAGATACGTGTCGGCCGCCTCGCCCACCAGCGGGAATTCCTTCAGCCAGGCCGGCGGCACCAGCGTGCCGCTGCCCAGGCTGGCCTTGATTTGTTCATAGAATTCGGTGGCATTGTCGGCAATGTTCCAGGTCACCAGCGCCAGCGGCACGATGATCAGCACGGTCAGGCCGGCGCTCATGGTGGCGGCGGCCAGCCAGCGGCGCTGCTTGCAGCGTGCCAGCAGCCGCAGGTACAACGGCCAGCTGGAGATGGTGATGGCGGTGGCGAACAGGATGGCGGCCAGGAAGGGCCGCAGCACCGTCAGGCAGCCGATCACCAGCAGGACGATGGCGGCGAGGCGGGTGTAGGGCTGGAAGCGCGGATGCATGCGCGCGCCGTCAGGGCTGGGCCAGCAGCAGTTTCAGGTCGTGCACGATGGGCGCCGGACCCTGGCCGGCGCGCACCAGCAGGCGGATCTTGCCCTGCTTGTCGAACACGTAGCTGGCGGCGGTGTGGTCCATCGAGTAGCTGCCCGGCGTCTTGCCCGGCACCTTGGCGTAGTACACCTTGAATTCCTTGCCGACGGCGGCGGTCTGCTCGGCCGTGCCGTACAGGCCCAGGAAGCGCTTGTCGAAGGCCGGCACGTATTCGGCCAGCAGCTGCTGCGTGTCGCGCTCGGGGTCGACGGTGACGAACAGCACCTGCACCTGGTCGGCCTGCGGGCCCAGCTCCTTCATCGCGGCCGACATCTCGGCCATCGTGGTCG
This sequence comes from Duganella caerulea, assembly GCF_040362985.1. Lineage (NCBI taxonomy): Bacteria > Pseudomonadati > Pseudomonadota > Betaproteobacteria > Burkholderiales > Oxalobacteraceae > Duganella > Duganella caerulea. The sequence continues at coordinate 219,592 of NZ_BPWJ01000003.1, read as the reverse complement.
GGCACACGTCCGGGCACTGGGTATAGCCGAAGAACATCAGCACGACCTTGCCTTTGAAATCGGCCAGCGTGCGCGGCTTGCCGTTGTGGTCGGTCAGCGCGAAGTCCTTGGCGTATGGCAGGCCGGTCAGGTCGGTGTTGGTGAATTCCAGACGCGGCGCGGCGGGCCTGCGCTCGCAGGCGGCCAGTAATACAGACAGGGCCATCAGGCCGACAGCGAGCAGTTTTTTCATCAGTATTTGAAGTAGTGGTCCACCAGCAGCGCCACGAACAGCAGCGACAGGTAGATGATCGACCAGGTGAAGGCCTTGCGGGCGATCAGGTCGGTGTAGTGGCGGTAGATTTTCCAGGCGTGGTGCAGGAACACGGCGTTCAGCGCGATGGCACTAACCAGGTAGATCAGGCCGCTCATGTGCACCGCGTACGGCAGCAAGGTGGTGGCGGCCAGCGCGATCGAGTACAGCCAGACGTGGAACTGCGTGAACTGCATGCCGTGCGTGACCGGCAGCATCGGCAGGCCGGACTTGGCGTAGTCGTCGCGGCGGTACATGGCCAGCGCCCAGAAGTGCGGCGGCGTCCAGACGAAGATGATCAGCACCAGCAGCCAGGCTTGCATCGGCACGTCGTTGGCGACGGCGGCCCAGCCCAGCGCCGGCGGCATCGCGCCCGACAGGCCGCCGATGACGATGTTCTGCGGCGTGGCCGGCTTCAGGATCATGGTGTAGATGATGGCGTAGCCGACGAAGGTGACAAAGGTCAGCCACATCGTCAGCGGGTTCACCAGCGAATACAGGATCCACATGCCGGCGCCACCGATCACGGCGGCGAACACCACGGTCTGCATGACGGTGATCTCGCCCATGGCCATCGGGCGGCGGGCGGTGCGCGCCATGCGGGCGTCGATCTCGCGCTCGGCCAGGCAGTTGACGGCGAAGGCCGCGCCGGCCAGCAGCCAGATGCCAACGGTGGCCGCAACCAGCAGGCGCCAGTCCGGCATGCCGTCGCTGGCGAGGAACATGCCGATCACGGCGCAGAACACGGCCAGCTGGGTGACGCGGGGCTTGGTCAGCGCCCAGTATTGCGAGGCGCGGCTGGCGGATTTGGAGGTGGCGGTGTGTGTGGTCATTAGCGATGCGTAGTGTGCAGGGATGCCGCGCCAGAGGCTGCCTTTTTGGCAAGATCGTACTGGTACTTAGCCTTGTAGTTTAACATGGTCAGCAAAAGGACCAGCAGCGCCGCACCAGCGTTGTGCAGCACCGCGATCGCCAGCGGGAAGCTGAGGTAGATGGTGGCGATGCCGGTGGCGATCTGCGCGCCCAAGGTCAACGCCAGGTAGCGGGCGGTTTTATGCAGCGCCGCGTGCTCCCACGCGCGCCAGGCTGTGTAGCCGGCCACCAGCGCGACCAGCAGGCCGAAGTTGCGGTGCACCCAGTGGATGGCCGTCAGCGCCGAGAACGGCAGGTAGTGGCCGGCGGCGGTCTTGCCCAGCTCGCGCCACAGCGTGAAGCCGTGCTCGAAGTCCATGTCCGGTACCAGCTTGCCGCCGCACAGCGGGAAATCGGTGCAGGCCAGGGTGGCGTAATTGGTGCTGGTCCAGCCGCCCAGCGCCAGTTGCGCCAGCAGCAGCACGGCCGAGACGGCCGCCAGCAGGCGGATGTTGCGCATCGCAGGCGGCGAGGCGGTCACCGTGCGCATCGGCGCGATCAGCTGGTTCTGGCGGCCGCCGTACCAGGCCAGCAAGGCCAGCAGGCCCATGCCCAGCAGCAGGTGGGTGGTGACGATCACCGGCTGCAGTTTCAGCGTGACGGTCCAGGCGCCGAACGCGCCCTGCAGGCAGACGAACAGGAACAGCGCGGTCGGCAGCCATGGCGCGTACTCGGACCGCGTGCCCTGCGACTTGCGCCATTGATACCAGGATTGCGCCATCATCGCCACGATCAGCACGCCGATCGCCATCGCCAGGTAGCGGTGGATCATCTCGATCCAGGCCTTGAACACCGTCACCGGGCCGGTCGGCAGCAGCGCCTCGGCCGCCGTGATCTGCTCGTGCGCCAGGAAGGGATTGGCGGCGCCGTAGCAGCCCGGCCAGTCCGGGCAGCCCAGGCCGGAGTCGGTCAGGCGCGTGAAGGCGCCGAACACGATCAGGTCGAACGTCAGGAACACGCTGACCCAGACCAGCTTGCGGTATTTGTTGGCGTCGGACGAGGTCCACACCAGCGACAGCGGCAGCAGCGCCACCAGCAGCGCCGTCACGGCCATTTGAGCGAGAGTGGTGGAATGCATGGGTCAGCCTATCGCGGAAGCCTTGAGCAGCTTGCTGATGTCCTTGTGGACCTTCTTCACCTTCTCGGTGTCGCTGGAGACCGCGCCTTTCGGGAAGCGCATCATCAAGTTGCCCAGCGGGTCGATCAGGTAGACGTGGTCGGCGGCGCGGTCGCCGGCGGCCTGCTCCAGCGGCAGCCATTTTTCCACCACGGCGGCCGGCGCGCGCAGCATGCGGGTGCCGTCGTTGACGCGCATGAGCAGGGTGTCGAGCGGCTGGTCGTCGGTGATCAGCCACACGCGCTCGATGCGCTCCATCTCCTTGCCCTGCATGGTGCGCAGCTGGCGCATGGCGAACAGCTGGTCCTGGCAATCCTGCCGGCAGTCGGACGGGCCGACCTTGAGCATGATCCACTTGCCCTTGTAGTTCTCCAGCGTGGCCGGCTTGCCGTCCAGCGTGGTGCTGGCCATGGCCGGAATCGGATGGTCGCGCGGATCGATCAGCGCGCCGTAGTTGGTCACGCCGCCCTTGGGCTTGATGACGTAATACGTGAGATAGGAACCCACCAGCGGCGCGGCGCACACGGCCAGCACCAGCAACAATTTCCAGCGTCCACGACCTTGATTACTTTTGTTTTCCACGTCTGAATCCGTTCACCACAAAGAAGATAACAGCCATCGCCGACAGTGCGTACCACTGGAAGGCATAGCCCTGATGTTTTTCCACGCCCAGCGCCGGCGCCGGCCAGTCACGCACCATGCGCTCGTCGTCGCCGGCCGGCTTGGCCGGGGCGGCCTGCTCGATCAGGAACGGCTGCATGGTCAGGCCGCTGTCCCTGGCCACCTGCAGCGGATCGGCGTTCTGCACGATGATGCCGGGCGTCAGCACCGGCGCCTTGCCCAGTTCCATCACGTGGCCGGCGTCGATGCGTGCCATGCCCTCCAGCGTGACCGGGCCGGACGGCGTGGCGTAGGCCGGCAGTTTGGCGCGGTCGGCCGGATCGCGCGGCAGCCAGCCGCGCGCCACCAGCACATGCATGCCCGATCCCGCGATTTTAAACGGCATCAGCAAATAAAACCCGGAGCGCCCGGCCGACGGGCGGTTGTCCAGGTACAGCGGCCAGTTGGCGACGAATTCGCCGGTCACGGCCACGCGGCGGAATTCCACCGCCTCGGCGGCCAGCGGCGCGCCGTCCAGCACCACGGGCGCGCTGGCGTTGCCCTGGGCCAGCTTGGCCTGCAACACCAGCTTTTGCGCGGCGCGGCGCTCCTGCCAGTTGCCCAGCTGGATGCCCAGCGTGACCACCAGCACGGTCGCCACGAAAGGGATCAGTTTAAAACGGAACGCAATACCCATTACAATGGAACCTTCATCAATTCATTCCCCCGCCACGCCATGAAAATTGCTGTCGCCATCGCGTTCATCCTGATCATCGGCAGCCTGGCTTCCGCGTTCTTCTTCCTGATGCGCGACAAGGGCAAGAGCAACAACACCGTGCGCGCGCTGGCGGTGCGGGTCGGGCTGTCGATCGCGCTGTTCATCGCGCTGCTGGTCGCCTACAAGCTCGGCTACATCCAGCCCACCGGCATCCGCAACTAACAAAAAAAGCCGCATCCGGTGTCGACCCGATGCGGCTTTTTCTTCAGCGCCGCAGCAGCATCGCTGCGGCATTATATCGTTCTTGCTGTCCCTCGTTACAGCCAGTACACGACCACGTACAGGCCGAGCCAGACCACGTCCACAAAGTGCCAGTACCAGGCCGCGCCTTCGAAGGCGAAGTGGTGGTCGGGCGTGAAGTGGCCGCGCAGCACGCGGTACAGCACCACCGACAGCATGATCGCGCCCATCGTCACGTGGAAGCCGTGGAAACCGGTCAGCATGAAGAAGGTCGAGCCGTAGATGCCCGAGGTCAGCTTCAGGTTCAGTTCGGTGTACGCGTGGTGGTATTCGAAGGCCTGGAAGCCCATGAAGACCGCGCCCAGCGCGATCGTGGCGAACAGCCAGAACGCGGTCTGCGCACGGTGGCCGGCGCGCAGCGCGTGGTGCGAGATGGTCAGCGTCAGGCCCGAGGTCAGCAGCAGAGCGGTGTTGATGGTCGGGATAGGGAACGGACCCATGGTCTTGAATTCCTGCACCGTGCCGGCCGGACCGGTGTTGCCCCAGTGCGCGGCGAAGTCCGGCCAGATGAATTTATGGTCCAGGTCGCCCAGCCACGGCATGGTGATCGAACGGGCATAGAACAGCGCGCCGAAGAAGGCGCCGAAGAACATCACCTCCGAGAAGATGAACCAGGCCATCGACCAGCGGTAGGAATGGTCGACGCGTTGGCCGTACTGGCCGGCCTCGGATTCCTTGATGGCGTCGCCGAACCAGAAGTACAGCACCGAAATGATGGCGGCCAGGCCCACGAAGTTCACGATCGGCCCCCACGACAAGTCATTGACCCAGGCCGAAGCGCCGATCATGGTGGTCAGCAGGGACATGCCTGCCAGCAGCGGCCATTTGGATGGACCAGGCACGAAGTAGTACGGTGCCGCGGCGTTTTGTGAACTCATCTTCATCTCCCTAAATTTATTTTGAAACTACAAGCTTTACGATAGTGATCAGCAGTCCAATAAAACAGGCCACGCCGATCAAGGCCGCGATGATGATGTGCACCGGATTCAGCTTGGCCGAATCGGTATCGAAATCGCTCTTGCGGCGCAGGCCGAAGAACGACCAGAACACCGCTTTCATCGAATACATGAACGACGCTTGCTTCTTGTTCTCTTCCATGGCGCCCCCCTTACCTGGCCGCGGTCTTGGTTTTGTCCAGACCGCCCACCTCGAAGAAGGTGTACGACAGCGTGATGGTCTTCACGTCCTTCGGCAGCGCCGGATCGATGAAGAACACCACCGGCATCTGCCGCGCCTCGTTCGGCTTCATGGTCTGCTGCTTGAAGCAGAAACACTCGACCTTCTTAAAATGCGGCATCGCGCTTTGCGGCGCGTAGCTCGGGATGGCCTGCGCGCTGACTTCGCGGTTCTGGGTGTTGACCACCTCGTACATCACCGTCGCCAGCTCGCCCGGATGCACGCTCATGCTGTGCGTCACGGGGCGGAAACGCCACGGGCCCTGGGCGTTGCCGTCGAACTCGATGGTCACGCTGCGCGTCTTGTCGATCTGCGTGTTGGCGTCGATGCTGACCGTGCCGTCCTTCTGGGTCAGCACGTTGATGCCCAGCGCCTCGCAAATCTGGCGGTAGAACGGGTTGAGCGCGTACGCGAACCCGAACATCAGCACCGCCACCACGATCAGCTTGCCCAGCAGGGTGCGGTTCAGCCCGCCTGTTTCCTTGTCTTCGCTCACGTCAGCTCAGCCACATCCGCTTGACAAACACGGACAGGAAAAAGAACAGGGCCACGCCGGCCAACAGCAGGCCGGTCCTCGCGTTATTCGGCTTCTTCTGTTCGGCCATGATTATTTGAACTGCGGTGGCGTTTCAAAGGTGTGGAACGGCGCCGGCGACGGCACGGTCCACTCCAGGCCTTCAGCGCCATCCCATGGCTTGGCTTCGGCTTTCTTGCCGCCGCGGATGGTCGGCAGGATCACGAAGAACAGGAAGAACACCTGCGACAGGCCGAAACCGAAGGCGCCGATGGACGCGATCATGTTGAAGTCCGTGAACTGCGCCGAATAGTCGGCGTAGCGGCGCGGCATGCCTGCCAGGCCCAGGAAGTGCATCGGGAAGAAGGTGATGTTGAAGGTGATCAGCGACAGCCAGAAGTGGGTCTTGCCCATCGTTTCGTTGTACATGTGGCCGGTCCATTTCGGCGACCAGTAGTAGAAGCCTGCGAACAGCGCGAACAGCGAGCCGGCCACCAGCACGTAGTGGAAGTGCGCCACCACGTAGTAGGTATCCTGCAGCTGGATGTCGATCGGGGTCACGGCCAGGATCAGGCCGGTGAAGCCGCCGATGGTGAACACGAAGATGAAGCCCACGGCGAACAGCATCGGGGTTTCAAAGGTCATCGAACCCTTCCACATGGTGGCGATCCAGTTGAACACTTTGACGCCGGTCGGCACCGCGATCAGCATGGTCGCGTACATGAAGAACAGCTGCGAGGTCACCGGCATGCCGGTGGTGAACATGTGGTGGGCCCAGACGATGAACGACAGGATCGCGATCGACGCGGTGGCGTACACCATCGAGGCGTAGCCGAACAGCTGCTTGCGGGCAAAGGCCGGCAGGATCTGCGAGACGATGCCGAAGGCCGGCAGAATCATGATGTAGACCTCGGGGTGGCCGAAGAACCAGAAGATGTGCTGGTACATGACCGGGTCGCCACCGCCGGCGGCGTTGAAGAACGAGGTGCCGAAGTGGCGGTCGGTCAGCGTCATGGTGATGGCGCCAGCCAGGACCGGCATCACGGCGATCAGCAGGTAGGCGGTGATCAGCCAGGTCCAGCAGAACATCGGCATTTTCATCAAGGTCATGCCGGGGGCGCGCATGTTGAGGATGGTGACGATGATGTTGATCGAACCCATGATCGACGAGGCGCCCATCAGGTGCATCGCGAAAATCGCCATGTCCATGCCTGGGCCCATCTGGGTCGACAGCGGCGCGTACAGCGTCCAGCCGGCCGCGGTGGCGCCGCCGGGAACCAGGAACGAGGTCGCCAGCAGGATGGCGGCCGGTGGCAGCAGCCAGAACGAGAAGTTGTTCATGCGGGCGAAGGCCATGTCGGACGCGCCGATCTGCAGCGGGATCATCCAGTTGGCGAAGCCGACGAAGGCCGGCATGATGGCGCCGAACACCATCACCAGGCCGTGCATGGTGGTGAGCTGGTTGAAGAACTCAGGCTGGAAGAACTGCAGGCCCGGCTTGAACAGCTCGGTGCGGATCATCAGCGCCAGCACGCCGCCGGACAGCAGCATGATGAAGGAGAACCACAGGTACAGCGTACCGATGTCTTTGTGATTGGTGGCGAACAACCAGCGCGACAGACCATGGGGATGGTCGTGAGCGTGATCGTGATCGTGTGCGTGATCCAAGGTGCTTGTGCTCATTTGTAACGCTCCTGATTACTTACGTGCAGCCACAACTTCGGCTGGTTGAACGATGTTTTCGGCGGCCTTGTTCGACCAGCTGTTACGGGTGTAGGTGATGACAGCCGCAATATCCGTATCCGACAGTTGCTTCCATGCCGGCATCTCAGCGCTGAACTTGCCGCTCTTCTTACCGTGCAGCAGAACGTTGATCTGTTCCGCCTTGGGACCGTTGACCACGGCCGAACCGTCCAGCGGCGCGAACGTGCCCGGCACGCCCTTGCCGTTGGCCTGGTGGCAGACCACGCAGTTGGTCGAGTAGACTTTCTCGCCCTTGGTTTTCAGCTCGTCGATGGTCCAGGTCTTGTTCGGATCGTCGGCCAGCGCGGCCATTTCTTTTTTCTTGCCGTCGACCCAGGTCTTGTACTCGTCGTCGCTGACCACGCGCACCACGATCGGCATGAACGCGTGTTCCTTGCCGCACAGCTCGGAGCAGAAACCGCGATAGGTGCCGGTGTGCTCGGCCTTGAACCAGGTGTCGCGCACGAAGCCGGGAATGGCGTCCTGCTTGACGCCGAAGGCCGGGATCGACCACGAGTGGATCACGTCGTTGGCGGTGGTGACCAGGCGGATTTTTTTGTTGACCGGAACGACGACTTCATTGTCGACTTCCATCAGGTAGTTGTCGCCGCGCTTCTCGGTCGGCTCGAAGCCGGGCGAGCCCACTTGCGCGCGCGGGGTCGACAGGTTGGACAGGAAGGAGATGCCCTCGCCGTCGCCTTTCAGGTAGTCGTAGCCCCACTTCCACTGCATGCCGGTGACCTTGATGGTGATGTCGGCGTTGGAGGTGTCCTTCATGCCGACCACGGTGCGGGTGGCGGGCAGCGCCATGCCGATGACGATCAGGAAAGGCACCACGGTCCAGGCGATTTCAACGGCGGTCGATTCGTGGAAGGTGGCCGGCTTGTGGCCCAGCGATTTGCGGTGCTTGAAGATGGAGTAGAACATCACGCCGAACACGCCGACGAAGATGACCAGGCAGACCAGCATCATCCAGGTGTGCAGGCTGTAGATTTCGGAAGCGATCTGGGTCGCCGGAGGTTGCAGATTGAGCTCGCCGGCGACGGGGCCGCCGGTGCCGCCGGTCGCCGCAGTGTAGGTACCTGCCGCGGATGCCGCCTTGTCAGCCGCCCACGCTGGGATACTTGCCGCCGTTACCGACAGCCCGAGCATCAACGATTGAAGTCGCTTCGCATGTTTCATGTTTTCCCCAACCACCCAAGAAATTAAAATATTTTTTTAACGACTCCGGATTTCGGTGAACTGAACCGGCGCCGCGCTCCTTAAACAACTTCAGGCCCCATGCCAGCCTCGTCCGAAAAATTCTTCGTGACGCGACCCCGGCGGGACCTTGAGGCTTGCCGCTTCATCCCCAGATACTGCCCAGGGACAACGCGAAAGCCTGATTCTGCTTAATTCAACTGCTCGTTCGTGCTCGTGCTTGCCTGCCTATCGCTCCACTCGCTGATTTATAGCTGGCTGCGTGATCTGCTGGCAAAATTAGTGAATGATTATATATAACAAAAACGATCCACATCAAGAAATAATCCAAATCACAACTATGGCGTAGCCCGGGGCGCCACAGTGCGCCCGCAAACCCGCTACTGGCGCGGCTTTCGTGGTAAATCAAATCGGATGATGGCCTCGCCCTTGGACGTCACTTTGGGCGCCGGACGAAAGGCGTGGCCGTAAATCACCTCGAAAGTCAGGCCCAGCTTGCCATCCGCGCGGCGGTTTTTCTCCAGCGTGTCCAGCATGCGCCGCCACGCCTGTTTGCCCATCAGGCCGCGCCGCAGCGTGCTGAGCGGGTTGCCGCCCAGCGCGCGCACATCGGCCAGCAGGGCTTGCGGCGTGTCGTAGGTGACGGTGATGACCTCCATGTCCAGCACCGGCGTCGAAAAGCCCGCCTCCACCAATTGATCGCCGAAATCGTGCATGTCGACGAAGGGCAGCGCGTGCGGCGCCAGGTCGGCCTCGGCAAAGGCGGCGCGCAGCTCGCGGAAGGTGTCCGGGCCGAAGCAGGAGAACATCAGCAGGCTGTTCACGCGCAGCACGCGGCGCCACTCGGCGAACACGCGGTCCGGCTGCGGATGCCAGTGCAGTGCCAGGTTGGACCAGACCAGGTCCACCGAATTCGGGCCCAGCGGCAGTTCGGCGAAATCGCCGCACAGCGTGTCGATGCCGGTCTTGGCCGGCAGCAGCTTGCTCAGCAGCTGGTTCAGCGACGACGGCTTGGCGGCGGGACCCTGGGCGGCGCGCGCCATGGCCTCGGCCGCGTCGATGCCGACGATGTGGGCGGCGGGATAGGATTTTTGCAATAGTGCGAGATCGGCACCTGCGCCGCAGCCGGCGTCCAGCACGCGCTGGGGCGCGAGCTTGATCAGCTCCAGGCGGTCGAACATGCGCGAGGCGATTTCGCGGCGCAGGAAATCGGACGGCGCGACGCGCTCGGGGCGGCCGAACAGCGCGCGCACGCGCACCTGGTCGATCGGCGCGCTCAGTTTAGGGGGTTTTGCGGGGACTTCCATGATGTCGTTCGGTGTAGTGCGATAATGTCGGCAGTGTACATGGTTGAACGCAAACGCGTCCTGGAAGGCACGTCGTTCCCGCGCAAGCGGGAACCCATGCGCCGCCCATTTGTCCTGGGACGCATGGATTCCCGCTTGCGCGGGAATGACGCACGGGAGGGTGGATGTCAGTTACCCCGACAATCGGCACAATGCGCGCCCTGCTCCATCGCGGCGGCGCCGCCTTGTTGCGCGGCGTGTTGCCGGCCTCGTGCGCGTTATGCGCGGCCGATGGCGACGAATTGCTGTACCCGGACTGCGCCGCGCAATTCTTCGGCGTTGCCGCCGTGCGTTGTCCGCGCTGCGCCAATCCCCTGCCGGACTCGGCACGCGGCCAGCTGTGCGGTGCCTGCCGCGCCGAGCCGCCGGCCTTCGACGTCACGCTGGTCGCGGCGGATTATGCGATGCCGCTGGACCAGCTGGTGCTGCAACTGAAATTCGGCCACCGCCTCGCGCTGGCGACATTGTTCGCCCGCCTGCTGCGCGACGCCGTCCTGCAGCAGCCCGGCTTCACGCTGCCCGCCCTGCTCTGCCCGGTGCCGCTGGGGCCGCGCCGGCTGGCCGAACGCGGCTACAATCAAGCCCTGGAGATCGCGCGGCCATTGGCGCGCAGCCTGGGCGTGGCGCTGCATCCGCGGCTGGCCTGCCGGGTGCAGGAGACGGCGGCGCAAAGCAGCGTCACGCCGGAACGGCGGCGGCACAACATCGCCGGCGCGTTCGCGATCCCGGATATGGCGCTGGTGCAGGGCCGCCACATCGGCGTGGTCGACGACGTGATGACCAGCGGCGCCACGCTGAACGAACTGGCGGCAACACTGAAACGCCACGGCGCGGCGCAGGTGAGCAACCTGGTGTTCGCGCGCACGCCGCCGCATTGAATTTAATTGAGGAGAATGTTTTGTTTCACGTCGTACTAGTCCAACCTGAAATTCCACCCAACACCGGCAACGTCATCCGGCTCTGCGCCAACACCGGCGCGCAGCTGCACCTGATCGAGCCGCTGGGCTTCCCGCTGGAAGACTCCAAGCTCAAGCGCGCCGGCCTGGACTATCACGAATACGCGAAGATGAAAGTCCACCCGAACTGGCAAGCCTTCCTGGCCGAGGTGCAGCCGGACCCGTCGCGCATGTTCGCCATGACCACGCACGGCTCCTCGCCGTTCGCCGACGCCGCCTTCCGGCCGGGCGACGTGTTCGTGTTCGGCTCGGAAACGCGCGGCCTCGACCCGGCCTTCCGCGAAACGTTCCCGCCAGCCCAGCGCATCCGCCTGCCGATGCGTCCCGACAACCGCAGCCTGAATTTATCGAACACGGTCGCCGTGGTCGTGTTCGAAGCCTGGCGCCAGAACGGCTACGCCGGCGGCGCATAAAATTTGGATCAATCCCGACATCCGTCCATAAAATTGGGGTCAAGTCTGGCATTCGGACACGAGCTCAACCGTAGACATCCGTTACGGTTGAGCTCGTGTCCGAATGCCAGACTTGACCCCACGGTGTTACGGCTCAGCTCGTGTCCGAATGTCAGACTTGACCCCAAGGCGGAAGGTGCCTGGTGTCATGGAGGTTTCGCGGCGGAACACGCGGTTGAAGGCTGCCGCCGATTCGTAGCCGACCCGGCGCGACACCTCCGACAGGGCCACGTCGCCGCGCCGCAGTAGCCGCGTCGCGCAGTGCATGCGCCATTGCGTCAGGTATTCCAGCGGCGATTGACCAACCACGGCCTTGAAGCGCGCCGCGAAGGCCGAGCGCGACATGCCGGCCGCGCGCGCCAGCGATTCCACCGTCCAGCCCTGCGCCGGGTCGCTGTGCATCGCCGTCAACGCTTGCCCCAGGTGGCGGTCGGCGATGCCGGCCAGCCAGCCGCGCGTGGCGCCGCCCGGTTGCAACGCATACGCGCGGACCGCATGCACCAGCAGCAGTTCGAACAGGCGGCTGAGCACGGCCTCCGATCCCAGCCCCGGCGACTCGGTCTCCAGCGCCAGCATTTCCAGCACCGACTGGAAGGCCAGGCTGCGGTGCTGGTCCAGCTTCAAATGCAGCAGCGGCGGCAGCGCCCGCAGCAAGGGCTGCGCCTCCAGCGCGTCCAGCTCGAACGAGCCGCTGACAAAGGTGGTGAGCGCTCCCCCGCCACCTATCCCGATGCGGTTGCCGACCCGCAGCTTCTCCACCTCCACGCAGTCGATCAGCACCGAGTCCTCATGGTCGTGCAAGCGGTAGGGCGTGCCGTCCAGCTTGAGGAAGACGTCGCCGCTGCGCAGGGCGATCGGCTGCGGACTGTCGGGCGTGGCCAGGATCGCCGAGCCGCGCACCACCAGCACGAAGCTGATGCCGGGCTCGCCCGGCGAGCGCACGCCCCACGGCGCGCTGGCGTCCATTCGCGTGAAACTGGCGGCGCGGATGCGCAGCCCGGTCAGGATGTCGGTCAAGGGATCCATGATTTCTCCACTTTGGACGATCGAGCAATAGATATGGACTTTTCGCGATTGTTAGTCCTGATTGGTATCCATATTATAGACGTCACCAAACCCAAAGGAGTCGACCATGGATGCAATGAAAGCAGTTGTGATGAACCACACCGGCGATATCGACGCGCTGGCCTTGGCGCAGCGTCCGGTCCCGGTCGCCGGCGCCGGAGAAGTGCTGGTGCGGATCGCCGCCGCCGGCGTCAATTTCATGGATATCGGCGTGCGCCAGGGGATGGCGTGGAACGAGATGCCCAATCCGAAGATTCTCGGCGTGGAGGGCGCGGGCCGCGTGACCGCGCTGGGCGAAGGCGTGACCGGCTTCACCGTCGGCCAGCGCGTGGCCTGGGTCTACGCGCCCGGCAGCCATGCCGAGCAGATCGCGATCCCGGCCACCTCGCTGGTGCCGGTGCCGCACCACATCAGCGACCAGACCGCCGCCGCGGTGATGATGCAGGGCCTGACCGCCAGCCATTTCGCCACCGATTTCCATCCCACCCAGCCGGACGAGATCGCGCTGGTGCATGCGGCGGCCGGCGGCCTCGGCCTGCTGCTGACGCAGATCGTCAAGCTGCGCGGCGGCCTGGTGATCGGCCGGGTGTCGTCCGCCGACAAGGTGGAGGCGGCCAGGGCGGCCGGCGCCGACCACGTCATCGTCGACGATGGTGGCAACTTCGCCGCGCAGGCGCGCCGGTTGTCGGGCGGCGATGGCGTGCACGTGGTGTTCGACGGCTCCGGCCCGGCCACCTTCCAGGGCTCGCTGGACGCGCTGCGCCGCTCGGGCACCTTCTGCTGGTACGGCCCGGTACTGGGCGGCCCGGGGCCGCTCGACATCATGAGCCTGCCCAAGAGCATCAAGCTGGGCTACGCCGTGTTCTCCGACCACATTCCCACGCCGGAACGCCTGCGCGCGCGCACAGCGCAACTGTTCGAGTGGATCGCCGAAGGCAAGCTCAAGGTCCACATCGGCGGCGTCTATCCGCTGGCCGACGCCGCCCGCGCCCACGCCGACATGGCGCGCCGCGCGACCATCGGCAAGCTGCTGCTGGTGCCGTGACGCGGACAATGTTACCCCGATGATATTATCGGTTTCTCATTAACTGCGTCCCTCGAACCAGCTCACATGCACCGTTTCGTTTTCCGGCTAGGCCTGGCGGCGGCCCTCGTTTGCGGCGGTCCGCAGGCCTGGGCCCTGGACCCCGGCGTCAGCCTGCACGACTACCGCCACGACACCTGGCGCCGCAAGGATGGCGCGCCGGTCAGCATCAGCGCCTTCACCCAGAGCGCCGACGGCTGGCTCTGGATCGGCACCGACCAGGGACTGTACCGCTTCGACGGCTTGCGCTTCGAGCGCTACCAGTCGCCGGCCGGCCGGCGCCTGCTCAGCGCGCGCATCTCCACACTGAGCGCCTCCCGCGACGGCGACCTGCTGGTCGGCTACGTGGACGGCGGCATCAACCTGATACGCCAAGGGGAGATCGTGCCGCTGCCGGCCTGGAACGCCGGCCGCGTGGACATGGTGTACTACCTGGTCGCCGACAACGACGGCAGCGTCTGGATCTGCACTCGTTCCGGCCTGGTGCGTTACGCCAAAGGCGTATGGCAAAGCATAGGCGCAGCCTGGGGCCTGCCGTCGAAACTGGTCAACGAAGGCACGCTGGATCAGTACGGTCAGCTGTGGGTCAACGCCGGCGGCGAATGGTACAAGCTGGACCGCGAGGCGCGCCGCTTCCAGCCCACCGGCCGCCGCGACGAGAACGGCGCCTTCTTCTCGCCCGACGGCGCCATGTGGCGCCGCAACGGCAATATGATCGAACGGGTGGCCGCCGGGCAGCCGGGGCCGGCGCTACCGCGCCAGCAGGCCAACGGCTACCTGCTCGGGCAGGACCGCGACATGTTCGACGCCGATGGCAACCTGTGGCTGCTGCACTCGCCGGACGGCATCGCCCGCGTGCGCAAGCAAGACCTGCCGCGCAGCGACCGCTACGACCCGTCGCTGCTGCCGGCCGAACGGCTGGACCAGCCCTGGCAGCTCAGCAATACCCGCCTCAACGGCATGCTGGAGGATATGGAAGGCAATCTGTGGGCCATGTCGATCAACGGCCTGGAGCGCTTCCGTAACCAGCGCATCCGCACCATCGCCCTGCCCAGGGACGTGGAATTGGCCGTGCTGGCGGCGGACGGCCAGCGCCGCATCTGGGTCGGCGCCGAAAGCCTGGACCAGCTGTGGGACGCGGCCGGCGCGCCGGCGCCACCCGCGCGCGTGGGCGCGCGCCGCATCGCCGTGGCCGGCCGCGACGGCGCTATCCTGAGCGCCGGCCCGCGGGGCATCGAACATCGCCGCGACGGCAAAGTCACGCTGCTGCCGCTGCCGCCCGCTTGCCCGGGCGTGCGGCCACGCGACGTCAACCGCCTGGCCGAGGACAGGATATCGATCTGGGCCAGCGTCCGCCATTGCGGCCTATTCCGCTACCGCGACGGCGCCTGGCAGGACGGCGTCGAATTAGGCATCCCTCGCCTTGAACGCGTCATCACCTCCGACCGCGACGGCGCCATATGGATAGGCTACCAGGACGGCGGCGTGCTGCGCTACCTCGACGGCAAAGTGACCCGCTACGCGCTGGCCGACGGCGGCAGCCTGGGGCCGCTGCAACTGATCAACACCGAACAAGAGGTGCTGATCTCCGGCGGCGACGGCATGGCCGTGCTGCGCGACGGCCGCTTCGAGCGCCTGCACGCGGCCGAGCCGGATGTGCTCAACAACGTGGTCGGCGTGGTGATCCTGCCCAACGGCGACCGCTGGCTGCACACCGGCATGGGCATGGCGCACGTGGTGGCGGCCGACTGGCGCGTCAGCATGGCCGATCCGCGCCGGCCGCTGCGCATGGAGATCCTGGACGCGGCGCAAGGCTACCCCGGCGCGCCGACGATTGCCGCGCCCCTGCCGAACGGTGCGCTGGACCGCGCCGGCAAGATCTGGTTCTCCGCCAGCGACGGCATCGGCGTGCTCGACACGACCCGCGACTACCGCAACCGGCTGGCGCCGTCGCTGCAGGTCGAGGGCGTCAGCGTCGACGGCCGCCGCTACGCGCCGCACCCGGGGTTGCGCTTGCCGAAGCATCCGATGCGGCTCGATATCGGTTTCGCCGCGCTCAGCCTGACCATCCCGGAGCGGATGCAGGTCTGGTACAAGCTCGACGGTGTGGACCGCGACTGGCAGATGGCCGGCGCGCGCCGCAACGCCAGCTACGCCAACCTCGGTCCCGGCGGCTACCGCTTCCGCGTCAAGGCCGCCAACGCCGACGGCGTCTGGAACGAGACCGGCGCCACGCTGGACTTCACCATCGAGCCCGGCTTCACGCAGACCGTCTGGTTCTACCTGCTGTGCGCGGGCGCGATGGCCGCGCTGGCATACGGCCTGTACCGGATACGCATGCGCCAGCTGCTGGCGCGGCTCAACGCGGTGCTGGCCGCGCGCCTGCTGGAGCGCGAACGCATCGCCCGCGCGCTGCACGACAGCCTGCTGCAAAGCATGCAGGCGCTGGTGCTGCGCTTCAGCGCGCTGCAGCGCTCGCTGCCGCCCGACAGCGCGGCCCACCGGCAGATGGAGGCGCTGCTGAGCGACGCGGACGGCGTCATCATCGAGGGCCGCAACGCGGTGATGGACTTGCGCCTGGCCAGCGCGCATGGCGGCGACATCGCGCTGGCGTTCAACCGCCTGGTCGAGCGCCTGCGTGCCACGCACCAGCCGGCCATCGAACTGCAGCTGCGCGGCGCGCGCCGCAAGCTCGATCCGCTGGCGTGGGAGGAGGTGTATCAGATCGGTGCGGAGGCCATGCACAACGCCTGCCGCCACGCGCACGCCAGCCACATCGGCATGACGCTGGACTACGGCGCGCAGGAGTTTGTGCTGACGGTGCGCGACGACGGCGCGGGACTCGACGAGCATCTGCTGCAAGGCGGCAGCAAGGAAGGCCATTGGGGACTGGTGGGCATGCGCGAACGCGCCGCCGCATTGCGTGGCACGCTGACGCTCAGGCCGGCGGCCGGCCACGGATTGGAAGTCGAGCTGCGCATCCCGGCCGCGCACGCCTATGACCGCGCGCCGCGGCCGGCGTGGTGGCGGCGCCTGCCGCGCCGTTAAAAGCGCACGCCGGGCGGCAGGCGCCCCCCCTCGCCCATGCCGATGATGCCGCGCTGTATGCCCAGCAGCACGGCGTGGGTGCGGTCGTTGGCGTGCATCTTGGCCAGCACGTTTTTCATGTGGGTCTTGATCGTGCCTTCGGACAGACCCAGCTGGTCGCCGATCTTCTGGTTGGTGTTGCCGACCGCCGCCAGCCGCAGCACCTCGATCTCGCGCGGGCTCAGCGTTTCCGTGTGCATCTGCTCGGCCAGCGCGCAGGCCACCGACGGCAGGATGCGGCGCCGGCCGCTGTGCACGCTCAGTATGGTCTCCTGCAATTCATGCCGCACCGCGCTCTTGAGCATGTAGCCGACCGCGCCCGCGCGGATCGCCTGCGCCGCGTGGGCATCGCCCTCGTACGTGGTGAGCACGATCACGCGCGCGGACGGCGCGTCGCGGCGGATGGCGGCGATGGCCTCGCTGCCGTGCATGTCGGGCAGTTGCAGGTCCATCAGCGTGACGTCGGGCCGCAGGCGGCGGTGCAGCTCGACCGCCTCGGCGCCGGTGCCGGCCTGGCCCACCAGCCGCACTTCCGGCATGGTCTCCAGCGCGCTGGCCACGCCTTCCAGGAAGATGGGATGGTCGTCCACCACCAGGACGGTTATCTGTGCTTGCATCATGCTTCCCTCTTTCGGCAGACCTGAAAACCGACACTTTGCCATAAAAACCAGTTCCCCTCACCTACCCGATCGGATGAGGAAGCGCTATCGATATCTGAGGATTTCAAGCCGCCCGCCGTCTCCTACACTGCCCTCGTTGTCTTTTTTTCCACCCGACCCCGAGGAGCTTCCCATGAAACACCGCAACGCCACGCTCGCCGCCACCCTGGCCCTGTCGCTGGCAGCCCTGGCCGGCAGCGCCCACGCCGCCGACGCCGCCAAGCCCGCCGAGCAAAAGAAACCGACCGAGAAATGCTACGGCGTCTCCAAGGCCGGCCAGAACGATTGCGCGGCCGGCCCGGGCACCAGCTGCGCCGCCACCTCCAAGTCCGACTACCAGGGCAACGCCTGGGTGCTTGTGGACAAGGGCACCTGCACCAAGATCAAAACCCCGAAAGGCTACGGCTCGCTGACGCCTCGCTGAGCATCACCGTGAAACTCGCTCAGCTGCAAAGCGATTTCGGCGCCTGGCTGGTGGCGCCGTCCGCCGCGCTGGCGCGCCGCCTCGGGCCGGACGCCAGGCTGGCGGTGTACCAGAACAACTACCGCAGCCAGCTGGCCGGCTGTCTCGAGCATTCGTATCCGCTGCTGCGGCAATGGATGGGCGAGGAGGCGTTCCGCGGCGCGTCGGTGCGCCACATCGACGCCCATCCGCCGCACGGCTGGACGCTGGACGCCTACGCCGACGGCTTCCACGCCACGCTGGCGGCGGCCTACCCGGACCATCCGGACCTGCACGAGCTGGCCTGGATAGAGCACGCGCTGAACACCGCCTTCGTGGCGGCGGACGCGGCGCCGGTCGGTCCGGACGGCTTGGCCGAACTGGACTGGGAAGACGCGGTGCTGCGGCTGACGCCGTCATTGCAGCTGCGTGCCGCCACCACCAACGCCGAGGCCATCTGGAGCGCGCTGTGGGAACAACGGCCGTCGCCGGACGGCGAGATGCTGGCCGAGCCGGGCGGCTACCTGGTCTGGCGGCGCGGCCACACGGCGGTGCTGCGCCAGGCCGACGCGCTGGAATACGAAGCCCTGCTGCAGCTGCAACGCGACGGCGGTTTCGCCGCGCTGTGCGACTGGCTGGTGGAGCTGCGCGGCGAGCAGGAAGGGATCGCCCAGGCCGGCGCGCTGCTGGCGCACTGGCTGGGCGCCGAACTCATTACCGGCATCGACACCGATGCCTCTCGATACAAGGAGCAAGCGCCATGACCATGCTACATCTACAGGACGCCGCCCCGCCCCGGCTGGCCGCCCAACTGCGCCGCCTGCTGCCGGACGACTTGCTGCTGCTGATTGCCCGCCTGGGCATCGGCGCGGTGTTCTTCCTGTCCGGCCGCACCAAGGTGGAGGGCTTCCTCACCATCAAGCCGTCGACGTACGAGCTGTTCCGCAGCGAATACGCGCTGCCGTTGCTGCCGCCGGAAGTGGCGGCGCAACTGGCCACCGCCGCCGAGAATTTCCTGCCCGTGCTGCTGGCGCTGGGCCTGGCCACGCGGCCGGCCGCCTTCGGCATGTTCTGCATGACGGCGGTGATCGAGGTGTTCGTGTATCCGGACGCCTGGCCCACGCACCTGAGCTGGGCCGGCCTGCTGCTGCCGCTGATCGCGCGAGGCGCCGGCGCGTGGTCGCTGGACCATCTGCTGTGGCGCCGTTTTTCTTCCCCCAACCAAGCTGGAGACATGCAATGAAGATCCTATCCATCCTGGCCGCGGCCGTGCTGGCCACGTCGGCCGCGCAGGCCGCCGAGCCGGTCAAGAACATCGTGCTCGTCAGCGGCTCCTTCGTGGACGGCTCCGGCTGGCGCGTGATCCACGACATCCTCACCCAGAAGGGCTACAAGGTGACGGTGGCGGCCCAGCCGCACACCAGCCTGGACGACGACATCGCCGCCACCCGCGAGATCGTCGACCAGCAGGTCGGGCCGGTGGTGCTGGTCGGCCACAGCTCGGGCGGCGCGGTGATCTCGGCCGCCGGCGAGCGCGGCAAGGTCAAGGCGCTGGTGTACGTGTCGGCGCTGCTGCCGGACGTGGGCGAAAGCCTGGCCCAGGTGATCGGCTCGATGCCGTCGCCCAGCAACAGCGTGGCGCCGACCCAGGACGGCCATCTGTTCGTCGACCGCGCGCGCTTCCACGACGACGTCGGCGCCGACCTGCCAACCAACCGCACCGACTACATGGCCATCTCGCAGGTGCCGGCCACGGTGGCCGCGTTCAACACGCAGATCTGGGCCGCCGCCTGGCGCCACAAGCCGAGCTATGCCGTGCTGTCCACCGACGACCGCGCGCTGAGCCCGGACCTGCAGCGCTGGATGTACCAACGCGCAGGCGCCAAGGTCACCGAAGTCAAGGCCAGCCATCTGGCCTACATCTCGCAGCCCGACCAGGTGGCCAAGGTGATCGAGAACGCCGCCAACGCCCGCTAGATTTTTTCGCAGTCCATCAACCAAGGAGTTCATCATGAGTCAACATCCTGTATCCCGTCCGGCGCGCGCCGCCGCCTCCATGCTGCTGGCGCTGAGCGCGCTGGCCGCCGCCACCCACGCCGACGCCGCCGACAAGCCCGCCGCGCAGGAAGCCAAGGGCCGCTGCTACGGCATCAACACCTGCAAGGGCACCAGCCTGTGCGCCACCGCCAAGAACGATTGCAAGGGCCTCAACAGCTGCAAGGGTGAAGGCGTGCTGGTCAAGACCAAGACCGAATGCCTGGCAGCCGGCGGCACCCTGACCGAACCGAAGAAGAAGTAATTGTCCCGTCCGCCCGGCACGCCGCAACGCGCGCCGGGCGGCCTTCCCCATTTTCGAACGAACACGCCATGAGCACCTTTTCCGGCTTCGGCCTCGGCCTGCGCAAGGAGCATTACGCCGACTTCCTGGACGGCCAGGTTGCGGTCGATTTCGTCGAAGTCATCTCCGAGAATTTCATGGTGGCCGGCGGCCAGCCGCGCGATATCCTGCGCCGCATCCGCGAGCGGCATCCGGTGGCGCTGCACGGCGTGTCGCTGTCGGTTGGCTCGGCGGATGGCCTGCGCACCGACTACCTGCACCTGCTGCGCGCGCTGGCCGACGAGATCGAGCCGCTGTTCGTGTCCGACCACCTGAGCTGGTCGCGCATCGGCGGCTTCAACTCGCACGACCTGCTGCCCCTGCCCTACACCGACGAGGCGCTGGACATCGTGTGCGACAACATCGGCCGCGCCCAGGATGTGCTGGGCCGGACCATGCTGTTTGAAAATCCGTCCAGCTACCTGAGCTTCGCGCCGGCCGATATGAGCGAATGGGAATTCCTGTCCGCCATGTGCCGGCGCACGGGCTGCGGGCTGCTGCTCGATGTGAACAACATCTACGTCAGCGCCATCAACCACGGCTATGCGCTGGACGACTACCTGCGCGGCCTGCCGTTCGAGCGCGTGCGCCAGATCCACCTGGCCGGCCACACGCCGGGCGAGGTGCTGATCGACACGCATGACCGCAGCGTCTGCCCGTCCGTGTGGGCGCTGTACGCCGACGTGCGGGCACGCACGGGCCCGGTCGCCACGATGATCGAGCGCGATGCCGATATCCCGCCGCTGGCCGAGCTGTTGAGCGAACTGGACACCGCCCGGCGGCTGGCGCACGCACAACCGCAAATCGAGGAAACAATATGAACGAATTGAATCGCCGCCGCTTCCTGCTGACCACCGCCGCCGGTGCCGCCGGCCTGTCGTTGAACCCGCCGGTGTTGGCCGCCGATGCGTCGCCGGTCACTCCGCTGGCCATTCCGCCGAGCGCGTCGTCAGTCACGCCGCCGGTCACGTTTCCGCTCGCGCCGCTGGTCGCCTCCGCGGGCGAGCCACCGGCCGCACAGCCGGCCCGCCCTTTGCCCCGCCTGCCGATTAAGCAGGTCGAGGCCGGCGTGCTGGACGTGGGCTACCACGAAGCCGGCCCGGAAAACGGCCGGCCCATCATCCTGCTGCACGGCTTTCCCTACGACCTGCACAGCTATGCGGAGGTCGCGCCCAGGCTGGCGCAGCAGGGCTACCGCGTGATCGTGCCGCATCTGCGCGGCCACGGCACGACCCGCTTCCTGGACGCTGCCACGCCGCGCTCCGGCCAGCAGGCCGCCATCGGCCAGGACGTGATCGACCTGATGGACGCCCTGCACATCCCGGAAGCGGTGCTGGCCGGCTACGACTGGGGCGGCCGCGCCGCCTGCGTGGCCGCCGCGCTCAAGCCCAGCCGTTGTGTAGGCCTGGTCTCGGTCAACAGCTACCTGATCCAGGACATCAGCAAGGCCGCACTGCCCGCGCCCGCTTCGGTGGAAGCCGGCTTCTGGTACCAGTTCTACTTCCTGACCGAACGCGGACGCGCCGGCCTGACGGCCAACCGCAAGGACATCGCCCACATCATGTGGAAAGGGAATTCGCCGACCTGGCACTTCGACGAGGCGACGTTCCAGCGCTCGGCGCTGGCATGGGACAACCCGGACTACGTGGAGGTGGTGCTGCATTCCTATCGCCATCGGCTGGGTCACGCGGCGGGCTTCCCCGAGTACGAGGAAATCGAAGCCCTGCTGGCGACGCAGCCGGCGATCGCCGCGCCGGCCATCACCATCGACGGCAAGGACGACGGCGTGATCAAAGCCACCGACGGCAGCTCGTCGGCGGCAAGGTTCAGCGGTCCGCGCCAGCACCGGCAGCTGGCCAGCGTCGGCCACAACCCGCCGCAAGAGGCGCCGCAGGCGTTCGCCGACGCGGTGCTGGAACTGGCGCGCAGCGGCAAGTGGCGCACCTGATTTTTTTAACCACCCGAAAGGAAACACCATGAGCAAGATCGACCAAGTCTTCTACACCGGCAAGACCCACACCACCGGCGGCCGCGACGGCGCGGCGCGCAGCGACGATGGCCGCCTCGACATCAAGCTGTCCCCGCCCGGCAGCCACGGCGCGGGCACCAACCCGGAGCAGCTGTTCGCGGCCGGCTGGTCAGCCTGCTTCATCGGCGCCATGGGCCTAGCCGCCAAGGAGAAGAAGCTGCCGCTGCCGGCCGGCACGGCGGTCGATGCCGAGGTCGACCTGGGCACCGGAGCCGACGGCTTCCTGCTGCAGGCACGCCTCAAGGTCAGCCTGCCCGACCTGCAGCGCGATGTGGCGCAGGAGCTGGTCGATATGGCGCACCAGATGTGCCCGTATTCCAAAATGAGCCGGGGCAATATCGACGTGAGCATCACCCTACTCTGATTTCAACACCCAACAAGGAAAACTTCATGAACGCGAAAAAACTCTTGATCTCCCTCGCCACGTCCGCGACGCTGGCCGGCGCGCTGCCGCTGGCGCGCGCCGAGGCGCCCGTGACCGCGCTGCAGGGCACGGCCGCGAAACCCACCATCGTGCTGGTCCACGGCGCGTTCGCCGATGCCGGCAGCTGGAACGGCGTGGTCAAGACGTTGTCCGCCAAGGGCTATCCAGTGCTGAGCGTCGCCAATCCGCTGCGCGGCGTATCCACCGATGCGCAATATGCAGCCAGCGTGATCGGCGCCGTCAAGGGTCCGCTGGTCTTGGTCGGCCACTCGTATGGCGGCATGGTCATTTCCAAGGCGGCCGAGGGCAATCCCGATGTGAAGGCGCTGGTGTACGTCGCGGCCTTCGCGCCCGAGCAGGGTGAAACGGTGGCCGGCCTGGCGGGCCAGTTCCCCGGCGGAACGCTGGGCGATGCGCTGGCCGATCCGGTCGCGCTGGCAGATGGCGGCAAGGATCTCTACATCCGCCAGGACAAGTTCGCCCAGCAGTTCGCGGCCGACGTGGCGCCGCACCAGGCCGCGCTGATGGCCGTCGGCCAGCGTCCGGTGACGGCCGCCGCGCTCAACGAGGCATCCAACGGCACGGCATGGAAACAGCTGCCCTCGTATTTCGTGTATGGTACGGCGGACAAGAACATCCCGCTCGAGGGCTTGCGCTTCATGGCCAAGCGCGCCAACGCGAAAGACATCGTCGAGGTGAAAGGCGCTTCGCACGTGGTCATGGTCTCGCGGCCGGAGGCGGTGGCGAAGGTCATCGAAGAAGCGGCCGCCAACAAATAAAGAGGAAACTTCATGCAGCAATTCACCACTACCTTGATACGCAAGAGTCTGTCCCGGCGCAGTGCCGGCCGAGCCCTGATCGCATTCGGCTTGGCCGCTGCGCTGGGCGGCAACATGGCCGCCGCCGGGGCGGAGGATTTGCCTGTGCTTGGGCAGTTGCCATCCTTCGGCGGCGCCTCGTCGTGGCTGAATTCGCCGCCGCTCGGGCCCGCGCAGTTGCGCGGCAAGGTGGTGCTGGTCGATTTCTGGACCTACTCGTGCATCAACTGCATCCGCACGGTTCCGCACGTGCGGGCGTGGGCGGAGAAGTACCGCGACCAGGGACTGGTGGTGATCGGCGTGCACACGCCTGAATTCGGCTTTGAGAAGGACACGAGCAATATCACCAAGGCGATCTCGCGCTTCAAGATCGATTACCCGGTCGCGGTCGACAGCGAGCGCCGCGTGTGGAACGCCTTCCGCAACAATGCGTGGCCGGTGTTCTACTTCGCCGACGCGCAGGGCCGGATCCGCGCGCGCATCGCCGGCGAGGGCGCCTATGACAAGTCGGAGATGATCATCCAGTCGCTGTTGGCCGAGGCCGGCAAGCCGCAGACCATGGCGCTGGCGGCGCCGCAGGCCAACGCGGAACAGGCGGCGCCCGATCTCGCGCACCTGGGGTCCGAGGAAACTTATGTCGGTTACGAGCAGGCGTCGAATTTCGCCGGGCGCGATGGCTTGAAGCGGGACGCGGCCCATGACTACGCCATGAACGCGCCGCGCTTGAACGAGTGGAGCCTGGCGGGCAACTGGACGGTCGGCGCGGAACGGGCCAACCTGAACCGAGCCGGCGGCAGCGTGTCCTACCGCTTCAAGGCGCGCGACCTGCACCTGGTGCTGGGCCCGCGCGCCGACGGCAAGCCGGTGCGATTCCAGGTCACGATAGACGGCCACGCGCCGGGCGCGGATCACGGTTCCGACACCGATGCGGACGGCAACGGCGTCGTCACCGAAGCGCGGCTTTACCAGTTGGTGCGCCAGTCCGGCATGGTGAAGGAATGCACGTTCGAGATCCGCTTCCTCGACGCCGGCGCCGGCGCATTCGCCTTCACTTTCGGCTAAGAAATTGGGGTCAAGTCTGACATTCGGACACGAGTTCAACCGAAAAATTGGGGTCAAGTCTGACATTCGGACAGGAGCTCAACCGTAGAGCGCTCGCTAGGGTTGAGCTCGTGTCCGATTGTCAGACTTGACCCCAAACTGGAGCAGGATGGCCAGCGCGCCGGCGCCGGCCGCGCTAACGCAAAGCGTGCTTGCGGCCGCCAGCGCGGCCGGATTGCGCAGGCCAAGCAGATCGGCCGCGAAGGCCAGCGAGACCGTGGCGATCAGCTGGGCCGGATACAGGAAGCGCAGTTGGCGGAAGGCGCGCGCGTCGCCGCGCCGCCAGTAGCGCAGCGCGACCGCGAACGCCGGGCCCCACAGCACGCCGAGGAATACCAGCGCCGCGAAGGCGGCGATCAGGAGACGCATATCACGGGCGCTGGGCGCGCACCTTGGTCAGCAGCTTGGTGGTCGAGCGGTCGTGCTCGAAATCGATGGCGATGGCCTGGCCGCCGTAGGCCAGCACGGCCTGGCCTTCCGGGATGGCGTCCATCTGGTAGTCGCCGCCCTTGGCGTAGATTTCCGGCCGCGCCTGCTGCACCACTTCCAGCGCAGTGTCCTCGTCGAAGTCCACCACCAGGCTCACCGATTCCAGCGCGGCCAGCACCGCCATGCGGTCGGCGCAGTTGTTGAGCGGACGGTCGTCGCCCTTGCCCAGCCGCTTGACGGAGGCGTCGGTGTTGGCGGCCACCACCAGCGAGGCGCCCAGCGCGCGCGCCTGCGCCAGGTAGGTGACGTGGCCGCGGTGCAGGATGTCGAACACGCCGTTGGTCAGCACCACCGGCTTGGGCAGGGCGGCCACGCGCGCGGCCAGTTGTTCGCGGGTGCAGATCTTGGATTCAAATTGAGGCATGAGGTTCTTCGTTGGTTTTATTTCGGTTCTTCGTCTTCCGGCTCTTCGTCGATCTGCATGCTGAGCGTATCGGCGGTGGCCGGGCTGTTGTCGCCGGGTTCCTTGCGGTCGCCGCGCAGCTTGATCTGCAGGCGCAGGCCGTTGGCCGAGTCGGCATTGCGGATCGCCTCTTCGTAGGCGATGTAGCCCTTATTATAAAGTTCGTACAGCGCCTGGTCGAACGTGCACATGCCGAGCTCGCGCGATTTGTGCATGATTTCCTTGATCGCCTGGAAGTTCCCCTTGAAGATCATCTCGGCGATGGTCGGCGTATTGAGCAGGATTTCAATCGCCGCCTTGCGGCCCTTGCCATCCTCGGTGCGCACCAGCCGCTGCGAGACGATGGCGCGCAGGTTGGACGACAAGTCCATCAGCAGCTGGTTGCGCCGCTCCTCCGGGAAGAAGTTGATGATGCGGTCCATGGTCTGGTTGGAGTTGTTCGCGTGCAGCGTGCCCAGGCACAGGTGGCCGGTCTCGGCGAACGCGATCGCGTGCTCCATGGTCTCGGTGTCGCGGATCTCGCCGATCAGGATCACGTCCGGCGCCTGGCGCAGCGTGTTCTTCAGGGCGTTGTGCCACGACAGCGTGTCCACGCCCACCTCGCGGTGCGTGATCAGACAGCCCTTGTTCTTGTGGACGTACTCGACCGGATCCTCCACCGTGATGATGTGGCCGGCCGAATTGGCGTTGCGGTAGTCGATCATGGCCGCCAGCGTGGTCGACTTGCCGGAGCCGGTGCCGCCCACCACCAGCACCAGCCCGCGCTTGGTCATGATGACTTCCTTCAGCACCTCGGGCAGGTCCAGTTTCTCGAAGTTCGGGATCTCCGAGGCGATGGTGCGGATCACCATCGCCACGTTCTGCTGCTGCACGAAGACGTTGACGCGGAAGCGGCACACCTCCGGCAGCGAAATGGCGAAGTTGCATTCCAGCTCGGCCTCGAACTCGCGCTTCTGCTTCTCGTTCATGATCGACAGCGCCAGCGCGCGGGTCACGCTGCCGGTGAGCTTCTGCTGGCTCAGGGGCTTCATCGCGCCCTGCGACTTCATGCTCGGCGGGAAATCGGCGGAAATGAACAAATCCGAACCGCCGGTATGGTGCATCACCTTCAGCAGCTTGTGCAGATAGGCTTGCGCTTCTTCTGGACCAAATGTGGAGGACATGCTTGCCTTTCGATGGATGACACCAACATACGCTGCATTATATCGACACCATTCGCTACAATACGGGTTAATTATTGCATCCCAGCATTGCCTGTGTTCAAATACATTCATGACACTGACCGAACTGAAATATATCGTCGCGGTTGCACGAGCGAAACACTTCGGACATGCGGCCGAAGCCTGTTACGTCGCCCAGCCGACGCTTTCGGTCGCCATCAAGAAACTGGAAGATGAGCTGGGGGTGGTGCTGTTCGAACGGGGCGGCGCCGAGATTTCCGTCACGCCGCTGGGCGCGCAGATCGTCGCCCAGGCCGAGCGCGTGCTGGAGCAGACCGCCGCCATCAAGGAACTCGCCAAGCAGAACAAGGATCCGCTGGCCGGCCCGCTGCGCCTGGGCGTGATCTACACCATCGGCCCCTACCTGCTGCCGCCGCTGGTCAAGGGCATGATCGACAAAGTCCCGCAGATGCCGCTGATCCTGCAGGAGAACTTCACCGTGCGCCTGATCGAGATGCTGCGCCAGGGCGAGCTGGACGCCGCCATCATGGCGCTGCCGCTGCCCGAGCACGGCATGGCCATGCAGGCGCTGTACGACGAACCCTTCGTGGTGGCGATGCCGGCCCAGCATGCGTGGACCAAGCGCCGCACCATTCCGGCCGACGACCTGAAGACCGAAAACATGCTGCTGTTAGGGAACGGACACTGTTTCCGCGACCAGGTGCTGGAAGTGTGCCCCGAAATGGCGCGTTTTTCCGCGCCGGGCAACGGCATGCAGCGCACCTTCGAAGGCTCGTCGCTGGAGACCATCCGTCACATGGTGGCCAGCGGCATCGGCCTGACCGTGCTGCCGCGCGCCTCGGTGCCAGACATGGACACCAAGGAAGGCATGCTGCAATTCCGCCCGTTCGACGCGCCAGCGCCGTCGCGCCGGGTGGTCATCGTGTGGCGTAAAAGCTTCACCCGCAAGGCCGCCATCGACGCCGTCTGCGAAGTCGTGGCCGCCTGCAACCTGCCCGGCATCACTACCCTCTGCGCCGACGATTAATGCGGCAACTGCGCCCGCCGCGCCAGGATTTGCGATAATCCTGATCTTTCCCTTCAAGCGGCACTATCCATGAACAAGCTGGAGTTGTATTTTCGCCTGGTCAGGCTGGACAAACCCATCGGCACGCTGCTGTTGCTGTGGCCGACCTTATGCGCACTGTGGCTGGCATCCAACGGCAAGCCCAGCCTGACGCTGGTGCTGATCTTCTCGCTCGGCACGCTGCTGATGCGCTCGGCCGGCTGCGCGATGAACGACTACGCCGACCAGGACATCGACAAATTCGTCAAGCGCACGGCGCAGCGGCCCATCACCAGCGGCCGCATCAGCGGCAAGGAAGCGCTGGCGATCGCCGGCACGCTGGCGCTGCTGTCGTTCTGCCTGATCCTGCCGCTGAACGCGCTGACCAAGCAACTGTCGGTGGCGGCCGTCATCATCGCCGGCACCTACCCCTACTTCAAGCGCTTCTTCGCGATCCCGCAAGCCTACCTGGGCATCGCCTTCGGCTTCGGTATCCCGATGGCGTTTGCCGCGATCCAGGACACGGTGCCGATGGTGGCCTGGGTGCTCTTGCTCGGCAACGTGTTCTGGGCCGTGGCCTACGACACCGAATACGCCATGGTCGACCGTGACGACGACCTGAAGATCGGCATCAAGACCTCGGCCATCACCTTCGGCCGCTACGACGTGGCGGCGGTGATGCTGTGCTACGCCGTGCATCTGGGCCTGCTGCTGGCCTGCGGCTGGCAGCTGGGCATGGGCGTGTGGTTCGCCGGCGGCGTCGCGGTGGCGGTGGGCATCGCCTGCTACCACTACACGCTGATCCGCGGCCGCGAGCGCGATCCCTGCTTCTACGCCTTCCGCCACAACAACTGGCTGGGCGCGGCGGTGTTCGCGGGCGTGGCGCTGGACTACGCGTTGCGCTAACCCACTCGATTGAGGCAGCGCAAAGCGCCGGCGCGGGTGCTGCCTACAATGGCTATCCTCTTTCAACCGACATCCGATGAGGTCACCATGGATCAGATTCAACAGAATGGCAAAGACGTCGCCGACAACCAGGCCGCCAGCACCGCCGCGCGCGACAGGCTGATGAACGAACTGAAGCACGCCATCGGCGAGGCCGAGGAATGGCTGAAGGACGCCGCTAAGGACCCCACGCCCGCCTCGGAAAACCGCGCCCGTTTCGACGACACGCTACGCACCGCCAGGACCGACCTGCGCAAGCTGGAGGACAGCTTGATCGCCCGCAGCCGCGGCGCGGCCGCATCGGCCAACGTCTACGTGCGCGACAACCCGTGGAAATCGGTGGGCTTGGGCGCGGCGCTTGGCGTGGTGGTTGGGCTACTCGTCGCCCGCAAATAGCCCGCGATTGCGTTGCAAACGCTCGACGAAGCGCGGCCCGACAAATACCCGCTGGGCGTTGCCGCGTTCCGCCTGCTTGTGCTGCATGTGACGCTCGGTGCGAACGCTGTTTTCCGCCTCCTCCGCCAGCCTGGCCAGCTTCAGCGCCAGCAACTGCGCGGCGAGCTTCTTGTTCGCATGCTGGCTCCGCTCCGATTGCACTTTCACTGATAGTCCCGTCGCCACATGCGTCGCGCGGATTGCACTGTCGGTCTTGTTGACATGCTGTCCCCCTGGTCCTGACGCGCGCGTCGCTTCGTAACGGATCTCGCCATTCCCAAGCGACGCTTCCGGCGGCGTCAGCTCGGCCCCCATCAGGAACCAGTTCTTCCGCTTGTGTTGCTTGCGGTAGGGACTGTCGCAAGTCCAGAGTATGCTTCCGCTCCAGCGTCGCGCCGCTTCCTCCGCTGCCTCGCCTTCCAGCTGCAACAAGACAGAACGCAACGTGCCATTCACCGGTCCGTCGACCTCTTCGACAAGTGTGACGGTAACGCCGGACGCGTCAGCTTCCTCCATCAACCGTGCCAATGCCTTTTTCACGCCAAGACAACATTCAGCTGGGCCAGTGTTGGCCGTCAGTTGTAGCCAGATCATCAGCAGCACTCCCCGCGTGTTTTATAGGTTAATACAGGCTTGCTGCGATACACCACGCGTGCCAGACCAGCGCCAACCAAACTGCCAAGGACGCTCTCGACATTCTTGTATGCCTGCGGCGCCTCCTCATAGATCAAGGCCCGGTCATTACAAATCACGCGGCCACCCAGTGACGTCCGGCTCAATTGCGATGGTGTCGCTATCCTCACCAGCCGATCCTTGCAATCCGTACGCTGCCACTTGCGGCCAGCGCCATGAGCCAGGGAATGCAGGCTTAACGCTCCGTTGTCCGTGAGCGGTTCGATCAAGTAACTGTAGTCGTCGCGCGAGCCTGGCAGCATGACCAGTCCCCGATCGCTGGGCGTGGCGCCCTTGCGGTGCAGCCAGCCATCACAGTCGTCGACATGCGCCGCCGTGACGGTGTTGTGATTGACATCGAGTACCCGTTCACCGTCGCAGCGCAAGCGCTGGAAAACCCTGGCCGCGATCACTGCGCGGTTGACTTCGGCAAACTGCACGGCAGCGCTATGCCGCCGCAGGTACGCTTGTGCAGCCTCCCCGCTATCGGCCAGCCCTCCATGACCGTATTCCTCAACATGATCGGCCAATATCGCCTGTCCCAATCCGCGCGAACCACTATGCACCAGCAGTTGCAGGCATTTGGGCGCCAGCGCGGTACTCGACAGAGTCTCGCTGCACTCTATCCGGTCTATCACTTGAAGCTCAGCAAAATGGTTGCCGCGACCTATCGTGCCCAGGGAACGCAGACAGGCCATCTCCAGATCCGCCATCCGCAACGCGGCGCTCAGCGCCTCAACCTTCGCCGCCAGCGCAGGATCGAAACGTTCAAGTGACGCCCATTCGCCGTCATCGACAACGTCGTCGAGGTTACCGATTTGCTTGTCCATCTTGTCGAGTTTTGCTTTGCCGGCCAACAGGTCGGTCTGCCAAAGCGCCATGCCGCAGCCGATGTCATTGCCAACCAGCGCGGGATAAAAATGACCAGTACTGAAGAAGGCAGCGCCGACTGGATAGCCGCGCCCGGGATGGAGATCGGGCAGGCCGACGACACGCCGCATGCCCGGCAAGTTGGACGTGGTTTTTGCCTGCTGTATTGCTGCGTCTTCAAGCCAGAGGCGATCGGACGCGATGATCGACACGCGATCAGAAAGATGCTGAATAAAATTGCCCATGATGGAGCCAATCCTGAAAAAGATAAGTGGATTGGGCGTGGCGTTACACCAGCGGACGAGCGCCGATCATAGTGCGGGAGACTTGTGGAAGGCGGACAGAATGCCGCTTGAATTAATCCTGGAAGTAACCAGCCAGACCCAAGGAGTGAGCGGTAGTGTTCAGGTTTTGCATCGCGAACTCCTTTCAGAAAATTGGGTTGACTTACGTTAGGTCACAGATCGTAGTCGAAATCCTATATGCCGACAAGCATTTTCTCAGCCGAACGAAGTACACCAGCCGCCGGCCGCCACCAGCTTGCCGGGGAAGATGGCGCAGCCGCCCATGTTGTTCGGGCCGTCTTCGTAGATCTGGCACTTGCTGCAACGGTCGCCCGCTTTGAAGTCGGGGAATTTGTGCCCGTCCACCTTGGCCGCGTCAATCACATAGTTGAACTCCTTGGCCAGCGGCTCGTCTTCCTTGAGCGGCACGCGGTCCTCGGCCCGGGCCATGCAGCCCAGCGTGGCAGCGGCCAGACCGGCGCAAGTGGTCAGAATAAATACCCGGCGATTCGTCATCTTTTTCCCTTTCCGTCGCTGTCGCGCCACATGGTGCCAACCCGGCCATGATACGCGCTTGCGGCCCAAAACATACTGCTATACTAAATGTTGCCAAGCACTCTACATCTAACAAGTTCTAACAAATAGAATGAGGGGACGACATGTACAAGGCCATACGCGCAGTTGCTCTTTGCGGTACGATCAGCGCCCTGCTGGGTGCTTGCGGCAAATCCGAAGGCCCCATCTCGGCGGAACAAGCCAGCGCCGATGCGGCGTTCCAGAAGAAGCTGCAGGAGCAGCTGCTCGACGCCAAGCCCGGCAGCGTGGTCGAGATCCCGGCCGGTACCTATCATCTCACTAGCGGCCTGACCCTGCGCGGCAACGGCGTGACGGTGCGCGGCGCCGGTATGGACAAGACCATCCTCTCGTTCAAGGGCCAGGTCACCGGGCCGGAGGGCATGCTGGTCTACGCCAGCAACTTCACCATCGAGGGCCTGACCATCGAGGACTCCAAGGGCGACGGCCTGAAGATCAACGACGGCGACAACATCACCATCCGCAAGGTCAAGGTGCAGTGGACCGGCGGCTCCAAGGTCACCAACGGCGCCTACGGCATCTACCCGGTCAAGACGCGCAACGTGCTGATCGAGGACAGCGTGGCCATCGCCGCCTCCGACGCCGGCATCTACGTCGGCCAGTCCAACGGCGTGGTGGTGCGCCGCTGTCGCGCCGAGCAGAACGTGGCCGGCATCGAGATCGAGAACACCATCAACGCCGACGTCTACGACAACGTCGCCACCAACAACACCGGCGGCATCCTGGTGTTCAACATGCCCAACCTGTCGCAGCCGGGGCACAGCACCCGCGTGTACAAGAACAAGGTCGACAAGAACAACCTCGGCAACTTCGCCGCGCGCGGCACGGCGGTGGCCAGCGTGCCGGCCGGTTCCGGCATCGTCATCAACTCCAATTCGAAAGTGGAGATCTTCGACAACGACGTCACCGACAACCAGACCGCCAACGTCATCATCTCCAGCTACCACTCCACCGGCTACTACACCGAGAAAGGCGTGGCCGCCGGCTACGACCCGTATCCCAAGGCGATCTACGTGTACGGCAACCGCTTCAAGGGCGGCGGCGATTCGCCGGACGGCCTCGATCTGAAGGCGCTGAAGATCGCAATGTACGGCATCAGCGGGCACCTGCCCGATGTGCTGTGGGACGGCTACGTCGACACCAAGCTGCTGGTCAAGGGCGTGCTGCCGGCCGAGCAGCGCATCTGCATCCAGGACGGCGTGGACGTGCTGAACGCCGACGGTCCGAACAAATACAAGAACCCCAGCAAGGACACGGCGCCGTTCCGCTGCGAGCTGGCCAAGCTGCCACCGGTGACGATCACCCAACTCGCCGCGCAGTCATGATGGCGAGACTGAGCGCAGTGGCATGCGCGCTGATGCTCGCGGCGTGCACGCAGACCCAGGCCCCGGTGAGCTTCATCACCGAAGGCAATCCGGCCAAGTTGAGCGACTGGCACCTGATGGCCGTCTCCGGCGGCCGCCTGAACCTGAACACCGGCGTGGTGCCCTATGATTTGAACACGCCACTGTTCACCGACTACGCGCAAAAGCTGCGCACCGTGTGGATGCCGAAGGGCCAGAGCGCCGTCTACAACGCCGACACCACCTTCGAGTTCCCGGTCGGGACCATCATCAGCAAGACCTTCTACTATCCGAAGGTGGACGGTCCCGCCAAGGCGGTGCTGGCCACCTACGACACCAGCAAGACCGGCGGCGACAAGCTCGATCTGGCCAACGTGCGCCTAGTCGAAACCCGGCTGCTGGTGCGCCGCGCGGACGGCTGGATCGCCCTGCCCTATGTGTGGAACGCCGAGCAGACCGAGGCCGTGCTGTCGCGCACCGGCGACCAGGTGCCGCTGGAGGTGGTGCACGAGGACCGCACGCGCAAGCCGCTGACCTATGTGGTGCCGAACGTGAACCAGTGCGCCTCCTGCCACGTGGCCGATGTGAAGTCGCGCCAGTTCCAGCCCATCGGCCCGAAGGCGCGGCATATGAACCGCAGCTACAGCTACGACGGCGTGAGCGTCAACCAGCTCGATTACCTGGCGCGCATCGGCTACCTGAGCGGCGTGCCGGCCAATGCGGCGACGGCCGCGCCGCACAACGCCAACTGGCGCGACCAGGGCCAGACGCTGGACGCGCGCGCCCGCGCCTACCTGGACATCAACTGCGCCCACTGCCACAACGACAAGGGTGCGGCCAACACCACCGCGCTGCACCTGAATATCGGCGCGCCGGCGGACCTGCATCTGGGCTTGTGCAAGCCGCCGGTGGCGGCGGGTGCAGGCACCGGCGGCCATGGCTACGGTATCGCGCCGGGCAAGCCGGATGAATCGATCATGGTCTACCGGCTAAGCTCCGACCAGACCGGCATCATGATGCCGGAACTGGGACGCGGCTCGGTACACAAGGAGGGCGTGGAACTGATACGCGCGTGGATCGCGGCGATGAAGCAAGGCTGCGACGGCGCCTAGTTTATGGCGCGGCGCGCTTGTCCTTGAAGAAGGTCCAGGTTTCGTCGGCATATTCAAGGTCGCCGTTTTGCTTGCCGAGTATCGACAGCATCAGCGGCGGCAGGCGGTGCGCGGCGCTGGGCTGCACATGGCCGGCGTTTACCATCTTCAGGAATTCGACCTGCACACCCTTGGGATCGGCGCCCCAAACATAGCGCACCAGCGACGTCTTGTCGGCCGCATCGCGATGCGGCACCTGCGTGACGGCCGGCGCAGGCGGCAGCTGCGCCAGCTCGCGCCAATACTTCACCGACTCCTCCGCGTTCATATTGGAGCCGCGCCCCGTCAACAGCGAGTGGCCGACTTCGCCGCCGGCGTAGGGCACGATCTTGTCCTCGGTTCCATGCGCCACCAGTATCGGCAAGGCGCGCTTGGGCGCCGCGCACAAATTCTTGACCGGCATGAGCATGTTCGACACCGCCACCGCCGCTAGGCGCGGCCCCAGCTCGATCGCCGCCCGGTACACCATGCCGCCGCCATTCGACATGCCGGACAAGTACACGCGCGACGGATCGGCATGACGCTGCGCCACCGCCTGGTCGATCAGCGCGGCGATGAATCCGACATCGTCGGTCTTGGGATTGGAGGGAGCGTCGGCGCGGCAGTCGTTCCAGCCGCGCTGATCGTCGCTGCCCCTGGCGCCATCTGGCGCGATGAGCAGCAAGCCTTCGCGGTCGGCCACATCCAGCCAGGCGGCGGCCGGGTCATCGATCCTGCCCTTGCCGAAAGTGAGATTGGCGGAACCCATATGGCCATGCAGCAGGATCACTAGCGGCAGCTTGCCCGTCGTCGGCGCCGCCGGCTGCGCCAGCAGATAAGTGCGCGGTCCTTCCGGGCGCTGCATCGTCTCGGAGACGATGGTCGCGGCGCCAGCCTGCATAAAGGTGAAGGCTGCAATCAGGGGGAGATATCGAACTACCATCATCATGCAACCTTGTGTCTTAGTTGGAGGAACCCAGCTCGTCGCCCATTTCCTTGCCGCGCTGCTGGGCCGCCTTCATCGCCTGGATGATCGCGCCCTTCACGCCACTGGCTTCCATGCTGGTCAGCGCCGCGTAGGTGGTGCCGCCTTTCGACGTCACGCGCTCACGCAGCAGCGACACCGGCTCGGTCGACTGCACCGCCAGCTGCGAAGCGCCGGCAAAGGTGGCCAGCGCCAGCTGCCTGCCCTGCTCCGCGCTCAGGCCCATATCCTGCGCGGCCTGCTGCATCGCCTCGATGAAGTAGAACACATAGGCCGGACCGCTGCCCGACACCGCCGTCACCGCGTCGATCTGCGACTCGTCGTCCAGCCACACCGTCGGGCCGACGGCGCGCAGGATATCGTCTGCCGCCTGCTTCTGCGGCGCGCTCACGCCGGCGGTGCACGCCATGCCGGTGATGCCCATGCCGATCAGCGCCGGCGTGTTGGGCATGCAGCGCACGATGGCGCCGTAGCCGCCCAGCCAGCGCGACAAATCCTCGATGCGGATGCCGGCCGCGATCGAGACGACCAGCGGCTGCTTGCTCTTGTCGATCAGCGGCAGCAACTGGGCCGCCACTTCGCGCATGCTTTGCGGTTTGACCGCCAGCACGATCACGTCCGCCGCCGACACGGCGGCATCGGCGCCGCTGGCCGTGGTCACGCCGAACTGCTGGTGCAGGCGGGCCAGCGCTTCCGCGTTCGGATCGGCCACGTGGATGTTGGCGCCGGCGGTGAGTTTGTTGGCCAGTCCCGCGATCAGGGCGGAGGCCATGTTGCCGCCGCCGATAAATGCTATTTTCATCATCAAGCCTTGTTGTAGTTTCGTGAACCAAAAATGGCGCTGCCGATGCGCACGATGGTCGCGCCTTCGGCAATGGCGGCGCGCAGGTCGGCCGACATGCCCATCGACAGCGTGTCGAGCGCCAGGCCATCGGCGCGCAACTGCTCGTACAGCACGCGCAGCTGGGCGAACGCCGCCCGCTGCTGCGCAAAGTCTTCGGCCGGCTCGGGGATCGCCATCAGGCCGCGCAAGGTGAGATTGGGCAGCGCCGCGACCTTGTGGGCCAGCGCCGCCAGTTCCGCCGGGGCCACGCCGCTCTTGCTGGCTTCCCCGCTGATATTCACCTGCAAACAGATCTGCAGCGGCGCCATGCCTTCCGGCCGCTGCTCGGACAGCCGTTGCGCGATCTTCTCGCGCTCGACCGTGTGCACCCAATCGAAGTGCTCGGCGATGGGGCGCGTCTTGTTGCTCTGGATCGGGCCGATGAAATGCCACTCCAGCGCGGGCGCGCCGGCCGCTTTCAGCGCCGCGATCTTGTCCAGCGACTCCTGCAGGTAGTTCTCGCCGAAGGCGCGCTGGCCGGCCTCTACCGCCTCCAGCACCGCGTCCGGCCCGAAGGTCTTGGAGACGGCCAGCAACTGCACCGATTGCGGCGCACGGCCAACATCTTGGGCTGCGGCAACGATTGTCGAGGTGATTGCTTGCAAGTTCTGGGGGATCAGGGACATAATCATCGAGTAAAAATCGTTAAAAACAAGGGCAGGCGCCGCAGCGGGCACCTCACCAACGTCAGGCACAGGGATTATAAATGGACATCTCCGAACTTCTCGCATTCTCCGTCAAGAACAAGGCCTCGGACCTGCACCTGTCGGCCGGCCTGCCGCCGATGATACGGGTGCACGGCGACGTGCGCCGCATCAACCTGCCGCCGCTGGAGCACAAGGATGTGCATGGCATGATCTATGACATCATGAACGACGGCCAGCGCAAAGCGTATGAGGAGATGCTTGAATGCGACTTCTCGTTCGCCATCCCCGGCCTGGCGCGCTTCCGCGTCAACGCCTACAACCAGGAGCGCGGGGCCTCGGCGGTGCTGCGGACGATTCCGTCCAAGATCCTCAGCCTGGAAGACCTGAACGCGCCGAAAATTTTTGCCGAGTTCGCGCTCAAACCGCGCGGGCTGGTGCTGGTGACGGGACCGACCGGCTCCGGCAAGTCGACCACGCTGGCGGCGATGGTGAACCACCTCAACGAAAACGAATACGGCCACATCCTCACGATCGAGGATCCGATCGAGTTCGTGCACGAATCGAAGAAATGCCTGATCAACCAGCGCGAGGTGGGGCCGCACACGCTGTCGTTCAACAACGCGCTGCGTTCGGCGCTGCGGGAGGATCCGGACGCCATCCTGGTCGGCGAGCTGCGCGACTTGGAGACCATCCGGCTGGCGCTGTCGGCGGCCGAGACCGGGCACCTGGTGTTCGGCACGCTGCACACCTCGTCGGCCGCCAAGACCATCGACCGTATTGTCGACGTGTTCCCTGCCGACGAGAAGGAAATGGTGCGGGCGATGCTGTCCGAATCCTTGCAGGCGGTGATCTCGCAGACGCTGCTCAAAACCAAGGACGGCAACGGCCGCGTGGCGGCGCACGAGATCATGGTGGCGACGCCGGCGATCCGCAACCTGATCCGCGAAGCCAAGATTGCGCAGATGTACTCGGCGATCCAGACCGGCAGCAACGTCGGCATGCAGACGCTGGACCAGAACCTGACGGACCTGGTACGGCGCAACGTCATCAGCGCCGCCACCGCCCGCAACGCCGCCAAAACGCCGGACAACTTCCCCGGCTAAAAAATGGGGTCAAAAAAAATGGGGTCAAGTCTGACATTCGGACACGGGCTCAACCCTAAAAATGGGGTCAAGTCTGGCATTCGGACACGAGCTCAGCCCTAAGTGACGCCTACGGTTGAGCCCGTGTCCGAATGCCAGACTTGACCCCAAGCCCACGGCAGAGGTCGTGTCCGAATGTCAGACTTGACCCCAAAGTTCGTGTCCGAATGCCAGACTTGACCCCAAGCCCACGGCAGAGGTCGTGTCCGAATGTCAGACTTGACCCCAAAGTTGTTATTGAAAAAGGACACATCATGGAACGCGACCAGGCATCCAAATTCATGTTCGACCTGCTGCGGTTGATGACCAGTAAGAAGGGTTCGGACCTGTTTATTACCGCCGGCTTTCCGCCCGCGATTAAGATCGATGGCAAGATGACGCCGGTGTCGTCGCAGGTGCTGACCTCGGCCCATACCATGGACCTGGCCCGCTCCATCATGAACGATAAGCAGACCGCCTCGTTCGAGCTGACCAAGGAAGCCAACTTCGCCATCAGCCCCGGCGACCTCGGCCGCTTCCGTGTGTCGGCGTTTGTGCAGATGAGCTCGGTCGGCATGGTGCTGCGGACCATCACCAGCGAGATCCCCAAGCTTGAAGACCTCGGCCTGCCCGAGGTGCTCAAGGACGTGGTGATGTCCAAGCGCGGCCTGGTGATCATGGTTGGCGCCACCGGCTCGGGCAAGTCGACCACGCTGGCCGCCATGGTGGGCTACCGCAACGAGAACAGCTACGGCCACATCATCACCATCGAGGACCCGGTCGAGTACGTCCACCCGCACAAGAACTGCATCATGACCCAGCGCGAGGTCGGGGTCGACACCGACGACTGGGCGGTGGCGCTGAAGAACACGCTGCGCCAGGCGCCGGATGTGATCCAGATCGGCGAGATCCGCGACCGCGAAACAATGGACCACGCGATCGCCTTCGCCGAGACCGGCCACCTGTGCCTGGCCACACTGCACGCCAACAGCGCCAACCAGGCGCTCGACCGTATCATCAACTTCTTCCCCGAGGAACGCCGCCAGCAGCTGCTGATGGACCTGTCGCTGAACCTGAAGGGCATGATCTCGCAGCGTCTGATTCCGCGCAAGGAATCCAAGGGCCGCGCGGTGGCGATCGAGATCATGCTCAACTCGCCGCTGATCTCGGACCTGATCTTCAAGGGCGAAGTGCACGAGATCAAGGAGCTGATGAAGAAGTCGCGCGAGCTGGGCATGCAGACCTTCGACCAGTCGCTGTTCGACCTGCACGAGGCCGACATCATCACCTACGAGGACGCGCTGCGCAACGCCGACTCCGTCAACGACCTGCGCCTGGCCATCAAGCTCGAAGGCAAGGCCGCCAAGAACCGCGACCTGTCGGCCGGCACCGAGCACCTCGGCCTCATCTAAAACCAAAGGAACACTTTGAACACACTCTACGACATCACCGCCGACAGCCTGTCCGGCACCCCCGTCAACCTCGGCCAATACAAGGGCCAGGTCCTGTTGATCGTCAACACCGCCAGCAAGTGCGGCTTCACGCCGCAGTACCAGGGCCTGGAGGCGATCTACCAGCAGTTCAAGGACCAGGGCGCGGTGGTGCTGGGCTTCCCCTGCAACCAGTTCGGCGCGCAGGAGCCGGGCCAGGCCGACGAGATCGGCGCCTTTTGCCAAAAGAACTACGGCGTCACCTTCCCGCTGTTCGCCAAGATCGACGTCAACGGCAACAACGCCCATCCGCTGTTCACTAAACTGAAAAAGGACGCCCCCGGCATCCTCGGCACCGAGGCCATCAAATGGAACTTCACCAAGTTCCTGATCCGCAAGGACGGCAGTGTCTACAAGCGCTACGCGCCCGCCACCAAGCCCGAGGAGCTGGCCGCCGACATCGCTAAACTGCTGACGGAATAAGACAGTCCCCTGCGGCAGGACATAAAAAAGTGTAAAAAGAGTGAAAACGTTTTCCAAAAAACGTGCTTTCGGTTAACTTTTCGGTAATAATGGCCGCTGGTCATTTCCAAGAATCGAATCCGCCGCCTATGTCGTTGTTTGGAAAACTACTGTCGCGCTGGATGCGGATGGGGACTTACTCCCGCTTGTTCTTCCCTATCTTCCTCATCATCGCCGTCGTGGTGGGCTTGCGATATACCTTGTTGTTCCAGTCCGAAACCGCTTACGCCAACGCCCGCTACCAGAAGGACGCCGGCGAACTGGGCGTGTACCTGCACAAGGCGCTGCTGCCGGCGCTGACCACGCCGGACCGCGCAGCCCTCGACAACACACTGGCCGGCGCCCTGCTGCTCGAGGCCGACCTGGTCGCGGCGCGGCTGGACTACGCCGGCGGCCACCTGGAAGCGCTGCGCAGCCCGGCGCCGCCGCCCGACTACCCGGACTGGTTCCGCAACCTCGACGGCCTGCAGCCGATCAACCGCACCGTCTACATCGGCAACGCCAGCCTGGTGCTGGCCTTCGAGCCGACGCTGCCGCTGGCCCAGGTGTGGCGCACGCTGCACCAGCAGGCCATGATCTCACTGGTGAACATCTCGATCATCTATGCGCTGCTGGGCATCATCATCTTCGCCAACCAGCGCATGCTGCAGCGCGTGACCGAGACCACCGCCCGCTTCCAGAACGGCGACCACGGCGTGCGCCTGCTGGTGCGCGGCACGCCCGAGGCACGCATGCTGGCCGTCACCTTCAACAACATGGCGCAGCGCGTGCAAGCGTTGGTGCACAAGCTGCAGCAAAGCCAGCACAAACTGAGCGAGCAGCTGGCGCAAACGCTGGAGGCGCAGGCGCTGCTGCAGGTGGAGAAGGAGCGCATCGAAGTCACGCTGGCCTCGATCGGCGACGCCGTCATCACCACCGATTTGAACGGCAAGATCGCCACCGTCAACGACGTCGCCGAGCAGCTCACCGGCTGGTCCGAGGCATGCGCGCGCGGCATGGAGCTGCATCAGGTGTTCGTGTTGGCGAATAACTTCGGCCAGCACTCGCTGCTCAAGGCGATGGCGCAGATCTACGCCGGCGGCGACGTGATCAAGGTCGGCAACCAGAGCCTGCGCAACCGCCTCGGCGAAATCATCACCGTCGAATACACCGCCAACGCGATCCGCACCGCACGCAACGAGGTACAGGGATCGGTGCTGGTGTTCCGCGATGTGACCGAGCGCCGCCAGCTGATGCAGCAGATCTCCTGGCAAAGCAACCACGACATCCTGACCGGCCTGCCCAACCGCGCGGCGCTGGCCAGCCGCTTCGAGCAGGAGGTGGCGCGCGCCCGCGAAGAAGGCTACCTGCTGGCCGTGTGCCTGTTCGACCTCGATCATTTCCAGCACGTGAACCAGACCATGGGCCAGCATGTCGGCGACGAGATCCTCAAGCAGGCCGCCAGCCGCCTGCACGATTTCGCCGGCCAGCGCCACTACGCGGCGCGCCTGGGCGGCGATGAATTCGTGCTGCTGCTGCCGGAGATGAATGGCCGCGCCGCCGTCGAGCAGGCGCTGGACCGCCTGATGACGGCGCTGTCGCGCGACTACGTTTGCGCGGGCAAGGCGGTCGCCATGTCGGCCAGCGCCGGCGTGGCGGTCTACACCGGCAACGAGATCAGCGCCGACAGCCTGCTGCGCCACGCCGACCAGGCGCTGTACCAGGCCAAGATCATGGGCCGCCACCGCTATCACTTCTTCGACGCCGACCTGGATGAACAGGTACGCACCCACCACAACCGCCGCACCGAGGTGCGCGCCGCGCTGCGCGCCGGCGAGCTGCGGCTCTACTACCAGCCCAAGCTGGACATGCGCAAGGGCCGCATCGTCGGCATGGAGGCGCTGCTGCGCTGGGCGCATCCGCTGCGCGGCGTGGTCGGGCCGATGGACTTCCTGCCCATCGTCGAACACAGCGACGTGATCGTCGACATCGGCGAGTGGGTGCTGCGCGAGGCCTTGCGCCAGCTGCAGTTCTGGCGCGCGTTCGACGCGCGCTGGGTCATCAGCGTGAACATCGCGGCGCGCCACTTCCAGCGCGCCGATTTCGTCGCCCGCCTGAAGGGCATCCTGGCCGAGTTCCCGGACGTGCCGCCGCATATGCTGGAGCTGGAGATACTGGAGTCGTCGGCGCTGAGCGACATCGCCCATGTGCGCAGCATCATGCTCGATTGCCAGGCGCTGGGCATCAGCTTCGCGCTGGACGATTTCGGCACCGGCTATTCGTCGATGTCCTATCTGAAGCGGCTGCCGGCGGACATGCTGAAGATCGACCAGAGCTTCGTGCGCAACATGCTGGTCGACCGCGACGACCTGCATTTGGTGAGCGCCGTCATCGGCCTGGCCAAGTCCTTCGGGCTGGGTGTGATCGCCGAGGGTGTGGAGACCATCGAACACGGCGCCATGCTGATGCGCCTGGGCTGCGATCTGGTGCAGGGCTACGGCATCGCCCGGCCAATGCCGGCGGACGACGTGCTGCCCTGGGTCGCCAGCTTCAACACGGCGGGCGTGTGGCAGGCGGCCGCGCAACTGCCGCCCATCCTCAACCTGCACGGCGAGCCGGCCGGCGGCACGGCGCAGATGCCGCTATTTATTCAGGGCTGAGTCGATCAGTTCAATCCAGTGCCTGACCGGCGTGTCCGTGCCCGATTGCAGGTGCGCGGTGCAGCCGACGTTGGCCGAGACGATGGCGGTGGCGCCGGTGTCGGCCAGGTTGGCCAGCTTGCGGTCGCGCAGCTGCAGCGACAATTCCGGCTGCAGCAGCGAATAGGTGCCCGCCGAGCCGCAGCACAGATGGCTGTCGGCGCACAGCACCACGTCCACGCCGACCGCGCGCAGCACGCCCTCCACCTTGCCGCGTATCTGCTGGCCGTGCTGCAGCGTGCATGGCGGGTGATAGGCCACACGCTCCCTGATGCTGACACGGCGCGCCAGTTCTTCCTCGAATTGCGGCATCACTTCGCTCAGGTCGCGCGTCAGCTCCGAGATGCGCTGCGCCCTGCCGGCGTAGGCGCTGTCGTGCGCCAGCAGATGGTCGTATTCCCTGACCGTGGCGCCGCAGCCGGACGCCGTCATCACGATGGCCTCCACCGCGCCGTCCTGCACATACGGCCACCAGGCGTCGACGTTGCGGCGCATGTCGTCCAGCGCGACCTCCTGGTCGTTGAGGTGGTGGCGCAGCGCTCCGCAGCAGCCGGCCTTGGGGGCGACGATCAGCTGCACGCCCAGCGCATCGAGCACGCGCGCGGTGGCGGCGTTGATGTTGGGTGCCATCGCCGGCTGCGTACAGCCTTCCAGCACCAGCATCTTGCGCGCGTGCTGGCGCGACGGCCACGTGCCGGCGCCTTGCATCGCAGGGATCTTGTCCTGCATCGCCGGCGAGAGCAGCGGCCGGAATATCTGCCCCGCGCGCAGCGCCGTCTTGAACAGTGCCTTGCGCGGCAGGGCTTCCTTCAACACCAGCCGCTTCATGCGCTCGGCGAACGGGCGTTGCACGCGCTCCTCCACCACTTTGCGGCCGATGTCGATCAGGCGGCCGTATTTGACGCCGGACGGACAGGTGGTTTCGCAATTGCGACAGGTCAAGCAGCGGTCCAGGTGGGTCTGGGTCTTGGCCGTCACCGGCGCGCCTTCCAGCACCTGCTTGATCAGGTAGATGCGGCCGCGCGGGCCATCCAGTTCGTCGCCCAGCAACTGGTAGGTGGGACAGGTGGCGGTGCAGAAGCCGCAGTGGACGCAGGCGCGCAGGATGGCGTCGGCCTCTTCGCCTTCGCGGGTGTGCTTGATGAAATCGGCGAGATTGGTTTGCATGGGGTTCGCTAGTACATGCGGCCGGGATTGAAGATCCCCGCCGGATCGAAGGACTGCTTGAGCCGCTCGTGGATCTTCGCCACGGCCGGCGCCAAAGGATGGAACACGCCGACGCTCTTGTCACCGCCACGGAACAGCGTGGCGTGGCCGCCGGCCGCAGCCACCGTGCGGCGGATTCCGGCCGCTTGTTCGGCGGCTTGGCCTACCGCCTGCCCGGCCGTTTGCCCTGCGGCTTGGCCTGCCGCTTGCCCGCCCGCTTGTCCGCCCACTTGTTCGACCGACTGTTCGGTACCGGTGGACTCCACCTTGAGCCAGCGCTGCGCCCCGCCCCACTCGATCAGCTGTTCGCCGCGCAGGATGATGGCGCTGGCCGCCGGCGGCACCGACAGCCGCCACAAGGCGCCACCGTCGAAATGGCTGTGCGTCTGGTCGCGCAATGAGGTCCAGAACGCCGCGTCGTCCGGCAGCGGCGCGCCGCCCAGTTTTCGCTGCGCCGCTTCCACCGCCGCCTCGGCGCCGGACAGCCGCAACGTCAGCACGCCCTGATGCCAGCAGCTGGCCGATATCGGCAGCGGCTGGCCGGCCCATTCGTTCAGATGACGAAGCGCGTCGATCTCGCTCATCTCGAAGCGCAGGCTGGCCTCGCGCAGCGGCACCGGCAGCACTTTGAGCGACACCTCCAGTATCAATCCCAGCGTGCCGAGCGAACCGGCCAGCAAGCGCGAGACATCGTAGCCAGCCACGTTCTTCATCACCTGGCCGCCGAAGCGCAGCGCCTCACCGTGGCCGTCCATCAGCACCGCGCCGAGCACGAAGTCGCGCACCGCGCCGGCGCTGGCGCGGCGCGGGCCGGACAAGGCGCTGGCCACCACGCCGCCAATGGTCGACGCGGCGCCGTAA
Source organism: Duganella caerulea (assembly GCF_040362985.1). Taxonomy (NCBI): domain Bacteria; kingdom Pseudomonadati; phylum Pseudomonadota; class Betaproteobacteria; order Burkholderiales; family Oxalobacteraceae; genus Duganella; species Duganella caerulea. Next base: position 175,456 of record NZ_BPWJ01000003.1, on the reverse strand, counting down.
CGCGGCGGCTCGAACGCCAGCATCTGATGGTGCTGGGCCAGCAGCGCCTCGATCTCCGCCAGCGGCGTGCCGCAGCGGGCGGTGATCACCAATTCGGTAGGTTCGTAGGACACGATACCGGCATAGGCGCGCGTGTCGAACACCTCGCCGTCCAGCGACTGGCCGTACCAGTCCTTGGTGCCGCCGCCGCGCAGGCGCAGCTGGATGCCGTCGTCCTTCGCGGCGCGTATGCGGTCGCTGAACTGCCCGGCGATGTAGGATTCGTTCGTCATGTCGCTCCGTTCAAAAACGCGGCAGATGGGAGAACGGCAGCATGCCGCCGCTGACGCGCATCTTGCCGAATTCGGCGCAGCGGTTCAGCGTGGGAATGGCCTTGTCGGGATTGAGCAGGCCGGCCGGATCGAAGGCGCGCTTGACCGAGAAGAAGGCGTCCAGCTCCGCCGGCGCGAACTGCGCGCACATCGAATTGATCTTCTCGATGCCGACGCCATGCTCGCCGGTGATGGTGCCGCCCACTTCCACGCACAACGCCAGGATCTCGGCGCCGAAGGCCTCGGCGCGCTCGAATTCGTCGGGGATGTTGGCGTTGAACAGGATCAGCGGATGCAGGTTGCCGTCGCCGGCGTGGAACACGTTGGCGCAGCGCAGGCCGTATTTGACTTCCATCTGGGCGATCCCCTCCAGCACCTGGCCCAGGCGCTTGCGCGGGATGGTGCCGTCCATGCAGTAGTAGTCCGGCGAGATGCGGCCCGCCGCCGGGAAGGCGTTCTTGCGGCCGGACCAGAACTTCAACCGCTCCGCCTCCGACTGCGACACCGCGATGGCGCTGGCGCCGGCCGTGTTCAGCACCGCCGACATGCGCGCGATCTCCTCCTCCACTTCCTCGACGGTGCCGTCGGCCTCGCACAGCAGGATGGCGGCGGCCTCGGTGTCGTAGCCCGCCTTGACGAACGGTTCGACCATGCGCGACGAGGTCTGGTCCATCATCTCCAGCCCGGCCGGGATGATACCGGCCGCGATCAGCGCCGCCACCGCGTGGCAGCCCGCCGTCACTTCATTGAACGAGGCCATGATCACGCGCGCGGTGGCCGGCTTGGGCACCAGCTTGACCGTCACCTCGGTGACGATGCCCAGCATGCCCTCGGAGCCAATGAACACCGACAGCAGGTCCAGGCCCGGCGCGTCGAGCGACTCGCCGCCCAGTTCCACCACGTCGCCGTCCATGGTCACCATGCGCACGCGCAGCACGTTGTGCACCGTCAGGCCGTATTTGAGGCAGTGCACGCCGCCTGAGTTCTCGGCCACGTTGCCGCCGATGGTGCAGGCGATCTGCGACGATGGGTCGGGCGCGTAGTACAGCCCATGCTGCGCCGCCGCCTCCGAGATCGCCAGGTTGCGCACGCCCGGCTGCACCACGGCGGTCCGCGAGTAGGCGTCCATGCGCACGATGCGGTTCAGGCGCGCGGTCGACAGCACCACGCCGTCGGCGATCGGCATGGCACCGCCGGACAAGCCGGTGCCGGCGCCGCGCGGCACGATGGGCACGTTCAGCTCGCGGCACACCCGCAGCACGGCGGCGACCTGCTCTTCGCTGTCGGGCAGGACGACGATCATCGGCAACTGGCGGTAGGCGGCCAGGCCGTCGCATTCGTAGGGCCGGGTGTCTTCCGGCTCGGACAGGACAACGCGGGCCGGCAGCACATGCAGCAGCGCGGCGGCGACCTGCGCGCGGCGGGCGGCGATATCGGCCGATGTGGGCAACGTGGATATGGCAGTGTTCATGGAGCGGGCACCTGGAAGCACATGGTTATGCATCGATTGTAAGCACAAACGCACTGCAAGGCGAAATACCCGATTAAACTGTTGTATTCTTCCGGGCGCGACTCATCCACTTTTAGGAATCCATATGGGCAATCGACTCTCCAAAATCGCCACCCGCACCGGCGACGGCGGCACCACCGGCCTCGGTGACGGCAGCCGCACCGACAAGGACAGCGTGCGTATCCACTCGATCGGCGAAGTCGACGAGCTGAACTCGCACATCGGACTGCTGCTGTGCGAAGACATGCCGGCCGAGCTGCGCGAAGAGCTGGTCACGATCCAGCACGACCTGTTCGACCTGGGCGGCGAGTTGTGCATCCCCGGCTACCAGATGATCACCGAGGCGCACGTCGAGCGGCTCGACGCGCTGCTGGCCAAGTACAACGCCACCCTGCCGGCGCTGACGGAGTTCATCCTGCCGGCCGGCTCGCGCGCGGCTTCGCAGGCGCATGTGTGCCGCACCGTGTGCCGCCGCGCCGAACGCGCCATCGTCACGCTGGGCAAGGCCGAGACCATCCACGAGCATCCGCGCCAGTATGTGAACCGCTTGTCGGACTTGATGTTTGTGCTGTCGCGCGTGTTGAACCGCTACGCCGGCGGCAGCGACGTGCTGTGGCAGCACGAGCGCAAGCGCGGCTAAGGATCAGCGGTCCGACTGGAACAGCAGCGCCATGCCCTTGGCCATGCTGAGGCGCGAAGCGCTGGCCGGATAGGCGCTGGACACCAGCGCCATCTGGTCGCCATCGGACAGCTTGCGGTAGAAGCTGACCATGTCGGCGGCCGGCCAGCCCGCGCGGTGCGCCAGCACCATGCCCAATTGGTCCGCCTCGGATTCCTGCATGCTCGATAGCTTGGACAGCCGGATCTGCACCGACAGGTCGCTCTCCAGGCGCTCCATCACCACTTCCAGCGGCACCACCGGATAGCGGTTCAGGAATAGCGCTTCCGACAAGGTTTCGCGGTGATGTTCGGCCACCGCGTGGGCGATTTCGTGGCCCAGCAAGGTGGCCAGTTCGCCATCGCCGAGCGCCAGCTGGCGCACGAAGGCGCTGCCCACCAGGATTTTGCCGCCGGCCATGCAGATGGCGTCGACTTCGGCGTCGCTGGTGGTATGGAACTCCCACTCCCATCCGGCCACTTCGGGCTTCAGCGCCACGGCGGCGCGGACCAGGCCCGCGCCGATGGATTGCAGCCGCGCCAGCAGCACGCGGTCGTCATCGAGCCGTCCGCCAGCCGCCAGGCCGACCACGCGCTCGATATAGCGGTCCTCCACCGTGCTGGCCACTTCCTCGGCGCTGAAGCGCATTTCCTGCGCCCGGCCCGATTCCGGCACCTGCGCGCCCGCCATCCCGCAGGCGAACAACAAACCAGAGAAAAAGCAGGCGGCATGCATGGCGATATAAACCGAATAAACTGTTTATACCAAGATAGGATGCGTCCTCTCGATAGGCAAGAAAAAAGCCGCCCGAAGGCGGCTTTGAGCATAACAGCAACGGTCTTTAGCCGTTGTTGACCACCAGGCGCGGCTCGGCGGCGGCGTGGCGTTGCTTGATCGACGCGGTGATGCCGGCGCCGTCCAGGCCCACGCTGGCGAGCAGCTTGGCCGGGTCGCCGTGGTCGATGAACTTGTCCGGCAGGCCGAGCATCTGCAGCGGCTTGACGATGCCTTCGGCGGCCAGCGCTTCAGCCACGGCGGCGCCCGCGCCGCCCATGATGCAACCCTCTTCCACCGTCACCAGGTAATCGTGGCTGGCGGCCATCTGCTTGACCAGTTCCACATCAAGCGGTTTGACGAAGCGCATGTTGACCACCGTGGCGTCCAATGCCTCGCCCGCGGCCATCGCCGGCGCCACCATCGAGCCGAAGGCCAGGATGGCGATCTTCTGGCCCTGGCGCTTGATCTCGCCCTTGCCGATTTCAATCGCCGTCAGTTCCGGCTTGATCGCCACGCCGGCGCCGGCGCCGCGTGGATAGCGGATCGCCGCCGGCCCGTTGTAGCGGTAGCCGGTGGTGAGCATCTGGCGGCATTCGTTTTCGTCCGAGGCGGCCATGACCACCATGTTCGGGATGCAGCGCAGGTAGGCCATGTCGTAGTTGCCGGCGTGGGTGGCGCCGTCCGCGCCCACCAGGCCCGCGCGGTCCAGCGCGAAGGTCACGTCCAGGTTTTGCAGCGCCACGTCGTGAATCAATTGATCGTAGCCGCGCTGCAGGAAGGTGGAGTAGATCGCCACCACCGGCTTGAGGCCTTCGCAGGCCAAGCCGGCGCCGAAGGTCACCGCGTGCTGCTCGGCGATGCCGACGTCGAAGTAACGGTCAGGGAACTGCTGCTCGAAGCGCACCATGCCCGAGCCTTCGCGCATGGCCGGCGTGATGCCGACCAGCTTCTTGTCGGCGGCGGCCATGTCGCACAGCCAGGTGCCGAACACCTCGGTGTAGCTCATCTTGCCCGGCGCGGCGGCCGGCTTGATGCCTTCGGCCGGATTGAACTTGCCGGGACCGTGGTACAGCACCGGGTCGGCCTCGGCCAGCTTGTAGCCCTGGCCCTTCTTGGTGACCACGTGCAGGAACTGCGGGCCCTTGAGGTGCTTGATGTTCTGCAGCGTCGGCACCAGCGATTCGAGGTCGTGGCCGTCGATCGGGCCGATGTAGTTGAAGCCGAATTCCTCGAACATCGTGGCAGGCACCACCATGCCCTTGGCGTGTTCCTCCAGCCGCTTGGCCAGCTCCAGCACGGGGCCGGGCAGCACGGACTTGCCGACGTTCTTGGCGGCGGCGTAGAACTGGCCCGACATCAGGCGCGCCAGGTAGCGGTTCAGCGCGCCCACCGGCGGCGAGATCGACATGTCGTTGTCGTTCAGGATCACCAGCAGGTTCAGGTCTTCCTGCACGCCGGCGTTGTTGAGCGCCTCGAAGGCCATGCCGGCGGTCATCGAGCCGTCGCCGATGACGGCGATGGCGTGGCGCTGCTCGCCCTTGATCTTGGCCGCCTGCGCCATGCCCAGCGCGGCCGAGATCGACGTCGACGAGTGCGCCGTGCCGAAGGTGTCGTATTCGCTTTCGTCGCGCTTGGGGAAGCCGGAGATGCCGTTCAGCTGGCGCAGCGTGTTCATGCGCTCGCGGCGGCCGGTGAGGATCTTGTGCGAGTAGGTCTGGTGGCCCACGTCCCAGACGATGCGGTCGTGCGGCGTGTTGAACACGTAGTGCAGCGCCACGGTCAGCTCGACCGTGCCGAGGTTGGACGACAAATGGCCGCCGGTCTTCGAGACCGAATCCAGCAGGTAGCTGCGCAGTTCATGCGCGAGCGGCGTCAGTTGGGTGCGCGACAGCTTGCGCACGTCCGCCGGTGAATCTATGTTTTCGAGCAATTTCATTTATGCCTTCCGCTGCACGATCAAATCCGCGAGTTCGCGTAACCGCAGAGCTTTTTCTCCAAACGGCGCGAGCGCTGCGTGCGCGTCGAGCCGCAATGTTTCCGCCAGCGCGCGCGATGGCTCCAGACCCAGGATGGACACATAGGTCGGCTTGTTGTCGGCGGCGTCCTTGCCGGCAGTCTTGCCCAGCGTGGCCGAATCGGCCGTGGCGTCGAGCACGTCGTCCACCACCTGGAAGGCCAGGCCGATGGCGCGCGCGTAGGTGTTGAGCGCCTGCAGCTCGGCAGCGTCGAGCTCCTTGCCGGCCAGCGCGCCCAGCACCACGGCGGCGCGCAACAGCGCGCCGGTTTTGAGCTGGTGCATCTGCTCCAGCTGTTCCAGCGTCAGGCTCAGGCCCACGCTGTCGAGATCGATCGCCTGGCCGCCGCACATGCCGGCCGAACCGGACGCGTGCGCCAGCAGGCGCAGCATCGCCACCTGGCGCGCCGGCGGGATGGTGTCGGCCTCGGCCAGCACCAGGAAGGCCTGCGATTGCAGCGCGTCGCCCACCAGCAGCGCGGTCGCCTCGTCGTAGGCCACGTGCACCGTCGGCTTGCCGCGGCGCAGTTCATCGTCGTCCATGCACGGCATGTCGTCGTGCACCAGCGAATAGGCGTGGATCATTTCCACGGCGGCGGCGGCGCGGCTCAGGATGGCCGCGTCGGCGCCGAACAACGCGCCGGCCGCGTACACCAGCAGCGGACGCACGCGCTTGCCGCCACCCAGCAGCGCGTAGCGCATCGCCGCGTGCAGCTTGGTGGGTATCGTCGTGGCGGGGGGCAGGAAACCGGATAAATCGTTTTCCGATGCCGCCTGCACGGTCTTCATCCAGTCGTCGAAAGCGCCGTTCATAATTCGCCCTCGCCGGCTTCCGCGAACGGCTTGAGCATGTCGCCTTCCAGCACTTTGACCTGGGACTCCACTTTCTCCAGCTGGACGGCGCAGAACTTCACCAGCTCCGAGCCGCGCGCATAGGCGGCCACCGAGGCTTCCAGCGGCAGTTGGCCTGCCTCCATTTGTGCAACCAGCTGCGCCAGTTCCGCCATCGCTTCTTCGAACGAGGCGGGGGCGGTGGTCGCGTCGGCGGTTAATTTCTTAGACATAGTCACTCAGGTAAAAACACGTGCCAGCGCAGTGTAGCCCGTTATTTTAGAACAAACCACCTTATCCGGTGGAACTATAGCGGCCAGGCCGAGGGCGGAAACCATGGATTTTATCGCAATCGTCCCCATATCCCGCACAATCATGTAATTTTCACCATCATTTGCGCGAAAAACGAGCACATCCGCTCGTCTGGCCGGGGTGAAACACGGTATAATCGCCGGTTCTGTCCGAAATACCATTTTCAACAACTTTGAATTCAGGTCTTTACGGATTCTGTCTCTCTTTGGTTTGATGTACATATTAAGGGGGGTTGGGATGTCCGATCTGGCTACCCACGCCAAGCTGGCGCGTTCAAACGCGCAACTTCCGGTTGACGTCTATTTTGACGAAGCGCTGTTACAGCGCGAAATGCAGCAATTATTCCAGGCTGGCCCGCGATATATCGGGCACGAGCTGATGGTGCCGAACGTCGGCGACTTCGCGACCCTCGTCTCTGAAGACGAAGGGCGTATGCTGGTGCGCAACGCCAACGGGCTGGAGGTGCTGTCCAACGTCTGCCGCCACCGCCAGGCGCTGATGTTCAATGGGCGCGGCAACGCCAACAACATCGTCTGTCCGCTGCACCGCTGGACCTACGACCTCAAGGGCGAGTTGATCGGCGCGCCGCATTTCCCGGAAACGCCTTGCCTGAACCTGCCCAAGACCAAGCTGCAAAGCTGGAACGGCCTGCTGTTCGAGCAGAACGGCTACGACGTCATGGACAAGCTCAAGGAGCTGTCGGTGACCAAGGACCTGGATTTCTCCGGCTATATGTTCGACCACGTCGAGGTGCACAACTGCGACTACAACTGGAAGACTTTCATTGAAGTCTATCTGGAGGACTATCACGTCGAGCCTTTCCACCCGGGCCTGGGCGGCTTCGTCAGCTGCGACGACCTGCGTTGGGAATTCGGCCGCGACTACAGCGTGCAGACCGTTGGCGTGAACAAGGGCTTGCGCAAGTCCGGCTCCGAGATCTACAAGCGCTGGCAGGAGCAGGTGCTCAAGTTCCGCGGCGGCGAACCGCCACCGTACGGCGCGATCTGGCTGACGCTGTATCCGAACATCATGGTCGAGTGGTATCCGCATGTGCTGATCGTCTCGACGCTGTGGCCGGACGGCCCGCAGCGCACCAAGAACGTGGTGGAGTTCTACTACCCCGAGGAGATCGTGCTGTTCGAGCGCGAGTTCATCGAGGCCGAGCGCGCAGCCTACATGGAAACCTGCGTCGAGGACGACGAGATCGGCCAGCGCATGGACGCCGGCCGCAAGGCGCTGATGAAGCGCGGCACCACCGATGCAGGTCCTTACCAGTCGCCGATGGAAGACGGCATGCAGCACTTCCACGAGTGGTACCGGGCCAATATCGATCTCTAGGAAGCCGATGCAGTCACTTTGGATGTTGTTCGCCAGTTTCATGTTCGCCGCGATGGGGGTGTGCGTGAAGCTGGCCTCGGAGCAGTTCTCCACATCCGAAATCGTCATGTACCGCGGCGTGGTGGGCGTGGTCGTGCTGTTCATCGCCATCAAACTGCAAGGCGGCAAATTCACCACCAGCATGCCCGGCGCCCATTTGTGGCGCGGGCTGGTCGGCGTGGTGTCGCTGTGGCTGTGGTTCTACGCCATCGCCAAGCTGCCGCTGGCCACCGCCATGACCCTCAACTACATGGCGCCGATCTGGATCGCCGTGTGGCTGTTCGCGCTCGGCTGGTGGCATGCCAAAAACCAGGTCCGGTGGCCGCTGCTGGCGGCGGTCGGCATGAGCTTTGTCGGCGTCACGCTGCTGCTGCAGCCGGCCTTCCACTCCAATCAACTGACGCCGGCGCTGATCGCGCTCACTTCCAGCGTGCTGTCGGCCATGGCCTACCTGCAGGTGCGCAAGCTTGGGCTGGCGGGCGAGCCCGAGAACCGCGTGGTGTTCTACTTCGCGATCATGAATCTGGTGGCCGGCATCGCCGGCAATTATGCGCAGGCCGGCGGACAGGGCGTCGTGTGGCATCCGATCACCAGTTGGCACGGCGGCTTGCTGTTGCTGGGCATCGGCATCTGCGCCACCAGCGCGCAGATCGCCATGACGCGCGCTTATCGCCTGGGGCAGACGCTGGTGGTGGCCAATCTGCAGTACACCGGCATCGTGTTTTCCAGCGTGTGGGGCGTGTTCGTGTTCGGCGACGTGTTCAGCTGGCACAGCTGGGCGGGCATAGTCGTGATCCTGGTGTCCGGTGTGGCCACAACGTTTTACAATACGCGTAACACCGAGCGCGGTAAGGCGATAGCCATTACCGATCCAATTGCGAGCGAAGTTTAAGGAAACCCGGAACATGCACACTACCCTGATCAGCGCCACCGACCTTTCCCAGCATTTGACCGACGACAATTGGGTGATACTCGATTGCCGCCATGACCTGATGAATCCGAACGCGGGCCGCGACGGCTTTGCCATCGGCCATATCCAGAACGCGCAGTTCGCCAACATCGATACCGATTTGTCGGGCGCCAAGGCGGGCGCGGATGGCAAGTTCCGTGGCCGTCATCCGCTGCCGGAGCGCGCGGCGCTGATCGAGACGCTGCGCGGCTGGGGCATCAACGACGATACGCAAGTGGTGGCGTATGACGCGCACGGCGGCATGTTCGCGGCACGCCTGTGGTGGCTGCTGCGCTGGGTGGGTCATCCGGCGGTGGCGGTGCTGGACGGCGGCCTGGCCGCCTGGCAGGCGCAGGGTTTGCCGATGGTGACGCCGGTGGTTGCGCGCGCACGCGGCGCGATCAGCGAGCGGGCGTCGCTGGTGCCGACGGTGTCGGTGGAGGACGTGGTGGCGAATCTGGTCACGCAGGCGCGCACGGTGGTGGATGCCCGCGCGGCCGACCGTTATCGCGGCGAGAACGAGACCATCGATCCGGTGGGCGGCCATATTCCGGGAGCGAAGAACCGCTTCTTCAAGGACAACCTGAACGCAGACGGCCGCTTCAAGGGCGCCGCGCAGTTGAGGGATGAATTCGCGCCGCTGTTCGCCAGCGCGCCGCAGGCGATCATGCAATGCGGCTCGGGCGTGACGGCCTGCCACAACCTGCTGGCACTGGAAGTGGCGGGCTTGCCCGGCGCCGCGCTCTACCCCGGCTCCTGGAGCGAATGGTGCGCCGATCCGGCCCGGCCGGTGGCGACTGGCGCTTAAGCAGCGCATGCCAGCTTAGTCAGGCTTACGCTTGGGCTTGGCGTGGGCTGCCAGAATACGTCGAGCCTCCGCCATCACCTCTTCATGCGGTATTGTGCGACCTGCCGCAATATCCGCGTCAGCGTCCAAGCTAGCTTGGACGCTTTCCTCAATATCTTGAAAGCCATAGCGATAGACCGCAGGCCAAAGCTCTTCCGCAGTCAACCCCGCAAGAACGGCAAGCTTATCAAGGCGAACGCGATCCTGCGCGGTGAGCGCGGCGAATGCTTCAGCTTGCTTATTGGATTTGCTTACCATGACCCTCACGATACTCGCGGCGCCGCCGGCCGGCGCTTACGACTTACGTGTTTGGCGCGCCCAGCGCGTCACTCTGACTTCGTCGTTGGCCACATAATATTCAATAACGTGACCCGTCCTGGGTATCGGGAATCGCCTTCGCCCCAGCCGACTCACCGGCGTTCCCATCCCCGGTTGCAATGCGATCATATCGAGTGCTTTTTCGACCCGTTCGGCCACGAGGTCCGCCGCGCGGCGGTCCTGTTCGGCGATATAGACGATCGACCGGGAATAAGCTTTTCGCGCACTGGGTAGCCAGCGCACCCGAAGACTACCCGATCCGGCGTTTCCGCTTGCCATGAATGGCGATCAGCTGACGTGCTTCCGCCATAACTTCGGCGTTATCGATACCGGCGTTGTGTTTAAAGTACTCGTCGGCTTCCAGGTCCGCCAGTATCCCTTCCTCAACATCGTCAAACCCGTAGCGCCAGACGTCCGGCCAAAGTAGTTCCGGACTCAGTTGAGCAAGCGCAGCCAACCGCTCTAGGCGAGCTCGATCCTCCGCTGTGAGCGCGGTGAATGCTTCAGCTTGCTTATCGGGTTTGCTGTCCATGACCGCCATGATACTCCCGGCGCCGCATGGTGCAAGGCGCGCCGGGTTGAGCGGCGTCAGTGGCCGTGGGTCAGGAATAGGACGATGATGACGCCCAGTGCGATCAGCAGCACTTGCGGAATGGTTTCGCGCAGCGTGGCGCGGCGTTGCATCTGCGGCATGAGGTCGCTGACGGCGATGTAGATGAAGCCCGACGACGCGAACACCAGCACATACGGGATCAGGCTGCTGGCGCGGTCCAGCGTGTAGTAGCCCAGCAGGCCGCCGGCGATCGACAACAGGCTGCACAGCAAGTTGTAGACGTAGGCCCGCGTGCGTGTGAAGCCGGCGTTGAGCAGTACGATGAAGTCACCGATCTCCTGCGGTATCTCGTGCGCGATGATGGCCAGCCCCGTCACCAGCCCCAGCTCGGGATTGGCTAGGAAGGCCGCCGCGATCAGGATGCCGTCGGTGAAGTTGTGCATGCCGTCGCCGACCAGGATCATCCAGCCGGCCTTGCCCGCCTCGCGCTTGTCGTGGCCGTGATGGTGGTGGTGGCCGTCGCCCTCGTGGTGGTGCGAGTGGCGCAGGATGGCCATCTTCTCCAGCAGGAAGAAGGCCAGCAATCCGCCCAGCAGCGTGCCAAACAGGCTGCGCGCGCTGGCCTGCGATTCGAACGCTTCAGGCAAGGCGTGCAGCAGGGAGGTCGACAGCATGATGCCCACCGACAGGCTGACCATGCGCTCCACCACCTTGGACAGCAGCGTAAACGAGAACACCGCGGCAGCGGTGATGCTGACGACGCCGGCAACCGTGGTGGCCAGTAGGATGGAGATGAGTACGGGATCGATGTTATAGCCTCTTGTAGCAGGGACCGTGCCGCTGCGCGCGGGCCGGGGGCGTTATTTTACCGCCCGGCCCGGTTTTGTGCTCATCTTTGGCCAAAAGGCCGGTAAATCAGCGCTCAGGACACGCCATGCTGCTTGAACCACGCCAGCGCGCGGCTCCAGCCATCCTTGGCGTCCGCCTCGACGTAGCTGGGGCGGTAATCGGCGTTGAAGGCGTGGCCGGAGTTCGGGTAGACCACGAAGGTCGACTTGTTCGCGCCCTTGGCCAGCGCCGCCTTCATGGCCGCGATCGAGTCCTGGGTGATGCCCGTGTCCTTCAGGCCGTACAGGCCGAGCACCGGCACGGTCAGAGATCCAGCGATATCAATTGGGTGCCTGGGAGTCACCGGATTGCTCTCGCCCACCAGCCGGCCATACCAGGCCACGCCGGCCTTGATGCTCGGGTTGTGCGCGGCGTACATCCAGGTGATGCGGCCGCCCCAGCAGAAGCCGGTGATGCCGATCTTGTCGCCGTTGCCGCCGTTGGCCTTGGCCCAGGCCACGGTCGCGTCCAGGTCGGCCATCACTTGCGCGTCCGGCGTCTTGGAGATGATGTCGCGCTGCAGTTCGGCGATCGAGGCGGCCTTTTGCGGGTCGCCCTGGCGTACGAACAGGTCCGGCGCCAGCGCCAGGTAGCCCTGCTTGGCGAAGCGACGGGCGACGTCGGCGATGTGCTCGTGCACGCCGAAGATTTCCGATACCACCAGGATCACTGGCAGGTTGGTCTTGCCTTCGGGCTGGGCGCGGTACACAGGTACTTGCACGCCGTCTACCGTCAGGGTGATGGTGCCGGCGGTCAGGCCGGCGGTGTCGGTCTTGATGACGTTCTGCGCCACCACCGGCATGGCGGCGGCCGCGAAGCCCGTGCCCAGCGCCACCTTCAGGAAGTCGCGACGGTCAACGCCGTCCGACAGACTGGTCTTGGTCAGCAAACTCTCTGCATCCTGCCTTAAATCATCCATGCGAATCCTCCGTAGTCAGTTCGCGGAAGCACACGCTTAGTGTGCTTCCTCCCAGTTTTTGCCGACGCCGACTTCGGCGATCAGCGGAACCTTGAGCTCCGCCACGCCGGCCATCAGCTTCGGCAGCATTTCCTTGACCAGCGACAGTTCGGCGTCCGGCACTTCCAGCACCAGTTCATCGTGCACCTGCATGATCATCTTGGTTTGCAGCTTATCCTTTTCCAGCCAGTCCTGCACAGCCACCATGGCCAGCTTGATCAGGTCGGCCGCCGTGCCCTGCATCGGCGCGTTGATCGCGGCGCGTTCGGCGCCCTGGCGGCGCGGGCCGTTCGGCGAATTGATCTCGGGCAGCCACAGGCGGCGGCCGAACACGGTCTCGACGTAGCCGCGCGCCTTGGCCTGCAGGCGCGTGTCGTCCATGTATTGTTTGACGCCTGAGAAGCGCGCGAAGTAGCGGTCGATATAGCTTTGCGCCGCGCCGCGCTCGATGCCCAGGTTGCTGGCCAGGCCGAAGGCGCTCATGCCGTAGATCAGGCCGAAGTTGATCACCTTGGCGTAGCGGCGCTGCTCGCTGCTGACTTCCTCCGGCGGCACGCCGAAGATCTCGGCGGCGGTGGCGCGGTGGATGTCGACGCCTTCGGCGAAGGCGCGCAGCATGTTCTCGTCTTCCGAGATGTGGGCCATGATGCGCAGCTCGATCTGCGAATAGTCGGCCGAGACGATGTGGCTGCCCGGCGGCGCGATGAAGGCTTCGCGGATGCGGCGGCCTTCCTTGGTGCGGATAGGGATGTTCTGCAGGTTGGGATCGTTGGAGGCCAGGCGGCCCGTCACCGCCACCGCCTGCGCGTAGTTGGTGTGGACGCGGCCGGTGTCCTGGTTGATCCCTTTCGGCAGCTTGTCGGTGTAGGTCGACTTCAGCTTGGACAGGCTGCGGTATTCCAGCAGCACTTTCGGCAGCGGATAGTCCTCGGCCAGCTTCTGCAGCACTTCCTCGTCGGTGGACGGGGCGCCGCTCGGGGTCTTCTTCACCACCGGCAGCTTGAGCTTGTCGAAGAAGATCTCGCCGATCTGCTTGGGCGAGCCGAGGTTGAACGGCTGCTCGGCCAGCTCGTGCGCCTTGGCTTCCAGCTCGGCGATGCGCGCGCCCAGCTCGGCCGACTGGATGTTGAGCAGCTCGGCGTCGATGTGCACACCGTTGCGCTCGATCTTTTGCAGCACCACGGCGGTCGGCAACTCGATGTTGCGGTAGATGAAGTTCAGCTTGGCGTCGTTCTCCACCTCGCCGATCATCGCCTGGTGCAGGCGCAGCGTGATGTCAGCGTCCTCCGCCGCGTATTCGGTGGCGCGGCCGATCTCCACCTTGTCGAAGGTGATCATGCTGGCGCCCTTGCCGCACACGTCCACGAACGGGATGGTGGTGTGGTTCAGGTGGCGCAGCGCCAGGCTGTCCATGTCGTGCGTACGGTGCGATTCGAAGACATACGATTCAAGCAGCGTGTCGTGCTCGATGCCGCGCAGCGTTACGCCGTGGTTGGCGAAGATGTGGCTGTCGTACTTGAGGTTCTGGCCGACCTTGAGCTTGGTGGCGTCTTCCAGCCACGGCTTCAGCCTGGCCAGCACGTGCTCGCGCGACAGCTGCTCGGGCACGCCCTGGTAGCTGTGCGCCACCGGGATGTAGCAGGCCACGCCCGGCTCCACCGACAGCGAGATGCCGACCATCTGCGCCGTCATCGGCTCCAGCGAGGTGGTTTCGGTGTCGACCGCGGTCAGTTTGGCGGCGTCGATCAGGGCGATCCATTTGTCCAGCTGTTCGTCGGTCAGCACGGTTTCGTAGTTGGTGCTGAGCTTGGGCGCTTCGCCGAACATGTCCATGTTGGCGGAGACGGCGCCGCCGGCGGCAGGCGCGGCGGCCGCAGCAGCCGCGGCCTTGCCCGGCGCGCCGACCGGCGCCGACGGCGTGCCCAGCTCACGCAGCAGCGTCTTGAAGCCGTACTTGCCGAAAAAGGCCAGCAAGGTTTCCTTGTCCTCCTCGCGCGCAACCAGCGATTCGCTGATCGTCGCCATGTGCGCGGACAGGTCGCAGTCCAGCTTCACGGTGATCAGTTCGCGGCCCTTGGGCAGCCACTCCAGCGCGCTGCGCAGGTTCTCGCCGACCGCGCCGGTGATGTTTGCCGCGTTGGCGATCACGCCGTCCAGCGAGTCGTAGGCGGTCAGCCACTTGAGCGCGGTCTTCGGACCGCACTTGTTCACACCCGGCACGTTGTCGACTGTGTCGCCGATCAAGGTTAGGTAGTCGATGATGCGGTTGGGCGGCACGCCGAACTTGGCCAGCACGCCCGCCTCGTCCATTTTCTCGTTGGTCATGGTGTTGATCAGCATGACCTTGTCGTTGACCAGCTGGGCCAGGTCCTTGTCGCCGGTGGACACCACCACGTTCATGCCGGCCTGCGCGGCCTGCACCGACAGCGTGCCGATGACGTCGTCCGCCTCCACGCCCTCGACCATCAGGATGGGCCAGCCCATGGCCTTCACCGCCTCGTGGATGGGCTCGATCTGCAGGCGCAGGTCGTCCGGCATCGAGGCGCGCGTGGCCTTGTACTCGGGATACATATCGTCGCGGAAGGTCTTGCCCTTGGCGTCGAACACACAGGCGATGTAGGCGGCCGGATAGTCGGCGCGCAGGCGGCGCAACATGTTGACCATGCCGTGCATGGCGCCGGTCGGATGGCCGTCCGGGCTGCGCAGGTCGGGCAGCGCGTGGAAGGCGCGGTAGAGGTAACTGGAACCGTCAACTAACAGCAGGGTATTTTGCATAGACACTAGATATGGGTGAGGGCGCCGCGCAACAATGGCGGCAAGGCCACGAATGGCGCATTATCGCAGGTTTTGGCCCGGTTTCGCCCGCCCGCCACGGTCTTTTCAAATTGGCAATACCCCAACAGCGCCGTGGGAAATCGGCTTTTAAAAACAGCGAAGCGTGTCTGTTTGTTACAATGGATCATACATAAAAATTTGACGGCTTTTCACAGCCGTTTTCACCTTCTAAGGCGAATCATCATGACGCGCACCTCTACCCTCTGGCCTGCCCTCCTCCTGACGCTCAGCGCCCACACGGCGTTTGCCCAGTCGACTCCGAGCCAGGCGCCGCCAAAACTGGAAAAGATAGAGGAAGTGGCGGACGATCCGATCACGGTGACGGCCAAGCCGTCGCCGGAAAACAAGATCACCGAAAAACGCGACAACAGCGGCCAAGTGGTGGAAGCGACCGTCAAAAGCGGTCCAAGCACCTACACGCTGAAGCCGAACCGCCCGGCCGGCACCGCCCTACCCGGCGATGCGATGGGGGGCGCCAACCGCGGCCCGCAATGGACCGTGATGGAGTTCGACATCGGCAAGAAAAAGAAAAAGACCACGGAAGAGGAAGGCTCGACGGACACCGCCGCGCCGCCTCCCGCCGTGAAATAACGCGCGCGCCCGCCCTGCGCGGGCGTCCCCCGGCGCCCGCCTCGACGGCGGCGCCGCTCACCGAACCTCATCAAGTTTTCTCATGGCAGTGTTTACCCCGGTCAGCCTGGATGACCTTACCCCGTGGATCGATCAGTTTCCCCTCGGCCAGCCATTGGCGCTCAAAGGCATCGCCAGCGGCATTGAAAACAGCAACTTCTTCCTGACGACGGAGCGCGGCGAGTTCGTGCTGACGATCTTCGAGAACCTGTCCTTCGAGCAGTTGCCGTTCTACCTCAAGCTGATGCACCATCTGGCCGACCGCGGCGTGCTGGTGCCGGCGCCCATCGCCAACGACCAGGGCGAGCTGATCGTCGCCCTGCACGGCAAGCCGGCGTCCATCGTCACCAAGCTCGAAGGCAAGTCGCAGATGGATCCGCAGCCGGTGCATTGCGCCGCTGTCGGCGCCATGCTGGCGCGCATGCACCTGGCGGCGGTCGACTATCCGCTGGTGCAGCCCAATCTGCGCGGCCTGGACTGGTGGAACGAGACCACGCCGCACGTGCTGCCCTTCCTGGACGACAGCTGCGCCCACCTGCTGCGCGCCGAGATGCACTTCCAGGAAGCGTTCGCCATCTGCGACACCTACCGCCAGCTGCAACGCGGCCCGGTGCATGCCGACCTGTTCCGCAACAACGTCATGTTCGACGGCGAGCGCCTGACCGGCTTCTTCGACTTCTACTTCGCCGGCTGCGACACCTGGCTGTTCGACGTGGCGGTCACCGTCAACGACTGGTGCATCGATCTCGACAGCGGCGTGCTGGACGCCGCCCGCGTGCGCGCCATGCTGGACGCCTACCACGCCGTGCGTCCGTTCACCGACGCCGAGCAGACCGCTTGGCAGCCGATGTTACGGGCGGCGGCGCTGCGCTTCTGGCTGTCGCGCCTGTACGACTTCCACCAGCCGCGCGAGGCGGAGATGCTGACGCCGCACGATCCGACCCACTTCGAGCGCATCCTGCGCGAGCGCATCGCCACGCCGGCGCCGGGACTGCGCGGATGAGCCGACTTCCCGCACGGACCGGCTGGCACTGGGTCAAGCAAGCGATGCAGCTGTTCAGCAAGCAGCCGGGCGCGCTGATGGCGCTGTTCTTCTGCTGCATGTTCCTGTCCTTTTTCTCGCTGGTGGTGCCCCTCCTCGGCTCGGTGGCGCCGACCTTGCTGGCGCCGATGTTCACCATCGCCCTGCTGCAAGCCTGCGCCGACGTCGACCACGACAAACGCGCGCTGCCGAACCTGGTGTTCAGCGGTTTCCGCAAGCCGGTGCGCAAGCCGCTGCTGGGCCTGGGCGTGCTGTACCTGCTGGTGATGCTGCTCGCGCTGGCGGTGCTGAGCTGGCTGGACGACGGCGTGCTGATCAAGATGGCCACGCGCCAGATCCCGATGGACAAGGACTTGCTGGAGAATTCGCGCAGCGCGTTGTTTGTCTCGTCGGGGATCTACATGCTGGGCTGGATGCTGAGCAGCCTGGCCGCGCCGCTGATCTACTGGCAGAAGATGACCTTGGCCAAGGCGCTGTTCTTCAGCGTGGTGACGGTGTGCCGCGAGTTCAAGGCTTTCCTGATGGCGGCCGTGGTGCTGTTCCTGATGTTCCAGCTGGGCGCGGCGGTGCCGGTGCTGCTGCTGGACTCGGCGCAGCTGGAGGTGATGGTGATCTTCACCATCTTCCTGATGATGGTGGTCCTGATGCATTGCACGCTGTACGCCTGCTACCGCCAGATCTTCGGCATGCCGGAGGCCAGCGCGCCGCCGGCCACAAAGCCCGCACCATAAGCTTGTCGTTCCCGCGCAGGCGGGAATCCATAGGCCGCGTGCGATGCCAATTCAGCATGGGTTCCCGCCTGCGCGGCGGTCCGCCGATGCGGAACGACGTGCTAGCGGCCCAGCCGCTCCAGCTTGGCGATGCTCAGGTCCAGCACCTTCATGCCGTGGCTGCCGAAGTTGATCTGCGCGCGGGCGTTGCTGCCGCTGCCCTCGATGTTGACGATCACCCCCTCGCCGAACTTGCCGTGCGCGACGGACTCGCCGATGCGCCAGCCGCTGCCCGGCGACTTCTGCGCGATCTTCTGCGCGATCGCGTTGTCCGAGCCGACCAGCGGCGCCTCGTCCCACGACGACTTCTTGTTGGCGAACCAGTGCGACTGCACCTTCGGCGACAGCCACTTCAGCGACTCCTCCGGCAACTCGTCGAAGAAGCGCGACTTCATGTTGTAGCGGGTCTGGCCGTGCAGCATGCGGGTCTGCGCAAAGCACATGTACAGGCGCTGGCGCGCGCGCGTGATCGCCACGTACATCAGGCGGCGTTCCTCTTCCACGCCGTCGTGCTCGCGCGAGCTGCTCTCGTGCGGGAACAAGCCCTCCTCCAGGCCGGTGATGAAGACGTTGTTGAACTCCAGCCCCTTGGCCGAGTGCACCGTCATCATCTGCACGGCCTCCTGGCCGGCGGTGGCCTGGTTGTCGCCGGCCTCCAGCGAGGCGTGCGACAGGAAGGCCGACAGCGGCGACATCACGGTCGGCATCGCGGCATCGGCGTCGAGGATCTCGAAGCCGTCCTCGTTGACGATGGGCGCGCCGGCCTGTGCTTGCGCCTGTGGGCCGAGGTGCGCGGGCGCGCCCTGGCCGAAACCCTCCTCGGACACGAACTGCGTGGCCGCGCTGACCATCTGCTCCAAGTTCTCGATGCGGTCGGCGCCTTCCTTCTCGGTCTGGTAGTGGGCCAGCAGGCCGGACGCCTCCAGCACCACGCGCACCAGTTCGGGCAGGGCCATCTGCTGCGTTTCAAAGCGCGCGCCCTCGATCAGCTTGACGAAACCGCCCAGCGATGAGCCGGCCTTGCCCGCCACGTAGGGCACGGCGGCGTACAGCGAAATGTGGTGCTGGTCGGCGGCCGCCTGCAGGGCCTCGATCGAACGCAGGCCGATGCCGCGCGTCGGGAAATTCACCACGCGCAGGAAGGCCGAATCGTTGTGCGGATTGTCCATCAGCTGCAGGTAGGCGATCGCGTGCTTGACCTCGGCGCGCTGGAAGTAGCGCAGGCCGCCGTACACGTGGTACGGGATGCCGGCCGAGAACAGCGCATGCTCGATCACGCGCGACTGCGCGTTGGAACGATACAGCACGGCGATCTCGCTGCGGGCGGCGCCGTCGGCGATCAGGTTCTTGGTTTCCTCGATGATCCACTGCGCCTCGGCCAGGTCGGAGCTGGCCTCGTACACGCGCACCGGCTCGCCGTGGCCGGCGTCGGTGCGCAGGTTCTTGCCCAGGCGCTTGCTGTTGTTAGCGATCAGCACGTTGGCGGCGTCCAGGATGTGGCCGTGGGAGCGGTAGTTCTGTTCCAGCTTGATCAGGTTCTGCACCTTGAACTCGCGCTCGAAGGCGCTCATGTTGCCGACGTTGGCGCCGCGGAAGGCGTAGATGCTCTGGTCGTCGTCGCCGACCGCGAACAACGCGCTGCCGCCGTCGCGCTCGCCGTGGCCGGCCAGCAGCTTGAGCCACTTGTACTGCAGGTCATTGGTGTCCTGGAACTCGTCGACCAGGATGTGCTTGAAGCGCTGCTGGTAGTGCTCGCGCAGCGGTTGGTTGCGGCTGAGCAGCTCGTAGGTGCGCAGCAGCAGCTCGGCGAAGTCGACCACGCCTTCGCGCTGGCACTGGTCGTCGTACAGCTGGTAGAGCTCGCACTTCTTGCGCTCGTCGGCGTTGTAGGGTTCGATCTTGTCGGCGCGCAGGCCCTGGTCCTTGGCGCCGTTGATGAAGTACATCACCTCTTTCGGCGGGAACTTCTCGTCATCGATATTGTTGGCCTTGATCAGGCGCTTGATGGCCGACAGCTGGTCCTGGTTATCGAGGATCTGGAAAGTCTGCGGCAGCGCGGCGTCGCGGTGATGGGTGCGCAGCAAGCGGTTGCACAGGCCGTGGAAGGTCCCGATCCACATGCCGCGTGTATTAATCGGCAACATGGCCGACAAACGCGTCATCATTTCCTTGGCGGCCTTGTTGGTGAAGGTCACGGCCAGGATGCCGGACGGCGACACCTGGCCCGTCTGGATCAGCCAGGCGATGCGGGTAGTGAGGACGCGGGTTTTACCGGAGCCGGCGCCCGCCAGGATCAGGGCGCTTTGTGCCGGGAGGGTCACGGCGGCGAGTTGTTCGTCGTTGAGGTTATGAAGAAGATTGTGCATCCCGTGATTATACCGGCCTTGGCCCCCAACCACTTGGGGTCAAGTCTGGCATTCGGACACGAGCTCTGCCGTAGCTCTGGGGTCAAGTCTGACATTCGGACACGAGCTCTTCTGTAGGCGCCGCCTACAGAAGAGCTCGTGTCCGAATGTCAGACTTGACCCCAATTTTATGCGGACGGGGCTGGTACGGCTTTGCCGGATTTGACGGCGTCCTTGATCAGCTCTTTCATGGTGCGCTCGGCTTCGCGGCTGGCCTTGGCCTGTTCGCGGCCCAGCTCGCCCATGGCCTGGCCCAGCTCAGCCATCGGCTTGCCGGCTTCCGACATCTGCTTGCTCAGCGCTTGCATCGGCTCTTGCATGGCCTGGATTTTCGCCAGCTGCGGCGCCAGCTCGCGCTGGGATTGCGCGATCTGGCTTTGCAGGGGCGCCATTTCCGCTTGCAGCGCGGCCTGGCGTTCGTGGAAGCGGCGCAGCTTCTCCGGGGTCGGGTCGTCGCCCAGCTCGCGCGCGGCCAGCTCGATGCGGCGGCCGATCGCTTCCTGCTGCCGGCCGACCCGTTCAATCAGGCGCTGCTGGCGATCCATGTCCAGCTGGGCCTTGCCTTCGGTATCCCGGCCCAGTTTTTCCATCTGCCGGCCCAGCGCGTCCATGACCTTGCCTTGGGCATCCATTTTCTTGCCCTGCGCGTCCATTTTCTCGCCGATGCGGTTGGCGGGAACCCAGGCTTCGTCAGCCTTGGCGATAATGGCCGGGTCCTGGATCAGGTAGGTCTTGTCGCCATCGCGGAACCAGATGAAGTCGCCCTTGATGGCGCGGCGTGCGCTCTCGATCTTGGACAGGTCCTGGTGCGCGGCCGAGACGGTGATGTTCTCCTTGTTGGCATGGACCAGCGCGTAGCCGGATCGCTGGCCGTCGCGACCTGGGGAGCTGTAGCGGTCAAAGTGATAGCTTTGCACGCCGGCCGGCGGGGCCGGTGGTGCGGGGGGCGCGGCAGGTGCCTCCGGCGCTGCTGGCGCCGCAGGTGCGGCCAGCGCCGGCACAGGCGGTAAGGCCGGCATCGCTGGAGCCGCCGCCAACACGCGCGGCGGTTTGGCCGGTTTGGGCGGCTTCGGCGGCGCAACTGGTGCCGTCAGTTCGGCGACGGGTGCCGGTTCGGCGGGTGCTGCCGCAGCAGCCGGTTCGGCAGGCGCAGCGGCTGGGGCAGGTTCAGCCTGTGCCGCCTCAGCGGCCGGCGCGGCGGGCGCCGCCGCCATGGCCATTTCGGCCGCCGCGGCAGGCGGCGCCACCGGATCGGCTGACGCGACCTCGGCCACCTCGCTGACCGGCGCGGCGGCATCAATAGCCGGCGCTGGCGGCGCGGCGTGGGCATAGAACACCGCGCCGGCGGCAAACAGACCCATCAAGGGCAGGGCCATTTTCCAGCTGACCGGTTCAACATCGGGACGCAGCAGGCGTTTGATACGAGACATGAGATTTCCTCCGTGAGCCGCGTGGACTAGTTGTGTGGTGTCGAACTGAAACCGATCCAGTTCCGACAGGGCCTTCGCCAGCCTCTGGGGCTGGCCGAGCATGTCCACCGCGAGGTCGTCGGCGATTTGTTCCCGCTCGATCCGTATCCTGCGTGACAGGGCCCAAACACTAGGGTGATAGAACAGCACGATCTCGATCGCGCTTTGAATCAGGTTGACCAGGTAGTCATGTCGTTTGATGTGCGCCAGCTCGTGCGCCAGCAGCGCTTCCAGCAGGTCGGGCGGCATGCCGCTGACCAGCGCGGCCGGCACCAGCACGATGGGACGCCAGCATCCGGCCGTGATCGGACTGTCCAGCAGATCGGCCACGCCCAGCCGCACATGGCGATCGATGTCGAAGCGGCGCGCCAGCTCGGACAGGCGCCGCTGCCAGTAATGATTGACGGTGTAGGCGCCGGCGCTGGTGCGCTCGGCAACCCAACGCAGCCCCAGCGCGAGACGCAGCGACATCAGCGCCGCGCCGGCCAGCCACAGGCCCACCACCCACGGCAGTTGGCGGCGCAAGACGTTTTCAAAGGTGGAGAGCGTGCCCTCGCCGAACAGGGCGGGCACGACGGCGGCAGCGGCGGCACCCTGGCCCGAAGCGGCAGCGGCGCCCTGGCCGCCCGCATCAACCGCGCCGGCGCCCTGCCCCGCCAGCACGCGCAGGATCCGCGGCGAATCCGCGCCGGCGCCGGCGTCCGACAACTGCATCGGGATGCTGGCCAGCGGCAGCGCCGCGCACAGCAGCATGCCGGCACAAGCGACCGCGTAGCGGGTCTGCGGGCGGGCGCGGCGCAGCGCGAACATCGCCAGCGCCACGGCCCAGCCGATCAGCAGCCCTTGCCAGATGAAGTGCAATAGCGCCCAGCCGACGGCGGGCACCAGGGCGGCCAGGACGCCGTTCATGCGCGCCCCGCCTGCCGTGAAATTCTGCGTATTCCGAGTATCGCTTCCATGCCGCACTCCCCAGTTGATGGATGTAGAATAAATTATCTAGATGTCGATGTCTAGAACTTTTTTTCTACATGCATCCGGCCGGGATCAGTGGGCGCGCTTGGCGCTGATGGTGACGACTGGCATCTTGACGCCGTCCACCACCGCCATCTTGACCGAGCCGGCGTCGATGGCCGGGGTGGTGCGCACTTCGGCGCTGGCGTAGCCGGTGGCGCACAGGATGACTGCGCTGGCGACGAAGATCAGTTCCATGTTTTTCAGTACGTTCATGATGTTTCTCCTTCAGTGGTGGGCCTTGCTTCCATGACTCCACTGTAGTCAAACACCTCGCTGAACGCCTGCGGATTGCGACGGAATGCACGTTGACCGGAGCCAGCTGCATTCCGCCGCGATGGACGTCAGTAGATCGTCAGTAGATCACCACCGAGCGGATCGATTCACCGCTCTTCATCAGGTCGAAGCCCTCGTTGATGCGCTCCAGCGGCAGGCGGTGGGTGATCAGGTCGTCGATATTGAGCTTGCCTTCCATGTACCAGTCGACGATCTTCGGCACGTCGGTGCGGCCGCGCGCGCCGCCGAACGCGGAACCCTTCCACACCCGGCCGGTGACCAGCTGGAACGGACGGGTGGAGATCTCCTGCCCCGCCGCCGCCACGCCGATGATGATGGACTGGCCCCAGCCCTTGTGGCAGCACTCGAGCGCCTGGCGCATGGTGGTGGTGTTGCCGATGCACTCGAAGCTGTAGTCGGCGCCGCCGTCGGTCAGCTGGACGATGGCGTCGACCACGTTCTCCACTTCCTTCGGATTGATGAAGTGGGTCATGCCGAACTTGCGCGCCATTTCCTGGCGGGCCGGGTTGATGTCGACGCCGATGATCTTGTCGGCGCCCACCATCCTGGCCGCCTGGATCACGTTCAGGCCGATGCCGCCCAGGCCGAACACCACCACGTTGGCGCCCGCCTCGACCTTGGCCGTGAACAGCACCGCGCCCACGCCGGTGGTGACGCCGCAGCCGATGTAGCAGACCTTGTCGAACGGCGCGTCCTCACGGATCTTGGCCAGCGCGATCTCCGGCACCACGATGTAGTTGGAGAAGGTCGAGGTGCCCATGTAGTGGTAGATCGGCTTGCCGTCGATGGAGAAGCGGCTGGTGGCGTCCGGCATCAGGCCGCGGCCCTGGGTCGAGCGGATCGACTGGCACAGGTTGGTCTTCTGCGACAGGCAGAATTTGCACTGGCGGCATTCGGGCGTGTACAGCGGGATGACGTGGTCGTCCTTCTTGAGCGACTTGACGCCGGGGCCGACGTCGACCACCACGCCCGCGCCCTCATGGCCGAGGATGGCCGGGAAGATGCCTTCCGGATCGGCACCGGACAGGGTGTAGTAATCGGTGTGGCAAATGCCGGTGGCCTTGATCTCGACCAGCACCTCGCCTTCGCGCGGGCCGCCCAGTTCCACTTCCTCGATCGTCAGCGGTTTGCCCGCCTGCCATGCGATGGCTGCTTTGGTTTTCATTGTTCGTCCTGTGGCTGCGTTGTTCGGGAGACCGGAACGGCGGGCCGTTCCGGTGGTTCGCCATGATAGCAAGCCGGGGACGATCTGTGGCGCGGACGATTATTGCGGTTCGGCCGGCATCGTCGCGCCGATGCCCAGCAGCTCGGACACCGTGCGCCACAGCTGGCGCGGCGAGGTCCATGGCTTGGGCAGGAAGGCGCCGCCGGCGTTGTGCCGCTCGGGATGGCGCGCCGAGTACGTCAGCACGCGCACATGGGGGTGGCGCTGCTGCAGCTGCATCACCAGGCTGGTGCCGTCGCCGTCGGGCAGGTCGGGATCGATCACCACCATCGCGAAGCTGCGCTCCAGCAGCATCAACTCGGCCGCGGCCAGCGAGGCCACGTGGGTGACCTGGGTCTCCGGCACCAGCAGCATCGACAGCACCAGCGCGGTGTCCAGGTCGGCGTCCACGTGCAGCACGCGCGGCGCCTCGGCAAACACCGAAAAGCCGATCGCGGCGCCGACATCCTGCTCGCTGAAGGGACGGTAGGTATCCTGGGAAAAATCGGTGGTCATAAGTGTCTCCGCACACAAAACTGATAGGAATGCGGTGCCGGCAGCACGGGGCGCTCATGGCAACGCGGGAGTCGGCGGAGTTGGGCCGAAGGAACGATGACGGTCGCAGGGGACAGGCGGCCGAAGAGGCGGCAGGCGCAGGTTGGAGGCCCCGCCGCACTAACACAAAGCGGGCAGGACCGGCCTGCCGCTATAGACACAGTCTACATTAAAGGTGATGTAAAGCAAGAAAATGCCGACAAAAATGCCGCCGGCGTTTACTTTTTCAGACGCTGGCTGAAGGCGGCGTGCAAGCTGTTCAACATTTCCTCGGCGGCCAGCAGCTGGTCGGCCACCTCGTTGACCTTGCGGCGGTTGGAGCGGGCGTGGTCGCGCAGCACCTCGAAGGCGGTGTTGCGGTCGGTCTGGAATTTGCACATCAGCAGGCCGACGGCCAGGCTGGTCTCGCGGCCGGCGGCCAGCGCGGCGTTCAGATTGAGCTCGGTGCGGCGCAGCTGGCGGATCTCGTCGGCGCGCGCCAGGCCGGCGGCAAAGGCCGGCATCAGGTGCTTCTCGTCGACCGGCTTGACCAGGAAGCCGACCGCGCCGTAGGACGCGGCCTGCTTGCCGGCGTCGGCGTCGCCGCGGCCGGACAGGAACATGAACGGCACCGAGCTGGTCGCGTGCAGCTGCTTGGCCAGTTCCAGGCCGTTCATGCCGGGCATGTGGATGTCGAGCAGGGCCAGGTCCGGTTCGCGCTGGGCGATCTGCTGCAGGGCCTGCTCGGCGGACGAGGCCTTGAGGATGTCGTAGCCGGCGTGGCCCAGCACCTCGCCCAGGAAATCGAGCAGCAATGGGTCATCGTCGACGATCAGGATCAGACGCTTCTGGCTGGAAGGGACATTCATGTGGCGGCCACCTTAGGCTTAAGCTAACGCCCCAATTATAAGGCGGAAATCCCTCCAAGCCGCTAGCGTTTTATGTGGCTGTTTTATCGCCCGCGTACAGCCTGAGGAACGCGGCCACGGCGGCGCCCGGATCGTCCGCCTGGTAGACGCTGCTGATGGCCGCCACCATGGACGCCCCGCGCGCGGCCAGCGGCGCGGCGTTTTCCGGCGTCATGCCGCCGATCACCACGGTCGGCACATGGATCACCGCGCGCGCCTGGTCGAGGATCTCCATCTTGGTAGTGACCGCGTATTGCTTCACGCGCGACGGGTAGAAACCGCCGAACGCCACGTAGCTGGCGCCTGCCGCCTGCGCCTGCAGCGCGCGCGGCAGGTCGCCGTAGCACGAGGCGCCGATGATCTTGTCCTGGCCCAGCAGGGCGCGCACCTGCGCCACCTCGGCGTCGGTGCCGCCCAGGTGGACGCCGTCGGCGCCGGTCTGCTGGCACAGGTCGACATAATCGTTGACGATGAACGGCACGCCGTAGCGCCGGCACAACGCCAGCAGCGCGCCGGCTTGATCCAGCCGCTGCTGCGGGCCGGCCTCCTTGTGGCGGTACTGCAGCAGCGCCACGCCGGGCTGGGCGTGCTGGGCGGCGGCCAGCGCGCGCTCGGTCAGCTCCAGCAGCCGGCCGGTGTCGTCCCAGTTGGGCGTAACCAAATAAAGTCCTTGCATGATGTGCTCTCGGTTAAATCAGGGGAAGGCGGTGCGGGATGCGCTGGCCCGCGGCCACCGTGTAGGCGCCACGCAGCGCGCGATAGCAGTACTGTTGCGCCAGTTCCAGCGCGCGTTCCATCGACATGCCGAGCGCCAGCTGGCCCGCGGCCGCCGACGCCAGCGTGCAGCCGCTGCCGTGGAATTCGCCGTCCAGGCGCGGCCAGTGCCAGTCGCGGGAATCCTGCGGGGCGGGATCGGACAGGCGCTGCGGCGGCGCCGCGCCGGGGCCGAACCAGCGGTTGACCACCTCCTCGCCGCTGCCCGCATCGTGGCCGCCGGTGATCAGCACATGGCGGCAGCCGCGCGCGCGCAGAGCTTGCGCCTGGGCGGACGGTTCGTCGAAGCCGGTCAGCGCCAGCGCCTCCGGGCCGTTGGGCGTGAGCAGTGTAACCAGCGGCAGCAACGGCGCCAGCGCCTGCACCGCGTCATCGCGCGAGAGCAGATCGCCGTGGCCGCTGGCCAGCACCGGGTCCAGCACCACCGGCAGCTCCGGCTGGCGCTGGCGCAGGCGGGTGATGATCTCGGCGATGGCCAGCGCGTTGGACGCGCTGCCGGGGATGCCGATCTTCACCGCGCGCACCGTCATCTTGCCGACCAGCGCCTGCGCCTGGCGCAGCACCATGGCGCCGTCGACCGGCTGCACGCCGTAGACGCGGTCGTTGTCCTGCACCGTCAGCGCGGTGGCCACGGTGAGCGCGTGCGCGCCCTGCCCGGCCACCGCCTGCAGGTCGGCGGCGATGCCGGCCCCGCCGGACGGATCGAGTCCGGCGAACACCAGCACGCACGGGCGCGCCACCAGTTGGGCCATCAGCTGCGCCGCCACTTGCGAAGACAAGCGCTCGCTCATGCCAGCCGGCCCGCCATTGGCGAGGACGGCGAGGCGGCGAACTTGCGGGCGATGCGGCCGGCCAGGAAGGCCTCGCGGCCGGCCTGCACGCCCAGCTTCATGGCGCGCGCCATGCGCACCGGATCGCGCGCGCCGGCGATGGCCGTGTTCATCAGCACGCCGTCGCAGCCGAGCTCCATGGCGATGGCCGCGTCCGAAGCCGTGCCGACGCCGGCATCGACCAGCACCGGCACCCTGGCCTGCTCGATGATCAGCGACAGGTTCCACGGATTGAGGATGCCCATGCCGGAACCGATCAGCGAGGCCAGCGGCATCACCGCGACGCAGCCGATGTCCTCCAGGATCCTGGCCTGGATCGGATCGTCGCTGCAGTAGACCATGACGTCGAAGCCGTCCTTGACCAGCGCCTCGGCGGCAAGCAGGGTTTCCGGCATGTGCGGGAACAGGGTCTTCTCGTCGCCCAGCACTTCCAGCTTGACCAGCTTGTGGCCGTTGAGCAGCTCGCGCGCCATCTGCAGCGTGTAGACCGCGTCCTTGGCGGTGTAGCAGCCAGCGGTGTTGGGCAGGATGGTGTACTGCGACGGCGGCAGCACATCCAGCAGGCTCGGCGCCTTCGGATCCTGGCCGATGTTCACGCGGCGGATCGCCACGGTAATGATTTCCGCCTCGGCGGCATCGGTCGCCTCGCGGGTCTGCTGCAGGTCCTTGTACTTGCCGCTGCCCACCAGCAGGCGCGACTTATAGCTCTTGCCCGCGATGGTCAGCAGGTCTTGGGTTGACGTAGTCATATTTATTTCCTTCTATCTTTTGGGGTCAAGTCTGGCATTCGGACACGGCCTCTGCTGTAGCGGCCCGCTACAGCAGAGGCCGTGTCCGAATGTCAGACTTGACCCCAATTTAATTTAGCCGCCGCCGATGGCGCGGACGATGTCGACCTGGTCCTGTGGCTGCAGCTCGCGCTGCGGCCATTGCTGGCGCGGCACTACCGCGCGGTTGACCGCCAGCGCCAACGCCTGCCCACTGAGCGACAGCGCGTCGATCAACTGGTCCAGCGTTTGCCGCGGCGGCACCCGGTATGGGGCGCCGTTCAGTTCGATGTCGATCATGCCGGCCTCACAGTTTGCGGTACAGCTCAGCGCCGTTCTTGACGAACTCCACCGCCTTGACCTGCATCCCCTGCTCCAGCGCCGCACCGTCCGACACGCCGTTGGCCGCCGCGAATTCGCGCACTTCCTGCGTGATCTTCATCGAGCAGAAATGCGGCCCGCACATCGAGCAGAAATGCGCCACCTTGGCCGAGTCCTTGGGCAAGGTCTCGTCGTGGAATTCGCGCGCCTTGTCCGGATCGAGGCCGATGTTGAACTGGTCGTCCCAGCGGAATTCGAAGCGCGCCTTGGACAGCGCGTTGTCGCGGATCTGCGCGCCCGGATGCCCCTTGGCCAGGTCGGCCGCGTGGGCGGCGATCTTGTAGGTGATGATGCCATCCTTGACGTCGTTCTTGTCCGGCAGGCCCAGGTGTTCCTTGGGCGTGACGTAGCACAGCATGGCCGTGCCGTACCAGCCGATCTGCGCGGCGCCGATGCCGGAGGTGATGTGGTCGTAGCCGGGCGCGATGTCGGTGGTCAACGGTCCCAGCGTGTAGAACGGCGCCTCGTGGCATTGTTCCAGTTGCAGGTCCATGTTCTCCTTGATCAGCTGCATCGGCACGTGGCCCGGGCCTTCGATCATCACCTGCACGTCGTGCTTCCAGGCGATCTGGGTCAGTTCGCCCAGGGTCTTCAGCTCGCCCAGTTGCGCTTCGTCGTTGGCGTCGTAAATGGAACCAGGCCGCAGGCCGTCCCCCAGCGAGAACGACACGTCGTAAGCCTTCATGATCTGGCAGATCTCTTCGAAGTGCGTGTACAGGAACGATTCCTTGTGGTGCGCCAGGCACCACTTGGCCATGATCGAGCCGCCGCGCGAGACGATGCCGGTCAGGCGCTTGGCCGTCATCGGCACGTAGCGCAGCAGCACGCCGGCGTGGATGGTGAAGTAGTCGACGCCCTGCTCGGCCTGCTCGATCAAGGTGTCGCGGAAGATTTCCCACGTCAGGTCCTCGGCCTTGCCGTTGACCTTTTCCAGCGCCTGGTAGATCGGCACCGTGCCGATCGGCACCGGGCTGTTGCGGATGATCCATTCGCGCGTTTCGTGGATGTGCTTGCCGGTCGACAGGTCCATGACGTTGTCGCCGCCCCAGCGGATGGCCCAGGTCATCTTCTCGACTTCCTCGCCGATCGACGAAGTAACAGCCGAATTGCCGATGTTGGCGTTGATCTTCACGAGGAAGTTGCGGCCGATGATCATCGGCTCGATTTCCGGGTGGTTGATGTTGGCCGGGATGATGGCGCGGCCACGGGCGATTTCCTCGCGCACGAATTCCGGCGTGATCTCGGCCGGGATGCTGGCGCCGAACGATTGCCCAGGATGCTGGCGGCCCATCAGGTCGGCCAGGCGCTGGCCCATCGGGCCGGAGTCCTTCAGGTTCTGCAGGTATTCCTGGCGGCGCAGGTTCTCGCGGATGGCGACGAATTCCATCTCCGGCGTGATGATGCCCTGGCGCGCGTAGTGCATCTGCGTGACGTTCTTCCCTTCACGCGCGCGGCGCGGCTTGCGGTGCAGGTTGAAGCGCAGCTCGGCCAGCGCGGGGTCCGCCAGGCGGGCCTGGCCATATTCGGAGGTCGGGCCGTCCAGTTCCTCGGTGTCGTCGCGCTCCAGTATCCACGGCAGGCGCGGCGTCGCGGCCAGGCCGGAGCGGATGTCGATCACCGCGTCCGGATCGGTGTACGGGCCGGAGGTGTCGTAGACGTAGATCGGCGGATTCGCTTCGAAGCCGAACGAGGCCGGCGTGTCGGCCTGGGTGATTTCGCGCATCGGCACACGGATGTCGGGGCGGCTGCCTTCGACGTAGACCTTGCGGGAATTCGGTAACGGCTTGATGGCTGCCTCGTCCACCGTGGCGGTGGCGGAGAGGAATTTGGGATTGGCGTTCATTTGGCTCCTTCGTTAGCTACAGGAGCCAGCAAAGGAGGTTGGACGGCGCCGTTCCACAGATACAACGAGAGGTGGCGGCGATGTCCTAAGCTTCCCTTCGCTGGCATTATCCAGATCAGGTTCGGAGGGTATTTCTCACCCGCGCATCGCAATGCGCAGGACCCCTAGCGTGTGCCACCTTGCGGCAGCGGGGCCGATTATACGCCCGGCCGCGCCGCGCGGACAACGTCCACGTGAAAAAAACCACAATACCTGGTATGGCGCGTAGAGCTAACCCATCTGTAACAGATGTAAAAGCCGCGCGCTATGTGCGGCATCACACATAATAGTTTCTGAAAGGAACGCAGAATATCCTCACAGCGACACCACCGTCGCCACAACAAGCGCCCAACGCGCGACTATCGGGAGATTCATCATGAAGCCAGCACACCCAACTCTTTACCTGGCCGCGCTCGCGGCCTTCACCGCAGCCGGGCTGAGCGCCTGCGGCGGCGGTGGCGGCGGCGGAGGCGGCAGCACGCCGGACAGCACCCTGGGCACGCTGTCCGTGTCGATGACGGACGCGCCGTCGTGCGGCTTCGACGCCGTCAACGTCACTGTCAACAAGGTGCGCGTCAACCAGAGCAGCACGGCCAGCGACACCGACGCCGGCTGGACCGACATCACGCTCAGCCCGGCCCGCAAGATCAACCTGCTCAACCTGACCAACGGCGCGCTGGAGGCGCTGGGCCAGACCTCGCTGAGCGCGGGCCACTACAACCAGCTGCGGCTGGTGCTCGACCCCAACACCGGCACCGGCATGGCCAACTCGGTGGTGGTCAGCGGCAGCACCGCCGAGGTGTCGCTCGACACGCCGAGCGCGGTGCAGAGCGGCATCAAGCTGGTCAACTCCTTTGACGTCGCGGCCGGCCAACGGGTCGACCTGGTGCTGGACTTCGACGCCTGCAAATCCGTCGTCACCAAGGGCAACGGCAAGTACGCGCTGAAGCCGGTGGTGAAGGTGATCCCGACCACGCTCAACGGCATCGGCGGCTTTGTCTCGACCGCGCTGCTGAGCCGCCACGTGATGGTGTCGGCGCAGCAGAATGGCGCCATCGTCAGCGCCACCGCGCCCAACGCCACCACCGGCGAATTCGCGCTGAGCCGGCTGCCGCTGGGGAATTACGACGTGGTGGTCACGGCCGACGACAGCGCCGCCGCCGTGGTGGGCGCGGTGCCGGTGACCAGCACCTCGGCCACGGTCGCCATCAGCACGTCCGCCGCGCCGATCACGCTGCCGGCCAGCGTCACCGGCAGTATCGGCGGCACCGTCACGCTGACCCCGGCCAGCAGCACCGCCACGGCTTATGTCGCGGCCAAGCAGAGCTTTGTGGCCGGGCCGACCGTCACCGTCAAGTACCGCGGCGCCGACCTGGCCAGCGGCAGCTACACGCTCAGCGGCCTGCCGGTCAGCGCGCCACAGTACGCGGTGTACAGCGCCACGCTGCCGCTGCAATTCGCCAGCGCCGCCACCGTGCTGCCGGGAGCTGGTAAATACATCGCCGAAGCGTCCGCCGAGGGCTACACCACGGCCAGCCTGCCGCTGGTCGACATCTCGCTGACCAACCAAAGCAACGTCAACTTCAGCCTGAAGCCGTAAGCACGCCACGCCGGCTTGCCCTGCTTTACTTGAGGGGCAAGCCGGTGGGCCGGCTCCGCTGACGCCCCTCAAACGATCAAAACGGCGTAATATCAGTTGGCATATGGCCGTTGTTTTGTTTGCCGAGGGAGTCTGAACATGAACATCCTCCGCGAGTACCCTTACACCGGGTAAGCACCAGCCTGCCCTGCTACTTGAAGGGCAAGCCCAGCAGTCGTCCCCACTGGCGGTCGCCGGGATATTGGGCGCGGTCGTCGACGCCGAGCTGCCTCGGCGCGGCGGCCGGCAGGCGGAAGGTGCCGAACAACTGGTCCCAGATCGAGACGGTGGCGCCGTAGTTCCCAGCCTCGTCCCGGTTGGCGCTGTGGTGGAAGCGGTGCAGCTCGGTGCCGGTCAGCAGGCGGTTGAACCAGCCCGCCCTGGCGTCGACATTGAAGTGCGACACCAGCCCCTGGAAGCCGTTGAACACCGACGCCGCGAACACGGCCTCCGGCGAAAAGCCGAACAGGATGGCGGGCAGCATTAACAGCACGCGCACGTAGGCGCTGTTGATCGGATGCCCCACCACGTGCATGAACACGTAGACCTCGCCGGGCAGGTGGTGGATCGCGTGGGTCTTCCACAGCCAGCGCGCCAATGGGCCGCGTCCCTCATGACTGTAGCGGTGCACCCAATACCAAAGGAAATCCGACAACAGCACCGCGCAAACGGCTTCGGCCTGCCAGGGCAAGCTGCTGCGCAATAAAGGCAGCCCGCGGTGATGAGTGGCCAGCCAGGTCACGGCCCAGGTGGTGGCGGCGATGGTCGCGCCATTGACGACCAGCATCGGCAGATCGCGCGTGAAAAACGACACTTTGGTCATGTTCCACTCGCGGCGCATCGGCATCAGGCGTTCGAGCGTCACCATCGTCGCGATCATGGCCGCCAGGTAAGCCGGATACGCCTTGCCGAGCGGACCAAGCCAGCCGCCGACCGAGGCGTGGATGAAGGCCAGCGTGGCGGCCAGCGCGAGCGGATAAAACAGATAGCGCGGCCAGCGCGCGGCAACATGGGAAGAGGACATGGATTACACTCCTGAGGTGGACAGGTGTCCATGATCGCCCCCGCCCGCTCTCCGCGACAGCGCGCAGGCCGGGCCGATGTCCGCTAGCAGACAATCCGCCGCTTAATGTCCAGGAACGCCATGACCGACCGCCCACCCGAACCGGACCGCCGCGTCCTCAAGACCAAGGCCGCGCTGCGCGACGCGATGCTGGAGCTGATGGCGCTGCGCGGCTGGGACCAGATGACCATCCAGGAAATCTGCGACCACGCGAACGTGGGCCGCTCCACTTTCTACGTGCACTACCAGAGCAAGGACGAGCTGCTGTCGGAAGGGCTGAACGATTTGCGCGACATGATCGCGGCGCAGACGGCGGAGGTGCAGCACGCGGACGGCCACTTCCTGGCCGGCCTGCTGGAGCATATGGCGCAGCAGCGCGACGTCTTCCGCGCCGCCATCGGCAGGCGCGGCGGACACGGCGTCGCGCGCCGCTTCAGGCAGATGGTCTGCCAGCTGGTGGAAATCGAACTGAAACGGCGGGCCCACCCGTCGGCGGCGCATCCGTGGGTGGCGCGTTTCGTGGCCGGCGGCGTGGTCGAGGCGATGGCCTGGTGGGTGGACGCACCTGAGCCGCCGCCAATCGCCACCATGCAGCGCGAACTCGACGCGCTGGCCCAGGCCGCGCTGGGCGGTAGCGCCGCCGGCGCGGCGATTGGTCGCTAGTCCCTGAACACAGGCGGGCGCTTGCTCATGCCGGACATCATGGCTTCCTGCAGGTCGGCCGACATCAGCATGGCCGCGTTCCACGTGGCGTTGTAGTTGAGGCCGTCCGCCACCGAGTGGTCGCGCGCGTAGCTGATCATTTCCTTCACGCCGCGGATCGCCAGCGGCGCCTTGGCCGCGATGTCGGCCGCGATCGCGCGCACGCCGGCGCGCAAGGCCTCGGGCGATTCGAACACGCGGTTGACCAGGCGGATCTCCTTCGCCTCGGCGGCGTCGACCTTGCGCGCCGTGTAGGCCAGTTCGCGCGCCATGCCCTCGCCGATCAGGCGCGGCAGGCGTTGCAGGGTGCCCACGTCGGCGGTCATGCCGATGTCGATTTCCTTGATGCTGAACCAGGCGTCCTCCGCGCAGTAGCGCATGTCGGCGCAGCAGATCAGGTCGATGCCGCCACCCACGCAGGCGCCGTGCACGGCGGCCAGCACCGGCTTGCGGCAGCGCTCCAGGCTGGTCAAGGTGTCCTGCAGGTCGAGGATGATGCGGCGCAGGTTCTCGCGCGTGCGGCCATCGCACTCGTCGCGGATCTGCGCGCCCAGGCCCATCATCATCTGCAGGTCGATGCCGGCGGTGAAGGCCTTGCCCTCGCCCTCCAGGATCGCCACGCGGATCTCCGGCGTCGCGTCGATGTGCTGGAAGGCGCTGCGGATGTCGTTCCACATCGCCAGGTTCATGGCGTTGAGTTTTTCCGGGCGGTTCAGGCGCACGGTGGCAATGTGGTCTTCCACGCTGAGGGTGACGGTTTCAAAGCTGGGCATCGGGATCTCCTGTTATGTATCGTTCAAGAATACCCGATATGGGGCGGCAGCAACAAGCCGGCCGCCCGCCTTCCTCACTGCTGCGGATAGGTGACGGTCAGCGTGTAGCTGGACGCGGCGTAGCCGTTCAGCAGCACGTAGGCGTTGCCGTTGGCGGCGTAGGACACGGTACAGCTCTCGGTGCTGGTCGGGCCGTCGGACTTGCAGTCGTAGCTGGTGGTGCTGGCCGCGCCGGCCTTGCGCACGTACAGGTCGGTGTCGCCGCTGCCGCTGAGCGCGGCCTTGAAGCTGCCGCCGCCCGCCACCGCGAACGGCCCGTAGGCGCGGGTCTGGCCCCTGGTCAAGGTGCCGGTGTAGGTCTCGGTATGGTCGGCCGGCGGCGTCACACCCGGGCCGTCGCTGCCCAGCTCGACCGCGTAGGCCAGCGCCATGCGCGCGAACTTGAGCGCGTGGTCGGCCTGGTTGCCGGTGTTGGCGTAGGTGTCGTTGGCGGTGTGGATGTAGGGATCGTCCTCGCCCATGGCAGTCTCGAACGGCATCGAGGTCCAGTAGCCGGCCGAGTTCCATGACGCGTGGTCGGAGCAGGCGTAGCCGCACTGGTCGTGGCCGACCTTCAGGGTCGGCAGGTAGGTCGTGATCAGGTTGCCGACGAAGGTGTTCTGGGCGCTGTCGGTGTAATCGGTGAACAGGTAGATGTCGTCGGCCGAGCCCTTGTAGTTGGTCATGTCGAGCTGCATCACGCCGACCACGTTGACGTTGTTGGCCTTGTAGTTCTGGGCGATGTCCTGCGAGCCGCGCAGGCCCACCTCCTCGGCCGCGTAGCCGATCAGCTTGATCGTGCGGCGCGGCTTGTAGCCGCTGGCGATCATCACCCGCAGCACCTCGGTCAGGCTGGCGATGCCGGAAGCGTCGTCGTCGGCGCCTGGGGCCTTGGTGGTCTCGCCGGTGCCGGCCTGGTTGATCGTATCGAGGTGGCCGCCCAGCACCACCACTTCGTTCGGGTTGTCGGTGCCGGTGATGGTCAGGATCACCGACTTCTGCGGCCAGGAGGCGTGCGTGTACTGGGTCACGGCGATGTCGCTGCGGCCGGCGGCCATCGTGGCCCAGCGCTGCATCAGCCAGTTCGACGCGTTCACGCCGTTGTTGGTGGTGTAGTAGCGGTTGGTGTAGGACGACATGTCGACGATGGTCTGGCCGATGTTACTGGCCTGCATTTGCGTCAGCATGGGATTGACCACGGCTTGCTGGTCGATCACGTACGACGGCCGCGCCACGGCCAGTTGCTGCGCGGCGCTGGCCTTGGACGGCGTCAGCGCGGCGATGCCGGCCGCCTCGCTGGCGTGGAACATGAAGCCGCCGCAGCGGCGCAGCTTGCGGTGCACGGCGGCCGACAGCGCCAGCATCTGCTGCTCGTCGACCTCGACCAGGTGGACCCGCTCGTGGCCGGGCCGGGCGGCGAAGCTGGCGCGGCTCTCGCGCGCCAGCGCCTGCGGCGCCACTTTCTGCAATTGGGCATAGGCGGCGTCGCCGACGCTGATCCAGATCTTGTCGGACTGGGCCAGCGCGGAAGCCGATGCGCCGGCCAGTAAGCCAGCGACCAGCACAGCAATGAGTCGAGTTGTCATTTCCGTCTCCATGTCAAAAAAACACTGTTGGGACGGGCAACGGTATGCTCTTCGGCGGGGCGAGTCAAAAAACTTGCGGAATTCGACATCTAGGCGGGAAATGTCCAGAGTTTAACAAGCGGCGATCTGCTCATGGCTTGCCGCGTCATCTATAATGGTTGTTTCTCCAAATTTAATCTGCCAAATCATGGAATTAGCCAAGTCTTTCGAGCCTGCCGACATTGAACAATTCTGGCGTACCGAGTGGGAACAGCGCGGTTACTACACCGCCACCCTCGACGCCGGCAAACCTTCGTTCAGCATCCAGCTGCCGCCGCCGAACGTGACCGGCACCCTGCACATGGGCCATGCCTTCAACCAGACCATCATGGACGGCCTGACCCGCTACCATCGCATGCTGGGCCACAATACCGCCTGGATCCCCGGCACCGACCACGCCGGCATCGCCACGCAGATCGTGGTGGAGCGCCAGCTGGACGCGCAGAAAATCTCGCGCCACGACCTGGGCCGCGAAGAGTTCGTCAAGAAGGTGTGGGAGTGGAAAGAGAAATCCGGCTCCACCATCACCGGCCAGATGCGCCGCCTGGGCGCCTCGCCGGACTGGAAGCGCGAATACTTCACGATGGACGAGCCGCGCTCGAAAGTCGTCACCGACGTCTTCGTGCGTTTGCACGAACAGGGCCTGATCTACCGCGGCAAGCGCCTGGTCAACTGGGACCCGGTGCTGGGCACCGCCGTCTCCGACCTGGAAGTGGTGTCGGAAGAGGAAGACGGCTCGATGTGGTACATCAAGTACCCGCTGGCCGATGGCAGCGGCATGCTGACCGTCGCCACCACCCGTCCTGAAACCATGCTGGGCGACGTCGCCGTGGCGGTGGACCCGACCGACGAGCGCTACCTGCCGCTGGTCGGCAAGATGCTCAAGCTGCCGCTGACCGACCGCGAAATCCCGATCATCGCCGACGAATACGTCGACAAGGAATTCGGCACCGGCTGCGTCAAGATCACGCCAGCGCATGACCTGAACGACTACGCCGTCGGCCAGCGCCACAAGCTGCCGCTGCTGACCATCATGACCCTGGAAGCGAAGATCAACGACGAAGCGCCGGTCGCCTACCGCGGCATGGACCGCTTCGTGGCGCGCAAGCAGATCGTGGCCGACCTGGACGCGCTGGGCCTGCTGGAACAAGTCAAGCCGCACAAGCTGATGGTGCCGCGCGGCGACCGTACCGGCGTCATCATCGAGCCGATGCTGACCGACCAATGGTTCGTCGCCATGAGCAAGCCGGCGCCGGAAGGCACTTTCTTCCCGGGCAAATCGATCGCCGAAACCGCGCTGGACAAGGTCGCCAACGGCGAGATCAAGTTCGTGCCGGAAAACTGGAGCACCACCTACAACCAGTGGCTCAACAACATCCAGGACTGGTGCATCTCGCGTCAGCTGTGGTGGGGCCACCAGATTCCGGCCTGGTACGACGACGCCGGCAACATCTTCGTCGCCAAGACCGAAGCCGAAGCCATCGCGCAGGCCGCCGCCAAGGGCAGCACCGGTCCGCTGCGCCGCGACAACGACGTGCTCGACACGTGGTTCTCGTCCGCGCTGGTGCCGTTCTCGACGCTCGGCTGGCCTGAGGAAACGCCTGACATCAAGGCCTTCCTGCCATCGTCGGTGCTGGTGACCGGCTTCGACATCATCTTCTTCTGGGTAGCGCGCATGGTCATGATGACCGCGCACTTCACGGGAAAAGTGCCATTTGAAACGGTGTACGTGCACGGCCTGGTGCGCGACTCGACCGGCCAGAAGATGTCCAAGTCCAAGGGCAACACGCTGGACCCGATCGACCTGATCGACGGCATCGGCGTCGAGGCGCTGGTGGAGAAACGCACCACCGGCCTGATGAACCCGAAAGCGGCCGAGAAGATCGCCAAGGCCACGCGCAAGGAGTTCCCGGAAGGGATCGCCGCCTACGGCACCGACGCGGTGCGCTTCACGATGGCCTCGTACGCCTCGCTGGGCCGCAACATCAACTTCGACCTGGGCCGCGCCGAAGGCTACCGCAACTTCTGCAACAAGCTGTGGAACGCCACCCGCTTCGTGCTGATGAACACCGAGGGCAAGGATTGCAGCGCCAGCGTGGCCGACCTGTCGAATGCCGACAAGTGGATCATCTCGCTGCTGCAAAAGGCCGAGCTGGACGTGGCCAAGGGCTTCGAAGACTACCGCTTCGACAACATCGCCTCGACCATCTACAAGTTCGTGTGGGACGAGTATTGCGACTGGTATCTGGAAGTGGCCAAGGTGCAGGTACAGAGCGGCACCGAAGGCCAGCAACGCGCCACCCGCCACACGCTGCTGCGCGTGCTGGAAGTGGTGCTGCGCCTGGCGCATCCGGTCATCCCGTTCGTCACCGAAGCGCTGTGGCAGGCCGTCGCGCCGCTGGCCGGCAAGACTGGTGACTCGATCATGATGCAGCCCTACCCGATCGCCAACACCGCCGCCATCGACGAGTCGGCCGAGGCCTGGATGCAGCAGCTGAAAGCGCTGACCGACGCCACCCGCAACCTGCGCGGCGAAATGCAACTGGCGCCATCGCTGCGCGTGCCGCTGATCGTCGAGCCGACCAACGCGGCCGACAAGGCGGCGATGGAAGTGTTCGCACCGTACATCCAGTCGCTGGGCAAGCTGTCCGAAGTGCAGATCGTCGACGCGCTGCCGGAATCGCCGGCCGCCGTATCGATCGTCGGCACGACCAAGCTGATGCTGAAGGTGGAGATTGACGTCAAGGCCGAGCGTGAGCGCCTGTCGAAAGAGATCGCCCGCGTTGAAGGCGAGATCAACAAGGCCAACGGCAAGCTGTCGAACGAAAGCTTCGTCGCCCGCGCGCCGGCAGAAGTGGTAGCGCAAGAAAAAGAACGCGTCGCCAACTTCTCCGCCACGCTGGACAAGATGCGCGAACAATTCGCCAAACTGCCTACCGCCTGATAAGCTCAGCAGCAAATCAAAAGCCGCCCGGTGCAAGCCGCGCGGCTTTTTTTACCTCCAAACAATTTGGGGTCAAGTCTGGCATTCGGACACGAGCTCAACACTGAAATGGGGTCAAGTCTGACATTCGGACACGAGCTCTGCCGTAAACGCCCGATTACGGCAGAGCTCGTGTCCGAATGTCAGACTTGACCCCATTTTGGTGGCACCACTTTAGCGATCGATGCGGGTCGTCATCAGGATTGAGGTGGTGGTGCGCTCCACACCGTCGAGCGCGCCTATGCGGTCCACCACGGCATCGAGCTCTTCCACCGATCCGGCTTCGACGCCGGCGATGAAGTCGTAGATCCCGTTCACCGAATGCAATGTCCGCACGGCGGCGAACTTGCGCAAGGCGCTTTCGATCCCGGGCGTGAGCTTGGGCGTGGCCGTGATCATCACCAGCGCCCGCACCAGCCCGGCACGATAGTCAGCGCTGGTGCGTACCGTGTAGCCAATCACGATTCCGGATCGCTCCAGCCGCTCGATCCGGCTCTGCACCGTCGTGCGCGATAGCCCAAGCTTACGCGCCAGCTCGCTCGTGGTGGCGCGCGCGTTTTCACGCAACAGGGCAAGCAACTGCTGATCGATGTCGTCCATTATTTCCTTTTGCCAAAATATTCGTCATTTTGCTCAGTATATTCCCGCAATTCGTCGGCCTGCGCAATGCAATTTGACGTCACCGTCCGCACAATGATGCTTCTGAACCCAAGGAGATTATCGATGCGCGACGTGATCATTATCGGCGGCGGCCATAACGGCCTGGTGTGTGCCCACTATCTGGCCAGCGCCGGCCTGAAGGTCACGGTGCTGGAGCAGCGCAACGTGGTCGGCGGCGCGGCCGTGACCGAGGAATTCCATCCCGGCTTCCGCAATTCGGTGGCCGCGTACACCGTCTCACTGCTCAATCCAAAAGTGATCAACGACCTGGAGCTAAAAAAACACGGCCTCCACATCGTCGAGCGCCCGCTGTCGAACTTCCTGCCGCTGGACGACGGCCGCTACCTGAAAATCGGCGCCGGCCAGACCGAGGCCGAAGTGGCGAAGTTCTCCCAGCGCGACGCCAGCCGCCTGCAAGCCTACGCCCAGCATCTTGAAACCGCCGCCGGACTGCTGCGCGAAACCGTGCTGCAAACGCCGCCCAACCTGGTCCAGGGCAGCTGGCTCAGCGCCCTGCCCGAATTGATCAAGGCCGGCGGCCTGGGCAACCGCATGCGCAAGCTGCCGGTCGCCACCCAGCGCGAGCTGCTGGACCTGTTCACCAAATCAGCCGGCGATTATCTGGACGGCTGGTTCGACAGCGCGCCGATCAAGGCCGCCTACGGCTTCGACAGCATCGTCGGCAACTACGCCAGCCCCTACACGCCCGGCTCCGCCTACGTGCTGCTGCACCACGTATTCGGCGAGGTCAACGGCAAGAAGGGCGCGTGGGGCCACGCCATCGGCGGCATGGGCGCCATCACGCAGGCGATGGCCCGTTCGGCCGAGGCGCGCGGCGTCGAGATCCGCACCGGCTGCGGCGTGCGCGAAGTGCTGCTGGATAAGGGCCGCGCGGTCGGCGTCGTCACCGCCAACGGCGAGCGGCTCGATGCGCGGGTGGTGGTGTCCAACCTCAATCCCCGCCTGCTGTACACCTCACTGGTCGACGCCGCCGCCCTGCCCGCCGACTTCCTGCGCCGCATGGAAGGCTGGCGCTGCGGCTCCGGCACCTTCCGCATGAACGTGGCGCTGTCGGAACTGCCGGACTTCAGCTGCCTGCCCGGCAAGACAATGGCCGAGCATCACGGCAGCGGCATCATCATCGCGCCCAGCCTCGACTACATGGAACGCGCCTATCACGACGCCCGCGCGCTGGGCTGGGCGCGCAAGCCCATCGTGGAAGTGCTGATCCCCTCGACGCTGGACCCGACACTGGCGCCACCCGGCCAGCACGTCGCCAGCCTGTTCTGCCAGCACGTGGCGCCGCAGCTGCCCGACGGCGCCAGCTGGGACCAGCACCGCGACACCGTGGCCGACCTGATGATAGACACCGTGAACACCTACGCGCCCAACTTCAAGCAGTCCGTGCTGGGCCGGCAGATCATGAGCCCGCTCGACCTGGAACGCACCTTCGGCCTGGTCGGCGGCGACATCTTCCACGGCGCGCTGGGACTGGATCAACTATTCTCGGCGCGGCCGATGCTGGGCCACGCCGACTATCGCGGGCCCATCGCCGGCCTGTACACCTGCGGCGCGGGCACCCACCCCGGCGGCGGCGTGACCGGCGCGCCGGGCCACAACGCGGCGCACGAGGTGCTGCGCGATTTCAAACAGAAAAAATACGCCTGATCAGTGGCGCAACAGCTCGGCGTAGCGGTCGATGTCGACGTTGCCGCCGCTGATGATCACGCCGATACGCTTGCCCTGCAGCTGATCCTTCATCGCCCGCGCGGCGGCGAAGCCCAGGCAGCCGGTCGGCTCCACCACCATCTTCATGCGGCCGGCGAAGAAGCGCATCTCGTGGCGCAGCTGCTCGTCGCTGACGGTCAGGATGTCGTCCACGTCGCGCTGGATGATCGGGAAAGTCAGATTGCCCAGGTGCTGCGTCTGTGCACCGTCGGCGATGGTCTTCGGCGTCTCGATATGCACGATGCTGCCGCTGCGGAACGATTGCTGACCGTCGTTGCCCGCCTCCGGCTCCACGCCGTAGATGCGGGTCGATGGCGAGATCGCGCGCGCCGCCAGCGCCGAGCCGCTCAGCAAACCGCCGCCGCCCAGGCAGATGAACAACGCATCCAGGTGCCCGACCGTCTCCAGCAATTCCTTGGCCGCCGTACCCTGCCCCGCGATCACGTCGGCGTGATCGTATGGCGGGATCAGTGTCAGCCCGTGCTTCTGTGCCAGGTCGCGGCCGATCTGCTCGCGGTCCTCGGTGTAGCGGTCGTAGGTGACCACTTGCGCGCCATAGCCGCGCGTGGCGGCCACCTTCGAAGCCGGCGCGTCGAGCGGCATGACAATGGTGGCTGGAATGCCCAGCAGCTTGGCCGCAAGCGCGATCGCCTGCGCATGGTTCCCCGACGAAAACGCCACCACGCCGGCGCGGCGCTGTTCGGGCGTGAAGCGCGCCAGCGCGTTGTAGCCGCCGCGGAATTTGAAGGCGCCCATGCGCTGCATGTTCTCGCACTTGAAGAATACCTCGGCGCCCAGCTCCTCGTTGGCGGTGCGCGAGGTGGCCACCGGCGTGTGGTGCGCGTGGCCGGCGATGCGTTCCGATGCGGCGACCACATCGGCGTAGGTGGGGAGTATCAAGTCGTTCATGTTAGTCCTTGTGATTACCATGGCCAGGCCACGCTGGTGCCTGTACCGGTTGCCAAGGCGCGCTGCCGCAGCATGCGCGCCACCGAAAGATCCTGCAGGGCGATGCCCGTCATGTCGAAGATGGTGATAGCGTCCGCCGCGACGCCGTGACGCGCGGACGAGCCCTCCGCCAGCAGCGCGCCGAACTCTTTCACCAGCGTCTGCGGCGCCCACTGAAGCTCGCCGATGGCCAGCGCCTGCGCCAGGTCGTCGACCCAGACGCTGGCCAGCGCCAGCATGCCTTCCGCCAGTTCGCGCTTGCCGCGCGTGTCGCTGCCGACGCAATTCAGATGCGTGCCGGGGCGCACCGCTTGCGGCGCGAACAGCGAGCCGCGTCCGGTGGTGGCGGTGATGACGATGTCGCTGTCGGCCACAGCCGCATCGGCGCCGGCTGCGGGCGCGACGTCGCAGCGCTGCGCGAAACGCGATTCAAAGGCCATATCGCGGCGGCCGTCGGAAGTCAGGTAGCGCACGCGCCGCAGGCCCGGCAGCACGCGCAACGCGTAGTCCACATGCGCGCTGCCCTGCACGCCGGTGCCGAACACGCACAGCGTCTCGCTGTCCGGACGCGCCAGCGCCAGCAGACCCAGCGCGCCAGCAGCCGCCGTGCGTTCAGTGGTGACGGCGTTACCGTCGATCAGGCACTGCGGCCGTCCGGTGGCTGGATCGAACAACATGATCGTGGCCTGATGGCCGTCCGCGCCGTGGCTGCGGTTGCCCGGCCAGAAGCCGGCCGCCTTCATGCCCAGCAAATCCAGCGGCGCCGCGCCGCCGGACTTGATGCCGAACACGCCGGCCGGCAGCGCCTCGCGCACCAGCGGGAAGTTGCGGCCGTCGCCGCTGGCGTGCAGCAGGAAGGACTCGCGCACGGCGGCCAGCACGTCGTCCGGCCGCAGCAGCGCGGCGGCCTGGTCGCGGTCCAG
Organism: Duganella caerulea; assembly: GCF_040362985.1. NCBI lineage: Bacteria > Pseudomonadati > Pseudomonadota > Betaproteobacteria > Burkholderiales > Oxalobacteraceae > Duganella > Duganella caerulea. The sequence goes on along the minus strand of NZ_BPWJ01000003.1, from coordinate 132,331 downwards.
CAACAGCAGATGGGCGGGGTTATTGGCCATCGCGGACATCGTTGTACACCGTGGCGCGCGAGACGTTCAGGTAGTTGGCGACGATGTCCATGCCACGCCGCACGTCGCTCAGTCCAGATTCCTTGAGCTCGCGCATCAGCGCCTTGCGCTCCTCGGCCTTGAGCGCGCGCGGCGTGGTGGCCAGACGCGCGGCGAACTGGTCGATGCGGGCGCGCAGCGCGTCGGCGCCGGCCGGCTCCAGCGTTTCGCGCACGGCGGAATCGTTGTCGACCGCGCTGAACTGGGTCAGCAGCGTGTTCAGGCTGCGGAACACCGTCAGGTCCACGTTCATGCACAGCGCGGCCACGTACTGGCCTTGGCTGTCCTTGATGCCGATCGACGTGCTCTTGGCGCGGCGGCCGTCGGCGAAGGTGTTCGGATAGTTGGCGATGACCTGGGCGACGTCGGGATCGGCGGCGCGCGCCAGGCCCAGTTCAGTGGCCGGCGCGCCGACCTCGCGCCCGGACAGGTTGTTGTGGATCGCCAGGATGGCGTGCTCGGGATTGGTCAGGTCGTGCAGCACCACCTCGCAGAACGGCGCCAGGGTCTTGCCTAAGCCGTCTGCGACCTGCTTCATCTGTTCCAAGAGATTCTGTTGTTCGGGCGTCTTTTTCATTCGCACATATTATCTTATTTTAGACAATATGTATAATTCTCGAGAAAATAGTACGACCGGTCATTTTTTTGCTACACTCGATGGATAAAATAACCTTGGAGACTGCACATGAAATTTCTCGCTTTGATCATCACCGCCGCGCTGTCCATCGCCCCGGCCTTCGCCGACGACAGCTCCCCGGTCGGCCTGTGGAAAAACATCGACGACGTTAGCGGCAAGCCGAAAGCGCTGATACGCATCACCGACAACAACGGCGTCTTGCAAGGCAAGATCGAGCAGCTGTTCCGTGCGCCGACCGAAGACCAGAATCCCAAATGCGAGAAGTGCGAAGACGCTCGCAAGAACCAGCCGGTCATCGGCCTGGTGATCATGACCGGCCTGAAAAAGGACGGCGACGAATACAACGGCGGCGAGATCCTCGATCCGGACAACGGCAAGGTCTATCGCAGCAAGATGCACTTGACCGACGGCGGCAAGAAGCTGAGCGTGCGCGGCTACATCGGCGTGCCGATGCTGGGCCGCTCGCAGGTGTGGGTGCGCCAGGAATAAGCACCTCCGCGCGAACCAAACCGAACCCCGCAGTTGCACGTCAACTTGCGGGGTTTTTTCATTGGCGTGGCGACTCCCACAATATTCCGGCGCAAGGCCCGTCTGCATCAGCATGGACGCGCCCTCAATCAACCTGAATATTTACGGAGCCTGAACAATGAACGACATCCTCCCGCCAACCCTGCAGCGGCGCCCTGGCCGGCTTGAAGCGGCGGTACTGAAACTGTTTACGCGCAACGCGCAGGTGCTGCACGTCGAGGATATCGGCCCCGCCTTCCGCCTCATCACGCTGGGCGGCGACGCGTTGCGCAACATCGCCTGGACGCCGGGCGACAAGATCCAGGTCCAGCTGGGCGGATGGGTGCAACGCACCTACACGCCGATGGATTGGGATGCGACAAGCGGACGCACGCGCATCCTGGTCTATCTGCACGCGGACGGCCCCGGCACGCACTGGGCGCGCCTGGTGCGCAAGGGCGACGACTGCACCGTCTTCGGTCCACGCAGATCGCTGCGGCTGCAGCAGCCGCGCGGGCGCGCCATTCTGTTCGGAGATGAAACGTCGATGGGCCTGGCGGTGGCATTGTCCAGCCAGGCATCGCCACTGCAGACGGTGCTTGAGGTCTCCGCTCTGGCCGAGGCGGCGCCCGTCATCCGGCAGCTTGGGCTGGATGACGCCCACCTCTGCGTCCGCCTCGAGGGCGGCGAGCACTTCAACGAGCTGGACGCGCACATGTCGGCACTGCTGCAGTCGCATCCTTCGGCGGAGATCGTGCTGACCGGGAAGGCCGGCTCGATCCAGCACATGAGCCGGCTACTGCGCCAGCAGGGTGCGGCAGCCGGGCGGCGTCAAAGCAAGGCGTACTGGGCACCCGGCAAGGCCGGCATGGATTGACGCCGCCCGGCCCGGACTCAGGCGATATCGCCAGCAGCAGCAGCCTTGCCCTGCCCCTGACGGCGGCGCGCGACGACGCCCAGCAAGCCGAGGCCGGCGAACAGCATCGCGTAGGTTTCCGGCTCCGGCACGGCCGTCACCGAGATGTCCAGGCGGCCGATGGATTGCTGGTTGTTGAAGTTCAGCGCGGTCCAGTCGAAGTTGGCCGGCACGTAGTGGCCGTCATCGACAAAGCTCAGATAGGGATTGCCAGTCGCGACATGCACCACGCCGTGCTCGTCGATGCCCTGGTTGGCCGCGCTCTGGCCGCCGCCGATGCCGTAGGCGCCATTCGCCAGCGAGTAAGCGAAGTTGTTCTGCTCGGTGCCTGCGTCATACACATGGCCGGCGCCGCCCAGCGCCAGCGACAGCTTGCCCCCACCCGCCAGCGACGACAGGTCGATCGCCTTGGCGTTGTCGTTCCCGATGAAGAAGTCGTTGCTGAGCACGACCATCGCGGCGTAGCTCAGGTAGCGGTTGGCGCCGTTCAGGTCGACGTTGTGCAGCGTGAAGGTGCTGCTGGCGCCGGGAAAGCGCGGACCGTTCGGCAGCGTGGTCTGCAGGCCGCCCGCGACCTGGCTGGCGAAGTTCGACGTAAGCACGCTGGCGTTGCCGTCCTCGGCGGCGCGCTCGATCGCCACCGAGGCGGCGCTGCCGACGTCGAAGCTGTCGAAGCCACCGTTGTGCAGGCCCAGCCACAGGGGAGCGACGCCGACTCCGCCGGCCGGCGCGGTGTTGGTGAAAGTGAAGGTGACGTCGGCCGCCTGGGCGGCGCAGGCGGACAGGCCAACGCATGCGGCCAGCACGGCCTTGGCGAGAGTGTAAGGTTTCATCTGATGTCTTCCTTTGTTATGTGAATGGATGCCGCACCGATGCGCGGCACGTGTTAGTCACATGACATCTCGTTGCCATTACAATGATTTCATTTTTATATTTTTTGTATCCGGTGTAAGGACTATCCCCCCGCCGCCGACTAAGCGCTTCGCGTCCGGGCCGGCGGCGTGGATAATGGCGCGGTACACATCACGCCTGAGACGATGAAAATATTCCTGAACCTGGTCGGCTGCCTGGCCGTTGTGCTGGGCGTGCTCGGCATCTTCCTGCCGCTGCTGCCGACCACGCCCTTCCTGCTGCTGGCGTCGGCCTGCTTCGCGCGCGGCTCCACGCGCCTGCACCACTGGCTGCAGACCAACCGCGTGTTCGGCAAATACCTGCGCGACTATGAGAACGGCAAGGGCATTCCCTTGCGCGGCAAGGTGTGGGTGCTGGTCTTCATGTGGGCGTCGCTGGGCTATTCGATGTGGCGCGTGGACAAGCTCTGGTTGCAACTCATGTTGCTGCTCATCGGCGGCTGCGTGAGCATTTACCTGACCCGGTTCGTGCCCACCCTGCGCCTGCCCAAATGAATCAAGCCTTGCGCTGTATCTTGCTGATGTGGCGGTCCAGGCTGTTGGCGAAGTTCTGCCGGTCGCTTTGGTTGAAGGCGGTAGGGCCGCCGGTGTCGACGCCGCTGCCGCGCAGCTCGTCCATGAAGGCGCGCATCGTCAGCATCTGCGCGATGTTGTCGTTGGTGTAGAACTCGCCGCGCGGATTGAGCGCGTAGCCGCCCTTTTTCAGCACGTCCGAAGCCAGCGGGATGTCGCCGGTGACCACCAGGTCGCCGGGCTCCAGCAGGCGCACGATTTCCTGGTCGGCCACGTCGGCGCCGGACGGCACCTGCACCGAGCGGATGTGGCGCGAAGGCGGCACCCGCAGCAGCTGGTTGGCCACCAGCGTGACCTGCAACGGCACGCGGTCCGCCACACGGTACAGGATATCCTTGATGACCGCCGGACAGGCGTCCGCATCGACCCAGATCTGCATCACAGGTCCCACAGTTCGCCGTTGGGATTGGTGCGCGGCGGCGTGACGCCGAAGTGCTTGTAGGCGGCCGGCGTGGCGACGCGGCCGCGCGGCGTGCGTTGCAGGTAGCCTTGCTGGATCAGGTAGGGTTCGAGCACGTCCTCGATGGTGTCGGCCGCCTCGCCGATGGCCGCCGCCAGGTTGCCGATGCCGACCGGGCCGCCGCCGAACTTGTACAGCACCGCCTCCAGCAACTTGCGGTCCATGACGTCGAAGCCGACGGTGTCGACGTCGAGCATGACCAGCGCGGCGTCGGCCACGGACTTGGTGATGTCGCCGTTGCCTTTGACTTCGGCATAGTCGCGCACGCGGCGCAGCAGGCGGTTGGCGATACGCGGCGTGCCGCGCGCGCGGCGGGCCACTTCGATCGCGCCGTCGGGGGCAATGTTGGCCTTCAACAGCGCGGCGCTGCGGGTGACGATCTGGGTCAGTTCCTCGGTGTTGTAGAACTCGAGGCGGGCGACGATGCCGAAGCGGTCGCGCAGCGGGTTGGTCAGCATGCCGGCGCGGGTGGTGGCGCCGACCAGCGTGAACGGTTGCAGGTCCAGCTTGACAGAACGCGCGGCCGGGCCTTCGCCGATCATGATGTCGATCTGGTAGTCCTCCAGCGCCGGGTACAGGATCTCCTCGACCACCGGCGACAGGCGGTGGATCTCGTCGATGAACAGGACGTCGTTGGCTTCCAGGTTGGTGAGGATGGCGGCCAGGTCGCCGGGGCGCTCCAGCACGGGGCCGGAGGTCTGGCGCAGGTTCACGCCCATCTCGCGGGCGATGATGTTGGCCAGCGTGGTCTTGCCCAGGCCGGGCGGGCCGAACAGCAGCGTATGGTCCAGCGCCTCCTTGCGGTTGCGGGCGGCGGCGATGAAGATTTCCAGCTGGTCGCGGATCTTGGACTGGCCGACATATTCATCGAGATGCTTGGGGCGCAAAGCGCGCTCGATCGCCTCCTCATTCGGCGACGACGGCGCCGCGTCGATGATGCGTTGTTCGGTGAAGCTGTCGGTCTGGATGCTCATGCAGTTGCTGGTTGCCTATTTAATCAAGTCTCGGGGTTTTCCGTATTCGCTGCATGTAATCGCTTTGCAGTTTTTTGCTCAGTATTAGCTGCTGCAATTCTGGTTCGGTCAGTATGCGATTAGGGACGCCCGCCAGTTCCGGCGGCGAATCGATTTTCAATATCAGTGATTCTACCTTGCCTTCATCGATCAACTGCCTCCAGGCTTGCAACGATGCTCTCAGCTGTACGAGCCCGGCTGAGATATCGGGCTTCTGACGCGGTGAGGCATTCGAATCCGAACCCGAACCTTCTTCGCCACCAATATTCGATGTGTCCATGTTGCCTCCGTAGCGCTGAAAGCGCCGCATCCGCAAGGGCCAGCTGTGCAGAGTAATCCTAGCCCATTAAAACCGTAGCACCAATGACACAGCCCTTCTGCGCAAGTATGTGACCTCGCAAATTGGCAAGAGTTCCTGCGCCGGCTGGTCCATGATCGGCGGCTCCGCTTGGCTCGTTGGTCGAGCATAGGCGGGGCCGCCTGCGATTCGATTGAGGCGGATCAGCCTTTGGACAGCGCCTTCAACGCCTGCTTGATGCCGTCCGAGACGCCGCTGCCGGCCGGGACGGTCTTCAACGCCAGCAAGGCTTCCTTGTCGGAGTAGCCCAGCGCCAGCAGCGCGTTCAGGATGTCCGATTGCGAGTCCGGCACGGCGTGCGCGCCGCCGGCGCCGATGTCCGCGCCCAGCTTGCCCTTCAGCTCCAGCAGCAGCCGCTCGGCGGTCTTCTTGCCGATGCCCGGCACCTTGATCAGGCGGCCCGATTCCTGCAGCGTCACCGCCTGCGCCAAATCGGCGATCGACATGCCCGACAAGATCGACAGCGCGGTGCGCGCGCCCACGCCGGTGATCTTGATCAGCTGGCGGAACACCGTCCGCTCCTCGGCATTGCCGAAGCCGAACAGCAGATGCGCATCCTCGCGGATCGCCTGGTGCGTGAACAGCACCACTTTCTCGCCCACGCCGGGCAGGTTGTAGAAGGTGCTCATCGGCACATCGACCTCGTAGCCGACACCGCCGCAGTCAACCAGCAGTTGCGGCGGATTTTTTTCAAGCAGAATACCGGAGAGACGACCGATCATCGTGTTGTAGCCTTTAAAGAGGAATGTTTACCCGACCAGGCGGCCGTTTTTCATGCGCAGGCCGGCCAGCGGGCCGCTGGCCGCCGTGGTCGTGCCCTTGCCGGCGCCGGCGATCAGGGTCAGCGTTTCGCGGCTGTGGGCGTGGCAGATGGCGACGCCCAGCGCATCGGCCGCATCGGTGCCGGGCAGGCCGGGCAGCGACAGCAGCCGCGCCACCATGTCCTGCACCTGCGCCTTGACCGCGCGCCCGGTGCCCACCACCGCCTGCTTGACCTGCGTCGGCGAATACTCGGCCACGCTCAGCTCGGCCGACACGAGCGCGCAGATGGCCGCGCCGCGCGCCTGGCCCAGCAGCAAAGTTGATTGTGGATTGACGTTGACGAAGACTTGCTCAATGGCCGCGTAGTCGGGCTGGTAGGTTCGGGCCACCTCGGCCACGCCGTCCAGGATCACCTTCAGCCGCACAGGCAGGCTGCCCTCGCCACTCTTGATGGTGCCGGAAGCGATGTAGCGCAGCTTGGCGCCCTGCTTGTGGATGACGCCAAAGCCGGTCGTGCGCAAGCCGGGGTCGATGCCGAGAATAATCATTCCCGGATTGTAACCGGGAACATTGAATGCTGTATATAAAAACAGTGCGGCGGATGCGTCCGCCGCACTGTGCAAACTACTCAGGTATTAATGGCGGAAGTGACGGGTGCCGGTATACAGCATGACGACGCCACGCTCGTCGGCGGCATCGATCACTTCCTGGTCGCGCATCGAGCCGCCTGGATGGATCACGCAGGTCGCGCCCGCGTCCACCACCACGTCCAGGCCGTCGCGGAACGGGAAGAAGGCATCCGACGCCACCACCGAACCGGTCAGCGACAGGCCGGCGTTCTGCGCCTTGATCGAGGCGATGCGGGCCGAGTCGATACGGCTCATCTGGCCTGCGCCCACGCCCAGGGTCATGTTGTTACCGCAGAAGACGATGGCGTTGGACTTGACGTACTTGGCCACGCGCCAGGCGAACATCAGGTCCTGCAGCTGCTGCGGCGTAGGCTGCAGCTTGCTGACCACCTTCAGGTCGCCGATCAGCACGTTCTTGGAGTCGGCCGACTGCACCAGCAGGCCGCCACCGACGCGCTTGAAGTCCATGGCGTTGACGCCGTTACCCAGCGGGATCTCCAGCAACCGCACGTTCTGCTTGGCCGACAGGATCTGCTTGGCTTCAGCCGTGAACACCGGCGCGATCAGCACTTCGACGAACAGCTTGGCCAGCTCGGTCGCGGCAGCCGCGTCCACTTCGACGTTGAAGGCGATGATGCCGCCGAAAGCCGAGGTCGGGTCGGTCTGCAGCGCGCGCTTGTAGGCGTCGGCCGCGTTGGCGCCCAGTGCCACGCCGCACGGATTGGCGTGCTTGACGATCACGCAGGCCGCGCTCTGGTCGAAGCTGCCCATGCTCTTCACGCATTCCCACGCGGCGTCCGCGTCGGCGATGTTGTTGAACGACAGTTCCTTGCCCTGCAGCTGGCGGTAGTTGGCCAGCGCGCCCTCGGTCTTGACGATGTCGCGGTAGAACGCCGCCGACTGGTGCGGGTTCTCGCCGTAGCGCATGTCCTGCACTTTTTCAAACGCCACGTTCAGCGTCTTCGGATAGGCGTTGCGGCTGGCGTGGGCGCGGGTCGCGTCCAGGCTGGTCAGGTAGTTGGCGATGGCGCCGTCGTACTGCGCGGTGTGCGCGTAGACCTTGGTGGCCAGCGTGAAACGCGTATCGTAGCTGACGTAGCCAGGGGCGTTGTCGGTGGCCTTCATTTCAGCCAGCACCACGCCGTAGTCCGACGGATCGCAGATGACGACCACGTCCTTGTGGTTCTTGGCGGCGGAGCGCAACATGGCCGGGCCGCCGATGTCGATGTTCTCGATCGCGTCTTCCAGCGTGCAGGTGTCCTTGGCGACCGTGGCCTGGAACGGGTACAGGTTGACCACCACCATGTCGATGGTCGGGATGTTGTGTTCTTCCAGCTTGGCCACGTGCTCCGGGAAATCGCGGCGCGCCAGGATGCCGCCGTGGACTTTCGGGTGCAGCGTCTTGACGCGGCCATCGAGCATCTCCGGGAAGCCGGTGTAGTCGGCCACTTCGGTCACGGCCACGCCGTTGTCGGCCAGCAGTTTGGCGGTGCCGCCGGTCGACAGGATGTTGACGCCCATGGCGGACAGCGCGCGGGCGAAGTCCAGCACACCGGTTTTGTCGGAGACGGAGATGAGAGCTTGTTTAATCATGGCTTGAGAGGGCTAGTGGTTGAATAGAGGTACGACGTATTCGGTATTGCGGGTGCGGCAACGGCGGCCGTCCCCAGCCACTCATGCCGGAAAAACGCGCGCTGTTACAACAGGCCGTGTTCTTGCAGTTTCTTGCGCAAGGTGTTGCGGTTGATGCCCAGCATCTGCGCGGCGTGCGACTGGTTGCCGTCGGCGCGCGTCATGACCACTTCCAGGATCGGTTTTTCCACGGTCAGCACGACCATGTCGTAGATGTTCGAAGCCTGCTGCTCGCCCAGGTCGTTGAAGTAATCTTCGAGGCTCTTCTGGACTACTTCCTGGATACTTTCTTTGCTCATTTTATATCGTTCGCTTTTAATCTGTTGACGCTGGCAAATCGCCGCGCGGGCTTGTGGCCCCGGCGCTTACCCTTCTGATCCGACTTTTTTAGGCTCTCTACGCCGTCTTATGCTGCTTCCAATTCTTCCGGGAGGCGGTATTGTAACCGCTCGCCGTGTCTCCACTGGGATTCGAAAAATTGATCGACGGCAATCAGTTGTTCTTCGGTGGATTCCAGCAGGTTCATTTTCTGGCGGAATTCCTCGCCGCCCTGCAGGTCGCGCACATACCAGCCGATGTGCTTGCGCGCCGTGCGCACGCCCAGATAGTCGCCATAGAAAGCATAGTGCGCGCGCAGGTGCTCATCCATCAGGGCGCGCACTTCGTCCACATACGGCGCCGGCAGATGGGTGCCGGTGCGCAGGTAATGGTCGATCTCGCGGAAGATCCACGGACGGCCCTGGGCGGCGCGGCCGACCATGACGGCGTCGGCGCCGGTGTAGTCGAGCACGAACCGGGCCTTTTCCGGCGAGGTGATGTCGCCATTGGCCACCACCGGAATGCCGACCGAGCGCTTGACCGCCGCGATGGTGTCGTACTCGGCGTCGCCGGTGTAGCCGTCGGCGCGGGTGCGGCCATGCAGGGTCAGCATGGCGATGCCGGCGTCCTCGGCGATGCGCGCGATGTTCAGCGCGTTTTTATGGGCACGGTCCCAGCCGGTGCGGAACTTCAGCGTGACGGGCACGTCCACCGCGCCGACAACGGCCTCGACGATCTGCCGGACCAGCACCTCGTCCTGCAGCAGGGCCGAACCGCACCAGGCGTTGCACACCTTCTTGACCGGGCAACCCATGTTGATGTCGATGATCTGGGCGCCGCGCTCGACGTTGAAGCGGGCGCAATCGGCCAGGTCCTGCGGATCGGCGCCGGCGATCTGCACCGCCTTTGGTTCCATCTCGCCGGTGTGATCGGTGCGGCGCGAGCTTTTTTCGGTCGCCCACAAGCGCGGATTCGAGGCCGCCATCTCGGACACCGCATAGCCGGCTCCGAGCTGTTTGCACAGCTGGCGGAACGGGCGGTCGGTGACGCCGGCCATGGGGGCGACGAAAACGTTGTTGCGCAGTAAATGAGGGCCGATTTGCACTGGCGATACCTGAACGTGATGAAGGAACCCTCTATTTTAACCGAAGGGGTGCTCAATTAATAAGCACTATTTTTTATGTGGACGACACCTGTGCAGTCTTGACATCACACGATGTCGTCCATCGCGGCCAGGCTCAGGTGATCTACTTCGCCCCAGCTGGTGAGCGCCAACTTACCGTCCGACCACGTGAAACGGTTGATGCTGGCGTTCTTGACCTGGAAGTCGCGCGGGCTGTCGAGCGACATGCCGACCGCCTCGCGGTAGGCGCACTCCAGCACGCCGCCGTGGGCGACGATGGCGATGGTGCGGCCCGGGTGGCGCCGCGCCCAATCGGCGATGCCGCCGGTGGCGCGCTGGTAGAACTGGCGGAAGCTTTCCGCCTCGCGCTCGCCGGATGGCATGACGGCGTCGATATCGCGCGCCTGCCACAGCGCGTACTCGGCCGGGTACTGGCGCTCGATCTCCGCGTACAGCATGCCTTCGAACACGCCGTAGCAACGCTCGCGCAACTGCTCGTCGGTCTGCACCCGCAGGCCGTCGTACTGGTCGGCCACGGCTTGCGCGGTCTGCATGGCGCGCTGCAGGTCGCTGGAGACCAGCACGTCCACCTGCTCGGCGGCCAGCGCCTGCGCCAGCGCGGCGGCCTGGCGGGAGCCCTCGTCGTTGAGCGGGATATCGGTGTGGCCCTGCAGGCGGCGCACGGCGTTCCAGGCGGTCTCGCCGTGGCGTATCAACAAAATGGTGCTGTTCTTCATGCAATCTTTTTTCTGGACCGGCGCGCCTGGGCGGCCTGGGCCGGGTTCAGCGTGTAGGTGCCGATCAATTGGGCTTCGTCGACGATGTGGCCGTGGATGGCGTTGAGCACGTCGGCGCAGGTGAAGCGCCCTTCCAGTTCCAGGCGGGGCGTGTCCAGCGCGTAGATGCGGAACATGTAATGGTGGACACACTCATCGTTAAACGGCGGACAGGGGCCATCATACCCGTAATAGTCGCCGGCCATGGCGGGGTCTGCCGCGAACCAGCCGCTGTAGTCGTTCACGCCCTGGCGCAATGCCAAGCCGTCCAGCGTGGCCGCCGGACCGGGCTTGCCGTGCGCGGTCACGCCGTCGGACAGCGCGCCCTCGGCGATCGCCTGCACGCTGACCGGGATGTCGATCAGGCTCCAGTGGAAGAAATCGCCGCGCGGCAGGCTGGCCGGCAAGGTGTGGCCGGCGCGGTTGACGTCGGTGGCGTCCTGCGGGGCGTCGCCGTCAATGCACAGCAGCACCAGCGATTCGGTGCCGGCCGGCACGTCGCGCCACGCCAGGTGGGGATTGCGGTTGGCCGACAGGCTCACCTGCCCGTCCTTGCCCAGCGCTGCGAAAGCGTTTTCCGCCGGAATCGCGCTGCCGTTGCGAAAGCTGTCGCTCGAAAGTTTCATGCTCGTCTCCAACCGCCGGTGTTATTTTGCGTTTGTCTGTAGCCAGAACGTCACCGGACCATCGTTGGTCAGCGACACTTTCATATCCGCGCCAAATTGGCCGGTCTGCACCACTTTATGCTTATGGCGCGCCTGTTCGACAAAATAATTGAACAGGCGCAGACCGTCGGCGGGCGCGGCGGCCGGCGTGAACGAGGGCCGCGTGCCGGACTTGGTGTCGGCCGCCAGCGTGAACTGCGGCACCAGCAGCAGGCCACCCTCGACGTCGGTGACGCTGCGGTTCATCTTGCCGGCGTCGTCCGCGAACACGCGGTAGCCCAGCAATTTGGCCAGCAGCGCATCGGCCTCCTTCTCCGTGTCGCCGCGCTCGGCGCACACCAGCACCATCAGGCCGGCGTCGATGGCGCCAACGGTGGCGCCGTCGACCACCACGCTGGCGCCGCTGACGCGTTGCAGCAGGCCGATCATGCCGTCAGCGTGACGCGCGCGAACTTGCGCTTGCCCACTTGCAGCACGAAGGTGCCGGCCTCGATCTTCACGGCCTTGTCGCTGACGACGGTGCCGTCGATGCGCACACCGCCCTGGTCGATCATGCGGCCAGCTTCCGACACCGACGCGCACAGGCCCGCCGATTTCAGCAGTTGCTGGATGCCGGCCGGCGCGCCCGGCAGCGTGATTTCCGCCACGTCGTCGGGAATGCCGCCCTTGGAGCGGTTGACGAAGTCGTTCAGCGCCTCTTCGGCCGCGGCCTGCGAGTGGAAGCGGGCCACGATTTCCTGCGCCAGCGCCACCTTGGCGTCGCGCGGGTTGGCGCCGCCGTCGACGGTGGCCTTGAGCGCGGCCAGGTCGGCGATCGAGCGGAACGACAGCAGCTCGAAGTATTTCCACATCATGACGTCGGAAATGCTCATGATCTTGGCGAACATGGTGTTGGCCGGCTCGGTGATGCCGATGTAGTTGTTCTTGGACTTGGACATCTTGTCGACGCCGTCCAGGCCTTCCAGCAACGGCATGGTCAGGATGCACTGCGGTTCCTGGTCGTAGTCCTTCTGCAGCTCCCGGCCAACAAGCAAGTTAAATTTCTGGTCTGTTCCACCTAGCTCAAGGTCTGCCTTCAAAGCGACCGAATCGTAGCCCTGCATCAAGGGATACAGGAACTCATGGACCGCGATCGGAGTCCCACTCTTGAAGCGTTTGCTGAAATCGTCGCGCTCCATCATGCGGGCGACCGTGTAGTGCGAGGCCAGCTTGATCAGGCCGCGCGCGCCCAGCGGATCGCACCATTCGGAGTTGTAGCGGATTTCGGTCTTGGCCGGGTCCAGCACCAGCGAGGCCTGCTTGAAATAGGTCATGGCGTTCTGCTCGACCTGCTCGCGCGTCAGCGGCGGACGGGTGGCGTTGCGGCCGGACGGATCGCCGATCATGGAGGTGAAATCGCCGATCAGGAAGATCACCTGGTGGCCCAGGTCCTGCAGCTGGCGCATCTTGTTGAGCACAACAGTGTGGCCAAGGTGCAGGTCAGGTGCGGTAGGATCCAGGCCGAGCTTGATGCGCAGCGGCACGCCGCTTTGTTCCGAGCGCGCCAGCTTTTGCGCGAACTCGCTTTCAATCAGCAACTCGTCGACACCGCGTTTGGTGATGGCGAGTGCCTCCAGGACGCTGTCGGTCAACGGCAGTACTTTAGAGGGAGCCGGCGGTGTCGAAGAAGAGGTAGTCATAATTTTTTGCGGTATTTTTGAGAAAAAGGTAGGCGGCTTCAGGAGTTTGATATAATCCTCGATCCATCAATCTTGCCGTACGAAAACGAACTTTAATAACAATTAGAAGAAATAAAACGTTCCTGAATAGTTCAAGCGGCAAATTTTAACTGATTGCATGAACCAAATACATAAATTCACAAGCTCACGCTTGTTCAGTCTGCTAGGTTCCACGCGCAAGGCGCGCATCATCAGCGCGTCTGCATTGTTTCTTGCAGTGTGTGCTTTTGGTGCAGCCGGCGTGGCGCCGCTCGCCCCGGACGCCTCCGACCTGCCGGTCAAATCGGTGCAGGAATCGGTCGCACTGCCGGACCTCAGCTCGCAGATCTCCGCGCTGGAACAGCAATCCTCCAACGAACACTTCGTCCACGAAGAAAAAATCCGCGCCGGCGACACGCTGGCCGCGCTGTTGACCCGTCTCGGCGTCGACGACGAGGCGGCCGAGAACTTTATCAAAAAAGATAAAGTGGCGAAAGGCGTGATGCAGCTCAAGACCGGCAAACGGGTCCAGGCGCAGACCGACGACGAAGGCAACCTGCAATGGCTACGCGCGGTCGTGGTGGACGGCAAGGACATTCCGGTCAAGAACATCAAGGTCACCCGCAAGGGCGACGGCTTTGTCGCGGAAGAAGAAGCGGCCAAGCTGGAGCGCCGCGTGGAAATGCATGCACGGACCATCACCTCGACGCTGTATGCGGCGACCGATTCCAGCGAGGACGGCGCCAAGCTGCCGGACACCATCGTCAAGCAGATCGTCGAGATGTTCTCGACCAGCATCGACTTCCGCGGCGACCTGAAGCGCGGCGACCATTTCAACGTGGTCTACGAGACGTTCTGGCAGGATGGCGAGTTTGTGCGAGCGGGCCGCATCCTGGCCGGCGAATTCACCAACAAGGGCACGACGTATCAGTCGGTCTGGTTCGAAGATCCACAAAGCAAACAAGGCGGCGGCTACTACAGCTTCGACGGCAAAGCCCTCAAGAAAGCCTTCCTCAAATCTCCGGTTGAATTCTCCCGTATCTCCTCTGGCTTCGCGATGCGCGTGCATCCGATTTCCGGCCAGTGGAAACAGCACAAAGGCATCGACTTCCCTGCACCCACCGGCACGCCTATCCGCGCCTCGGGGGACGGCGTGATCGATTTCGCCGGCACCCAGAACGGCTACGGCAACTTCGTCATGATCAAGCACTGGGCCAACTACACCACGGCCTACGCCCACATGAGCCGCTTTGCGCCTGGCATCAAGAAGGGCACCAAGGTCAGCCAGGGTGACGTGATCGGCTACGTCGGCACCACCGGCTGGTCGACCGGCGCGCACTTGCACTACGAATTCCGCGTCGGCGGTGAAGCCAAGGATCCAAGCACGATGAACGTGCAAGCCCAGGCGCCGCTGACGGCCGCCGAGATGTCGCGCTTCAAGACCTACGCCGCCGACATGTCGCACCGCTTCGCGCTGCTGCAGCCGGGCGGTTCCGGCGGCACCCGCGTCGCGGCGAAGTAAGCCACGCGCAGCAAGCTACACGAATTAAGCTACACCCCTACAGGCCGCCTCCGCGGCCTGTTTTTTTATCCGTGTGCGACAGCGCTGGCCGGCTCAGGCAAAATACGTTTTTCAGTTTCGGGGTGCGGCTATGTCTTTGTATATCGGTTTGATGTCCGGCACCAGCCTGGACGGCGTGGATGGCGCGCTGGCGCGCTTCACCGGCGACGCCATCGACACGCTGGCGGCCGCCTACGTGCCCTTCCCGCCCGCGCTGCGCGCCGAGCTGATGGCGCTGCAGGCCGCCGGCCACAACGAGATCGAGCGCGAGGCGCTGGCCGCCAACCAGCTGGCGCGGCACTACGCCGACTGCGTGCAGGCGCTGCTGGACGACGTCTCGCTGCAGGCGCAGGACATCCGCGCGGTGGCCGTGCATGGCCAGACCATCCGCCACCGTCCCGAGCTGGGCTTTACGCGCCAGACCAATAACCCGGCCCTGCTGGCCGAGCTGTGCGGCATCGACGTGGTCGCCGACTTCCGCAGCCGCGACGTCGCCGCCGGCGGCCAGGGCGCGCCGTTGGTGCCGGCCTTCCACCAGGCCTTGTTCGGCAAGGCCGGGCAGACACGGGTGGTGGCCAATATCGGCGGCATCTCCAACATCAGCGTGCTGGCCGACGGCCAGGTGACCGGCTTCGACACCGGACCGGGCAATGTGCTGATGGATGCGTGGATCGGCCGCCACCAGGGCAAGGAATTCGACCAGGATGGCGCCTGGGCGGCCAGCGGCAAGGAAATCCCCGGCCTGCTGGCCAATATGCTGGCCGAGCCCTACTTCGCGCTGCCGGCGCCCAAGAGCACCGGACGCGACCTGTTCCACATCAATTGGCTGGACCGGCACCTGGCGTCCTTCCCCGCCGCCGCGCCGGAAGACGTGCAACGCACGCTGACGCGGCTGACGGCGCTCACGCTGGCGCAGGCGATACAAGCCCATGGCGCCGGCGCGGACGCGGTCTACGTGTGCGGAGGCGGCGCCTACAACGGCGTGCTGATGGATGAGCTGGGCATGGCCTTGGGCACGCACGTGGTGGTGGCGTCGACCCAGGCGCTGGGCGTGGCGCCGAACCGTGTCGAGGCGATGGCCTTCGCCTGGCTGGGCTACCGCTTCACCGAGCGGCTGGCGGGCAACCTGCCGAGCGTGACGGGCGCCTCGGGCGACCGCGTGCTGGGCGCGCTCTACCCGCGCTAAAACAAAAACGGCGGCACAACCGGAGTTGTCCGCCGTTGATCGCAGCCGGCCGGGGCCGGACTACAGCAACTTACACCGAGAACGACGAGCCGCAACCGCAGGTCGACGAAGCGGTCGGGTTCTTGATGACGAATTGCGCGCCTTCCAGGTCGTCCTTGTAGTCGATTTCCGCGCCGACCAGGTACTGGTAGCTCATCGAGTCGATCAACAGCTGGACGCCGTTCTTGATCATGGTGGTGTCGTCTTCGTTGACGATTTCGTCAAACGTGAAGCCGTACTGGAAGCCGGAACAGCCGCCACCCTGCACGAACACGCGCAATTTCAGATCTGGATTGCCTTCCTCCTCGATCAGCTGGGCGACTTTTTGCGCCGCGCTGTCGGTGAAGATGATGGGCGATGGAATTACTTCTTGCGATTCGGCGACAGCATTCATTTCAGACTCCTACGTGAAAACATTTGATCCATTATAGACCGTTGGCGTAAATCATGCTCCAGAGACCGCCAAAAGCGGCTCCACGCCGGAGCTGTCGCGATGGGTCAATGTGCCCAACACCTGTGCGCCGCCGTGCATTTCCAGCACTTTATAACTGACATCCCCAATGATACGGGCGCTCGGCTGGATTTCAAGCAAATCCCCACTGAAAACACAACCTTTCACCTCGCCATTGACGACCAGGTGGTCGCAATGTATCTCGCCTTCCACACGGGCATGCTCGGCAACGACGAGATAGCTCGGATATCCTGCCTCCGCGACAACATTGCCGACCACCTCACCATCGATGCGCATGCCGCCGCGAAACAACAAGTTGCCTTGCACGCGGGTGGTGGCGCCGATCAGGCTGTCCATGGCGATCATGTGCGGCTTTCTGCTGGCAGGGTGGGCGGGAATTCCTAATCTACTATCCCCGCCCCGCCGCACTTTGATTTACGGCAGCAGCGCGATCTGCGTCAGGCCGGTGGTTTCCTCCAGGCCGAACATCAGGTTCATGCACTGCACCGCCTGGCCGGACGCGCCCTTGACCAGGTTGTCCTGCACCACCAGCACGATCACGGTGTTGCCGTTGTCCGGACGATGCAGCGCCAGGCGAAGCATGTTGGAACCGCGCGTGGAGCGGGTCTCCGGATGCGAACCGAACGGCATCACGTCGACGAACGGCGAGTCCTTGTACTGCTCTTCGAACAGCGCCTGCAGCTGTTCGTTGCTGACGTCCTTGGTCAGGCGGCCGTACAGGGTCGAGTGCATGCCGCGGATCATCGGCACCAGGTGCGGCGTGAACACCAGGCCGACCTTGTCGGCGGTGAACTTCTGCAGCTGCGCCGAGGTTTCCGGCGTGTGGCGGTGGCCGGCCACGCCGTAGGCCTTGAAGTTGTCGCTCGACTCGGAGAACAGCGTGCCGATCTCCGCCTTGCGGCCGGCGCCGGACACGCCGGATTTGCAGTCGGCGATCAGCGCGCCGGCGTCGATCAGGCCGGCTTTCAGCAGCGGGTAGTAGCCCAGCTGCATGGTGGTCGGGTAGCAGCCCGGATTGGCGACCAGGCGCGCGCCCTTGATGGCGTCGCGGTTCAGTTCAGCCAGGCCGTAGGCGGCTTCTTCCAGCAGCTCCGGGCAGGTGTGGTCGATCTTGTACCATTTTTCAAAGACAGCCTTGTCCTTGATGCGGAAATCCGCCGCCAGGTCGATCACCTTGACGCCGGCCTTGAGCAGCTCGGGCGCCTGGGCCATGGCCACGCCGTGCGGGGTGGCGAAGAACACCACGTCGCACTGGCTCAGGTCGGCCTTGTCGGGCGACGAGAAGGCGAGGTTCACGCGGCCGCGCAGCGAAGGGAACATATCGGCAACCGGCAAGCCATCTTCCTTGCGCGACGTGATAGCCGTCAGCTGCACATCAGGGTGGACTGCCAACAGTCGCAGCAATTCCACTCCGGTGTATCCGGTGCCGCCGACGATGCCAACTTTGATCATGTTCTTTCCTTGAATGAGGTAATGCGTGGAGGGGACTGCCATTTTATCAGGCATATGCGACAGCCGTATTACTGCTGCCAGATAGCAAAAAAGCCGCCCGGCACAAGGCCGGCGGCTTTTTTGAGGGCGCGCCGCAAGCAGCGCACCACAGCGTAAAAATTAACGCTTCGAGAATTGTTTTGCGCGACGTGCTTTGCGCAGACCAACTTTTTTACGTTCAACTTCACGTGCATCGCGGGTAACGAAGCCGGCGCGTGCCAGATCGCCCTTCAGCGCTGCATCGTAGTCGATCAGGGCGCGGGTGATGCCGTGACGCACAGCACCTGCCTGGCCGGACTCGCCGCCGCCGTGAACGTTGACTTTGATGTCAAAACGCTCAACGTTGCCGGTCAGTTCCAGTGGTTGACGAATAACCATCAGGCCGGTTTCGCGGGAGAAGTACTCAGCCGCTGGCTTGCCGTTAACGATGATTTGGCCAGTGCCAACTTTGATAAACACACGAGCTACTGCACTCTTGCGACGGCCGGTGCCGTAATTGTAGTTACCGATCATGTCAGTTCCTTAGATTTCGAGTGCTTTAGGTTGCTGAGCAGCGTGCGGGTGCGAACCTTCAGCGTACACTTTCAGCTTCTTGATCATTGCGTAGCCCAGTGGGCCCTTCGGCAGCATACCTTTGACGGCTTTTTCCAGAGCACGGCCTGGGAAACGCTGTTGCATTTTCAGGAAGTTGGTCTCATAGATGCCACCTGGGTAGCCCGAGTGACGGTAGTAGGTCTTCTCGGTTGCTTTGGTGCCGGTCACGCGCAGTTTGCCTGCGTTGACGATGACGATGAAATCGCCGGTGTCGACGTGAGGAGTAAATTCTGGCTTGTGTTTGCCGCGCAGTCGGAGTGCCACTTCGCTGGCAACACGTCCGAGGACTTTGTCCGTCGCGTCAATCACGAACCAATCGCGCTGGACTTCATGGCCCTTAGCGGAAAAAGTTTTCATGTTGACTTCCTAAATAATAAAACACGCTCAAATGGTGGTTCCGCCATGGCTTCAGCGGACTCGGCCTTCTTATTTACTTTCCTGAGCGAACGGAAAGCCGACAAGTATAAGCTGGAACCGCCCACCGAGTCAAGCCGCAATCCCGACGGAATCAGGCGCGGCGGCCTGGTAGCTGAAAACATTGACCACATTGAAAGTCGTGTCGGGCACGTACAGGCGGCCACGGTCGGCGTAGATGAAGTACGGCATCCAGACGCCGCCCGCGTCCGGGTATTTCTTGAACACGGAAATGCCGGACTCGTAATACAGCGTATCGTCGCCGATCCGGAACATCTTCAGCGCGCGGTTGACCAGGTCGTTGACGATCAGCCGGTCGCCGTCGATGCACACGCTGGCCGGCAGCATGAAGTTCTCGTAGTCGACATCGACATCGTCGCAATAGCCGAGATGGCCGTAGCTCCACAGGCTGTTGCCCTCGCGGTCGAACACGCGCAGGCAGTTGTTGAACTGGTCGCACACAAACAACCGGTCCTGGCCGTCGATCGCGATGTCGCAGGGCGTGAAGCCGTCGTCGTCGCGCCAGCGGAAGTTTTTGCGGAACTCCACATAGCCGGTCGGCTGGATCTGCCACATCGAGATGCGGTTGTTGAGCGAATCGGCGATGTAGATCTCGCCCTGGCTGTTGACGGCGATGCCCTGCGGCGCCTTCAACGTGCCCTCGCCGCCAATGCCCTCGCGACCGAACGGCACGCCGTAGTTAATCAGGTAGCCGGCCGGGTTGAACTGGTACATGGTCACCGTGCACAGGTTGAAGTTGGTGACGAACACAATGGGCGTGCCCGGACAGATCTGCCCCAGCGGCGGCGTGTGCGGGTAGTAGACGTCCATCGCCAGGTCGCCAGGCACGAAGAAGCCGCGCATCATATCCTGCAACTGGCGGTAGGGATCGCTCTCGGTGCTGAAGGTCTTCATGCACCAATTGCCGGAATCGATGTTCAGCGAGGCGTTCTCCATGCGCGCCAGCGGATCGAAGCCCAGCTGCGTGCGGAACTGGTCGTACCAGAACTTGTAGATGCTGGTGGTGGCCCTGGCCCAGTAGTCGATCCAGTTGCCGCCCACGGTGGCGTCGCGCGGCAGCAGGCGGCGCTCGCGCTTGAAGCCGATCACCGAGGTCATGCAGTTGAATTGCGAGGTCGAGCGCAGCCGGTTCTGGTCATCGCGCCGGTGGCCGACCGACTCGATCAGCAGCGCATCCTCCTCGCCCCGCGCGCGCGGAATGCGCACCTTGATCACGCTGGACGCGAACGGCTCGCTGATGAAATACACGTCCGGCTCGTCCTCCGCCGCGCACACCTGGTACGGGCCGACAAACACCACGTCCTCCAGCGCGCCGTAGACCAGGTCGGACAGCGAATGCACCGGCTCCAGCGTATGGTTCCACAAGGGCAGCAGCCCATTGACCACGCCGACCTGTTCGCCGTCGAGATCATAGATCGTGATGGCGTTCTCGATATGCCCCGGCACGAACACGCGGTCGCCGATCACGCACACCGAGCGCATTACGTTGAACTTGCCGATGCCGCCGGGCTTGCCATGCTGGTGCAGCATCACCGTGTCGTGCGGCGCCTGCACGCATTCGTCGACGATGGGCCAGTCGGTGCTGATCTTCAACACCTCGTAGTGGCCGGTGTTGGCGAGATAAAGATTTCCCTTCCCGTCGCTGGCCAGGCCTTGCGGCCACAGCAGTTCATGGCGGACGCCCGGCCCGGCCACGTGGCGGAACTGCGCGACAAACTCGCCCTCCAGCGTGAACTTCACGCAGCGGCTGGCCAGGTCGTCGGCCGTGTGGAAGAACTCGTCGCAGACATACAGGTAGTCGGCGCCGTCGCGCTCGCGCACCACCGTGATGCCGTTGGGATCGGACAGCGGCAGGTAGCGACTGTCGCCCTGGCCGAAGGCGTAGCTGAACCAGACCTCGTCCTCGTCGTAGGCGTAGGCCACGACTCGGCCGTGGCCCATGTCGGTGCAGTACATCAGCTGGTGCGTGGGATGGGGGCAAACATGAAATGGCATCAGCAGGCGCGGCGCCTCGGGCGTGTCGTCGCCTGGGCCTTCGATCACGTGCAGCAGCGTGGACAGGTCGGCCGAGAACACCAGCACGCGGCTGTTGCCGGTGTCGCACACCCACAACCGTCCGTAACTATCGGCATGCACGCCGACCGGCGAATTGAGTGTGAAATCGTCGGCCAGCGGCCCCGTCGGCGTCGTGCCCGGCGCCGTCAATTCGCCGTAGGAACAAAGGTACTCGATAGCATGACTCATCGCCGACTCCTTGATCTGTGTCAACAAATTATGCGATCCCGGCGCGCCCACGGCAAGGAAAAAAACCTCATGCAAGCCAGTCCGGCCGGACTCCTTTACAATACGCGCAACGATTTTTAACGGAGAAGACGATGGAATGCAAAGTCAGCTGGAATGGCCCGTCGGGCATGAGTTTCTTGGCCCAGACCGGTTCCGGCCACATGGTCAACATGGATGGCGCGCCCGAGGGTGGCGGCCACAACCTGGCGCCGCGTCCGATGGAAATGGTGTTGCTGGGCACCGGCGGCTGCACGGCTTATGACGTGGTGCTGATCCTGAAAAAGGGTCGCGCCGACATCCGCGGCTGCGAGTGCACCTTGACCGCCGAGCGCGCGGACACCGAGCCGAAAGTGTTCACCAAGATTAACTTCCACTTCACCGTTACCGGCAAGGACTTGAAGCCTGAGGCGGTGGAACGCGCGATCACGCTGTCGCACGACAAGTACTGCTCGGCGTCCATCATGCTCGGCAAGACTGCCGAGATCACGCACTCGTTCGAGATTATCGAAGCGTAAGTAGTTGTTTCAAAATGAGCGCAGCTAGGCGTGGCGCCGCAGACAGTGCGAATGCACGGCAAGGCGCCACAACGACGCTGCGGTCTTTTTGAAACGACTACTTTAGATGTAGTAGGCGGTGCTGGTCATTATCTTGCCCATCACCGCCATCACCGCCTGCACCGGGGCCGGCGTCTGCGCAGCGCCCAGCGCCTGCGCGGCGACGCCGTGTTCGATTTCATCGATCCGCATCTGCTCGACAATGGCGCGCGACTTGGCGTCCTGCGGCGGAAGCTTGTCCAGGTGGCTGGCCAGATGCGCCTCCACTTGCCGTTCCGTCTCCACCACAAAGCCCAGGCTGCGCGCATCGCCCAGCACCGCCGCCACCGTGCCCAGCGCATACGCGCCCGCATAAAACAAGGGATTGAGCACGCTGATGTGCGAATTCAACTCGCCCAGCCGCTGCGCGGTCCAGGCCAGATGGTCTTCCTCTTCCCTGCCCGCCTGCTCGAACTGCGCGCGCATCTGTTCGGTCTTGGCGAAGCGGCCCTGCGAGTTGTACAGCGCCTGCGCGCACACCTCGCCCACATGGTTCACGCGCATCAGCCCGGCGCTGTGGCGTGTTTCCGCCTCGCTCATCTGGGCATCGGCCGCGTGCAGCGCCGGCGTCGGCCGCGAAGCCGAGGCGACGCCGGTGATCACGCGCAGCGCCTTGTCGGCGCCGGCGATCAATCGGTCCAGCGGGGTGTGGTGGTAGGCGGCCATGGGCAAACTCGCATTCAAAACGAAAGCAATATTATAAAGGCCGCCGCCTCAATTTGCCTCGGCCGCCTCGCGCAACTGGCGCTGGCGTTCGATGTAGTCGGCCACCGGGCCGCGCACATCGATCTTGGAAATGTCCTTCGCCACGCTCAGGTTCAGGCCCAGCAGGAAGGGGATGTTCTCGATCGGCACTTCCGGGCAGTGCTCGGCGAACGCGCGCAGGAAACGCTTGGATTCCACCACCGGCACCACCTTCTCGCCGCTCATGTATTGCAGGATGCTGGTGATGCTGTGGCCCTTGCCGATGCTGTGGTAGATGAAGCGGTTGAACTCGCGGTCCAGCTTGTCGAAGTCCAGGGTTTCCTTGGTCATCAGGCCGGACAGGTAATACAGCCCCAGCGCCACGCGGAAGAAACCGGTGGACTCGCGCCGGTCCACGCCACAGTGGGTCACGGCCAAGATCTTTTCCTGCAGTTGAGGATGCATTTTTTGTTCTTCTCCCATATCTGACTATAGCAAGACATTTGTACAACCAGTAGCTTGCGCGTAAGATTTTTTACATGCTACTCTTGAAATTTTCTTAACAAGGACAGAACAATGATCGAGGTCAGGGGTCTCGCCAAGCGCTTCCGGATGGCCTCGCGCGGCGGCAAGCCGGCCCAGGCGCGCGATCCACGCGAGCACGACGGCTGGTTCCACGCGGTGCGCGACGTCAGCTTCCGCTGCGCGCCCGGCGAGGTGCTGGGCCTGCTCGGTCCCAACGGCGCCGGCAAGACCACCACGCTGCGCCTGCTGTCGACCGCCCTGAAACCGGACGCGGGCAGCATCCACGCCAACGGCATCGACCTGCTGAGCGATCCGCTGGCCGCGCGCCAGCACATCGGCTTCCTGTCCGGCACCACCGGCCTGTACGGCCGCCTGACCGCGCGCGAAAACGTCGAATACTTCGGCCGCCTGCACGGCATGAGCCCGCCCTACCTGAAGCGCCGCTGCGACGAGCTGTTCGAACTGCTGCAGATGACCGAATACGGCAACAAGCGCGCCGACCAGCTGTCCACCGGCATGAAGCAGAAATGCTCCATCGCCCGCACCGTGGTGCACGAGCCGCAGATCGTCATCCTCGACGAGCCGACCACCGGGCTGGACGTGATGTCGGCCAAGATCCTGCTGGACTTCATCGCCAGCTACAAGGCGCTGCACGTGCCGCTGATCTTCTCCACGCACCACCTGCACGAGGTGGAAAAGCTGTGCGACCGCGTGTGCGTCATCAACCACGGCAAGACCGCCTTCCACGGCACGGTCGACGAGCTGCGCCACCTGGGCGGCAGCGCCGACCTGTACGACGCCTTCGTCGGCGTCATCAACCGGGAGGCCTGAGCCATGTGGATCATCTACATCAAGGAATTGCTGGAGCTGGCGCGCGACCGCCGCACTTTTTTCTTCACCGTGTTCATTCCCGTGTTCGCGATGCCGCTGATCCTGACCGGCTTCGGCTACGTCTCGTCGAGCATGTTCAAGCAGGCCAGCCAGGCCGAGATGGCCTACTCGATCTTCGGCAAGGACCAGGCGCCCCACCTGGCCGAACGCTTCGCCAAGGAAAAAGGTTTCCGCGAGGTGGTGCTGGCCAGTCCTGCCGACATCAAGGCCGCCATCGGCGAGGACCGCATCAAGTTCGCGCTGGTGATCCCGGCCGGCTTCGAGGCCAACCTGGCGCAGCAGCAGCAAGGCGTGATCGCGCTGCACTACAACAGCGCCGCGACCGTGGACCTGACGCGCAAGCGCGTGATGTCGGTGATCGGCGGCCAGAACCGCCTGCTGCGCGAGCAGGCGCTGTCCGCGCTCAAGCTCAACCAGGAGCAGCTGCGCTTCGCGCTGGACCCGATCACGCTGGAGGACCATTCCACCGCCGACAAGCGCGAGCAGATGGGCGCGGTGGTGGGCGGCATGTTGCCCTACATCCTGCTGATGGTGTGCCTGCTGGCGGCGATGTATCCGGCGATCGACACCGGCGCCGGCGAGAAGGAGCGCGGCACGCTGGAAACCCTGCTGCTGGCGCCAGTCTCGCGCAGCGCGCTGGTGATGGCCAAGTTCCTGATGCTGTTCACCGTGGGCCTGACCTCGGCGCTGCTGATGATCGCCAGCATGGGCGTGCTGCTGACCTTTTTCGGCCCGGTGATCGGCAGCGACCTGGCGCAGATGGTGCGCGCCATCGGCCCGCTGGACCTGGCCATGGTGGCGCTGATGCTGGTGCCGACAGCCGCAATCTTCGCCGCCATCCTGCTGTCGATCTCGGTCTACGCCAAGAGCTACAAGGAGGCGGCCGGCCTGATCTCGCCGCTGATCCTGGTCACCGTGCTGCCGACCCTGGTGGCCCTGCTGCCCGGCGTGGAGCTGAACTGGAAGTGGGCGATGGTGCCGCTGACCAATGTCTCCCTGGCAATGAAAGAGCTGGTCAAGGGCACGATGGACTACAGCATGTTCTGGGTCATTCTGCTGTCGACCACGCTGACCGCCGGCGCCCTGCTGGCCGTGTGCCGCTGGTGGTTCAACCGCGAGCAGGTTTTGTTTAGGAATTGAATAAGTTGTCTATTCAACCAGCCTGAATTGTGCTGCCGTCTGGTACGCTGTTTTTGCACTCTGGCGCGCGGATTGCGCCGCCCATCGCAATGGCGCCCCATGTCCAGGGCAAATTCAATACAATGCCATCATGTGAAAAGTGTATGGCCGTGCAGAAACGCCGGCCAGGCACCGGCAGAATCATTCAGGAGTTAGCATGGAATTACGTATCAGCAACTTGTCCAAGACCTACGGCAATGGCGTCGTGGCGCTGGACAACATCTCGCTCACCATCCCGGCCGGGATGTTCGGCTTGCTCGGGCCCAACGGCGCCGGCAAGTCGACGCTGATGCGCACGCTGGCGACCCTGCAGGAATGCGATTCCGGTTCCGTCTTCCTGGACGACATCGATGTGCTGGACGAAAAAGACGAGGTGCGCCGCCTGCTGGGCTACCTGCCGCAGGACTTCGGCGTGTATCCGAAAGTGACCGCCTACGAGCTGCTGGACCATTTCGCCGTGCTCAAGGGCCTGTCCAACCGCGGCCGCCGGCGCGAGGTGGTGGACGGCCTGCTGCAGCAGACCAACCTGTTCGAGGTGCGCAACCAGCGCCTGGGCGGCTTTTCCGGCGGCATGCGCCAGCGCTTCGGCATCGCCCAGGCGCTGCTGGGCGACCCCAAGCTGATCATCGTCGACGAGCCGACAGCCGGCCTCGACCCGCAGGAGCGGGTGCGCTTCCACAACCTGCTGTCCGACATCGGCGACGACAAGACCGTGATCCTGTCCACCCACATCGTCAGCGACGTGGCCGACCTGTGCGCCAACATGGCCATCATCAACAAGGGCCACCTGCTGCTGTGCGGCCCGACCCAGGAACTGATCCACGAGGTCAGCGACAAGATCTGGGCCCGCTTCATCGACAAGCGCGACCTGCCGTCGTTCCAGCTGCGCCACCCGGTCATCTCGTCGCGCCTGCTGTCCGGCCGCACCCTCATCCACGTCTACAGCGAGACCGATCCCGGCGACGGCTTCGAGGAAGCCATCGGCGACCTGGAGGATGTCTACTTCGCCACCATCGCCGGCCGCCACAACGCCGCGGCCACCTGCGATTAAGGCGGCCGCATGTTCTCCATCGCCTACTTTGAAGCGCGCCAGCGCCTCAAGCTGCTGTCCACCTGGGTCTATTTCCTCGGCTTCCTGGCGCTGTCGATGCTGTGGATGGCCGCCGCCGGCGGCGTCTTCAAGGGCACCGCGGTCGCCTTCGGCAGCCAGCTGATCGATTCGCCCCGCTCGCTGATGTTCACCACCAGTGTGCTGGCCTCGCTGGGCGTGGTGGTCATGGCCGCCATGATGGGCCGCTCGGTGCAGCAGGACTTCGAATACGACATGCAGCACTTCTTCTTCAGCGCGCCGATCAAGAAGCACCAGTACATGTTCGGCCGCTTCCTCGGCGCCTATTTCACGCTGGCCATCATCTTCACCAGCATCGTGCTGGGCGTCTGGCTGGGCAGCTACATCCCCGGCATCGATCCCGAGCGCCTGGGCCAGCCGGGCCTGCTGGGCTACCTGATCCCCTACCTGATCGTCATCCTGCCCGACCTGTTCATCTTCGGCGCCGTGTTCTTCATCCTGGCCGCGCTGACGCGGCGCATGCTGCCGGTCTACATCTCCAGCGTGGTCATGCTGATCGGCTACATCGTCGCGCCAGGCCTCGCCCGCGACCTCGACTACAAGACGCTGGCCGCGCTGATCGATCCCTTCGGCACCACCGCCGTGATCCGCCTGACCGAATACTGGCCCATCTTCGAGCGCAACACCCGCATGTTCTGGCCGGAGGGCGTGTACCTGCTCAACCGCGTGCTGTGGTGCTCGTTCGCGCTGGCTGGCCTGCTGCTGGGCTACTGGCGCTTCCACTTCATCGCCACTATCGACAGCGGCTCCGGCAGCACCAGCCGCGGCGAGGGCGAGACGCCGCTGCACCTGTCGGCCCAGTCCACCAGCACGCAGGAAAAGCCCGACTTCGCCTCGCGCAGCCTGGCCTCGCTGCTGTTCAAGATGAGTTGGCTGAACCTGCGCGAAACCACCAAGAACATCTACTTCCTGGTCATCGTGCTGGCCGGCGTGCTGATGATGCTCGCCAGCGCGCTGGACATGGGTTCCATCTTCGGCACCATCACCTATCCGGTCACCTACCTGGTGCTGGAGTCGGTGTCGGAAACCTTCGCGCTGTTCATGTTCGTCATCACCACCTTCTACGCGGGCGAGCTGGTGTGGCGCGAGCGCGAGGCGCGCATGGGCCAGATGCTGGACGCGCTGCCCATCCCGAGCTGGCTGCCGATGCTGTCCAAGCTGATCGCGCTGATCGGCCTGCAAGCCATGCTGATGGTGGTGGTGATGTTGTGCGGCATGGCGATCCAGATCGTCAAAGGCTATTTCATCCTCGAGCCCGGCCTCTACCTGTACAACCTGTTCCTGTTGCAGCTGCCGGGCTACGCGCTGTCGGCCGTGCTGGCGATCGCGCTGCAGGTGCTGATCAACCAGAAATACCTGGCCTACTTCGCGATGATCGTCTACTACCTGGCCAGCATCACGCTGGGCACGGTGGGCGTCGACGACCCCATGCTCATCTACGGCACCATGCCGAGCTTTGTGTATTCCGCCATGAACGGCTACGGCCACTACCTGGCGCGCGAGCGCTGGTTCGAGCTGTACTGGGCCGGCGCGGCCTTGCTGCTGGTGGTGCTGTCGCTGCTGTTCTGGGCGCGCGGCACCAACGACGGCTGGCGCCAGCGCCTGCAACTGGCGCGCCACGCGCTGACGGTGCCGGTGCTGAGCACGGTGGCGGCCGGCTTGCTGATCTTTGTCGGCGCCGGCAGCGTGGTGTTCTACAACACCCACGTCGCCCACTGTTTCAAATCGGCCTACCAGAAGGATGCCGAGCACGCCGACTACGAACGCAAGTACAAGAAATTCGCCGTGGTGCCGCAACCGCGCATCACCGACGTCAAGCTCGACGTCGCCATCGTGCCGACCCAGCGCAGCCTGGTGGTCAAGGGCCGCTACCTGCTGGAGAACAAGACCAAGCAGCCGATCAGCGACGTGCTGATCTACCAGGACAACACCGCCACGCAATTCAAGGTACGCTTCAGCCAGGACGCGCGGCCGGGCATCCAGGACGACGACCTCGGCTTCTACAGCTACAAGCTGGCCAAGCCGCTGGCGCCGGGCGCGCAGCTGACGATGGAATTCGACGTCGGCTTCATCCCCGAGGGCATCCTGGGCATGGGCCAGGACACACCGGTGATCGGCAACGGCACCTTCTTCGACAACGGCGTGCTGCCGCACATCGGCTACCAGCAGGCGATGGAACTGAGCGACCCGCGCGACCGCCGCAAGCACAAGCTGCCGGCGCGCGAGCGCATGCTGCCGCGCGACGACCCGTCCGGCCTGGCCAACAACGCCGTCAGCAACGACGCCGACTGGATCAATCTCGACGCCACCATCAGCACCAGCGCCGACCAGATCGCCATCGCGCCGGGCACGCTGGTCAAGGAATGGAGCAAGCAGGGACGGCACTACTACCACTACAAGATGGACCAGACTATCCTGAACTACTACGCCATCCAGTCGGCGCGCTACCTGGTCAAGCGCGACTGGTGGCAGGACGTGGGCATCGAGCTCTACTACCATCCCGGCCACGAGTACAACCTCGACCGCATGGACAAGGGCATCAAGGAATCGCTGGACTACTACACGCGCAACTTCGGGCCGTACCAGCACAAGCTGGTGCGCATTGTCGAGTTCCCGCGCTACGCCACGTTCGCGCAATCGTTCCCGACCACGATCCCGTATTCGGAAGCGTTCGGCTTCATCGCCAAGGTCAACGACCGGAATCCCAAGGACATCGACTACCCGTTCTACGTCACCGCGCATGAAGTGGCGCACCAATGGTGGGGCCATCAGCTGGTGGGCGGCAACACGCGCGGCAGCACGGTGCTGAGCGAGACGCTGGCCGAATACTCGGCGCTGATGGTGATGAAGAAGAATTACGGCGCGGACAAGATGCGCCGCTTCCTGCACTACGACCTCGACCAGTATCTGCTGGGCCGCGCGCTGGAGCGCAAGAAGGAACTGCCGCTGGCAGAGAACGAGAACCAGGCCTACATCCAGTACCGCAAGGGCAGCCTGGCGATGTACCAGCTGCAGGACATCCTGGGCGAGGCCAAGGTCAACGGCGCGCTCAAGGACGTGCTGGGGCGGTTCGGCCACGCGAACGGGCCATATCCGAGCGTGACGGTGCTGATCGACGCGCTGCGCAAGATCACGCCACCCGAGCAGGCCTACCTGATCGACGACCTGTTCAACAGCATCGTGCTGTACGAAAACCATGCGATCTCGGCCACCGCGCGCAAGCTAGTGGACGGCAAATACGAGGTCACGTTCGCGGTCAGCGCGGCCAAGGTGCGGGCCACCGACCAGGGCGCGGAAAAGGACACGCCGTTGAAAGACTGGATCGACATCGGCATCGACGACAAGGACGGCAACAGCCTGTACCGCGAGCGCAAGCTCATCGAGCGCAAGGACAATCTGTACACGGTCATCATCAACGGCCGTCCAGGCAAGGCCGGCATCGATCCCGACAACAAGCTCATCGACCGCAAGCCGGACGACAACATGATCAACGTGGAGCTGCAAACCCAATAAAACCGGTGGGGTCAAGTCTGGCATTCGGACACGAGCTCTGCCGAAACGGTGGGGTCAAGTCTGACATTCGGACACGAGCTCTGCCGTAGACGCGCGTCTACGGCAGAGCTCGTGTCCGAATGTCAGACTTGACCCCAATTTTATTAGGCGGTGACTTGCAGGGAACTGACTAGTCCAGAGTTGAAAGAATCGGCGATGACGGTGCCGGCCAGGTTGGGATTGGCTTTGAGCAGCTCCGCCCAATTGGCCGAGGCCTGCTCGGACAGCCCGCCAACCGTGCCGGCGCCGGTGTAGACGCCCGACGCGGACGGCGCCGAGGCCAAAGAGGAAAGAATGGCCTGATCCTGCGCTTGCTGCGCCGTGGCCGAGGTGTCGACATTGCTGCCCTCGGTGGGAACAGTCACCGGCTCGGTCGCGGTGCCGGCCTGCTGCAAGGTATCCAGCAAACCGGACGGCGTGTAGACCGCCGCGCCGGTCGATCCGCCCAGCGAGGCCACCACGGCCGACTCCGCCGACAGGCTGACGGCCGCCGACGACAAGCTCCCCGCCGCCGTACTGGAGACGACGGGCACATACGGCTGGTAAGCCGGACTTGCACTAACGGAGTTGAGGGCGACTGTCATGATAAGTTCAATATAGTTCCTCGCCTCAAGTGGCGCAAGCGCAAAAAAGCCGGGCGGTTTGGAGGCGCCCGGCTTGCTTGATATTTCAGCAATCAGATTTTGGCAGCGTCATGGTCGCGCTTGACCTTGTCGGCGTGGCGCTCCAGCTTCTCATCGCGGCGCGCCAGTTGCTCCTGGTGCTTGTCGGCGCTGCGATGGGCGATCACTTTCTCGTCATGCTTGATGGCCTGTTTTTCCACCTTGATGTTCTGCTGCTCGGCGCGGCGCCCTTGGTCCAGCTGCTGGGCTCCGGCCAGGTCGCCCTTCTTCACATCGACGTGCTCGGCGCGGGCCAGCGCGTTACGTTCGCCGCGCTCCGCCTTCAGCTGCTGCTCGCCTGCCGCCACCTGCGTTTGCTTGGCCGCGATCACCGCGTTGTCGCGCTTGATTTCACGGGTGTCCTGGTGGATCTCTTTGACGTCCTGGCGGATCTGAGCATTGTCGCGATGGACTTGTGCCACTGGATTGGTTTGCGCGAAGGCTGCGGCGCTGATCATGGAAAGCACGCCGGCGATCATCAGGGATTTGGTTTTCATGATTGTGTTTCCTTTTCTAGTGGTGGGCAGATCGCTGTTCATCAGCGTCTTGAGCAATTAACGCGACCGCCCCGGCGGCAGACGACCGCATTCCCGTAAGAAAAGTTACGAGTTGTATCCCGCAAGCGAGTCCGCCAGTTCGCGCTGCCAAGCGCTGGCCTTGGCGCGGTTCCACACCAACGCCACCTGCTCCACGCATTCGAAAGCGCAGTCGATCACGTGGATGCGGCGCAGCTCAGGGTCGGCCAGCGCGAAGTCCGGCAGGTAGGCCAGGGCCTCGCCGGATTTAACCAGCGCCAGCAGCAGTTGCAGATCGTCGGTCCAGTAGCGGATCTTGCGCGGCAGTTGATCATCGCGCCAGCCGTCGGAACGCGCGCCGCGCTGCACGCCACAGAACAGCGAACGCGACGGGCAGGCGAAATCATGTGCCAGCACCTGCGCCGTATCCGCCTCCAGCAACGGCGCCGGCGGCAGCGACGCCACCAGTGGATGCTGCTGCCCCGCCACCAGATGCAGGGTCACGCTGCCCAGCGGCGTGACCTGCCATTCGTCCGACCAATGCTCGCCGCGTCCCTCGATGACGTCGCCAGTGACTATGGCGGCGTTGATATCGCCGCGCAGCAACGCCGCCAGCGCCTCATCCTCGAACATCGCCTGCATCCGCAGGCTCGCTTCCGGATAGGCGCGCAGCGCCTGCGACAACATTTGGCCGTGCCGCCACAGCAGGATGGCCGGGCCGGCGACGCGGCAATCGACGGCGGCGCGTTCGCCCATCAAGTCAGCCTTGGCCTGGTCGGCCAGCGCCAGCAGGGTCTGCGCGCGCGCCAGCAACAGTTGGCCGCTGTCGTTCAGCACTAGCTGCTTGGCGCTGCGGTCGAACAGCGACTTGCCCAGGCTGTCCTCCAGCCGCTTGAGCGCCTTGGACACGGCCGACGGCGTCAAATGCAGCTCCAACGCGGCCGCGCCCAGCGACGGACGCCGGGCGGCGCTGACAAAAACGCGCAGGTCGGAAAGATTCATGATGTCCAAACAGGATACAAAAGGTGAATTTAAGTTGCTTTACTGGATACGAAGAGCATCTTACCATCTGAGCATGACTACCCTCACCCAAAAACAATGGATCTACCGCCGGCAGCCAGCCGGCCAAATCACGGCCGAGCATTACGAGCTCGTGGAACAACAACTGTCGACCGCGCTGGGCGACGGCGAAGTGCTGATCGAAGCGCGCTGGTTCAGCGTCGACCCGTACATGCGCATCGGCCAGTCCAGCAAACCGACCTACGACACCGAACCGCATCCTCTCAACACCGTGCAGCAGGGCGGCGTGGTGGCCCAGGTGCTGGCGTCGAAC
The DNA here is from genome assembly GCF_040362985.1 of Duganella caerulea. Classification (NCBI taxonomy): domain Bacteria; kingdom Pseudomonadati; phylum Pseudomonadota; class Betaproteobacteria; order Burkholderiales; family Oxalobacteraceae; genus Duganella; species Duganella caerulea. The sequence goes on along the minus strand of NZ_BPWJ01000003.1, from coordinate 100,152 downwards.
GCGCCCGGCTTCGCCGCCAGCGACTGGGTGCAGAGCTACGCCGGCTGGCAGACCCACGCACGCGTCCACGCCAGCGGCCTCAAGCGCATCGATCCCGAACTGGCGCCGGTGACCACCGCGCTCGGCGTGCTCGGCATGCCGGGCCGCACCGCATGGTTCGGCCTGACCGAATCGGGCAAGCCGCACGCGGGCGAGGTGGTGGTGGTGTCCGGCGCGGCGGGCGCTGTGGGATCGCTGGTGGTGCAGTTCGCCAAGCGCCACGGCGCGCGCGTGCTCGGCATCGCCGGCGGCCAGGCCAAGTGCGACTGGCTGCGCAACGAACTCGGCGCCGACTGGGCCATCGACTACAAGGCCTACGCGGACGCCGATGCGTTGGGCGCGGAAATCAAGCGGCTGACCGGCGGCGTGGACGTGTATTTCGATAACGTCGGCGGCATGGTGACGGACGCCATCATCCCGCTCATCAACCGCCGCGCGCGCATCGTCATCTGCGGCCAGATCAGCCAGTACAGCGGCGGCCTGGAGACGCCGGAACTGGGCCCACGTCTGTTGCATCACATGCTGTACCAGCGCGCCACGATCCAGGGCATGCTGGCGCGCGACTATCTGCACCGGATGGACGAGATGATACGCATCGTCGCGCCGTGGGTGAAGGCCGGCGAGATCGTGTTCGAGGAAACGGTGATCGACGGTTTCGAGCAATTGCCGGCCGCGCTGAACTCGCTATTCACCGGCGAGCATCGCGGCAAGCTGCTGGTGAAGGCATGAGGGGCACGCTGCTTGCATTGTCCCTGATCGCCGGCAGCGCGGGCGCGGCGGACGCCACGTATGGCGAGCATGGCATGGCGCTATTCGGCGGCAAGGAAGGCCTGTACGCATCGCACCTACCGATGTTCCACGCGCCGCACGACTATCAGGTGATCCTGCAAGTGCATGTGGCCGATAACGCCACCGAAGCCGCGCTGCGCAGTCGGCTCGATGGCAAGACCGCGCTGTGGACCATCGCGCCGGAGAAGTTCGAGCTGTCGCGCCTGTCGCCGGCAAGCGCCGCGCCGCTCAAGCAGTTCAAGGCCGACCTGGTGCTGGGCCATTTCGAGCAAGGCGGCAAGACGCAGTTCCCCGCCTCCACCATCGTGGTCGACAAGGTGCTGATGTACCGCCAACTGTCGTCTGCGCACAAGACCAATGCCGGCGCCAGCTACATGCAGATCGGCAGCGGCCGGCAGCGCTACCTGGTCAAGCGGATCGACAGCCGGCCGGATTTCGACCATATCGTTTCCTACACTGCAGAGAGCGGCGCGTCGACCGCGGCCATCAAGCTGAACAAGTCGTCCCTGCAAGAGCCAACCGCGCAGTCTCTGGCCGACGCGCTGCATGTGCCCGCCAGCGCGATTCGTGGTACGGTGTATTTTTACACCGACGACTTGAAGTGACATGGTTCCATCCGAATACGTAGGCTTGTGGCGCCGCCGCGGCATCTGGCGCAGCAACGGCAGCAGCGACCTGACCACGCAGGTATGGTGGCTCCAGGCCGAGCGCTACCACATCGACTTGCGCATTCCGGTAGGCCGCGCCGGCATCAACGGCTTCGCCGGCGAGACCGTGGTGGAAGGCGAGCGCTGCACTTGGCATCCCGCTATCGCCTATCCCGCCATCAGTGGCGAGCTCGACGCCGGCTGGATGCGCTTCGACGATGCCGACCACGTCCACGAAACCGGCCTCGACAACAGCTACGAAGAAGACTGGTACCGCGAGCCATCCGGCGCGATGCACGGCATGCGGCTGCAAGATCCGCACAGCGACCGGCTGGCCTATCTGCTGATCAGCGACGACTGGATGGCCTGGGCCTGCGGCAGCCCAAGCGGCGCCTGCGAAATCACCGTCTACCGCCGCCAGGATCAACAATGGTTGCCCATCGCCTCCAGCCTACCCACGCTGCCGCCTGCGGTCGTGCTCGACAAAGAGCAAGCGCTGCAATGGCAAGCAGGCGAACTGATCGAAGTCCCCATGAAGCCAGGCAAGTGGGGTCAAGTCTGACATTCGGACACGAGCTCTGCCGTAGCATCGCGCTACGGCAGAGCTCGTGTCCGAATGTCAGACTTGACCCCAACTTTATTTGGCGGCGCGGCGGCGGGCTACGCAGGCCAGGAGCGCCAGCCCGCCCAGCAGCATCGCACCGCTGGTCGGCTCAGGCACCGGCGACTTGATTTCCGCGTAGTCGATCGTCAACGCGGTGTTGTGGATGCTTGCCGCCGCCTGCGATGTCGGTCCCCATTTCCCGTCCGCGCTCTGAACAACGTAGGCCCAGACCCAGCCATTCAGCGCAACATCGAACGAGTTGCCATAGTTGACCGCGCCAAACTCCGAGCGGAAGGTGTAGCCGCCATCAAGGGATTTGTCGCTCAGCAGGACGCGGTTGCCGCCCTCCGCGCCGGTGACGTTCCAGCGCAGGTCCAGGCTGTTGTCGGCAAAGCCCGGTTGCTCGCCCGGCTGCCAATACGAGTGGTGCATCCCGCTCGCCACGCCCGAGAACATCAGGTTGTTGATCTTGTAGCCGTCGTGGACATCGATGTGGAAGACGCTGTAATGGTAGGCGCTGGCCTCGTTCTCCAGCGTGCCGTTCGGCCCGGCGTACGCGTTGCCGAGTTGTCGGTTCAGAGTGCTCATGTCGAAGGTGGCCGAGCCGGCTGTCGTGTCCATCAGGCCGATATTCCACTGCGAGGGTTTGGAACCGTCGACATAGGAAATGCTGAACGCTGGCGTGTCGATGAAGGTGCTGGCCTGGGCGAAAGAAGCGGCCGCCATCAAGGCGCTGAAAGTCAGTTTTGGAATGATGTTCTGCATATTTTTTCTCCGTACGAACTCCGGCCGCACGGCGAATGCAGCAGCGTAACCGAAAGCTCAACCGGAGATCGTAGCGCTTGCAAATGGAATAAACAATATGATCAAACCGTCACTTTTATGCGCCATCGGCATCCAGTGACCAAATGCGAGGCAAAACCCTCTGCGCATTAACATAGCGTCGCGAGAATTGATATGCGCAGTTTGGACTGTGGCGCAAATGCCATCGTTGCGGTCAAAAAAGCCTGCCGCAGCAAAAAAACGGGACCATCAAGGTCCCGTTTTTTTTGGTGCCGCTGAAGATTACTCAGCGGTGGCGGCAGCTTTCTTAGGCGCCGCTTTCTTCGCTGGCACCTTCTTGGCCGCCGGCTTTTTAACCGCGGCGGCTTTGGCCGGAGCCTTCGCTGCTGCGGCCTTCTTGGCCGGCGCTTTCTTCGCTGGCGCCGCGCCTTCCGCCGCACCGTCCGCGCCCTCGTCCGCTACCGCTGCCGCTTTGCCCTTGGCGGGCGCTTTGGCCTTGCGCTCTTCGAACTCGAAGCTGATCTTGCCGTCCTTGCCCTTGGTCAGGAAGGCCTTGAACGGACGACGGGTACGCTGCGAAACAAAGCCCGGCAGCAGATCGGTCTTGCCCTCGTTGAGCAGCTTGGCCATCTGCTCCGGCAAAATTTCCTGCTGCAGGATGATGCGGCCGCTGCGGAAGTCGCACGTCTTCGGCTTGGCGACGCTGTTTTCGCAAACATACGCCAGGCCCATTTCGTACACGCCACCGGCGCACTTCGGGCAAGGGCCCAAGGCGGTCTGGCCGGTGAAGTCGACCGGTTCCGCATCTTCCGAATCGTCGTTCTGGCCGAAGTCGAACTCCAGCTTGAAGTTCTTGATCTCTTCATCGCGCACGATGCGCAGGATGGCCGCGAACGGACGTCCCATCTTCGAACGGAACCCTTGCAGCGGGCCGATGGTCCGGTCCTTCAGCAACTGTTCCACTTCCTCGATTTCAAACTGACGGCTGCCCGGCGTTTTGCTCATCGAGAAATCGCACTTGGTGCAGGCGAAGCGGCGATAGTTTTCCTTGACCACGCTGCCGCAGTTCGGGCACGGCGTGTGCAGGGTGTGGTAATCGCCCGGGATCGTATCGTTGTCGTATTCCTTGGCGCGCTTGACGATCACCTGCGTCATCTGCGCGATCTCACGCATGAACTCTTCACGCGAGATCTTGCCCTTCTCCATCTGCGACAGCTTGTATTCCCACTCGCCGGTCAACTCCGGCGCGGTCAGCTCGTTCACGCCCAGGCCGCGCAGCAGCGTCATCAGCTGGAACGCTTTCGCGGTCGGCATCAGTTCGCGGCCTTCGCGCAGCAGGTAGCGCTCGGTCAGCAGACCTTCAATGGTGGCGGCGCGCGTTGCCGGCGTGCCCAGGCCCTTGCCGGCCATCGCGTCGCGCAGCTCGTCGTCCTCGACCAGCTTGCCCGCGCCTTCCATGGCCGACAGCAGCGTCGCTTCCGTGTAGCGTGCGGGCGGCTTGGTGACCAGGCCGTTGGCGTTGACCGTGTCGGTCAGCACTTTCTCGCCCTTGGCGACCGGTACCAGGTTGCCGTTGGCGTTGCCTTCCTTGTCGTCGTCCGACGAGGCTTCCTTGCCGTAGATCGCCAGCCAGCCCGGGTTGGTCATGACCTTGCCTTCAGTCTTGAACTGATGGCCGGCCACTTCGGTGTAGCGGGTGGTGACCTGGAACTCGGCAGGCGGGAAGAACACGGCCATGAAGCGGCGCGTGACCAGGTCGTACAGCTTCTGTTCCGGCTCGGACAAGTTCTTCGGCGCGATGGTGGTCGGGATGATCGCGAAGTGATCCGAGATCTTGGTGTTGTCGAAGATGCGCTTGTTCGGCTTGACCCACTTCTTGTCCAGGATCTGCTTGGCGAACTGGTGGTAGTTCGGATTTTCCTTGACCACTTCCAGCGCCTGCATCACGGTCGGCATGTAGTCTTCCGGCAGGTGGCGCGAATCGGTACGCGGATAGGTCAGCACCTTGTGCTTTTCGTACAGCGCCTGCGCCAGGCCCAGCGTGTTCTTGGCCGAGAAGCCGAAGCGCGAGTTGGCCTCGCGTTGCAGGCTGGTCAGGTCGAACAGCGCGGGCGCCATCGACGTGGTCGGCTTGGCTTCCTCGGTGACGTTGCCCTGCTTGCCGCGCACGGCCAGCGCGATGGAGTCGGCCGCGGCCTTGCTCCACAGGCGCTCGGCGCGCTTCTCGGGGTCGGTCTCGTCCTTCTTGAACTTGGTGTCCAGCCAGCGGCCTTCGTAGACGCCGGCCGCGCAGACGAACTCGGCGCGCACTTCCCAGAAGTCGCGCGCCACGAATTTCTTGATCTTTTCCTCGCGCTCGACCACGATCGACAAGGTCGGCGTCTGCACGCGGCCCACGGTGGTCAGGTAGAAGCCGCCCTCTTTCGAGTTGAACGCGGTCATCGCGCGGGTGCCGTTGATACCGATCAGCCAGTCCGCCTCGGAGCGGCAGCGGGCCGCGTCGGCCAGCGGCATCATGTCCTCGTCGCTGCGCAGATGGGTGAAGCCTTCGCGGATCGCGCCCGGCGTCATCGATTGCAGCCACAGCCTCTTGACCGGCTGCTTGGCCTTGGCGTTCTGCGCGATCAAACGGAAAATCAGCTCGCCTTCGCGGCCCGCGTCACATGCGTTGATCAGGGTGGTGACGTCTTTGCGCTTGATGAGCTTGTTGAGCACCTTGAGGCGCGCCTCGGTCTTGGCGATCGGGTTCAGCGCGAAATACGGCGGAATCATCGGCAGGTGGGCAAAGCTCCACTTGCCGCGCTTGACGTCGTGCTCTTCCGGCACGGCGATCTCCAGCAAGTGACCGACGGCGGAGGACAGCACGTACTCGTCGGATTCAAAGTACTCATCGTGCTTGGTGAAGCCGCCAAGCGTCTTCGCGATGTCGTTCGCGACAGAAGGCTTCTCGGCGATGATGAGGGTTTTGGTCATATTTTGTATCTCGTTTTTTAACACTTTGGGTGGGTGCAGCATGCGCATCATACATGGATCGCGTCGCAGTCTGCACTTTTGCGGCGCCGAAGGCAAGGCCGGCACGTGACAGTCTTGTCAAAGCGCAAATGATAAGCGCCTTGCCGGCCACACCGCAAGCAAACAGCGCAATACGGCCGCAATACGGCGTATCGCACGACCGATTGTTGCGTAAATTGTTACTTTAGAGGAAGTGCGGCCCCGCGGCCGCGTATATATTAGTGCAACAGGCGGGGCGCCTGGTCTTCATCGGAACCGAACAGGTCGTCGAACATCAACGCGTCCGGCTCCTTGCCTTGACTCCAGAGCAACATCAGCACGATGACCTTGAGCTTGCCCAGCGACACCGGCGCCTCTTCCAGCGCCAGCGCGCGCTCGACGACGATTTCGCGCTGCAGCGGCGTGAGCACCTTGGCCGACTCCAGGAACTGGATGAAACCGATGGCGGCCGATCCGAGCACGTCCTGCTCCTCGTCCACGTAGAAACGGGTGCCGGTCGAGGCGGCGGTCAGCGTATGTTCCACCCCGGCCATGGCGGTCAGGTCGTTGAGCCAGACCAGCGCCTCGGAAATCTCGACATCGTCAAAACCGACCGCCGACAGTTTCTTGGCCAGTGCCGCCGGTTCAGGGCAGGCATCGGGACGGTAGTAGGTCTCGTAGAGATAAACAAGGATGTCGAACATGGCTCTACTCTATCAGCTAAAACAGATCGCGCACAAGTGCCGCACAGATCGCCTTTTTTTCAGGCAATTACCTGCGCAAGCGCTGGAACATACCGCCCGGCAAACGCTCGACCAGCCCGGCCAGTTCCAGCGCCAGCAACTGCCCCTGCAGCTCGGCGGCGGACTGGTTCAGGCGCAACGCCAGCAGGTCGGGCGCGGCCGGATGGTCGCCCAGCGCGTCCAGCACGCGGTCGACGAAGGTGTCGTCCAACAACGGCCGGCAACCGGGCCCACCTGGCGTCAGCCGGCCCAGGTCGGTCAGGATGTCGGCCGCCGATTCGACCAGCTTGGCGCCGTCCTCGCGGATCAGCTTGTGGCAACCCTTGGCCAGCGTGGCGTGGATGGAACCGGGAATGGCGAACAACTCCTTGCCCTGCTCCCCCGCCAGCTTCGCCGTGATCAGCGAACCGGACTTGGCGGCCGCCTCGACCACCAGCACGCCGCTCGCCAGGCCGCTGATTACGCGGTTACGGCGCGGGAAGTTGTCGCGCAGCGGCGGCGTGCCCAGCGCGTATTCGCTGACGATGCAGCCCTCCTCGGCGATGCGGCGCGCCAGCGCCTTGTTTCGGGCCGGATAGATGCGGTCGGCCCCGGTGCCGATGACGGCGATGGTGCTGCCCGGCCCGTTCAGCCCGCCGGTGTGGGCCGCCGCGTCGATGCCCAGCGCCAGCCCCGACACGATGGTCAGCCCCGCCTCGGACAGCGCCTGCGCCATGCGCTCGGCGTTCAGCACGCCCTGCGCGCTGGCATTGCGCGCGCCCACCACCGCCAGCGACGGCCGCGCCAGCAACTCGGCCCGGCCCTTGATGTATAACAACAGCGGCGCGGCGGCGATGTGGCGCAGCGCTTCGGGATAATCGGGATGGTCGTAGCTCAGCAGGAGATTGCCCGGCTGCTGCTGCCAGGCCAGCGTGGCGTCCACCAGCGCCGCCAGCTCGGCGGACGGCGCTTGCAGCAGCGCGTCGGCCTGAGCGGGCTTGACCTCTCCCAGCAAGGCCTCGCGCCCGGCGCTGAACACCGCCTCGGGCGTGGCGAAGCGCTCCAGCAGCCGGTGGGCGCTGCCCAGGCCGACGCCGTCCGTCATCTGCAAACGCAGCCAGCCGGCCAGCGCGGCGGCGCTGACTGGCTGGAACGGGATGTTGGGGGTATCCGTGGCTTGCACGGCGCGGGTCACTCCGGCGACTTGGCGACGTCGCCCACTTCCACCGGCGCCGACACCTGCATGATCAAGCCGTAGGAAATATGCTTAAACACGCGGAAGATAAACAAGCTGCCCACTTCCTCGTCCGGCAGCTTGACCTGCTGTTCGCGCATGCCCAGCCAGCTCTTGGCGGCCGTGGTGTCGCTGACAGTCTTCCCCGCATGGTACAACTGCAGCACGGAGCCGATGTCGAGTCCATCAAGCTTTCCGCGATTAATACTGACCACCTGGTTCTGGCCGGCGTGCGTGACGCCGCCGTAAATGGCCACCACCCGCGCGCCCACCTTCTGCTCGGGCGGATGCGGCACGTAGTTCTGCATCGGCATCGGCGGAATCGCGCGCAGCTGGTCGCCCTTGCCCATCTCTTCCTTGGCGCTGGCGACGATGAAGGTGTGGACATCGCTGCCGCTGCCCGGCTGGGCTTCGGCCTGCAACTTCAGCGTGCCGAGGTAGAACGCCTCGTAGCCGATAATGGCCTTGGTCACCGGATCCTTCAGCGGGCTGCCGGGACGGAACACCTGGAACGAACTGCCGCCCTTGAGGTCGCCTCGCACATAGGCCTTGTCGTCCTTGCCGAGGAACACATGGCCGTCCTGCGTGGCCACCACGCGCGGCGCGCCGGCCAGTTCGTCGTTTTCGATGATCAGCGGCTGGGTCAGGAAGGGTTCGATCACGCCGGCCGGGATGGACGTCACGGCATCCTTGCCCAGGCCCTCCGTGCGCAGCTGCGGCTTCAGGCGCAGGTTGGAGGCGCTGTTGCTGCCGTCGCTGGCCTCGATCCGGTTGCCCAGGCGCAGGCGGCCGGCGGCGCGGTCGAACCAGATGATCTGGCCCGGATAGATCCAGTGCGGATTGGCGATTTCCTCGCGGTTCATGCCCCAGACGGTGGGCCAGCACCACGGGCGCTCCAGGAAGCGGCCGGAAATATCCCACAACGTATCGCCCTTGACCACCTGGTGCTGGTCCGGCGCGTCGGCGCGGAATTCACATTTGATTGGCTCGGCGGAGGCCGCCGTCCAGCCCGAAAAAAGCGCCGCCAATACTAAGCGGGTGCCGACTGTGCTAAAATTTTTCATTAGTAGATCCAGTAAATGCGCAAACAACTGCGCAGGCACACGCTAGCAAGAAGCGCCCTTCGACGGAAAAGGCTTGCTAAATTGAATCAAATTCTGCCCATAAAACCCTGAACTAGCAAGAGAAACCGCGCAACGGTAGCCGGCGCGGCTGTTGCGTTTTTGATCGGGAAAATGACGGCGACGACGCCCACGGTGCGGCGCGCGTTATCAAGGCAGTCACTTAGTTTTCACATAGTTATCAACACAGTCACAGCATATGGCCATCTTAAATATTTTGCGTTACCCCGATCCGCGCCTGCATAAAGTCGCCAAGCCAGTCACCGTCTTCGACGCCAAGCTGGAGCAGCTGGTGGCCGACATGGCCGAGACCATGTACGAAGCGCCCGGCATCGGCCTGGCCGCGTCGCAGGTCGACGTGCACGAGCAGCTGGTCGTGATCGACATCTCCGAAACCAAGGACGCGCTGGTCGCCTACATCAATCCGGAAATCATCTGGGCCAGCGAAGAGAAGCAGGTCTACGACGAAGGCTGCCTGTCGGTGCCGGGCATCTACGACGGCGTCGAACGCCACGCCCAGATCAAGGTGCGCGCGCTGGACGTCAAGGGCCAGCCATTCGAAGTGGAAGCCGACGGCCTGCTGGCGGTCTGCATCCAGCACGAGATGGACCACCTGCTGGGCAAGGTCTTCGTCGAATACCTGTCGCCGCTGAAGCGCAACCGCATCAAGGCCAAGCTGGTCAAGGAAGAGCGCGGCATGGCGCGCGAAGCACAGCTGCGCGCCGCCGGCCGCCGCTTCTAAGCCACACAGGGAAACCGCATGAAAGTCATCTTCGCCGGCACGCCGGAATTTGCCGCAGTCGCGCTGCAAGCCCTGCACGAAGCAGGCTTTGAGATTCCGCTGGTGCTGACCCAGCCGGACCGCCCGGCCGGACGCGGCATGCACCTGCAGCCGTCGGCCGTCAAGCAGTACGCGCTGGCGCAGGGCATCGAAGTGCTGCAGCCGCTGTCGCTGCGCACCGACAGCAAGGATCCGGTGCGCGCCGAGCAGGCGAAGGAAGCGCATGCGCGCCTGCTGTCCACGCCGTACGACGTGATGGTGGTGGCGGCCTATGGCCTGATCCTGCCGCGCGCCACGCTGGACATCAAGCCCTGCCTGAACATCCACGGTTCGCTGCTGCCGCGCTGGCGCGGCGCCGCGCCGATCCACCGCGCCATCGAGGCCGGCGACAGCGAAACCGGCATCACCATCATGGAGATGGAAGAAGGCCTGGACACCGGCCCGATGCTGCTGATCGAGCGCATCGCCATCGGCGAGCAGGACACCACCGGCACGGTGCACGACAAGCTGGCCGCTTTGGGTGGCAAGATGATCGTCGAAGCGCTGCGCAAGATGAAGCACGGCCAGCTGGAAGCGGTGACGCAGCCGGAAGCGGGCGTCTGCTACGCCGCCAAGATCAGCAAGGAAGAAGCGGCGCTGGACTTCTCGCAACCGGCGGTGGAGATCGGCCGCAAGATCCGCGCCTTCAATCCCTTCCCTGGCGCACATGGCACGGTCAACGGCGTCAACGTCAAGCTGTGGGGCGCCGAGGTGCTGGAAGCCGATAGCAAGGCGCCGGCAGGCCAGGTGCTGGCCGCCGATGCGCAGCATGGCATCGTGGTTTCGTGCGGCAGCGGCTCGCTGCGCCTGACCGAGCTGCAAAAGCCGGGCGGCAAACGCCTGCCTGCGACGGAATTCATCAAAGGCTTCCCGCTCGAAGGCTTGAGCTTCGCCTGATAACTCAGCCGGCGCGTGCCTTGCGTCGCGCCGCGCGACGGGCGTTGAGCGGACCGCCACTGCGCGCCGCCTCCTCCACGATCCAATCCCGGACCACCACCGCATCCGCGCTGAGCGCGCCGCGGGCGATCAGCCAATACGCGTAATCGCTAGCCGTCGCCGGCAGCGCGCTGGCCAGCGCCAGCTTGCCCTGCTCCAGCAAGGGCCGCACCAGTTCCAGCCGGCCCAGCGCCACGCCCTGCCCCGCCAACGCCGCCTGCACCACCTGGTCGTACTGATTGAAGCGCAGCACGCCCTTCGGCTTGACCCGCCCCGCGCCGGCGCCGCGCAACCACGCGTGCCATTGCAGCCACGGGCGTGATACATCGTCAAACTCCAGCAGCACCTGCTTGCGCAACTGCACCGCATCCTCGATCGCGGACACCGCCAGCGCCGGATGCGCCACCGGCACCAACGCCTCGTCGAACAAGCGCAGCGCGCCCTCCGGCGCATCCTGCGGCCGGCAATAGCGCAGCGACAAATCCACCTGCTCGCGCTCCAGGTCGACGAAGCGGTTGCTGGCCGCCACCCGCACATCAATGTGCGGCGCGGCCTGCTGGAAGGCGTTCAAGCGAGGCAGTATCCACAAGGCCGTCACACCGATACTGGCGCTGATGGTCACCGCCTGGCGCGCATAGCCCGGCCGCAGGCTGGCCACCACCTCGCCCAGCTGCTCCAGCATCGCGTCGGCATGGCGGAACAGGCGCCGCCCCTCGGCCGTGAACTCGATGGAGCGATGGCCGCGCACCAGCACGCGATAGCAGAGCGTGGCCTCCAGCGCCTGTATCTGGCGGCTGAGCGCCGACTGCGTCACGCACATGTCCTGCGCGGCGAGCGTGATACTCATGCGGCGCCCGACTGCGACCAGACTGCGCAGCAAGTCCAGCGGAGGAAGATCCAGAAGACGATTAGCCATTCCATGAATGTATCACGCATGCGAAACAGGAATGCGAAACCGCCGGATATATCGTTTGAGCGCGGCACGGCGATCGGATTCAATGGAGCTTTCAGGGAGAACGCGATGACACACACCACCACCGCCACGCTGGAGTATCTATGCCCGACGCCGGAGCGTCCATACACCTATATGTACCCGCCGCCCGACGGCCAACCGTGGCAGAACGCCAGCTACGAGCGCGTGCCGGTGACGATACGCGATGCCCGCGCCGACGCGCAGCTGTCGCTGGACCGCGAAGGCTACCTGCTGCGCCCAGCCACCAGCGCCGTGCGCGACTTCACCGACAAGGAGGAAGTCGTGCGGCTCTACTATCCCGAAGTGGCGGAACTGGCCCTGGCGCTGACCGGCGCCAGCCAGGCCTTCGTGTTCGACCATCTGGTGCGCAAGCGCATGCCCGGCACGCCGCAGGCGTTCGGCCGCATCGAAGGCCAGCGCCCCGGCGCGGCGGGCCGCGTGCATTGCGACTTCACGCCCGCATCCGCGCGGCGCCGGCTGGAGCTTGAACTGCAAGACGACACCGCGCAGGTCCAGCGCTACAGCATCGTCAACCTGTGGCGTCCGATCCGCCATCCGGTGCTCGACGCACCGTTGGCCCTGTGCGACGCCCGCAGCGCCACGCCCGCCGACCTGGTGGCCAGCGACATTTTTTATCCCGAGCGGAACGGCGAAATCTACCAGGCGGTGCACAATACGGATCACGCATGGTCCTACTTCCCGACGATGACGCGCGACGAGGTACTGGTGTTCAAGCAGTTCGATTCCGCGCCCGGCCCGGTGGCCCGCTACACGCCGCACGCCGCGTTTGAGCATGCGGACGCACCACCGGATGCGCCACCAAGGGAAAGCATCGAAATCCGCTGCCTGCTGATCTACCAAGGGAGATAAAAATGAAAATGGAATTCTGGTTCGACTTCGCCAGCAACTACAGCTACCTGAGCGTGATGCGCATCCGCCAGCTGGCGCCGGAGGGTGTGGTGTGGCGTCCCTTCCTGCTCGGCCCCATCTTCAAGGACGCCGGCTGGAACAACTCGCCCTTCGTTCTGCAAAAGGACAAAGGCGCCTACGTGTGGCAAGACATGCCGCGCCAGTGCGCCAAATACGGCCTGCCATGGCGGCAGCCGTCCACCTTCCCGCGCAACTCGCTGCTGGCCGCGCGCATCGGCATCCTGTGCGAAGAACAGCCGTGGATGACCGACTTCTGCGAACGCACCATGCTGGCCAACTTCGCCGAGGACCGCGACATCAGCAGCGAACAATGCATGGCGGTGATATTGACCGCGCTGGGCCAGGACGCCGCGGCCATCCTGCGCGCCGCGCAGACCGACGAGAACAAGGCCAGGCTGCGCGAACGCACCGAGCAGGCCAAGGCCCGCCACATCTTCGGCGCACCCACCTTCCTGGTCGGCGACGCCATGTTCTGGGGGAACGACCGCCTGGACGATGCGCGAGCGATGACGCTTAGTTCACCGCAAAATTCTTCCGGCACGGCGCGCTGACGCTGTCGTCCTGCAGCAGCACGCGCAGCGCCAGCAGGTCGCTGCGCTGCTGCGCCAGCATGGCCTGCTGCTCCTCGATCTCGCGCAGGCGGATCTCCGTCAGCGCCAGCGTCTTCGGTTTCGAACACTGCCCGCTTTCCGTGAACATGCCACGGATGATATCAAGCGAGAATCCCAGCCGCTTCGACGCCTGGATCAAATACAGCCGCTCGGTGGCATTGCTGGCGTACTCGCGATAACCGCTGGCGGTGCGCGAGGCGGGAGACAGCAAACCCTGCTCCTCATAGAACCGTATCGTGGAGGGGGCCAAACCCGATATGCGGGCCAATTCACCAATTTTCATTTCTGCCTTGACTCTCAAGTTAGCTTGAAACTTATTATAGATCGGTACTCCAGAGCTTGCTGGCTGGGGGCGCATTAACGATTTATCACTTGGAGTTCACACATGACCGATGTAATTGACAAGCTTAACTGGCGCTACGCCACCAAGAAGTTCGATCCCGCCAAGAAGGTGGCCGACGAAAAACTGGAACGCATCCTGGAAGCGATCCGCCTGGCGCCGACCTCCAGCGGCCTGCAGCCGTTCGAAGTCTTCGTCATCACCAACCCGGAAATCCGCGCCAAGATCCAGACGGTGGGCTGGAACCAGGCGCAGATCAGCGAGAGCTCGCACCTGCTGGTGTTCGCGGCATGGGACAACATCACCGCAGACCGCGTCAACATGATGTTCGACCTGACCAACGAGCAGCGCGGCTTCATCAACGAAGGCTGGGAAGCCTATCGCAAGCAGTTGCTGGGCATCGTGGCCGCGCGCACCGAGCAGGCCAACTTCGACGCCGCCGCGCGCCAGGCCTACATCGCGCTGGGCGTGGCGATGGTGGCCGCCGCGTTTGAAGGCGTGGACGCGACGCCGATGGAAGGCTTCGATCCTGCCGCCGTCGACGAGATCCTGTCGCTGAAAGAGCGCAAGCTGCGCAGCGTGGTGCTGCTGCCGATCGGCTACCGCCAGCCGGAAGGCGACTGGCTGGTCAACCTGAAGAAGGTGCGCCGTTCGCGCCCGAATCTGATCACCGAGATCGCTTAATCTCGTAGCGATACTACCTGGTCGCCCTCGCCCGGCTTGCAGCCTGCGGCGATGGGCGTCCAGCCGCGATGGATGACGACCTGCTCATCGTCATGGCACAGCTCCACGCGCGTGCTGGCCGGATAACGCTGATGCACGAACGCCTCCACCGTCGAGGGCAAACTAACACGCAGCTGCATCGCCGAGCGGTCCTCGTCCGGATGATCGTCCAGATGCAGCAACGGCACGAAGTGCGACGCCAGCATCAAAAAGCGCGAGCCCACCTGCACCGGTTGCGGCGTGTAGCGCTCCTCGCGCAGCCAGGCCTGCGCACGTTCGCGCAGGTCGTCGCCGTCGGCCAGATCGCCCCAGCCGGCGGCCAGCATCTCCATCACCCACTGATTGCAGTTCTGATAGCGCACGCTGAACGCGTAGGCGCTGGCGCTGTATTTGGCCGCCAGCAGATGCTGCACGCGCGGGCCGTCGAGCAGCGCGGGCCGCAACGGCGCGATCGCCTCGGCCGGCAGGCGCACGATGGAGAGATAACCCAGCGCCGGATCGTCCGTGCCGAGCGCGAAACCGGCCAGCCCCTGGTCGAAGATGCGCGGACGGCTTTCATCGCAGGCATAGTACAGCTGGCGCGCCGACCAGGCGCCGGTGTCCGAACGCCACGCCAGCGCGGCATGCGAGTAACGGATATCGAAGCGCGACAAGTCCAGGCCCGAGCGGCTGACCAGCGCCACGCCGTCGCCGACATCCGCCAGCTCCTCGCGCAGCACGGCGGCAAAGCGCAACAGGCGGTCTTGCTCGGCGGCGGTGAGCGGCTGGCCGCGATCGCAGAAGCGCGACGCGCCGGACGAGCCGCCGGCCTGCGCCGCCCCCGCCGCGCACAGCGCCGCGCAGGCCAGCGCGGCCAGCGCCAGCGCGCGGACTGGCCTCAAAGAGAAACCGGACGCGAAGCCAGCTCGCCGTACCACTCGTCGGCCAGCACCAGGTAGAACGGCTGGTGCGTATCGCCGCGACCGAACTCGATGCCGTAGGCGCGGTTCTGCGCGTACATCGCGTCGCCGACGGCCAGGCCCTGCTTGTCGAAGGTAACCTGCGGCAGATCCAGCACCACGCGCTGCTGCGGATCGTTCGCCTGCATCGTGACGCGGGTGCGGTCGGCGCGGTCCGGCGTGGCGGCGATCTGGATGATGCGGTACTCGCCGTCGGCGACCTTGCGCTTGTCGCCGCCCGAGCTGTTGCTTGAACCGTTCAGCGAATCGGAAATACTGCCGCTGGACGCCGAGCCGGCGCTCGATGCCGAGGAGACGAAACTGTCGGCGTTAGCCTGCAGGGCCAGGCCCAGCGCGCCGGCGGCGGCGATCAGGCGGAGTGGGAGGGAAATGCGCATTGGATGTCCTCAATTTTTCAAACGGCAAGTATAGATGGTTTCAATTGAACGCGGCGAGTAGCTCGTCCGCGCCGTTCCGTATGCCGGCCTTGGACGCGTCCATCGTGCCCAGGCTGGCCGGGATGTTCATCGGGCTTGGATACTGCTTGGCGATGTAGGCGCTCACCAGCAGGTTGGTACTGGCGTCGTACAGCTCCACAGCATAGCTCACCGATCCGGTGAACGCGCCCTCCTTGCCCCGGATGCTCTGGACGATGTTGTATGGCCCGCCGACCAGGTCGAAGCGCGAGACGGTGCTGAGGAAGCGCGTGCTGGATTTGGCGCCGGTCAGCGTCAGCTTCAGGCGCAGCGTTTTCCAGCCCGCGTCGCGGCTGATGCGCAGGCGGTTGCGCAGGCGGGATTCGAACTCGCCCTGCATGTAGGCGGCCAGCATGGCCTTCTCGTCGTCCGTCACCTCTTCGAACTGGCTGTCCTGGCCGCGATAGACCTGCACCGGATCGATGATGATGCTCGAATAATCGCGCAGCGTGACGGCCGTGGAATAGCTGTAGGGCACGCGCCCGGTCTTGTCGCCGGCGTTGGGGCGCAGCTGCTCCACGGACGCCAGTCCGCCGTATGGAACCGGCTGGGTGGTGGCACAACCGGCGACGGCGCCGCACAGGACGAGGACGAGCGGAAGCTGCAATTTGAGCGATGAGTGCATGGCGAGACCTTATTTAAGGGAGAAGGAAGGCGGACGTCCAGGATTTCCAAAACTGAACACATGAGTACAGTATTGAATGATCAGCCACTACTGTCAAGCGTGTTTTGCGCATAAAATGTACGACGGGGTTCAGATATGGAGCAGGAATGAAGGTACGTACCGAGGCGCGCCGCCAGGCCATCGTCGAGGCAGCCGATGCGCTGTTTCAGGAGGCAGGTTATGAAGGCGCGACGATGAGCGAGGTGGCGAAGCGCTGGGGAGGATCGAAAGTCACCCTGTACGGCTACTTCCCGTCCAAGGAAGCGCTGTTCATGGCGGTAGTGGAATCGTGCGCCACCGGCCACCTGGCCGACGCGACGCGGGAATTGTCGACCGCGCCGACCAGCCTGGCCGGGCTGGAGGCGGCGCTGGAGCATTTCGGCGAGCGGATGCTGGGCGTGATGGGCAACGACAAGAGCGCGCTGGCGGTCTACCGCATGGTGGTGGCCGAAGCGGGCCGCTCCGATGTCGGCCAGCTGTTCTACGACGCCGGCCCCAGGACTTCGGTCGAAACGCTGGCCGTGGTGCTGTCGGGCGCCATGGAGCGCGGCGACATCCGCCGGGCGGATCCGCAAGTGACCGCACAACAGTTCCTGGCGCTGCTGACGGCGGAGGCCGACGTGCGCCTCTATCAGCGCAACCCGCCCCCGCTGTCGCCGCCGGAAATCCGCGCGATGGTCAAGCGCGCCAACGAAATGTTCTTCGCCGGCGCAAAGCCGAGATAGGCGGCTTCGTCCGGACCTTTACTGCTTCATGTGGCTACGCAAAAGTAAATTAATCCGCTGCTGATAGTCCGGCCCCTTACTTTTGAACCACTCGTAGATATCGTGATCCAAAAGTATCGTGTCTTTTTGCGTCAGCGGCGGCCGCATCCTCCCGTCCTTGCAAGACTCGTCATCAAGCTCGGGAATATCGCTGAAATCAATAGCCTCGTTCATATCGCTTCTCCTCGGATGGCGACGATCTTCTGGCCGAGATAATTCTGACGGTATCGTCGCCCCGCTCTGTAAAAACAACCGTCAACATGCGAACGCCGCTGAGTCCGATGGCGATGTAGCGGTCCTCGTCGTGCCCGGCATTGGGGTCAAAATAGGTAAGCGTTGTATGCTCAAAGATGGCGGAAGCGTCTTCAAAGCTGACCCCATGCTTCTTGATATTGCGCTGATTTTTCCCCTCGTCCCATTCATAGAGCATAGCCGCTCCGTCACAGTATAGAACGCGCAGCACATGCGCGCGCCATCGAAGTGTGCGCGTGGCGGCGGGATGTTCGCTTGCGGTGGATCAGCGGTACGCGTCAGACACCTTGGCACAAGATCTCGCCAAAGCTGCGCGATGTAAAAACAACCAAATTTGGCAGATTGTTGCTGCGCTGCGGCGGTCCGCTGAAGCAAGTTCCGTGATGCCGTATAATTTTAGGCCGCCAGCAATCCCCGGCGCGCTCGCCCACGACCTCAGAAAGTAACAAATGAATAACAACGTGTCCCGCCCCGTCATGTCCAAGACCGATGCCCAGCTGCGCGAGATCCTTGCGCGCCGCATCATGATCCTCGACGGCGCGATGGGCACCATCATCCAGCAGTACAAGCTGGACGAAACCGCTTACCGCGGCGGCCCCAATGGCCGGTTCATCGACTTCACGGCGCCAGCGGACAGCGGCGCGCGCGAGCTGTTCGTCAAAGGGAACAATGAGCTGCTGACGCTGACCCAGCCGCAAGTGATCCAGGAGATCCACGAGCGCTACCTGGCCGGCGGCGCCGACCTGATCGAAACCAACACCTTCGGCGCCACCACCATCGCGCAGGACGACTATCACATGGGTCACCTGGCCTACGAGATGAATGTGCAAGCGGCCAAGCTGGCGCGCGCAGCCTGCGACAAGTACACCAGCGCCGACAAGCCGCGCTTCGTGGCCGGCGCGCTCGGGCCGACGCCCAAGACCGCGTCGATCTCGCCGGACGTGAACGACCCGGCGGCCCGCAACATCACCTTCGACCAGCTGGTCGACGCTTACCACGAGCAGACCAAGGGCCTGATTGAAGGCGGCGTCGACGTGCTGCTGGTCGAGACCATCTTCGACACCCTGAACTGCAAGGCCGCGCTGTTCGCGATCGACAAATTCTACGAAGAGAACCCCGGCGTGCCGCGCCTGCCGCTGATGATCTCGGGCACCGTGACCGACGCCTCCGGCCGCATCCTGTCCGGCCAGACCGTGCCGGCGTTCTGGAACTCGGTGCGCCACGCCAAGCCGCTGACCATCGGCCTCAATTGCGCGCTGGGCGCGGCGCTGATGCGCCCCTACGCCGAAGAGCTGTCGCAGATCGCCGACACCTTCGTCTGCATCTACCCCAACGCCGGCCTGCCCAACCCGATGAGCGACACCGGCTTCGACGAGCTGCCGGCCGATACGTCCGCGCTGCTGAAGGAGTTCGCCGAGGCGGGCTTCATCAACGTCGCCGGCGGCTGCTGCGGCACCACGCCGGACCACATCAAGGCCATCGGCGAGATCCTCGCCCCGGTCAAGCCGCGCACCGTGCCGCACGTGCCGGTGGCGCAGCGCCTGTCCGGCCTGGAACCGTTCACCATCGACGACGACTCGCTGTTCGTCAACGTCGGCGAGCGCACCAACGTCACCGGCTCCAAGGCCTTCGCGCGCATGATCCTCAACGAGCAGTACGACGAGGCGCTCAGCGTGGCCCGCCAGCAGGTGGAAAACGGCGCCCAGGTCATCGACATCAACATGGACGAGGCGATGCTCGATTCGCAGGCCGCCATGACGCGCTTCCTGAACCTGATCGCCTCCGAACCGGACATCTCGCGCGTGCCCATCATGATCGACTCGTCCAAATGGTCGGTGATCGAGGCGGGCCTGAAGTGCGTGCAGGGCAAGTCCATCGTCAACTCGATCTCGATGAAGGAAGGCGAAGCGGAGTTCATCCGCCAGGCCAAGCTGTGCCTGAGCTACGGCGCCGCCGTCATCGTCATGGCCTTCGATGAAAAAGGCCAGGCCGACACCTTCGAACGCAAGATCGAAATTTGCGAGCGCGCCTACAAGCTGCTGGTGAACACGGTCGGCTTCCCGCCGGAAGACATCATCTTCGACCCGAACATCTTCGCCATCGCCACCGGCATCGAAGAGCACAACAACTACGCGGTGGACTTCATCAACGCCACCCGCTGGATCAAGGACAACCTGCCGCACGCGAAGATCTCCGGCGGCGTGTCCAACGTGTCGTTCTCCTTCCGCGGCAACGACCCGGCGCGCGAAGCGATCCACACCGTGTTCCTGTACCACGCCATCAAGGCCGGCATGACCATGGGTATCGTCAACGCCGGCATGGTGGGCGTGTACGACGACCTGCCGGCCGAGCTGCGCGAGCGCGTCGAGGACGTGGTGCTGAACCGCCGCGAGGACGCCACCGAACGCATGATCGACATCGCCGGCACGCTGAAGGCCGGCGCCGGCAAGCAGGACGCACAGAACCTCGAATGGCGCAACGCCCCGGTCGAAAAGCGCCTGGCGCACGCGCTGGTGCACGGCATCACCCAGTTCATCACAGAGGACACCGAGGAAATGCGCCAGCAGGTGCTGGCCGCCAACGGCCGTCCGATCCACGTGATCGAAGGCCCGCTGATGGACGGCATGAACATCGTCGGCGACCTGTTCGGACAGGGCAAGATGTTCCTGCCGCAGGTGGTCAAGTCGGCGCGCGTGATGAAGCAGGCCGTGGCCCACCTGATCCCCTACATCGAGGAAGAGAAGAAGGCCGAGGAAGCGCGCACCGGCATCGTCGCCAAACCGAAGGGCAAGATCGTCATCGCCACCGTCAAGGGCGACGTGCACGACATCGGCAAGAACATCGTCTCGGTGGTCCTGCAGTGTAATAACTTCGAGGTGGTGAACATGGGCGTGATGGTGCCCTGCTCCGAGATCCTGGCGCGCGCCAAGCTGGAAAACGCCGACATCATCGGCCTCTCCGGCCTGATCACGCCGTCGCTGGAAGAGATGGCCCACGTGGCCAAGGAAATGCAGCGCGACGAGCATTTCCGCATGATGAAGATCCCGCTGCTGATCGGCGGCGCCACCACCAGCCGCGCGCACACCGCCGTCAAGATCGCCCACAACTACGAGGGCCCGGTGGTGTACGTGCCGGACGCATCGCGTTCTGTGTCGGTGGCGCAGTCGCTGCTGACGCCCGAAAGCCGCCAGCAGTACATCGACGAGATCGAGCAGGATTATGTGCGCATCCGCGAGCAGCACGCCAACAAGAAGGCGCTGCCGATGCTGTCGCTGAAGGACGCGCGCGCCAACAAGATGAAACTGTCGTTCGCGCCGGTCAAGCCGAAGTTCATCGGCCGCCGCGAGTTCAAGAACGTCGATCTGGCGACCATCGCCAAGTACATCGACTGGGGCCCGTTCTTCCAGACCTGGGACTTGGCAGGCCCCTTCCCCGCCATCCTGAAGGATGAAGTGGTGGGCGAAGCGGCCACCAAGGTGTATGCCGAAGGCCAGGCGCTGTTGAAGAAGCTGATCGACGGCCGCTGGCTGACCGCCAACGGCGTGGTCTCCCTGCTGCCGGCCAACAGCGTCAACGACGACGATATCGAGATCTACACCGACGACACCCGCAGCACGGTGGACTTCACCTACTACGGCCTGCGCCAGCAAGGCGTCAAGCCGGTGGTGGACGGCGTGCAGCGTCCGAACCAGTGCCTGGCCGACTTCATCGCGCCTAAAGAGTCGGGCATCAAGGACTACATCGGCATGTTCGCCGTGACGGCGGGCCTGGGCATCGAGAAGTACGAGCAGCGCTTCGAGGACGCGCATGACGACTACTCGTCGATCATGCTCAAGTCCCTGGCCGACCGCCTGGCCGAAGCCTTCGCCGAATACCTGCACGAGCGCGTGCGCACCGACCTGTGGGGCTATGCCGCCGGCGAGGCGCTGAGCAACGACGACATGATCGCCGAGAAGTACGTCGGCATCCGCCCGGCGCCAGGCTACCCGGCCTGCCCGGAGCACACCGTCAAGCGCGACATGTTCAACACCATGCAGGCCGAGGAAATCGGCATGGTGCTGACCGAGTCGTACGCGATGTATCCCGGCGCGGCGGTGTCGGGCTTCTACTTCGCGCACCCGGAATCGAAGTACTTCGTGGTGGGGAAAATCGGCGAGGATCAGGTGAATGACATGGCTGCCCGCCGCCACGTGGACAAGGCCGAGGTGGAACGCTGGCTGGCGCCCAACCTGTCCTGATTCAGAGTTCGGCCATCGCCATGGCGGCCGGCGCGCTGGCCGGCTGCGCCAGCAATGTGGACTGCGGCGGCAGGCTGGCCTGGAACAGTTTCAGTGCCTCCGCCGTCAGCGCCACGAAGGCGTTCTGATGCGCCAGCAATTGCTGCGTCATCCACTGCCAGCCCTCGTCGGTTTCATGCAGCCATACGGTGCCGTCCGGGAAGGCCGACGGAATCGCGTCGGGCGGCGCCTGCACCACGATGCCGCTGCGCGGGCCCCACAGGAAATCCGGCGGCAGTTCGCGCTGCCAGCCGTAGCCGTTTTTGACCGCGTAGACGTGGTTGTGACGGAACGTCAAATCAATCACCTCGCACTCGGCGATCAGGTCGTCGGCCGATTCGATCCAGCAGTGATAGGAGCCGCCGGCCGGATTGGCGAAGGCCGAGTTATCCATCATGCGCATCAACTGCCCGCCGCCGCAATCGACCGCGGCCAGTCCCGCCACCGGCCGGTACACCCGCCCCAGCACGATGCTGGCCAGGTTGGAGCCGATAACGGCGTAAACATGGCACAACGAACAATATTGCTCAGGGTAGTACTGACGGATCACCTGGTTCACGCAATGCGCGATCAGGGCTCTGACGGATAACGCCATTCAAAAAACTCACGAAACGGTTTGTATCCTTATGTATCGGATTGATTTACGGAAACTTTAGCATGGCATGCTACTTGTGGTCGCGAAGGAATTTCCAACCGGCGATACCGCCAAACACGGCCGCGAAGCCCAGTTGCACGGCGATCGGCATCAGCGCGCCTTCCAGGCCCAGGCCGCGCCAAGTGACGGCGTCGAAGCCGTCGATCGCCCAGCGGGTCGGCACCACCAGCGTGAACTGCTGCACCCATTCCGGGAAGACGAACGACGGCACCCAGGCGCCGCCCAGCATCACCATGATCAGCGTGGCGAAGGTGGCGATGCCGCGCGCCGCTTCCGGCGTCTTGCCGAAGGCGGCGATCAGCAGGCCGAACGCCGCCGTCATCAGCGAGAAGCTGGCCGCGAGGCCGAGGAAGCCGCCCAGGCTGCCGATCTCGACCTTGAAGATCAGCATGGCGCAAAGGAACATCGCGCACATCAGGCCCATCGCGATCAGGGCGCCGGAGATGGCGCGCCCGCCCAGCACGGTGGTCAGCGACACCGGCGCCGCCAGCAGGCGGTTCCAGACGCCGGTGCGGCGCGCCAGCAGAATGCCCACGCCCATGTCGATGCCCATGAACAGGATGAACTGCACGCCCATGCCGGCAAACGAGTGCGCATAGCCGTTGTACTTCGGACCGCTGCTCAATGCCTGGTCCTGCGTGGTGTACGGCATGGTCATGCCGACCGGCTCGGCGGCCGGCGCCGGCTTGCCGCTGGCCTTGGCGGCGGCTTCCTTTTCGGCCTCGGCGGCGGCGCGCTGGTCCTGGAATTTCTTCAGGCTGGTGAGGAAGTCGCTCAACTGCGCATTGTCGGGGTTGTTGTCGGTGCGGGCGCGCAGCGCGGCCAGCTGCTTCTCGGTGGTCCTGGTGCCCTTGGGACTGATGACGGCGGCGCTGGTCACCTGCATCACCTGCTGCGTCAACAGGCCCTTGACCATGGCCAGCACGGTCGATTGCGACGGGTCGTAGTAGACCGGCAGCTGCGGCTTGTTCTGGCCGCCGAACAGCGCGTCGGCAGCCTGTTCGCCGAAGCCGGCGGGAATCACCACCGCCACCGGCAGCTTGCCGGCACGGACCCTGGCCTTGGCGTCGTCGGCGCTCAGCTCGACGATATTGAGCGCGCTGTCGGCTTTCAGGCCGGCCGCGATTTTCTTGCCGCTGTCGGACTGGTCCAGCTGCACCAGGCCCACGTCGATCTTGCTGGTCTTGGCTTCCGAGCCGCCGCCGAACAGCGAACCGAAGAACGCCGCCAGGATGACCGGCATCAGCAGGTGCAGCATCAGCGCGCGCTTGTCGTTGATATAGAGGATCAGGTCCTTGCGGACCAGGGCGATCAATGCAGTCATGGTATTCCTATCAGTCGCGCAGGCTGCGGCCGGTCAGGTTGAGGAAGATGTTTTCCAGCGAGGTCTTGGCGGTGGCGAAGTGCAGCAGCGTGACGCCCTGCTCCACCAGCCAGGCCAGCGCGACCGGCGCGTGCGTGGCGTCGGCCAGGCCGATGTCGAGCGCGTTGCCCTCGCCCTGCACGCCGGTCACGCCGGGCAGCGCCCGCACGCCCGACAGCAGCGCGGCCGAAGGCGCGGCGGACAGCTCGGCGTGCAAGGCGGCCTGCGCCGGCAAGCGGCGGTACAGCGCGGCCGGGGTTTCATCGGCCAGCACCTTGCCGTGGTCGATGATGACGATGTGGTCGGCCAACCGCTCCACTTCCTCCATGTAGTGGCTGGTGTAGATCAGCGAGCGGCCCTGCGCCTTCAGCGTTTCCAGCGTATCGAAGATGGCGTTGCGGCTTTGCGGATCGACGCCGACGGTGGGCTCGTCCAGGATCAGCAATTGCGGATCGTGCAGCAGCGCGGCGGCGATGTTCAGGCGCCGCTTCATGCCGCCGGAATAGGTGGACGGCTTGTCGTTGGCGCGGTCGGCCAGATTGACCAGCGCCAGCGCCTGCTCGCAGCGCTGCTTCAACAGCGCGCCCTTGAGACCGTACAGCGCGCCGAACAGCTTGAGGTTTTCCAGCGACGACAGGTCCTCGTACAGCGCCAGGTCCTGCGGCACGAAACCGATCTTGCGCTTGGCCTCGCTGGGCCCCTGGCCGATGGCCTCGCCATCCATGACGATGCCGCCGCTGTCGCTGCGCAGCAGGCCGCAGATCATGCCGACCGTGGTGGACTTGCCGGCGCCGTTGGGGCCGATCAGGCCGACGGTCTGGCCCTGCTGCACCTGGAACGACACGCCGTCAACCGCCTTGCGCGCGCCATACGATTTGGAGACCTGATTCACGCTGAGTAAAACCGATGCCATACGCCATCCCGTCGTGTATTTTCGATAAGCGGCAAGCATAGCGGTGCGATACTTTTATGGCAAGCCCATCGACGCGGGAGAGTGAACTTTTACGTTTGCGGGCGGCCTAAGAATGAACGTCGCCAGCCGGCGGCATTTTGACTTGTGACCAGGGAGGCGCATATGGCAACCAATCCAACCGTCAAACGCTGGCAGGATCAGGTGATCCTGCTGCTAGGGCTGTGGTTCTTTATTTCACCGTGGGTGTTTGCATATCCGATACCGTCGATCCAGGCGTGGACCGCGTTCATTTCCGGCGCGGTGGTGGCGATCCTGGCGGCCTTCGATCTGTACAAGACCTACTTCTGGGCTGTGGTGCTGAATTTGCTGGTGGGGATATGGATCGCGGTGTCCCCGTGGGTGCTGCGGATCGCCGACAACCGCGAGCTGATGTGGAACTCGGTGGTGGTGGGCATCGCCGTGGTGGTGCTGGCGCTGTGGGAGATGCAGACCGATCCCGAGCTGCACAAGCACTGGCCGGGCGCGGGCCACGCAACGTGACCCGCCCGCAGGTGGTGAGCTGATCCGGTGGTGCGTTACAAGGCGTAGCGCACCACGTTGTCGCTCCATTCGAAGGCCGACATCTCCAGCTCCACCAGTTCATCGGTGGAGATGGCGAGGTCGTTCAGCGCCGGCATGATCTGGTCGTCCATGTCCTCGATGCGTTCGATGCATTCGGCCAGCTTGAGCAGGTCGCCGAAAAAGCCGGCGCGGTGCAGCAAGGCTTGCGACACCTCGTCGTTGACCGGAATCTGCGCCAGGATCTCGGCCATCGGCATGCCGAACAGCGTGTCCATCAGCGACATGATGCCGACCGTGAAAGCGATATCGGCCACATGGCGGTGGCTGGGGCGCAGCTTGCCGGCCAACAGCTCCAGCAGGCGGCCGCGCGTGGTCGCCAGCATCAGCAGCGGCGTCATGCTGTGGCCGCGCTTGCTCGGCTCGGCGTACAGCATGATCTGCAGCCAGCGCTGCAATTGGCGGCGGCCCAGTATCGTCACAGCCTGGCTCAGAGAATCGATACGCTGGCGCGCGCCGACCGCCGGCGTGTTCACCAGACGCAGCAGGTTCAGCGCCAGCGACACGTCACGCTTGATGGCGCGCTCGATTTCCTGGTTGTCCGCATCCGAGGTGACCAGGGTCATCAGCTCCATCACCGCCAGCTGCGACGGCGACAGCTTCTTGCCGCTCATGATGACCGGCTTGGAGAAGTAATAGCCCTGGAAGTAGTCGAAGCCCAGGTCCAGGCAGCTCTTGAATTCTTCGCGCGTCTCGACCTTTTCCGCCACCAGCTTCTTCTTGTCCTGCTGGAAGCGCGGCGCCAGCCTGGCCAGCGTGGACGGCGGCAGCGCGCGCATGTCCATCTTCACATAGTCGGTCAACGGCAGCAGCGCGGCCATGTTGGCGCCCTCGCCGCTGAAGTCGTCCAGCGCGAAACGGAAGCCGTGGCCGGCCAGGTCCGTCATGCGCGCCAGCACCTGCGGCGTCAGCGGCATGCTTTCGGCCACTTCCAGCACCACTTTTTCGCGCGGCAGGAAGGAGAAGATGTCGGTCATCAGCACGTCCGCATCCACATTGACGAAGCCGAGCGCGTCGCCGATGGTCTTTTCCATGCCCAGCTGCGAGGCGTGCGCGATCACCGCGGCCGTGGCCGACAATTCATTGGTGATGTGCGCCGGGCCGACCGGAGCGTTGCGGAAAAGCAACTCGTAGCCGAACACGGTCTGATTGCGGTCCAGGATAGGCTGGCGCCCCAGATAGAACTCGCGCACGCGCAGGCTCCGGGGGCCGGTATCGTGTAGGGTAAGATCGATCATCGCTTCTGTCAGTACAAAACATGGGGCTGATATTTCGCCGTACTAATATTCTGACAGCAATGTCTAGCCCTGTCTTGGATAATTTGGCTCAGCTTTCGGCCTGCGGAACGCCGTCAATGAACAGTTTCAGCTCGCCGGCGGCGAAGGCCGTCCACTGCTCGTTGGTGGTCAGGGGCTGGGTGACGATGATGGCCACGCGGTCGTTGGGCGTGGTCACCTGCGAGAAATCAACGCTGACATCCTCGTCCGACAGCTTGGCCGTATCGAACGGATACTGGCGCACCAGGTAGTACAAATTGGTCGAGCAGTGCGCGAACAGTTCGCCGCCGGACGACAGCAGCATGTTGAAGGTGCCGTAGCCGGCGATTTCCCGCGTCATGTCGGCCAGCGCGGCACGCAGCTCGGCCAGCGGCGGACGCTGCTCGCCGAAGCGGGCGCGCAGGTGCTGCAAAATGTAGCAGAAGGCCAGCTCGCTGTCGGTGCTGCCAACCGGGCGGTAGCCGCCGTTGAGCACGGGCGCGAACTCCTTCAGGTCGCCGTTATGGGCGAACACCCAGTACTGCCCCCACAGCTCGCGCACGAAGGGATGGCAGTTTTCCAGCGCCACCTGGCCCTGGGTAGCCTTGCGGATGTGGGCGATGACGTTGGTGGACTTGATCGGGTAGCGCTTGATCAGCTCGGCGATGGGCGAGGCGATCGCGGCTTGGTGGTCGACGAAGTGGCGCACGCCGGCGCCCTCGAAAAAGGCGATGCCCCAACCGTCGTGGTGGGTATCGGTCTGGCCGCCGCGCATGGCGAAGCCGGTAAAGCTGAACACAATGTCGGTCGGGACATTGCAGTTCATTCCTAGAAGTTGGCACATGGTCGGGTTCTCTGTTGTTACAGCAGAACCATACCATGCGCCGCCTGCTTTGCTTAGTGCAGCAGCACCGGCTGGCTCATGAGCTCATCGTAACTGCCCAGGAATTCATCGATTTCCGCCATGGTCGGCTCGCCCGCGATCAACTCGTTGACGTCGCGGCGGAAATGCTGCGCCAGGATGCCGTTGATGAAGATCTCGCGCTTGCCGCCTTTGTCGACAATCTCGTAGCCGCCGAAACGCAGCGCGTCCAGCGTACGGTCCGCGCCAAATTCGACAACACTATATTGCTCGCTGTTATAGATGAGGTTCATGTTGCTTCCTTTCACAAGGGGGCGTAACACTACTCGGTTGCGCCTTCAGTACCGAAATGGGGCTGAAAGCGGACGATTCAAGGCCAAATCAAGGCCGATCAGCGGGCGGGGCTTAGGCCGCGATGTCGGATTGCAAATCCAGCAAGTCACCGTAGGGCGCCTCGGACAACCAGGAACGCAGCAGTTCGAGGTGCTCGGCGGATGCCAGGCTGATGTAGAGCCGCGCGGGTGGATGGCGCAGCACTCGGTTCAATGTTACTCGCAAAATGAGATTCCCGCTGCAATGAAGGCAGCCGGGGGCGATACGCAACACTTGCGGCGCGGGATCGTAGGGGATGGGATCGTCGAAGGCCAGCGCCGAACCGCCGTCGGCCAGGCCTTCCAGGATAGCGACGCAGGACACGCCCGTTTCCAGGCGTGCCGCGATGGCAGCTTCGCGCTCGGCGGCGCGGGAGCCCGTCACCAGCCAGGTCGACACCGGCGCCCGCTTGACTGGGGCTGCGCCGGTGGACATGGGTCCGGTCACGGGCTCAGACGCCCTTTTTTGCGAGTTTGCCCGGCTCCACGCCCAATTGCTTGAGCTTGCGATACAGGTGGGTGCGTTCCAGGCCGGTCTTCTCGGCCACGCGCGTCATGCTGCCGCCTTCGCGGCCCAGATGGTGCTCGAAGTACATGCGCTCGAAGGCGTCGCGCGCCTCGCGCAGCGGCAGGTCGAACGACAGGTTGAACATGTGGTTGTCGGCGCCGGCCACGGTGGCGCCGCCGCGCACGGAGATCGCCGCCGCCGGGTTGGGCTGGTTGAAGCCCTGCGCTTCCTCGGGCTGGGCCGCCGCCACCGGACGCGGCGCCAACGCCGGCGCGCGCACGGTTTCCTGCGCGCGGGTCAGGCCCTGCTGGACCGCCTTGAGCAGCTTTTGCAGCGCGATCGGCTTCTCCAGGAAATTGAGCGCGCCGATGCGGGTCGCCTCGACTGCCGTATCGATAGTCGCATGGCCCGACATCATGATCACCGGCATGGTCAGCAAGCCGTCGCGCTGCCATTCCTTGAGCAAGGTGACGCCATCGGTATCCGGCATCCAGATATCGAGCAGCACCAGGTCGGGCGCGCCGCCGGCCCGCGCCTCGCGCGCCTGCTGGGCGTTTTCCGCCAGTTGTATCGCATGTCCCTCGTCGCTCAAGATTTCCGAGAGCAACTCGCGGATACCCATTTCATCGTCCACTACCAGAATGTTTGCCATCTTCCCTTGCCTTCCTCATTTCGCCGGCTCATGGCCGGCAATGATTTTTTTAATCAGTGCTTCTCAGGTATTTTGCGACGCCGGTGCTAACTTTAACAGCAAAATCAATACCGACGCGCCACTTCTATCGACATGGTTCTGGATATCGATCCGTCCGCCATGTTCATCGATAATTTTTTTCACCATCGCCAGGCCCAGGCCGGTGCCCTTGGCCTTCGAGGTGATGTACGGCTCGAACGCCCGCGCCAGGATCTTGGGCGCGAAACCCGGACCGTTGTCGGAGATCGCCAGCCGCACCGCCGTGCGCGTGGTGCCGTCCGCGCCCTGATAATGAATGGCTTCGCTGATCACGTCAATGCGCGCTTGCGGCGAACCGGGCGGCAGCTCGGCCATGGCGTCCTGCGCGTTCTGCAGCAGGTTGTGGATGACCTGGCGCAGCTGGGTGGCGTCGCCCATCACCAGCGGCAGGCCGGGCGTGAGCTGCGGATGGATGATGTCGTCGCCCTCGCCGCGCAGGTACAGGTGCAGGATCTCCTCGACCAGCGCGTTCAGGTCCAGCGGTTCCAGCACGGCCGGCGGGGTGCGCGCGTAGTCGCGGAAATCGTCGACCATGCGCTTCATCGCCGCCACCTGGTTGACGATGGTGGCCGTGCCCTTGTTGAGCAATTCATTGTCGGCCCCCGACAGCTTGCCGTCCAACTTCATCTGCAAACGCTCGGCCGACAGCTGGATCGGCGTCAGCGGATTCTTGATCTCGTGCGCTAATCGGCGCGCCACCTCGCCCCATGCGATCGAACGCTGCGCCGAGATCACGTCCGAAATATCGTCGAACACCACCAGGTAGCCGCTGCCGCCGCCCTCGACCGGCAGGCGCGAGCCGCGCGTGAGCAGGGTCAGGTCGTTGTCGTCCAGACTGGCCGAGCGGCGCGGCACCTCGATCTGGCGCTGCCAGTGCATGCGCTGCAGGTTGCGCCCGGCCGCCGACTGCGCGCTCTGCGCCGCGAACGCCGCCACGATGGCGCCGCCGAATTCCTGCAGGCCCTCGATCTCGTCGAGCTTCTGGCCGATCATTGTCACGCCGGCCTGCTGCAGGATGCGCTCGACCGAGTCGTTACAGCTGATCAGGTGGAACTCGTGGTCCAGCACCATCACGCCGGCCGACATATTGGCCAGCACCGATTCCAGGTGGGCCTTGGCGTTCTGCAGCGCGGCGCGGTTGCGCTCGACGGCGCTGCGGGCGTCCGACAGCTGGCGCGTCATGGTGTTGAACGATTGCGTCAATGTGCCCAGCTCGTCCGAGGTGGCGACGATGGGGCGCGGCGACAGGTCTCCTTCGGCCACCGCGCGCGTGCCCTCGGCCAGCAGCAGCAGCGGCTGGGCCAGGTCGCTGGCGATCAGGAACGCGCTGGCGATGGCGCCGAACACCGCCAGCAGCAGGGTCAGCGTCAAGGTCACGATGTACATCTTGCGCAGGCCCACGCGCGCCACGAAGCGTTCCTTGTAGTCCGAATAGGCGCTGCGGATGGTCTCGCCGTCGGCGGCCAGCTGGGCCGGCGCCAGCTGGATCAGCTGCAGGTAGCGCGGCGCCAGGTGCGTGCCGTTGGCCTGCACCCGGTCCGGGATGGCCATCACCACCCGCAGCCGCAGCTGGGTGGCGTTGTCCTGCGGATTGACCGGCGCGTTGATCAGGTTGCTGCGCAGCTCGCTGCCGCCCTCGGGCGCGCCGTAGCCGTCGCCGTCCTTGGCCTTGGCCATCATCTCGCGGGTCGGCAGGTCGGCGCTGAGGTTGCCGCTGCGGCTGGCGCGGGCGCTGATGATCAGGCCGCCGTCGCCGTCGACGATGATGGCGTTCTGCATGCCGCCATGCTCCTTGACCAGGCCGGCCAGGGCGGCCCGCTCGGTGCCGTAGGGCTGTTCGGACAGCTGCTGCACGGTCTGGCTGGCGGTGGCCGTCAGTTCCTTCAGGGCCGCGTCCAGGCCGGCGCGGCTGAGGTTGATGCCGGACTCCAGCGCCTCCTCGACCGGCACGTTGAACCACGAATCGATCGAATGCGAGACGAACTGCACCGAGACCAGGAAGATCACCAGCCC
Source organism: Duganella caerulea (assembly GCF_040362985.1). Taxonomy (NCBI): domain Bacteria; kingdom Pseudomonadati; phylum Pseudomonadota; class Betaproteobacteria; order Burkholderiales; family Oxalobacteraceae; genus Duganella; species Duganella caerulea. Next base: position 69,229 of record NZ_BPWJ01000003.1, on the reverse strand, counting down.
CGGCAGCACGCCGATGGCGGCGAACAGCAGCACCAGCCGCGTCATCAGCTTGGAGCCGAACTTGCCGCTCTTGTAGCGGCCGTACAGGCGGAACAGCGACACCGCCACCAGCAGCAAGAGCGCGCCGGCCACCGCCGCGTTCAGGCCCAGCAGCCAGGCGTAGTAGCGGTCGAAGAAGCCGGAATTGTCGGACGCCGAAGCAAGCAGGAACAGCAGGATACTGACAATGGCGCCGCCGACGACGGAGAAGTACCGCAAGGCAGTGCTCACTTACTCCGCCTTGTACTGGAAGATTTTCTTGTCGGACGCCAGGCGCCACGCATTGCTGTTGAGCGCCGTGACCTTGAGCGGCTTGGACACATAGTTCGGGTCCAGCCCCATGCTCAGCTTGACGTTGTAGGTCTTGCCCACCTCCAGCTGGCCGCGCTGCGCCACCAGCCAGCGGTTGGGGCTGCGGATCAGGAACAGCGCGTCGTCCAGCGACGAGAAGGTCTGGCGCACGTTGCCGTCCACCGTCACATGGTACTGGCGGGTCAGCACGTTGTAGGACAGGCTGATGGTCTGGCGCTTGACGATGGCCTTCTCGTCGAACCAGTACCAGCGCGGCCGCGTGAATTCGATCTCGGTGGTGAAGTACAGGGTCACGCCGTACTGCAGCGTGTCCTCCATGTCGTGGGTCAGCTCGAAACTGTATTTGGCGTTGAGGCGGTAGCCCTCGTCGCTCGCCTCGATCTGCCAGCGGCGGATTTCCACGCCGTCGGCCGCGGCCGCCGTCTGCGGCAGCAGGCAGGCCATCATCAGCAGCAAGGGTCCGATCAGGAGGCGGAAAAATCGTGATGTCACGTGGGGGCCGGTGCTCAAAAGGTCCGTCGGTAGCAAAGAGGCGCCTAAGTCGGCAACTAAACAGGCAAAGCGGTTACGCATTTTTCTGGAACAGCGCGTAGAACAAGCCATCGTGATCCTGCCCTGTGCCACCGGCGGGGAGCAACTGGCCCGGCGCGTCGAGCCGCACGGCCTGGTTGCGTACTGCGAACGCGGCCGCCTGCGCCTCGGATTCCTGCGGCCACAAGGAACATGTCACGAATAGCAATTTACCACCCGGTGCCAGCATCTGCCAAAGGTTGTCGAGGATTTTGGACGAAAGTGTTGCAAGTTGGAGCGTGTCGCCCTTGCGGCGCAGCCAGCGGATATCCGGGTGGCGGCGCACGATGCCGGACGCGGTGCACGGCACGTCGGCCAGGATGCGGTCGAAGGGCACGCCGTCCCACCAGCCGGCGCTCTGGGCGTCGGCGGTGCGCAGCGTGGCCTGCTGGCCGAGGCGTTCCAGGTTCTCGCCGACCCGCGCCAGGCGCTTGGGATCGGCGTCCAGCGCGGTCACGCGGGCGTCGGCCAGCTCCAGGATGTGGCAGGTCTTGCCGCCGGGCGCGGCGCAGGCGTCCAGCACCCGCATGCCGTCCTGGACATCGAGCAGCGGCGCGGCCAGCTGGGCGCCGGCGTCCTGCACCGACACCACGCCGTCGGCGAAGCCGGGAATCAAGCTCACGCCGACCGGCTTGGCCAGGCGCACCGCGTACGGGCCGATCTGGGTGGCCGCCATGCCGGCCGCGTCCAGCGTGGCCAGGTATTGTTCCATCGATGTCTTGCGGGCGTTGATGCGCAGGGTGAGCGGCGGCGCGCTGTTGCCGGTCGCCAGCACGCCCTGCCAGTCCTGCGGCCAGGCCGCCTTGGCCGCGTCGATCCACCATTGCGGGTAGTTCCACTTGGCCACCGGCTGCATCAGCGCGGACTCCAGCAGCGCCTTGCGCTCGCGCAGGAAGCGGCGCAGCACGGCGTTGACCATGCCCTTGGCGCGCGCCGTGTCCGGATGGGCGTCGGCCGCCGTCACGGTCTGGTCGACCACGGTGAATTCCTCGTAGGGCTGGACCTCGTCCGGCGCCGTCATCAGCGCCAGCGCGCAAGCCAGCAGGGCCGCCACCAGCGGCTCCGGCGCCTTGGGCGCCATCAGGCCGATCAGCGCCTCGCTCTGGCCCAGCTGGCGCATGCAGCGGTAGGCGATGTCCTGCATCGCGCCGCGCGCCTGCGGGGTGGCGTCGCCCTTGGCCCAGACCTGGGCCAGCGCCTGCGGCAGGTTGGTGCCGGTGCGGACCTGGGCCACGGCCTGGGCCGCGCCGATCAGGCTATAGGCCAGCGAATCGGGTTTGAGGCCGGTCTGGAAGCTGGTTTGCAGCGCCGGTTTCAGGTCGCGCGCATGGCTGGCGCGCAGCTTGGGCGCTGCCGCCTTGGCGGGGGACTTCAAAGAGAGCGTCGGGCGCTTGTTCATATGCTAATTCCAGGTCTGGCGTGCGGGCGTGATCGCGCAGTATACAGCAGTGCATATGACTAGGGGACGAAGCTGATTGTAACGCTTGTAACGATCGCGCCCCGCTGCGGTGACCCGGCTGCGGCAAACCAGTATAATTACCGCTGTTTGGCCGGTGCCAGCGCGCCGGCCGTTTTCGCTTTCGGATGTATTCATACTCGCGGTTCAGCCGCCAATTTGCTCATGCTCGCCCAACAAAAACAAGATATCACCGCCCTGTTCCAGGCCGCCCTCGCCCCCATCCTGGCCGGCACCGAAGTCGCCGCCAACGTTGTGCTGGAGCGCCCGCGCGACCCGTCGCATGGTGACGTGGCCTGTAACATCGCCATGCAACTGGCCAAGCAGCTGAAAATGAACCCGCGTGAACTGGCCACCAAAGTGGTCGACGCGCTGCTGGCCAATCCGGCCGGCAAGGGCCTGGTGGAATCGGCGGACATCGCCGGCCCGGGCTTCATCAACCTGCGCGTGAGCGCCGCCGCCAAGCAGGCCGTGGTCAAGACCGTGCTGGCCCAAGGCGCGGCCTTCGGCACCGCCGATGCCGGCAAGGGCAAGAGCGTCATCATCGAATTCGTCTCCGCCAACCCGACCGGCCCGCTGCACGTGGGCCACGGCCGCCAGGCGGCGCTGGGCGACGCGCTGTCGTCGCTGTTCGGCTCCCAGGGCTACGCGGTCACCCGCGAGTTTTACTACAACGACGCCGGCGTGCAGATCCAGACGCTGGCCAACTCGGTGCAGGCGCGCCTGCGCGGCTACAAGCCGGGCGACGCCCAATGGCCCGAATCGGCCTACAACGGCGACTACATCGCCGACATCGCCGAAGACTTCAAGCTGAAGAAAACCGTATCGGCCTCGGACGGCTCGCCGGCCACCGCCTCGGGCGACGTCGAAGACATCGAATCGATCCGCCACTTCGCCGTGACCTACCTGCGCAACGAGCAGGACATCGACCTGCAAGCCTTCGGCGTCAAGTTCGACAACTACTACCTCGAATCGTCGCTGTACGCCGACGGCAAGGTCGACGCGGCCGTCGACATGCTCAACAAATCCGGCAAGACCTACGAGGAAGAAGGCGCGCTGTGGCTGCGCACCGAGGACTACGGCGACGACAAGAACCGCGTGATGCGCAAGAAGGACGGCACCTACACCTACTTCGTGCCGGACGTGGCCTACCACATCGTCAAGTTCCAGCGCGGCTTTACCCAGGCGATCAACGTCCAGGGTTCGGACCACCACGGCACCATCGCCCGCGTGCGCGCCGGCCTGCAGGCGGTCAACGTCGGCATCCCGCAGGGCTACCCGGACTACGTGCTGCACAAGATGGTCACCGTGATGAAGGGCGGCGAAGAGGTCAAGATCTCCAAGCGCGCCGGCTCCTACGTGACCGTGCGCGACCTGATCGAATGGTCGGGCGGCGGCGACATCGAAAAAGGCCGCGACGCCGTGCGCTTCTTCCTCATCTCGCGCAAGGCCGACACCGAATTCGTGTTCGACGTCGACGTCGCGCTGAAAACCTCGGACGAGAATCCGGTGTATTACGTGCAGTACGCCCACGCGCGCATCTGCCGCATGCTGGAACAGTGGACCGGCGACGAAGCCTCGCTGGCCAACGTCGACCTGTCGCCGCTGACCGCGCCGACCGAAGCGACGCTGCTGGCCACCCTGGCCGCCTACCCTGAAACACTGGCGCGCGCGCAAGCGGAGCTGGGTCCGCACCAGATCGCGTTCTACCTGCGCGACCTGGCCGCCAACCTGCACAGCTTCTACTTCGCCGAGCGCGTGCTGGTGGACGACGAGGCACTGAAGGCCGCCCGTATCGCGCTGATGGTCGCCACCCGCCAGGTGCTGCGCAACGGCCTGGCGCTGATCGGCGTCTCCGCTCCCAACAAAATGTAATTGCGAAGGACATCCCGCACAATGAATTTCCGCTCCCGCCTTACCCCACGTTCGCGCCAGCACGGCAACACCATCATCGGCATCGTCATCGGCCTGATCATCGGCCTGGCGATCGCGGTCGTCGTCGCCCTGGTGATCAACAAGGGCGCGACGCCTTTCACCGACAAGGGGCGTAGCAGCAAGGCGGTGGAACCGACCGCGGGACAGGCCGCCGATCCGAACAAGCCTATGTACGGCAACAAGGACGCGGTGCGCGAAGCGGCCAAGGACTTTGCCAAGGACACGCCGAAGGAACCGCCAAAAGCGCCGCCTCCGGCCGATCCGCTGCAGGCGGTGGTCGACAAGATCCAGGGCACGCCCGCGCCGGCCGCTCCGGCGCCGGCTCCGGCCGAGAAGCCGAAGGCCGCCCCCGCTGCCACCGCCGCCGTCACCCCGGGTGCGGCCAACGTGGCGCCAACGCCAGCCAAGCCGGCGGCCGACAGCGGCGACGACAAATTCATCTACTACCTGCAGGCCGGCGCCTTCCGCGAGATCGCCGACGCCGAAAGCGCCCGCGCCAAGCTTGCCCTGCTGGGCTTCGAGGCCAACGTCTCCGACCGCGCCACCGACACCGGCGTGCTGCATCGCGTGCGCCTTGGCCCCTTCAACCAGGTCGAAACGATGAACAAGGTTCGTAGCAAGTTGTCTGAAAACGGCGTCGACGTCGCAGTCGTGCGCAATCAAAAATAAGCCAGGAGTATCCAGATGCGATTCATGAAATTCGTGGTTGGTGCATTGATGTTGAGCGTAGCTACCCTGTCGTCGGCCTCCCCGGCCGCGCCGCAGAACGGCGTCGAATTCAAGACGCTGGCCACGCCGCAGCCGGTCGACAGCGGCAAGAAGGTCGAAGTCATCGAGTTCTTCGACTACGCCTGCCCGCACTGCTTCGCCTTCGATCCGACGCTGTCGGCGTGGGTCAAGAAACAGGGCGACAACATCGTCTTCAAGCGCGTGCACATCTCGCGCAGCGGCACCGACCTGCCGCAGGAGAAAATGTTCTTCACGCTGAGCGCCATGGGCCAGCTGACCGACGCCATGCACACCAAGATCTTCACCGAGATGCACGTCAACCATAACCGCATGAGCCGCGACGAGATGGCGTTCGACTTCGTCGCCAAGCAGGGTGTGGACCGCCAGAAGTTCATCGAGACCTATCGCGGCCTGGGCGTGGCCGGCAGCGTGCGCCGCTCGGCATCGATGATGGATGCCTACGGCGTCGATTCATGGCCGATGATCGCCATCGACGGCAAATACGTCACCTCGCCGACCATGGCCAACGAAGGCTCCAAGTCCGCCACCACCGAAGCCGAGCTGCACGCGCAGGCCGTGCAGGTGATGGACTTCCTGGTCGCCAAGGCGAAAGCGGAAAAGAAATAAAGATGAACAAGCAAGGCGCCGGGCCGGAGCGGGTCTTCATCACCGGCGCCTCAAGCGGCCTGGGTGCGGCCCTCGCCGCCGAATACGCCGCGCAAGGCGCCACACTGGGCCTGCTGGCCCGCCGCAGCGAGATGCTGGACCAGCTGATCGCCTCCCTTCCCAACCCTGAACGCCACCGCGCCTACGCGGCCGATGTGCGCGACCACGCCGGCATCGCCGCCGCCGCGCAAGCCTTCATGGCGCACGCCGGCGGCATCGACGTCGTGATCGCCAACGCCGGTATCTCGGTCGGCACGCTCACCGAGTTCGCCGAAGACATCCCCGTGTTCGAAGCCGTCATCGCCACCAACGTGGTGGCCACCGCCGCCACCTTCGCGCCCTTCATCCCGGCGATGAAAGAGCAGATGAAAACGCAGGGCCGGCCGGCGCGGCTGGTCGGCATCGGCAGCGTGGCCGGCATACGCGGCCTGCCCGGCGCCGAAGCGTACAGCGCCTCCAAGGCGGCGGTGATCAGCTACTGCGAATCGCTGCGGCTGGAGCTCAAGCCCCACGGCATCCGCGTCGTCACCATCTGCCCCGGCTACATCGACACGCCGATGACGCAGGTGAATCCCTACCCGATGCCCTTCCTGATGGCGCCCGACAAATTCGCCGCCAAGGCCGCGCGCACCATCGCCGCCGGCAGCAGCTACAAGGTGATCCCGTGGCAGATGGGCATCGTCGCCAAGGTGCTGCGCATGCTGCCGAATGCACTGTACGACCTGGCCTTCGCCAAGGCGCCGCACAAGCCACGCAAGGCCGCGCCATGAGCCTCGACGCCGCCGCCATCCACGGCCACTGCGCCACCAGCGCCACGCACGTGGCGATAGAAACCGTCGCCGAAACCGGCTCCACCAACGCCGACCTGCTGGCCCGCGTCGACACGCTGGCCGGCCCCGTGCTGCGCATCGCCGACAACCAGACGGCGGGCCGTGGCCGCGCGGGCCGCAGCTGGCTGTCCGCGCCCGGCGCCGCGCTGATGTTCTCGCTGGCCTGGCGCTTCAAGGGACCGCTGCACCGGATGTCCGGCCTGCCGATGGCGGTCGGCGTCGCGCTGGCCGAGACCATCGCCTCGCTGGGCGTGCCGGTGCAGATCAAGTGGCCCAACGACCTGCTGCGCGACGGTAAAAAACTGGCCGGCATCCTGGTCGAGACCCAGACCTCGCGCCACGACAACGCCATCTGGGCCGTGATCGGCGTCGGCATCAACCTGATCATGCCGGACGAGCTGGAAGCGCAGATCGGCCGCGAAGTGGCCGCCGCGCCATGGCTGGCCAAGATGGACCGCAACCAGCTGATGGCCGCGCTGCTCAGCCGCCTGGCCGCCGTGCTGGCCGAATTCGACGACACCGGCTTCGCCCCCTTCGCCGAGCGCTGGAACGCGCTGCATGCGTGGCGCGGCCAGGACGTGGTCATTCTCGACAACGGCAAAGTGCTGCAGCAGGGCCGCGCCGCCGGCGTCGACGCCATCGGCCGCCTGATGCTCGACACGGAGCAGGGCCGCGCCGAAGTGCTGTCCGGTGATGTCTCGCTGCGCTTATCGTCAACCTTCGCCACCTCTATCGGACTATCATGATTCTACTGATCGACGCCGGCAACACCCGCGTCAAATGGGCGCTGGCCGAATTGGGCACGGCGCCCGGCACATGGATCGCCCACGGCGCCGTCATGCACGCCGACCTGCAGCAGCTGGAACTGCACCTGAGCGAAGCGGTGGCCGACCGCGGCGTCGACCGCATCGTCATCGCCAACGTGGCCGGCGGCGCCCTGCGCGTGCAGCTGGAGTATGTGCTGCAGCGGACCTTCCCCGCCATGATCTTGCCGGAGCACGCCATCGAATGGTTTGCCTCCTTGCCGGCGCTGGCCGGCGTGACCAACGGCTACCGGAATCCCGCGCAGCTGGGGTGCGACCGCTTCGCCGCCGCCATCGCCGGCCACACGCTGGCGGCCGGGCGCGAAGTCATCGTCGCCAACTGCGGCACCGCCACCACCATCGACGCCATCACGGCCGACGGCATGTTCCTGGGCGGGATGATCCTGCCGGGACTGGGCCTGATGGCCAGCTCACTGGCGCGCAACACGGCGCAGTTGCCGCAAATTGCGCAAGACGGTAAGCTGCCGGACGGATTCGCCGACAATACCGACGACGCCATCCTGAGCGGCTGCCTGGCCGCGCAGAGCGGCGCCATCGAGCATGCGTACGCGCGGCATGGCGCCAGCGAGTGCATCATTTCCGGCGGCGCGGCGCCATATATCGCGCCGATGCTGAAGGTGCCCTACCGTATCGTCGAGAACATCGTGTTAATCGGTTTGCATGCTGCCGCCGGCAGCGCCGAATAAGCTCGCAAGGGAAGCTTCGTGCTGAAATTTATTTTCTGGTCGCTGGTCGCCATCAATGCCGCGCTGTTCGCGTACGGCAAAGGTTATCTCGGCCATTTCAGCGGCAACGAGCGCGAGCCGGAGCGCATGCTCAACCAACTCAACGCCGGCAAGCTGGCCATCATCTCCGCCGAGAAGGCCAACGACGCCTCGGCCGCGACGGCCGCCGCAGCCAGCGCCGCCGCGGCGGCCAAGCCGGCGCCCGAGGTGCTGGCCTGCGTGGAAATCGGCAGCTTCGTGCTGGCCGACGCGCGCCGTTTCGAAACCCAGCTGGCGCCGCTGAATTTGGGCGACCGCCAGTCGCGCCACAACCTGCCGGGCACCGAGGTATCGAGCTATATCGTTTATATGCCGCCGCAGGGCAGCAAGGAAGGCGCCGACAAGAAAGCGGCCGAACTGCGCGCGCTGGGCGTGACCAACTACTTCATCATGAACGACAACTCGCCGCTGCGCTGGGGGATTTCGCTGGGCGTGTTCAAGACCGAAGGCGCGGCGCAGAACCAGCTGGCGGCGCTGATGAAGCAAGGCGTACGCACCGCGCGCGTGGCGCCGCGCATGAGCGGCAGCAAACTGCTGGCCTTCCAGTTCCGCGACGTGGACATGGAACTCAAGGCCAAACTGGAACAACTGCGCGCCGGCTATCCGAACGCGCAAAGCCACGCCTGCAAGTAAGATCAGCGCCGCCGCATGGCGACGACGTTCTGGCCTTGGGCGTTGTAGACATCGCGGCGACGCTTGAGAAAATCCGGTAGCTCAGCGTCGACCGCCAGCTCAAAACCGGCGGCTGAATAAAAGCCAACCAGATGCGCATACGGCAAACAGAACGCCTGCCGCCTTTCAAGGACAGGCAGGCAAGCCGCCAGCAATCGGGCGCCGATGCCCTGCCGTTGAAACGCGCCTCGAATCTGCATGCCACGCAGGACCGTGACTCCCTCTTCGGTGCAAAGGCGGACCGCACCAACCAACGCACCACAATCTTTCGCGACGATGACGATATCCGCCGGATCGATTGCGGCGCCATAGCCTGCTTCGGCATACAAGCTCGCGACATCCCCAAGTTCGGACTGGGTAGCTTCAAGAATCTCCATCAAAATTCGCTTTCATCTATCTGTGCGTCCCAATCCGCCCTGGAGTGATCGCTTAACGGGTAGCGATGATGATAATGTCAGAATCGCAGTTCCGGTAGTGGATCACGATGATGAAGATACGCCGCAGCCGCGCCATGGACGTGAAGCCCAGTTCCATCGTTGCGCGGTCGGCGCGGTTCTTCATCGTCAGGTCCACCCGCGACTCGGTGCTGACCGGAATATTCATCGCCTTGAGCGCGGCCTTGGGATTGGCCATGAGCGCCAGCGCCATCTCCGGATCCAACTCGGCCCGGTGGACCGACTCCACCTCGCCCGAGTCCGGATTCATTTCAGCAAACAGTTTGCGCAGTGCATCGGTATCGTCCTGGATTTCCATGATTACCTCCATCGTTAGTGGAATTCCAGTCTAGCCAGCGAACTCGGGGGGACCATTGATGTAGCACATGGTCCCCCAAGGCCGCCGCGCTGCCGCATCACGCGCCGAAGCCGCCGTCGATCGACAGGCTGGCGCCGGTGATGTAGCCGGCTTCCGGCCCCGCCAGGTACGACACGAAACCGGCGATCTCCTCCACCGAACCATAGCGCGGCAAGGCCATCATGGCTTTCAGGGCGCCGGCGAAATCGCTGCCATCCGGGTTCATCTCGGTATCGACCGGGCCTGGCTGCACATTGTTGACGGTGATGCCGCGCGGGCCGAGGTCGCGCGCCAGGCCCTTGGTCAGGCCGACCAGCGCCGACTTGCTCATCGCGTAGGTCGCGGCGCCGGCGAACGGCACGCGATCGGCATTGGTGCTGCCGATGGTGATCACGCGTCCGCCCTGCCCCATGTGACGCGCGGCTTCCTGGGTCGCCACGAACACACTGCGCACGTTGACGGCCAGCGTGCGGTCGAAGTCCTCCAGCGTGAAGTCTTCCAGCGGCGCGATCGCCAGCACGCCGGCGTTGTTGACCAGGATGTCGATGCGGCCGTGGGCTTCCGCCGCGTTGCGGATGGCGGCCTTCAGCGCGGAGGCGTCGGCGCTGTCGGCTTTGACGGCTTGCGCCTTGCCGCCAGCGGCCTCGATCTCCGCCACGACTTGCGCGGCCCTGTCGGCCGAGCTGGAATACGTCAACACGACGGTGGCGCCGTCGCGCGCCAGCCGTTTTGCGATGGCCGCGCCGATGCCGCGCGAGCCGCCTTGTACAAATGCGATTTTACCGTTGTTCATGTGATGCTCCTGTTGGTGATTTGGAGCCTTCAGTATCCGCCTCGGATTATGTCGTGACTAGACGGTAATTGCTATAAGCAGTTGATCCAATTGGTTTAAAATGAAAACCATGGAAACCATGATCAGCATCGAGTGTTTTGTGCGCAGCGCGGACGCGGGCAGCTTCTCCGAAGCCGCGCGCCGGCTCGGCCTGACGCCAGCCGCCGTCGGCAAGAACGTCGCGCGACTGGAGGCGCGGCTGGGGGTGCGCCTGTTCCAGCGCAGCACGCGCAGCCTGTCGCTGACGGAGGCGGGACAGCAGTTCCTCGATGAAGTGGGCGGCAGCCTGTCGACGATACAGAACGCGGTCGCCAACCTGGCCAGCGCCGGCGGCCAGCCTGCCGGCACGCTGCGGGTCAGCATGCCGGTCAACTTTGGCCGCCAGTACATCGTGCCGATGCTGGGCGATTTTTTGCAGCGCTATCCCGCCATCTCGCCCGACTGGGCTTTCGACAATCGCCCGGTGGACCTGATCGCGCAAAGCTTCGACGCCGCGCTGGGCGGCGGGATCGACTTGTCGCCCGGCGTGGTGGCCCGCAGACTGGCGCCGGCCAACCGGGTGCTGGTGGCGTCGCCGGCCTACCTGGCCGAACATCGCGCGCCGAAATCGCCCGCCGACCTGCATGAGCATGACGGCATTCTGATCCGCTCACCGCAAACGGGGCGGATACGTCCGTGGGCGCTGACCAATCGCAGCAAGCAGCAGGCGCCCATCACGCTGCGCGTCCGCATGACGATGAGCGATCCCGGCGCAGCCTGCGACGCGGCGGCCCTGGGCCTGGGTGTCGCCTTGATCAACTACTCGGAATCGCTCGCGCATCTGGAAGCGGGGACGCTGGTGCGCGTGCTGCCAGGCTGGCATGTGGATGGCGGCGACGTATCGATCTACTATCCGGCGCAGAAGCTACTGCCGGCCAAGACGCGGGCCTTCGTGGAATTTGTCGTCGAGCGCTTCCGCACCGAGCGGCTGGCGCAATTGCTGTCGGCGGATTAGCCTCCAGCCGCATTCAAAATAATCTGGCAAACTATCGGCTTACTTTCAATGCCGCCTTCTATATGGAACAATTCATCGTCCTGATCTTCCCCGTATTTTTCCTGCTGATGGTGGCGGAATTCGCGTATGGGTGGGCGAAACGGCGCAATACGTATCGCCTCAACGATGCGCTGAGCAGCCTCAGTCAGGGCTTGATCAGCCAACTCGTCGCGGTGCTCACGCAGCTGTTTCAGATCGGCCTCTATGCCTGGGCATTCGACAAGGTCCGCCTGGTGTCGCTCACCGAGTTTTGGCCGGCGTGGTACGGCTGGGTCGCCGCCGTCGTGCTGTTCGATTTTTGCGACTACTGGCTGCACCGCATGGGCCACGAGTGCGCCGTCATGTGGGCCGCGCACCAGGTCCACCATCAAAGCCAGGACTTCAATTTCTCCACCGCGCTGCGGCAGGAAAGCTCGGTGATCTTCATCGGCTGGGCCTTCTATCTGCCGATGGCGCTACTGGGCGTGCCGCCGGAGCAGTTCGCGGTGGCCGGCCTGATCGTGCTGCTGTATCAGTTCTGGATACACACCGAACATATCGGAAAACTCGGCTGGTTCGACCGCGTGTTTTCCTCGCCCTCCAACCATCGCGTGCATCACGCGGTGAACGACCAATACCTCGACAAGAATTATGGCGGCATGCTGGTCATCTGGGACCGCATGTTCGGCACCTTCGCCGAGGAACGGGAGCCGTGCGTGTACGGCACGCGCAGTCCGTTGAACAGCTGGGACCCTGCCTGGGCCATCGTGTCGGAGTACTGGGTCTTGCTGAACCTCTCCCGGCAGGCAAAGCGCTGGTCCGATAAAGTGAAGATCTGGTTGATGCATCCGGGCTGGCGTCCCGCCGATCTCGCACTGCCAGGCAAGCCATTCGACCTCGAAGCCGCCAAGCAAAGCTACGATCCGCCGCTGACTACGCGGAAGCGCTGCATAGCGGCGGCGCAGTTTGGCCTGTGCGTGATGGCCGCCGCCGGGTGCCTGTGGCATTCGGCGGCGCTGTCCTACGCGCGTTCCGCGCTGGCGATTACGGCGGCAATGGGAGGTTTCTGGGCGCTGGGCGCATACATGCAGGGACGCTTGTCGGCCGCCTGGATGCTGGTCGTCGACCTGGTTGAGGTGGCGACAACAGCCGCCGTATTGTGGCCGGTCCTGTAACCGGATCAGCGCTGGACGACGATGGGCTTGAGGTGCAACGCTGACGGCAGCCCTTGCGCCGCCTGGAGCGCTTCCTGGCGGGTCGCAAACGGGCCGGTGAACAGGCGGTACACGGTGCCGCCCTGCGTCACTTCCAGTCCATTCAATCCCTTGCCGGACAATTTTCCGCGCACCGCTTCCGCGTTCTCGGCGCGCGAGTAGGCGCCTAGTTGCAAATAAAAGCCGCCCTTTGCGGTGCTGGCGGCCAGCGTTTCGGCATCGGCCGGTGCGCGGTCGGTCAGCATCACCGCCGCCGCAGCAGCATCGGAGGATGCCGCTGCCGGCATGGCCTTCGGCGCCAGCACCAGCGGCTCGCCGCTCAAGGTTGTCGATGGCGTCAGCAACAGCGGACCGCCACCCAGGCCGCCCGACGACGCCTTCTGCGACGAAGACTGCGACTGCAGGCGCGGCGACACCGTGCCCGAAACGCCGGCCCGCGTGGCCAGCATGCGGTCCACTTCATCCGGCAGGATGCGTTCGATCTGCAGCTCGTGGCTGCCCTTGCCCAGCAGGCCCAGTTTCAGCGCCGCCGTGTACGACACGTCGATGGCGCGGTTGGCATGGAACGGCCCACGGTCGTTGATACGCACGATAACCACCGCGCCGCTCACCAGGTTCGTCAACCGCGCGTAGGAAGGAATCGGCAGCGTCGGATGCGCGGCCGTCATCTTGTACATGTCGTAGATTTCGCCGGACGAGGTGCGCTGGCCGTGGAACTTCTTGCCGTACCAGCTGCCGATGCCGATCTGCGTGAACGGTTGGTTGCCGGTGATCGGCGTGTAGGTCTTGCCGAAGACGACGTAGGGACGGTTGGAGTAAGGCAGCAGCGGATCGTTGCGCACGTCGGCGTCCGGCACGTCGGCCAGGTTGGCGGGCGGCGAGTCGCCGGGACCGTCGTCCTGGTAGTAGCCGCCACGTCCCGAATTCGCCGGCGGCAGCGCAGGCAGGCCGCCATCCGGCTTGGCGTTGGACGGCGCCTTGATCACCGGCTTGGATGTACGGGGCGTCTTGGACAGCGTGCCGGTATCGGTGACCGTCGGCGCTGTGCCGCAGCCGACCAGCGCCAGCATGGCCAGCGTGGTGCAGACATTCAAAATACGGCTACGGGTCATACGCATCACTTCATCCTTACGATTTTTTACGCGCCGGCGGCACTGGCTGCACGGTCGGCGGCGCGGCTGCCGGAGCAGGCGCGGTTGGTGCCGTTGGTGCCGCTGGTGCTGGCGGTGCGGCAGGCGCCGCCGGAGCGCGCCGTTCGAATTCGGCCGCCGCGGCCTGCTCTTCAAGCGTCTGCCCTTCCACCGGCAGCACCGTCTCAGCGTCTTCCTTCGGCACCTTGGTGGTGTCTTTTTCAGCCGGACGTTTGCCCAGCAGGTAATAGTCCAGCGCCTTGCGGGCGATCGGCGCCGCTTCCGCGCCGCCCTTGCCGGCGTTTTCCACCACCAGCGCCAGCACGATGCGCGGCTTGTCCGCCGGCGCGAACGCCGTGAACAGCGCGTTGTCGCGCAGGCGCTCGGCCAGCCTGGCGGCGTTGTACTTCTCACCCGAACGGATAGTGATCACCTGCGCGGTGCCGGTCTTGCCGCCCACCGTGTAGCCGGCGCCGGCGAAGGCGCGCACCCCGGTGCCACCCGCTTCCGTGGTCACTCCGACCATGGCATTTTTGACAAAGTCGATATTCTCCTGCTTCAGCGGAATCCGATAGCTTTCCTTGGCCACCGTCAGCTTGCGGCTGCGCGTCGCGCTGTCCTCCACAATCTTGACCAGGTGCGGCTTCATCACCACGCCATTGTTGGCCAGGTTGGCCACCGCATGCGCGATCTGCAAAGGCGTGTAGGCGTTGTAGCCGGAACCATTGCTGACCGAGATGGTATCACCACCCACCCACTTCCCTGCCGCACCCTTGAACCGCTTGCGCTTCCACTCCTGCGACGGCAGCACCCCGGTCTTTTCGTTTTCCAGGTCGATGCCGGTCTGCTGGCCGAAGCCGAACGGTTTCATGAAGTCGGTAATGGCGTCGATGCCCATGTCGTGGCCCAGCGCGTAGTAGTAGGTATTGCAGGAGACGACGATGGACTTGTGCATGTCCACCGAGCCGTGGCCGCCGACCACGTCGTCGCGGAACTGGTGGCCGCCGAGGTTATAGAAACCCGGATCGTAGGTCACCTGGCTCGGCGTGCGCTTGCCCAGCTCCAGCGCGGCCAGCGCCATGAAGGGCTTGAAGGTGGAACCCGGCGCGTAGGTGCCGGACAGCGGACGGTTCACCATCGGCCGGTCCAGCGAGGTATTGAGGTCGTTCCAGCTTTGCGCGTCGATGCCGTCAACGAACAGGTTCGGATCGTAGCCGGGCCGCGACACGTAGGCCAGGATGTCGCCGGTGGACGGCTCGATCGCCACCAGCGCGCCGCGCCGTTCGCCGAAGGCTTCCTCCACCACTTTCTGCAGCTCGATGTCGATCGACAGGATCAGGTTACTGCCCGCCACCGCCGCCGTGCGCGACAAGGTGCGGACGGCGCGGCCGCCCGCCGACACTTCCACTTCCTCGTAGCCGGTGGTGCCGTGCAGCTGCTTCTCGTAGCTCTTCTCCAGGCCCTCCTTGCCGATATGGTCGGTGCCCTTGTAGTTGGCGGCATCATCGGCGTCCGCGATGGCCTCGGCCTCGGCGCGGCTGACGCGGCCGATAAAGCCAATCACGTGCGACGCCGTCTCGCCCAGCGGGTATTGACGGAACAGGCGCGCCTGCACCTCCACGCCGGGGAAGCGGAAACGCTGCGCCGCGAAGCGCGCCACTTCCTCGTCGGTCAGGTGGCTGCGCAACGGCACGCCCTCGAAGCCCTTGGATTCCTCCAGCAGCTTCTTGAAGCGCTTGCGGTCCTTGACCTCGATCTCGACCAGCTTGGACAGCTCGTCGATGGTTTCGTCCAGCGTCGCCGTCAGCTTGGACGGCGTGATCTCCAGCGTGAAGGCCGAGTAGTTGCGCGCCAGGACCACACCGTTGCGGTCCATGATCAATCCGCGATTGGGCACGATGGGCACGAGGGCGATGCGGTTCTCCTCCGCCTTGACGGCGAAGTCGCTGTGCTTGACCACCTGCAGCCAGATGAAGCGCGCCAGCAGCAGGCCGAAACACAAGAACACCAGCGCGCCCAGCACCGTGATGCGGAAGCGGAACTGCTGGAGCTCGCGCTCCGTATCCTTAATCTCCGTCATACCGCCGCTCCCCAGGCCTGCGGCGCGAGCCGCCTGTCCTGCACGCGCATCAGGTCTGCACCAATTTGCGGTGGCGCTGGACGCTCATCAGGATGCCCGCGCCCAGGCCCAGCGTCAGCAGCGCGGTGCCGCCGTAGCTCATGAACGGCAGCGGCACGCCGACCACCGGCACGATGCCGCTGACCATGGCCATGTTGACGAAGGCGTAGGTAAAGTAAATCATCGTGATGGAGCCGGCTAGCAGGCGGGTAAACAAGTTGGGCGCGTTCCCGGCGATCATCAGGCCGCGGCCGATCAGCAGCAGGTACAGGAACATCAGCACCAGGTTGCCGGTCAGGCCGAACTCCTCGGAGAACACGGCGAAAATAAAGTCGGTGGTGCGTTCGGGGATGAATTCAAGGTGGGCCTGCGTGCCATGCGTCCAGCCCTTGCCGGACACGCCGCCCGAGCCGATGGCGATCATCGACTGGATAATGTGGAAGCCCTTGCCCAGCGGTTCGAGATACGGATCGATCAGCGTCAGCACGCGGTCGCGCTGGTAGTCGTGCATCCCCACGGTCCAGATCACCGGCAGGCTGGCGAGGGCTGTGACGAACAGCGCGATCAAAGCCCGCCACGCCAGGCCGGCCAGGAAGATCGCGCAAAAGCCGGCGGCCACCACCAGCAAGGCGGTGCCCAGGTCCGGCTGCTTGACGATCAGTGCCACCGGGATCGCCAGCAGCACGGCGGCGATGGCGTAATCCTGCCAGCGCAAATGGCCGGCGCGCTGCTGGAAGAACCACGCCAGCATCAGCGGCATGGCGATCTTCATGAATTCGGACGGCTGGATGTCCACGCCCACATGCAGCCAGCGCCGCGCGCCCAGCTTGACGGTGCCGAACAGCGCCACGGCGACCAGCAGCGCCACCGCGACCACATAGGCCGGCACGGCGATCCGCATCATCATCTGCGGCGTGATATTGGCCACGAACCACATCACCATGAAGGCCAGGAAGATGTTGCGCATCTGGTCCTCCACCTTGCCGGGAATGCCCAGGCCGGCCGAGTACAACGTCACCAGGCCGACCGACAGCAGCGCGCAGATGATCAGCATCAGCGGCAGGTCGAACACGGTGAAGTACGGGCGAAGACGGCGCCCCAGGGAGCGCCTTTCGTTGATACGCATGCTGGTCCTTTATTCCTTGTTGCCGGGGGTTTCGGCGCCCGGCTTGTTGTCGTCGCTGACGCCCTGTTCGGCCTGGACGTCCTGGACGGAGCGCAGCTCGGCGTCCTCCTTCGGCACGCGGGTGGTTTCTTTTTCGTTCGGGCGTTTGCCCAGCAGGTAGTAGTCCAGCGCCTTGCGCACGATGGGCGCGGCCACGCCGGCGCCGAAGCCGCCGTTCTCCACCACCACCGCGATGGCGATGCGCGGCTTGTCGGCCGGGGCGAAGGCGGTGTAGAGCGCGTTGTCGCGCAGGCGTTCGGCGATCAGGTTGGCGTTGTACTTCTCGTTCTTCTTGATCGCCACCAGCTGCGCGGTACCGGTCTTGCCGCCCGAGGTGTAGCCGGCGCCGACGAACGCGCGCGCCGCCGTGCCGCCGGTGGTCACGCCCACCATGGCATTCTTGATGATGTCGATATGCTCCTGCTTGAGCGGGATGCGGTAGCTTTCCTTGGGCACCGTCAGCTTGCGCGCGCGCGTGACGCTGTCCTCGATGATCTTCACCAGGTGCGGCTTCATCACGATGCCGTTGTTGGCCAGGTTGGAGACCGCGTGCGCCATCTGCAAAGGCGTGTAGCTGTTAAAGCCGTTGCCGATGGCGATGGAGATGGTGTCGCCGCCGACCCATTTCTGCGCCGCCGGATTCTTCTTGAAACGGTTGCGCTTCCATTCCTTGGACGGCAGCACGCCCTGCTTCTCGTGTTCCAGGTCGATGCCGGTCAACTGGCCGAAGCCGAACGGTTTCATGAAGTCGGTGATGGCGTCGATGCCCATATCGTTACCGAGCATGTAGTAGTAGGTGTCGCAGGATTCGACGATGGACTTGTACATGTCCACCGTTCCGTGGCCGCCCGGTTTATCGTCGCGGAACTTGTGGCCACCCAGCGTGAACGAACCCGGATCGAAGATGGTCTGCCCCGGTGTGCGTTTGCCCAGCTCCAGCGCGGCCAGCGCCATGAAGGGCTTGAAGGTGGACCCCGGCGGATAGGTGCCCGACAGAGGGCGGTTCACCATCGGCTTGTCCAGCGAAGTATTAAGCTCGTTCCAGCTTTGCGAGTCGATACCGTCGACGAACAGGTTGGGATCGTAGCCGGGGCGCGATACGTAGGCCAGGATGTCGCCCGTCTCCGGTTCGATGGCGACCAGCGCGCCGCGCCATTCGCCGAAGGCTTCCTCGATCACCTTCTGCAGCTCGATGTCGATCGACAGTATCAGGTTGCTGCCTGGCTTGGCGGGCGTGCGCGACAAGGTGCGGACGGCGCGGCCGCCGGCCGATTTCTCCACTTCCTCGTAGCCGCTGACGCCGTGCAGCTGCTTCTCGTAGCTCTTCTCCAGGCCTTCCTTGCCGATATGGTCGGTGCCGTTGTAGTTGGCGGCGTCCTCGCCATCGGCGATGGCCTTGGCTTCCGACGTGTTGATGCGGCCGATGTAGCCGATCACGTGCGAGGCGATCTCGCCCAGCGGGTACTGGCGGAACAGGCGCGCCTGCACTTCCACGCCGGGGAAGCGGAAGCGCTGCGCCGAGAAGCGCGCCACTTCCTCGTCGGTCAGGCGGGTGCGCAGCGGCACGCTCTCGAAGCCCTTCGATTCCTCCAGCAGCTTCTTGAAGCGCTTGCGGTCCTTGGGCTCCACCGTGATCAGCTTGGACAGCTCGTCGATGGTTTCGTCCAGCGTGGCGCTCAACTTGGACGGCGTGATCTCCAGCGTAAAGGCCGAGTAGTTGCGCGCCAGGACCACGCCGTTGCGGTCCAAAATCAGCCCGCGATTGGGCTCGATCGGCACCAGGGCGATACGGTTACCTTCGGCCTGGGCGACGTAGTCGCTATGCTTGTAGACCTGCAGCCAGACGAAGCGCACCAGCAGCGCGGCGAAGCAGAAGAACACCAGCGCGCCCAGCACCGTCAGGCGCAGGCGGAACTGGTGCAGCTCGCGTTGGTTGTCCTTGAGTTCAGTCATGATGCTCAGTCATGGTGCTCGGTCACTGCGCGACCGGGGCGTCAAATCGGGCGGGTGTGGTCGCGGTCGACCGCGCGGCGCTGGGGCGCCAGCAGCAGCCAGGTCGCCAGCGGCCACAGGGCCACGGCGATCACGCTTTCGACAAAGTAGAACCAGCCGGGGAATTTGCCGGACACGAAGAAGCGCACGATCAGCTGCACCGATTGCGCCATCAGCAGCAGCGGGAACACGTGCATGGCCTGCGTCAGCAACGGGAACCACAGCACCCGGCGATGCAGCATGATCGCGAAGTAGGACAGCAGCGTGTAAGCCAGCGCGTTCTCGCCCAGCAGCGTGGAGTCATGCACGTCCATCAGCAGGCCAAGGAAGAAGGCGGTGCCGATGCCGACCTTGCGCGGCTGGTGCACACCCCAGAACACCAGCACCAGCGCCACGAAGTCCGGCACGCCGATGAAGTTCCCCCAGGGGAGCAGGTTCAGTAGAAACGCGCAGAACAGGCTGAAGGCGATGAACAGCGGGCTGACCGGCAGCAGGATATAGTGGGGGCGATTCATCGTGCCGGTTCCTTCGGTTTGGTGGCTGCAGGCGCGCCTGCGGCTGGCGCGGCGGCCGGTGCGGCCCCCTGCGCGGTCGGCGTTGCGGTGGCCGGTGTGGCGCCTCGCGCGGCTGGCGTTGCGGCGCCTGGTGTTCCGGCGGCCGGCGTACCGGTGCCGGTCGTCGCGGCGCCAAGCGTGGCAGCGGCGGCGGGCGCAGGTTTCGGCGCGGGCGGCGGCATCACCGGCATCAGGCCGGGCGGGCCGGCCGGCGCAGCCGCGGGCGCGGTGCCGGCGGGGGCCGGATCGACGCCCTCTTTCGGCGCCTCCTTGACCGGCGCCATCTTGTTGTTGTGCTTCTTGAGCGCGCGCGCCTCCTCATCCGGCGGACGCGGAGGCATCTCCGGCGCCGACATCAAAATCAGCAACTGCGTATGGTTGGAGATGCCGGCCAGCGGCTGGCACACCACGCCGCCGAACGATCCGGCCGCGCTGTTTTCCACCTGGCTCACGCGCGCCACCGCCAGGCCGGCCGGATAGACGCCGTCCAGGCCCGAGGTGACGACGATGTCGCCCACCTGGATGTCCGCGTTGGGCGCCGTGAAGCGCAGCTCCAGCGCGCCGGACTTGCCGCGGCCATAGGCTACGCTGCGCAAGCCGTTGCGCAGCAGCTGCACGGGAATCGCCTGCTCCTTATCGGTCAGCAGCGTCACTTCGGAGGTAAAGGGGAACACGCGCGTGACCTGGCCGACCACGCCCTGGTTGTCGATCACCGGCAGGCCGAGGGCCACGCCCTGCTGGGTGCCACGGTCGAGGATCACCTTACGGCTGTTGACATCGCGCGCGTCGTACAGGATCTCGGCCAGCATGGACTTCACCGGCAAATGCTCGCGCGCGTCCATCAGGCGGCGCAGCTGGTTGTTTTCGGCCGTCTGGAGCTGCGCCTGCTGCAGCACCAGCGCGCCGGCGATCTGCTGGCGTTTCAGCTCGCGCACCTGCTTTTCCATCGACGACAAACTGGAGAAATAATCGCCGACGCCGTAGATGGCGTCGCGCGGCATCAGGGCCGCCATTTGCAGCGGATACAGCACGGTACCCGCCACCTTGCGCACCGTGGCCAGCGTGTGCATGCGTGAATCGACCAGCAGCAGTGCAATCGAAATGCACGCAAAAACCGTCATCTTGACGCGGGCGGAGGCGCCTTGCTTGAAAAGTGGCGGAGGACTGTATTCCATGACTTCCAATAATCCGGCGCTCGCGCGCCAACGAGACTGTCAACTCATCCCAATGCATCGGGGCCGCTGTTTCGCGGCCCCGTCTTTGTCAGATCATTCGTAGGAGAAGATCGAGCCCAGTTGGTCCATCCGCTCCAGCGCCATGCCGGAGCCGCGCACCACGCAAGTCAGCGGATCTTCCGCCACCAGCACCGGCAAGCCGGTTTCCTCCATCAGCAGGCGATCCAGGTCGCGCAGCAGCGCGCCGCCGCCGGTCAGCATCATGCCTTTTTCCGCGATGTCGGCGCCCAGTTCGGGCGGCGTCTGTTCCAGCGCGTTCTTCACGGCCGAGACGATGTTGTTCAGCGGGTCGGTCAGCGCTTCCAGGATCTCGTTGGACGAAATCGTGAACGAGCGCGGGATGCCTTCGGACAGGTTGCGGCCCTTGACTTCCATCTCCTTCACTTCCGAACCAGGGAAGGCCGAACCGATGGCCTTCTTGATCGCTTCCGCGGTCTGTTCGCCGATCAGCATGCCGTAGTTGCGGCGGATGTAGTTGACGATGGCTTCGTCGAACTTGTCGCCGCCCACGCGCACGGAGCCCTTGTACACCATGCCGCCCAGCGAGATGATGCCCACCTCGGTGGTGCCGCCGCCGATGTCGACCACCATCGAGCCGGTTGCATCCGACACCGGCAGGCCGGCGCCGATCGCCGCAGCCATCGGCTCTTCGATCAGGTAGACCTGCGAGGCGCCGGCGCCCAGCGCCGATTCGCGGATCGCGCGGCGCTCAACCTGGGTCGAGCCGCACGGCACGCAGATGATGATGCGCGGCGAAGGACGGAAGAATTTGGAGTCGTGCACCATGCGGATGAACTGCTTCAGCATTTGCTCGGTAACGGTGAAGTCGGCGATCACGCCGTCTTTCATCGGGCGGATCGCCTCGATGTTGCCTGGGACCTTGCCCAGCATCTGTTTTGCTTCTTTACCGACCGCCTGGATCGTCTTCTTGCCGTTGGGGCCGCCTTCCTGGCGGATCGCGACTACCGAAGGCTCATCGAGGACGATGCCCTGGCCGCGAACGTAGATCAAGGTGTTGGCCGTGCCCAAGTCGATGGCCAGATCGGTGGAAATATACCTGCGTAAAAAACCAAACATGTGTGTCCTGTGGCGCTACTGGTGTGCGCGTAAGCCGTTAGAAAGAAATCCTGTGGTGAGGCGGCGGCTGCAATGATTCGGCGCCGGCAACGCATCAACCCGCCATTCTACCTTATAATTTGAATGCGATTTGCCGAAAATCCCGCCAAAAGTGTATCGGTTGAGTCCGCGAATTAAGCGGTAATCCTTTGCTTTTGCCAGCGAATAGGCAGAATTTCCAGTTTTTTATCAATATTACAATTAAACCTAGCGCGGCCCGTCCGCGCCATTCGCCATGTCCCTGACCCTATCCGACGTAACCCGCATTGCCAAACTGGCACAACTTGAGATGAGCGAGCAGCAGACCGCCACGGCGCTGGATCAACTGAATGGCATTTTTGCGCTGGCCGAACAGATGCAGGCGGTCGACACCGAAGGCGTCGCCCCGCTGAGCCATCCGCTGGCCGCGCACATGAACAACATCGCCCTGCGCCTGCGCGAAGACGTGGCCACCGAGGCCAATCGCCGCGAGGACTACCAGGCCGTCGCGCCCAAGACCCAGGACGGCCTGTACCTGGTGCCTAAGGTTATTGAATAAGGTGATCGAATAAGAACGCCGCCGACGTCCCGACGCCTTCCCGATCACCGAATCTGAATTGAAACGCCATGCACACCAAAACCATTAAAGAGCTGTCCGCTCTGCTGCAAAGCAAAGCCATTACCGCCACCGAACTGGCCACGCACTTCCTCGACCGCATCGAGAAGAGCGACTTGAACGCCTTCCTGCACGTGGACCGCGCGCTGACCCTGGCGCAAGCCGCCGAGGCGGACGCCCGCATCGCCGCCGGCACCGCCACGCCGCTGACCGGCGTGCCGATCGCGCACAAGGACATCTTCGTCACCCGCGACTGGCGCTCGACCGCCGGCTCGAAAATGCTGGCCAACTACGTCAGCCCGTTCGACGCCACCGTGGTGGAGAAGTTCCGCGCGGCCGGCATGGTCACGCTGGGCAAATTGAACTGCGACGAATTCGCCATGGGCTCGGCCAATGAAAACTCGGCCTTCGGCGCCGTGAAGAACCCGTGGGACAAGAACGCCGTGCCTGGCGGTTCCTCGGGCGGTTCCGCCGCCGCCGTGGCCGCGCGCCTGGCGCCGGCCGTCACCGGCACCGACACCGGCGGCTCGATCCGCCAGCCGGCCGCCTTCTGCGGCATCACCGGCATCAAGCCGACCTACGGCCGCGTATCGCGCTTCGGCATGATTGCCTTCGCCTCGTCGCTGGACCAGGGCGGCCCGATGGCGCAAACCGCCGAAGACTGCGCGCTGCTGCTCAACGCCATGGCCGGCTTCGACGAACGCGACTCGACCTCGCTCACGCCTGAAATGGGCGGCATCGACGAAGACTACACCCGCGAACTGGGCCAGCCGCTGGCGGGCCTGCGCATCGGCGTGCCAAAGGAATACTTCGGCGAAGGCCTGGCCAAGGACGTGGAAGACGCCGTGCGCGCCGCGCTGGCCAAGTACGTCGAGATGGGCGCGACCCTGGTCGACATCTCGCTGCCGAACACCGCGCTGTCGATCCCTGCCTACTACATGATCGCGCCGGCCGAAGCCTCGTCCAACCTGTCGCGCTTTGACGGTGTGCGCTACGGCCACCGTGCATCGGAGTACAAGGACCTGTCGGACATGTACCGCAAGACCCGCGCCGAAGGCTTCGGCGCCGAAGTCAAACGCCGCATCATGGTCGGCACCTATGTGCTGTGCCACGGCTACTACGACGCCTACTACCTGAAGGCGCAAAAGATCCGCCGCCTGATCGCGCAGGATTTCGAAGCGGTGCTGAACGGCCCGAACGCCGTCTGCGACGTCATCATGGGACCGGTCGCGCCGACCGTGGCCTGGGACCTGGGCGACAAGTCCGACGACCCGGTGGCCGCCTACCTGGCCGACATCTACACGCTGTCCACCAGCCTGGCCGGCCTGCCCGGCATGTCGATCCCGGTCGGCTTCGGCGCAAAGAACCGTCCTGTGGGCCTGCAGATCATCGGCAAGCATTTCGGCGAAGCGAAGCTGCTGAACGTCGCCCACCAGTACCAGCTGGCGACCGACTGGCACACCCGCGCACCTGCCGGCATCTAACACACCAAATACAGCGAGAACAATATGGAATGGGAAGTCGTCATCGGTCTTGAGAACCACGTGCAGCTCACGACCGAATCTAAAATTTTCAGCGGATCGCCGATCAAGTTCGGCGCAGAACCCAACACCCAGGCCAGCCCTGTGGACCTGGCGCTGCCAGGCGTGCTGCCGGTGATGAACAAGCAGGCGGTGGACCGCGCGATCCGCTTCGGCCTGGCCGTGGGCGCGAAGATCGCGCCGGCGTCCATCTTCGCCCGCAAGAACTACTTCTACCCCGACCTGCCGAAGGGCTACCAGATCAGCCAATTCGAAGACCCTGTGGTCATCGGCGGCGCGCTGACCTTCGGCTACGAGAAGGATGGCGAATTCGTCACCAAGACCGTCAACCTGACGCGCGCCCACCTGGAAGAAGACGCCGGCAAATCGCTGCACGAAGACTACGCCGGCATGAGCGGCATCGACTTGAACCGCGCCGGCACGCCGCTGCTGGAAATCGTCTCCGAGCCTGAGATCCGCAGCGCGGCCGAAGCCGTGGCCTACGCCAAGGCGCTGCACTCGCTGGTGATGTGGCTGGGCGTCTGCGACGGCAATATGCAGGAAGGCTCGTTCCGCTGCGACGTCAACGTCTCCGTGCGTCCGAAAGGCCAGAAGGAATTCGGCACCCGCTGCGAAATCAAGAACCTGAACTCGTTCCGCTTCATCGAGGAAGCGGTGCACGTCGAAGTGCGCCGCCAGATCGAATTGATCGAAGACGGCGGCAAGGTGGTGCAAGCCACGCGCCTGTACGATCCGGACCGCAAAGAGACGCGCGAAATGCGCAGCAAGGAAGACGCGCAGGACTACCGCTACTTCCCGGACCCGGACCTGCCGCCGCTGGTGATCTCCGAGGAGTGGATCGCCAAGGTGAAAGCCTCGATGCCGGAACTGCCGGGCGCGATGCGCGAACGCTTCGTCAGCGAATACGCCCTGCCGGAATATGACTCGCTGGTGCTGACCGCGTCGAAAGCGATGGCGACCTACTTCGTCGCCGTGGTGGAAAAAGCCGGCAAGGAAAACGCCAAGGCCGCCGCCAACTGGCTGATGGGCGACGTGTCGTCGACGCTGAACCGCGAAGGCGTGGACATCGCCGACGCACCGGTCTCGCCGGCGCAACTGGCGCTGATGTTGAAGCGGATCGCCGACGGCACCATCAACAACAAGACCGCGAAAGAACTGTTCGGCGACATGTGGGCAGCCAAGTCGTCCGACGACAACCTGGTCGATGTGCTGATCGACACCAAAGGCCTGAAGCAGATCTCCGACACCGGCGCGCTGGAAGCGATCGTCAACGACGTCATTGCCGCCAACGAGAAATCGGTGGAGCAGTACCGTGCCGGCAAGGAAGCGGCGATCAACTCGCTGATCGGCCAGGCGATGAAAGCCTCGCGCGGCAAAGCCAACCCGGCGCAGCTGACCGAGCTGCTGAAGGCCAAACTGGCCGGCTGATAGCCTCACTTCTAAAAAAACCGTCCGCCTGAACGCGTACAAGATCGCGTTCGGTGCCGACGGTTTTTTTTCGCCCCCCGCACGTCCGTGAGAATGCGCGAGTATTCAGGGATCGCAAACTGCTATCCTGTTCAACCTTACGACTGAAAACCAAATTCAATGACAGATACGAGAATACGCCTGGCGGTTCCTGAAGACGCGGCAGCCATCGCCGCGATGGCCGTGGCGCTGACCGAAGAAATCTCCCTGCGCCTGGGCGCCAAGACTTTCAACCTGGAGCTGCAAAAGACCGCCAGCTTGTGCCATGCCTTGCTGCGCGAGGAAAAATACCTGGCGCTGATCGCCATCGCGGAAGGTGAGGCGATCGGCTTCGTCGGCATCTCCGAAGGCCGCGCGCTGTACGCGGAAGGCGCGCTGGCGACCATGCAGGAATTCTTCGTCTCCCCGCCCTTCCGCGCCAACGGCGTCGGCGGCCTGCTGCTCAACGCCGCCGCCGAACTGGCGCGCAAGCGGCGCTGGAACCGCCTGGAAGTGTGCACGCCGCCGCTGCCGGAATTCGACCGCAGCCTGGCGTTCTATGAGCGTCATGGCTTCGAAGTCACCGGCGGCCGCAAGATGAAGCGTCTTTTCGCGGAAGCCCAATGAAAAAACTGATTGCACTGCTGGCGCTAACGTTGTCCACGCTGGCCCACGCCGATGTCGTCGACTGGCCGCTGAGCTACGACGGCCAGTCCACCAATACCTTCATCTGGGACAAGCGCGCCAAGCCGCTGATCCAGACGCGCGTGCCGTCCAAGTTGTCCAGGGACGTCATCGCTGGATTGGGCGGTCCGCCGGATCCGGTGTTCGTGGTGGATAAGCGCTACGTCAGCGCCTCGGCATGCGAGGCGCACGCCTGTCCGGAAAAGGGCTTCTTCTGGATCGACACCCAGACCGGACAGGGCCTGGGCGCGGTCATTTACGATGGTGAGCTGCGGCTGGGTTCCAACAGCCTGTCCTCGGCGCAGATCCCGGTTGCGGCCCGGCGCGCGCTGATCGACTGGACGAGCGCCAACGACATCAAGGTGACCAGTGTCGAATTCATCGACCGTACCGGCGCCAGCGCCAGCATCGACGCCGCGCTATTCAAGCCTGCACCGCACTTCGAGCCGGCGGCCGGCGGACCATCCTACGACTGCAAAGCCGCCGCCACGCGCGTGGAAAAAACCATCTGCGCCGACTCCGAACTGGCCGAGCAGGACATGGCGCTGGCCAAGCTGCTCAAGGAAATCCGCCAAGGACATGCCACCATCGCCGCCCGCAACGAGCTGCGCGACTTCCAGCGCAAATGGTTGAAGGAGCGCGACGCCGCCTGCAAAACCGCCGCCAACATCAACATCTGTCTGGGCAATCAATACCAGTCCCAGCACGAGCGCCTGATGAACTGGAAACCGGCGCAATAACCATTGGGTTCCTTACTCAAGCCTTTGCTTTGTCTGCTCCTGGTTGCCGGGTCTCGCCTCGCCTGCGCGTCGGCGCCGCTGCTCACCGAGTACACCCACACAGCATGGACCGAACTGAATGGCGCGCCGACGAGCGTGACCAAGTTCGCCCAGGGCGCCGACGGCTGGCTGTGGATCGCCACGCCTACCGGCCTGTTTCGCTTTGACGGGGTGCGTTTCGAGCGCTCCGATAAGGTCTACGGCCACCCGCTCGATTCCAGCAACATCATGGCGCTGACCACCGCGCCCGATGGCGCGCTGTGGGTCGGCTATCGCGTCGGCGGCGTGTCCGTGTTCAGGCATGATGGCGCCCACACCTACGCGGAACGCGACGGCTTGCAGCCGGTCGGCGTCATGCATATCGAGGCCGCGCCGGATGGCACGATCTGGGCGGCGATGCGCGACGGCGTGGCAGTGTTGGCGGCGGGCGCCAGCCGTTTCCGCTACCTGAGCGCAGAGGCGGGACTGCCAAGCCAGGGCGTGTTCCAGATTATGTTCGCCCGCGACGGCACCACATGGATCGGAACGAATTCGGGCGCCTACTATCGCAAGCCGGGCGAGACCCGCTTCACGCAGGCGTGGCCGCACGTGACGCTGGTCTGGCTCTGCGAGGCGCCGGATGGCACCATATGGGGCAACGATTTCAAGGACGGCTACTACAAGGTGCGCATGTCGCCGCCCGCCGCCATCGAGCCGCCCAAACCAGAACTCGATGGATACGGCATGATCTTCGACCGTCAGGGAACGATGTGGATGCTGCATACCGATAACCTGGAGCGTAGGGTCGCGCCGGCCGAATCCAGTCCGCCGGACCAGCGGCTGTCGAAGGAAAATGGCCTCAGCGGTCCTATGCTCAGCACGAAGTTCCTGGACCGCGAAGGCAATCTGTGGATCGGCACATCGCGCGGGATAGACCGGCTACGGCCCAATCGCTTGCGAACCATGCCCGTCGTCAAACAGCTGGAATACCCCGCGCTGGTGGCCGGCCCTTCAGGCGATGTCTGGGTGGGGGACTACGCCGCCGACCTTTGGCGCTACAACCTCGAAGGGCGCGTCAGCCGCGAGGTCGCAGGTCCGCTAACGGCCAGCTACACGGCGCCGGACGGCGTCCTGTGGGTGGGCGGAACGGAGTCCCTGCAACGGCGCGATCGCGACGGCGCGCTGACTTCGATTCCCTATCCCGCCGAACTGAAAGGCCTGCGCGTCCACGCCCTGCAGCAGGACCGCGATGGCGCGTTGTGGGCCTCGTTCGCGTCGGGCAAAGGCGTGTACAAACTCGTAGCGGGCCAATGGACCAAGTCGGGTGGCCTGCAGGGCATCTCCGATCTGCTGGCAACCTCCATGGCCCGCGATGGCAAGGGCAGCCTGTGGATGGGCCATCTGCGCAACCTGGTCACGGTCATCGACGGCGCCAAGGTGCACACATTGGGCCCGACGGATGGCCTGCAACTCGGCACGGTCATGGATCTGTACTTCGACGGAAGCGCCATGTGGGTGGGCGGAGAACAGGGCGTCGCGCTGTATCGCGACGGCCGCTTCGCCGCCCTGCACGGCGAGCGAGGTGAAGATTTTCGCGGCGTCTCCGGCATCGTGCGGCTGCCCGGCGGCGACCTGTGGCTGCACGGCGCCGACGGCCTTTATCGCATCGCCGCCGCCGATATCGCCGCGTGGTTGAAGAACGGCCACGCCGCCGTGGCTTTCGAACGCTTCGACGCGCAGGACGGCATGCAGGGCCACGCGCCGCAACTGCGGCCGGTGCCCTCGCTGATGCGCTCACGCGACGGCGTGCTGTGGTTCGCGACGACGGCTTCGATCGGCACCATCGACCCGGCCCGCATCCTGCGCAATCCGCTGGCGCCGCCGGTGGAAGTGACCAGCGTGGTGGCCGACAACGCACGCTACGCCATCCCCCAGATGCGCGCACTCACCCTGCCGGCGGGCACACAGAATCTGCAGGTCGACTTCACGGCACTGAGCCTGTCGATACCGGAGCGGGTGCGGCTGCGCTACCGGCTGTCCGGCCTCGATCCCGCGTGGCAGGAGCCGGTGGGCCGCAGGCAAGCGTATTACACCAATCTGGCGCCGGGCAAATACCGGTTTGAAGTCATCGCGTCGAACGAGGACAATCTCTGGAACGCCAAGGGCGCCACGCTGGAGATAGAGATCCCGCCAACGTTTGTGCAAAGCGGCTGGTTCAAACTGCTGCTGGTGGCGCTTGGCCTGCTGCTGCTGTGCTCCGCCTACGCGCTGCGGATACGCTTCCTCACGCAACGTATGCAGGAGCGCTTGCAGGAACGCCTGGCGGAGCGCACACGCATCGCGCGCGCCTTGCACGACACGCTGCTGCAAAGCATACAGGCGCTGCTCATGTCTTTCGACACGCACAGCCGCCATCTGAAGGAAGGCACGCAGGAGCGCACGCGCCTGGACCAGACGCTCAATCTTGCGGAACAATTGCTGGTGGAAGGACGCGATCAGATCATGGACCTGCGGGCATCGGCCTCGCCGGATGCGCTGGAACTGACGCTTGAGCACTTCGGCAAAGGATTGGCCGAACATCGCTCGCATGCCTTCGACATGACGATCAGCGGCACGCCGAGACCATTGCGCCCCAAGGTGCACGAAGAGATCTACGCCATCGGCCGCGAGGCCCTGTTCAACGCCTCGCGCTACGCGGACGCTGGCCGGATCGAACTTGCGCTGGAATTCGGCACTGGCGCCTTCGTCATGCGCGTGCGCGACGACGGCCGCGGGATGGACGAATCGGTCGCCGCAACCGGCCACCGGCCCGGCCACTGGGGACTGACGGGAATGCGCGAGCGCGCCCAAGCCATCGGCGCCAGCCTGGAAATCGACAGCAAGCCAAGCGCCGGCACACAAATCACGGTGACGGTTCCCGGCAAGACGGCTTACTGAGCTCCCCATGACCATTAGCCCCCTACCCTCACCGCTGACGCAACGCCTGATCGACATGGTCCGCTCCTCGGCGGAGCTGATGGCCGCGCTGTTGGCCGCCCGCAGCCTCGGGCTGGAAAGCTGGTGCATAGGCGCGGGTGCCGTGCGCACGCTGGTGTGGGATGCGCTGCACGGCCACGCAAGCACCATGCCGCTGGCCGACGTCGACCTGGTCCACTTCGCCCCGGACGCGCCACCGCAGCGCGACGCGGAACTGGAGGCGCGGCTGCGCCAACTGATGCCGGCGCTGGAATGGGAGGTGACCAACCAGGCGCACGTTCACACATGGTTCATGCGCGAATTCGGCCGCGAGGTCGCGCCGCTGCTGTCGCTGGAGGATGGCGTGGCGACTTGGCCGGAGTATGCGACCTGCATCGGCGTCGCACTCGACGCGAACGATACCATCAGCGTTATCGCTCCACACGGCCTGGAAGACCTGTTCGAACTGCGCGTACGCCACAACCCGGCACGCGCCGATGTCCACACCTTCCGCCACCGCGTCGTCTCCAAGCGCTTTGCGCAGCGCTGGCCGCTGCTGGTTATCGAATCACTCCAGTAGCGCGGCAA
This sequence comes from Duganella caerulea, assembly GCF_040362985.1. NCBI lineage: Bacteria > Pseudomonadati > Pseudomonadota > Betaproteobacteria > Burkholderiales > Oxalobacteraceae > Duganella > Duganella caerulea. Next base: position 38,704 of record NZ_BPWJ01000003.1, on the reverse strand, counting down.
TCGCCAGCGGCGTGCTGCTGGTGACCACCTGCCCCGCCTCCGGCAGCGCGGCAAAGCGATAGACGAACACCCTGAACGTAGTGACGACATCGCCGCTGAAGGCCGGTCCCTCCTTCGGCGCCAGCATGGTGACGGCGCCACCGGCCGCATGGAACCGCACCTGCGACGTGTCGCTCTTCGGATACGAGAACTGCACGCCGGCGCAGCTCTTTCCTGTGGCCTCGCCGGAGTAGCGCAGATACGCCAGCAGCTGGTCGCAGGCGGTGCGCAGGTCGGCGGCGGCGTAGACGCCGTCCGGCCGCGTCACGATGGACACCCAGGCGCCGGACTTGAGCTGCCCCGCCTTGCGATTCACTGTCAGCTCCGCGTTGTCGTCATAGGCCGCCTTGGAGAACGGGAACACCGCGCGTCCCAGCGCATCGAGCGGCAGCGCCACATGGGCGGTCTTGCCGTTGAGCGTCAGCCGCAGGCCGTCCATCGGCACGCTCTTGTCGCGCGGACGTATCCGGAAGTGGTTCTGCAAAAACTGTTTGGGCTTGCCATACTTCTCAAACCAGATCATCTGGCGATAGGCGTCGCGATACTCGATCCAGTCGGAGTCCTCCTGCGCGCCGGCGAACGCCGGCAGCAAGGCAAGACAGAGCAGGAGGAGTTTGAACATGCCGCTTAAAACCGGTAAGCCAGTCCGCTGGACCACGTGATGAAATTGCGGCGGTCGACGAAGGGCGCTTCGGCAGGTCCGTTGCCCAACCGCGCGCCGGTGATCGAGCTGTTGACCAGCCACTTGCTGCTCAAGGCCCAGTTCCAGTTGACGCCCACGCTCACCGACATCACGCCGGCGGAAGGACGGTAATCGCGCACGCCACCGGTGGCGGTGCGGACTTCATACAACTCGCGCATCACCGGATCGCTGGCCAGCGACACGCCGGCCGACAGCGTCACCGTATGATGGGGCGCCGGCGGCGGCAAGGTTTTCTGCATGCCCACCTGGCCACGGAAGCCATGGGCGCTGGTGTCATACACGAGGTTCGACGTCACCCGCGTCTCGTCGCCGAGGTAGTAGTTGAAAAAACCGCCGGCATCCAGCGAACCCCGGACCGGATGCGTACCATGCAGGCGCCGGCTGTCACCGGGATTGCGCGCATCGCTGGCGAGGATCAGCGGCCCATATTCCACGCCAGCCGTTTCGGACAGGTGCATCCCGAGCACGCCGTTGGCCGACACAAAGATCCCGTTGCTCCACTGGACCTGGAACAGCGGCCGCAGGATCACGGGGCGCGTCTCGCCCTCCGCCGCAGCCGTCCTGGTGGTGAAGGCCAGCCCCGCGTACATGTCCTTGCTCCCATCGGGCATCATCAATCCGGCGGTGTTTTCGGCCAGCGCCGGAACGCATGCGGCCAACAGCAAAAGTAGCGGGGATAGCTTATTCATGTATTCCTTAAAAATCGAAACGCACACCCAGGGCGAAACGATCAGTCTTGGCGGTGAAGCCGTCATGTTCGAGTTTATTGGTGTGTTCCAGTTCCAGCTGCAGCGCCACGTCCTTGGCCACCAGATAGGAGGCGCCCACGCTCAGGTACAAGCCGGTCTTGTTCACCGATGCCCCCGCCGGAGAGTTTTTGCCGCTGATATCCATCTTCAGGCGCCCCTGTCCAACGCCTGCCTTGCCGAACAGGGACCAGTCCTCGCTCAGCTTCCACGCGCCGCGCGCCGCCAGATAGGCGGTGTTGAGGCGGGCCTTGAGCTGGTAGCCGGGATTGAGATCGAAGCTGGTCGAGCCGCTATCGGTGCGGTAGCCGGCTTCCAGCGCCCACACCGGCGACAGGTCGTAACCTGCAAACAGACCAAATGGCGTCGCCTTCTTGACCTCACTGCGCTCGGTCGTCACGCCGTTCTCCGTGTACTTGATATGGCCATTGGTCTGGGGGCTGATATTCGCGCCGACGTACACTCCTTCGGCATGGGCCAGCGAGCTTGCGGCGAGGGCGACGAATGCGGTGCAGATGATTTTTTTCATATTCAGAATCCAGGTTGAAGTAGGAGCCTCCAATGTTAGGCACCCATCGCCGCGGAATCCGCTTCGGTCTGTCCTTGAATTGTCCTCAATTTGTAGGCGCCATTTGTATAGAAAGTGTACGAATGTGTACCCGATTGTCGAAAATGCCACATGAGCGCCGCGCTCCACTACAATACCCACGAAAATGGAGGCGCGATGCAGCGTGTAATGCTGGTGGAGGACGATGCGCGGCTGGCCGCGCTGGTCAAGGAATACCTGGACGAATACGATTACGCGGTCGACGTGGTGACACGCGGCGACCGCGCGCTCGACCATTTCCGCGATACCCAGCCGGACCTGGTGATACTCGACCTGACGCTGCCCGGCGTCGACGGCTTGGTGGTGTGCCGCCAGCTGCGCCAGCTCAGCGCCGTGCCGATCCTGATCCTGACCGCGCGCGAGGACAGCTTCGACGAAGTCTCCGGCCTCGAACAGGGCGCCGACGACTACGTCAACAAACCGGTGCAGCCCCGCGTGCTGCTGGCCCGCCTGCGCGCATTGCAGCGGCGCGGCAGCGGCGCCGCCAGCAGCGACATCGTCATCGGCCAGTTGCGCATCTCGCGCGAGAACCGCACGGTCCACTGGCGCGGCGCGGAAGTGGCGATGAACAGCGCGGAGTTCAAACTGTTCGCGATCCTGGCCGGCGCCTCCGGCAAGGTCATGTCACGCAACGACATCCTGGTCAAGATGCGCGGCATCGAATTCGACGGTCTCGATCGCAGCATCGACAACTGCATCTCCCGCCTGCGCCGCAAATTCGGCGACGGCGGTTCCGAGCGCATCAAGACTGTCTGGGGCGAAGGTTATCTGTTCAGCCCCTCGGCCTGGGAATGAACCGGCTTTTCTGGCGCTTCGCATTGCTGGTGGTGCTGGCCATCACGCTGGCCACCTGCGCGATCTACTTCACCTTCAGCCGCCTGTTCGGCGATCCGCTGGAGGAGATCGCGCGCCGCCAGGCCGCCGGCCAGATCTTCCTGCTGGAGCAGTACATCGACAAGGCGCCCGCCGACGAATGGCTGCCGCGCCTGAACAAGGTGCGCGAGGTATCCGAAGCCACGCTTGAACTGCAGCCGCTGAAGGAGGTGCTGGCGGCGCTGCCCTCCTCCAAACGCGGCCAGCTGCTGCAAGGCGCGGTGGTGATCGATGTCGGCGGCAAAGGCTTCTACCGCCGCGTCGACACGACCGGAGCGCGCTACATCGGCAGCGACGACGACGTGATCCACGCCCAGCGCCTGCCCATCGACATCGGCCAGGCGCTGGGCATGGAGGCCATCCGTTTCGCCGTGATCGCGCTGTTCCTGCTGGTGCCGATAGGCTGGTGGTCGCGCCGGCACTGGCGCGGTTTGCTGGCGCTGTCGAAGGTGGCCGACGATTTCGGCCAGGGCGACCTGGCGGCGCGGGCCGAGGTGCGGCCGGCGTCCAGCATCGCGCCGCTGGCCGGCCGCATCAACGACATGGCCGAGCGTATCGGCTCGCTGATGGAGGCCCGCAAACACCTGCTGCATTCGGTGTCGCACGAACTGCGCACGCCGATCGCGCGGCTGGAGTTCGGCCTGGAGCTGCTGCGCGAGCGCCACGCGGCCGACGATCCGGCGCTGCAAAAGCGCATCGCGGCGATGGAGATCGATGTCGAGGAATTGAAAACGCTGGTCAACGAGCTGCTTGGCCTGACGCAGCTCGACCAGGCGCAATCCATGCCACGCCAGCCGTTCGCGCTGGCGCCGCTGCTGCGGGAATGCACGCCGCCCGCCCAGTTGCGCCAGCGGTTCAGCGCCAGCATCGCCGGCGACCTGGGCGAGCTGCAAGGAGACGCCCGCCTGCTGGCGCGTGCCGTCAACAACCTGCTGGGGAACGCAGCCAAGTACGCGGAGGGTCGCATCGTGCTGTCGGCCGCGCGCGATGGCGGCGCCCTGCGCATCGCGGTGGAGGACGACGGCCCCGGCATCCCGCCCGAAGCGCGCGAGCGCGTGTTTGAGCCATTCTGCCGGCTGGAACGCGAGCAGGACTACGCCACCTCTGGCTACGGCCTGGGACTGTCCATCACCGCCAAAGCCGTCGAGCTGCACGGCGGCGCCATCGCCATCGACGATTCCCCACTGGGCGGCGCGCGCTTCACCATCACTTTGTAGACAACTCTGTCTACGCAAAGCAACACGCTGCCGCACCGTTAAAAACTAAAGTATACATTTTTGTCTAGACAGACTAATCTACAAATACTTTAGCAAGCCGACAAGAGACACACCATGAGCATACCCAAACCAACCGCCGCCGAACTCGATCTGCTGCAGGCATTGTGGCCACTCGGCTCGGCCACCGCCAAGCAGGTCCACGAAGCTATGCTGGAAGAGAAGCCGGACCTGGCCTACGGCACCGTGCTGCGCCTGATGCAGATCATGCACACCAAGGGCATCCTGATTCGCGACGAGAGCCAGCGCTCGCACGTGTACGCGCCGGCGCAGGCGCAGGACGCTCTGCAAACCAACCTGCTGAAGGACTTGATGCAGAAGGCCTTCGCCGGCTCGGCCAAGGCGCTGGTGCTGGCGGCGCTGCGCTCCGGGATCTCGAAGAAGGAGCGCGAAGAGATCGAGAAAATCCTCAAGGATGAAAAAAAATGAACGCCTTCATTTTCGCCCTCGGCCTCACATTGATGCACTTCCTGTGGCAAGGCCTGCTGCTGGGCTGCGCCACCGCCATCGCCCTCACGCTGCTGCGCAACAGCCGCGCCGAATACCGCTACCTGGTGGCCTGCTCGGCGCTGATGGCTTGCCTGTGCTGGCCGGCGGTCGAGCTGTATCAGCGCCTGTACGGCGCCACGGACGGCGCCACCGTCATCGGCGCCGGCCTGCTGCGCCACGCCGCGCAAAGCATGGTCGGCGGCGGAGAGCCATTCGACCTGCGCGACTCAATGCGCGGCATCGTCAGCCTGTGGGCCTTGTGCGCCATGCTGCTGTCGCTGCGCATGATCCTCGGCCTGCTGTGGATAGACCGCGCCGCTAGACAATGCGACTGCGCCCACCGCCAGGACCAGCTGCGCTGGGAGGCGCAACTGCAACGGCTGGCGGCGCGCTTCGGTGTCGGACGCGCGGTGCGGCTGCGCATCGTCGACACGATCGCCAGTCCGATCACCGCCGGCTGGTGGCGTCCGGTGGTGCTGCTGCCGGCCGCGCTGGTGGCGGGCATGCCGCCCGATTTGCTGGAGGCGCTGCTGGCGCACGAAATGGCGCACATCCAGCGCCACGATTACCTGGTCAACCTGCTGCAGAACGTGATCGAAACGCTGCTGTTCTACCACCCTGCCGTCTGGTGGATTTCGAACCGCATCCGTGTCGAGCGCGAACTGATCGCGGATGATTTCGCAGCAAGGCAGCTCGGCGAACCGCGGCGTCTGGCCCTTGCACTTTCGGAGCTGGAGCGTCTCCAGTTCTCAACTCACCACCTGGCCCAAGCGGCCAATGGAGGAAATTTGATGGATCGTATTCAACGTTTGTGCCGCCCTGCCCCGAAGGCCTTGAACTGGAAAGCCGCCGTGCCGATGCTGGGACTCGCGCTGGCCTGCATGTCGATCTACGCGGAGGCCGTGGCCGCCGACAAGGTCGCCGAGCAGACGGTGCACGCCCTGGCCGACTTCAGCACCTGCGACAAGCCAAAATGGCCGGAAGGCGCGATGGCCCGCAAGGAAAGCGGCACCGTTACGCTGAAGTTCCTGATCGGCGCCGATGGCAAGTTCAAGAAATCGCAGGTGCAGAAATCCAGCGGCCACCCGGACCTGGACGAAGCTGCGCGCGCCGGCATCGAGAAGTGCGGCTTCAAGCCCGCCCTCAAGGCCGGCAAACCAGTGGAGTCCTGGATGCAGTTGCAGTACGTCTGGGTGTTGGAGTAAGCCTCAGTGGGCAGGGCCTAACGCCATCCATTCCAGGATGTCGGCGAAGACCTGCTCGCGATTGAGTTCGTTGAAGTTCTCGTGGTAGTTCTGCGGATGCCGCTGGTAGGTCAACAGCGCCGGCGGCACCGATTTCAGCATGCGCTCCGCCGCGTCGGCGTCGGCCAGCTTGTCGTCGCCGGCCACCACCGCGAACAGCCGGTGCGACCATGCGGGCATGCGCGCCGCCAGTCCCTGCTGCGCATTTGTCAGCGCGTTGGCGAAACGGACCGTGATCTCGGTGGCGCGAATGCCGTCGCGCTCATCGTCATGATGGCGGGCGGTGATGGCGCTGTCGTGGGTCAGCAGGTCGGTCAACGGCGCCAGCGGCACCTTCATGCGCGGCACCAGCGCGCCCAGCACGCCGGCCATCGCCTGCAGCACCGGCGACACCTTGATCGCGTTCACGTAGTACGGCGACGACAGGATGAAGCCCTTGATGGCGGCGTCGCCGGCAAAGTGGCCCAGGCCCAAGTGGGTGGCGATCAGCGCGCCCATCGAATGGCCCATCACGTAGACCGGCACGTCCGGATATTGCTGCTTAACCCATCGCAGGAAGACCACGCTGTCCTCCAGGAAGACATGGAAGCCGGGGATGTCGACGCGGCGCGCGTCCTGGTGGCCGCACAGGTCGTAGGCCACGGTGGCGATGCCGTGCTGGCGGAAGTACAGCGCCGGCGTGACGTAGTCGCCGGCGTGCGCCATGCCGCCGTGGATGGCCAGGATCACCGCGCGCGGCGCGGCGCCGGCAGGCTCCCAGATGTGGACGCGGCGCTCGGCCTGCGGACCGGCGCGGAAGCTGGCCAGGCGGTCTTCGGCAAACCGCATCAGGCGGTGATGCTCAGATTGATGCCCATTTCGACCAGCAGCTTCAGGTCGGCCAGCGAGAAGTCCAGGCTGGGGGTGGCTTCGCCGCGTTCGGTGGTGAAGGAGATGCGCAGCTCGGCCGCGACGTCGGAACGCTCGAAGTGGATGCCGCGCGCCTGGCACTCGGCCAGGTAGTGGCGGATCTGCTTGAGCAGTTCGTCCGGATTCATGTCGGTACCGACCGCGACGTAGAAGCCGGAGTCCAGGCGAACCCGGCCGTCGGGCTTGACGTCGCCTTTTTGCCAGTCACTGTCCGGCTCGGTCGGCAGGCCGTCGCGGACGTCGATCAAACCTTCGTCGTCGCCATGCACCTTCAGGGTTGCGATGTTCATGAATTAGCCTTTATCGTCTCCGGGATACCGAATTAGGTTACACCAAAGAAATTTCAAAGTCTAGCAATATGGCTTGTTAGACAATACCGTAGCGGGTGCGGTAGGCGGCCACCGCGTCCTTGTATTGCACCAGCTGCGGATCGGCGCCGGCGCCGTTCAGGTAGCTGAACAGGTCGTCCAGGTTGCCGATTGAAATCACCGGGATATTGTAGGTCTTGGCCACTTCCTGCACCGCCGAGTTGGGCGACAGCTGGCCGTCCTTGCCCGAGCGCTCCATGCGGTCCAGCGCGATCAGCACGGCGCACGGTTCGGCGCCGGCGGCGCGTATCATGTCCACCGACTCGCGCACCGAGGTGCCGGCCGAGATCACGTCGTCGATGATGACGACCTTGCCCTGCAGCTTGGCGCCGACGATGGTGCCGCCCTCGCCGTGGTCCTTGGCTTCCTTGCGGTTGAAGGCGAACGAGGTGTTGCGGCCCTTGCCGGCCAGCGCCACCGCGGTGGCCGAGGCCAGCGTGATGCCCTTGTAGGCGGGGCCGAACAGCATGTCGAACTCGACGCCGGAATCCAGCAGCGTTTGCGCGTAGAACTGGGCCAGCTGGGCCAGCGTGGCGCCGTCGTGGAACAGGCCGGCGTTGAAGAAGTACGGCGACTGGCGCCCGGCCTTGGTGGTGAACTCGCCGAAGCGCAACACACCGGTCTTGACCGAAAATTCGATAAATTGCTGACGTAAGCTGTCCATACTGCCTCATTTCTGTAAAGTGCCTGTATTTTACCGCTACACTAGCGCATTCCAAAATTTACGCATTGAATCGACCATGCCAAAAATCATCTCCGCCAATCTGAACGGCATCCGTTCCGCCTCGAGCAAGGGCTTCTTCAAATGGATGGCCACGCAGGACGCCGATTTCGTCTGTGTGCAGGAATTGAAGGCCCAGGCGCCGGACATGACGCCCGAATTCCTCAACCCGGGCGGCTACCACGGCCACTTCCACTATGCCGAGAAAAAAGGCTATTCCGGCACCGGCGTCTACAGCAAGATCGAGCCGGACCGCGTGGTGATCGGCTTCGGCTCGCCGGAATTCGACGCCGAGGGCCGCTACGTGCGTTGCGATTTCGGCAACCTGACGGTGATTTCGGTGTACTGCCCGTCCGGCTCGTCGGGACCTGAGCGCCAGGAAGCCAAGTTCCGCTTCATGGACCTGTTCCTGCCACACCTGCAGTCGCTGCACGCCGAAGGGCGCGAAGTGGTGATCTGCGGCGACTGGAACATCGCCCATAAAGAAATCGACCTGAAGAACTGGAAAGGCAACAAGAAGAACTCCGGCTTCCTGCCGGAAGAGCGCGAATGGATGACGCGCATCTTCGACGAGGTGGGCTTTGTGGACGTGCACCGCGGGCTCGATCCGCGCGAAGAGCAGTACACCTGGTGGAGCAACCGCGGCCAGGCCTACGCCAAGAACGTCGGCTGGCGCATCGACTACCATGTCGCCACCCCGGGCATCGCCGCCAAGGCCACCACGGTCGCGATCTACAAGGAAGAAAAGTTCTCCGACCACGCGCCGCTGACCATTACCTACGCCTAAACCGTTGCAAACCCATTGGGGTCAAGTCTGACATTCGGACACGAGCTCTGCCGTAGACGCGCGTCTACGGCAGAGCTCGTGTCCGAATGTCAGACTTGACCCCATTTTATAAGTTGCGGCGGCTGCTGAATTCGCGGCGTTCGCCGCTCAGCGGGTCGGTGAAGGCGATGCGGCGGGCTAGCAGCTTCAGCGGTTGCGAGACGTCGTCCTGCTTGCAGGGCAAGGCTACCGGGTAGAACGCGTCGTTGATGATGGGGATGCCCAGCGATGACAGGTGCAAGCGCAGCTGGTGCTTGCGCCCGGTGTGCGGGTGCAGCCGGTACAGCGTGCAGTCGGCGCGGTGCTCGATGACGTCGATCAGCGTTTCCGAATTCGGCTCGCCCGCCTCTTCCTTCATGATGAAGAACTTGTCGCCGTCCACCATGCGGCTGCGATACGTGAAGGGGAACTCGCGGCCATGCAGGCGCGGCGCCAGCGCTTCGTATTCCTTCTCGATCACCCGCTTCTGGAACATCGACTGGTACGCGCCCCGGCTGTCCTGCCGGCGCGAGAAGATCACCACGCCGGCCGTCTCGCGGTCCAGCCGGTGAATCGGCGTCAAATCCTGTTCGCCCAGCTTTTTCTTCAACCGCACCAGCAGCGTCTCGTGCAGGAAGCGCCCGGTCGGTATCATCGGCAGGAAATGCGGCTTGTCCACTATCACCAGATGCTCGTCCATGAACAGCACCTCTTCCTCGAACGGAATCGGCGTCTCGGCATCCAGCTCGCGGTAGTAGAAGATGCGCATGCCGCGCCGGTAGGCGCTGTGCGGCGTCAGCGCGTTGCCGTCGCCATCCACCACCTCGCGCCGCACCATACGGTCGCGCCACGACGCTTCCGTCACATCGGGATAGCGCGCCACCAGGAAGGTCAGCAGGTCCGGCCATTGCCCTTCCGGCAGCCACAGGTAACTCGGCGCGACACCGTCGCGCATCGGCAGTGGTGCGCGCGACATTACGAGCGTGGCAGCGCCAGCGAGTGATACGGCGGCAGCGCGTTCGGGTCCAGCCCCTTGGCGCGCGCGTACACCGGCAACACCAGGTACATATTCTTCTCCATGTCCTCGATGCGCTTGCTGCCGCTCGGGTGCGTGGACAGGAAGGGCAGCGGCTGACTCTTGTTCACCGCGCTCATTTTCTGCCACAGCGCGATGCCAGCGCGCGGATCGAAACCTGCCCGCGCCGCCAGGTCCAGGCCGACCAGGTCGGCCTCGCTCTCGTCGCCGCGCGAGAAGCTCAGCGCCGCGCCCTGCGCCACCATGCCGGCCGCCGCGTCGCCCAGGCGCGGGTCGACGCCGAAGTAGGCCGAACCCAGCGCGCCTGCGATGCGCGCGCCGACCGAAGTGATGGTGTTCTTGCCGGCCTGCTCGCGCGCGTGCTCCCGCAGCGCGTGGGCGATCTCGTGGCCCATGACCATTGCCACTTCGTCGTCGGTCAGGTTCAGCTTGACCAGGATGCCGTTGTAGAACGCGATGCGCCCGCCCGGCATGCAGAAGGCGTTCACCGTCGGCGAATTGAGCAGGTTGACTTCCCACTTCCAGTTGGCGGCGTCCGGGTTCCAGCGCGAGGTGAACGGGATCAGCCGCTTGGCGATGGCGCGCAGCCGTATCAGCTGCGGGTTGCGCTCGGTGGCGACGGCGTCCTTCTGGTGGGCCTGGGCCAGCATCTGGTCGTACTGCAGCTTGGATTGCTGGTCGAACTGGCGGGCGTCGCCGCCGATGCCGCGCAGGCGCGACATGCTGGTCACGGGAATGCCGTCGTCCTGCGCGTGGACGGCCACGGGCGCAACGGCGCCGGCGCAGCAGACCAGCGCCAGCAAGGCGGCGTTGAATTTAAGCTTTTTCATTCCTGGTATTCCATGGTGCGATTTTCGGTAGCATCATCATGGCAGGAAAAGCCAGGATGAAGCACACAATAAAGAACCAGAACCAGCCGGTTTCCGCCACTATATACCCGACCGAGGAGTTGATGAATGTGCGCGGTACGGCGGCCAGACTGGAAAACAATGCGTACTGGGTGGCAGTGTAGCGCGGATCGGTGGCACGCGACATGAACGCCACCAGCGCCGCCGCGCCCAGGCCCGGACTGGCGAAGGCTTCGAAGCCGAAGACGGCGCTCAACAACAGCGGATCGGGGCCGGTGCGGGCCAGCCAGGCGAAGCCCAGGATGGCCAGCGCCTGCATCACGCCGAACACCCACAAGGCGCGGTTGATGCCCAGCTTGATCATCCAGATGCCGGCGACGGCGCCGCCGGCCAGCGCCGCCCACCAGCCGGTGGCGTTGGCCGCCAGGCCGATCTGCTTGGTGGTAAAGCCGATATCGAGGAAGAACTTGGTCGACAGCGCGGTGGCCATGCTGTCGCCGATTTTATACAGCAGCACGAAGGCGATGATCAGCAAGGCCTGGTTCCAGCCGTCGCGCTGCACGAATTCGCGGAACGGCAGCACCACGGCCTCCTGCAGGTTCTTCGGCGGCGCGCCATACACGGCGGGCTCCTTGGCCAGCAGCGTGCAGACAAAGCCTGGCAGCATGAAGGCGGCCACGATCCAGAACACGGCCTGCCACGACATGCTGTCCGCCAGCACCAGCCCCAGCGCGCTCGGTATCAGGCTGGCGGCCTTGTAGGCGTTGACGATGATGGCCGCGCCCAGGCCCTGCTCGTTCTCGGCCAGGATCTCGCGGCGGTAGGCGTCGATCACCACGTCCTGGCTGGCCGACAGGAAGGCGATCAGGAACACCCAGCCGGCGATCAGCGTCAGCTCCTGCTTCGGATCCAGCATGCCCAGGCCGCCGATCACCAGGAACAGCGCCAGCTGCGTGAGCGCCATCCAGCCGCGCCGCCGGCCCAGCGAGCCGATGGCGTAGCGGTCCATGAACGGCGCCCACAGGAACTTGAACGTGTACGGGAATGTCACCAGCGCGAACAGGCCGAGCGCCTTCACGTTCAGCCCGGACTTGGCCAGCCACGCCTGCATCAGGTAGATCAGCGTGTACAGCGGCAGCCCGGAGCTGAAGCCCAGGAACAGGATGGAAACGGTGCGGCCATTCAGGTAGGTGCGCCAGCCGGGCGCGCTCGTTGGCTGCATCATCAGTGGCTGGCCTTTTTACGCAGGCGGAACACGGCAAGGTCGCCGCGCAGGTTGGGCAGGAACGACACGCGGTGCCCTTCGGCCAGCGCCACGCATTCGATCACTTCCAGCCCGCACTCCTCCGCCAGGTCGCGGAAGTCGTTGATGGTGGCGCAGCGCACGTTGGGCGTGTCGTACCACTCGTACGGCAGCGATTCCGACACCGGCATGCGGCCCTTCAGCAAGGCCACGCGGTGCGGCCAGTAGGCGAAGTTGGGGAAGGAGACGATGGCCTCCTTGCCGACGCGGACGATGTCGCGCAGCAGCGGCTCCACATGCTTCATCATCTGCAGCGACGACAGGCACAAGACCGTGTCGAAGCTGTCGTCGCCAAACAGGGCCAGTCCCTTCTCCATGTCCTGCTGGATCACGCGCACGCCGCGTTTGGTGCTGTCCAATACCTTGTCGTCGGCGATCTCGATGCCGTAGCCGCTGCACTGCTTGTCGCTCTGCAGATAGTCCATCATCACGCCGTCGCCGCAGCCCACGTCAAGCACGTGGGCGTTCTTGGGTACCCAGTGGGCGATGAAGGCCAGGTCCGGCCGGGCGCTGCTTAAATCGTTGAAGTTCATGCTGCCGCTTTCTCGTTAATGTCGTTCCACACCTGGTCGTAGTAGGCGCGCACCAGCTTCATGTAGCGCGGGTCCTCCAGCAGGAAGGCGTCGTGGCCGTGCGGCGCGTCGATCTCCGCGTAGGTGACCTGGCGGCGGTTGCTGATCAGCGCCTGCACGATCTCCTGGCTGCGCTCCGGCGAGAAGCGCCAGTCGGTGGTGAACGAGGCCAGGAAGAACCTGGCCTTGGTGCCGCTGAGCGTCTTGGCCAGGTCGCCGCCGTGCGCGCGCGCCGGGTCGAAATAGTCGAGCGCCTTGGTGATCAGCAGGTAGGTGTTGGCGTCGAAGTATTCGCTGAACTTGTCGCCCTGGTAGCGCAGGTAGGATTCGATTTCGAAATCGACGCCGAAGCCGAACTTGTAGTCGCCCGCCTCGGCAGCGTCCCTGAGCTTGCGGCCGAACTTCTCCGCCATGTCGTCGTCGGACAGATAGGTGATGTGGCCGACCATGCGCGCCACGCGCAGGCCGTTCTTCGGCACCACGCCGTGTTCGTAGAAATCGCCGCCGTGGTAGTCGGGATCCGACAGGATGGCCTGGCGGGCGACGTCGTTGAAGGCGATGTTCTGCGCCGACAGCTTGGCGGTGGACGCGATCACCACGCAATGTCGCAGGCGGTCCGGGTACATGATGGACCAGGCCAGCGCCTGCATGCCGCCCAGCGATCCACCCATGACGGCGGCGAACTGCGTGATGCCCAGCGCATCGGCCAGGCGCGCCTGGGCGTTGACCCAGTCTTCCACCGTCACCACCGGGAAGGCCGCGCCGTATGGCTTGCCGGTCGCGGGATTGACGTGCATAGGCCCGGTCGAGCCGAAGCACGAGCCCAGGTTGTTGATGCCGATGACGAAGAACTTGTCGGTGTCGAGCGATTTGCCCGGGCCGACCATATTGTCCCACCAGCCCTGGCTTTTCGGCTGGCCTTCGTATTCGCCGGCCACGTGGTGCGAGGCGTTGAGCGCGTGGCAGACCAGCACCGCGTTCGATTTGTCGGCATTGAGGGTGCCGTAGGTTTCATACATCAGCATGTAGTCGCGCAGCGAGGCGCCGCTCTGCAGCGCCAGCGGCTGCGCAAAATGCATGGTTTGCGGAGTAACGTATCCTAAGGATGGCATGTGGTTTAGTTTTTATAGGGGTCGGCCCCGCGGGCCATCTATCAAGGTGGGACCGCGAGGATGGGTCCCACCACTTGCTACATCAACTGTAATTGTTCGACCGCGTCTGCAATCACGTTGGGTTCCATCGAGCGCATGATCTTGCGGGTTTGCGGCGTAATGAGCGCAAGGTCGCTGTTCAGGATTTCCTGCTTGACCGACAGCAGCTGCGCAGGGTGCATCGAGAATTCGCGCAAGCCCATGCCCAGCAACAGGCGCGTGAGCTTGACATCGCCCGCCATCTCGCCGCATACGGCCACGTCGATCCCGGCTTTATGCCCGGCCGCAATCGTCATCGAGATCAATTGCAGCACAGCCGGATGCAGCGGATTGTAAAGGTGCGCGACCTCATAATCAACCCGGTCGATCGCCAGCGTGTACTGGATCAGGTCATTGGTGCCGATGGACAGGAAGTCCATCCGCTTGACGAACATCGGCAGCGCCAGCGCGGCGGCAGGGATTTCGATCATGGCGCCGACGTCGACGTCGTCGTCGAACTTGACGTTGTGCTCGCGCAGCTCGGCCTTGGCTTGGGCGATCATCGCCAGCGACTGGTCGATCTCGAACGCGTGCGCCAGCATCGGGATCAGGATGCGCACCTTGCCGAACGCCGACGCGCGCAAAATGGCGCGCAGCTGCGTCAGGAAGATCTGCGGCTCGGCCAGGCAGTAGCGGATCGCCCGCAAACCCAGCGCCGGATTGAGCGCCGTGTGCTCGGTCTGGTCGAGCGGCTTGTCGGCTCCGATGTCGAGCGTGCGGATGGTCACCGGCCGGCCCTTCATCGCCACCACCGCGCGCTTGTATTGTTCGAACTGCTCGTCCTCGGACGGGATGCGGCTGTTGCGGCCCATGAACAGGAACTCGGAGCGGAACAGGCCCACGCCGTTGGCGCCCGCCTCCATCGCGGCCGGGCAATCGTCGGGCAGCTCGATGTTGGCCATCAGCTGGATCTCGACGCCGTCCCTGGTGACGGCCGGGGTCTTCTTGAGTTTATTGAGCTTCTTGCGCGCGCGGGCGGCGGCGCCCTGGCGTTCGCGGTACTGCTCCAGCACCAGCGCGCTCGGATTGGCGATCACCACGCCGGCGTCGCCGTCGATGATCAGCCAGTCGTCCTGCTCGATCAAGGTCGAAGCGCCGGACATGCCGACCGCCGCCGGAATATCCAGGCTGCGGGCGACGATGGCGGTGTGCGAGTTCTGCCCGCCGACATCCGTGACGAAGCCGATGAAGGAACGGTCGCGGAACTGCAGCATGTCGGCCGGCGAGATGTCGTGCGCGACGATGATCATCTGCGCCTGGAAGCCGTCCTCGCCGGTGGTGGCGGGCAGGATCTGCGCGGTGCCCATCAACACCTTCAGCACGCGCTCGGCGACCTGCTGGATGTCGGCCTTGCGCTCGCGCAGGTAGGGGTCTTCGATTTCGTCGAACTGCGCCGACAGCTCGTCGATCTGGGTCAGCAGCGCCCACTCGGCGTTGTAGTGGCGGGTGCGGATGATGTCGAGCGGCGCTTCCGAGATCATCGGGTCGGACAGGATCAGCGCGTGGACATCGATGAAGGCGCCCAGTTCGGTCGGCGCATCCTTCGGCAGCTCGTTCCACAGCGTCTGCAGTTCCTTGTGCACCTGCGCCAGCGCCTGCTGCAGGCGCGATACCTCGGCCTCCAGATGCTCTTCCGCCACCAGGTAGTGCTTGACGTCCAGCGCCGCCGGCGCGAGCTTGTGCGCGCGGCCGATGGCAATGCCGCGCGAAACCGGGATGCCATGCAGGGTGAAGGAAGCCATAGGCGGACCTGTGGGGGTACGGGGACGGCTGCGTTCCGCCGGCATTACTCGCCTTCGCCGAACTTGTCGTTGACCAGCGCCGTCAGCGCGGCGATGCAATCGCCCTCGTCGGCGCCGTCCGCTTCCAGCATGACCTTGGCGCCCTTGCCGGCGGCCAGCATCATCACGCCCATGATGGACTTGGCGTTGATGCGGCGCGCGTTGCGGGTCAGCCAGACGTCGCTCTGGAATTTAGCTGCCAGTTGGGTGAATTTGGCGGAGGCACGCGCATGCAAACCAAGCTTGTTGATAATCTCAAGTTCTTGTTGAATCATTTTTCTTTTGTCTCAATCAGAAATGCGCACTGCAAAAAACCGCCGCCATGCATGCAAGCGGCGGCCACATAAATCCGGCCTCAGGGCTGCCCGACCCTGATCCGGTTGTCGACGCGCACTGCTCCGCTCTGCGCGCCGGCCAAGGCCATCTCGACCACCACGTCCAGCGTGTCGCGGCGGTAGGTGATGGCGCGCAGCAGCATCGGCAAACTGATGCCCGCGATGACCTCCACCCGGCCGGCGTCCGCCAGACGGTTACAGCAATTGGCGGGCGTGCCGCCTTTGACGTCGGTGATGACCAGCACCCCGTCGCCATCGTCGAGACGCTTGATCGCCGCCGAGGCCAGTGCCTGGACTTCAGCGAGGTCCTGGTCGGCGACCACGTCGATCGCCTCCAGGCGCTCGGTCGGACCACGGAACACATGGGCGCAGGCGGCAATAAAAGCCTGGCCCAGTGGAGCGTGCGTCATAAGCAGTATGCCAACCATATTCTTAAACCGCCAGTGAGCGCGGACGTTTTTTGACGGCGTCCGGCATTATTGTTAATTTTTAAGTTGTTTGCCCTGCGCCACGGCCGCTTCGACGGCGTCGAGGAACATCGCCGCCACCTGGAAGCCCGTTTGCTGGGTGATTTCCTGGAAGCAGGTTGGACTGGTGACGTTCACTTCCGTGAGGCAATCACCGATAACATCTAATCCTACCAGCAACAGGCCACGGGCGGCCAGTATCGGGCCCAGGGCGTTGGCGATTTCGGCGTCGCGCTCGGTCAGCGGCTGGGCCACGCCCATGCCGCCGGCCGCCAGGTTGCCGCGCACTTCGCCGTTCTGCGGGATGCGCGCCAGGCAATACGGCACCGGCTTGCCGCCGATGACCAGGATGCGCTTGTCGCCTTGCACAATTTCGGGGATGTAGCGCTGCACCATGATGGTGCGGGCGCCGTTGTCGGTCAGCGTTTCGATGATGGAGCCGAGGTTCATGCCGTCGGCCGTCACGCGGAACACGCCGGCGCCGCCCATGCCGTCCAGCGGCTTGAGGATGATGTCGCCGTGGTGTTTCTGGAAGGCGCGGATGCGGGCTTCGTCGGAGGTCACCAGGGTCGGCGACGTGTACTGGCTGAACTGGGCGATCGACAGCTTTTCGTTGTGGTCGCGGATCGCGGACGGCTTGTTAAACACCTGCGCGCCCTGCTTTTCAGCCAGCTCCAGCAGGTAGGTGCCGTAGATGTACTCCATGTCGAACGGCGGATCCTTGCGCTGGATGATGGCGTCGAAATCGCCCAGGTTGGTTTCGTGGGCCGGCGCCGCGCGGTACCAGTCGTGGCTGTCGCCGGTGATGGTGATCACGGCCGCGTTGGCGTAGACCACGCCGCCGTCCAGCGCCATGTCGTTTTGCTCGAAGGCGTAGACGGTGTGGCCGCGCTTGGCCGCCTCCACCATCATGGCGTAGGTCGAGTCCTTGTAGGTCTTGAAGCTGGCCAAGGGATCGGCGAGGAAAGCTATTTTCATGGGCGCATCCATTCTGGGTAATGCCTGATTTTAGCCGAGATTCGCCGGCGGCACCGGGGAGCGGACCAGTCCGCTCCCCGGGCGCTTAGTACACTTCCGGGTTCGGATCGGTGCGTTCCATTTCCAGCGACGCCGCCAGCAAGGCCAGCCGCGCCACCACGCCGTACACGTAGAAACGGTTGGGCGCGGCCGTGCCCGGCTTGGCCTTCAGGTCCGGCACCGCGTGCTGCTGGGCGAACGCCAGCGGCACGTACTGCGAGCCGGGCGCGTTGAGGTTCTGGTCGATGCCCTTCTCGGCGTGCACGCGGTAGAAGCCGCCCACCACGTAGCGGTCGATCATGTAGACCACCGGCTCGGCCACCGCGTCCTTGATGCTCTCGAAGGTCGGCACGCCTTCCTGGATGATGAAGTCGGTCACTTCCTTGCCATCCTTGATGACGATCATTTTGTCGCGCTGGGCCTGGCTCAAGTCCTTGATTTCGCTGGAATCCTTGATCGTCAGGATGCTGGTGCCGTAGGTCCCGGCGTCCGGCTTGACGATCACGAACGGCTTCTGGTCCTTCATGCCGTATTCCTTGTACTTCTTCTTGATCTTGGACAGCAGCGTGTCGACATTGGCGGCCAGGCAATCGTAGCCCTCGCCGGTGCGGAAGTTGACCGCGTCGCACTTGGCGTGGAACGGGTTGAGCATCCACGGATCGACGCCGATCAGCTTGCCGAACTTCTTGACCACCTCGTCGTAGGCGTTCATGTGGTTGCTCTTGCGGCGCAGGGCCCAGCCGGCGTGCAGCGGTGGCAGCAGGCTTTGCTCGTGGATGTTCTGCAAAATGTCAGGAATGCCGGCCGACAGGTCGTTGTTCAGCAGGATCGTGCACGGGTCGAAGTCCTTCAGGCCCAGGCGGCGGCCGTTGGCCGAGCGCACCAGCGGCTCGACCACCAGCATGTTGCCGTCCGGCAGAGGCAGCGGGGTCGGCTGGGTGATTTCCGGCGACAGCGAGCCCAGGCGCACGTGCAGGCCGGTCTGGCGGAAGATCTGCATCAGCCGGGCCACGTTCTGCCAATAGGTCGGATGACGCTCGTGCACTTCCGGAATCAGCAGCAGGTTGCGGGCGTCGGGGCAGTACTTGTCGATCGCGGCCATGGCGGCCTGCACCGACAGCGGCAGCATTTCGGTCGCCAGGTGGTTGAAGCCGCCGGGGAACAGGTTGGTGTCGACCGGCGCCAGCTTGTAGCCGGCGTTGCGCATATCGACCGAGCAATAGAACGGCGGCGTGTGTTCCTGCCACTCCAGGCGGAACCAGCGCTCAATGGCCGGCGTCGCGGCCAGGATTTTTTCTTCGAGGTCGAGCAGCGGTCCGGTCAGGGCCGTGGCGAGATGGGGAACCATGATTACTTCCTTAAATGATGCGGGAGGACGACCCTCCAGGCACGCAGAACATCGGATATTACCGTGCAGATAGCCCAAATCGGGGCGAAAACCCTATTTTAAAGGCGGGAAATAAAAAAAGCGCCTACAAAGAGGCGCTTTCGAGGGGCCCGCCGTGGCGGGCCTGTGCAACGTTATCAATCAGGCATAGGTTTAAGCGTGATACGCGGACTCGCCATGGCTGGTGATGTCCAGGCCTTCGCGTTCCTCTTCTTCCGGTACACGCAGGCCGATGACGATGTCGACCAGCTTGTAGGCGATCAGCGAGACGATGGCCGACCACAGGATGGTGGTGCCGACGGCGGTCGCCTGGATGGTGACCTGGCTGACGATCGAGTACGGATCGGCCGACATCTTGTTGGTGACGTAGTCGAACACGCCCTGGCCGCCCAGCGATGGCGAAGCGAACACGCCGGTCAGCAGCGCGCCCATGATGCCGCCGACGCCGTGCACACCGAACACATCCAGTGAGTCATCCGCGCCCAGCAGGCGTTTCAGGCCGTTCACGCCCCACAGGCAGACCACACCAGCCAGCAGGCCGATGATCAGCGCGCCCATCGGACCGACGTAACCGCAGGCCGGGGTGATGGCCACCAGGCCGGCAACGGCGCCCGAAGCGGCACCCAGCATCGAAGGCTTGCCCTTGACGATCCACTCGCCCAGCAGCCACGACATGGTGGCGGCGGCGGTGGCCAGCAGCGTGTTGACGAAGGCCAGCGCGGCGACGTCGCCCGCTTCCAGTGCCGAGCCGGCATTGAAACCGAACCAGCCCACCCACAGCAGCGAAGCGCCAATCATGGTCATGGTCAGCGAATGCGGCGCCATGGATTCGCGGCCGTAGCCGACGCGTTTGCCCATCATGTAGGCGCCCACCAGGCCGGCGACTGCGGCGTTGATGTGCACCACGGTGCCGCCGGCGAAGTCCAGCGCGCCTTTTTGCCAAAGGAAGCCGGCCTTGGCGGTTTCGGTCGCCAGGGTTGCCGCATCCTTGATCGCGTCAGGACCGGTCCAGAACCAGACCATGTGGGCGATCGGCAGGTAGGCGAAGGTGAACCACAGCACCACGAAAGCCAGCACGGCGGTGAACTTGGCGCGTTCGGCGAAGGAGCCGACGATCAGGCCGCAAGTGATGGCGGCGAAGGTTGCCTGGAACACCACGTACACGAATTCGGGAATGACGACGCCTTTGCTGAAGGTGGCGGCGGTCGAGAACGTGGCCTTGGCCGGATCCCAGATGCCGTTCAGGAACAGACGGTCGAATTTACCGATGATGGAATTGCCTTCGGTGAAGGCCAGCGAGTAGCCGTACACGCACCACAGTACGATGATCAGCGCGAAGATGGTGAACACCTGCAGCAGGATGGACAGCATGTTCTTGGAACGGACCAGGCCGCCGTAGAACAGCGCCAGGCCGGGAATCGACATCATGATGACCAGGATGGTCGACACCATCATCCAGGCGGTGTCGCCCTTGTTCGGGACAGGTGCTGGCGCTGCGGCTGCAGCGGCGGCCGGTGCCGCGGCAGGCGCAGCGGCGGCGGCAGGCGCGGCAGCTTCAGGCGCAGCCGGAGCCGGCGCGGAAGCGACCGGCGCCGAAGCCGCCGGCTTGGCGTCCTCGGCGTGCACCGGCGCGGACAGCGCGAACAGGACGGCAACCCCAGCCAGCAACGTTGTTATAGTTTTTTTCATCAATCTTCCCCTTAAAGAGCTTCGTTGCCGGTTTCGCCGGTACGAATACGTATGACTTGTTCCAGGTTGTACACGAAGATCTTGCCGTCGCCGATCTTGCCGGTGCGGGCAGCGCCTTCGATGGCTTCGATCGCCTGTTCAACGACGGCGTCATCCACCGCCGCTTCGATCTTGGTCTTCGGCAGGAAGTCCACCACGTATTCCGCACCGCGGTACAGCTCGGTGTGGCCTTTCTGGCGACCGAAGCCCTTGACCTCGGTCACGGTGATGCCTTGCACGTTGATCGCCGAGAGGGCCTCGCGGACCTCATCGAGCTTGAACGGCTTGATAATGGCGGTAATCAGTTTCATACAGGCCTCGCTTAGAAGGTTTTGGAAATGGTCAGGACAGCCCCGGTTTTGGCCAGGTTCTTCCCGTCCGGTCCGACGTAGGCTTTCGTGTCGGCATAGACCGCCGCCAATGCCACCGTCACTACGCCGAAATCTTTGGTCACGCCCAGCTTGTAGTCGGTATAGCTGGAGGCGCCGTTGTGTTTTACGTTCTGGTGGCCGGCGTGCGCGTTCAGCACGTAGCCGTCGGTCAGTTCGAAGTTGCCGGAAGCGTCGAGGTAGCCGCTGTTCTTGCTGTCGGCAAAGCCGAACAGGTTGGTGGTCGACTGCGAGTATTTCAGCGTGACCGGGCCGTAGCCGACTTGGCCGTACAATTCGAAGGTGTTGGCGTTTGGATGCAGGCCGTTGGACGGATAGTAGTAGTACAGGCCGCCGACGTCGTAGCTGACGTCCTTGACGATCTCGCCGCGCTTGCCGGCGTACAGATCCCATTCGACATTGCCATCGCCGCCCGCATCCTTGGTCCATTTGATGGTGGACAGCCAGGTACCGGCGTAGAAGCCGGTTGGATTGTGCGTGTAGTCCGCGCCGCCCTGCAGTGCAGGTTTCAGGCGGCTTTGCGATACGCCGCGGTAGCGGTAGTCGCTGACAACGGCAGCGTTGAAGCTGACTTCGTTGTCTGGTTTCGCTTCCGGCGCGGGTGTCGCGTCTTCGGCGTGCGCCAGGCCGGCGCTCATGGAGGCGAATGCTAAAGTCAACGCTGCGATCAGGGTGAAGTTCTTGCTCAAGCTTTTCATAGTTGTTTTCCTTGTGTAGTTGAACTTATTTAGCAGTTGCGGTTTAAAATCCTGTTTGAAGCGAAGCGATAAAGCGTTCATGACTTCTTTAGCAGAATGCGTGCCAGCTAATCTTGTCGAGGTGATAGCTGCCGTAAGGACATCGGCAACGGGACCGCATTTGAAAGAAATGTGAGAATGGGATGGGTGCGGCGGTGATTTTTTCGAATTTCGCACCACAATAAGGCCGAAGCGCACTGCAATGGTGCAGTGTCAGGCCGGTTAGATCAAGGAATATTATGGATATGAATACTTTTTTCAATGACTTGCAAAGCAAGATCAATCAGGCCATCGAAAACTCACCAGCAAAGGACATCGAGAAGAACGTCAAGTCGATGATGACCCAGGGTTTCGCCAAGCTGGATCTGGTGACGCGCGAGGAATTTGACGTGCAGGCGCAAGTGCTGGCCAAGACCCGCGCCAAGCTCGAAGCGCTGGAAGCGCGCCTGGCGGAACTGGAAGCCAAGGCCGGTCAGCAGTGACCCACGCTGGCGCCCGCCCCTGCGGGCAGGCGCCAAAACACGACGGCGGGCTGCCTCAGAAGTTGTGGTGGATGCCCACGCCGTAGAAATTGACCGACGTGACAGCCTTGCGGTTGGAGGCGTCCACGTACAGGAAAGTGCGCTTCGACAGTCCGTATTCGTAGCCCAGTCCTATCTGCTTGGTCGGCACGGCGCCGTCCGGCGTCTTGCGGCCATAGCCCGCCAACAGGGTCCCCGGACCGATATCCAGGTTGGCGCCAACCACCCACGCCTTGGTGACCGGATTCACGGCCACCGTATGCTCCTGATCCTGGCTTTGATACGAAGCCACCAGTTTCAGGTCCGGCCGCGCCTGCACCGAGCCGGCCACCGACCACAGTTTTGTCTCGGCCGCGTTACGCTCGGCCGCCAGCATCGCCGCGAAGATGCCGGCGCGGTAGGTGGCCGAGACCGAGTACGGGTTGCTGTTCAGCGTGGTGTTGGCCGCATACTGCGGCGCCGCCTGCGTGCCACGGCCGATCAGCGCCGGATTGCCGTTGGCCTCGCGCGTGGCGACCGTGACGTTGAGCTGCAGGCCTGCTACCTCCGGCGAGTTGTAGAACACCGCGTTGGAAAACCGGTTGGCCGACGAGCCGGCCGGATCGAGCGGCTGGCTGGTGTAGCCGGCCACCATCAGGTCGGTGATGAAGCCCGCCGTGCTAGGCGTGCCGCGAAACGGTTCGAACGCCACGTTCGAGTCCTGCAGCGCCGTCAGGCCGCGTCCGATGCGCACCGTGCCGAAGCTACCCTGCAGCCCCACCCTGCTCTGCCCCTGGAACAATGGACGGCTGGTGCCCTCGATGGTGCCGACATCCGGGTCGTAGCGTATCTCCAGCTGAAACAGCGCCTTCAAGCCATCGCCCAAGTCCTCGACACCCTTGAAACCCAACCGGTTGTTATCGCGGCGCCCTTCGCTGAGCGTGGAGCCGGTCTTCTTGAACACGCCAAGGTCGATGTTGCCATACACCGTGACAGCCGACTGGGCCTGCGCCACACCGGCGGTGGCCGCCAGGACGGCCAGCGCGGTAAACGATTTATACGATTTGTTCATAGATCCTTTTTCTTTTTCTGGAGGTGGTGGTGCGATGGATGAATCAGCCCGGCTGGCCCGCCGCCGCGTCGAGCTTGATCTGCTCGGCGTCGTAGCGCTCGATTGCGGCGCGGTTATCGTTCAAGACCGCGTGGGCGCGTTCGCGGTCGATGTCCTTCTCCCAGGCGGCCACCACCACGGTGGCCACGCAGTTGCCCAGCAGGTTGCCGGCGGCGCGGGCGATGCCCATGAACCAGTCCACCGACAGCACCAGCACCAGGCCGACCACGGGAATCGCCGGGATCGCCGTCAGCGTGGCCGCCAGGATCACGATCGCCGAGCCGGGCACGCCGTGCGCGCCCTTGGAGGTGATCAGCGCGATGGCCAGGATTGCCAGCAAGTCGCCGCCCGCCAGCGGCGTGTTGGTGGCCTGGGCGATGAACACCGCCGCCAGCGTCAGGTAGATCGAGAAGGCGTCGAGGTTGAAGGAGTAGCCGGTCGGGATCACCAGGCCGACGGTGGCGTCCTTGATGCCGAGGTACTTCAGCTTGCGCATCACCTGCGGCAGCACGCTGTCGGACGAGGCGGTGCCCAGCACGATCAGCAATTCCTCGCGCAGGTAGCCGATCAGCTTGAGGATGTTGAAGCCGGCCAGCCGCAAGATCGTGCCGAGGATGCCGAACACCAAGATGGCGACCGCGCCGTAGAACAGCAGCACCAGCATGCCCAGCTGCTTGAGCGAGCCGATGCCGTATTTGCCGACGGTGAAGGCGATCGCGCCGAACACGCCCAGCGGCGCCAGCTTGATGATGAAGGACATGCACTTGAAGAAGGCGGCGGCCAGGCCGTCGATCAGCGTGGCCACCGGCGCGGCCCGCTCACCGACCAGCGACAGCGCGCAACCGAACAGCACCGAGAACAGCAGCACCTGCAGCACATCGCCCGAGGTGAATGCGCTCACCGCCGTGGACGGGATCAGCTTCATGAGGAACTCGCTGAAGCCGGTGTTCCTGACGGTGTTGGCGGTGTTGACGTAGTTGCTCATCGCCGAAGCATCGAGCGTGGCGGCGTCGATGTTCATGCCGGCGCCTGGATGGAACACATACGCCAGCACCAGGCCCAGCGCCAGCGCCACCGTGGTGACAGCCTCGAAATAGATCAGCGCCTTGAGCCCGACCCGGCCCACCTTCTTCAGTTCTCCCGCGCCGTGGATGCCCTGCACCACCACGCAGAACACAATGCACGGTATCAGCATCTTGATCAACTTGATGAAGCCGTCGCCCAGCGGCTTGAGGCTCTGGGCGAACGCCGGATACATCATTCCCACCACCACACCGATGCACATCGCCAGCACGATCTGGCCAAATAGTGATTTGAAAAATCGCATTGCTGTTACCCCTTGTTGACCACGTTGAACTGCGAAAGTTTTTGTCCGGGGCGGCCGCTCAGCGCGGCGCGTCGGCTTGCAGGAAATCGAGCAGGGTCATGGCGACCACCTTGGTGGCGCGCCGCAGATCCTCCAGCACCAGATGCTCGTCGCCGCGCTTGGCGTTCGACTCCGGCACCGTGCGCGGGCCGGCGCCGTACAGCACGGCGGGAATACCCTGCGCGCCGTACAGGCGGGCGTCGGCGTACAGCGGCGTGCCCACCGCCGGGATGGTCTCGCCGATGACCTCGAGCGCGTTGCGCTGCAGGCTGGCCAGCAGCGGCTGCACTGCCGGCAGCGGCCGCAGCGCCTCCGACAACAGCAGCCGCCTGATCTCGATCCGTATGCCTGGCACGCCTTCGACGGCGGCCGCTATCAACGCGCGCAGCTGCGCCTCGACCTCGGCCGTGTCCTCCTCGGGGATCATGCGGCGGTCGAGCTTCATCACCACCTTGCCGGGCACGACGTTGGTGTTGGTGCCGCCGTCGATGCGGCCCACCAGCATGGTCGGCGAACCGATGCCCGGCACTTGCGACTTAATGTCGCGCAGCACAGGCAGCTGGGCGTACACGGCGTTGAGAATGCGCGTGGCGGCCTGCAGCGCGTCGTGGCCGGTCTCGGGCATCGCGCCGTGGCCGGACTTGCCGTGCACGGTGACCTCCAGTTGCAGGCAAGCGTTGTGGGCGGTGACGATCTGGTAGCTGAAGCCGGCCGCGATGACGAAATCAGGATGGCTGAGCCCCTGCTCCAGCAGCCAGCCGGGGCCGAGCAATCCGCCGAATTCCTCGTCGTAGGTGAAGTGCAGCTCCACGCCGCCATGCAATGCGATGCCGAGCGTCTCCAGTGCGCGCACCGCGAACACGTAGGTGGCGAAATCGCTTTTCGAGACGGCGGCGGCGCGGCCGTACAGGAGGCCGTCCTCGATCACCGCGCCGTAGGGCGGACGAGTCCAGCCCTCGCCCGGCGGCACCACGTCACCGTGGGCGGTCAGCGCCAGCGTCGGACCCGGCGCGGCATAGCGGCGGCGCACGATCAGGTTGGTGACGGTCTCCATGCCGTAGGCGCGCACCGCCTCCTCCGGCACCGCATGCCGCTCGACCGTCCAGCCCAGTTCATCCAGCATTGCGGCCACCGCGTGCGCGTGCGGCGCGTTGTTGCCGGGAGGCGTGTCGGTCGGGATGCGGACCACGTCTTGCAGGAAGGCCACCTCGGCGTCGAAATGGTCGTCGATCCAGCTGGCCAGGCGGGCCTGGATGGGAGTGAGTGTCATGCTGTGTGTTCCTTGCGGTCGGAGGATGGCTGGAAGTGTTCGATGAAGTCGCTCACCACGCGGGCGGCCAGCGCGGCGTCTTCGGCCGTCATGGTTTCCAGCGGGTTGTGGGAGATGCCGCCGTTGCCGCAGCGGACAAACAGCATCCCCATGTCGGTGCGGGCGGCCATCACCATGGCGTCGTGGCCGGCGCCGGATGGCAGTTGGCGCGCGGGCAGGCCGGCGCGTTGCAGCGCGGCTTCCAGTTGACCGCGCAGCGCGGGCGCGCATGGCACGCTGCGCGCCTCGTGCGTCTGGCGTACCTGCGTGGCCACGCCACGGCGCGCGGCGATGCGCTCGATGGCGGCAAGGATGTCCGCCACCGCCGCCTCGCGCTGCGCATCCTGTTCGGCGCGCACGTCGATGGAGAACAGCGCGCGGCCCGGCACCACATTGGCGGCGCCGCCCGGCACGTCGAACTGGCCGACCGTGCCCACCAGGCCGGCGATGCCGCCGCAACGCTGCTCGATCGCCAGCGCGATTTCCACCGCCGCCATCGCGGCATCGCGGCGCCCGGCCATCGGCACCGTGCCGGCGTGGCCGGCCACACCCGTCACCTCCACCTGCATGCGCGTGGCGCCGGCGATGCCGGTAACCACGCCCAGCGCCAGGCCGGCGTCCAGCAACACCGGGCCCTGCTCGATGTGCACTTCCAGGAAGCCCAGCATCCGCGCCGGGTCCATCGCGGCGGCGGCCAGGTCGGCGCAGCTGTAGCCCAGGCCGGCGGTGTCGATGGCCTGGCGCATGGTGACGCCGGCGGCGTCGGTATTGTCGAGCACGCGCAGGTCGAAGGCGCCGGCGATCGCCCGGCTGCCCAGCAGCGTGGCCTTGAAGCGCACGCCCTCCTCCTCGGCGAAACCGATCACCTCGATGGCGTGGGCGAAGCGCCGGCCCTGCGCATGCCAGCGGGCGACGCAGGCGATCGGCAGCAGAATGCCCAGGTTGCCGTCGTAGATGCCGCCGTTGGGGACGGTGTCGAAATGCGAGCCGGTCAGCAGCGCGGGCGCATCCGGCTCGATGCCCTCGTAGCGGCCGATGACGTTGCCAACGGCGTCGCGGCGCACGCTCATGCCGGCCTCGACCATCCACTCGGCCAGCTGGGCCGCGGCCGCGTGATGGGCCGGCGTGAGGAAGCTGCGCGTCATCATGCCCGGCGCTTCGGTGTGGGCGGCCAGCGCCTGCGCGCGTGCCATGATGCTGGCGCCCAGCTCGGCATATCCAGTACTTGTGGTGCAGTCCGACATGTCCATGGGAATCTCCGGTAAATTATTTTCTTTGATTTATGTCCATTGAAAATCTTTTTTCATGTCGAGTCAACCATTTCACACGCCGGTCATGGAAATAGGGGTCGGATAGTCGCGTGACGTCCACACGCCGGGTCTGGATGGCTTTAAAATGCCTGCCATGACAAAAGAAACTTCCTCCGCCGCCGACCTGTCGAGCTGGATACAGCAACATCTGGACCAGCTACCGCAGGCGGAACGGCGGCTGGCGATTGTCATCCTGGAAGCGCCGGGTCAACTGGCCAGCTATTCCGCTTCCGAGGTGACGAGGATGGCCGGCGTCTCGAACGCGACCATGACGCGGCTGGTGCAGCGCCTGGGCTACGAGAACTACGACCAGATGCGCCGGCTGTCGCGGCAGAACATGGACTGGGGATCGCCGCTGTACCTGCTGGACCGCAAGGGAGCGGATGACGAGTCAGCCGAGGCGCAGGGGCCGTTTGAACAGCACGTCGCGGCCAGCGTGCAAAATATCCAGGGCACCTTCGCCGGCATGTCGGCCGCCGACATCGACGTGATCGGCGGCGCCATCGCCGAGGCGCGGCAGGTGCGGGTATTCGGCCAGCGCAACAATTATTTCTTTGCGGCGTATCTGCGCTGGCAGTTCATCCAGTTCCGCAACAACGTCTACCTGCTGCCGGTCTCGGGCGAGACCATGGGCGAATACCTGGTGGGCCTGCAGCCGGACGACCTGTTCATCGTGTTCGGCCTGCGCCGCCGCACGCCGGGCCTGGCGGCGCTGATCACGGCGGTCAGCCGGGCCGGCGTGCGTACCCTGCTGATCACCGATTCGGCCAACCGCAGCGACCTGGGCGCGACCTGGGTGCTGAAATGCGACACCACCAGCACCACGCCGCTGGACAACCACGCGGCCGTGATGGCGCTATGCCACGTGCTGGCGTCACAGGTGATCGACAAGGCCGGCGTCGCCGGGCGGCAGCGCCTGATACGGATCGAGGAACTCCACACGGAGCTCAAGGAGTTGTAGACGCGCTTGGGCTCGTCAAACACCCGGGCAGCGCGTCTTTGAACGGATGTCATCCGCCCAGGCGGGAAGATTCTCCATCGACGCCGGCGCCGCCTTCGATTTGGCCGCATCGATCCAGCACATCGTCCGGTGTATCGTATCGCGCACGTTTTTGACACGCTCAGCCCGGAGATTTGCGGTAAGAATCGTGTGGCTGTCCGGCTCCGCGATTTTCCAGTAGCCGATGGCGACGATATCCGCGTAAGCTTCCCGCCAGAGTTTGGACGAGTCCTTATTCGCAGCATCCGCATAACTTTGGACGTCATACACGTATTGCGAAATGGACGGTGCAATGGAACGGGAGCCGAGACTGCTCTTTTCCCCAAAACCGCGCTGGTCCCGCGAAATATCGAGGCAATGTCCCATCTCATGCATGAGGATACCCTTGGTCCACGCCTTCATTAACCGCGGGTTCTCAATGCCGAAGTCCAAGCGCAGCGAAGAACTGTCAAAGCTCAGCACACAGTACCCTGCGTTGGTATCGATGAATGCCGGCGACGCGCCCTTCAAAGCGAGCGTGGTGCCCACCCAATCGTCATCAGGGTCGTTTAGCACGACATCGATTCCATAATGGACCTTCGCGAGGTTCTGGAATGCGACCATGCCGTCTGGATCTTTCCTGAACTCGTTAGACCTGGCGGCATGCCCATGCCGCAGGTATTCGAAATAGCTAACTTGTGACAACAACGGTATCAGGACCGCGATCGCGACGCTGGCCACCGCATACAACGCAGCGCACGCGGGCCGCTCCCACGCCGTTATTCCAGGCGGTTTTTGGCGCTTGGGGCGTCCATTTCGTAACCACCCCGTATATGCGCCAGCGGCGGCGACTGCCGCAATAAATACCGTCGACTGCACGCTGGTACGATTATAGGTAGTGATCCCAAGCACCGCGAATGCCCCAAAAATCAGCCAGATTAACGGAGACCACGCCACCCATTTTCTGGGCGGAGGCACCGGACACTCGCTGGCCAGCGCGAGCAG
This sequence comes from Duganella caerulea, assembly GCF_040362985.1. Lineage (NCBI taxonomy): Bacteria > Pseudomonadati > Pseudomonadota > Betaproteobacteria > Burkholderiales > Oxalobacteraceae > Duganella > Duganella caerulea. The sequence continues at coordinate 9,556 of NZ_BPWJ01000003.1, read as the reverse complement.
TTCATCGATTTCGGATTCACTCAGTTTTCCCTGATCCTGAAGCGAATTTAAATACTCATTCAGGCGCTCTTGCCAATTTCGTTTATTGGATCGCGCATCGCCTCTCAACGACTTTAAAAACTCGTGCCCAGAGCCCGGATCGCTTACGCCGAGAAGCTGGAACAGCCGATCAAAGAGCGCCTCTATATGCTTATTTCGTTTTGCCAAAGGGAACTCCATACGATGTCCAAGGGAGCGCGACGTTACCGCACGCAAACACTGTATTGGATCTGACGATGGCCGCAAGTGAAATTGAAATATTTTTGCGCAATCTCAAGGCTATTGATGCCGCCCTCCAAAAAAATTCCGCCCTACGCTCCGCCCGTTTGGGCTAGCGCAAAGCACGGTGGCGGGCCTGGGCTACGCTGGCGGCTGGTATCCCACTGGTGTCCGCTAACCCATGAGCCTAGCCGTACTCAAAAGCCGCGCCCTGGCGGGCATGGAGGCGCAGGAGGTCAGCGTCGAAGTGCATCTGGCCAATGGGCTGCCCGCGTTCACCATCGTCGGGCTCGCCGACACCGAGGTCAAGGAAGCCAAGGATCGCGTCCGCGCCGCCATCCAGAATGGCGGGTTCGAGTTTCCCGCTCAACGCATCACCGTCAATCTGGCGCCAGCCGATTTGCCGAAGGAGTCCGGCCGCTTCGACCTGCCGATCGCGCTGGGCATTCTGGCCGCCTCCAAACAGATCCCCTCCAACCGCCTGCATCAGTACGAGTTTGCCGGCGAGCTGTCCCTGTCCGGCGAATTGCGGCCGATACGCGGCGCGCTGGCGATGTCGCTGGCCACGCGCCGCTACGGCGGCACCCTGGCCTTCATCCTGCCGCTGGCCAACGCCGACGAGGCTGCGCTGGTCGGCAACGCCGCCATCTACCCGGCGCAATCGCTGCTGCAGGTGTGCAGCCACTTTGCCGCCAAGTCGGTCGAGTCGATGCTGTCGCGCCACGAATCGGCGCCGCTGGTGACGCAGCAGGAGTATCCCGACTTCGCCGACGTCAAGGGACAGCTGTTCGTCAAGCGGGCGCTGGAGGTTGCGGCGGCCGGCAATCACTCGGTTCTGCTGGTCGGTCCGCCGGGCGCGGGCAAGACCATGCTGGCGGTGCGCTTCGCCGGACTGCTGCCGGAGATGACCGACGAGGAAGCGCTGGAGGCGGCCGCCGTGCAATCGCTGACGGGTGGCTTCCGCATCGAGCACTGGAAGCGCCGCCCGTTCCGCTCGCCACATCACACCTCGTCCGGCGCGGCGCTGGTCGGCGGCGGCAGCGTGCCGAGGCCGGGCGAGATTTCGCTGGCGCACCGGGGCGTGCTGTTTCTCGATGAGCTCCCCGAGTTCGCTCGCAACGTGCTGGACGTGCTGCGCGAGCCGCTGGAGTCGGGCCGCATCACCATCTCACGCGCCGCCCGGCAAGCCGACTTCCCCGCGCATTTCCAGCTGATCGCGGCGATGAACCCCTGCCCCTGCGGCTACGACGGCCACATCAGCGGTGTCTGCCGCTGCTCGCCGGACATCATCCAGCGCTACAAGGGCCGCATCTCCGGCCCGCTGCTGGACCGTATCGATATCCAGATCGAAGTCGGCCCGGTCGATCCCGAGATCCTGGCGGCCGACGCCGACGGCGAACCATCGCAGGTGATCGCCGCCCGCGTGCAGGCGGCGGCCAATTTCCAGTTGCAACGCCAGGGCAAGCGCAACCAGTACCTGACCACGCGCGAAATCGACCAATACTGCAGGCTCGACCGCCACGGCAAGGCCAACCTGAAACAAGGCATGGAACACTTCCACTGGTCGGGCCGCGCCTACCACCGCATCCTGCGCGTGGCGCGCACCATCGCCGACCTGGCCGGCAGCGAGCGCATCCTTGCAAACCATGTCTTCGAAGCGATCCAGTACCGGCGCGCACTGCGCGACCGCTGAACCCAATTCCAAAGCAAGGAACGGATTTCCTCCCTCGTGCAGACAGCCTACAGTGCGCTCATCAATCCGGGAGGACACATGCAAAACCAAGCATTCATCGTCACCGGCGCCGACCGCCCCGACGGCCGGGCGCGCGCCGAGTTCTATATCGCCAACGGCGCCCGCGTCATGCTGGTCGGCGCCGACTACGCCGCCTGCCGGCGCGCCGCGCTCATGCTAGGCCAGCGCGCGGCCACGCTCGATGCCGACGTGTCATCGGCCGCCGGATGGCTCGGCGTGGTGCGCGCCACCCTGGGCATGTTCGGCCGCATCGACGACGTCTATAACGACGGCAGCATCCATGACCCCGCGCGCGAAGCCGAGCCCATGCTAAATTCTGCCTAGGCCAGCGCTAAGCGTCACCTCTTCGCCGGGCTTGCTGCTATATTGCTTGCTACCCTTACAACCCGACGGGAAATCGATGACACGCCTGCCCTTCTACCTTGCCGCCGGCGCGCTGCTGGCCGGCTGCGCCAGCACCCAGCCGCCGCTGACCGACTTCACCGCCAACTCCGGCAATCCGCGCGCGCCTGAACAACTGGCCGTCACGTTCGAGCAGGCCGACCTGGCGCTGCGCGTCGATCCCGCCACCCGCGGCATCAGCGGCGACGCCGCGTTGACTTTCCTGGCGAGCGCTCCGCTGACCCGCATCGCGGTCGAGCTGGACCGCAACCTGCCCATCGATTTCGCCAGCGTGGACGGCGTGCAGCTGGCGCCGTCGGCGATCAGCAATCCGGAAGGCCGCCTCTACCTGACCTTGCCCACGCCGCTGGCGGCCGGCGCCCGCACGACCGTGCGCATCCGCTACCACGGCGTGCCGCATGTGGCCTCGCACGCACCATGGGACGCCGCTTTCACGTGGAGTAAAACCGAGGACGGCCAGCCATGGATCGCCACCACCGTCGAGGGCGAAGGCTGCGATCTGTTCTGGCCCTGCATCGACCACCCGCAAGGCAAGCCCAAGCTGATCGACCTGCACATCAGCGTGCCGTCTCCGCTGGTGGTGGCGGGCAATGGCGTCGCGCTCGGCATGGATGAGAAGAACGGCTGGCGCACCTACCACTGGCGCGCCAAGAACCCCAGCACCTACGGCGTCGCGCTGAACATCGGCCCGTACGAGCTGCTGTCCGGCGAATACGACAGCCGCTACGGCAACAAGATCCCGCTGCGCATGTGGTACCTGAAGGGGCACGACAAACAAGCCCAGGGCCTGTTCGCGGAATTCGCGCCGATGCTCGATTTCTTCGAGGCCCGCATCGGCCCCTACCCGTTCGGCGACGAGAAAATGGGCGTGGTCGAGACGCCGCACCTGGGCATGGAACACCAGACCATCAACGCCTACGGCAACGGCTACGCCAAGTCGCCGATGGGCTACGACTGGCTGCTGCATCACGAACTGTCGCACGAGTGGTTCGGCAACCAGATGACCAACGCCGACTGGGACGACATGTGGCTGCATGAAGGCTTCGGCAGCTATATGCAGCCGCTGTACCTGGAGCATCTCCGTGGCGAGCGCGAGTTCCAGGCCGAGCTGTTCACGCAGCGCAAGTCCCTGCTCAACAAGGTGCCCGTGGTCAGCGACAAGAGCAAGCGCGTGGAGGACGTCTACGAGGACGAACGCGGCGGCCCCGGCAACGACATCTACACCAAGGGCTCGCTGATCCTGCATACGCTGCGCAACCTGATCGGCGACGACGCCTTCTTCCGCGCCACGCGCCGCCTGGTCTACGGCACCGACGCGCCCAAGCCTGGCAACTTCGCGCCGCGCTACGGCAGCACCAAGGAATTCATCACCTTCGCCAACGAGGCCAGCGGTCGCGACCTGGGCTGGTTCTTCGATGCCTATCTGTACCACGCCGCATTGCCGGAGCTGGTCGAGGAGCGCCACGGCCAGCAGCTCAAGCTGAGCTGGAAGCTGAAGGATGGCGGCGCCTTCCCGATGCCGCTGGAAGTGCGCGTCAACGGCCGCATCGAGAAGCTGGCCATGGCCGACGGCACCGGCGAACTGACGCTGCCGCCGCAGGCGCTGTACACCATTGATCCGAACTCGCGCGTGCTGCGCCAGCAAGCCCAGATCGACGACTGGCGGCGCCAGGAAGAACAACGCAAAAAGAAAGCAAAGTCCTGATGAAAAAAATCTCCCTGGCGCTGATGCTGGCGGCCGCCTTGTCGGCCTGCAGCCCGCAATACGATTGGCGCGACTACCGCAGCAGCGACGCGCCCTACGCCGTGCTGTTCCCCGGCAAGCCCGCCAGCCAGACCCGCAGCATCCAGCTCGATACGCTGGCGGTGAACATGACGATGACCGCGGCCGAGGTCAACGGCGTGATCTTCGCGGTCGGCAGCGCCCAGCTGCCGGACGCGGCCCAAGGCCCGGCCGCGATCGAGGCGATGAAGACCGCGCTGGTCAGCAATATCGGCGCCACCGTCACCAGCAACAAATCATCGGCCGACGGCAAGCAGGCCACGCTCGATGTCGAGGCCAAGGGCAGCCAGAACGGCGAGGCGATGCGCCTGATCGGCCACTTCGTCGCCAGGGACAAGCGGATCTACCAGGTCATCGTCATGGGCCGCGACAAGAATATCGTGCAGGATACGGTCGAAACCTATCTCAGTTCCTTCAAACTGAACTGAAACGCGGCGCGGGACTTAGGAATGGCTTAACGATGTGCGCTACCGCTCATACGGACGGGTCGACCTCTTGTATAGTAATGCCCAAGGCCTAATGTTTCGATTACGGCTACCGCTACGGCAAGAAACGGTGCACCGTGCTATCGTTCCACCACAAGATTAAGAAAGCACACTATGTTAATTTCCTTCAAATCGAAGTCCAGCCCGGAAGTGCTGATGTACCAGGAACATGCTCAGCGCATCTTGGACTTGCTCCACAAAAATCCTACGCGTGGTGTCATCACGGCGCAGGAAGCGGCAGAGGCTTTGTCGGTGCTGGAAAACGAAGTTGCAGCCAGTAAATTGCATCCGGAGACCGACGTCGAGCACGATGTGCACGCCCACGAGCAGGAAGACGGCGAAACGGTAGAACATGCCGTGATGCAACGGGTTGGCTTTGCCGCCCGCGCCTTCCCGCTGCTGGAAATGCTGCGCTCGGCCAAACAGGAAAACGAGAGCATCATCTGGGGCGTCTAAGCCCGTCCTTCAGTCTCCCGCCAGCGTCGCCGTCAGCGGGAGATCCAGCGTAAAACGCGTGCCCACGTCGAGCGCGCTGTCCACCCGGATGCTGCCGTCCAGCAGCGAGGTGACGATGTTGTAGGTGATGCTCAAGCCCAGGCCGTTGCCGCCCTGTCCCAGCTTGGTGGTGAAGAACGGATCGAAGATGCGCGCCTGGTGTTCCAGCGGAATGCCCTTGCCATCGTCCTGGAACACAATCCGCACCTGGTCCGGTCCCAGCCGCACCGCCCATATCTTGATGACGCCGCCGCTGCGTCCTTCAAACGCGTGCAACAGCGCGTTGTTGATCAGGTTGATGATGACCTGGCCGTAGGGGCCGGGGAAGCTGTCCATCTGGATATCGTCCGGCATTTCCAGTTCCACCTGATGGCCGGCCTTGCGGATCTGGTTCTTCATCGTCGTCACGATTTCCTGGCTGGCTTGGTGCAGGTTGAAATGGCGCCGCTTGGCGCTGGCCTGGTCCACCGCCACCTGCTTGAAACTATTCACCAGTTCCGCCGCGTTGTGCAGGCTGCGCATCAGCAGCGTCGACGCCTCGCGCGACGCCTCGATGAAGTTGCTCAGGTCGGAACGGCGCAGCGTGTTGCCGGCCTGGCGCTGCTCGATCTCCTGGGTCTTGTCCTCCAGCGTGCTGGCGATCACCAGGCTGTTGCCGATCGGCGTGTTCAGCTCGTGCGCAACGCCGGCCACCAGCGAACCCAGCGCCGCCAGCTTTTCGCGCTCCACCAGTTGCTGCTGCGTGTCGCGCAACTGCCGGTAGGAATCCGCGTTGGCGAACGCCACCGCCACGTAGGACGCCAGCGTGGTCAGCATGTCGAGATCGATGCGCTGGTAGGCGTGCTTGCGGTAGCTGTGCACGGTGATCACGCCGCGCACCTGGCCAGCCACCGAGATCGGCACGTAGATCAGCGAGCGCGGCTCGGTCGGCAGCGAGCCGTCCTCCAGCGTGCCCATGTCGTCGGCGCCGGAGACCAGCGCGAGATGGCTGATGTAGCGCGGGTACTCGTGCTCGAGGTCGTTGATGAACACTTCCTGCGCATGATTGATGCACCAGACCGCCAACTGGTTGGGCTCGCGCATGCTGCGCGTGTATGGCGCGTAGCGCTTGCCCTTTTCCATCGCGAACGGATACTCGATCAGCTCTTCCTTGGGCCGGTAGATGCCGATGCCGAACACGCTGGCGTCCATCAGCGCATGCACCTGTTGATACAGCATCGACATGATGGCCTCGCTGTCGAGGTTGGCCGTGATGCGGCGGCCGATGTCGGACAGCAGGGAGATGTTACGGTGCGCCAGCTCCACGCTTTCCTTCTGGTGCTCGACTTCGCGCTTCTGCCGCTCGATCGATTCCTTCTGCTGCACCAGCTCGCGCGTGCGGTTGCCCACCTCCGCCTCCAGCGCGTGCTTCTGGCGCACCAGCATGCGGATGCGGATGCGGAACAGCAGGTACACGCTGCCCAACGCCAGCGTCAGCATCAGCAGGCGGAACCACCAGGTCTTCCATAGCGGCGGCGCGATGATCACCTCCACCGCCACCGGCTCGCGGCTCCAGACGCCGTCCTTGTTGGCGGCCTTGACGCGGAACACGTAACGGCCGGCGTCGAGATTGGTGTAGGTGGCGAAGCGCTTGCCGGCGTCGGCCGTCACCCATTGCGGATCGAAGCCTTCCAGCTGGTAGGCGAAGCGGTTGCGCTGCGGATCGGCGTAATGCAGGCCGGCGAACTCGAATGAAAACACGGCGTCGCGATAGCCCAGCCTGAGCGTGCGCGCCTCGTAGATCGGTCCCTTCTCCAGCACATCGACGCGCGGCTGGCCGGTCAGGATGGACTGGTTGAAGATGGAAAAATCCGTGATCGATACCGGCGGCGCATGCGGGTTGTCGCGGATGCGCGATGGGTGGAAGGCCGTCAGGCCGGACAGGCCGCCGAAGAACAGCATGCCATCGGCAGCCTTGTAGCCGGAGCCGATGAAGTAGGAACCGTCGATCAGGCCGTCGCGCGAGGTGTACTCCTTGAACGCGCCGGTGGCGGGATCGAGCATCGTCAGGCCGGCCGTGCTGCTGATCCACAGATGGCCGTGCTCGTCGGCGAGGATGGCGCCGACCGGATCCGGCGCGCGGCCGCTGCTGGTCGGATAAAAGCGGAAATGCAGTTCGCCGTCGGCGCCCTGCTCGGCGCGGCACAAGCCGGCGGCCGTGCCTATCCACAGGCGTCCCTTGTCGTCCTCGTAGGTGTAATGCACGCGCTTGTGGCTGATGCTGTCCGCCTTGCCGGGCTCGTGGTGATAGTGGCGGAATTTTCCGGTGCTTCGGTCGAAGCGGTCGAGACCGTTCTCCGTGCCGAGCCACAGCACGCCGTGGCTGTCCTCCATCAGCGAATAGATGCGGCCGTCCAGGCTGTTTGGGTCGGCGGAGTCGTGGCGCCACGTGCTGATCGCGCCGGTTTGCGGATCGACGCGGTGCAGGCCCACGCGCGATGCGACCCAGATCACGCCGGCGTGGTCGAGCAGGATGCGCTGTATCGTTGCCGAGGTGGGATCGGCATCCAGCACCACGCGCGTGAACGGGCCGCCTGCCGCGTCGCGCCGGCCAAGCCCGGTTGAACTGCCGACCCACAAGCGGCCGCGCTGATCGATCTGGAGAGCCTGAATCTGGTCGCCCGGCAGGCTGGCCGGGTCGCGTTCGTTGTGACGCCAGACCTCGGTATCGCCCTTGACGATGTCGAGCAAGGTCAAGCCGTTGCCGGTGCCCAGCCAGAACTTGTTGGGCCCCGCGCCGATGACCACGCGCACCTTGTTGTTGCTGATGCTGGGCATCACGCCCGGATACTCGGTATAGCGCTCGAAGCCGCCGCTGGTCAGGTCCACCCAGTCCAGGCCGGTGTACCAGGTGCCGACCCACAGCGTTCCGGTGCGGTCCTGGTAAAGCGCGCTGATCTGGTTGTCGCCGACGCCATGCCGGTCCTGGCTGTTGTGCCGATAGGTGTAGAAATGCCGCGTCGCCGGATCGCGCCGCTTCAGGCCGTCGGCATAGCTGCCCGCCCAGAGTACGCCATCGCTGTCATGCAGCAGCGCGGTGATGCGCTGATCGTGCAAGGCATCGGCCGGCGCAAGCGGGATGCGCTCGGCGTTGTCGGTGCCGAGGCGCCAGGCCTGCAAGCCTTGCAGCGTGCCGGCCCACAGCACGCCGTCGGCACCGATCGACAGCGCCTGAATGTTGTTGGATGGCGCGGCGCCGTCCTGCGACGACAGGTGGCGGAACTTGCTGCCACCGGCCACCAGCATTTCCACGCCGCTGGCCGTCCCCACCAGCAGATTGCCATGCTGGTCGCGCGCCAGCGCGCCGACGCGGTCGTCGGCGATGCTGTTGGCATCGGCCGCCGCATGGCGCAACGTCCGCACCTGGCCGCTGGCGATATCCAGATGCTGCAAGCCGTCGCTGGTGGACAGCCATAATCCCTGCTGGCCATCGCCGGCGATGCTGAATACGGTCAGGTTGCCGTTCTTGCTGGACTGGTGAACGAACGATTGGGTCGCGGGATCGTAGCGGTCCAGGCCGCCCTTGCTGCCGATCCAGATCGTGCCGTTGCCGTCTTCGTACAGGGCATGAATGTAGTTGTCGAGCAGACTGTGGGGATTGGCTGGATCGTTCTTGAACGCTGTCGTGCGGTAGCCATCGTAGCGGTTCAGGCCCGCCTGCGTGCCCAGCCACATGTAGCCGTGCCGGTCCTGCAGGACGGCGGTCACGGATTCCTGGGTCAGTCCCTGTTCGATGCCGAGATGTTCAAACCGCAGGCTGAGCGGCGCAGCGTGCGCAAGCGCCTGCAAGAGCAAGCCGCATAAAAAGATAAACCGTATTGCGTAACCTGGCATAGGGCTGCGTCTCCGTGATGCAAGCCATTCTAATGCACAAAGATAAATCCGCACGAAAAAAAGCCCCGACTGGATCACCAGAAGGGGCTTTTTTAATAGTGAAGCGCGGCGGTGCCGCGCTGAACAAATGGCCACGGAATGCGAAAAGCCCCACCAAGATCACTTGGTGGGGCTCTTCTATATAACTAGCCTGACGATAACCTACTTTCACACTGGTTGCAGCACTATCATCGGCGCAGAGTTGTTTCACGGTCCTGTTCGGGATGGGAAGGGGTGGGACCAACTTGCTATGGTCATCAGGCATTGACTTGTACGAGCGACGCTTTCAGCGGCGCTCCGAATCTGGAATCAGTAAGTAAATGGGGTAATGAAGTTGTATCAACGAACGTTTCAACGTACTTCTCATTCACCATAACCTGCTAAGGTTATAGGGACAAGCCGTACGGGCAATTAGTATCAGTTAGCTTAATGCATTACTGCACTTCCACACCTGACCTATCAACGTCC